>NZ_JBVJEH010000004.1:761568-803957 GCF_055581845.1 Streptomyces sp. NPDC042346 | reverse complement strand
TCAACTAATCTGGCGTTGATTTTTGGCACGCTGTTGAGTTCTCAAGGAACGGACGCTTCCTTTGTACTCACCCTCTCGGGCTTTCCTCCGGGCTTCCCTTCGTTCCGAAGCTTATCAGATCTTTCCGATCCGATTTCCTCGGTGCTTTCCGGTCCGTTTCGCTTTCGCGTCAGGCCCTTCCGGCGTTTCCGACTCTATCAGATCCTTTCGGCGTCTGACCCCCAGTCAGCGGGGTTTGTCTTTCCGGCTGTTGGGCCGTTCCGACGTCTCAAACTCTAGCGGATTTTCCCCGGCGACTCATAATCGAGTCTTTCGAATTGAATTTCGGCAGCCGAAATTCATCCCGGTGGGGAGATCGTGCTGAGAAGAGGTGCCGCATCAGCGGCGTGAGTGGTCGTCGAAGAACCGTTCCGGCTCCGTGACAACTCGGAGAACATTACGGAGCCGGTGGGGGCGTGTCAACCCCCGGCCGGTGACCGTGGCGGGTGGTTCAGTCCAGGTCCGTCAGGCGGCCGCCGGCGTCCGGCTGGGTGAGTTCCACACGGCGCAGGAGACGGATGAGGACCTCGCCGAGGACTCCCCTCTCTTCTGCCGTGAGGTCCTGGAGGAGCTCCTCCTCGAAGTCCGTGGCCATGCGCATGGCCTCCAGCCACTTCGAGCGGCCCTCGTCCGTGAGCTCGACGATCACGCGCACCCGGTTGTTCTCGTCGCGGTCGCGGGTGACCAGGCCCTCGCCCGCCATGCGGTCGATGCGGTGGGTCATCGCGGCCGGGGTGAGTCCCAGTCGCTTGGCGAGCTCGCCCGGGCCGAGGCGGTAGGGCGCTCCGGCGAGGACGAGGGTCTTGAGGACCTCCCACTCGGCGTTGCTGATGCCGAGGTCGGAGAGCTGGCGACCGTACGCCACGTTCATCCGGCGGTTCAGCCGGCCGAGGGCGGAGACGACCTTCTCGACCTGGGGGTCGAGGTCGCGGTACTCGCGCTGGTAGGCCGCGATCTGCTCGTCGAGGCTCGGCTCCTGCGGGGCCTGCGGGCCGGGTCGCTCGGGGGTGTCGGACATACGGCGAGTATCCCACGGACCTCGTTGGCGTTGAAGTCCTTCGGTGTGTACTGTTAAGGAGTTAACTTTAGGAGTTAAGTCTTCAAGGTTCAGAGCTACACCTCTGAACCTGCGACCGAAGTGGGTGAGTGTGACCAAGGCGAGGGGCGCTGCGATGCGCCGTATTCAGGCAGGCAGCGCGCTGAGCGCGTTCGGACTCGGCTTCACCGTGCCGTACCTCTATGTGTACGTCGCCCAGGTGCGGGATCTGGGCGCGGCGACCGCGGGCATCGTTCTCGCCGTCTTCGCCATGGCCGCACTCGTGGTGCTGCCCTTCAGCGGGCGGACCATCGACCGGCGCGGGCCCGTGCCGGTGCTCGTCGTGGCCTCGGTCGTCGCGGCCGTGGGTGCGGTGGCGATGGGCTTCGCGTCCAGCGTGCCGGCGGCCGTGGGGGCCGCGGCGCTGCTCGGCGCCGGTACGGCGGTGCTCCAGCCGGCGCTCGCCACGATGATCGTCTGGTGCTCGGAGCCGGTGGGCCGGACCCGGGCCTTCGCCATGCAGTTCTTCCTGCAGAACCTCGGCCTCGGTGTCGGTGGTCTGATCGGCGGCCTGCTCGTCGACACGAGCCGGCCGGGCAGCTTCATCCTGCTGTTCTCGATCGAGGCGGCGATGTTCCTCGTGCTCGGCGCGGTCGTCGGGACCGTCCGGATGCCGGGCTCGCCCGCGTTCCGGGGCACCCGTCCCGCCGAGGGCGGCAAGGGCGGCGGTGTCCGCGCGCTGCTCGGGCACAAGGCGATGGTGCAGCTGTGCGTCCTCGGCTTCGTCCTCTTCTTCGCCTGTTACGGACAGTTCGAGTCGGGTCTCGCCGCTTATGGCACCGAGGCCGCCGGGATCGAGCCGTCGACGCTCGGTATCGCGCTGGCCGCCAACACGGCGGTCATCGTGGCCGCCCAGTTCCTGGTGCTGAAGTTCGTCGAGCGCCGGAAGCGGACCCGGGTGATCGCGGCCGTCGGTCTGATCTGGACCGTGGCGTGGCTGATCGCCGGGTACGCGGGGCTCGGGCACGGCAGCCAGACCATGGCGACCGCGGCGTTCATCTCCACGTACGCGCTCTTCGGGCTCGGTGAGGCGATGCTGTCGCCGACCGTGGCGCCGCTGGTGGCCGATCTGGCGCCGGAGTCGATGGTCGGGCAGTACAACTCGGCCTTCGCGCTGGTCAAGCAGCTCGCGCTCGCCGTCGGTCCGGCCGTGGGCGGGCCCATGGGGGCCGCGCTGCACGGTCCGTACATCGTGACGTTCGTGCTCTTCTCGCTCGGCATCACGTTCCTCGCGGTCCGGCTCGGCCGACAGCTGACCCCCGAGCAGAACCAGCCGTCGCTCGCCGGCGCCAAGCCGTCGAAGGTCGTGGCGCGGCACCAGCCGAGCGAGCAGAGCGGGCGGAAGGTCGAGGCCTCGGCCTAGTTCTTCTCGCTCTTGCCGGGCTTGTTCGGCAGGGCGAACTCGCACCAGACCGCTTTGCCGCCGCCGGGTGTGCGGCGGCTCCCCCAGGACGAGGCGATCGTCGCGATGATCGAGATACCGCGACCCGCCTCGTCTTCCGTTTCCGCCCTGCGGCGGCGGGGCAGGTGGTCGTCCCCGTCCGTGACCTCGATGATCAGGCGGCGGTCCGTGCGGCGGAGGCGCAGCCGCATCGGCGGGGTGCCGTGCTGGAGGGAGTTCGCCACGAGCTCGCTGGTGGCGAGGACTCCCAGGTCGCGGAGCTCGACCGGGAAGCGCCAGCTCGACAGGACGCCGGAGGCGAAGGCACGCGCGCGGGGTGCGGCCTCCACCCCGCCGAGGAGCTCCAGGGCGGCGTTGTGGAAGAGCTCGGCGTCGGAGCCCTCGCGGGCGGGGTGCTGGACGACGAGGACGGCCACGTCGTCGTCGTGCTCGGCGGTGACGCCCAGGGCGCGGAGCAGCCGGTCGCAGACGACCTGCGGGGTGCCGCTCGCGCCGGAGAGGGCGCGGGCCAGGGCGGCGACGCCCTCGTCGATGTCCTCGCGGCGGCGCTCGACCAGGCCGTCGGTGTAGAGGACGGCGGTCGAGCCGGGCGGGAGGGCGATGGAGCCCGAGGCGTGCAGCCAGCCGCCGGTGCCGAGGGGCGGGCCCGTGGGGTCTTCGGCGCGGCGCACGGTGCCGTCCTCGTCCCGTACGAGGATCGGGAGATGGCCGGCCGACGCGTACACCAGCTTGCCTTCGCTGGGGTCGTGGATCGCGTAGACGCAGGTGGCGATCTGGCTGGCGTCGATCTCGGCGGCGAGGCCGTCGAGGAGCTGGAGCACCTCGTGCGGGGGCAGGTCCAGGCGGGCGTAGGCCCGGACAGCGGTGCGGAGCTGGCCCATGACGGCGGCGGCGCGCACGCCGCGGCCCATCACGTCGCCGATGACGAGCGCGGTGCGGCCCGCGCCGAGGGTGATCACGTCGTACCAGTCGCCGCCGACGGCCGCGTCCGTGCCGCCGGGCTGGTAGGTGGCGGCGATCCGCAGGTCGTCGGGCTGCTCCAGCTCCTGCGGGAGCAGGGAGCGCTGGAGGGTGACGGCGGTCTCGCGGTGGCGGCGCTCGCTGGCGCGGAGCCGCTCGGCGGCCTCGGCGTGGTCGGTGACGTCGGCGGCGTGGACGAGGACTCCGCCGTCGATGTGGGGGCTGTCGACGGGCAGGCACGTGACCGTGTACGAGCCGCCGTCCTGGGTGCGGCGGGACTTGACCGTGCGGGGCTTGCCGCTGCGCAGGACCTGGTCCATGAGGGGCAGCAGGCCGAGGTCCTCGGCCTCGGGGCAGGTGTCGGCGACGGTGGCGCCCGCGGGGCGGGGTCCGAAGGCGGCGGCGTAGGCGTCGTTGACGTAGGCGATGCGGTGGTCCGGGCCGTACACGAGGGCGACCAGGCCGGGGAGGCGGCCGAGGAGCTCCCGTACGGCGAAGTCCTCCAGGGCGGGTGCGTCGGCGGCGATGTCGGCCTCGGCGGTCTCGCTGCCGGGGTGCTCCAGCTGCTGCCCGTACTCACCGCGGGCGGCGGGCACGGAGCCTTCGGTCCCCCGCGCCGCGCGGCGCTGCGTGCCGGGGAGCCGGGCGCTCCAACGGGTGAAGTTCACGGATCTGTATGCCTCGTGGTGTCGGTGCCGTGCAGAGTCACGCTGTGCAGGTGTGAGCCCACCTATGGTCACACGTCCAGTGTGGACGAGTGCACTGACAGTGATGTCAGGACGACGGCTTGTCGCCGTGGTCGGGTGGCGGTGCGGCGGCGAGTTCGAATTCGGCACGCGGGTGTTCCAGCGAGCCGAGAGAGACGATTTCCCGCTTGAACAGGCCGGAAAGGGTCCATTCGGCGAGGACGCGGGCCTTGCGGTTGAAGGTGGGGACCCGGCTGAGGTGGTAGGCGCGGTGCATGAACCAGGCCGGGTAGCCCTTGAGTTTACGTCCGTAGACGTGGGCCACTCCCTTGTGGAGGCCGAGGGAGGCGACGGACCCCACGTACGCGTGCGCGTACTCCGTGAGCGGGCGGCCGCTCAGGGAGGCGGCGATGTTCTCCGCGAGGACCTTGGCCTGACGGACGGCGTGCTGGGCGTTGGGGGCGCATTCCTTGCCGGGTTCTCCGGAGGTGACGTCGGGGACGGCGGCCGCGTCGCCCGCCGCCCAGGCGTGCTCGACGCCTTCGACGGCGAGGTGGGCGGTGCAGCGGAGCCGGCCGCGTTCGTTCAGGGGCAGGTCGGTGGCGGCGAGGACGGGGGCGGGCTTCACGCCGGCGGTCCAGACGACGGTCCGGGTGGGCAGGCGGGTGCCGTCGCTGAGGACGGCGACCCGGTCCTCGCAGGATTCGAGGCGGGTCTCCAGGCGGACGTCGATGTTGCGGCCGCGGAGCTCGCGGATGGCGTACTTGCCCATCTCCGCGCCCACCTCGGGGAGGATCCGGTCCGAGGCCTCGACGAGGACCCATTTCAGGTCCTCGGGCTTGACGTTGTGGTAGTACCGCGACGTGTAGCGGGCCATGTCCTCCAGCTCGGCGAGGGCCTCCACGCCCGCGTAGCCGCCGCCGACGAAGACGAAGGTGAGGGCGGCGTCGCGGAGCCCGGGGTCACGGGTGGAGGACGCGATGTCCATCTGTTCGATGACGTGGTTGCGCAGGCCGATGGCCTCCTCGACGGTCTTGAAGCCGATGCCGTGGTCGGCGAGGCCGGGGACCGGGAGGGTGCGGGAGACGGAGCCGGGGGCGAGGACCAGCTCGTCGTAGGTGAGCTCGATGCCGCCGGTGCCCTCCTCCTCGGTGGCGAGGGTGGAGAGCGACGCCGTCCGCTTGGCGTGGTCGATCGAGCCGACCTCGCCGATGAGGATCCGGCAGCGGTCGAGGACCCGGCGGAGGGGGACGACGACATGGCGCGGGGAGATGGAGCCGGCCGCGGCCTCGGGCAGGAACGGCTGGTACGTCATGTACGGATCGGGGGTGACCACCACGATCTCGACGGTGCCGGCTCTGAGCTCGGCCCTGAGCTGCCGCTGGAGGCGCAGCGCGGTGTACATGCCGACGTATCCACCGCCGACCACGAGAATGCGCGCAGGTTCGGTCACTGTCCCATGACGCAACGCCGTCCGTTGTTTGTCCACAGGCTCGACAAATTGTGTGACCGGCGGGGTACGGAGGCGCGGGGTGGCGCGCGAGCGGGGTGCGGGGTCAACGGTGCAGGTCACCGTGGGTGTGACGGGTGTGCCGTGGGGTCGGAATCGGGAGTCTTCCGGGCCTTGCTCCGATCGGGGGGCGGACCGTACGGAACTCCCCCTTCTGAATTGACCCGGACTCAACTATGTTCGTACTTCATCGGGGTGGGACGGGAGCGCGTGGACCGAGGCGCTCACGGGCCGGAAGCCCCGTGTCAGGGCGGGGAGTCTCCGGGGGGAGACATCATGAGCGGGGGAACGCTTATGCAGATTCAGGATTCACGGTGGCAGTCGGTCGTCGGGACGGCGACCGCCGACGACGGCCAGGGTGCCGGGGCGCTGTCCCCGTTGGCGGGCGGCAGATCCGCGCCGCTGCGGGTGGACGCCCAGCGCAATCTGGAGCACGTGCTGCGCGCCGCGCGCGAGGTCTTCGGCGAGCTCGGTTACGGGGCGCCGATGGAGGACGTGGCGCGCCGCGCCCGGGTCGGCGTGGGCACGGTCTACCGGCGCTTCCCCAGCAAGGACGTGCTGGTGCGGCGGATAGCCGAGGAGGAGACCTCCCGGCTGACCGAGCAGGCGCGGGCCGCGCTGGGCCAGGAGGACGAGCCGTGGTCGGCGCTCTCCCGGTTCCTGCGGACCTCGGTGGCCTCGGGTGCCGGGCGGCTGCTGCCGCCGCAGGTGCTGCGGGTGGGCGTGGACGACCCCGCGGGGCCGCTCGTCGCCGACGCCGGTGAGGACGCGGCCCGGGTGCCGTCCCAGCGGGGCGTCGCCGATCCCGACACGCGGGTGGTCGCGCCGCGCGCGGTGCCGGCGGAGGAGCGGGACGACGCGGGGGCGGCGGAGCTGCTCGACGTCGTCGGCCGGCTCGTCGACCGGGCGCGTGAGGCGGGTGAGCTGCGGACCGACGTGACCGTGGCCGACGTGCTGCTCGTCATCGCCACGGCGGCTCCGGCCCTGCCGGACGCGGCGCAGCAGGCGGCTGCCTCGACGCGGCTCCTCGACATCCTTCTTGAGGGGCTGCGCTCCCGGTAGGAGTTCCCGGTAGGGAGTTCCCGGTAGGAGACCCGTAGCGAGAAGTTCTTTTGTGGTCCGGGCGGACCAATGAGCATCACACGAACGTGTGAGCGGTTACGCCCGGATACAGGAAGTCGCCCCGGACGAGTGGTAAGTGGACGCGGCGCTTCGGCGTGCCCGCGCTCTGTGGCAGTCTTGGCCGGTGTTCTGGTCTGGGCGTGCGTACGGGGGCTTCCGCGATGAGCGGTGACGGTCGGGACGATCCGCTGGGCAGCGGCGGCGCCGCGGAGACCGGAGGTCCGCCTCCCCGGCAGGTGCCGAGCCAGGGCGGCCCGGGAAGTCTCTCCGGTGGGCCCGCGAGCGGGGCGCCGGGTGCGCCGGCGAGCGCGGCCGGGACGGTCGAGGCGAGCGTCCCGCAGCAGCGTGAGGGCAAGACGGGTGCCGCGTCGGGTGCCGGGGCCGGGGTCGTCGCGGGGGCGACCCACGCCGCGGCGGACCACAACGGGGACGGGGACGGGCTGGGCGACGAGGCCGAGGGGGTCCTTCCGCCGGCCGTCGAACTGCCGCCCTCCGACGCCGAACTCGTCCAGCTCATGCGCGACGGCGACGACTCCGCGTACGAGGAGCTGTTCCGGCGCCACTCCGAGGCCGTCCGCCGGTACGCGCGTACCTGCTGCCGCGACGCGCACACCGCCGACGACCTCACCGCCGAGGTCTTCGCCCGCACCCTCCAGGCCGTACGCGGCGGGGCCGGGCCCGAACAGGCCGTGCGCGCCTACCTCATGACCACCGTCCGGCGGGTCGCGGCGAACTGGGCCAGGACGCAGAAGCGGGAGCACCTCGTCGAGGACTTCGCCGTGTTCGCGGCGGACGCCTCCCGCTCCTCCGATGTCTCCGATCAAGACACCATGGACCTCGGCGCCGACGTACGGGCCATGCACGAGGCCGAGCAGTCGCTCGCCATGCAGGCCTTCCGCTCGCTGCCCGAGCGCTGGCAGGCCGTGCTGTGGCACACCACCGTCGAGGAGGAGTCGCCGAGCGACGTCGCCCCCCTCTTCGGGCTGACCGCCAACGCCACGGCCGTGCTCGCCAGCCGGGCCCGCGAGGGCCTCAAGCAGGCCTATCTCCAGGCCCACGTCAGCCAGTCCCTCACCTCGGGCGGCGACTGCGCCCGGTACGCGGACCGGCTCGGCGCCTACGCGCGCGGCGGGCTGCGGATGCGGGCCGAGCGCGGGCTGCGCAAGCACCTGGAGGAGTGCGCGAAGTGCCGGCTCGCCGCCGGTGAGCTGGCCCATGTGAACGCCGGGATCCCCGCGCTGCTGCCGATCGCCGTCATCGGCTGGTTCGCCGCCGGGTACTCGCTCAAGGCCGCCGGTGTCGTCGCGGGCGGTGCCGTCGGCGCCGCCGGCGCGGGCGCGGCGGCCGCGGCCTCGGGTGCTTCCGGGGGCGCGGCGGGAGGCGCGACCGGGGGTGCCGCAGGCGCGGCCGGGGGCGCTTCCGGGGGCGCTTCCGGGGGCGCGGGTTCGGGTGGTGCCGTCGGCGAGGGGCTCGGCATGCCCGCGAAGGCCGGCATCGCGGCCGGACTGGCCGTCGCCGCGGCCGCCGGGCTCGTCTGGGCCATGGCCGGGGACCCGCAGCCCGTCGCCGCGCCCAAGCCCCCGCAGCCGGTCGTCACCCCCGTCGTCCCGGAGGAGCCCGCTCCCCCGGCGAAGCCGACGCCGACGCCCGAACCGCCGCCTCCGCCCGTACCGTCCGATCCGCCGAAGCCCACGCCGAAGCCGACCCCGACGCCCACACCCACACCCACACCCACACCCAGCCCGGAGAAGCCCTCTCCGCAGCCGAGCCCCACGCCGACGCCCACACCCACGCCCTCGGCGACGCCGACGCCGAGTCCCGAGCCGACGCCCACGCCCACCCCGACGCCGAAGCCGACGCCCAGCTCCGAGAAGCCCTCCCCGAAGCCGACCCCCACCCCGCCGCCGCCCGCTCCGGCCGCCGTCTACCAGGTCGACGAGCTGGAGTACGGGATCTTCGGCGACGGCACCAAGCCCGAGGTGTCCCTCTCCGACAGCAGCTGGATGTGGCCGCGCAACGGCCTCTCGATCAGCGACACCTCGTACGCCCACGGGGTCAGCGTGCACGCGCCGTCCTCGCTGCTCATCAACCTCAACCGGCAGTGCACGAGTTACGACGCGGTCGTCGGCATCGACGACATGAGCGCCCTGTTCGGCCAGGGCGGCGTCCGCTTCTCCGTCTACGGGGACGGCGAACGGCTCTGGCGCTCCGACGTGGTCCGGGCGGGCGACCCGCCGGTCCCGGTGCACGTCGACATCGCGGGCCGCTCCACGATCCGGCTCGTGGTCGAGGAGCACACGCCCTTCGGCCGGGCCGCGGTCGCCGACTGGGCGCAGTCCCGGATCAGCTGCTCCTGACCCGCCCGGGCCGCCCCGGCGGCTCCGGCGGCTCCGGTCGCTCCGGCCGCTCCGGACTCGTACTGATGTAGGCGTCGACGAGGGCCAGGACGTCGTCGAGGGCGAGGCCCGCGCCGGTGGCGCGGGCGGCGGCGAGGCCGGACGCGCCGAGGACGGCGAGCGACCGCGCCGTCACCTCCTCGAGCTCCTTCAGCTCCGGGACCGACCGGGGCAGCCCGCCGCGCCAGGAGTCGACGGCGGCCAGCACCGTCATCGCGAGGGCCGTCTCGTCCGCCTCGGCCAGCGTGACCGCGAGCCCCTCGGCGAGCGCCGCCACGATGAGGTCCGCGCACTGGGCGTCCCGCGCGGCGCGCAGCGCGTCGGCGGCGGCGGCCACGGCGGCGGCGCCCCCGCCCTCGTACGCCTCGACGCGGGCGGCGAGCCCGGCCATCACGGCCGCGAAGTGCGGCGGTGCGGGACCGGTGTCGACCAGGCCGCCCGCCGTCTCCAACCGGGCGCGGGCCGCCGCGATGTCGCCGAGGTGGAAGGCGATGGCGGCGCCCAGGAAGCACACGAACACCTGGGTGTCCCGCACGTGGTAGCGCTCGGCCTCCCGCGAGGCCTCGTCGAGCCCCTTCCGGGCGGTCTCCATGTCACCGGCGCGGTAGGAGAGTTCGGCGAGCCGGGCGATGAGGAACGGGGTCTCGGCGTGGGCGCCGACCTCGCGGGCCAGCCGGAGGGCCTCCTCGTACGCCTCCCCCGCGGCTTCGTGGCGGCCGCGCATCATGTTCGCCTCGGCCGCGGCGCTCGCGATCTGGGCGCCCATCCAGCGGTCGCCGACGCGGCGGGAGAGGATGCGGAGTTCCGCCAGGTCCTCGTCGACGCCGGACATGCCGTCGGACAGGCCGCCGGGCATGTCGACGACCAGGTGCGTACGGAACATCAGGCTGACGCCGACCTCCCAGTCGCCACCGTGGCGGCGGCAGTTGGCGACGGAGGCGTCGAGGAGGGCGCGGATGCGCACCGGCTCCTCGGTGAGGTACGCCGTGAACGGCCACAGCAGGCCCGGGAAGCGGGCGGCCTCGGGGCCGGGCTCGGAGCCGAACGCGGCGCGCACCCGGGCGACCAGGGCGACGGTGTCGGGATCGTCGCGGAACTGGGCGGCCGTGTGGTTCTCGACGGCGAGGAAGAAATGGAGCATGCGGAGGTGCATGCGAGGCCAGTACCGGGGGTCGGCCGGGGCGGTCGGGTCGGTCGGGTCGGTCGGGGCGGCGGGGGCGGTCGGGTCGGCGGGGGCGGTCGGGTCGGCGGGGTCCTCGCCGAGGTCGAGCGCGCGCTCGACCCATGCCAGGCCCTCGGGGCGGTAGTTGCGCAGCCACCAGAACCAGCCCATGGCGAAGACGAGACGGTGGGCGGCGGCCTCGTCGGGGGCGGTGAGGAGGACGCGGTGCAGCGCGGCGCGGATGTTGTCGAGGTCCCGCTCGATCCGGTCGATCCAGGGCAGCTGCTCCCCGGACCGCAGCTTGGGCTCGGCCTCCTCGGCGAGGGCCGTGAAGTGGGCGGTGTGGGCGGCGGCGGTGGCGGCGAGGAGCTCGGGGGTCTCGGTGGCGCGCTCGACGGCGTACTCGTGGATGGTCTCCAGGAGGCGGTAGCGCATCTCGCCCTCGTCGGTGGGCGTGGCCACGACCAGCGACTTGTCGACGAGCGCGCCGAGGGTGTCGGCCGCGCCGGGGGCCAGTGCCTCGGCAGCGGCGAGGTCCCAGCCGCCGGCGAAGACGGAGACCTGGCGGAGCAGGGTGCGCTCGGCGGGTTCGAGCAGGTCCCAGGACCAGTCGACGACGGCGCGGAGGGTCTGCTGGCGGGGGAGGACCGTGCGGGAGCCGGAGGTGAGGAGCCGGAACCGGTCGTCGAGACGGTCGGCGATCTGGCGCGGGGAGAGCAGCCGGAGGCGGGCGGCGGCCAGTTCGATGGCGAGCGGCAGGCCGTCGAGGCGGCGGCAGATCTCGTCGACGGTGGCGGCGTCCGCGGTGGGGTCGAAGGAGGGGCGTACGGCGCGGGCGCGCTCGGCGAAGAGGCGGTGGGCCGGGTCCGGCGGGAGGGGCTCGACGGGGCGGACCGATTCGCCGGGGACGCCGAGGGGTTCGCGGCTGGTGGCGAGGATGCGGAGCTGCGGGCAGTGGGTGAGGAGGGTCTCGGCGAGGGCGGCGGCCGCGTCGATCACGTGCTCGCAGTTGTCGAGGACGAGAAGGAACGGGCGGCGGGCGAGGTGCTCCACGAGGTGGGCGGTCGGGTCGTCCTGGAGGGGCAGGCCGTCGCGGTTGAGCAGGTTGATCTCGCGGAGGCGGAGCGCGGAGAGCACGGCGCCGGGGAGCGCCTCGGGGTCGTCGAGCGGGGCGAGCTCGGCGATCCAGGCGGCGGGGCCCGCGGCGCGCAGCGCGGTCACTTCGGCGAGGCGGGTCTTGCCGGAGCCGCCCGGGCCGGTGAGGGTCACGAGGCGGGAGTGGGTCAGGTCGCCCTGGAGCGCGGCGATCTCGGGCTCGCGGCCGACGAAGGAGGTGAGGCGGGGGCGGATGTTGCCGGGGGCGTGTGGCGTCTCGGACGCGGGATCGGCCTCGGACGCGGGCGCGGGATCCGACTTGGGCTCGGGCTCCGACGCGGGCGCGGGCTCCGGGGCGTACGTGAGGAGTTCGCGGTGGAGGGCGGCGAGTTCGGGGCCCGGGTCGGCGCCGAGGGCGTCCGCGAGGGCGCGGCGGGCCGAGTCGTACGCGGCGAGGGCGTCGGCGTGGCGGCCCTCGGCCCGCAGGGCGCGGATGAGGTGGGCGTGGAAGGCCTCGTCGTACGGGTACGTGGTGGTGAGCTCGGTCAGCTCGGGTACGAGTCCGTCGGTGGCGCCCCGGCGCAGGTCGGCCTCGACGCGGCGGCGCAGGGCCGCGAGCCGCTGGGCCTCGGGCCGGACGCCCGCCGGTTCGGGGAGGTCGGCGAGGGCGGGGCCGCGGAAGAGGGC
Organism: Streptomyces sp. NPDC042346; assembly: GCF_055581845.1. NCBI lineage: Bacteria > Bacillati > Actinomycetota > Actinomycetes > Kitasatosporales > Streptomycetaceae > Streptomyces > Streptomyces sp. NPDC042346. Next base: position 791,802 of record NZ_JBVJEH010000004.1, on the reverse strand, counting down.
GAGGGCCTCCCGGAGGAGGGCGGCGGCGGTCTCGGGGTCGTCGGCGTCGAGGCGGGCTCCGGCGTCCCTGACGCGGCGCTCGAACACGTACAGGTCGATGTCGTCGGGACCGGCGACGAGCCGGTAGCCGGGGCCGGGGGTCGAGGCGACGGCCTCCGCGCCGAGGACCCGGCGGAGGCGGCCGACGAGGGCCTGGAGGGCGGCGGGCGCGTCCTGCGGCGGGTCGTCCCCGTACACGTCGTCGGCGAGCTCGGAGGTGGAGGCGGCCCGTCCACCGCGCAGCGCGAGCGCGGCGAGAAGCGCGCGCAGGCGGGCGCCGCCGAGGGGAAGGGGGGTGCCGCGGGGGTCGAGGGCCTCGGTGGTCCCGAGGATGAGATACCGCACCGGCTCATTGTGTCCGGTGGCGTACGGGTACGCCTCGGGGTTTACCCGGGTGGGACCCTGAGGGCGCGACGGTCAGAACTCCGAGGTGTCGAGCTCGAAGCCGAGCGGGTAGGGAAGCGGGACGACTGCCCCCAGCTTGTGGATGGACTTGTGGCCGAAGTCGTCCCCGGAAGGCTCGGAGCACACAACGGTCTCGCCGGCCTCGCGGTCGATCAGGAGGTAGACGGGGATGCCTGCCCGGGCGTAGGCCCGGATCTTCTGGACGCGATCGCGGCTCGCGGTGGAAGTAGAGGTCACCTCGGCAACGAGAAGGACGGCGTCGGGGACGTGCCACTCGTGCTGGTCGTCGAAGCTGCCCTTCGGGGCGATCACGAGGTCGGGAATGACCCGCGCGGTGTCCGTGGCTCCGGGAACGTGCAGGCCGATGCCTGTGAAGTTGCGCAGTTCCTTGTCGACACGACGGGCGATGACCTGTTCGACTACTTCGGTCACGATCGCCTCGTGCTCACCATTGGCCGGAGGTACCACGCAGATCTCCCCTTCGATCAGCTCCACGCGCCAGCCCTTCGGGGCCATTGCGCTGAACAGCTCGAAGGTCTCCTGCACACTCGCGCCCTCACGGTCGGGCATGCCCTCGGAGAACGCATCCTCCGGTGCCGGCGGCGCCATCGCCATGGCAGACCTCCTTCGCTCGGTGAGACGTTCTCAGCGTAGGCCCAACGTGCCGGCAGATCAGGGAGTCGTTCACTCGAACAAGCGTGCTGTGACGTTTCATCCGAAGGCCGCGGCCCAGCCTCACGCCGGCAGTGACCGCGATGCCGGGATCAGGGGGCCCTGGACCGCTCGGTGGGCGCGGGGTTCCGTGGTGTTCGTCCAGCAGGAGCCTCGGCGGGCGAGGAGGCGGTGGAGCCAGAGTTCGGTGGAGACCAGGTCGGCGAGGCCGTCCAGGGGGATCGGGGCGCCGTCGGCCGCCGCGCGCAGGGCCTCGCGGACGACGCGGGCCTCGATCAGGCCCGCGTCCGCGAGGAGCGGGGCGTCGAAGAGGGCCAGGAGGTGGGGGAGGGCGGCGCGCAGGCCCGCGCGGGTGGCGGCGGGCGGGACCGCCGGGTGGGGGGCGCCCCAGCCCGGGGGGAGGTCGTGGACTCCGGCGCCCGCGAGGACCGTGCGCAGGATGGTCGCCCGGGCGTCCGGCTGGACCCTGAGTGATTCGGGGAGGCCGCGGCAGGCCCGTACCACCTGGTTGTCGAGGAACGGGGCGTGGAGGCGCTGGCCGCGGATCTCGGCGGCCTGCTCCAGGACCCGGTGGTCGGCCGCCGCGCGGGCGAGGGCGGCACGCGCGCGTGCTTCGCCCGGGCGCTGGACGGAGGCCGGCAGGGTCGCCGCACGGTTCAGGCGAACCGATACTTCAGCCAGTGCCTCCCCCGTCATCCAGCGCGCCGCCGGCCCCGGACGCGACCAGGTGAGGGCGGAGAGCGAGGCCTCCAGGGGGCCGAAGCCGTCGGGGGGCGTGCGGTTCGCCTCCTGGACGCGGCGGGCCGCCGCCTCCAGACCGGTGCGGTACGGGGTACGGGCCAGCCTCCGCGCCGCCCTGTACACGGTCAGCGGCACCAGGAGCGCGCCCGCCGACGCACCCGACGCCTTGGCGAGCGCCGCCACCGGGCGCACCAGCGAGCGGCGCCTGCGGTCCATCAGGAGGTCGGCGAGGCGCGCCGGGTGCGCGTCCAGGACCTGCTTGGCGCCCATCCCCGTGAAGTGGTCGGCGCTGCCGCCCGCGAGGCGCCTGCGGTGGCGTTCCGCGGTGACGAGCGCGGGGCCCGGTTCGTCGGTGAGCGGCCCGTCGAGGGCGGCGTACGGGAGCGCATCCTCGCCGGCCGCGACGACCACGTGGTGCAGGCGCGGGTCGGCCGCGAGCTCCCCGGCCCGTTTCAGCTCGTCCTCCCGGTCCGCGCCGGTCCGGGTCGCCAGGTCGTTGAAGGTGACCGCGAGCAGCCGCTCCCCCGCGCCCGCCCCGTGGCCGAGGATCGTGCCCGGCCGCCCCGGCAGCCCCGCCGCGAGGAGGGCGAGCGTGCCGGAGGCGCTGCCGCCGGACAGGTCGGCGCCGATGCCGGGCGCCGGGCCGCCGCCCCGGGCCGCGCGCCGGTCGGCGGGCCCCATCCCGGGGACCGGGCCCGGGTCGGGCAGCGGGGCCTCGGGCGCGTGCCGGGGCGCGGTGAGCCGGGCCCGTACGGCCTCGACCAGCGCGTCCCGCACCCCTTCGACGGCCTGCCGGGCGTCGGACTCGGGCGCCGCGACCGCGAGCGAGGCCACCGCCTCGTACCCGGCGATCTCCCGCGAGCCCTCCCGCAGGATCAGCGCGTGGCCGGGCGGCACCCGCCGCACCCCTTCGTACGGGGTGGAGTCGCGGAGCGCCTCAGGGGTCTCGGGGCAGGCGAGCAGGGCGCCGAGGTGGCCGATGTCGAGCTGGGCCTCGACGAGGTCGGCGAGCGGCAGGGCGGCGGTCGCGTAGGCGGTGCCGCCGGCCCACGGAGTGTGGAACACCGGCCGGGCGCCCGCGAGATCACCGGTGACGGTGACGCGGCGGCCGGCCTTGACGACGACGGTGTAACTGCCGGGCCACGCCGTCAGATGCCGCAGTGCGCCCCCGCGCGCGGTGAGCAGGCCGACCCGCAGCTCCTCGTCGGTGGCGGCGCAGCAGCCGAGCACGGCGAGGCGGGTGTGGTCGTCGACGGCCACCACCCGCACCTCGTCGGGGCGCCAGTCGCCGACCGCCCACAGCGGATCGGGGTCGCCCCAGAGGAGTTGCGCGCCCACCGGTTGCACGGTGTGCACCGTGTGCCTGTCAGCCCCCGGGGCATGGCCCGTGCCGTAGCCCGGGTCGTACCCCGCCGTGGAGTCGTAGCCGCCGTTCACCGCTCCCGCCCGGCCCCCCGCGGTCGTTGCGAAGCTCGCGGCGACGCTGCTCCAGCCCACCAGCCATCGCATCGGCGCCTCCACGTCCGTTTCGGTGGAGGCCATGCTGCCACGACAACGGCGCACGGGGCGGAGTCCGGGTGCACGCGTGCGAAAGGTGAATGCGCCCCTGGCATGGGCCAGTTGGGTACCGGCGTCATTCGGCCAAATATCGACCCTCCCCGGAGGGTCGGAGGGGCGTCCGGGGGTCCGGGCGTCCGCCCGGCTCGCCCCCCGTCCTCATGCGTCACCGGCAGCCCGGGAGGCGCTCCCGCCTCCCGGCGCCGTCCGCCGCCCGCGGGGAGCTGAGCGGCGGTGTCCCCCAGCCCACTGGTCCGGGACACCGTTCCCGGCCGAGCGGGCCGACCCACGCACCGTCCATGGAAGCGCTCCCCCCGCCACCCGGACGAGAGCGCACGGCCGGGCGCACGGCCACACGGCGGGAGCACGGGGCGGGCGGGCACCCCCTTCCGCCGACCGGTCACACAACAATCTCGCCATACGGAACACCGCCCCTTAACGGTAGGGATGCGGCGAACTACGCTGTGTTTACGAATGCCGCACGCCTATGCCCGGCGTCGTGGCGGCCGTCTGGGTTGTCGAGGGGTGGCGTGATGTCCAGGGAGCAACGCGGGCCGAACGAAAAGCTCGGCACGGTTCTCGCCCTCGCGGGAATCAGCAACGCCGGGCTCGCCCGGCGCGTCAACGACCTCGGCGCACAACGGGGACTGACGCTTCGTTACGACAAGACGTCGGTCGCCCGGTGGGTGTCGAAGGGCATGGTGCCGCAGGGCGCCGCGCCGCACCTGATCGCCGCCGCGATCGGCCAGAAGCTCGGCCGGCCCGTGCCGCTGCACGAGATCGGGCTCGCGGACGCCGACCCGGCGCCCGAGGTGGGGCTCGCCTTCCCGCGTGACGTGGGCGAGGCGGTCCGCTCGGCCACCGACCTGTACCGGCTGGATCTCGCCGGGCGGCGGGCCGGCGGTGGCGGCATCTGGCAGTCGCTGGCCGGCTCCTTCGCCGTGAGCGCGTACGCGACGCCCGCCTCCCGCTGGCTGATAACCCCCGCCGACCCGTCGGTGGAGCGCGAGGCGCCCCGCCCCGGCGGCGGCCCCGGCTCCGGGACCGGGTCAGGTACTGGCTCCGGGTCCGGGACTGGCTCCGGGTCCGGGTCCGGGTCCGGCGGGTTGGACCCGGGCTCCGCCGCCGCGGTCGCCGCGGAGCACGTGCGCGTGGGCCACAGCGACGTCGCCAAGCTCCGTGAGGCCGCCGAGGACGCGCGCCGCTGGGACTCCAAGTACGGCGGCGGGGACTGGCGTTCGTCGATGGTGCCCGAGTGCTTACGCGTGGACGCGGCGCCGCTGCTGCTCGGCTCGTACTCGGACGAGGTCGGCCGCGCCCTCTTCGGGGCGACCGCCGAGCTCACGCGCCTGGCCGGCTGGATGGCCTTCGACACCGGCCAGCAGGAGGCCGCCCAGCGCTACTACATCCAGGCCCTGCGGCTCGCCCGCGCCGCCGCCGACGTGCCCCTCGGCGGCTACGTCCTCGCCTCCATGTCCCTCCAGGCCACCTACCGGGGCTTCGCCGACGAGGGCGTCGACCTCGCCCAGGCCGCGCTCGAACGGAACCGGGGGCTCGCCACCGCCCGCACCATGTCCTTCTTCCGGCTCGTCGAGGCCCGCGCGCACGCCAAGGCCGGCGACGGGCCGGCCGCGGCGGCCGCGCTGAAGGCCGCCGAGGGGTGGCTGGAGCGGTCCCGGGCGGGCGACGCCGACCCGACGTGGCTGGGCTTCTACTCGTACGACCGGTTCTGCGCCGACGCCGCCGAGTGCTACCGGGACCTGAAGGCGCCCCGCGAGGTGCGCCGCTTCACCGAGCAGGCGCTGTCCCGGCCGACCGAGGAGTTCGTCCGCTCGCACGGACTGCGGCTCGTCGTCTCCGCCGTCGCCGAGCTGGAGTCGGGCAATCTGGACGCGGCCTGCGCGGCGGGCACGCGCGCGGTGGAGGTGGCGGGGCGGATCTCCTCGGCGCGGACGACCGAGTACGTACGGGATCTGCTGCACCGGCTGGAGCCGTACGGGGACGAGCCGCGCGTCGTGGAGCTGAGGGAGCGGGCCCGGCCGCTGCTCGTCGCGCCGGTGTGAGGTCCGGTCGCCGTGTCCGGAGCCGGAGCCGGAGCCGTACGACTGCGACTGCGGCCCGGCGCCGCCCGGATCCGCGTGACCTGCGTCTCGTGCGGTCCCGTGAGGTTTCGCGGGATTGTCAGTGGGCCAGTGCACTATCGGGGGTGGGAGGTGACAGGTGGCGCCGGTGTTTGACTGTGACGTGCTGGTGATCGGCGGCGGGATCGTCGGTCTGTCGACGGCGTACGCGCTGACGCGTGCCGCGCCCGGCACCCGGGTCACCGTCCTGGAGAAGGAGCATGCCCCCGCGCGGCACCAGACCGGGCGCAACAGCGGGGTGATCCACAGCGGGATCTACTACCGGCCCGGCTCGCTCAAGGCGCGGTTCGCGGTCGAGGGCGCGGCCGAAATGGTCAAGTTCTGCGCGGAGTGGGGCATTCCGTACGAGGTGACGGGGAAGCTCGTCGTCGCCACCTCGCGCGACGAGCTGCCCCGGCTGCACGCGCTCGTGCAGCGCGGCAGGGAGAACGGCATCCCGGTGCGGGAGCTCGGCCCGGCGCAGATCAGCGAGTACGAGCCGCGGGTGCGGGGGCTGGCCGCGATCCATGTCGGCACGACCGGCATCTGCGACTACACGGCGGTCGCCGGGCGGCTCGCGGAGCTCTCGGAGGCGCGGATCCTGTACGGGGCCGAGGTCACCGTGATCGACCGGCGCCCGTGGGGTGTCGCCGTGCGGACGGCGGACGGGCGGGTCGTGCGGGCGCGGGTCCTGGTGAACTGCGCGGGGCTGCACTGCGACCGGATCGCGCGGCTCGCGGGCGACGACCCGGGGATGCGGATCGTCCCCTTCCGGGGGGAGTACTACGAGCTGGCGGACCCCTCGCTCGTGCGGGGTCTGGTCTATCCGGTCCCCGACCCGGCGTTCCCGTTCCTCGGGGTGCATCTGACGCGGGGCATCGACGGCGGCGTCCACATCGGGCCCAACGCGGTGCCTGCGCTCGCCCGGGAGGGATACGGCTGGTCCGTCGTCCACCCGCGCGAACTGGCCGCCACGCTGGCCTGGCCCGGGTCGTGGGCGATAGCGCGCCAGCACTGGCGGTACGGGGCGGGTGAGCTGCGGCGCTCCGTGTCGAAGCGGGCCTTCACGGAGGCCGTACGGAGACTGCTGCCGGTGGTGGAGGAGTCCGACCTGCGGCGCGCGGCGCCGGGGGTGCGGGCGCAGGCGGTGCTGCGGGACGGGACGCTGGTCGACGACTTCCTGATCCGGGAGGCGGCCCGGACGGTCCACGTGCTGAACGCACCTTCGCCGGCGGCGACGGCTTCGCTGCCGATCGGGCGCGAGGTGGCGCGGCGGGCGCTGGCGCGGTTGTAGCTCCGCGGGTGGGGGGTGCCGAGCGGTTCGTCTCCCCCACCCCGCCCCTTCCCGAAACCCTGCCGGGGGCTGGTGGGGGGCAGGGGGGAGTTCTTCTTCTCCGGGGGCTGCGCCCCCGGACCCCCGCGGCGGCGGCTTCGCGCCGCGGGGCATCACAGACACCACCGGCACCTGGGTCCGCGACCCTTCCCTCTCCCCCGGCGGACCCCGGTAGTCGTGGGGCGATCGTAGGATTGGGGCATTGTGTCTGAGCAGCCAGAGAACAGCCCGCGTTCCGTCGCCGACCCCGTCCAGCCCGTCGCGCGGCGGGGCAGTCGGATGTTCGCCCCCGGTGAGGGGCCCCTGCCCGATCCCGCCGGGGCTCATCACGAGCGGCGGATCCGGAGCTTCCAGCCGCGCCGCAGCCGTGTCACGTACGGGCAGGCCGAGGCCATGCTGAAGCGGTGGCCCGACTGGGGCCTCGACATCGACGGCAAGCGGGTCCTCGACCTGGGCGAGATGTTCGACGGGCTCCCGGTCGTCCTGGAGATCGGCTTCGGCATGGGCGAGGCGACCGCGCAGATGGCCGCCGCCGACCCCGGCACCGGCATCCTCGCCGTCGACGTCCACACCCCCGGCCAGGGCAATCTGCTGGGCCTCGCCGACCGGAACGGCCTGACCAACGTCCGGGTCGCCAACGGCGACGCGATCATCCTGCTCCGCGAGATGCTCGTCACCGACTCCCTCGACGGCTGCCGGGTCTACTTCCCCGACCCCTGGCCCAAGGCCCGCCACCACAAGCGGCGGCTCATCCAGCCCGAGTTCCTCAGCCTGCTCGCGACCCGGCTCAAGCCCGGCGGCGTCCTGCACTGCGCCACCGACTGGGAGTCGTACGCCGAGCAGATGCTGGAGGTCCTCTCCGCGCATCCGGACTTCGAGAACACCCGCGAGGACGGCGGCTTCGCTCCCCGCCCGGACTTCCGGCCCGTCACCCGCTTCGAGGGTCAGGGTCTGGACAAGGGGCACGTCGTGCACGACCTTCTTTTCCGGAGGAAGTGACCCGGAGGAAGTGACAGGGAGTTCGTTACTCCTTCGCCCGGTGTCGGTGCGGGTCGTTAGGGTCGCTGACGTGTCGAACCCCGTCCTCGCCCCCGTCCCGCACCGGGACACCGAAGAGCCGGCCTTCCCTGTCGCCGCCGACCGGTCCCAGTGGCGCTACCGGCCGCGCCGCGCCTTCTGGCGCAGCCGGCTGGTCCGGGCCGTCGCCGTGATCACCCTGCTCGCGCTCTGCGCCCTGGTCATCCTGGCGCTGGTCCGCGAGCAGACCGGCACCCAGGGCTTCCTCGTCGGCCTGGGCCTCGCGGTGCTTCCCGTACCGCTGCTCATGGCCGCGTTCCGCTGGCTCGACCGGGTCGAGCCTGGCCCCTGGAAGAACCTGCTCTTCGCCTTCGCGTGGGGCGCCTTCGCCGCCGCGCTCGTCGCGATCCTGGCGAACTCCTTCGCGGTCCGCTGGATCGCGACGGCCACCGCCGACCCGGACTCGGCGGACACCCTCGGCGCCACGGTGATCGCGCCGGTCGTGGAGGAGAGCGCGAAGGCCGCCGCGATCCTGCTGCTCTTCCTCTTCCGCCGACGGCACTTCGGCGGGCTCGTCGACGGGGTCGTCGTCGCCGGTTTCACGGCGACCGGCTTCGCCTTCACCGAGAACATCCTCTACCTCGGCAACGCCTTCGGGGAGGACCAGCAGGTCGGCTCCACCGGCATCGGGATGGTGACCGCCGGAACGTTCTTCGTCCGGGTCGTGATGTCGCCGTTCGCGCATCCGCTCTTCACCGTGCTCACCGGCATCGGCTTCGGCTTCGCCGCGCTCGCGCCGCGCGGGAAGCGGCTCCGGCGGGTGCTGCTGCCGATCGTCGGACTGCTCCTCGCGATGGGCATGCACGCCGCCTGGAACGGCGCCGCCACCTTCGGCGGCCCCCTGGCCTTCTACGCCGTGTACGGCGGCTTCATGGTCCCCGCCTTCGGTCTGCTGACCTGGCTCGCGGTGTGGAGCCGGCAGCGCGAGCTGCGCACGATATCCGGGGAGCTCCCGGCGTACGCGGCGGCCGGCTGGCTCTCCCCCGCCGAGCCGCTCGCGCTCTCCTCGATGCGCGCCCGCCAGCTGGCCCGCGCCTTCGCCGCCCGGACGTACGGTCCTCCGGCGGCGCAGGCCGTCGGCGAGTACGAGTCCTTCGCGACGACCCTCGCGTTCCTCCGGGACCGGGCCCGGCGCGGTACGGCCGGGCCCGACTTCCCGGCCCGGGAGGAGGAGCTCCTGCACCACCTCTGGCAGCGCCGGGCGGTCGCCTCCCCCGCGCTCACGTACGCGGCGCGGGCGACGGGCCGGGTGTGGGCGCCGCCGCAGTACCTGGACTACGGCGGCTACAACCCGTACCGAAGCTAGGCGGTGGCCGAGGCCTCCGTGAGGAGCGCCAGGTCGGCCTCCGTCAGGGTGAGGTCCGCGGACGCGACGAGGGCCGGGAGCTGCTCGACCGTACGGGCGGAGGCGATCGGCGCGGCGACGGTCGGCCGGGAGGCGAGCCAGGCGAGGGCGACGGTGGCGAGCTCGGCCTCGTGCGCCTCGGCGACCGCGTCGAGCGCGGAGAGCACGGCCCGGCCCCGCTCGGTGTCCAGGTGGCCGCCGGCCCCGGAGGCGCGGACGCTGTCGACTTCGGCGCCGGGGCGGTACTTGCCCGTGAGGAAGCCGGCGGCGAGACCGTAGTACGGGACGGCGGCGATTCCGGCGCTCTCGACGGTCTCCAGGAGCGGGCCCTCGTAGGTGTCGCGCGAGACCAGGTTGTAGTGCGGCTGGAGCGCGACGTACCGGGCGAGGCCCTCGGCCTCCGCGAAGTCGAGGGAGGCGCGCAGCCGCTCCGGGGAGATGTTGGAGGCGGCGACGGCGCGCACCTTGCCGTCCTTCACGAGCTGGTCGAGGGCGGTGACGATCTCCTCGACGGGGACGGTCTCGTCGTCGAAGTGCGTGTAGTACAGGTCGATGTGGTCGGTGCCGAGGCGGCGCAGCGACTCCTCGGCGCCCGCCTTGATGGTGGTGGCGGAGAGCCCCTTGAAGTGGGGGTGGGCGCCGACCTTGGTGGCGACGACGATGTCGTCGCGGTTGCCGCGGGAGGCGAGCCAGCGGCCGATGACGGTCTCGGACTCGCCGCCTTCGTTGCCCTCGGCCCAGGCGGAGTAGACGTCCGCGGAGTCGACGAAGTTTCCGCCGGCGGCGGCGTAGGCGTCGAGGACGGCGAAGGACTGTGCCTCGTCGGCGGTCCAGCCGAAGACGTTGCCGCCCAGGGCGAGCGGGAAGACGTGCAGGTCGGAAGAGCCCAGCGTGCGGAGAGAAGTCATGGGGTGATCAACCCTCCGCGCCACCGGGCGTATTCCGCTTGGGACGTCCCGAGGCCTTCAGGGCCTCAGACCGGCAGGCCCTTGGAGCGGAGCCAGGCCGCCGGGTCGATGCCGTCGCCGCCCGAGGTGTGGACCTCCATGTGGAGGTGGGCGCCGGTGACGTTGCCGGTGGCGCCGACGCGGCCGATCGTCTCGCCGGTGGTCACGGTCTGGCCCGCGGCGACCGTCATGGAGGAGAGGTGGGCGTACCAGATCTCGGTGCCGTCCTCCATCTCCAGGACGACGCGGTAGCCGTAGGAGCCGGACCAGCCCGCCGACTTGACGGTGCCGCTGTGGACGGCCTTCAGCGGGGTGCCCGTGGGGGCGGCGAAGTCGAGACCGGTGTGGTAGCCGGAGGACCACATCGAGCCGGACTGCATGTAGGTGGCGCTGAGGGAGTACGAGGAGAGGGGCATCGAGTAGCTGGCGGCGAGCTGGGCGAGGCGCTCGGCCTCGGCGGCCGCGGCCTTCCGCTCGGCCTCCGCCTTGGCTTCCGCCTCCGCCTTCGCCTTGGCCTCCGCTTCGGCCTTGGCCTTCGCCTCGGCGGCCGCCTTCTCCGCCGCTTCGGCCTTGGCCGCGGCCTCGGCCGCCGCCTTCTCGGCCGCCGCCTTCTCCGCTGCGGCCTTCTCGGCGGCGTCGGCGGAGGCCTGCTGCTGCTCGGCCTGCTGGAGGATGCGGGCGCGGAGGACCTCGCCGGCGTCGGCGACATCGGCGGCCGTGGCCGTCCCTGCCTGCGGGGTGTACGTGGCCTGGGCGGTCCGGGCGGTCGTCCCGGTCCCGGCCGTCGTGTCGGCTGCCGGGGTGACGTACGTGGCGGCGGTGAGCGGGTGCGCGTTCCCGCCGGTCGCCTCGATGGTGTCGCGGATCTGCTCGTCGGCGTCGTCGGCGAACAGCTCGCCGACGCCGGGGAGGTCCTCGGCGGCCGGGAGGTTCAGGTCGGCGAGGTCCGGGAGGTCGGGGAGCGATATCGCGACCGGCGGCTTCTCCTGCGCGGTGGCGAGGCCGCCCGCGCCGACGGCCGCGATGACGCCGACGCCGAGGACGGTGGAGGAGCGGGCGAAGTTGGAGCGCTGCTTGACGACCCGGTGCCGGCCGCCGGAGCGGCTCTCGGCGCGGAGGGAGCCCTCGGTGGGATTCCACTCGGTGTCCGGAGCGGCAGGACCCGCACCACCACCGAAGGCATCGAAGGGGGCTTCGGGTGCGGGAGTGTTGGACGCCACGGAGGCGCGCTCCTTTCCTTCCTTCTCGCCTACCGGGTTAGCTGACGGGTTCGGAGCAGGAAGGTCTCCTACGGGCACGGTCGCACGGGTGCGAAGGGCCCGATTCACCCCAAGTAGTGGTTCCCCGGTTCCTTTTCAGGATTCGGCGCGTGCGCACGGTGCCGTCTCTTGCGACGGTTGTGACGACCGCGCTGCGTTATCGAACGTTAATAGACAGGGGGGTCCGATTCCAAGCTGTTCCCGGTGATCATTCATTGAATTGGTCGGGAATCGCCCGAGTTGACCCCCCTTCAGAAAGGCGCCGCCAAACCCCCACGATCTGACGTTATGTCAATTGTTATCGGAGTGACACTCCTCGACTACGCCTGGTGACCGGTCCGGTCCGGCGGCACCGGCGGCACCACCGGCATCGTCCTGCGCCTCTCCTGCTGCCCCGCCGCCGGCCGGCTCAGCGCGAGCAGCGCCATGTCGTCCGTCGACGCGCCGCCCGTGTGGAGCCGTACGTCGTCCACGAGCGCGTCGAGCAGCTCCTCGGGCCCCGGGAAGATGCGCCCGGCGAGGCGGGACGCCGGGTCGTAGAAGACGCCCGCCGTGTTCCGCGCCTCCGAGAGGCCGTCCGTGTAGAACAGCAGCGTCGCGCCGGGCGGGTACGGCCGCTCCTCGGCCCGGTCCGGCCACGCCGCCAGCTCGCCCATGCCGAGCGGCAGCGCCGGCTCCGCCGGATCCAGCACGTCCAGGCTGCCGTCCACGTACAGCAACAGCGGTGGCGGATGGCCCCGGTTGACGACCCGTACGGTCCCGGCGCCGCCCTCGCGGACGCGCGGGATCTCCGCCAGGACGGCCGTCGTGAACCCCTCGAAGGCGTCGAGCCCGTCCCTGCGGGTCCCCTCCCGGGTCAGCGCCCGCTCCAGCCGCTGCGCCACCCCCTCCAGGCTCCGCTCCTGCTCGGCCGCCTCCCGGAACGCCCCGATCACCACGGCGACGGCCTCGACCGCGTCCATCCCCTTGCCCCGGACGTCCCCGACGACGAGCCGCACCCCGTGCGGGGTCTCCTGCACGGCGAACAGGTCGCCGCCGATGAACGCGTCGGCCTGCGCCGCCTCGTAACGGGCCGCGCACTGCAGCCCGTCGATCCGCTCGGCGGGCGTCGGCAGCACCGCCTTCTGCGCGGTCTCCGCGATGACCCGCGCGGAGGCCAGCCGTTCGCCGCTGCGCCGCACGACCCGGTTGATGAGGAGCGCGAGCGCGGAGACGGTGACGACGGTGAGGGCCTCGGTGAGGGCCGGGATGCCCGCCGCGGTGTCGTTGTAGAGGTGGAGCCCGACGGAGGCGAGGACGGCGGCGAGCCCGGTGAGCAGGGTCGTGAGCATCGAGAAGAACGGCGCGGCGATCAGCGGGGCGGCGGAGAAGAGCGGCGCGGCGGTGTACGCGGGCGGCGTCAGCACGTCGAAGACGACACCGCCCACGATGATCAGCGGGGGCAGCGCGCGGAGGAAGCGCCGGGCCCCGCCGTACGGGCCGCGGCCCTCGCCGCCCCGCCGCCCGCGACCCGCTGCTCCTAGGGGGTGCCCCACCTGTGCTCTCCTGCCCGGTCCGTACCGGCCACGGTGATCCGTACCGCGCCCTCCCAGGGTGGCCGCCGCCGCACCCGGCGGCGACCTCCACGGGGCCGACTGGCGTACGCCCCCGGACACCCCCTAGGGGGTGTCCGGGGGCGCCGCGAGGCGGCCGCCGCGGGCGAGGAGGGCGACCGCCGCCGCGCACACCAGGCCCACCGCGCACAGCGTCAGCCACGGCACCGCCGACCAGCCGGTGACGTCGAGCAGCGCGCCCGTGCCCAGGTTCCCGAGGGTGATCCCGATCCCGCAGACCGTGTTGTAGAGCCCGTAGTGGGTGGCCACCCAGCGCCCCCGGGAGAGGGCGACGACGGTGTCCATCTCGTACGGGTAGAGCACGGCGTTCGCCACGGCCAGGACCGCCGCGCACAGCAGCAGCCCGGCCACGCCCCGGCCCAGGGCCACCGGGACCAGGAAGGCCCCGCCCATCAGCGCGAGCCCGAGGACCAGACACCGCTCGCGGTCGAGGCGGCGCCGGCACCAGGCCGTGATCCGCAGCTGCCCTGCGAGCGCGACCAGCGCCGACACGACGAACAGCGCCGTCGTGAGCCCCGTGCCCTCCGCCGCGAGCGGCAGCGCCAGATAGACCTGGAAGGACAGCACGTACGAGCCGGTCATGGCGAGCGAGAAGAGCCAGAAGGTCCGGTGGGAGAGGACCGTACGGAACTGCCCCCGCTCCCCCCGGCCCCCGGACACGCCCCGTACGGGCAGATGCCGGAGCTGCACGAGGGTCAGGCCGGCGAACAGGACCGCCGCCACCGTGCACGTCAGCCGGAACGACACCCCGGTGAGCGCCACCCCGACGAGCGGCCCGAGCAGGATGCCCGCCTGGTAGTACGCGTTGAACAGCGCGAAGGCCTGTACGCGCCGCTCCTCCCCGGCCTCGGCCGCGAGGCAGGCCCGGACCGCCGGGTTGAACAGCGCCCCCGCGAGCCCGGTCGCGAGCGAGGCGGCGATCAGCATCGGCAGCGACTGCGCGAAGGCGAGCGCCCCGAAGCCGACGGTCCGCAGCGCGCAGCCGGCCACGATCAGCGGTTTGAAGCCGAGCCGGTCGGCGAGCGCCCCGCCGACCAGGAACATGCCCTGCTGGGAGAGGTTCCGGGCGCCGAGGACGAGCCCGACCGCCCAGGCCGCCATGCCGAGCCCGTCCGCGAGGTGCGCGGCCAGGAACGGCATGAGCATGTAGAAGCCGAGGTTGATGGTGAGCTGGTTGAGGAAGAGCAGCCGTACGGCCGGATCGAAGGTACGGCTCTGCTTCCAGAGGCCTCCCTGCGGAGGCGCGGTCGCGATGCTCACCGGCCCAGCCCCGCCCGGTGCGCGGCCTCGGGGCCCATGACGTCACGGCCCGTGGCCGTACGGCCCGTGGCCTCGCGGTCCAGGACCTTGCGGGTCCAGCCGTCGACGGGCGTGTCCGCCGCGTACGCGACCGGGTCCTCCCGCACCGGCCCGTCGAGGAGCCCGTGCGCCGCGCAGAACTCGTCGTTGAAGACGGTGTCGAAGTACCGCTGCGGCCCGTCGGGGAAGACGGCCGCGATCCGGGTCCCGCGCGGCCGGGTGCGGGCCAGCCATCCGGCGACGAGCGCGACCGCGCCCACGCTCCAGCCGCCGGTGGCGAACTGACGGGAGGCCAGGCGGCGGGCCGCCCGTACCGCCTCGGCGGGCGCCACCCAGTGGACCTCGTCGAACGCCCCGTGGTCCACGTTGGCCGGGTGGATGGAGGAGCCGAGGCCGCGCATCAGCCGCTCCCCGGCAGGCAGGCCGAAGACGGTGGAGCCGACCGAGTCCACGCCGACCAGTTCGAGCGCGGGGCTGCCGGTGGCGCGCAGCGCGCGGGCGATCCCGGCCGAGTGCCCGCCGGTGCCGACCGCGCAGACGAGGACGTCGATCCGGTCGAGCTGCTCGGACAGCTCGGCGGCGAGCCCGGTGTAGGCGTCGCAGTTGTCGGGGTTCCCGTACTGGTTGGGCCACCAGGCCCCGTCGAGGCGCACGAGCAGCTCGGCGACCAGGTCCATCCGGGCCTGCTGCCAGCCGCCCAGCGGGCTGGGCTCGGCGGCGACGTGGACCTGTGCGCCGTGGGCGACGAGCATCCGCTCGACGATCGGTTCGAGGCCGGGGTCGGTGACGACGTGCACGGGGTGGCCGTGCAGCACGCCGGCGAGGGCGAGTCCGAGGCCGAGCGTCCCGGAGGTCGACTCGACGATCGGGGCGCCGGGCCGCAGCTCACCGCGGCGGCGGGCCTGCTCGACCATGTAGAGGGCGGCGCGGTCCTTGATGCCGCCGAAGTTGAAGCCTTCGAGCTTGGCCCAGTAGCCGTCGTCGGTCCGGAGCACCGGGGTGTTGCCGACGGTCGGGACGGCGACGGGCAGGGTCGTGCCGGAGAGCGGATTGCGCATGGGAGATACGTCCTTGAGGTGGTACGCCGGAAGGAACCTGGTCACGCGGGTGCGAGGGCACCCGTGGACCCGGCTCAGTTCCGGTCCACTCCGAGGGCGATCAGCAGACGGCCCGGCTCGGGGCCGGGTCCCGCTCTGCCCCGGACGCAGCGCGCGCGGGGGTCGGTGCGGAGGTCCGCCGCGTACGAGGACGGGGTGACGGCCCCGGCTGAGACGTACGGCGCGGCGAGCTGCGGGGCGACGGTCTGCGCGGGCAGGTGGGCGTCGAAGGACCAGGCCTCCCCGGGCTGGTCGCAGCCGTGCGGCAGGGCGGGGGCGGAGACGACCGCCGTGCCGGAGGCGGGCAGGACGTGCCCGTGCGCTCCGTGGCAGACGCTCATCAGGAGGGCGAGGAGCGCGAGCAGGACGAGGACGGCGGGCGCCCGCCGTCGTACGTCACGCACAGACTCGTCACTCATGGTGTGCGCGAGACTACGGTGGGGTGTCGCGCACCGGCAAAGCGACGGGCGCGGTTTTGGCCACCGTTTACTTCCGACTACTTCGGATTACTTCCGGCTCTCCGAGCACTTCCGGCGCGGTGGCTACAGGTTCCGCTCCGCGTAGACCGCCATCGCGTCCCGCACGAGGAGCGCGGTGCCCTCGCCGTGCTTGTCGTAGTTCGCGGTGAAGCGCGGGTCGTCGACGTACATGCGGCCGAGCCCGATCACGTACTCCTTGGTCGGGGTCGAGGTGGCCGACAGCCAGGCGATCTGGCGCCGCGTGATCGCCTGCACCTCGTCACTGTCGGCGGCCAGGCCGTCCCGTGCCGCCTGCCCGAAGTCGCGGGCGATGCCGGCCTGCTCGTCGAGGAAGGCCTTCCTCCCCTCCGCGTCGAGCGAGCGCCACCAGCGGTCGCCCTTCTCGTACGCCGCGCGGCCCCAGCGTTCGGTGACCTCCTCCTCGTACCGCGTGTGGTCGAAGCCGTCGAAGACTTCCTCTGCCATGAGCTCTTCTCCCTTCTCGGTCTTGTGGAGAGTGGTGCGGACGGCCTCGATCTGCCGGCCGATGCGCTCCCGCTCCTGCTCCAGGAGGAGCAGATGGGTGCGGAGCGCGGCGGACGGGTCGCTCTGCCCCTTCAGGACCTCGGCGATCGCGGGCAGCGAGAGCCCCAGCTCGCGCAGCAGCAGGATGCGCTGCAGACGCACGAGCGCCGCCTGGTCGTAGTACCGGTAACCGTTCGCGCCGATCCGGCTCGGCTCCAGCAGTCCCCGCTCGCCGTAGTGGCGGAGGGTGCGGCTGGTGGTGCCGGCCTTCTTGGCGATCTCCTGGATCGACCACTCCATGCCGACCACGCTAAATCTTGACGTCGCGTCAAGGTCAAGCGGAGAAGTGCGGGGGCGCAGGCGCGCATGTCCGCGGGAACGACGAAGGCCCGGATCCACAAGGATCCGGGCCTTCGTTTGCTACTGAGTAGCGGGGACAGGATTTGAACCTGCGACCTCTGGGTTATGAGCCCAGCGAGCTACCGAGCTGCTCCACCCCGCGTCGGTAAACACGACTCTACGTCATGACCGGGGCAAACACGAAATCGGTTTCTCAGCAGCCGCAGTCGTCGGAGTCCACCGGCGCCGTGAGCGGGTCCGCGGTCTTCTCCGCGGGCCCTTCCCACGTCTCGTACGCAAAGCCCTCGCGCACCCAGTACTCGAAACCGCCGAGCATCTCCTTCACCTGGAAGCCCAGCTGGGCGAGGGCCAGCGCGGCGCGCGTGGCGCCGTTGCAGCCGGGGCCCCAGCAGTACGTGACGACCGGCACGGACTTGTCGAGCAGCTGCTCGGCCTGCTCGGGGATGAGCGCGGTCGGCAGGTGGAGCGCGCCGGGGACGTGCCCCTGGTCCCAGGAGGCGGTGGAGCGCGAGTCGATCACGACGAAGCCCGGGTCCGTGCCCTCGGCGGTCGCGGTGGCCAGCGCGGAGGCCACGTCGGAGACGTCGGCGTGGAAGGCGAGGCTGGCGGAGAAGTACGCGGCAGCGGCGGCGGGGGTGGCCGGCGGGGTGCGGAGTACGGGGTTGACCTGCGTCGTTGTCGTCGTCATGGTGATCAATCTACGGACGAGGATCATGGTCCTGAAGTGGTGATTCACGGTGGTCGGGGGGCTCGGCCGGGGAATCCCGGGCGTTCGCCACGGGGCGGCGGGGATCTCACGCAACGAGACCGTTCGGGCCGCCGGAGCGCCGCGGATCGTGTCACATCGGCAGGGTTCCATCCGTCATGACGACATGACGGGACGCGAAGGGGGAGATCGACGAGTGAACGCCGAACTGGACCACGGCAAGGAAGCACTGGCCCGGCGGTTCGAGGCCGACCGCGGCCACCTGCGGGCCGTGGCCTACCGGATGCTCGGCTCGCTGAGCGAGGCGGAGGACGCCGTCCAGGAGGCCTGGTTCAAGCTCAGCCGCACCGACGTCAGCGCGGTGGAGAACCTCAGCGGCTGGCTGACCACCGTCGTCGGCCGCGTCTGCCTCGACATGCTGCGCTCGCGCGGCTCGCGCCGCGAGGACCCGCTGGAGTACTACGTCCCCGACCCCGTCGTCCGTCCCCACGACGCCACCGACCCCGAGCACACGGCGGAGCTGACCGAGTCCGTCGGTCTCGCGCTCCTCGTCGTCCTGGAGACGCTGTCGCCGGCCGAGCGGCTCGCGTTCGTCCTCCACGACATGTTCGCCGTCTCCTTCGACGAGATCGCGCGGATCGTGGACCGCACCCCGGCCGCCACCCGCCAGCTCGCCAGCCGGGCCCGCCGCCGGGTGCAGGACGCCTCGCCCGCCGCGGGGCCGGACGCGCGCCGCCAGCGGGAGATCGCCGACGCCTTCCTCGCCGCCGCGAACGGCGGCGACTTCGAGGGCCTGCTCGCCGTCCTCGACCCCGACGTGGTGCTGCGGGCGGACGGCGGCCGGATCCTCGCGGCCGCGTCCAAGGTGGTGCGGGGCGCCGAGGCCGTCATCTCGCAGGCGCTCCTGTACGCGAAGTTCCGGCAGGCGTCGCTGCCGGTCGTGGCCAACGGCTCGCCCGCGTTCGTCGCGGTCGTCGACGGCCGCCCCACCGTCCTCATGGCGTTCACGATCGCCGAGGACCGGATCGTCGGTCTCCAGATCCTGGCGGACCCGGAGCGGCTCGCCGCGCTCGGCCTCTCGGAGGAGGACCTGGCCCGCGCGACGTTCTGAGCCGGGAGCCCCGCTCGGGGCACACGGCATGCGGGAGGGGATCTTTCGTGCGATTTTGTACGAGTTGATCCCCTCCCGTCCGCCGACCGCGAAGGTGGCCGCTGTGCAACCGACCCCCGAGGAGGCCCGCCGGACGGCGGCCGACGCCTGGATCTGGGGCTACCCGGTCCTCGAGAACTACCGCACGATGTACCCGCAGGCGATCGACGCCGACGACCCCCGGTACGTGGGCGGCTTCGGGCGCTTCCGGCACTACTCGGAGCCGTTCACCGCGGCCAACACCGACGTCGTGACCCCGAACAACGACACCCCGTACTCCTGGGCCTGGCTCGATCTGCGCGCCGAGCCCGTCGTGATCTCCGTCCCGGCCGTCGACCGCTACTACGTCCTGCCGTTCCACGACCTCGACACCGCGTACGTCGGCTACGTCGGCGCCCGGACGACCGGCCAGGAGGCGGGCGACCACCTCCTCGCCGGACCCGGCTGGAACGGCACGGTCCCCGAGGGCATCACGAGCGTGCTGCGCGCCGACACCTTCCTCGTCGGCGTCGTCGGCCGCACCTACCTGTCCGGCCCCGAGGACGTCCCCGCCCTGCGCGCGATCCAGGAGCGGTACCTGCTGCGCCCCCTCTCCACGTACACGGACACGGCCGCGCCGCACCCCGCCGACGAGCCGGTCTGGCCGGTCTGGCGCGAGGAGGACCTGGAGAACATCGAGTTCTTCACGCTCCTCGACTTCCTGCTCCAGTTCTTCCCCGCCCTGGACGCGGACCGCGAGCTGCGCACCCGGCTCGCGGCGCTCGGGGTCTCCGGCACGGGCGAGTTCGAGCCGTCCGCGCTGAGCCCCGAGCTGCGCACGGCCGTCGAGCAGGGCATCGCCGACGCCCGGGCCCGTCTGGAGGAGGCCGAGAGCACCACGACGGACTCCACCAGCCTCTTCGGCACGCGGGCGGAGCTCGGCGACGACCACCTCGGGCGGGCGGTCGCCGCGGCCATGGGGCTGTACGGGCTCCCCGCGGCCGAGGCCTGGTACGGCGGCTGGGTGGCGGACGACCGCCACAACCGGCCGCCGAACGCCGCCGAGCACGACCACGTCATCCACTTCCCGGCGGGCCACCTGCCCCCGGCCCGCTTCTTCTGGTCGGCCACGATGTACCGGCTGCCCGACCGGCTCCTCGTCGACAACGAGATCGACCGGTACTCGATCGGCGACCGCACCCCCGGGCTCGTGTACGACGACGACGGCGGCCTCACCCTGTACGTACGGAAGGACCGCCCGGCCGAACCCGAGCAGGCCGCGAACTGGCTGCCCGCGCCCGACGGGCCCTTCACCGTCGTCGTCCGGATGTACGGCCCCGATCCGTCGGTCCTGGACGGCGGCTGGCATCTCCCGCCCCTCACCGTCGCGGACTGACGCCGGGCCGCCTCACCCGGGGGCCGCCTCGCCCGAGGCCCTCACCCCCGGGTCGCCTCGCCCGGGGTCACTTCTCCTTGGCGGTCAGCCAGTTCGTGACCGTCAGGGAGACGGCCGCGCTGGCGACGCCGAGGACGGCGCCCGCGACGACGTCACCCGGGTAGTGCACCCCGGTGTGCACCCGGGAGTAGCCCACGGCCGCCGCCAGCGCCCCGAGCGGCACGGCGACGCCGGGCAGCACCACCCCCACGGCGGCGGCGAACGCGACCGCCGACGCGGTGTGCCCGGACGGGAACGAGGCCGAGTCGGGCATGCGGACGTGCCGGCTCACCACCACCCGGGCCGCCTCCCGGTCCGGCCTCGGCCGGTGGACGAGCCGCTTGCCCAGGAGGTTGGCCGAGGCCGAGGCCACGGCGATCGCCCCGGCGCCCGCGATCGCCGCCCGGCGCGGCCGGCCGGGGACGAGGGCGAGCGCGGCGGCGACGGTGAGCGAGATCTTGGAGTGGTTCGCCGCGGTGGAGAGCCGGCGCAGGCTCGTGTCGAGCGTGGGCGTGGGCGTGGCGGCCACGGCGGCGTACACGGCGCCGTCGACGGCCCGGAGGTCGCGCAGGACCGCCCGGAGGGTCTCGGGCTCCGCCGTCTCCGCTGTCATGTCCGTCATGCGCCGCTCCTTGGGGAGGTTCAGGGGGTACCAGGGGTGGGGAAGGCGAGCGTGGTGATCCGCCGCCAGTCGAGGGGCGGCAGGGGAGGCACGGTCCCCGGCCGGTCGCGGGGGACGAGGACCCGCAGGGCGCCGGGGCGGAGCGTGCAGACGACGGGGGTGGGCAGGGTCAGCGCCTCGCCGTCGACGGCGACGGCGATGGTGCCGGCACTGCCGCCATGGCCGCTGCCGCTTCCGTTGGAGCTTCCGTTGGGGCTTCCGGGGTTTCCCACGACCTCGACCCTACGGGCCGTCAGCACGTTCAGGCCGGCCGCCTGGGTCCCCCGTACCGCCAGCTCGGCGGCCTGCGCCGCGCCGTCCACGCGGACGCCGATCACCCCGAGCTCGCCCCGGTCGAGGCGCGGCCGGTGAGCGGAGGCGACGCCGAAGGGGTCGGGCGCCGCGTAGGCGTTGTTGCTGACGAGGAGCGCCTGCTGCGCCGCGAGCCGGACGGTGTCGACGGTCGCGTCGAGGCGCGCGCCCTCGCCGCCCTGGAGCAGATCGGGCAGGACGTCGACCGCGGTGCCGGCCTTCGCGTCGCGGTACTCGGGGCGCTGGACGACGTCCGCGTACACCCCGAAGGAGACGGTGTTGACGAAGGGCCGCCCGGCGACCGAGCCCAGGTCGACCCGGAGCTCCTCGCCGTCGGTCAGCGCCTTCAGGCAGGTCGCCGGGTCGGTGCGGTCGAGGCCCAGGTCCATGGCGAAGTGGTTGCGGGTGCCCGCCGAGATGACGAGGAACGGCAGGTCGTGCTCGGCCGCCACGGCGGCGACCAGCGCCTGGGTGCCGTCGCCGCCGGCCACCCCGAGGAGGTCGGCGCCGTCGGCCACGGCCTTGCGGGCGAGCGCGGTGACGTCGGTCTCCGCGGACAGGTCGAGCAGGACGACCCGGGCGCCCAGCGCCTCCGCGCGCGCGACGAGCCCGAAGCGGCCGACCTTCCCGCCGCCGGACTTCGGGTTCATGATCAGGACGGGCCGCCGGGGACGGGGCACGCGTACGCCGCGCATCAGCGCGTTCCGCTCGTGGTCGGGGCGGCGCAGGGCGGTCCGCGCGCAGCCGAGCGCCACGCCCCAGAAGGCGAGGGCCACGAGCGCGTTGCCCCAGACGCCGCCGACGACGTACAGGACGAGGACGGCGATCGGCGCGCCCACGGCGAGCAGCGCGCCGAGCACGCGCACCGGCCCGCGGTGGGCGAGGAACCACCAGACGCCCATGGCCGCGGCGGCGAGCCCCACGAGCCCGGTCAGGAGGATCAGGATGCCGCCCGTCAGCGCGGTCAGGAGCGCCACGACCGCCGCGGCGGCCGCCGCCAGCGCGCACCGGGCCAGCCGCCGGGCCGTCTCCGCCGGATCACCGGAACCGCTCGCCGCCACCGACTCCACCTCCACGCTCCGGATCCACATTCCCTCACGCTCCCCCATCTCGCGCCCCGGAAGGACCCGTTCGAAGGAAAAAGATCACGGCGGACGATCAAGGATCGAGACCAAGGATCGGATCGAGGATCGGATCGAGGATCGGATCGAGGATCGGATCGAGGATCGGGATCAAGGATGAAGACCTTCGAACGGGCGCCGCGGTTGCTCCCTCACTGCCCCGGACGCAGGCCGAGACCGGTGAGTTCCGCCCGGCCGGCGGCGGCGTGCTCGCCACCGGCGAGCAGCAGCGTGCGCGCCGACTGGTAGCGGCTGCCGGCCGCGCCGAACGCCCGTGCCGCGGCGAGGAGTCGTGGCAGGTCGCCGTCGAGCAGGGCCTCGGCCCGGTCCACCTGGGCGGTGGCGACCGGGTTGCCGGCGACCAGGGTCCGGGCGGCGGCCGTCCGGGCCCGGGCGTCCGGGTGCCCGGCGAGCACGGACGCCTCCGCCCTGAGGGCCACGTACCAGTGCAGCCAGATCCAGGTGACCCACTTCCACACCCGCTCCGGCTCCGGTGCGACCCGGTCGAGGGCCTCGGCGGCGTCCCCGTCGTGGAGCAGGACCATGGCGTCGAGGATCGCGCCGTAGCCGTGGCGGTACTCCTCCGCCGTGCCCGCCCGGTCGACGATCGCGAGCCACTCCGCCCGGGCCGCGCGGTCGCCGCGCAGGCCGTGGACCATGGCGACCGAGGCGGCCGCGGGGCCGAGGGAGAAGGACTGCTGACGGCCGCTCCGCTCCCACGCGTCGAGGAACCGCGCGCTGCCGGTGAGCACCTCGTCGACCCGGCCGGCGAACGCGTCCGCGACCAGGAGCCAGGACGTGGCGTGGTGGCCCACCTCGGCGAGCAGCGGATGCCCGGCGAGCTGCCCGCCCCAGCGGCGGGCCTCCGACAGCCTGCCCGCGCCGAGGGCGGTCCCGGAGGCCATGGCGAGGGCGTCGAGGAGTTCGTGCGTCCGCGCGGGGGTCGGCGGCAGGGGGGTCAGGAGGTCGATCCGGCGGCGCGCGGCGGCCGCGGCGGCGAAGGTGTCACCGGCCCAGCTGCGGGCGCCGGAAAGCGCGTCGAGGGCGGCGGACTCCGCCACCGGGTCCCCCGCACGCAGGGCGAGCGCGACGGCCCGCTCGGCGAGGGCGACGGTCTCCTCCACGGTGTTGTCGGTGGCCCCCTGAACGGCCCCGAAGGCATCCGCAAGCACGGCGGCCTCGGCCAGCGCGACGGCGGCGGAGGCGGCGGGGTCGGCGGCAGCAGCAGCAGCACCGGGGCCGGAGGCGGAAGCGGCGGGGCCGGAGACGGCACGGTCGGAGGCGGCGGGGCCGGAGACGGCAGGGTCGGAGGCGGCGGGGTCGGAGGCGGAGGCGGCAGCGCCGGGGGCCGCCGGGGCGGTGTCCGACAGTCGGCGGGCCTCCGTGAGCAGCGTCGCCGTCTCCTCCACCGCCGGGATCCGCGTGAACTCGCTGGAGAAGCGGTACGCGACGGTGGCGGCGGCCGCCAGGTCGCGGCCCGCACCGGCGCGGTCCCCGGACCGCCGGGCGGTCTCGGCGGCGGCCCTGTGCAGGCGGAACATGTCGTCGCCGAGCCGCCGGCACCCGGCCACCGCGGCGGCGAGCCGCAGGGACTCCCCCGCCTCGGCGTCGGCACCGGCGAGCGCGGCGGCCTGTTCGTACCGCTGCTGTGCCTCGCCGAGCAGGTTGCGGGTGAAGGCCGACTCCGCCAGGGACAGGGCGAGCCGGTGGGCGTCCGCGCGCAGCTCCGGCCGCTCGGCGGCCCAGGCGAGGGCGGCCCTGAGGTCCTCCGCCACGGCGTCGAAGCGGGCGCGCCAGTCCGCGCCGCCGGCGTCGAGGAGGTCGGCCGCCCGGTCCCGGCACCACGTCACGTGACGCGAGCGGACGACCGCCGACTCGCCGGCGTGGGCGAGGCGCTCGGCGCCGTACTGCCGGATGGTCTCCAGGGCCCGGTAGCGGGTGCCGGCGGCGGACGGCGTCACGGTGAGCAGGCTCTGCTCGGCCAGTCTGCCGAGCCCGTCGGCGACCGTGCCGGGATCGAGCGGGGCGAAGCCGGCGAGTTCCCCGGCCGCCTCGGCGGTGAACGGCTCCACGAAGACCGACACCCGGCGCAGCAGCGCCCGGTCCGCCGGCTCAAGCAGGTCGTGGCTCCAGTCGAGGACCGCCCGTACCGACCGATGCCGGTCGGCGGCGCGGGGCCCGCCGGCGAGGATCCGCAACTGGTCGGAGAGCCCGGCGACCAGCCCGTCGAGCCCGAGCGTGGGGCAGCGCGCCGCCGCCAGCTCGATGGCCAGGGCCATGCCGTCGAGCCGCTCGCAGAGGGCCACGACCGTGTCCCGTGCCGACGGGTCCGGCGACAGGCCGACCGCCGCCGCCCGCTCCAGGAAGAGCTCCACGGCCTCCGAGTCCGCGCCCCCGGCCCGCGACAGCGGCGGGACGGGGAAGACCCGCTCGAACGGGACCACCAGCCGCGCCCGGCTCGTCACGAGCACCCGCACGCGCGGGCAGGCCGCGAGCAGCCGCTCCAGGAAGGGCGCGACCCCGTCGCGTATCTGCTCGCAGTTGTCCCACACGAGGAGGGCCTGACGGTCGGCCAGTGCCGCGAACACCGACTCGTCGACGCCGCGCCCGGGCTGCTCGCCCACACCGACGGCGGCCGCGACGGCCGCTCCGACCCGGCCCGGATCGGTGACCGGGGCCAGGTCGACGAACCACACCCCGTCGGCGAACTCCCCGGCCAGCTCCGCGGCGACGGCCAGCGCGAGCCGCGTCTTCCCCACGCCCCCGGGACCGACGGCGGTGACCTGCCGGTACTTCTTCAGCGCCTCCGTGAGCTCCCCGCGCTCCCGGACCCGTCCGACGAACGCCGTCAGCGGCGCGGGCAACACGGGCACAGGCAGCCCGACGGCCCCGACGGCCCCAGCACCCCCACCGGCAGCCCCAGCACCCCCAGCGCCCCCGGCAGCCCCGGCCGCCCCGGCGCCCCCCGCGGGAGCGAACTCGGCCGCCCGCCGCGAGAGCGCCCGCCGGTCCGGCACCGCGAGCTTCCGCAGCAGCGAGGAGACGTGCGACTCGACGGTCCGCACGGAGAGGAACAGCCGCGCGGCGATCTCCGCGTTGCTGAGGTGCTCCCCGAGGAGGGCGAGCACGTCGGCTTCCCGGGACGAGATCACTGAAGTGGACACGCCGTCATTATCGGCGCGTACGGAGCCCGTTCCGTGGTCGTTCCGTAGTCCGTTCCGTGGTCACCACGGAGGCGCCGGACGCCCGGCTGCCCGAGAGTGGAACCACGGCGAACGAACGCCACGGAAAACACCAGCCCCGCACACCACAGGAGTGACCATGACCGGCACGACCACCACCCAGGGAATCAAGACCGTGCTGCACCCCGTGTCCGACCTGGCGAAGGCCAAGGCCGTGTACGCCGCCCTGCTCGGCGTCGAGCCGCAGATCGACCAGCCGTACTACGTCGCCTTCGAGGCCGCGGGCCAGCACATCGGCCTGCTGCCGGGCGGCGGCCCGCAGGGCCTGACCTCGTCCCTCGCGTACTGGCACGTGCCGGACATCGAGGCGAAGGTCGCCGAGCTGACCGCCGCGGGCGCCACCGTGAAGGACGCGGCGCAGGACGTCGGCGGCGGCCGCCTGGTGGCCACCGTCGTCGACCCCGACGGCAACCTCCTCGGCCTCCTCCAGGACAGCTGAGCGACCGACGATGGCCGCCGCACCCCGCACCCGCGCCCAGCGCCGCCACGACACCGAGGAACGGCTCGCCCACGACGTCGACGTCTGGGTGGCCACCGCCTCACCGGACGGCGCGCCGTATCTCGTACCGCTGTCCTTCGACTGGGACGGCGAGGCCCTGCTCGTGTCCACGCCGGCGGCCAGCCCGACCGGCCGGAACCTGGCCGCCACCCGGCGCGCCCGTCTGGCCCTCGGTCCCACCCGGGACGTGTCGATGATCGACGGCACCGTCGAGGTCCTGGAGATCGACGCGCTGCCACGGGACCGCGGCGACCGCTTCGCCGCGCGCACCGGCTTCGACCCGCGCACGGAGGAGACCCCGTACCGCTGGTTCCGCATCACCCCGCACCGCATCCAGGCCTGGCGCGAGGCCGACGAACTCCCGCACCGCGAACTGATGCGGGCCGGCCGCCCGGTGGCCTGACACCCGGCCCGGGACAGGAAAGCGCCCCGACCGGTCGAAACCGATCGGGGCGCTCCCAGCAGGTCAGTAGGCCGTGTGGGACTCGAACCCACAACCAATGGATTAAAAGTCCACTGCTCTGCCAATTGAGCTAACGGCCCGTGGACAAGCACACCCGAGCAGCATAGCCCGAGAGCTCCCCGGAACCGATCGGGTATCCGACACGAGGCGCGGTTCGTCAGGTCGTCAGTGGAGGCTCCTGAAGGCGTTCCAGCCGCCGCCGATCAGCACGCGGGAGCCGTACGGGCCGCGGCACGTGCCGTCGTAGTCGTAGAGCCGGCCCGCCGTGTCGCGGGCGACCAGGTCCGCGCAGCCGTCGCCGGAGATGTCGCCGACCCCCACCAGGGAGGTGTAGACGCCCCAGCCGCTGCCGACCCTCACCCGCGCGGTCACACCGCCGGTGGCCGTGCCGTAGTAGCGCCACAGCACGCCCGCCGCGTCCACGCCGAGCAGGTCGCCCCGCCCGTCGCCGTTGAGGTCGCCGGCGCCGACGACCTTCTTGTACAGCTTCCAGTCGGTGCCGATCCGGACCCGGGTCTTCACGCGGTGATCGGCCGTGCCGGCGTAGAAGTACATGTCGCCCGTCGACGTCTGGCGTGCGATCAGATCGGTGAACCCGTCACCGTTCGCGTCGCCGGGGGACGTCAGGACGTCGTACTGCCCCCAGCCCGAGCCGATCGGCGTGTACGGCGACGAGGCCGAGACGACCTTGCCGCAGCCCGGCCGGTAGGCCCGCAGCTGATCCCCGACGCGCACCAGCACGTCCGCGCACCCGTCGCCGTTCACGTCACCGAACGGCACCAGGACGGACGTCGTCGGGAACTTCGCACCGGTGCCCGCGATCCGCGCCGACAGACCGCTGTACCCGTTGCCCCGGTACATCGACACCAGGCCCGCCGTGTCCATCACCAGGAGATCGCCCTGCGTGTCGTTCCCCGCCATGTCGCGCCAGGCCGGCCGGCCGCCGGAGACCGTGACCGTGCCGGTCAGGGACAGGTCCCTGCCCTGCCCGTCCGCCGTGTTCGCCTGGAGGTGCCAGGTGTACCGGCCGTTCGCGACGGGCTTCCCCGCCGTCGTCCTGCCGTCCCAGGAGACGTCGATACGGCCCAGGGTCTCGCCGCCCCCATAGGCGCGGACCGGATCCCCGGAGTACGGGTCACGCAGCGTCAGCTGCCAGTACGACGAGGGCTTGGACAGCGCCCAGGACGCCTTCCAGCCGTCCTGGAGCCGCATGCCCGCCGGCACCTTCGCCGAGGCGGCGGTGAGGTCGGAGGTGGGCACGCCGGGCCACACGACGTGGACGCGGCTCTCGCGGTCCTTGTAGGCGACGGCCCCGCCGAAGCGGTCGACGGTCCAGTACTCGCGGCGGGTGCCGCGCACGGGTGCGGAGTCGACGAGCCTGCGCACCGCGGGCTTGCCGGAGGTGACCTTGGTGAGGTCGGTGAGCCGGAGGTACGCGTCGGAGTCCCGGTCGACGACGTAGCCGTCGCCCAGCAGGGCGTTGCTGTCCACGCCCATGGACAACGGCAGCCTCGTGTTCGTCCTGAGGTCGACCACACCCCGCTTCTGGGTCGGCCCGCACGCCCAGTACAGCCAGCGGCCGGCGGACACCTGGAGCTCCGTCGGGGCGCACGCCGTCCCGGTCGTGACCTTGCCGAGGTCCTTGCCGGTGGCCAGGTCGGTCCGCGCCACCTCGCCCACCGTGGCCGTGCCCGCGTACAGGGTGTCGCCCCAGAGGGCCGCCGGAGCGGTGGATGCCTTGTTGCTGACGACGGTCTGCGCGTCGAGGTCCACGACGAGCGTCCTGCCGCGGCCCTGGAAGACCGCCCACCGGTGGAAGACGTCGGCGATCCGTCCGTCCGTCTCGCCGGTGGAAACCCGGCTCACCCGACCTCCGGAGGTACGGGCGGTGACCTCCACCGGCTTGAAGTCGTCATGGGCCAGATAGACCGTACGGCCGTCACCGCTGTCGAACAGCGGTGTGTCGCTCTCCAGCCGCTTCGACTCGGCTCCCGCCCACACCGGCTGCGGACGGCCGGTGTGCACCGGACCGACCGGCAGCGGCGTCCATCCGTAGAAGTCGCTGCCCGACGACGTGCCCGGCTCCAGGGTGGAGAGCCGGCCCGCGCCGAGGGCGAGCGACCGCACCTCGGCCGTCATCGGCTCCACCCGGTCCAGCTTCTCCAGGACCGGCGCGCCGCCGGCCTTGCCCGGGACGGCCTTGAGGACGGACCAGTCGGAGGAGGACGTACCGCCGACGACGGCCACGCCCCCGCCCGCGATCTGGGCGACGTCCGCCTCGGCCTTCGCCAGGAGGGTCTGCGAGCGCCCGTCGGGGTGCAGCGCGACGAGCCTCCGCTTCAGGGAGGCGTCGGCGCCGGAGGCCTCGCCCAGGGCGAGGACCCAGTCGCCGACGAGGCCGATACGGGCGGTGCTCAGGCCCTCGGGGAGGACGAGCGTCTGCTCGGGGCCGGTCAGGTCCGACCGCTGCCGCACGCGCACCGTACGGTCCGTGCCGATCCAGGCGATGCGGTCGGGGCTCACGGCCACCGGCACGCCGCGCCCGCTCCCTTGCGGGGTGGGGGCCGGGATCACGGTCATCTGCCCGGTGCGCAGGTCGACGACACCGAGGTCGGACCAGCCGTACGCGGCCGGGTCGCCGGACCGGCCGAAGCGGATCACGGCGGCGGAGTCGTCCCCGGCCACGAGCGGCGCCGTGTTCAGAGAGGCGCCCTCGGGCCAGCCGGTGACGGGCGTGCGGGTCCCGTTCGGGTCGTCGGCGCTCACCAGGTAGTAGCCGGTGGTCGTGGAGTGGTCCTCGGCGGAGACGTACTGCTGGAAGAGCAGGGTGGAGCCGAGCAGCCCCCGGTAGCTCGCGTCCCCCGGCACGTCGAGCGCCCGCTCGGTGCCGTCCTCCAGGTCGCGGACGGCGTGGCCGCCGCTGCCGCGCTGGACGTACAGATAGCGCCCGCCGGTGCCGGATTCGGCGAAGGGCAGGGCCGCCGTCGTCCCGTACCCCAGCGGAACGCTCTTGGTGGGGTCGGTGACGTCCGTCCACTCCAGCTGCCCGCCGGAGGACCGGTCGGGGTCCTCCGTCTCGTGCACGTAACCCGTGGGTCCGGCCGCGGTGACGGTCACCTGCCGGGGTACGGCCCGCCAGTTCGGCGCGACGTCGAGCTGGTCGACCCCGACGATCGGCGACGCCTCGGCGACCACGGCGGGCGAGAGGCCGACGGCCGAGGCGAGGAGCGCGGTGGCGAGGACGGCGGTACGCGTGCGGGGCCGCCGCGCGCGTGCGATACGAGACAAAGAGAGGTCCCTCCCCAGGGCAACCTGATGACCGGCTGAGCGTATCCGCCCGAACGGCCGAGCGAGTCCGGGAAACGAGCGGGGCATCCGGGTCCGGGAAACGAGACAGGGCCCGTACCAGCACCGAAGTGCTCGTACGGGCCCTGCTCAGGGTGTTACGCGGACTCAGCCGTTGCGCTTCCAGCGCGGCTTGTCGTCACGGCGGCCGAAGGTGCCGCCCGTCGAACCGGTCGAACCGGTCGAACCGGCCGAACCGGTGCCACGGTGCTCGTCACGACGGCCGTACGGGCGGTCGCCGCCACCGGCGCGGAAGCCGCCGGCGGGGCGGTCGTCGCGACGGTCACGGTTGAACGGACGGTCGCTGCCGCGGTGGCCGCCGGCCGGACGGTCGTTGTCGCGGCGCTCGAAGGGGCGGCCGCCACGGTCGTCACGGTTGAAACCGCCCGACGGACGGTCGTCACGGCGGAAACCACCGGAGGACGGACGGTCGTTGTCGCGACGGAAGCCACCACGGTCGCCACCGCGGTCCGT
>NZ_JBVJEH010000004.1:0-761475 GCF_055581845.1 Streptomyces sp. NPDC042346 | reverse complement strand
GGTCGTCACGGTTGAAACCGCCCGACGGACGGTCATCGCGGCGGAAACCACCGGAGGACGGACGGTCGTTGTCGCGACGGAAGCCACCACGGTCGCCACCACGGTCGTCACGGTTGAAACCGCCCGACGGACGGTCATCGCGGCGGAAACCACCGGAGGACGGACGGTCGTTGTCGCGACGGAAGCCACCACGGTCGCCGCCACGGTCGTCACGGTTGAAACCGCCCGACGGACGGTCGTCACGGCGGAAACCACCGGAGGACGGACGG
The DNA here is from genome assembly GCF_055581845.1 of Streptomyces sp. NPDC042346. Taxonomy (NCBI): domain Bacteria; kingdom Bacillati; phylum Actinomycetota; class Actinomycetes; order Kitasatosporales; family Streptomycetaceae; genus Streptomyces; species Streptomyces sp. NPDC042346. The sequence goes on along the minus strand of NZ_JBVJEH010000004.1, from coordinate 761,206 downwards.
TCGTTGTCACGGCGGAAGCCACCGGACGGACGGTCGTTGTCGCGACGGAAGCCACCACGGTCGCCACCGCGGTCGCCGCCACGGTCACGGCGCTCGTAGTTGCCGCGGTCGTCGCGGAACGCCGGGCGCTCCTCACGACGCTGCTCCTCGGCGCGAGCGACACGCTCGGCCTCGGCGGCAGCGGCCGCGACCTCGGCCTCGGCGGCCTCGGCCACCTCGGCGACAGCGGCCTCCGGGTCCTCGCCGCGCTCACGGGCGGCGCGGGCCACCAGGCGGTCGGCCTCCTCGCGGAGCTCGACGGCACGGCGCTGGAGGCGCTCCAGCTGCTTGGTCAGCTCGACGACCTCGCGCTCGGCCTGCTTGGCCGAGTTGTTCGCGGAGTCGGCCTGGACCTCGGTCAGGGACCGGGCACCGGTGATCTCGGCGACCTCCGGCTCGAACGCGCCGGCGCTCTGGATGATGTGGCGCGAGGCGTCGACGCCCGCGTCCTCCATCAGCCGGAAGATCTGGCGGCGCTGGTGCGGCAGCGACAGCGAGACGACGACACCGGACTTGCCGGCGCGGGCCGTACGACCCGAGCGGTGCAGGTAGTCCTTGTGGTCACCGGCCGGGTCCACGTTCAGGACCAGGTCGATGCCGTCGACGTGGATGCCGCGGGCGGCGACGTCGGTGGCGACCAGCGCGTTGACGTAGCCGTCCTTGAAGTCGGCGAGGACGCGGGTACGGGCGCCCTGCGTCATGCCGCCGTGCAGCGCGTCGGCCTTCACGCCGGACTCGACGAGCTGCTCGGCGATGCGGTCGGCGCCCAGCTGGGTGCGGACGAAGATGATCGTGCGGCCCTTGCGGGCGGCGATCGCGGCCGTGACCGGCGCCTTGTCCTTCGGCTTCACGACGAGGACGTGGTGCGACATGGTCGAGACGTTGCCCTGGGCGCTGTCGACCTCGTGGCTGATCGGGTTGTTCAGGTAGCGCTTGACCAGCGTGCCGATCTCGTTCTCCATGGTGGCGGAGAAGAGCATGCGCTGACCGCCGGCCGGGACCTGGTCGAGCAGCTCGGTGACCTCGGGCAGGAAGCCCAGGTCGGACATCTGGTCGGCCTCGTCGAGGACCGCGACCTGGACGTTCTCCAGGGAGCAGGCGCCACGGTTGATGATGTCGCGCAGTCGGCCCGGGGTGGCGACGAGGATGTCGACGCCACGCTCCAGGGCGTAGATCTGGTTGCCCATGGACGTACCGCCGCAGACGACCTTGATCTTCAGGCCGAGCACGTCGCCGTACGGCTGGAGGGCGTCCGCGACCTGCATCGCGAGCTCACGGGTCGGGGTGAGGATGACCGCGCGGGGCTTCTTCTTCTCGGTGTGACCGCCGGCCAGCTGGGCCAGGGTGGGGAGACCGAAGGAGAGGGTCTTGCCGGAGCCGGTACGGCCACGGCCGAGGATGTCCTTGCCGGCCAGGGCGTCCGGGATGGTCGCCGCCTGGATCGGGAAGGGGCTCGTCACGCCGTTCTGCGCGAGCTTGCGCACGATGCCCTCGGGCAGACCGAGGTCCGCGAAGGTGATGGTGGGCTCCTCGTCGGCCTCGTCGGCCTCAGCGGAGTCCTCGACGTCCTGGACGTCGTCGAAGTCGGTGGTGTCGTCGGTGTCGACGACGGCCGCAGCCTCGGTGGCGACGGTCTCGGTGGCCTCTACGGCCTCGACGATCTCGTCGTTCTCGGGCATGACGGTGTGGTCAGAACTGAAAATGGACATGCGAAATGCGAAACCTTCCGGAGTCTCGGCACGCGCCCGTCAACTCCGTGAATTCGCAAATCGACCGCCTCAATGCGGTCAGCCACGGCTAGGGAGAGTACGCGCCACACGGCGCTCTTCTGTGTCGGCGCCGGGCAATGGGATCAAACGATCTACCACCATACGCACCCTCCCCCACCTATGGCAAACCGGACTCCGTCACACCGGCCCGACCTGCGGAGATGCCGCCGGCTCCGAAGGCGCTCCCGGCCCGTCCGCCGCCGCCATCGCACCCAGCTGGGTCTCGGGTCCGGAGGTCGGCGGATCGGTCGGATTGGAGGTCGGCTCGGGCGTCGGTTCCGGGGTGGGCTCCGGGGTCGGCTCCGGGGTCGGAGGCTCGGTCGGGTTCGGGGTCGGCTCCGGCGTCGGCGTCACGCCGCCACCCGGGCCACCGGCCCCGCCGCCGCTGTCACCGCTCCCCGCGCCGCCGTCACCGCTCCCGCCGCCGCTCCCGCCACTGCCCCCGCTCGCGCCACTCCCGCCACTGCCGCCGTCCACAGGGCTCCCGCCCGTGCCCTGCTGACCGCCGGCGGCACCGGCGCCTCCGCCACTCGTCTGCCCGGGCTTCGGGGAGCCGCCGGTCCCGTCGGGGCCCTCCGAGGGCATCACCGCGCCGGGCGAGGGCTGCCCGGAGGCCGACGGCGAACCGCTCGGCACCGGGGACTTCGCGCCCCCGCCGGCCACGTCGGGCCCGCCGCCCTCCGGGCGCCCGTTCCAGGAACCGCCGCCGCCGTCAGGGAGCCCGGCGCCGCCGCCGGTCTCGGCCGCCACACCGCGCTTCCCCCCGGACGCGCCGGGCGCCGGCTTCGCCCCCTCGTCACTCACACTCATACAGCCGCTCAGACCGGCGCAGGCCGCGACGGCCAGTGCGGCGGCGGCCCACCTCACACGGGTGGGCAAGCGGGTGGGCAAATGGCGCACGGGGGCACCTCCAGGGACACAACAGGCAGGAACGGAACGCGTTGCCCTGCCCAACTCCCCCGGCGCCACAAGGGACACGCCCCGGCCTCAGCCGCGCCTCAGCCTCAGCCGCGCCTCGGCCGCGCCCCGGCCGTAGCCGCGCCTCAGCCGTAGCCCAGCGCGTGCAGCCGCTCGTCGTCGATGCCGAAGTGATGGGCGATCTCGTGCACCACCGTGATCTCGGTCTCCGCGACCACGTCCTCGTGCGACTCGCACATCCGGAGCGTCGGCCCCCGGTAGATCGTGATCCGGTCCGGCAGCACCCCGGCGTACCACTCGCCGCGCTCGGTCAGCGGCGTCCCCTCGTAGAGCCCGAGCAGCTCGGGATCGTCCGGGGCGGGTTCGTCCTCGACGAACACCGCGACGTTGTCCATCAGCCGGGCGAGTTCCGGTGGGATCCGGTCCAGGGCCTCGGCGACAAGTTCCTCGAACTCCTCGCGCGTCATCTCCAGCACGCGCCCATTGTCCCCCCGTCAGAGGGACTCGCCGGGGGTGGGCGGAAACCGTTTTGGCGATAGCGGCCGACATCCCATATGCTTCTCACGTCCCCGACGCGCTGAGAAGCGCCCCGGTGGGCCCTTAGCCCTCATCGTCTAGTGGCCCAGGACGCCGCCCTTTCAAGGCGGTAGCACGGGTTCGAATCCCGTTGGGGGTACGCATTAACGTGTGCGAGACTTGTCTCGCACATTGCAAGGCTCTGTGGAGCAGTTGGTTAGCTCGCCACCCTGTCAAGGTGGAGGTCGCGGGTTCAAGTCCCGTCAGAGTCGCTGAAGCTGGAAACAGCTTCGTGGCTGGGTAGCTCAGTTGGTACGAGCGATCGCCTGAAAAGCGATAGGTCGCCGGTTCGACCCCGGCCCCAGCCACAAACAGAAGGCCCCGTTCGAAAGAACGGGGCCTTCGTCGTTTTCTCTCCCGCGTCCCAGGACTCCCGTACGGGGAAGGGGCCCGCGCCCCTTCCCCGTGGACGGTCACGCCTCCTCGCGCTCCCGCGTTCGGCTCCCCCGCCGGCCCCGCACCACGAGCACCACCGCCACCACGGCCACCACCGCGACGAGCAGTGCCCAGTCCGGCACCGCGCGCCCCAGCTCGGCCACCCGCTCCTCCACCGCGAACGACTCGTCCACCGAGAGCAGCCCCGGCAGCGCGGTCGTCCCGTCGAAGACCAGGAAGAGCGTGCCGAGGGCGATGAAGAACAGGCCCGAGAGCACCGAGGTCGAGTGGAGCGTGAGCGGCCCGACCCGGAGCGGCCGGCCGCGCAGCCAGCGCCGCCGGCCCAGGTCGTACCGCTCCCAGAGCAGCGCCAGGACGAAGAGCGGGACCGCCATGCCCAGCGCGTACACCGCGAGGAGCAGCCCGCCGTACGCCGGACTGCCGCTCAGCGCCGCCACCGTCAGGACGCTGCCGAGGATCGGGCCCGCGCAGAAGCCCGCGAGGCCGTAGACCAGGCCGAGGGCGTAGACGGAGAGCGCCGACGTGGGCCGGATGCGGCCGCTCGCCTCGGCGATGCGGCGGGACGCGAAGCCCAGGCCGAGGAGCTGGAGGACGCCGAGCCCGACGATCAGCCAGCCGCCGACGGTCACCAGGAGGTCGCGGTTGCCGTAGAAGAACCGGCCCGCGAAGGACCCGGCCGCGCCCAGCGGGACGAGGGTGGTCGCCAGGCCCGCGTAGAGGATCCCGGTCCTGGCCACCAGTTTCGCGCGCGTGTCGATCGAGTACGCGAAGAAGGCGGGCAGGAGCAGGGCGCTGCACGGGCTGAGGAGGGCGAGCAGACCGCCGAGGAACGCGGCGAAGTACCCGATGCCGGAGGTCACTGCGCGGAGCCCGGCTTCTTCGCGTCCTTCGTGGCCTTCGCCGTCTTCGCCGCCGCCTCGATGGCGTCGGTGAAGGTCTCCAGGGGCTGCGCGCCCGCGATCGGGCGGCCGTTGACGAGGAAGGACGGGGTGGAGGTCGCGCCGAGCGCGTACCCCTGCTCCTGGTCCTTGCGGACGGCCTCGCGGGCCGCCGTCCCCTCGGTGTCCTTCGCGAACCGGGCCGCGTCGGGGACGCCGGCCTCCTTCGCGAGAGCCGCGAGGCGGTCCTTCCCGAAGCCCTTCTCCTTGGCCCCCTCGGCGTACGCGGCCTTGTGGAACTCCCAGAACCGGCCCTGCTGCCCGGCCGCCCAGGAGGCGCGGGCGACGGCCTCCGACTCCTCGCCGAAGATCGGGAAGTTCCGCCACTCGATGCGCAGGGTGCCCGCGTCCACGTACTTCTTCACGAGGACCGGCTCGGTGTCCCGGGCGAACTTCCCGCAGTAGCCGCACTTGAAGTCGGCGTACTCGATGAGGACGACGGGCGCGTCGGCCCGGCCCAGGGCGAGCTTGTCGGCGGCGTCGCGGCGGGCGTACGCCTCCAGCTCGGGGTAGACGCCGGCGGACGGGTCGGCGGAGACCTCGGCGACGGCGGACGAGCCGCCCGCGCCGCCGGCGGCCGGCTTGGTGGCGGTGTACGAGACGACGCCGAGCAGCACGGCGGCGGCCGCCACCCCGGAGACGATCACGATCGGCTTGGACTTGGGCTTGGACTTGGGCCTGGACGTGGGCATGCGGAAGCGCTCCTGAGGAGGAAGGGGAGAAGGAGAGGGACGGCGCGGAGGGCGACCGTCCGTCTACACCCTCATCAGGGTCGACAGCTCCACGGGTGAGGCCGCGACGCGCTCGGGCGGCTCCCGGCCCGGCGCCGTCCCCCGTCCGTCCGGCTGCCCGTGCCGGACCGCGCACGGCGTCCGGTCGGCGGCCAGGGCGGGCAGCAGCTCCGCGAAGCCGCCGGCCCGGGGCGGTACGACGGGACCGGAGGCGCCCGCCTCGACGGCGTGTCCCGGGTCACAGCCCGGCACGACGGCACCCACGACGGCGACGGCCTGGGTCCGGGGAGAGTCGGCAGAGGCGGCGGCAGCGGCGGCCGACGTCGTCGTCCCGCACACCAGCAGCCCCAGCACCAGGCCCGCCAGCGCGGCGAAGGCCGCCAGGGCGCGGGTGGTGCGGAACATGCGATACCTCTCGGGTCCGGTCGACGTGCCCGAAATAGTACGCACCCCTCCCCCGGAAATCGGTTCGCCGCTTCTCGGCCGCAAGTGCGATCCTGGGGTCCGTATGTCTACTTCCTTCGCCGCCCTCCAGTCCGTCCTGGCCGAGGTCTCGCTGCGGGACTCCCACCGGCTCGGCCGCCGTCTCGAAGGCGCCCGCCGCATCCGTAAGCCCGAGGCCCGTGAGGCCGTCCTGGACGAGATCGCCGCCGAGGCGGCCAAGGCCAAGGAGCGCGTCGACGGGCGCGCCTCTCGCGTGCCCGCGATCACGTACCCCGAGCAGCTGCCCGTCTCGCAGAAGAAGGACGAGATCCTGGAGGCGATACGCGACCACCAGGTCGTGATCGTCGCCGGTGAGACGGGTTCGGGAAAGACCACCCAGATCCCGAAGATCTGTCTGGAGCTCGGCCGGGGCGTCCGGGGCATGATCGGGCACACGCAGCCCCGCCGGATCGCCGCCCGCACGGTCGCCGAGCGCGTCGCCGAGGAGCTGCGCACCCCGCTCGGCGAGGCCGTCGGCTGGAAGGTCCGCTTCACCGACCAGGTGAACCCGGACGCAACCTTCGTGAAGCTGATGACGGACGGCATCCTGCTCGCCGAGATCCAGACGGACCGCGAGCTGCGCGCCTACGACACGATCATCATCGACGAGGCCCACGAGCGGTCCCTCAACATCGACTTCCTGCTCGGCTATCTGGCCCAGCTGCTGCCGAAGCGCCCCGACCTCAAGGTCGTCATCACCTCGGCGACGATCGACCCGGAGCGTTTCTCCCGTCACTTCGGCGAGGCCCCGATCGTCGAGGTCAGCGGCCGTACGTACCCCGTGGAGGTCCGTTACCGGCCCCTCCTCGAAGAGGACTCCGAGGAGTCGGACCGGGACCAGATCACCGCGATCTGCGAGGCCGTCGAGGAGCTCCAGTCCGAGGGCCCCGGCGACGTCCTGGTCTTCCTCTCCGGTGAGCGCGAGATCCGCGACACCGCGGACGCGCTCCTCAAGCGGCAGCTGCGGAACACCGAGGTCCTCCCGCTCTACGCGCGCCTGTCGCACGCCGAGCAGCACCGCGTCTTCCAGGCCCACTCCGGCCGCCGGATCGTCCTCGCGACGAACGTCGCCGAGACCTCCCTGACCGTCCCCGGCATCAAGTACGTGATCGATCCGGGCACCGCCCGCATCTCGCGCTACTCGCACCGGACCAAGGTCCAGCGGCTGCCGATCGAGGCGGTCAGCCAGGCCAGCGCCAACCAGCGCAAGGGCCGCTGCGGCCGTACGTCCGACGGCATCTGCATCCGCCTGTACTCCGAGGACGACTTCCTGTCGCGACCGGAGTTCACGGACGCCGAGATCCTCCGGACGAACCTGGCCTCCGTCATCCTCCAGATGACCGCGGCCGGCCTCGGCGACATCGAGAAGTTCCCCTTCATCGACCCGCCGGACCACCGGAACATCCGGGACGGCGTGCAGCTCCTCCAGGAGCTCGGCGCGATCGACCCGGCGGAGAAGGATCCGAAGAAGCGGCTCACCCCGCAGGGCCGGAAGCTCGCCCAGCTGCCCGTGGACCCGCGGCTCGCCCGCATGGTCCTGGAGGCGGACAAGAACGGCTGTGTCCGCGAGGTCATGGTGATCGCGGCCGCGCTCTCCATCCAGGACCCGCGCGAGCGGCCCGCGGAGAAGCAGACGCAGGCCGACCAGCAGCACGCCCGCTTCAAGGACGAGGCGAGCGACTTCTCCGCCTACCTGAACCTGTGGCGGTACGTCCGCGAGCAGCAGAAGGAGCGGGGATCCAGCTCCTTCCGCCGGATGTGCAAGCAGGAGTACCTGAACTTCCTGCGCATCCGGGAGTGGCAGGACATCTACGCCCAGCTCCGTACGGTCGCCAAGCAGATGGGGATCCATCTCAACGAGGACGACGCCCCGGAGCAGTCCGTCCACGTGTCCCTGCTCGCCGGTCTGCTCAGCCACATCGGTCTGAAGGACGTGAAGGACGGGGCGAAGAACGACTACCTGGGTGCCCGCAGCGCCAAGTTCGCGATCTTCCCCGGCTCCGCGCTCTTCAAGAAGCCCCCGCGTTTCGTCATGTCGGCGGAGCTCGTGGAGACCTCGCGGCTCTGGGCCCGGGTCAACGCCCGGATCGAGCCCGAGTGGATCGAGCCGCTCGCCGAGCACCTGACGAAGAAGACGTACAGCGAGCCGCACTGGGAGAAGGACCAGGCGGCCGTGATGGCCTTCGAGAAGGTGACGCTGTACGGCGTGCCGATCGTCGCCGACCGCAAGGTGAACTACGGCCGCATCGACCCGGAGGTCTCCCGCGACCTGTTCATCCGGAACGCCCTGGTCGAGGGCGACTGGCGCACCCACCACAAGTTCTTCTCCGACAACCGCAAGCTCCTCACCGAGGTCGAGGAGCTGGAGCACCGCGCCCGGCGCCGGGACATCCTCGTCGACGACGAGACGCTCTTCGACTTCTACGACAAGCGCGTCCCCGAGCACGTCGTGTCCGGCGCCCACTTCGACTCCTGGTGGAAGCACAAGCGCCATGACGAGCCGGAGTTCCTGGACTTCGAGCGCGAGATGCTCATCAACGAGAAGGCCGCGGGCGTCACCAAGGACGACTATCCGGACTCCTGGCGGCAGGGGCCGCTGAAGTTCCGGGTGACGTACCAGTTCGAGCCGGGCGCGGACGCGGACGGCGTGACCGTCCACATCCCGCTCCAGGTGCTCAACCAGGTGACGGACGAGGGCTTCGAGTGGCAGATCCCGGGTCTGCGCGGCGAGGTCGTCACGGAGCTGATCCGCTCTCTGCCGAAGCCGATCCGCCGCCACTACGTCCCCGCGCCGAACTTCGCGTCCCGGTTCCTGGACGCGGTCGTGCCCGTGCAGGAGCCGCTGGCGGGCGCGCTCGCCCGCGAGCTCCAGCGGATGGTCGGCGTCCCGGTCACCGCCGAGGACTTCGACTGGGCGAAGGTGCCGGAGCACCTCAAGGTCACGTTCCGGATCGTCGACGAGCGGCGCCGCAAGCTGGCCGAGGACAAGGACCTGGAGACGCTGCGGCTCCAGCTGCGCCCCAAGGCCCGTAAGGCCCTCTCCCAGGCCGCCGCGGCGGCCACGGGTGGCCCGGACGGCTCCGGGCCCTCCCTGGAGCGCACAGGGCTCACGGAGTGGACGATCGGCACCCTCACGAAGGTCTTCGAGACCAAGCGGGGCGGCCAGCCGGTCAAGGCGTACCCGGCGCTCGTGGACGAGGGCGCGACCGTCGCCGTACGGCTCTTCGACACGGAGGCCGAGCAGGAGCGGGCGATGTGGCGGGGCACCCGGAAGCTGATCATGCTGAACATCCCGGTGAACCCGGCGAAGTTCGCCTCGGACAAGCTGACCAACCAGCAGAAGCTGGCCCTGTCCTCGAACCCGCACGGCTCGATCCAGGCCCTCTTCGACGACTGCGCGACCGCCGCGGCCGACAAGCTGATCGCCGACCACGGCGGGCCGGCCTGGGACGAGGAGTCCTTCCGGAAGCTGTACGACAAGGTCCGCGCGGACCTGGTGGACACGACGGTCCGGACGGTGGGCCAGGTCCAGCAGATCCTGGCGGCCTGGCAGGCCTGCCAGCGGCGGCTCAAGTCCACGAACAGCCTGGCGCTGATCAACAACCTGACGGACGTGCGCGAGCAGCTGGCCTGGCTGGTGCCGGCGGGCTTCGTCACCCGTACGGGGCTCAAGCGGCTCCCGGACCTGATGCGCTATCTGGTGGCGGTGGACCGGCGGCTCCAGCAGATGGCGACCGGCGTCCAGCGGGACACGACCCGCATGGAGAAGGTCCACGAGATGCTGGACGAGTACGCGTGGCTGCTCGAACAGCTCCCGAAGGGCCGCCCGGTGCCGACCGAGGTGACCGACATCCGCTGGATGATCGAGGAGCTGCGGGTGAGCTACTTCGCGCACGCGCTGGGCACGGCGCACCCGGTCTCGGACAAGCGGATCGTGAAGGCGATCGACGCGGCGGCGCCCTGAGCGCCGCCTCGGCACCCTGACCGGCCGCGGGGCCGGCGGTGCCGTCCGGCGGTGAGTTCGACCGGACCGCTGACCTGCTGTACAGTCTTCCTCGCAGCCACTTACGAGGGGCTGCGAGCAAGGACCTGTGGAGCAGTTGGTTAGCTCGCCACCCTGTCAAGGTGGAGGTCGCGGGTTCAAGTCCCGTCAGGTTCGCAGTACCGAAGGCCCGCATCGTGAGATGCGGGCCTTCGTTGTGTTCCCGTGTATTGACGGCGCGGGGCGCCCGCCGGTACCCCGGACTCAGGGAATCGGGGGACCGTACCGGAGGTGGTCGCGCATGGCCGCGGCGTCGGCGGCACGACACGACACACGAGCGCTGCTGCGTGCCCATCTGGCGGCCGCTTCCCGCTACGGACACCTCACGCGTCACTGCGTGGTCTGCCATCGCCTCCAGCGGCTCGTCATGGAGCTTCCCGAGTACGAGGATCCCGAGCCGGCGGCGGAGGAGGACGAAAGTCCCACCGACCCATGACCAACGGCGGGTTGTGAGCGATCCAGGGGGTGGCACGCTGGATATTGGCAAGGCTTCGCGAGTGTGACGGGTGTCACTGAAGGAGTTTCAGGAACCCCTGCACTTACACCTCTCCTACACCCGCCCGATTTAATATGTGCAATTGCACGGCCTGCCGCAGAGTGGCCCAGGGCACAAAAAAGATCGCGCCAGACCCGGCGGAGTCCAGCGCGATCGTTGACGAAGGCCTGTTGGGGCAGGATTCCGTCGGCAGTACTAGGGGTGGGCGACCGGATTGGGGGATCCGGACGGGCCCGGTGTTACAGGGTGCTGCGGGGTGTTGAGCGAGCCTCAGGCCTCGCTGCGCTGCTGCGGAATACCCGCGAGCAGTGCGCGAACCTCGGCCTCGCGGTACCGGCGGTGCCCACCCAGCGTGCGGATGGACGTGAGCTTGCCCGCCTTCGCCCAACGGGTCACCGTCTTCGGGTCCACACGGAACATCGTGGCAACCTCGGCAGGGGTCAGCAGCGGCTCGGCATCAGGGGTGCGAGCGGTCATGAGCGGCCTCCTCGGGAGAACCGAACCAATCTCGGTTCTTTCCTCTAAATTCTGCACCTTGACCCGCGTTGCCCGAAATGGCAGAAGCGGGCCGAGTCGGTTATAGGACGAACGGCTTGTCCTCGGCACTACAACTACACCATCCGTCCAGCCACGTCGGCCAAACCGATGGAATTGCCCTCGCAGGTGTTCATCAGCGGCGGAAGTCGATGGACCATGCCATAACGGACAGTCACGCGGCTGTGACGATCAGTCACAGAGCGATCAGGAGTCCTCAGACCCCCCATAGAGTGCAATGCTGAGCGTTCCGCCCAAACTTGGGCGGAAGGAACCCTCCCCGGACTCCTTGTCCTATTTTGGCACGAGGGTGGGTGATGGGCGCAAGGGTGCGTTAAGTGCTGTCCGTCACGCTTGAGCCAAAGGCCCGGATCAGGACCAACGTCCCCGTCGCCCGTGTGCCGAAAGACCCCGCCGCGAAGAGCGCGGCGAGAGACCCCGGAGCCGTCGGGTCCGGATGTCTGAAGATCATTTACCTCAGTCGGACATGTCTTGTCGATGGGGACCTGACGAAGATGCCCGACTGATGTCAGTTCGCGCCCCGCAGGTCCCTGACGACCCGCCAGCGCTCCGCGAGCCGGCCGTACACCTCACTGGCCCGCTCGCCGTCCCCCGCGCGCAGCGCGGCGATCCCCTCCGCCATCTCCGCCGCCGACCGCTCGGCCGCCAGCCACTCCTCCGCGACCGCGTGCACCAGGCCCCCGAAGTCCAGCTCCACGAGCGCCCGCGGATGGAACTCCTCCAGCCAGCGGCCCACGTCGACCAGGCCCTCCGTCATCGGCCCCTCGTCGATCGACTCCCGCAGGGCCCTCAGCGCCCGTGCGAGCCGCCGCCGCGCCTGCGCCATCGTCGTCCGGTAGCGCAGCACCGGAGCCGTCTCCGGGCCGCCCGGCTCGTACTGCCGGTCCTCGTCCCCGAAGAGCGCGAACCAGCGCAGCGGCACCTGCCAGACCGCCGTACGGATCCACGGACGGGCGTCCGGGTTCCTGCTCAGCCACCGTTCGTAGTCGCCGGCCACCTGGACGCGCACCACGGGCGGCAGCATCGCGTCGAGCACCGGCCCCGGGTACCCGTCGGCCATCAGCTCCTCGACGGCCAGCCAGCTCCGCAGCCGGGTCCGCCACGGACAGATCACCACCACCCCGTCCAGGTGTGCGACGAACGCCTCCCCGCTCTCCTGGACCGGCACCGGCACCGGGGGCGTCGGCAGCAGGTCGGCGAGCGAGCGCCGCAGCTCCTCCTGCGCCCCCGGCGTACGCGGGAGGCGGGCGTACCGGGCCCAGTGGCTCCGCTCCGGTTCGGGGAACGCGGCCAGCGGCTCGTACACCCGCAGGTAGGACGCGTAGGGGACGAGGACCGAGGAGGCGACCGACATGCCGCGAATCCTTCCACGGAGGTACTCCGGGAGGGGGTGATCCCGAACGAGAGGGGGTGATCCTGAGCACTGCTGCTGATCTACGCCCAGGTAGGACTTACTCTCTTGCCGAACTGGTCCTCCCCCACCCGCAGGGAGGGCCGTAACCGCCGCTTCGTACTTGGGAGTCACCACCGTGACCGATGTGACCGGCGTTCCTGTCGTTCCCGCAGACGTGCTGCACACCTTGTTCCACTCGGAGCAGGGTGGCCACGAGCAAGTCGTGCTCTGCCAGGACCGCGCCACCGGCCTCAAGGCCGTCATCGCCATCCACTCCACCGCCCTGGGCCCGGCCCTCGGCGGAACCCGCTTCTACCCGTACGCGACCGAGGCCGAGGCGATCGCCGACGCGCTCAACCTGTCGCGCGGGATGTCGTACAAGAACGCCATGGCCGGCCTCGACCACGGCGGCGGCAAGGCCGTCATCATCGGGGACCCGGAGACGATCAAGACGGACGAGCTGCTGCTCGCCTACGGGCGCATGGTGGCCTCCCTCGGCGGCCGCTACGTGACGGCCTGCGACGTCGGCACCTACGTCGCCGACATGGACGTCGTCGCCCGCGAGAACCAGTGGACCACCGGCCGCTCCCCCGAGAACGGCGGCGCCGGCGACTCCTCGGTCCTCACCGCCTTCGGCGTCTTCCAGGGCATGCGCGCCTCCGCGCAGACCCTGTGGGGCGACCCGACGCTGCGCGGCCGCAAGGTCGGCATCGCGGGCGTCGGCAAGGTCGGCCACTACCTCGTCGAGCACCTCCTGGAGGACGGCGCCGAGGTCGTCATCACCGACGTGCGCGAGGAGTCGGTCCGCCGGATCACCGACAAGCACCCGCAGGTCACCGTCGTCGCCGACACCGCCGCGCTGATCCGCGTCGAGGGCCTGGACGTCTACGCGCCCTGTGCGCTCGGCGGCGCCCTGAACGACGAGACCGTGCCCGTCCTCACCGCGAAGATCGTCTGCGGCGCGGCCAACAACCAGCTCGCGCACCCCGGTGTCGAGAAGGACCTGTCGGACCGCGGGATCCTCTACGCGCCCGACTACGTGGTCAACGCCGGTGGCGTGATCCAGGTCGCCGACGAGCTCCACGGCTTCGACTTCGACCGGTGCAAGGCGAAGGCCACCAAGATCTTCGACACCACGCTGGCCATATTCGCACGTGCGAAGGCGGATGGAATTCCGCCGGCCGCCGCCGCCGACCGGATCGCCGAGCAGCGGATGGCGGAGGCCCGGCGGGGCTGATCCGGCACCGCCGCACCGAGGATCGGCCCGCCGCCGGGGGACACCCGGGAGAGACATCGCTCACCCCTGTCGGCGGGTCGACCCTCAAGAAGAGGTTAAAATCGCGATTGACCAGCGAGGAAAGGGCGCCTCGAAGGTTCTGTACCGAGGTATGTGATGCGCACGGCGTACCGTAGAGCCGAGGAAACAGGTACCGTTGAAGCCCTACGGGCCGGTCTCTCTTTCGAGAGTCCGTTCCGAATCATGAACGCGTGTCAAGACTCTGGGGTCATCGAGCCCCGTCACCGAGGGGGTCGAGCCATGGGGCGCGGCCGGGCAAAGGCCAAGCAGACCAAGGTCGCCCGCCAGCTGAAGTACAGCAGCGGCGGGACTGACCTGTCGCGTCTGGCCAATGAGCTGGGCGCTTCGACTTCGAACCAGCCGCCGAATGGCGAGCCGTTCGAGGACGACGACGAGGAAGACGACCCGTACGCGCAGTACGCGTCTCTCTACGACGACGAGGACGAGGACGAGGACGACGAGTCCGGTCCGTCGTCCCCACGTCGCGCTTGATCTTCTGAATCACCGAAACCCGGTCCGGTACACCCGGCCGGGTTTCCGTGCTGCCTTCGTACGCCTCCGTGCTGACGGAGACGGGGACGGGGACAGGACAGGGACGGCAACGGCCCGGCAGCACCCCTGTGGGGCGCTGCCGGGCCGCTGTCGTCTGTCTTTACTTCGCGTAGTCCCCGACCAGCTCCGCGCCGGTCGTGTGCGCGCCGCGCTCGGTGATCTCGCCCGCGACCCAGGCGTCGACCCCGCGGTCCGCGAGGGTCGCCAGGGCCACGTCCACGGAGTCGGCCGGCACGACGGCCATCATGCCGACGCCCATGTTCAGGGTCTTCTCCAGCTCCAGGCGCTCCACCTGACCGGCCTTGCCGACCAGGTCGAAGATCGCGTCCGGGGCCCAGGTGGAACGGTCGACCGTGGCGTGCAGGCCGTCCGGGATCACCCGGGCCAGGTTGGCGGCCAGGCCGCCGCCCGTGATGTGGCTGTACGCGTGGACGTCCGTGGTCCTGGTGAGGGCCAGGCAGTCCAGCGAGTAGATCTTGGTGGGCTCCAGGAGCTCCTCGCCGAGGGTCCGGCCCAGCTCCTCGACCTGCTGGTCCAGGGTCATTCCGGCGCGGTCGAAGAGGACGTGCCGGACGAGCGAGTACCCGTTGGAGTGAAGACCCGAGGAGGCCATGGCGATGACCGCGTCCCCCGTACGGATGCGATCGGCGCCGAGCAGCCGGTCGTACTCCACGACACCCGTGCCGGCGCCGGCGACGTCGAAGTCGTCCGGGCCGAGGAGGCCCGGGTGCTCCGCGGTCTCGCCGCCGACGAGGGCGCAGCCGGCGAGGACGCAGCCCTCGGCGATGCCCTTGACGATGGCGGCGACCCGCTCCGGGTGGACCTTGCCGACGCAGATGTAGTCGGTCATGAAGAGCGGCTCGGCGCCGCAGACGACGATGTCGTCCATGACCATCGCGACCAGGTCGTGGCCGATCGTGTCGTACACGCCCATCTGGCGGGCGATGTCGACCTTCGTCCCGACACCGTCGGTGGCGGAGGCGAGCAGCGGACGCTCGTAGCGCTTGAGGGCGGAGGCGTCGAAGAGGCCGGCGAAGCCGCCGAGGCCGCCGAGGACCTCGGGGCGCTGCGTCTTCTTCACCCACTCCTTCATGAGCTCGACGGCGCGGTCGCCCGCTTCGATGTCGACGCCCGCGGACGCGTAGCTGGCACCAGTGGTCTCAGACATGCTGAAGAACTTTCGTGTCGTACTGCGGTTGCAGCGGGGTCTTACGGGCGACGCAGGGCGTCGGAGGCCGCCGTGGCCGCGGGACCCGCGGCCAGCTCGGTCTCCAGGAGCTGCTTGCCGAGGAGCTCGGGGTCCGGGAGCTCCATCGGGTACTCGCCGTCGAAGCAGGCACGGCAGAGGTTCGGCTTCTGGATCGTGGTCGCCTCGATCATCCCCTCCAGGGAGATGTACGAGAGCGAGTCCGCACCGAGCGACTTGCCGATCTCGTCGATCGACATGCCGTTGGCGATCAGCTCCGCGCGGGTGGCGAAGTCGATGCCGAAGAAGCAGGGCCACTTCACCGGCGGGGAGGAGATCCGGATGTGGATCTCGGCCGCGCCGGCCTCGCGGAGCATCCGGACGAGCGCGCGCTGGGTGTTGCCGCGGACGATCGAGTCGTCGACGACCACCAGGCGCTTGCCCTTGATGACTTCCTTGAGCGGGTTCAGCTTCAGCCGGATGCCCAGCTGGCGGATGGTCTGGGAGGGCTGGATGAAGGTGCGCCCGACGTAGGCGTTCTTCACCAGGCCCGCGCCGAACGGGATGCCCGAGGCCTCGGCGTAGCCGATGGCGGCCGGGGTACCGGACTCCGGAGTCGCTATCACCAGGTCGGCCTCGACCGGCGCCTCCTTCGCGAGGCGGCGGCCCATCTCCACGCGGGAGAGGTAGACGTTCCGCCCGGCGATGTCGGTGTCGGGGCGAGCCAGGTACACGTACTCGAAGACACAGCCCTTGGGCTTCGCTTCCGCGAATCGCGAGGTACGCATGCCGTTCTCGTCGATCGCGATCATCTCGCCCGGCTCGACCTCGCGGACGTAGCTGGCGCCGCAGATGTCGAGGGCGGCGGACTCGGAGGCGACCACCCAGCCGCGCTCCAGGCGACCGAGGACCAGCGGGCGGATGCCCTGCGGGTCACGGGCCGCGTAGAGCGTGTGCTCGTCCATGAAGACGAGGGAGAAGGCGCCCCGGACCTCGGGGAGGATCTTCGCGGCGGCCTGCTCGATGGTGAGCGGCGTGCCGTCCTCGTCGACCTGGGCGGCGAGCAGCGCCGTGAGGAGGTCGGTGTCGTTGGTGGCGGCCACTCGGGTCGAGCGGCCTTCCTTCTTGGGAAGGTCGGCGACCATCTCGGCGAGACGGGCCGTGTTCACCAGGTTGCCGTTGTGGCCGAGCGCGATCGAGCCGTGGGCGGTTGCCCTGAACGTCGGCTGCGCGTTCTCCCACACGGACGCCCCGGTGGTCGAGTAGCGGGCGTGACCGACCGCGATATGACCTTGGAGGGAGCCGAGAGAGGTCTCGTCGAAGACCTGGGACACGAGGCCCATGTCCTTGAAGACGAGGATCTGGGAGCCATTGCTGACCGCGATACCCGCGGATTCCTGGCCCCGATGCTGGAGGGCGTAGAGCCCGAAGTACGTGAGCTTTGCGACCTCTTCACCCGGAGCCCAGACACCGAAGACGCCACAAGCGTCCTGGGGGCCTTTCTCTCCGGGGAGCAAGTCGTGATTGAGTCGACCGTCACCACGTGGCACGTTTCCGAGTGTAGACCGGGCTCGACCACTGGTCCGAATTGAAGAAAAGGGCCCCCTCCCCCCTCGTGCGATCACACAAAATGATCATCTCCGGCTTGGAGAGGCCTACGAAGCAAGCGCGGGAAGGGATTCCGCCTCCGGGGCCTCGATGAGCAGACGCTCGTACCAGGCAGGACGAGCCCTCGCGATGTGACGGAGTGCACCTCTTTTTTGGGGCTCGGTTCACCTCCGGGGCGCTTGAGCCGGGCTCACAGGGTCACCGTGCTCGCCTCCCTCGTACCTCGGGAGGCTCCGCGCGGTCGACCCTGTTCCCCCGGCGCGCCCCTTCGGCTCACTCGCCGGTCCCGTGGGTGACGGGCTGCTCCTCTACGGGGTGGCCTTGGCCGCGAGGCCCTCGCCCGACGGGGCCGTGAGGGTCAGGGTGCGGTGGTCGAGGCGGTAGGTGAGCGGGCCGTCGAGGAGCTCGTACAGCTTCGTCTCCAGCTGCATCTCGGCGCTCGCGCACATCATGCGGGTGGTCGCCGCCGGGCCCTCGACGGTGACGGTGGTGCCGTCGACCCGGGCGGTGGCGGAGAAGTTGTTGCAGCCCAGGTTGCCGGTGACCCGGCCGTCCTCGCCGATCACGAAGCGCGCCTTGCTCCCGCTGCCGGCGGGCAGCGAGGCGGCCGTCGTGCCGGAGAGCAGGGAGTCGACCTTCCAGGTGGTGCCGCGCAGCGGGGCGCCCGGCTCCGACGTCAGTTCGAGGCCGTTCCGGCCGTCGGCCGAGGCGAGCGTGAACCGCTCCCCCTTGAGCGTGCCCGTGAGCGGGCCGGAGAAGGCCGTGATCAGCTCCTTCTCGAAGCGCTGCCGGTCGCCGGGGCAGCCGATCTCGGTGATCTCGTCCTGGCTGACGGTGAGGGTATCGCCCTTCACCACGACGCCGGCGCCGAAGTGGTTGCAGCCGGTGTTCCCCCGGGCGCGGCCGTCCTCCGTGAACTCGACGCGCGCGTCGGCGGGGGCGGTGGACCTGCGGCCGTCGACCGTCACGGCCTTGATCGACCAGTGCGTACCGCTGACGGGGAGGCCGGGATCGACGGTCCCGGCCTGGGCGGCTCCGGGACCCTGCTCCGACCCGCAGGCGGTGGCGGTGGCCGTGAGCAGCAGGAGCGGGACCAGGACGGCGAGGGCGCGTGGCTTCGGCATGGAGGTGGGACGGGCCGGCCCCGGCGTCGGTTCCCTGGGGCCCGGGCCGGCGGATCGGGGCCGGACAGGACCTGGGAGAGGACCTGGGGGAGGACCTGGGGGAGGACCTGGGAGAGAGGGCCTAGGAGAGGACCGGGAGGACGCCGCTCAGGTCCGCGCGCTCGCCGCTCGCGCCGACCCGGGCCGCGTCCAGCTCCGCCGCCCACTCCGCGCGCCCGGTCGCGAGCCTGATCCAGGTCAGCGGGTCCGTCTCGACGACGTTGGGCGGGGTGCCGCGGGTGTGCCGGGGGCCCTCCACGCACTGCACGACCGCGTACGGCGGGATCCGCACCTCGACGGCGCCGCCGGGGGCCTTCGCCGCGAGGGCGTCGGCGAGCAGCCGGACGCAGGCCGCGAGGGCCTGCCGGTCGTACGGGACGGCGGCGCCGGTCGCCGCGTTCAGGTCGTCGGTGTGGACGACCAGTTCGACGGTCCGGGTCACCAGGAAGTCGGCGAGGGTCATGGCGCCGAAGCGCGTCGGGACGAGCCGCTCGTCGGAGGCGCCCGCGATCCGCTCCTCGTACAGCGCGGCCGTCCGCCCGTACAGGCCCGGCAGGTCGCCCGTGTCGATCGCCCGGGTGTCCTCGTCGATGCGCGCCGAGGCCGTCGCGGTGGCCAGGGCCCAGTCGAGGACGGTGAGGTCCCGCTTCGCCGGCTCGGGCTCGCCGAGGTACCGCGCGACCGCCCCCACGGCCATCGTCACGTGCGCCGCGAGCTCCCGTACGGTCCACTCCCCCAGCCGCGTCGGCCCGTCGAGCTGCTCCGGCGTGAGCGCCGCCACCCCGTCCCGTACGTGCGCGAACTGGGCGAGCACGGCGGCCCGGGTCTTGGCGGAGTCGTACCTGCGGGCGCGCTTCTTGGCCGGTGGCATGGGGGCGAGGGTAGCCGGAGACTGGGAGGGGAGGGCTTCCCGCACACACCTCAACGCGTTCGAGAGGGGTCGAGCAGCCATGACCGAGCACCCTGACATCGCCCTGGTCCGCCGGGGCTTCGAGGCATGGACCCGAGGGGACATGGAGGCCGTCGGCACCCTGATGACGGCGGACTGTACGCACCACTCGCCCGGCAGCAGCCAGATATCCGGGCACTACAAGGGGCGCGACAACGTCCTCGCCATGTACGGAAAGATGTTCGAGCTCACCGGCGGCAAGATGCAGGTGGAGATGGACAGCATCTCGATGGACGGCCGCGGGCACGTGGTGGCGTCGAACAAGTTCTTCGCCGAGCGCGGTGACCGGGGCATCGAGATGAAGGGCGCGCTGATCTTCACGATCATGGGCGGCAAGATCACCGACATCGACGAGTGCGTCGAGGACATCGAGCAGTCCGACGCCTTCTGGGGTCAGGCTCAGGCCGCCGCGTAGGAGTCCGGCGCCGTGAACGTCTCGCCGTTCGCCGGTACGCCGATGCCGCGCCAGGTGAACGGGACACCCCGGGCGGTGTCGAGGTCCGGGCCGTCCATCAGCTGGAAGTGGACGTGGGGCTCCGTGGAGTTGCCGGAGTTGCCGCACCTGGCGAGTTCCTGACCGGCGACGACCCGGTCGCCCGGGCGGACGGCGAGCGAGCCGCGCCGCAGGTGCGCGTACATCGCGTACGTACCGTCGCCGAGGTCGAGGACGAGGTGGTTGCCGGTCACGCGGCGGGCGCCGGCGAGCGCCCGGACGGAGGACTCGATCAGGATCAGGTAGACCAGCGCGGGCAGCGAGTTGCGGCTGAGGTGGTCGCGCTGGCCGTCCTCGGCGTGGACGACGGTCGCGTCGGCGACGGCGAGCAGGGGCGCGTCGAAGGCCGGGAAGTGCCGGTTGTCCCGGACGAGGGGCCACAGCCGGGCGAAGGAGGGGTGCGGACGCCTCTCGTCCTCCTCCACGACGTCGATGGCGTACGTCTGGCCGTACTGGTGCGTGCCGTGGCTCGGCGTCCGGTCGGCGGGGCTGTTGAGCGCGGACCAGCGGCCGGCGACCGGCGGGCCCACCTCGACCGTCTCGCGCGGCTCTGCCGCGATCCGGCGGCGGGCGGTCACGGCGAGCGCGAGGCCGAGTCCGCCGGCGGCGATCGCCGGCAGCCAGCCCGCCCAGTACGGATACGGCGGCTCGACGGCCACCGAGGCGAGGGCCTGCACGATGAACAGCAGCCAGAGCGCGCGGTGGAGCAATAAAGCGGACTTGCGCGACAGCGACGGCATGAACGTTCCCCCTGTGTCGGTCTACGGGTTCTACGAGTCCTACGGGCGGGCGGCGGTGAGCATCACCAGGAGCGGGACCACCCGGGCCCCGGGCACCTCGTAGCGGCCGCGGCCGGTGGTGTGGAGCCAGCCGGCGCCGGTCAGCTGCCGGAGGTGGTGGTAGATCTGGCCGGTCGTGCCGATCTCCGCGAGCTCCGCCAGTTCGGCGGCGGTACGGCGGCCGCCGAGGATCTCCCGCAGCAGCCGGAGCCGTACGGGATGGCCGAGCGCGGCGAAGGAGTCGGCGGTCTCGGCCCACTCCTCGTCGAGCAGCCGCTCGGTGAGCGCGCCGAACTGCCACTCGTACCGCTCCCCGGTCGGCAGTCCGACCGAGCCCGTGAACAGCACCCCGCCGTCCTCGCCCCGCGCCCCCGCCTCCGCGAGGTCCGTCCTGAGCCCTTCCAGGGCCCAGAAGGTGGCGTCGGCCTCCTCGGGTACGGGGCGCTCGGCGCCCTCCAGGGCGGCCATGCGCCGTTCGAGGTCGGCGACCCGCTCTTCCAGCTCCATGCATCGGAGATTACGTAATTACGTAATCCCGTGCAAGCGGAGAACGAAAGAACCCCCGCCCGGAAGGGGCGGGGGTTCTTTCGGAAAGCGTCGGATCGCGTCGGATCAGGCCAGCAGGGCCGGGATCGTCGCCTCGTGGGCCGTACGCAGCTCCTCCAGGGAGAGCGCGAACTCGCCCTGGACGTCCACGGCGTCACCGTCGACGACACCGATCCGGGTCGCCGGCAGACCCCGCGCACCGCACATGTCGGTGAAGCGGAGCTCCTCGCTGCGCGGGACGGCGACGACCGCACGGCCCGCCGACTCGCTGAGGAGGAAGGTGAAGGCGTCCAGGCCCTCCGGGACGACCAGGCGCGCGCCGTTCCCGCCACGCAGGCAGGACTCGACGACCGCCTGCACGAGACCGCCGTCGGACAGGTCGTGCGCCGCGTCGATCATGCCGTCGCGGGAGGCCGAGATCAGGATCTCGCCGAGCAGCTTCTCCCGGTCGAGGTCCACGGCCGGCGGCAGACCGCCGAGGTGCTGGTGGACGACCTCGGACCAGGCCGAGCCGCCGAACTCCTCACGCGTGTCGCCGAGCAGGTAGAGGAGCTGGCCCTCTTCCGCGAAGGCGATCGGCGTACGGCGGTTGACGTCGTCGATCACACCGAGCACGGCCACGACCGGCGTCGGGTGGATCGCCGTCTCGCCCGTCTGGTTGTAGAGCGAGACGTTGCCGCCGGTGACCGGGGTGCCGAGCTGGAGGCAGCCGTCCGCGAGACCACGGGTGGCCTCGGCGAACTGCCACATCACGGCCGGGTCCTCGGGCGAGCCGAAGTTCAGGCAGTCCGAGATGGCGAGCGGCTTGGCACCGGAGGCGGCGACGTTGCGGTACGCCTCCGCGAGCGCGAGCTGCGCACCCGTGTACGGGTCGAGCTTCGCGTACCGGCCGTTGCCGTCGGTCGCCATGGCCACGCCGAGGTTGGTCTCCTCGTCGATCCGGACCATGCCCGCGTCCTCGGGCTGCGCCAGGACCGTGTTGCCCTGCACGAACCGGTCGTACTGGTCCGTGATCCAGGACTTCGAGGCCTGGTTCGGGGAGGAGACGAGCTTCAGGACCTGGTCCTTCAGCTCCTCGCCGGTCTGCGGCCGGGGCAGCTTGTTCGCGTCGTCGGCCTGGAGCGCGTCCTGCCACTCCGGGCGGGCGTACGGCCGGTGGTACGTCGGACCCTCGTGGGCCACGGACCGCGGCGGAACGTCGACGATCTGCTCGCCGTGCCAGAAGATCTCCAGGCGCTCGCCCTCGGTCACCTCACCGATGACGGTGGCGATGACGTCCCACTTCTCGCAGATCTCCAGGAAGCGGTCGACGTGCTGCGGCTCGACGATCGCGCACATGCGCTCCTGCGACTCGCTCATGAGGATTTCCTCGGGCGAGAGCGTCGCGTCGCGCAGGTGGACCTTCTCCAGGTCGACGTGCATGCCGCCGGAACCGGCGGAGGCCAGCTCGGACGTGGCGCAGGAGAGCCCGGCGCCGCCGAGGTCCTGGATGCCCGCGACCAGCTTCTCCTTGAAGATCTCCAGGGTGCACTCGATGAGGAGCTTCTCCTGGAAGGGGTCGCCGACCTGGACGGCGGGGCGCTTGGTGGGCTTGGTGTCGTCGAAGGTCTCGGACGCGAGGACCGAGACGCCGCCGATGCCGTCGCCACCCGTGCGGGCGCCGTAGAGGATGACCTTGTTGCCCGGGCCGGAGGCCTTGGCGAGGTGGATGTCCTCGTGCTTCATCACGCCGATGCAGCCGGCGTTGACCAGCGGGTTGCCCTGGTAGCAGGAGTCGAAGACGACCTCGCCACCGATGTTCGGCAGGCCCAGGCAGTTGCCGTAGCCGCCGATGCCGGCGACGACACCGGGCAGCACGCGCTTGGTGTCGGGGTGGTCGGCGGCGCCGAAGCGCAGCGGGTCGACGACCGCGACCGGGCGGGCACCCATGGCGAGGATGTCGCGGACGATGCCGCCGACGCCGGTGGCCGCGCCCTGGTAGGGCTCGATGTACGAGGGGTGGTTGTGCGACTCCACCTTGAAGGTGACCGCGTACCCCTGGCCCACGTCGACGACGCCGGCGTTCTCGCCGATGCCGACGAGCATGGCGTCGTTCTCCGGGACCTTCTCGCCGAACTGCTTCAGGTGGACCTTGCTGCTCTTGTAGGAGCAGTGCTCGGACCACATGACGGAGTACATGGCGAGCTCGGCGCCGGTGGGACGGCGGCCCAGGATCTCGCGGATGCGCGCGTACTCGTCCTCCTTGAGGCCGAGCTCCTTCCAGGGCTGCTCGCTGTCCGGCGTCTCGCTCGCGTGCTTGACGGTGTCGAGGCTCATCAGGCGTTGACCAGCTTCTTGAGGATCGAGGTGAAGAAACCGAGGCCGTCCGTCTTGCCGGTACCGATCAGCGGCTCGACGGCGTGCTCCGGGTGCGGCATGAGGCCGACCACGTTGCCCGCGGCGTTGGTGATGCCCGCGATGTCGCGCAGCGAGCCGTTGGGGTTGACGTCCAGGTAGCGGAAGGCCACCCGCCCCTCGGCCTCGAGCTCGTCGAGCACGCGCTCGTCGGCGACGTACCGGCCGTCCATGTTCTTGAGCGGGACCTCGATCTCCTGGCCCCGCTCGTAGTCGGACGTCCAGGCGGTCTCCGCGTTCTCCACCCGCAGCTTCTGGTCGCGGCAGATGAAGTGGAGGTGGTTGTTGCGCAGCATCGCGCCCGGCAGCAGATGGGCCTCGGTGAGGATCTGGAAGCCGTTGCAGATGCCGAGGACCGGCATGCCGGCCTTCGCCTGCTCGATGATGCTCTCCATCACCGGCGAGAAGCGGGAGATGGCTCCGGCCCGCAGGTAGTCGCCGTAGGAGAAGCCGCCGGCGAGGACCACGGCGTCGACCTGCTTGAGGTCCTTGTCGCGGTGCCAGAGCGAGACGGGCTCGGCGCCCGCGAGGCGGGCGGCGCGCAGCGCGTCCTGGTCGTCGAGCGTTCCGGGGAACGTGACGACGCCGATGCGTGCGGTCACGACTCGACCTTCACGACGAAGTCTTCGATCACGGTGTTGGCAAGGAAGGTTTCGGCCATCTCATGGATGCGGGCGAGGGCGGCGTCGTCGACCGGCCCCTCCACCTCCAGTTCGAAGCGCTTCCCCTGACGGACGTCGGCGATTCCGGCGAATCCCAGGCGGGGCAGTGCACGCTGCACCGCCTGCCCCTGAGGGTCCAGAATCTCCGGCTTGAGCATGACGTCGACTACGACGCGTGCCACTGGCACTCCCGGTGGTGTGTTGCGTGGGCGGTTCCCTCAGCGTACCTGCCTCCAAATTCTACGCGGGTAGAGATCTGAAGGATCCTCCAAAGAGATCCCCAAAGACCCGTGAACGGACCACGAACGGAGCGCGAACCCCGGGCGCCCCCCACAGGCACACTCGCACGCAAAATTCCAGCGAAATATTGCGGACCTCAATCCGCCGGGACACGCTGAAACAATTGCCGGGGCTTCACAATGCGACACCTGCCGCTGTACAAAGGAATGCAGAGGAAAACAACATTGTCCCGGCACAGCCGAACGGTCGGCATCGTCGCACGTCAGAGACGTCACAAGCGTCCTTCCGACCCCGGCGGCCGCAGGAAAGGACCGATATCCGTGGCTCAGCGTGTGGTGGTCACTCTCTCCGATGACATCGACGGCGGAGATGCTGCGGAGACGGTCGCGTTCGGCCTCGACGGGAAGATGTACGAGATCGACCTGAATGCTGCCAATGCAAAGAAACTCCGCAAGACCCTCGCCCCCTACCTCGCCGCCGGCCGCAAGCAGCAGGCCGGAGCGAAGGGCGGCGCGAAGGAGCGGGCGGGCATCGAGACCTACACCCACACCTCGCTCGCACCCGACCCGGCGGCGGTCCGCGCCTGGGCCCAGTCCAACAAGATGGACGTGCCCGCGAGGGGCCGCATCCCGAAGAAGGTCTACGAGGCCTTCCACGCCGCGAGCTGACACGCGCCGACGACACGCGCCGACGACACTCATCGACGACGCGCGCCGAGCGGATTTGCGTTCCACCCCCCATGATCCGCTAGAGTCTGGAACACGCCGAGGGGCGAGGCCGCCGGGCCGAACCTCACGCAGCGTGCGGGTGTAGTTCAGTAGTAGAACGTCCCCCTTCCAGGGGGAAGGCGCAGTGTGCAATTCCTGTCACCCGCTCTGCATCGCATTACCGAGCACTCCGGTGCATCAGGTAGAGTGGTGCTCGCGCCGCCCGATGAAAGTCGGTCGGAGGCATGCGGACGTGGCTCAGTTGGTAGAGCATCACCTTGCCAAGGTGAGGGTCGCGAGTTCGAATCTCGTCGTCCGCTCAGGAAGTCGAAGGCCCCGGCTCTCTGGAACCGGGGCCTTCGTCGTGTCCGCGTGAGACCTCATCACATGTGCGTGAGACCTCATGACATTTGTCAGACGCCGTGATGACACCGCGCACTGCCGGACGGCCCCGGCCGCCGGAAGCCTGGTCACATGACCAACGCGATCGAAGCGGAAGACCTGCGCCGCAGCTACTCCGGCGGCTTCGAGGCCGTGCGCGGCATCTCCTTCACCGTCCCCCGCGGCGAGATCTTCGCCCTCCTCGGCACCAACGGCGCCGGCAAGACCTCCACCGTCGAACTCCTGGAGGGCCTCGCCGCCCCCGGCGCCGGAACCGCCCGCGTCCTCGGCCACGACCCGTACCGCGAACGGGCCGCCGTCCGCCCCCGCATCGGCGTGATGCTCCAGGAGGGCGGCTTCCCCAGCGATCTGACCGTGGCCGAAACCATACGGATGTGGGCGGGCTGCACCAGCAACGCCCGGCCCGCCGCCGAGGCCCTCGCCGCCACCGGGCTCGCCGGCCGCGAGCGGGTACGGGTCAAGCAGCTGTCCGGCGGCGAACGGCGCCGGCTCGACCTCGCGCTCGCCCTCCTCGGCCGCCCCGAGGTCCTCTTCCTCGACGAACCCACCACCGGACTCGACGCCGAGGGCCGCCGCGACACCTGGGACCTCGTCCGGGCCCTCCGCGACGGCGGCACCACCGTGCTGCTCACCACCCACTACCTGGAGGAGGCCGAGGCACTGGCCGACCGGCTCGCGATCATGCACGCGGGCCGGATCGTCCTCTCCGGCACCCCCTCCCAGGTCACCGCCGCCCGGCCCGCCCGCATCCGCTTCACCCTCCCCGACGGCGTCCCCGCCGGACGCCTCCCGCTCCACCTGCGGGCCGCCGAGGACGGCGGGCGGGTGGAGATCCGTACCGACGCCCTCCAGGACGACCTCGCCGCGCTCCTCGACTGGGCCCGGGAGAACGACGTACGGCTCGACGCGCTCGACGCCCGGTCCGCCTCCCTCGAAGAGGCCTTCCTCGACATCGCGTCCCGGACCTCGACGCAGGATCAGACGCAGTCGCGGTCGAAGTCGCAGTCGAGGTCGGGGTCGCAGGCGAAGTCGCAGAACCCTTCCACGGAACCGGAGGCCGTCCGATGAGCTCGCTCACCGCCACCCGACTCGCCGCGCTCGGGCGGGCCGAACTGACCCTGCTCGTCCGCAACCGCACGGCACTCTTCGTCGCCGTCTTCGTCCCCCTGCTGATGGTGGGCGCGATCCGCAGCTCCCTCGACCGCGTAGACGTCGGCAAGGCGGGCACGACCATCGCCGAGGTCGCCGTGACCGGCGGCATCGGGATGGCCCTGCTGATGGTCGTGCACGGCAACCTCGTCTCCGCGTTCGTCGCCCGCCGCGAGGCGCTCGTCCTCAAGCGGCTGCGGACCGGAGAGCCGACCGACACCGAGATCCTCACCGGGGTCGCGCTGCCGGCCGCCGCGCTCGCCCTCGCCCAGTGCGCCCTCATGACCGCCGGCGGCATGACCGTCCTCGGCCTGCCCGCACCCGCCCGGCCCGAACTGCTCCTCGCCGGCGTCCTCCTCGGCACCGTCCTGCTCACCGCCGTCGCCGCCGCCACCTCGACCGTCACCCGCACCGTCGACAGCGCCCAGCTCACGACCCTGCCGCTGCTCCTGATCTCCTCCCTCGGATCCGGGCTCTTCGTCCCCCTCTCCGTCCTCCCCGAGCGGATCGCCTCGCTCTGCGAGCTGCTGCCGCTGACCGGCGTCATGACCCTCGTACGGGCCGGCTGGACGGGCGGCGTCGACCCGATGGACCTGGTGGGCGCCGCCCTGGCCGCGCTGGCCTGGACCGTGCTCGCGGTGTTTGCTGTCCAGCGGTGGTTCCGCTGGGAACCCCGGCGCTGAGAGACCCGAGGGGACGTCTTCCTGTGAAGAGCTGGAGCGGCCGGAGCGGCCTGGCCAAGGTGGACGCCTACACGCGCGTCACCGCGTACATGCTCCTGTGGTCCGCCGTGTTCGTCCTCGGGCTCCTCCTGCTGACCTGGCCGGTCCGGCACGAGGCCCCGCTCCTCCTCGTCGTCGTCGCCCCGCTGCTCAACCTCGCCAACGGGATCGTCGGCCACCGCTTCCTGCGGCGCGCGATGGACGTGTACCTGCTGCCGGGGACCGCGCTCGGCCCGCGCGCGACGCTGCCCGCCGCCGCTGCCGGGGCCGCCGTCGCGGGGGCCGTCCTCGCGGAGGCGGCCACCGCCGACCTGGGCGGGCTGCTGCCGGGGATGCTCGGGGCGGCCCTCATCCCCTTCTTCGCCGGGCACTGCCTGCTCTTTCCCGTACGCACCGTCGTCCTGCACCAGGCGCTCCTGGGCGCCGTCCTCCTCGCCGCCGTCCCGCTCACCGGCCGGGACATGGGGCAGACCATCGGGACCGCGGCGACCGTCCTCTTCATCACCGGCTGGCTCGCCGTCACCGTCCGGCTCTCGCTCTGGGTGCTCGGCGTCCTCTTCGAACTGCGCGAGGCGCGGGACGTGCAGGCCCGGCTCGCCGTCGCCGAGGAGCGCCTCCGCTTCGGGCGGGACCTGCACGACATCCTCGGCCGGAACCTGTCCGTGATCGCCCTCAAGAGCGAGCTCGCCGTCCAGCTCGCCCGACGCGAACGTCCGGAGGCCGTCGACCAGATGATCGAGGTGCAGCGGATCGCCCAGGAGTCCCAGCGGGAGGTGCGGGACGTCGTCCGCGGCTACCGCGAGGCGGACCTGCGGGTGGAGCTGGAGGGCGCGCGGGGCGTCCTCGACGCGGCCGGGATCGACTGCGCCGTCACCTCGCCCGTGCTCGCCCTGCCCGACGAGGTGCAGTCGGCGCTCGGGTGGGTGGTCCGGGAGACCACGACCAACGTACTGAGGCACGGGGACGCGCGGCGCTGCGCGATCGCCGTCCGCGAGGAGGAGGGTGCCGTGCTGCTGACGGTGGAGAACGACGGGGCGGGAAGCCCTTCAGGGATCGGGCCCGGGTCCGGGAGCGGGATCGGGAGCGGGGGCGGCCGTGGGATCGGCCGTGGGATCGGTGGCGGGTCCGGGTCCGGGTCGGGGCTCGCCGGGCTTCGGGAGCGGCTCGCGGCCGTCGGGGGGAGCCTGGAGGCCGGGCCGGGCGACGACGGTACGTTCCTGGTGACGGCCCGGGTCCCCATGCCCCGTACACCCGGTATGTCCCGTACGGAGGTGGCCCGGTGACCGCGCGCGTACGTCTCCTGCTCGCCGACGACGAGCATCTGATCCGTGGTGCGCTCGCCGCGCTGCTCGGCCTGGAGGACGACCTCGTCGTCGTCGCCGAGGCCGCGACCGGGCCCGAGGCGCTCGCCATGGCCCGCGCCCACCGCCCCGACGTCGCCGTGCTCGACCTGCAGATGCCGGGCGCGGACGGTGTGACGGTCGCCACGGCCCTGCGGGACGAACTGCCCGGCTGCCGCACCATGATCGTGACCGGTCACGGCCGTCCGGGACACCTCAAGCGGGCCCTCTCCGCGGGCGTCCGGGGCTTCGTCCCGAAGACCGTCAGCGCCCAGCGGCTCGCCGAGATCATCCGTACCGTGCACGCCGGAAACCGTTACGTGGACCCGGAGTTGGCGTCCGACGCCATCGCCGCCGGGGACTCCCCGCTGACCGCCCGGGAGGCCGAGGTCCTCGAACTCTCCGCCGACGGGGCACCGGTCGCGGAGATCGCCCGGCGCGCCTCGCTCTCCCCCGGAACCGTCCGGAACTACCTCTCCTCGGCCGCCGCGAAGCTCGGTGCCGAGAACCGTCACACGGCCGTGCGTCTCGCGCAGGCGAAAGGGTGGGTATAGTTAGCCCCGCGCTACGGCGCATGCGGACGTGGCTCAGTTGGTAGAGCATCACCTTGCCAAGGTGAGGGTCGCGAGTTCGAATCTCGTCGTCCGCTCCATGAAGAAGCCCCCCGGTCGATCCGACCGGGGGGCTTTCTCGTGTCCGTGGACCGGAGTTCTAGAAGCTGTCGGACCAGGGCTTGCCGGTCAGCAGCTCGTACGCCTCCAGGTACTTGGCGCGCGTCGCGTCGACGATCTCCTGCGGGAGCGGCGGCGGCGGGGTCTCGCTCTTGCGGTCCCAGCCCGAGGCCGGGGACGTCAGCCAGTTCCGCACGAACTGCTTGTCGTACGAGGGCTGGGCGCGGCCCGGCTGCCACTGGTCGGCCGGCCAGAAGCGCGAGGAGTCCGGGGTGAGGACCTCGTCGGCGATGACGAGGCGGTCGCCGTCCGGGGTGCTCTCGAAGCCGAACTCGAACTTGGTGTCGGCCAGGATGATCCCGCGCTCGCGGGCGATGTCCCGGGCCCGGGAGTAGACGGCGAGGGTCGTCCGGCGCAGCAGCGCGGCCGTCTCGGGGCCGACCTGGCGGGCGACTTCCTCGTACGAGACGTTCTCGTCGTGGTCGCCGACCGCGGCCTTGGTGGCCGGGGTGAAGATCGGGGCGGGCAGCTCGGAGCCGTCGGTGAGGCCCTCGGGGAGCGCGAGGCCGCAGACCGTGCGGGACTCGTCGTACTCCAGGAGGCCGGAGCCCGTGAGGTAGCCGCGGGCGACGCACTCGACCGGGACCATGTTCAGCGACTTGCAGACGAGGGTGCGGCCGGCCCAGTCGGCGGGGGCGCCGGCCGGGAGCTCGGTGGAGAGGACGTGGTGCGGGACCAGGTCGGCGAGCCGGTCGAACCACCACAGGGAGAGCTGGGTGAGGACCCGGCCCTTGTCGGGGATCGCGGTGGGCAGGACCCAGTCGAACGCGGACATGCGGTCGCTCGCCACCATGACGAGGTCCCCTGCCTCGTTCCGGTACAGGTCGCGGACCTTGCCCGTGTGGAGATGGGTGAGGCCCGGGACCTGGACAGGCTCGGGCTTTTCTACGAATCCGGACACGGTTCCTCCGCGTAGGTTGATCCAGGAGCGTGTCCGATTCTCTCGCACATCCGGGCGGCCCCGGCCGCCAGGCCCTGTGACTCCCCGCTCAGTCCCTCTTGCAGATCCGGTCGAGGAGGTTGGCGGTGGCGCGCTGGACCCGGGCGTCGACATGGCCGGGGCGGTCCAGCGCCGGCGACCAGGCGAAGGTGCCGGAGGCGAAGACCCAGGCGCCGGACGGCGCCTTGTAGAGCGAGGTCTCCTGGTGGCGCAGGGCTCCGTCGCCGTCCCGGTAGGGCGAGTGGGCCAGCAGGATGCGGCCCTGGTGCTCGGGGAGCGCGGTGCGCGGGAAGTAGCGGTCGGCCTCGCCCGCGACCAGGCCGGGGAGCTCGTCGCCGTCGCCGGCGCCGGTGGCCTCCCAGAGCCAGTGCTCGGCGTTCCGCACGACCATCGGGTGCGGTTCGGGGACCCGGCCCGCGTACTGGATGCCGAGGAGTCGCTGCTCGGGCCGGTCGACCTCGCGCCAGAGGGCGGGGCGGCCGGGGCCGCGCCGCTTGCGGCAGGTGAGGAGGCGGTCGGGCACCCCGGACGGGGACGGGCCCAGCTCCACCTGCCAGTACATGGTGTTGGCGGAGAGGAAGACGAGGGACGTGCCCTGGTCGCGGGCGAGTTCGGCGGTCCTGCGCATCGGCGCCGACCAGTACTCGTCGTGGCCCGGGAAGACCAGGCCCCGGTAGCGGCTGGGGTCGACCCGGCCCGCGTGCAGGTCGCGGGTCTCCGCGTAGGCGAGGTCGTAGCCGTACCGCTCGGCCCAGCGGATGAAGTCGTAGGCGTGTCCGACGTGGAGGGGCAGGCCCGCGCCCGCGTACGGACGGTCGAAGGAGACGGTGACGGCGGCGTCCTCCTCGCCGAGCAGCCGGCCCTCCTCGTCCCAGGCGTGGTAGAGGCTGGCGCCGGTGTGCCCGTCCTCCGGGTAGAGGTTGTACGCCTGCCAGGTCACGTCCGGGAGGACGAGGAGGAGGTCCGCCGGGTGGCTGTCCCGGACCGTGAAGGGGATGTGCGAGCGGTAGCCGTCGGCGGTGGTGAGGACGGCGACGTACGCGCCGATCGACCAGTACGACGGGACCTGGAGCCGCCAGGACTGCCACCAGTGGTGACAGGAGACCGTGCGGTCGGCGGTGAGCGGGGCGGGCTGGACGATCCCCGAGAGCCGCGGGCTCGTGGTGATCTTCGCGGCGCCGTCGCCGCCGTAGTGGCCGATCCGGTAGACGTCGACCAGGAACTGCTGCGGCGGGTCCACGGTGATGTGGAAGTCGATCGACTCGCCCGGCGCGACGGCTCCGGTCGAGGCGAACCCTTTGATCTGGCGCCGGACGTCGTCGGCCGTGCGCGGGCCGCCGCTGCCGCCGCGGGCCAGGATCTCGTCGGCGTACCAGGGGACCGTCTGGCCCGTGTCGTCGAAGTAGTTCTCCGAACCGCGGAGCCAGGGCAGCGGGCCCTGTCCGAAGGGATCGCTCACGGCGTGCGCCAGCGCGCCGGACTCCCACCGTCTGATCTGCTCGGCCCCCATGCTGCGCCCCTCCCTCGACTCCCCCGGTCGGGCTGGTCAGTGCCTCTGGTCCTTGCCTTTGTCAGTGACGGTCTCCAGCACATCACATAACGCACGCACTCCGTCACCGTTCGTCGTGAATTGACGAGAGTGGAAGCCGGGACTCCGGGACGGGGCGGTTCCGGGGGCCTTTGCGGAAGGCTTCCGGGGGGCGTGTTTCAGACCAGGCGCACGGGCTTCTCCGGGCGGACTCCGGTGCGGGCGAGCCAGGCGCGCAGGGGCTCCGGGTCACCGTCCTCGACGAGGGCGAGGACCCGGGGGCCGAGGTCCGCCGCGCGCTCGCCGCCGACGATCAGGGCGGGGCCGTCGAGCCAGTCGAGGCCGGGGGTGGCCTCCGCGGTGTCGACGGCCGCGCAGCAGACCATCGCGGTGACGTGGTCGGCGAGCAGGTCGCGGCCGGTACGGGGCGGCTGGAGCGGGAAGAGCGGCAGGGGGCCGTCGGGGCCGCTGACCAGCACGGGCGGGGTGGTGGCGCTCGGGGCCTCGGACGCCGCCTTCGCTGCCTCGGCTGCGGTGGCGGCCGCGCGGGCCTCCCGTGCGGCCTCCTCACGCGCCAGGAGCGCGCTGAGCGCACCGGCGAGGGCGTCGGCGGCGGGGTTGGCCTGCGGCTCGTCGTCGAGGTCGGCGAGGTCGGCGAGATCAGTGAGGTCGGCGACCGCGGCGGGATCGGTGAGGTCGGCGACGTCGGCGACGTCGTGGCGGGCTTCGGGGTCGCCGGCTTCGGGGGCGCCGGCAGCGTGGGCGGCTTCGGGGCCGCCGGCAGCGTGGGCGGCTTCGGGGGAGTGGAGGGCCTCGGGGGCGCCGGGGGTGGGGACCTCGTCGGGGGCCGGGGCCGGCGGTGTCGTCGGCTTCGGGTCCGCGGGCGTGGCCGGCGGGGTGGTCGTCAGGTGGGCCATCACCCGGGTCAGGGTCGGGCCGGTGGAGGCCGACGAAGAGGAGTCGGCGGACGAGTCGGCCACGCCCAGCCGGTCGAGGACCTCGTGGAGCCGGGCCGCGTCCGTACGCCACTTCCGGTCGACGACCTCCTCCGGGTACTGGCTCCACTCCACCGGCGACCAGTCGGGGCCGGGCTCGGCCGGGCCGCCGTGGAAGAGACGGGCGGCGAGCAGCGACGTGGCCTCGTCGACCGCGCCCGGCTCCTCCAGGAGGTCGCAGGCCGGCCGCTCGCCGAGCCGGGAGGAGAAGCCGTCCGCGAGCCGGTCGCGCCGGGAGAGCTCGGTCAGGGCGGAGACCACGCCCGCGTCGAGCTTGGCGGGCCAGCGGCCCATGCGCCAGGCGGGCAGCGCGACCCGGGTCAGGAGCCGGTCCCAGCCCGCGTAGGCCAGGCCGACCTGCTCCTGGGCGACGATCCGTACGCCGTAGTCCACGGCCTGCGCGCGCTCCGAACCGGCGGCGGCGACCCCGCGCTCCATCTCGGCCGCATGCCCGCGACAGGCGCGCAGCAGGACGCGGGCGACCTGCCCGACGCCATGGGCGCCGAACCGGCGGAAGGCGTCGAGCCCGGGGGTCTCGGGGACGGCGACGGCAGCGTCGAGACCGCGCACGAAGCGGCGGGCGGCGGCTATGTCGGGGTGGGCGGCCGGGCCCGTACCGGCGACGACCGGGGCGAGGACCGCGCGCAGCTCGGCGACCCGCATCCACCAGAGGAAGGGCGAGCCTATGACGAGGACGGGGGCTCCGCCGCCGTCGGACGTCCGGCCGCCCCCGGGGGCGTGGTGCTTGCGGTGGGCCCGGTGGGTGCGGTCCTCCAGCCAGCTGTCGCAGTCCGGCGTCAGGGCTATCGCGGAGGGTGCGGGGACGTCGAGCCGGTCGGCCAGGTCCCGCACGAGCCGGTAGAGATCGGGGGCCGCGGTCTCGGAGAGCTCCACGGTGGGCGTGGCGGCGGGCCTGGCCCGGGCGACGACGAGGGCGACGGCGGTGGCGGCGACGAGGACGAGGACCGCGAGGACGGTCACCGCCCAGCGGGCGGTGTCCCAGCCGGACCCGGTGAAGTGGCCGGTGACCCCGCCCGCGTACAGGACGACGGCCACCGCGGCGGGGAGCACGGCGAGGCCCAGGGCCCTGCCACGGACACGGAGGACGGCGAGGGCCCGGGAGCGCGCGGCGCGCGCACCCCACTCCTCGCCGACAACGGCACCGGTACCGGACACGCCGTACATCACCCCCTTCTGCCCTCGTCGGGACTGCCTGTGGCGGTGTTGCTCACTCCCCCACTGTGGCACCCGTCACTGACATCGCAATGCCGGTGGGCCAAGTGCCGGAACGCCTCCGCCGCACCCTAGTTGGGGCGGTGGCGGGCGTCATCCGGATGGCCGAGCCGTCACTCGATCGAATGGCTTTGGGTAAAGGTGATGGCATGCGTGCGGCCGTACGGTTCACCGCACGGCCGCACGAAAAAGCGGCGGACGCCGCGCCGGATCAGGCCTCGGCGGCCTTCCGCGCGATGTCCGTGCGGTGCTGCGAGCCGTCGAGCCTGATACGGCCGACCGCCGCGTACGCGCGCTCGCGGGCCTGCGCCAGGTCCGTTCCGGTCGCGGTGACCGAGAGGACCCGGCCGCCCGCGCTCACGATCGCGTCGCCGTCCCGCTTCGTCCCCGCGTGGAGGACGTACGCGTGCGGGGCGTCCTGCTCCGCGATCGCGTCCAGGCCCTCGATGGGGTCGCCGGTGCGCGGGGTCTCCGGGTAGTTGTGCGAGGCGACGACCACGGTGACCGCGGCGTCGTCGCTCCAGCTCAGCGGCGCCTGGTCGTCCAGGGTGCCGTTGGCGGAGTTCAGCAGGACGCCCGCGAGCGGGGTCTTCAGCCGGGCCAGGACCACCTGGGTCTCGGGGTCGCCGAAGCGCGCGTTGAACTCGATGACCCGGACACCGCGACCGGTGATCGCCAGACCCGCGTACAGCAGGCCGGAGAACGGCGTGCCGCGGCGGCGCAGCTCGTCGACCGTGGGCTGGAGGACGGAGTCCATGACCTCGTCGACCAGCTTGGGGTCGGCCCAGGGCAGCGGCGAGTAGGCGCCCATGCCGCCGGTGTTCGGGCCCTCGTCGCCGTCGAGCGCGCGCTTGAAGTCCTGCGCGGGCCGGAGCGGGAGGACGGTGACGCCGTCGGTGATCGCGAAGAGGGAGACCTCGGGGCCGTCGAGGTACTCCTCGATGACGACCCGGTCGCAGGCGAGGGCGTGCGCCCGGGCCTGCTCGACGTCCTCGGTGACCACGACGCCCTTGCCGGCGGCGAGGCCGTCGTCCTTGACGACGTACGGAGCGCCGAAGGCGTCGAGCGCCTCGTCGATCTCCTCGGGGGTGGTGCAGACGTAGCTGCGGGCGGTGGGCACGCCGGCGCCGGCCATGACGTCCTTGGCGAACGCCTTGGACCCCTCCAGCTGCGCCGCCTCCCGGGACGGGCCGAAGGCGGGGATGCCGACCGCGCGGACGGCGTCGGCGACACCGGCGACCAGCGGGGCCTCCGGGCCGACGACGACCAAGTCGGCGCCGAGCTCGGTGGCGAGGCGCGCGACGGCGTCGCCGTCCAGCTGGTCGACGGGGTGCAGCTCGGCGACCTCCGCGATTCCGGCGTTGCCGGGCGCGCAGTGCAGAGCGGTGACGTCGGGATCGAGGGAGAGAGAGCGGCACAGGGCGTGTTCGCGGGCGCCGCCGCCGATGACGAGGACCTTCACGCCAGCCAGGGTAGCCCGCCGGCCGGGATGCCCCTTGTGCGGGCCACCGAGCGAGACGGCCCTAGTCGTTCGTGTATTCCTCCACAACGGTGGCTCCGAGCTCGCGCACGATCAGGTCGTGCCCGGACAGGGCCGAGTCGACGAGGTCGGGATCGTCCTCCTCGGGCACGTCGTCCTCGGGCGCCACGGGCTGCGGCGCGGGCGGCGCGTACACGGGCTCGGGGGCCTGCGCCGGCGCCGGGGCGAAGCCGGGGCCGGACGCCTGCGGGAAGCCGGCGCCAGGCGCGGGCTGCGCCTGTACGGGGGCGGGCGGCGGGGCCTGCTGGAAGGCGGGGGCGGGGGCCTGCGGCCGTCCGCCGCCGAAGCCGGTGGCGGCGGGCGGCGGATTGGCCCCGCCCGAGGGGTCGATGATCGCCTCGACCCTCCACTGCACGTTGAACGTCTCGGCGAGGGCCTGCTTCAGGACCTCCTCGCTGCCGCTGCTCGCGAAGTTGTCGCGGGCGCCGGCGTTGAGGAAGCCGAGCTGGAGGGTGGTGCCGTCGAAGCCTGCCACCTGCGCGTTCTGACTGAGCAGGATCCAGGTGAAGCGGCGCCGGTTCTTGACGGCGTCGAGGATCTGCGGCCACAGGTTCCGCACCTGCGCCGTGTCTCCGCCACCACCGCCGCCGGCCGCGGGAGCGGGAGCGGGGGCCTGCGGCGCGGGCTGCGCGTGTACGGGGGCGGGGGCGGCCGGGGCCTGCGCCTGCGCGGCGGGGGCCGCCGGGGCGGACGCGCCGGGCCACGCGCCGGGCGCACCGCTGCCGGGGGCGGCGGCGCCGGGCCAGGCGCCGGGCCGGGACGCGGGCGGCTGGGCCTGCGCGGGGGCTGCGGGAGCGGCGGGGGCGGGTTCGGGCACGGGGGCGGCCTGCACGGGCTGCGCGGCCTGCATGGGCTGTGCGGGCTGCACGGGCTGCGCGGGCGCCGGGGCGGGCGGGGGCGGGGCCATCGGGGTGTGGGCCTCGGGCCCGGGCACGTACCCCATGGCGGGCGCGGGCGGCGCGGGCGTGTAGACGGCCCCGGCCCCCACTCCGGCTCCGGACGCGGCCCCGCGCTCCAGCCGGTCGAGGCGCGCCTGGAACGAACGCTCGTCGTCGAAGGCGGCGGGCAGCAGCACGCGCGCGCAGATCAGCTCCAGCTGGAGCCGGGGCGAGGTGGCGCCGCGCATCTCGGTCAGGCCGCTGTTGACCAGGTCGGCGGCCCTGCTGAGCTCGGCGGCACCGAACACGGACGCCTGCGCCTGCATGCGCTCGATCACGTCGACCGGGGCGTCGATGAGCCCCTTCTCGGCGGCGTCCGGCACGGCGGCCAGGATCACCAGGTCGCGCAGCCGCTCCAGGAGGTCGGCGACGAAGCGCCGGGGGTCGTTGCCGCCCTCGACGACCCGGTCGACGACCTCGAAGGCGGCGGCGCCGTCGCCGGCCGCGAAGGCGTCCACCACCGAGTCGAGCAGGGACCCGTCCGTGTAGCCGAGGAGGGAGGTCGCCATCGCGTACGTCACACCGTCGTCGGCGGCACCGGCGAGCAGCTGGTCCATGACGGACATCGAGTCACGGACGGACCCGGCGCCGGCGCGCACGACGAGCGGCAGCACGCCGTCCTCGACGGAGGCGCCCTCCTGCCCGCAGACCTGGCCGAGGTACTCGCGCAGGGTGCCGGGCGGCACGAGGCGGAAGGGGTAGTGGTGGGTCCGCGACCGGATGGTGCCGATGACCTTCTCGGGCTCGGTCGTGGCGAAGATGAACTTGAGGTGCTCCGGCGGCTCCTCGACCACCTTCAGGAGGGCGTTGAAGCCCGCCGAGGTGACCATGTGCGCCTCGTCGATGATGTAGATCTTGTACCGGCTGGACGCGGGCCCGAAGAAGGCCTTCTCCCGCAGGTCACGGGCGTCGTCCACACCACCGTGGGACGCGGCGTCGATCTCGATGACGTCGATCGACCCCGGCCCGTTCCGCGCGAGGTCGCGGCAGGACTGGCACTCGCCGCAGGGCGTCGGGGTCGGACCCTGCTCGCAGTTCAGGCACCGGGCCAGAATCCGCGCACTGGTCGTCTTTCCGCACCCACGGGGCCCGCTGAACAGGTACGCGTGATTGACCCGGTTGTTCCGCAGGGCCTGCTGCAACGGGTCGGTGACATGCTCCTGCCCGATGACCTCGGCGAAGGACTCGGGGCGATAGCGGCGGTACAGCGCGAGAGACGACACGTATACGAGGTTATAGGCGCCCACCGACAACCCGGGAAAAACCACCGGGCGGACCTCTCGCCGCCGCCGCGTTCCGCACCCGGCGGAATCCACCCCGCCCGGGAACGCAAGCGCCCCCCACGCACCCGCCAGAGCCAACCTACCCTTGCTGCCTTCCGGCCCTGGGGGAGTTCAGTCAGATAGCGCCGCGTGAGGGGCTCCGCCCAGCGTACCCGATCCCGGGAGCCCCCCGACCCACCCCCCGTCACACACCCTCTCCGCCCCGCGCGGACCCCCTTCGAACACGCTCACGCACACACCCAGGCGCACGCTCACGCACCCACCCTGGCGCGCACCCAGGCGCACGATCAGGCGAGCCCCGTACGACCTCCGCCTGGCCTCCGCCGACCTCGGCCCGACCTCCGCCTGGCCTCGGCCCGACCTCCGCCTGGCCTCCGCCGCCCTCCGCCTGACCTCCCCCTGACCTCCGTACGACCCCCTCGCACCCCCTTGATCGAATCGAGTTCGCGAGCACCCTCCTCGGTCATGTAATGTTCCGACCGGAGGATTCGCCTAGTGGCCTAGGGCGCACGCTTGGAAAGCGTGTTGGGGGCAACCCCTCACGAGTTCGAATCTCGTATCCTCCGCCAGTGCCCCACCAGGCACACGAAGACCCCGACCGGGAAACCGGTCGGGGTCTTCTGCGTTCCGTGTTCCGTCACCCCAGTTCGCGTCCTCCGGTGAGGCGTGGGTCACATTCCGGCCACGGACCTCACATTTCTGGTCCCTGCATCGCTCGTAGTGCGGAATGCGTCCGCGACGCGAGCCCACGGTGGAGGAATCGACATGATGCGAAGACTGGCTGCGTTGCCCGGCGGAAGAGTGGGGAAGTGGGTCGTCCTCGCGCTCTGGGCGGTCCTGCTGATCCCCGTCCTGATGCTGGCCGGACAGCTCGGCGACGTCGAGGAGAACGACAATTCGGCCTGGCTGCCCGGTAACGCGGAGTCGACCAAGGTCGTCGAACGGGCCGAGAAGTTCCAGCGTGCCGACACCGTGCCCGCGATCGTGGTCTACGACCGGCCCGAGGGCGTCACCGCTGCCGACATGGCCGAGGCCCGAGCCGACGCCGAAGCCTTCAAGGGCATCGACAACGTCGTGGGGCAGCCCCAGGGACCGTTCAAGGCCCAGGACGGCAAGGCCATCCAGACCGTGGTCCAGCTCCACAAGGACAAGACGGGCTGGGAAGGGATCGGCAAGACCGTCGACGCGATGACCGAGGTCGGCGAGGAGAACGCCGACGGTCTCGGCTTCCACGTCACCGGACCGGGCGGATACGCGTCCGACTCGATCAAGGCGTTCAGCGGAGGGGGCGCCCTGACCACGATCACCGCGCTGGTGGTCGTCGTGATGCTGCTGCTCACCTACCGCAGCCCGTTGCTGCCCCTGCTGCCCCTGCTGACCGCGGGCGTCGCCCTGGTCACGTCGGAGGCGGTGATCTACCTGCTGGCGAAGAACGCCGGGCTCGTCGTCAACAAGCAGACCAGTTTCATCCTGACGGTGCTGGTGTTCGGCGCCGCCACCGACTACGCGCTCCTGCTCATCTCCCGCTACCGGGAAGAGCTGCTGCGGCACGAGGACCGGCACGAGGCGATGGCCGAGGCCCTGTACCGCTCCGGTCCCGCGATCATCGCCAGCGCCGCGACCGTCGCGGTCAGCCTGATGCTGCTGATGCTGGCCACGCTCAGCTCCACCCAGGGCCTCGGGCCGGCCTGCGCCGTCGGCGTCCTCGTCGGGCTGCTCGCCATGGTCACCCTGATGCCGGCCCTGCTGGTCATCTGCGGCCGCTGGATCTTCTGGCCGGCGAAGCCGTCGTACGGATCGGCCGAGGCGGTCAGGGAAGGCATCTGGAACCGGGTCGGCACCGCCGTCTCCCGCCGGCCGCGGATCGTGTGGATCGGCACCACGCTCGTCCTCGGCGCCATGGCGCTCGGGATGCTCGGGCTCAAGGCCGAGGGACTGTCCAACAAGGACCAGTTCACCGGCACACCTCAGATGGCCGTCGGCGAGAGGATCCAGTCCGAGCACTTCCCGGCCGGGTCGGGCGACCCCGTCGTCGTCGTGGCCAGGGCCGCCTCGGCGGAGCAGGTGAGGGCCGCGCTGTCCGGCGTACCGGGAGTCGTCGGTGTCTCGACGCCGATGGCGGCCAAGGACGGCGAGGTCATCATGCTCGGGGAACTCAAGGACGACCCCAGCGGCAAGGCCGCGATCCGCACCGTCGAGCAGGTCAGAAGCGCGGTCCACACGATCGAGGGCGCGGACGCCCAGGTCGGCGGCAGCACGGCGATCATGCTGGACACGCAGGAAGCGGCCGCCCGCGACTCCAAGGTGATCATCCCCATCGTGCTGGTGGTGGTGCTCCTCATCCTCGCGCTGCTGCTGCGGGCGATCGTCGCGCCGCTGCTGCTCATGGCGACGGTGGTGCTGTCGTTCGGGGCGGCCCTCGGCGTGAGCAGCCTGGTGTTCGAGCACGTCTTCGGCTTCGCCGGCGCGGAAGCCTCCTTCCCGCTCCTGACCTTCGTGTTCCTGGTCGCCCTGGGCATCGACTACAACATCTTCCTGGTCACCCGGGTGCGTGAAGTGGCGCTGCTGCACGGCACCCGGCGCGGCGCGCTGCTGGGCCTGTCCACCACCGGGGGTGTGATCACCTCGGCGGGTCTGGTGCTGGCCGGCACCTTCGCGGCGATGGCCTCGCTGCCGCTGGTGTTCGCGGCCGAGCTCGGGTTCGCGGTGGCGTTCGGCGTACTGCTTGACACCATGATCGTCCGCTCGGTGCTGGTCACCGCGCTGACCCTGGACGTGGGTCGGTGGATGTGGTGGCCGAGCAAGCTGTTCCGGCACCACGAGGCCCCCGGGGCGCCGGCGGGCAGGCCCGACCCCGAACCCGCCCTCACGCGCATGTGACGAGCAGCTCAGAGGGCTGGATCGCGTAGGCGTTCCGGCCCCCTGAGCGGCGCTCTGGCGGTGCTCAGGGGGTGTTCTGGCGGTGTTCTGGCGCTCCTCTGGCGGTCCCCCGTCGGGGGTTCGACCCCGGCTTCCGTCGTATTCGTCGGCGGACGACCACCGCACAGGGCCGTTCGCGGGCGCATACTGGTCGCAATGACAAAGCCAGCTGCACCGAAGCGCTACTTGCCGACCAGTCCCTTCAAGGCCCCGGTCGCCCCGCCGCCCAAGGAGTTCGCCGTGGGCGACCAGGTGACACACGACATGTACGGCCTCGGCCGAGTGATCGGCATCGAGGACGGAGTCGCCGCACTTGTCGACTTCGGCTCGGTGCAAGAGCGGATCCTGAGCCCGTACTCCAAGATGAGCAAGCTGTAGGACCGCTGTGTCGGCCACGGCACGGCAGCCCCAGAGGGCCGGACCGCATCAAGCGGCCCGGCCCTCTGGCATTCCCGGAGCGGGAGCGTCCTGCGGGGCTACACGGGGCAGGGGCGGTATTCGAGGCTGAGCTCGCGGTCGACGGCGTAGCTCGTACGCATCGAGGCGTCGATGACCTGCTGCCACGAACCGTACTTGGCGTACAGCTGATCCGCGTTCGGGCCGAGCGGGTTTCCGTACTTGGC
The DNA here is from genome assembly GCF_055581845.1 of Streptomyces sp. NPDC042346. Taxonomy (NCBI): domain Bacteria; kingdom Bacillati; phylum Actinomycetota; class Actinomycetes; order Kitasatosporales; family Streptomycetaceae; genus Streptomyces; species Streptomyces sp. NPDC042346. The sequence continues at coordinate 719,951 of NZ_JBVJEH010000004.1, read as the reverse complement.
GAGGTTCCGCTCCTCCAGGATGCGGACCTCCTCCGGGCTCATGCCCGCGCGGGTGATCTCCTTCGCCTGGTTCCGCATGTCGACGAGCTCCCGGGCGATCTCCTCGTCGGTGAAGCCCGCCTCGCGCATGTTCGCCTCGGTACGGTGCATGTCCTCCAGGAGCCCGTGGTACCGCATCCGCGTCCGCTGGGCCTCGACCTTCTCGTCCATCGGCAGGACGCGGATCCGGCACACGACCGGGTCGGTGCTGGGACAGGGGTCGTCGGCGGAGACGGGCCGCGCGAGCGGGGCCGTGATGACCGATCCGCACGACTCCGCCGCCGTGACCACGGACGTGCCGGCCGTGCCGAGGAGCGCGACCGCGGCCACGAACGGGAGCAGTGCGCGGCGCAGGCGGCGAGAGGCAAGGGGAGGAGAGGGCGCAGGGGAGAGGGAGGGAAGGTGCATGCGCGCCACCCTGGCCAGGGCGCGGCGCCCCTTCACGCAGGCGCACCGATGATCACCCCTACGGGGACCCGGTTCCTTGGCCGTCCTTGGTCGCCCGTGGTCACCCGTGGTCGCCCTTGACTGTCCTTGGTCGTCCTTGGCCGTCCTTGGCCGTCCTTGGCCGTCCTTGGCCTACCGCCTCGCACACCTCACCCATATGTCCGAGATGCGCCATTCGTGATCACCGCATTTACTAGGGCTACCTGTTGCCGAGCGCCGTTGGGCGAGCTTCTGGAGGCTGGACGTGGCCACGTTGACCGTGTGGAAATTCGATGCACCCGAGGGTGCCGGGGCCGTGGAGGACACCCTGCTCCAGCTGCAGAAGCAGGAGCTGATCAAGGTCATCGACGCAGCCACCGTCAGCTGGCCGGAGGAGGCGAGCAAGCCGAAGACGAAGCAGCTCAACAACCTCACCGGCGCCGGCGCGCTCTCCGGCACCTTCTGGGGCATGCTCTTCGGCCTCCTCTTCTTCATGCCGCTCCTCGGCGCGGCGGTCGGCGCGGCCGCCGGTGCGCTCGGCGGCAAGATGGCCGACGTCGGCATCGACGACGACTTCATCGACTCGGTCAAGTCGAAGGTGACACCGGGTAGTTCAGCGCTCTTCCTGCTGTCCGCCGACGCCGTCGTCGACCGCGTGAAGGACGCCTTCCCGAACGGCCACGCCGAGCTGATCCAGTCCAACCTGGACAGCGAGAAGGAAGCCAAGCTCCGCGAAGTCTTCGCGAACTGACCCGAGTTCGCAGAACCACGACAGAGGAAAGCGGGGCTGATCCCCATGGGCGACGCTGTCGGACAGATGCTGACCTCGGCCGTCGGCATCGCCATCAGCCCCGTCCCTCTCATCGCGGTCATCCTGATGCTGGCGACCCCGCGCGGGCGCGGCAACGGCATCGCGTTCACGGCGAGTTGGATGGTCTCGCTCGCCGTCATCGTGACCGCCGTCGTCCTGCTCGGTTCGGGCGCGGGCGCCTCCGGTGACGACGGGCCCGCCGACTGGACGCTGTGGCTCAAGCTCGGGCTCGGCGTCCTGTTCCTCCTCATGGGCGCCAAGCAGTGGAAGGACCGTCCGCGGGAGGGGCAGGAGCCCGAGCCGCCGGGCTGGATGAAGGCGATCGACCGGTTCACGCCCGGCAAGGCGGCAGGCCTCGCCGCGGCCCTCGTGGTCGCCAACCCGAAGAACCTGGTCCTGGCGATCGGCGGCGCCGTCTCCATCGCCGGCAGCGGCGCCTCGGCCGGCGGCAAGACCGTCGCCGCCGTCCTGATGGTGCTGATCGCCTCCCTCTGCGCCCTGGCACCGCTCGCCGTCTACCTGCTCGGCGGCGAGCGGTCCGCGCAGACCCTCGGCGGCTGGAAGATCTGGATGTCCCGGCACAACGCGGCGATCATGATGGTGGTGCTCGTGGTCCTCGGGGCGAAGTACGTCGGCGACGCGATCAGCGGACTGGCGGGATGACCCGAGGGGGGCGGAGCCGCCGTACATCGGGGCGGAGCCGTAAGACCGTGTGGACGGGGCAGGCGGGGCGGCGGCCAGGGCGGGGGTTCGGCCGGCGCCTCGGTCGGCGCCTCGGACGGCCCCAGCCCGCCGACGTGGGATCCGGCCTCGTCACCGGCCTCTTCTCCATCCCCGAGGGCATGGCGTACGCCGCCATCGCCGGTTTCAACCCGGTCGCCGGTCTCTACGCCGGTGTCGTCCCCGCGATCGTCGGCTCCGTCACCGCCCGCACCGTCCTCATGGTCACCACCCTGACCAGCGCCATCGCCCTCACCTCCCAGAGCGTCCTGTCCGACGCGGGTCTCGACGCGAAGGACCCCGGCAACATCGCGACCCTCACGCTCCTCGCCGGGCTCGTCATGCTCCTGATGGGCGTGCTGCGGCTCGGGGCGGTGATGAGCTTCGTCTCGAACGCCGTCATGACCGGCTTCTCCACCGGCATCGCCCTCCAGATCGTCACCGGCGTACTGAAGGACGCCACCGGCTACAAGCCGCAGGGCCACAACCGGCTCTATCAACTCGGCGACTGGCTCGCCCACATCGGCGACTGGGCGCTCGACGCGACCCTCGTCGCCGTCGCCACGATCGCCGTCTGGGCCGTGACCCGGCGCGTGAAACGCCTCGAACCCGTCGCCCTGCTCGTCGCGATGGTCCTGGCGAGCGTCGCCGTGGCCGTTCTCGGGACGGACGTGGAACTCGTCCGGGACATCGCCCACATCCCGGCCTCACTGCCCGGCTTCTCCGCGCCCGACCTCTCCGTCGTCCCCGAGCTGCTCGGCGGCTCGGTCGCCGTCGCCCTCGTCGCCCTCGCCCAGGCCGCGAGCATCGGCCCCTCCGTACCCAACCCGGACGGCTCCCGCTCCTCCTCCGTCAACGGCGACTTCGCCGCCCAGGGCCTGGCCAACCTCGCCGGCGGCTTCTTCCAGTCGCTGCCCGCGGGCGGCTCCCTCTCCCGTACGGGCGTCGCCGTCTCCGCCGGGGCCCGCACCCGCTGGGCCGGCATCTTCTCCGGCATCCTGCTCGCCGTCATCGTCCTGATCTGCGCCCCGCTCGCCGAACGCATCCCGATGCCCGTGATCGGCGGGCTGATCCTCGTCGTCGGCGGCGAACTGATCTGGGGGAAGCGGGGCGACATCCTGCTGGTGCTCCGCACCTCGCGCCTGTCGTCGGCGGCGATGATCCTGACGTTCCTCGCCACCACCCAACTCCCGCTCCAGCAGGCCATCGTGCTCGGCGCGGTCCTCTCCCTCCTCCTCTACTGCGCCCAGGCCGCCCGCCGCGCCCGTCTCGTCGCCTTCGTACGCGACGAGGAGGGCGGCTGGCGCACGGCCGAGCCGCCGAAACGCCTCACCGCGGGCGAGACCACCGTCCTCTACTACGACGGCATCGGCTTCTTCGCCGAACTCCCCCACATCGAGGACACCTTGCCGCGCCCGGACGACGCTCCGGGCGCCGTGCTCGTCCTCGTCATGCGGGGCGTTCCGGACGTGCCGTCCTCGACCGTCGTCAAGCTCCTCCGCCGCTACGTGACGGAGCTCCAACGGCACGGCGGCCGCCTCGTCATCGCGGGCGCGGAACCCGGTCTCGTCCGCACCCTCAAGGCCACGGGACTCGACCGCGACCTCGGCCCCGGCGGCATCATCCCGGCCGAGGGCACGCTCTTCGCGCCGCTGGACCGGGCGCTGGCGGAGGCGGCGCGCGGACGGCAGGACCAGGGAGCCTGACCTCCGGCTACCCGCCGGAGGTGGCGGTACGGCTGGCGGTACGGCCGGCGGTGCGGCGGGTGGTGCGCCGGTAGCCGCCGGGGGCCGAGCCGTGGACGCGCTTGAAGGCCGCCGAGAAGGCGAACTCCGTTCCGTAACCGACCTGTTCGGCGACGGCACGGAGCGGGGCGTCCGTCGTCCGGAGCAGCCGCTCGGCGAGGGTCATGCGCCACCAGGTGAGGTACGCGAGGGGCGGCCGCCCGACGAGCGCGGCGAACCGGCGGGCGAACGGGGCCCGCGAGAGACCCGCCTCCGCCGCGAGGCGCTCCACCGTCCAGGGCGCGTCGGGCGACCGGTGCATCGCGTGCAGCGCGGCCGTGACCGCCGGATCCCCGAGCGCGGCGGCCCAGCCGGAGGCGCCGGGCCCCGCCGCGGCCGCCTGCTCGGCGAACCAGATGCGCAGGATGTAGAGGAGCAGGGTGTCCAGGAGGGCGGGCACGGCGGCGTCCGTGCCGAGCCCGGGCCGCCGCAGCTCGGCGGCGAGCAGCGTGACGGCCGCGGCCAGCTCGGGGGCGCGACCGGACCGGGCGGCCGGCAGGTGGATCAGGTCGGGCAGGCCGTGCAGCAGGGGGTGCGTACGGGCAGGGTCGAGCTGGTACGTGCCGCAGAGCAGCGCGGTGACGGGGCCGCCGCGGCCGGTCGGGTCGACGCGGTCGGACACGTAGGGGGAGGCCGAGAGGGTGGGGGCGCAGTCCTCGCCGGGGCCGCTGAGCGTCGGCTCGTGGTGCGCGTCCCCGGAGGCGGGGCAGTCGGCGAGGAGGTGCCCGGTGCCGTGCGGAAGGAACACGACGTCTCCGGCGGCCAGTTCGAGGTCACCGGCGCCGGCGCCGGGCGAGCGCAGGACGCAGGTGCCCTCCAGGACCACCTGGAACCCCGCCGATCCCGGCACGGAGGCGAAACGCTGCGCCCAGGGCGCGTGCCAGCGGACGGAGGCGGACCGGGGGCGGCCGGTCCGCATCACGGCGATCACATCGCTGAGGACGTCCATGGAGGGGAGCCTAGCGAGACGGCTGCGTATGAAGAAGGGACACAGACACATGGATCGTCTCTCTCGACGCTCCTAGATTCACCCCATGACGACATCAAGATCACCCCAGAGCCCGCGCCTGCCTCTGTCGATGAAGGCCGCCCGGATCCATCAGTACGGCGACGCCTCGGCAATCCGTTACGAGGACGTCCCCTTGCCCGTCCCGGCCGCCGGCGAGGTGCTCGTACGGGTCGCGGCGACCTCGTTCAACCCGACCGAGACGGCCCTGCGGGCGGGCCTGCTGCACGGCTTCCTGCCGGTGGACCTGCCGTTCACGCTCGGCTGGGACGTGGCGGGAGTCGTCGCCGAAGTGGGGCCGGGAGTACGGGACTTCGCGATCGGCGACCGGGTCGTGGGCCGACTCGACGGCGGGGCCGGGGCCGCGTACGTGGCGGCGCCGGCGAGGCTGCTGGCCGCCGCGCCGACCTCCGTACCACTCGCACACGCCGCCGCGCTGCCCGTCGCCGGCCTCACGGCATGGCAGGCGGCCTTCGAGCACGGGCGGGTGAAGGAGGGACAGCGGGTCCTCGTGAACGGCGCGGGCGGCGGAGTCGGCGGCTTCGCCACCCAACTGGCGGCCCACGCGGGCGCGGACGTCACTGCCACGGCGAGCGCCAGGAGCGCGGCGGCGGTGCGGCGGCAGGGGGCGCGACGGATCCTCGACTACACGACGACCCCGCTCGCGGAGGGCCTGCCGTCCCCGGTCGACCTGCTGCTGAACCTGGTCCCCGTCACGACGGAAGAGGCGGCGAGACTGCCCGCCCTCGTGCGCCCGGGCGGCCACATCGTCTCGATAGCGACACCCATACCGCCGGACCCGGTCCGGTCGGTGACGTCCCAGCACATGGTGGCCAGGAACGACGTGAGCCAACTGGAGGAACTGATCGCGCTGGTGGACGGGGGTGCGGTGACCGTGGACATCACGGAGACGCGACCGCTGGAGGAGCTGGCGGACGTCCACAGGTCGAGCGAGAGCGGGGGCGTACGGGGGAAGGTGCTCCTGGTGCCGGGAGGGGACTCGTTCACCGGATAGGGGGGTGCTGGGAGGGAGGGACGTTCCTGCGGCCACCGGTGTGTAGTGATGCCGATACTTTCTGTGATGACCAGTCGGTTCGACCAGACAGGGGTTATCGATGCGGAAGTTGGCGACTGCGGTGGTGGCTGCGGGGCTGTTCTTTGGGGGGATGGGGGTGGCGGTGGCGGACTCAGAGCACCCGCTGCTCATCACCGACCCAGGTGTTGTGTTCGCCGGCACGTACCAGTGGCAGCCCACGAGCAAGGTGCCGAGCGGACTTCACGTGAAGGGCGAGCTGAGGGACGACGACCACGATGACGGCCACAACGTCTACCTCCGCTCTCGAGTTGAGGGCTATCCGTGGGGCCGCTTCACAGGCACTCAGAAGAAGAGCGTCAAGGTCGACAAGGTCTTCTTCGACGGCGCGGTTCTGAAGACAAAGGAAGTCCGGCTGCAGGTGTGCCGCGACCGTGGCTCCTTGCGGCCGGACAACTGCTCCCCAGAGCGGCTGTTCTCGCGGCGATAGTCGACGGTTCTGGGAGCCGCCTCTGTGCGGCTCCCAATCTGTAGGGAGCACACCACGATGGACGTCATCCTCCGCGCCGAGGGCGTGGATCTTTCATACGGCACACATCAGGCCGTCAGCGGTGCCGACTTCACGCTCAAGCGCGGCGAGGTAGCCGCCATCATGGGCAGCAGCGGGTCAGGGAAGTCGTCTCTGCTGTACTGCCTCGCGGGGGTTCTTCCTCCCTCCAACGGAACGGTGACCTTCGACGGGGTCCAGCTCTCGTCTCTCCCCGACGGGGAGCTGAGCGCCCTGCGCCGTACTCGCTTGGGGTTCGTCTTCCAGTACGGGGAGTTGTTGCCCGAGCTGACCGTGGAGGAGAACGCTGCGCTTCCCCTCCGGCTTGCCGGGATCAGTAAGACGCATGCTCATGCGATGGCCGGCCAAGTACTCGGACGGCTGGGGATGAGCGACCTGCTCCGGCGAAGGACTTCAAAGCTGTCGGGTGGCCAGAGTCAGCGCGTGGCGGTTGCACGGGCTCTTGTTCACCGGCCGGACGTGGTGTTCGCGGACGAGCCGACCGGGGCCCTGGACAGCGCCAACGCGGCTGCCGTGTTGGAGGAGTTCCTCCAACTGGCGCGGAGACAGAAGACGGCCGTGGTCATCGTCACGCACGACGCCGACGTAGCTGGAAAGGCGGACACGCAGTACACAATGTCGGACGGTCTGCTGACTCAGCGGGTGACGGTGTGAACGCGTTTCTCCTCGGTCTCCGCCTACTTCATGGCAGTGGACGCAGGGGGCGGGCTCGGTTCCTCCTGATGGCACTCGGATCTGCGCTCGGGGTGGCCTGTCTTGCCGCAGTACTCACCATCCCGTCGATTCTCACCGCTCATGACGCTCGCACGGCTGCCCGGGAGCCACGGCCCGGCGATAGCAACTCCGAATATCGCGAGTTTCGGGACCCGTACGGGTCGCAGCCACTTCATCGGGTCTTCGTCGCGCGCACAAAACCCGGGCCGACACCGGTGCCACCAGGTATCGACAAGCTTCCCGAGGCCGGGGAGGCGATCGTTTCTCCGAGGCTGGTTGAGATCCTGGCAGCCAATCCGCAGGCGGCAGGTCTTGTCCCTGGGCGCGTAATCGGCACCATCGCGCCAGAGGGATTGGGCGACTCGGACGATCTGTATGCCTATATCGGCACCACTTCAGCCGAGCTAATCGGAGCAGAGCAACTGGGCAGCTTCGGCACCGGTCGGTCGTGGCGGCAGATCGTCGACCCATCCACACTCGACATCTTGCGGTTCACCCTCGGGTGCATCGTGCTGCTCCCCCTCGTCATCTTTCTCTCCGTCTGCGCTCGCCTCTCCGGCGAATCCAGGGCCCGTCGGCTCGCTACCCTCCGGCTCGTCGGGCTCAGTGTGAAGGACACCCTCCGCGTCAATGCTGGAGAGAGCGTGGTTGCCGCCTTCGTTGGGGCCACACTCGGAGTCGTCGGGTATCTCGGGGTCAACGAGGTCATGGCGCGGGTCGGGTTGCCGGGACTGCGGTGGTATCCGGCTGACGGGCGGCCCGGGGCATCGACGATTGCCGTGTGTCTGCTCGGGTGTCCAGCGCTCGCTTGGGTCGTGGGGCAGTTCAGTGCGCGACGGGCAGCCCTGTCGCCAATCAGCGTCCGGCGGACCGGGGAGCGTAAGCCGCCAAGGATGTACGGCGCCTTGCTGCTGATCCCGGGGCTCGGGGTCATCGGCGGGTACTGCGTACTCAGTGTGATGGGTCGGGATCCATCCGGGGGTTCCGCCAGTTCCGTGCTCGTGCCCGGTGCCGTGTTGCTGACCGGCGCCGGGCTCGTCTTCGGTCTGGCACCGATCACGGCATGGCTCGCACGACAGATGGCCGGGATGTCGAAGTCACTGCCGGTGGCGTTGGCGATGCGGCGTATGGAGGTCGACCCCGGCTCCTCGCTGCGGGTCGCCACCGGGCTCGTCCTGCTCGTGTTCGGGGCCTCGCTCACGCAGGGTGTGCTCGTCGAACTGGACCAGGTCAGTCGACGGACGGCTCCCGTTCAGGAGTACAAGATCAGTCTCGGCGAACTGAATGCCAAGCAAAGGCACCAGCTCACACAAGTCCCTGACGTGCGGATGCAGGTGGCCTCGTACACCTCATGGGATCCGCTGGACGGCAACCTACGACAGCGCGTCGATCTATTGGTCGCCACTTGCGCCCAGCTCACCGGAGCGACTCAGTGGGCTAGAGGCTGTGTGGACGGAAGGGTCATGCAGTTGCACGACACCAACTCTGCTTACCCGGAGGACCCTCAGCCTGGTGACCGGTTCCCCTTCGAGACGCGTGACGGCCGAAGGATCGTTATCACCGTTCCTCCCGAGCGGATCGGCATGAGGCCGTACCAACCGTCCGTCTTCCACACGAGCGCCCTGCTCGTACCGCCCTCCCTCGTCCCTCCGAACCTGGCAGACGCGGCCGGCACCCTCACCCTCGTCAGTGATTCCGACCCCGCCACCATCCGTTCCGTTCTCGACGGTGTCGGGGCCATCGCGCCCACCGCGGCCGTCGAGCCCGTCGGGATTGTGATCGATTCGCTCGCGCAGCTTGCCGTGATTCGGAGTCTGTTGGCCGTCGGGATGGTGTTGGGGCTGGTCATCGGGGTCGCCGCGTTTGTCGTGTCCGTGGCCGATCGGGCCATGGAGCGGCGGGGGCAGGTGACCGCGCTCGCCTTGTTGGGGGCTCGGGCCGGGACCTTGCGGGTGGTGCAGGTCGTGCAGGTGGTGTTGCCGTTGGGCGTGGGGTTGGGGGCGGCGATCGTCACCGGGTGGCTGGCCGAGTCCAGTTATCTGATCACCGGGGGTGGAGCCGTTCACTGGGACTGGGAGGGGCTGCCGCTGCTCTTCGTCTGTGCCCTGGGCGTGCTGCTCGCCGCCGCTCTCGCCTCCGTGCCCATGGTCCGGCGGCACATCGATCCCGAACACATTCGGCGGGATTGATCTTGCGGTCGGCGATGAGTTCCGGGTGGGGTGGGAGTCATACGACCAGTTGCCCGCCCCACCCCACCAGGAGTTCATCGTGGCCGAGAACACGCCCAAGGGTCCCGCCAGCTACTTCCCCTCCATCGAGAAGAAGTACGGGCGCCCCATCTCCGAGTGGCAGGAGCTCATCCGTTCCTCGCCGCTCACCAAGCACATGGAGCTCGTTTCCTGGCTCAAGGCCGAGCACGGGCTCGGGCACGGGCACGCCACCGCTCTCGTCGTGCACACCCTGGCCGAGGGTAAGTAGGCGTCTTCAGGCCGCCAGTTCGTGGGCCGTGCGGCGGGCGACCCGGGGTGCCAGGGCCAGGGTCGCGACCGCGGCCGCCGTTCCCGCCACCAGCGCCGTCCACCACAGCGCGGCCGGGCCCAGGCTCGTGTACGCCGCGACGCCCACGGTGAGGGCCGCGAAGCGGGCCACTCCCCACGTCCAGCTGAAGGCGCCCTGGTAGCGGCCCCGGGCGTGCGCCGGGGCGAGGTTGGCGACGACGCCGGCGGCGATGCCGGCGACCACGACCTCGCCGAGCGACCAGACCACGACCGACACCGTGAAGCCGACGACCCCGTCCGCGAGGCCGGTGAGCGCGACGCCCGCCGCGATCAGGACACTGCCCGCGCACTGCACCGCCAGCTGCGGCAGCTTGGCCAGCCGGGCGGTCGCGAAGGGCTGGAGGGCGACCACCAGGACCGCGTTGACCGCCGCCATCGCCCCGTACACCGCCGGCGAGAGGCCGCTGTCGCGGACCGCCAGCGGAAGCGCGACCTCGGTCAGCGAGTACACGAAGAGCTGGATGCCGAAGAGCGGCAGGAGAAGCAGGGCCAGGCGGTCTCGGAGGACCACTCCGTAGCCGATTCCGTCCTTCTTCCCGGTCGTCGAGGGCGTCGCTCGGGTCGGGTCCTTCAGGCGCGTCGCCACCACCCCCGCGTACAGCAGCATCGAACCCGCGTCCACCGCGAACAGCAGCCAGTACCCGTGGGCGGCGAGGTAGCCGCCCAGGACGCCCGCGACGGCGGTGCCGATGTTCACGCCCCAGCCGAAGAGGGCGTACGCGCGCTGGCGGCGTTCGCTGTCGACCGCGTCGGCCAGCAGCGCGTACGCCGCCGGCGACACCGTGCTGCCCGCCGTGCTGATCAGCAGCGACGCCGCCGCCATCGTCCACACCCCCGGCGCCAGGAACAGCGCGCCCTGCGCCGCCGCCGCGCCGATCAGGCCGATCAGCATCGTCGTCCGGCGGCCGATGCGGTCGGCGAGGATGCCGCCGACGGCCGGGCCGATGAGGTTGCCCGCGCCGAGGGCGCCGAGGACGTACGAGGTGTCGGTGCCGGTCACTCCGCGCGAGGCGAGGAAGAAGACCAGGAACGGCGTGACGAGGTAGCCGAGGCGGTTGACGATCGTTCCGGCGAAGATCGTCCAGACGACGGGCGGGAGACCTCGGAAGGGGGAGGCCGAGGAGGAAGGCGAGGAGGTAGAGGGCATGGGGGGATCCTCTGGCCCTCGCCCCTCTGCCTCCAATGATTAAGCTCAGGACGAATCCATTCATCCGCAGTGCCGCCGTGACGACGAGGACGTGACTCACTCCATGGAATCCGGGCTCCGTTTCTCCGCCGCCGATCTCGCCCAGACCCGCTTCGCCGTCTCCCCCATGTGGGAGGTCGTCACCAGCTTCCGTCTCCTCGCCCGGCACCCCGACAGCACCGGCGCCTCCCCGCACCGCCGTTGGGCCGCCCAGGTCCGCCCCCGCCTCGTCCGGGCCGGACTCGACCGCGGCTGGCTCGCCGCCCTCGTCCCCGCCCACGGCTACCTCGCCGACTTCCTCAACCCCACCCCCACCGGCCCCTTCCCCACCCTCGACGCCGAGCTCGACGCCATCCGCCGCACCCCGCCCGAGCAGGTACGCGACGACCTCCGCCGACTCGCGGTCGAGGGCGGCGACGGGGCCCGGCGCCGGCTGCTGCACGAGGCCCCCGAGGCCGCCCTCCGCAAGGTCGCCGACGAGGTCGACACGTATTGGGAGATCGGACTCGCGCCCTACTGGGCCCGTATCCAGAAGCTCCTGGAGGCCGACGTCTTCCACCGGGCCCGCCAGGTCGCCGAGCACGGTTCGGCCCGGGTCCTGAGCGAACTCCACGAGACCGTACGGTGGGACGACGGCACCCTGCGACTCGTACGCCGCCACTGCTCGCTCACCCGCGACCAGGCCGGCTCCGGGCTGCTGCTCATCCCCTCCGCCTTCGCCTGGCCCAAGGTCCTCACCCGGTCCGTCCACCCCGATCCGCCCCAGCTCGCCTACCCCGCCCGGGGCATCGGCACCCTGTGGGAGCCCCGTACCACCGGCGCCACGGACGCCGTCGCCGCCGTCCTCGGCCGCTCCCGCACCCTGCTGCTCACCGAGCTCGACACCCCGGCCTCCACCACCCAGCTCGCCACCCACTGCGGCCTGTCCGCCGCCGGCGTCTCCCAGCACCTCATCGCCCTGCGGAACGCCGGCCTGGTCACCGCCCACCGCAGCGGGCGCTCCGTCCTCTACGCCAGGACCGCCGTCGCCGACCAGCTCCTCAACCCGTAGAGGAGGATGGGGGGATGGGTGATCATTCGCGTTTCCGCTGGTCCGAGCGTGTCGTCGTGGCGCGTGACGGGGTACGCCTGTCCTGTCGCGACTGGGGCGGTTCCGGGCCCGACGTGCTCCTCCTCCACGGGCTCGCCGGGCACGCCGGGGAGTGGGACGCGACCGCCCGCGCCCTGTGCGGCGCCGGCTACCGCGTCCTCGCCCTCGACCAGCGCGGCCACGGGAACAGCGAGCGGCGGCCCGCGGACGTCTCGCGCGCCGCGTACGTCGCCGACGTCATCGCCGTCGTGACCGAACTCGGGCTCCGGCAGCCCGCGTTGGTCGGGCAGTCCCTCGGCGGGCACACCGCGCTGCTCACCGCCGCCGCCCGCCCCGAGCTGCCGAGCGCCCTCGTCCTCGTCGAGGCCGGGCCCGGCGGGTCGAACCCCGGCGTGCAGGACGCCATCGGCGCGTGGTTCGCCGCCTGGCCCGTGCCCTTCCCCACCCGAGAGGCGGCCGTCGCGTACCTCGGCGGCGGGAAGCGGCCCGTCGGCGAAGGGTGGGCTAGCGGTCTCGACGAGCGCGCCGACGGGCTCTGGCCGCGCTTCGACACCGACATCATGGTCCGGTCCCTCGACGACAACGCCACCCGCGCCTTCTGGGACGAGTGGGCGGCGATCACCTGCCCCACCCTCGCCGTCCTCGGACAGGGCGAACAGGACGGGATCATCGGCGACGAGGAGTACGCCGAGATGGTCCGGCTCCGGCCCGGCCTGCACGGGGTCGGCGTGCCCGGCGCCGGACACGACGTCCATCTGGAGCGGCCCGAGGTCCTGCACTCGCTGCTGACGGAGTTCCTGGGCTGACCGGGTCTGCCGGGCCGCCCCGGCCTGCCCGGTCGGCCTGGCCTGCCCCATCGGCCCGACCTGCCCCGTCAGCCCCGGCGGCCTTTCGCTCTTGCCTTGGAGCGCACTCTCATTCCTAGAGTGCGCGCATGCGCTATCGAACACTCGGCGGGACCGGGATCGACGTCAGCACCTACTGCCTCGGCACCATGATGTTCGGTGCCGTCGGCAATCCCGACCACGAGGAATCCGTACGGATCATCCACGCCGCCCTCGACCAGGGCATCAACTTCGTGGACACCGCCGACATGTACTCGGCCGGGGAGTCCGAGGAGATCGTCGGCAAGGCGCTGCGCGACTCCCGGCGCCGCGAGGAGACCGTCCTCGCCACCAAGGTGTACTTCCCGATGGGCGGCGAGGGCCCCAACAAGGGCGGGCTGTCCCGCCGTTGGATCACCCTCGCCGTCGAGAACAGCCTGCGGCGGCTCGGTACCGACTGGATCGACCTCTACCAGGTCCACCGGCCCGACCCCGGTACGGACATCGAGGAGACCCTCGACGTCCTCGGCGACCTCGTCACCCAGGGGAAGATCCGGGCGTTCGGCTGCTCCACCTTCCCGGCCGAGGAGATCGTCGAGGCGCACGCCGTCGCCGAGCGACGCGGGCTGCGCCGCTTCCGCTCCGAGCAGCCGCCCTACTCGCTGCTCGCGCGCGGCGTGGAGGCGTCCGTGCTGCCCGTGGCCCAGCGGTACGGGATGGGGGTGCTGACCTGGAGCCCGCTCGCGTCCGGCTTCCTCACCGGCCGGTACCGCAAGGGCGCGCCGATCGACCTGACCAGCGGGCGGGCCGCGCTCACCCCGCACCGCTTCGACCCGACGCTGCCGGTCAACGCCGCGAAGCTCGACGCCGTCGAGGAGTTCGTCGCGCTGGCGGACGAGATCGGGTGCAGCCTGCCCGAGCTGGCGATCGCCTTCGTGACCGCGCACCCGGCGGTGACCTCCGTCATCCTCGGGCCGCGCACGATGGAGCAGCTGGAGGGACTCCTGAAGGGGGCGACGGTGGTGCTCGCGGACGAGATCCTCGACCGGATCGACGCGATCGTGCCGCCGGGGACGAACCTCTACCCGCCGGACGGCGTCTGGCGCCCCCGTGCCCTCACCGAATCGGGCCTGCGGCGGCGGCCGTTGGAGGAGCGGGCGGCGGGGTGAGACCAGGGCCGGGGTGGGTGGGTAGGTAGGTAGATAGGACTAGGGCCGGGCCGGAGCGAGACAGGGGCGCGGGCGGTGCCCGGGCGCCTATCCCCCCTGCGCCGGCGCGAACTGTTCCCCGCCCACCACCCTGAGCAGCGCCAGTCGTTCCCCCGCGTCCGTGCCCGGCGGCGGTGTGTGGATCACGAGCCGCTGCTCGCCCTCCGGGGCCAGCAGCACCTGGCAGTCCAGGTCCACCGGGCCGATCACCGGGTGCACGACCCGCATCCGGCTGTGCCGCCGGACCGCCACCTCGTGCAGCGCCCACAGCTCCGCGAACTCCTCGCTCGCCCCGCGCAGTCGCTCCACCAGACGGGCGCTTGCCGGGTCGCCGGAGCGGCGGCCGACGGCCGCGCGCAGGTCGGCGACGTGGAGGCGGCTGTAGTACGCGTGCTCCTCGGCCGGGTACGCCGCACGGCCCTCGGGGTCGGCGAACCAGCGCCACACCACGTTCCGCCCGTGCTCGGACACCGTGCACACGCCGCCGAGCAGGGCGCGGGCCATGGCGTTCTGGGCGAGGACGTCCCCGAGGTCGCTGAGGACCTGCGCCGGAGTCGTGTCCAGCTGGTCCAGGAGGTGCAGGAGGCCGGGTGAGACGTGGTCGCCCACGGTGGGCCCGGCGGGCGGGCGGTGCCCGGCGAGGAGGTGGAGGTGGTCCCGCCCGTCGGTGTCGAGGCGCAGCGCGCGGGCGAGCGCGGCCAGCATCTGGGGTGAGGGATGGGGGCCCCGGGCCTGCTCCAGGCGGATGTAGTAGTCGGCCGACATGCCGGCGAGCTGGGCGACCTCCTCGCGGCGCAGCCCGGGCGTACGGCGGCGGGGACCGGCCGGGAGGCCGGCGTCCTGCGGTCGGACCCGTTCGCGGGAGCGGCGCAGGAAGTCGGCGAGTTCGCGTCGGTCGATCGTCGTCATACGGACCATCCTGCCGGAGGAGCGGGGGCTCATCCAGGCCGTATCCAGGGACTGCCGATCCCAGGGTCGGAAGGGCTCTCCCGCCCGTTCCCGCAGGTCGGCAGAGTCCTCGGTGTCAGCCACTCACCCCCTCCACTCCACCGGGAGCAGCGATCATGGCCACCGTCACCGTCGGCACCGCCCACGTCCACTACGACGTCCAGGGCTCGGGCGCCGGTCCCGCCCTCCTCCTCGTCCACGGCACCGGTTCGGCCGGCTCCGCCCTCACCTGGGGCGGGACGACGCCCCGCTTCACCGTCGACCGCACGGTGATCACGCTGGATCTGTCCGGTGCCGACCTGACCGTCGACGACGGCGGGCCGCTGACCGTCGAGTCGCTCGCCGCGCAGGTGATCGCGGTGATCGAGGCGGCGGGTACCGGGCCGGTCGACCTGCTCGGCTTCTCGATGGGCTCCCCGGTATCGGCGGCCGTCGCCGCCCTCCGCCCCGACCTGGTGAACAAGCTGGTGCTGGTGGCGGGTTGGGCGTACACGGACGGCGACGAGTACCTGCGGAACCTGTTCACGCTGTGGCAGCGGCTCGGTACGTACGATCCGGCGGGCTTCGGGCGGAGCGTGACGATGACCGGGTTCAGCCGCGGCTTCCTCAACGGCATCGGCCGCGAGGGCGTCGAGGGGCTCATCCCGAACATGCCGCCCACTCCCGGCACCCTGCGGCACGTGGCGCTCGACCTGGAGGTCGACATCCGGGAGCTGCTGCCCCGGATCACGGCGGAGACGCTGGTCGTGGGGTGCGCTCAGGACGCGACCGTACCGGTGGAGAACAGCCGGGCGCTGCACGCGGCGATCGACGGCAGCACGTACGCGGAGATCGACGCCGGGCATGTCGTCTTCTTCGAGAAGGAGGACGAGTTCGTGGAGACGGTGACGGGCTTCCTCGGCTCCTCCGGGCGCTCCTCCGGACGCTCCTTCGTCGGCTCCCCCGTCGGTTCGCTCGTCGGTTCGGGGCGCTCCTGACTTCATGCTTGGCCCCATGAGTGAGACGCGTACGAGAACGATCGGCGACGCCGAGCGCAGGGCCCGGCTCGCGGTGCGGCACCGGCTGGCCGGGGCCGCGCGGGCGGCGACGGCGGAGGAGGTCGGGGACTCCTTGGTGGCGCTGCACGGGACGGACCCGGCGAGTGTGTTCCTCGCGGTGGGGGCGCGGCTGGCGGGGGACGCCGGGCCCGTCGGGGAGCTGGAGCGGGCACTGTACGAGGACGGGTCCCTGATCCGGATGCACGGCATGCGGCACACGGTCTTCGTGTTCCCGTCCTCCCTCGCGCCGGCCGTGCGGTCCTCGACGGCCCTCCCGGCGGCCGTCCGTGAACGGGCCGTGCTCGTACGCCACTTGGCGGAGGGAAGCTCCTTCGACGAGGACTGGCTGGCGGAGACCGAGCGGCTCGTCCTCGCCGAACTGGCCGTCCGCGGGGAGGCGACCGGCACCGAACTGGGCGCGGCCGTACCGAGGTTGCGGGAGACGTACGTGTACGGGCCGGGCACGCGCCAGGAGGGCGTCCAGTCCGTGGCGAGCCGGGTGCTGCGGATCCTCGGCATGGAGGGGCGGATCGTCCGGGGGCGGCCGCAGGGGACGTGGACGTCGAGCCGCTTCCGCTGGACGCTCCCGTACGCGCGCACCGGGGAGGCCCCCGCTGCGGAGCTCCCGGCCCCGGAGGTCCCGGCCGCGGAGGCGCGGGCCGAGCTGATCGGGCGCTGGCTGGCGGCCTGCGGGCCGGCGAGCGAGGCGGATCTGAAGTGGTGGACGGGGTGGAAGGTCACCGACGTGCGCGGGGCGCTCGCCGCGGTGGGGGCGGTGCCGGTGACGCTGGCCCACGGGACGGGCTTCGTCCTGCCGGACGACCTCGACCCCGTACCGGCACCGGAGCCGTGGGCGGCGCTGCTGCCCGCGCTGGACCCGACGGCGATGGGCTGGCAGGCCCGGGACTGGTACCAGGACCCGGAGCACCGGGCCGCGCTGTACGACCGCAGCGGGAACATCGCGCCGACGGTGTGGTGGGACGGCCGGATCGTCGGGGTGTGGGCGCAGCGGCCGGACGGGGTGATCGCCCGCCGCCTGCTGGCCGACGTGGGCCGGGAGGCGGAGCGGGCGATCGGGGCGGAGGCGGAGCGGCTGGCGGCGTGGGTGGGGGACGTACGCGTGACACCCCGGTTCCGTACGCCCCTGGAACGGGAGCTCGCCGCGACCTGATCACCGGCACCCGCCTACTCGGTGTCGCCGAGTCCGGGGACCCCCAGCTCGGCGAGGCCGTTGAGGACGAGGTCGACGCCGACCGCGGCGAGCAGCAGGCCGAGGAGCCGGCCGAGGAGCTCGATGGTGGTTCCTTTGGCTCGGCGCAGGACGCCGGCGAGGAGCAGGACGCAGGCCAGGTCGAGGGCGATGACGGCCGCGTACGCGAGGACGACGGTCGAGCGCCAGCCGAAGGAGTCGCCGGAGGCGCCCCCGATGAGGATCGCCGTCATGGCGAGGGGGCTCACGACGTACGGCGTGAGCAGCTCGCGCACTCCGCTGACCAGGTCCGGGGCGTCCTGGTGGACGCTGACGGGGCCGATGTGGAGACCGAGGACGAGCCCGAGGGCGTAGAGGAAGAAGATGACGCCGCCCGCGAGCATGAGCGCGGGCGTGCTGATGTGGAAGAGATCGAGCAGCCACGGGGCCGTGATGCCGGTGCCCACTCCGACGAGGACGGCCAGGCCCGAGGAGACGAGGGCGATGGAGCGCAGCTGGCGGGCGGAGTGGATCTGGGCGAGGCCGGCGAACGAGAGGAGCACCTTGGGCGGGCCGACGACGGAGAAGAAGGCGATGAAGGCGGTGGAGAAGCTGAGTGCGTGCACCCTGGAATCATGGGTCGGTCGGGTGATTTCTCCCGTCTTTCCGGCTGTTGTCCGCGCGGTGTCGAGAACCGTCCGCCGGCTCCGACTCTCCTGCGAAAGGGCAGAAACGGAACCCGGAGGCTAGGAGGACGTCATGAAGTACCTGGTGATGGTGCAGGGCTCGCAGGCCGACTACGAGGCGATGGTGGGCCGCGGCTCCGCCGGGAGCCCCGCCTGGGACAAGGCGGCGCTCAAGACGATGTTCGAGCACATGAACGCGATCAACACCGAGCTGACCGCCCGTGGCGAGATGCTCGACGCCCAGGGCCTCGCCGCCCCGTCCACGACCCGCTTCGTGACGGTGGACGGGGAGGGCAGGCCGGTCGTCACCGACGGCCCGTACGCGGAGACCAAGGAAGTCCTCGCCGGCTACTGGCTCCTCGACTGCGCCTCACTGGACCGCGTCACGGAGATCGCCGCCCAGGTGGCCCGCTGCCCGGTCCCGGCCGGCTCCCCCGAGTACGCGGTGGTGATCCGGCCGGTCGACGAGGGCGGTCCGAGCCAGGACTGAAGGCAGGACTGAAGGCAGGGCTGAGAGGGCGACCTGGCTCCCTTCCTCAGTGCATCCCGTGGGGGCCGCCCGTCGGGCGGGGGGTGCCCCGGGGGATGAGGAAGGGGGCGGCCAGGGCCGCCGCGGCCGCCGCTGCCGTGCAGAGGGTGAAGGCCGCCGTGAAGCCGGCCGGCGTCGCCTCCGTCGTGGCGGTGAGGGCGAGGGTGGACACGGCGGCGATGCCGATGGAGCCGCCGACCTCGTGGAAGGTGTTGACGATGCCGGAGGCGAGGCCGGCCTCGTGCGGGGCGATCAGGCCGAGGGAGGTGGTGGTCGCCGCGACGAAGACCGCGCCCAGGCCGAAGGAGGCCGTGGCGAGGGCCGGCAGGAGGGTGGCCCAGGGGTTGGCGCCCGGGGTGAGGAAGGTCAGCGGCAGGCAGCCGAGGGCCGCCAGGGCCAGGCCGCCGGTGGCGCAGGCGCGCGGGCCCGCCGTCGTCACCAGGCGCGAGCCGAGGTGGGCGCCGATCGCGGTGGTCAGGGCGATCGGGAGGAAGAGCAGGCCGGTGCGGAGGGCCCCGAGGCCGTAGACGTGCTGGAGCTGCATCGAGCCCAGGAAGAAGAACGAGATCAGCAGCGCCGTCGCGACCAGCATGAGCAGGGAGCCCGCCACGACCGGGCGCCGCTTCAGCATCCTCAGGTCCATCAGCGGGGCGCTGCTCGCCCGCTCGACCGCGGCGAAGACCCCGTAGAGCGCGAGCGCGCCGAGCAGCGGCAGCAGGGTCGCCGCGGAGGCCCAGCCGGAGTCGCCCGCCTGCACGAGGCCGTACACGAGCGCGCCGGTGGCCGTGGTCACGAGGAGGGCGCCGGGGACGTCCAGGCGGGTGTGCGTACGGGAACGGGCGGCGGTGTCCGCGGGGAGGACGCGCGGGAGCGCGGCCAGCAGGGCCAGGCCCACCGGGACGTTGACGTAGAAGACCCAGGGCCAGCCCGGTCCTTCCGTGAGGGCGCCGCCGAGCAGGACGCCGACGGCCGAGCCGGTGCCGCCGATCGCCGCCCAGGCGCCGAGGGCCTTGGCCCGCTCGGCGCCGTGGAAGGCGGTCGTGACGAGGGCGAGCGCGGCCGGGGAGAGGAGCGCGGCGCCGATGCCCTGGGCGATGCGGCCGCCGAGCAGCACGGGGGCGTTCGCCGCGAGGCCGCAGACCAGGGACGCCGTGGTGAAGAGGGCGAGTCCGGCGAGGAGGACGCGGCGGGCGCCCAGGGCGTCGGCGAGGCGGCCGCCGAGGAGCATGAGCCCGCCGAAGCAGAGCGTGTACGCGGTGACGACCCAGGTCAGGGCGGTGCGCCCGAGGTCGAGGTCGGCGGAGAGGGCGGGCAGCGCGACGTTCACGACGGTGACGTCGAGGATCAGCATGAACTGGGCCGCGCAGATCAGGGCGAGGGCCGTCCAGCGGCGGGGATGCGGGTCGCCGTGGGGGTGCTGGGGGGCCGAGTGGCCAGGGGTGGCGGGGGCGGAAGGTGTGGAGTGGGCAGGGGTGTGGGCTTGGGCGTCCGGGTGAGCCGTCATAACTGAACTGTACGGCACAGTACAGTTGAACTCAACGGTACAGTTCGGTTGTAGGGTGACCGGTATGAACGCGCAGCCCTCGGACGGTCCCGCCGCATCCAAGCCCGCACCCACCGGGGCCCGCGCCGCCCGCAAGCGGCAGGCCGTCGTACGGGCCGCCCGCGACCTCTTCCTCCGCGAGGGCTTCGGCGTCGGCATGGACGCCATCGCCGCCGAGGCGGGCGTCTCCAAGGTCACCGTCTACAACCACTTCGGCAGCAAGGAAGCGCTCTTCACCGCCGTCGTCGCCGGCGCCCTCGACGAGCCCCTGGCCTCGGGAGAGGGCGCGGAAGGGCCGGACCTCGCGCTGCTCGTCGCCGCCGAGGGGCCCGACGCGCTCAAGGCCGCCCTCACCGACGCCGGCCACGCCTGGGCCCGGGCCGTACGCGCCGACGACGAGGGCCGCGCCCTGCGCACGCTCGTCGCCACCGAGCTCCACCGATTCCCCGAGCTGGGCCGCGCCTGGCGCGCCCACGGCCCGGCCGGCCACCACCCCGCCGTCGCGGACGCGCTGCGCGCCCTCGCCGACCGGGGCCTCCTGGAGATCCCCGACCTGGAGGTCGCGGTCCTCCAGCTCTACTCGCTGCTGGTCTTCCCGCAGATGGTCTTCGAGCAGTACGGGACGGAGCTCGCCGAGGGGCTGAGCGAGCGGCTCGTCACGGACGGGGTCGAGATGTTCCTCCGCCGCTACGCCGCCTGAGACGCACGACACCTCCCGAGCCTCGCCGCAAGTGTCATCCTTGGTCTTCGGCGTAGCCCCGTGCTGGGGAGTAAATTACCCCCTGGGGTATCTGTGGAGGAGTCATCGTGGAACTCGATCTCGCGGGCGCGGAGCTCAAGGCCGTACTGAACCGGCTGCGCCGGGCCCAGGGCCAGATCGCCGGCGTGATCCGGATGATCGAGGAGGGGCGCGACTGCGAGGAGGTCGTGACCCAGCTCGCCGCCGCCTCCCGCGCCCTCGACCGGGCCGGGTTCGCGATCATCGCGACCGGGCTCCAGCAGTGCCTGACCGACATCGAGGACGGCCGGAAGAACGGCGAGGACCGCGATGCCATGCGGGCGCGCCTGGAGAAGCTCTTCCTGTCGCTGGCATAGAGCCACCCTGACCAGAGACGCCGAGCGCCCCCGGGATGTCCCCGGGGGCGCTCGGCATTTCTCACGTACTCAGTCGCCAGTCGTCAGTCGTCCGCGAGGCCCTTCAGGCGCTTCGCGATCCGCGTCAGGCGGGCGCCCTGGTACCGGGCGGCCTGGAGGACGTTCTCCTCCGGGGCGCCGTTGGCGCCGGGGTGGGAGGTGCCGTAGGGGTTGCCGCCGGCCGCGTACACGGCCGGGTCGGTGAAGCCGGGCGAGACGATGACCGAGCCCCAGTGGTGGAAGGTGTTGTAGAGCGCGAGCAGCGTCGACTCGTTGCCGCCGTGGACGTTGTGGGCGCTGGTGAAGGCGGTGGCGGCCTTGTCCGCCATGACGCCGCGCTGCCACAGGCCGCCCGAGGTGTCGACGTACTGCTTGAGCTGGGCGGCGACGTTGCCGAAGCGGGTCGGGGAACCCAGCGCGTACGCGTCGGCCCACTCCAGGTCGTCCAGCGTGGCGGTCTCCACGTCACCCGTGGCGTCGACGTGGGCGCGCCAGGCCGGGTTCGCGTCGATGGCGGCGTCGGGGGCGAGCTCGGACACCCGGCGCAGGCGGACCTCCGCGCCGGCCTTCTCTGCGCCCTCGGCGACGGCCTGGGCGAGCTGGTGGACGGCACCGGTGGCCGAGTAGTAGATGACGGCGACCTTGACGGACATGACGAACTCCCTCAACCGGATTCTTTTCCGCTTCGATGGTTCGAGGTTAAACGGATTGCTATCCGGTTTGCAAGGGCAGCAGGTATGCTCACTTCAAGGAGCGGCCGAGGGAACGCGGGGGAACACGGGCGAGCGCGGACGAACGCACGAAGGACAGGAGCCGGCAGATGAGCACGAGAGAACCGCAGAGCGGGAACGCGGCGGCGCCGATGCTCAGCCTGCTCCCCACCGTCGGCGGCGGCCCCGCCCCCGAGCGCGCCGACGCCGCCCGCAACCGGCGCAAGATCCTCGACGCGGCCGCCCGGATCGTCGCCGAGGACGGCCCCGAGGCCGTCACCATGAACCAGGTCGCCCACGCCAGCGGCATCGGCGTCGGCACCGTCTACCGCCGCTTCGGCGACGTCTCCCAGCTCCTGTGGGCCCTGCTCGACGACCGCGAGCGCCAGTTCCAGGAGGCGTACATGAGCGGCCCGCCGCCGCTCGGGCCCGGCGCCCCGGCCGCCGAGCGGCTCGACGCCTTCCTCGACGCGCTCGTCGACCGGGTCGGCGAGCAGCGCGAGATCCTGCTCGCCGCCCACTCCGCGGCGCCCCGCGCCCGCTACCACAGCGGTGCCTACCGGGTGATGCACACCCATGTCGCGCTGCTCATCGGGGAGTTGAGGCCCGGCTCCGACGCCACGCTCCTCGCGCACCTGACGCTCGCCTCGTTCTCGCCGGACGTCATGCACCACCTGACGGTCGAGCAGGAGCTGTCGAGCGAGCGCCTGAAGGCGGGCGTACGGGAGCTGCTGACCCTGCGGGGCTGACCGTCCGCCGGTTCCCGCGCCCGCTCCGTGGACGGTGGTGGACCGGGAGCGGGCGGCGGTCGCAGGATCGTGCCATGACCACGTACCTGATCCTGCACGGCTTCCAGAACCACCGTCCCGCCGGCCACTGGCAGCACTGGCTCGCCGGGGAGCTGCGGGCGCGCGGCCACGAGGTGCGCTACCCGCAGCTGCCCGAGGCGGACGCGCCCGTCCTCGCGGACTGGCTCGCGGCCCTGGAGGAGCACGGGAAGCGCCCGGCCGAGGGCGAGTTCACGGTCCTCGCGCACAGCCTGTCGGTGCTGCTGTGGCTGCGGGCCGGGGAGCGGCGGCCGGCCGCCGACCGGGTGCTGCTCGTCGCCCCGCCCTCGCCGCCGGTGACCGCGTCCATCCCGGAGATCGCCGCGTTCGCCGACGGCCTCGACCTGGCGGAGAAGGGCCTGGCGGCCCGGCTCGTGTACGGGGACGGCGACCCGTACTGCCCCGAGGGCGCCGACGTCCACTACGGCACCCCGCTCGGCCTCGACACGGACCACGTCCCGGGCGGCGCGCACCTCAACCCCGATTCGGGGTACGGGGAATGGGCCTCGCTCCTGGAATGGTGCGAGGACCCGGCGGTGCGCGTCCGGGGTCGGTAGCCTCGGTCGGATGTACTCCGAGACCGCACCGTACGACCAGGGCCTGCTCGACGTGGGCGACGGCAACCTCGTCCACTGGGAGGTGTCCGGCAACCCGGCGGGCAGGCCCGCGCTCGTCGTGCACGGCGGGCCGGGCTCCGGGTCCTCGCCGCGCAACCGGCGCTACTTCGACCCGGCGGCGTACCGGGTCGTCCTCTTCGACCAGCGCGGCTGCGGGCGCTCCACCCCGCACGCGAGCGACCCGGCCGCCGACCTGTCCGTGAACACCACCGCGCACCTGGTGGCCGACATGGAGCGGCTGCGCGAGCACCTCGGGATCGACCGCTGGCTGCTGTACGGCGGCTCCTGGGGCTCCACGCTGATCCTGGCGTACGCGGAGGCGTACCCGGAGCGCGTCACGGAGATCGTCATCGCGGCCGTCACGACCACCCGCCGCTCCGAGACGGCCTGGCTGTACGAGGGCGTCGGCCGGTTCTTCCCGGAGGCCCACGACCGCTTCCGCGCCGGGGTCGACGGGGCCGCGACCGACGGGGCCGCCGAGCTCGTGAGCGCGTACGCCGCCCGGATGAACGACCCCGACAGGGCCGTACGGGAGAAGGCGGCGGCCGACTGGTGCGCCTGGGAGGACGCCGTCCTGTCGATGGAGGGCCAGGGCACCCCGTACACCGACCGGGTCGACGACACCCGGCTCGGCTTCGTCCGGATCTGCTCGCACTACTTCGCCCACGGCGCCTGGCTGGCGGAGGGCGCCCTGATCCGCGACGCGCACCGGCTCGCCGGAATCCCCGGCGTCCTGATCCACGGCAGGCTCGACATGGGCGGCCCGCTCGCCACCGCCTGGGAGCTCTCCCGCGCCTGGCCGGACGCCGAACTGCACGTGGTCGAGGACGCCGGCCACCTGGGCGGCGAGCAGACCCGGAAGCTGGTCCTGGCGGCCCTGGACCGCTTCGCGATGGGGTGAACCCACCGGGCGGACGCCCGGCGCGGGCGGGATGATCGGTTCATGAGCACCAAGCCCCAGGCCCCCGAGATCCATCTCGCCCAGCAGCCCGAGGCCGACGAGCTGCTCGGGCGTTCGCCGCTCGCCGCGCTCGTCGGCATGCTCCTGGACCAGCAGGTCCCGATGGAGTGGGCGTTCTCCGGCCCGTACACGATCGCCTCACGGCTCGGGGCGGACGATCTCGACGCCCACGAGATCGCCGTCCGCGACCCGGAGGAGTTCGCCGCGCTGCTCTCCGAGAAGCCGGCCGTGCACCGCTACCCGGGCTCGATGGCCCAGCGCGTGCAGCAGCTCTGCCGGTTCCTGGTCGAGGAGTACGGGGGCGACGCCGAGGCCGTCTGGGCGGACGCGGCCACCGGGAAGGAGCTGCTCGCGCGGCTCCAGGCGCTGCCCGGCTTCGGGAAGCAGAAGGCGCAGATCTTCCTGGCGCTGCTCGGCAAGCAGTACGGGGTGCGGCCCACGGGCTGGCGGGAGGCGGCGGGGCCGTACGGCGAGCAGGGCTCGTACCGCTCGGCCGCCGACATCACCGGGCCCGAGTCGCTCGCGAAGGTGCGCGCCCACAAGCAGGAGATGAAGGCCGCCGCGAAGGCGGCGAAAGCCACCAAGAGCAGCAAATCATCCGGGAATTGATAATTCCAGATGTCAATCCTGCTCAAGGTGACAGGAATTGCGCAGAACCTGTTCACAGAACCCCCCTGAGATCGCTAACTTCCCCTCAACCTCGTCCGTACCGGGAAGGACTTCTGTGAACGCAACCCAGCGCCGTGCCGCGGCCATTCTGGCCGCCGCCGCCCTCGCCACCCCGCTGGTGCTCGCCTCTCCCGCCACCGCCGGCCAGGACCCCGCGGCCGCGCCGGCCCGCGACGCCGCCAAGCTGGCGAAGAAGCTGGTCCGCGAGACCTCCGGCCAGGACGCCTTCAAGCACCTGCAGAAGTTCCAGGCGATAGCCGACTCGGCCGGCGGCAACCGCGCGGCCGGTTCGCTGGGGCACGACGCCTCCGCCGCGTACGTCTACACGCAGCTCAAGAAGGCCGGCTACGACGTCCGGTACCAGAAGTTCGAGTTCCTCTTCACGGAGACGCTCGCCGAGAAGGCCTCCGTCGTCTCGCCCGCGCCCCGCACGCTCGACGTCAAGGCGATGACGTACACCAAGTCCACCCCGGTCGGCGGCCTCACGGCGGCCCTCGCGGCCGTGCCCGTCGACGCCGACGGCACCACCGGCTGCGAGCCGGGCGACTTCGCCTCCGGCACCTTCACCGGCAAGATCGCCCTGATCAAGCGCGGTGGCTGCAGCTTCGCCATCAAGCAGCAGAACGCCGCCACGGCCGGCGCCGCCGCCGCCCTCGTCTACAACAACGTCGACGGCGTCCTCTCCGGCACCCTCGGCGACCCCGCCTCCGGGAAGCTCCCGACCGGCGGTCTCACCCTGGCCGAGGGCACGGCGCTCACCACCGACCTCGCGAACGGCCCGGTCTCGCTCTCCGTGGAGATCCGCCAGCTCCAGGAGAAGCGTTCCACCAACAACGTCATCGCGGAGACCAGGGGCGGCAACGCCGCCAACACCGTGATGCTCGGCTCGCACCTCGACTCCGTCACCGCCGGCCCCGGCATCAACGACAACGGCTCCGGCTCCGCCGGCCTCCTCCAGACCGCCCTGGAGCTCGCCAAGTCGAAGGACAAGGTCCGCAACAAGGTCCGCTTCGCCTGGTGGTCCGCGGAGGAGAACGGCCTCCTCGGCTCCGAGCACTACGTGGACAACCTCACCGCGCTCGACAAGAGCGAGATCAAGCTCTACCTCAACTTCGACATGATCGCCTCGCCGAACTACGGCCTGTTCGTGTACGACGGCGACAACTCCGACGGCGTCGGCGCCGAGGCGGGCCCGGAGGGCTCGGCCCAGCTGGAGCGCGACATCAACGACTTCATGGACCAGCGCGGGGTCCCGCACGAGGGCACCGACTTCACCGGCCGCTCCGACTACGGCCCGTTCATCGCGGTCGGCATCCCCTCCGGCGGCACCTTCACCGGCGCCGAGGGCATCAAGACCGCCGCCCAGGCCGCCAAGTACGGCGGCGAGGCGGGCGTCGCGTACGACGTGAACTACCACGCCAAGGGCGACGACATCCGCAACATCAACATGAAGGCCTTCGACGTCAACATCGACGTCATCGCCAACGCCGTGGGCACCTACGCCCACGACATCTCCTCCCTGCGCAAGCCGGTCGTCTCCGTTCCGACCACCGGTGACGCGGGCAGCGGCGGCGGCCTGCACGACGACCACCACGAGGTCACCGAGTAGCACGCGGTCCACGGGGAGGTCAGCGCCTCCGGCGGGCCGTCCCGAAGATCGAGCGGCTGATCTCCCGGCCCAGCTGGGTGCCGACCGACCGGGCGAGGGACTTGAAGATCCCACTGCCCACCACCTGTTCGGCGAGCGAGGGCTCCGGCTTCGGAGCCCTCGCTCCCTGCTGTCCGGACGCCGTCCCGCCCTTCTCGGCCTCCTTCTCGGCCTCCTTCGCCGCCGCTTCGAGCGCCGCCGCCTCCGCCGCCCGCTGCTCCGCCGTCAGCCGCTCGTACGCCGACTCCCGGTCCACCGCCTGCGCGTACCGCCCGTACAGCGGCGACCCCTTCACGGCGGCGTCCAGGGCGGCCGCGTCGATCGGCCCCATCAGCGACTCGGGCGCCCGCAGCCGCGTCGCCGCCACCGGCGTCGGCGCGCCCTTCTCGCTCAGTACGGTGACCACCGCCTCGCCCGTACCGAGGCCCGTGAGCACCTCCTCCAGGTCGTACGGGGAGTTCGGGAAGGTCCGCACCGTCGCCTTCAGGGCCTTCGCGTCGTCCGGGGTGAACGCGCGCAGCGCGTGCTGCACCCGGTTGCCGAGCTGGGCGAGCACGTCCGAGGGAACGTCCTTCGGCGTCTGGGTCACGAAGAAGATCCCCACGCCCTTCGAGCGGATCAGCCGGACCGTCTGCGTGATCGACTCCAGGAACGCCTTCGACGCCCCCTTGAACAGCAGGTGCGCCTCGTCGAAGAAGAAGACCAGCTTCGGCTGCTCCAGGTCGCCGACCTCCGGAAGGTCGTTGAAGAGGTCCGCCAGCATCCACATGAGGAAGGTCGAGAACAGCTGCGGCTTGTCCTGCACGGCCGGCAGCTCCAGGACCGAGACGGTCCCCCGCCCGTCCGCCGCCGTCCGCAGGAACTCGTTCGTGTCGAACTCCGGCTCCCCGAAGAACTCCCCCGCGCCCTGCTGCTCGAACGCCGTGATGGACCGCAGGATCACCCCGGCCGTCACCGTCGAGAGCCCGCCGATCCCCTTCAGTTCGGCCTTCCCGGTGTCCGAGACCAGGAAGGCCACCACCGCCCGCAGGTCCTTGAGGTCGACGAGCTCCAGGCCCTTGGAGTCGGCGTAGTGGAAGATCAGGCCGAGCGACTGCTCCTGCGTCCGGTTGAGCTGGAGCACCTTGGAGAGCAGGACCGGGCCGAAGCTGGTCACCGTGGCCCGCACCGGGATGCCGGGGCCGATGCCCCCGAGCCCGTAGAACTCGCAGGGGAAGCCCGTACCCCGCCACTCCTGGCCGACCTGGGCGGCCCGCTCCCGCACCTTCTCGCCGTCCGCGCCGGGGGCCGAGATCCCCGAGACGTCGCCCTTGATGTCGGCGAGGAAGACCGGCACGCCATGGGCCGAGAGCTGCTCGGCGATCAGCTGGAGCGTCTTCGTCTTGCCGGTGCCGGTGGCGCCGGCGACCAGACCGTGGCGGTTGAGCATCGGCAGCGGGATGCGCACCGGCGCGTCCGGGTGACATGCACCGTCCCAGAGCAGCGCCCCCAGATCGAGTGCCGCACCGTCGAAGGCGTACCCGGCGGCGATGTCGGCGGCGGGCCCGGCAAGGGGGGCGGGCGGCTGCGCGCTCTGCTCACTGACGCTCATGACGGCACCTTGATTTCGCTTTTGTCACGGTTCGCACCAGCATCCCACCGCCCTCGCGTGGCTGCGCCGGGAGCCGCTCGCCCGGTAGGCTTTCCGTGTGATCTTCAAGCGCATCGGAAACGGAAAGCCGTATCCCGACCACGGCCGGGAAAGCACCCGGCAGTGGGCTGACGTCGCCCCGCGCCCGGTCCGCCTCGACCAGCTCGTCACCACCAAGGGCCAGCTGGACCTGGAGACGCTGCTCGCCGAGGACTCCACCTTCTACGGCGACCTCTTCGCGCACGTCGTGAAGTGGCGCGGCGACCTCTACCTCGAGGACGGACTGCACCGCGCCGTCCGCGCGGCGCTCCAGCAGCGCCAGGTGCTGCACGCCCGCGTCCTGGAAATGGACTGACCGCCGAGTGACCCGCGGCTGACCCTTTCGGGGTCAGTTCGCCCCCATCCGGACGCGATCACATGATCATCAAGTAGGCATCGCCGACGGGCGGCATTACGCTGCGTTCATGAGCATGCTCACTCCCCCCGGAATGGGCGGAAAGTACCGCATCACGGGGGATGTCTACCCGCGCATGCGCCGCCCCCACCGCCGGCGCCGGATCATCCTCGCGGCCGCGGCCTCCGTGGTCGTTCTGGGCGCGGCCGGCTGGGGCACGCTCCAGCTCGTCGACGTCTTCTCCGGCGACGAGGGCAAGAAGACGACCGCCGGGAAACAGGCCGACTGCAAGCCCGTGGCCAAGGCGACGACCCCGCCCGCCGCCGCCCTCCCCAAGCCCGGCCAGATCACGGTCAACGTCTACAACGCGACCCCGCGCAGCGGACTCGCCAAGACGACCGCGGACGAGCTCAAGAAGCGCGGCTTCAAGATCGGCAAGGTGGGGAACGCTCCCGCCGCCTTCGACAAGAAGGTCCCCGGCGCGGGGCTGCTGCTCGGCGCGCCCGCGGCGACCAAGGGCGCCTTCCCGGTCCTCGGCACCCAGCTCAAGGGCGCCACGACCAAGACGGACACCCGGGCCACGGCGGACGTCGACCTCATCATCGGGACGGCGTTCAAGACGCTGTCCCCGAAGACGACGGCGGACGCGGCCCTGGTCGCCCTCACCAAGCCCGCGCCCGTACCGACCGGAAAGTGCTGAGAGAAGCCGCTGCTGCTCGGCGGAGCCGGCTGCGACTTCTCCTCGGCGGAGCCGGCTGTGACTGCTACTCGGCGGAGCCGTACATGCGGTCGCCCGCGTCGCCCAGGCCCGGGACGATGTAGCCGTTCTCGTTGAGCCGCTCGTCGACCGAGGCCGTCACGACGGTCACCGGCGTGCCCGCGAGCTCGCGCTCCATGATCTCGACGCCCTCCGGGGCGGCGAGGAGCACGACCGCGGTCACGTCGTCGGCGCCGCGCTTGATCAGTTCCCGGATCGCCGCGACCAGCGTGCCGCCGGTCGCCAGCATCGGGTCCAGGACGTACACCTGGCGCCCCGAGAGGTCCTCCGGCATCCGCGTGGCGTAGGTCGACGCCTCCAGCGTCTCCTCGTTGCGGATCATGCCCAGGAAGCCGACCTCGGCCGTCGGGAGCAGGCGGACCATGCCGTCGAGCATGCCGAGCCCGGCACGCAGGATCGGGACCACCAGCGGACGGGGGTACGAGAGCTTCACACCGGTCGTGGGCGTGACGGGGGTCTCGATGTCGACCTGCTCGGTCCGCACGTCCCTGGTGGCCTCGTAGGCGAGCAGGGTGACCAGCTCGTCGGCGAGACGGCGGAAGGTCGCGGAGTCCGTGCGCTTGTCGCGCAGGGTGGTGAGCTTGTGGGCGACCAGAGGGTGGTCGACGACGTGGAGACGCATGACTCAACAGTAGCCCGCCCCGCACTGGCGTCGACCCACGCCGCTGGGGGAAGGTGGGGGCACAGGGACCCAGCGATGGGGTGGTGTGGCCGATGCCCGACCTGGAAGAACCGGCCGAGGAAGCCGCCGAGGGGGCGGCCGATCGACCGGCACCGGAGACCGACGCGCAGCGCCGCAGGCGCCGCGCCCAGTTCCTCCGCGAGCTGAACGAGGCCAAGGCGCTGCGCGAGCGCGTGCAGCCGCGGCGCGCCCGGGCCGCCCGGATGCGTCAGGCCATGCGCATGCGGACCTTCCGCTGGTGAGACCGCCCGGCACGGCCCGCCGTGCGCCCCCTGTGTGCGCCGGGGTCGCACGCCCGCCCGATGGCGGTGCCCTTCAGACTGATGCACGACGCAAGAGCCGAAGACCTCTCCTGAGCGCCCTGTTTCTGTCACGATGCCGATTGGGCGGGGCATCAGGAGCGCGCCGCCGGAACGTCACACCTCTGATCAGTGGGAGAGAGTCAGGTGTACTTCGCCGCACTGCTCGCGCGCACCGAAGACGGGTGGGAAGCGAGCGACACGGAGCTCGACGACGTGGAGACCCTGTCGGATCTGGCCGAGCTCGCCCGTGAGGCCTCGGACGACGACACGGTGATCGTCTACATCGAGCAGGAGGACGCGTGGTTCGGGGTCGTCCGGATCGAGGGTGAGGAAGACCCTCGGATCTACGTCTCCGACGGCGCCGCCGCCGCCCGTTCCTCGTACGGGGAGATCCTCACCCGGGAGATCCTCGGCGACGACCTCGACGCCGAGCTCGACGAGCTGGAGTCGCTGGACCTGGACGGCACGGAGGACGGGGAACCCCTCGCTTCCGACGCCGACGATGACGACGACGAGCGGGCGGGACCGGCCGCCGAGGCCGTGCCGGCCGCTCCCGTGGGCGACGCGCTGGTCCTCGCGGACCTCGGTCTCTCGGAGCGCGAGCTCCGGGCGCTCGACAGCGACGCGCTCGCGGTGATCGCGGACGCGCTGGGCGCCGCGGAGGTCCTGGAGGCCGTCCGCTAGTGGCCCACGCAGTCCCCGACCCCGACCCCGACCCCGTACCGACGCCCGGCGCCGATCCCGTACGGCTGCCCGGCGCCGATCCCGTACGGGACCCCTGGCGGGACGCCATGCGGCTCGCCCTCGCCGAGGCCGACGCGGCCGCGCCCGCCGGTGACGTACCGGTGGGCGCGGTCGTGCTCGCCCCGGACGGCACGGTCCTCTCCCGCGCGCACAACGAGCGGGAGGCGGCCGGCGACCCGACCGCCCACGCCGAGGTCCTCGCCCTGCGGCGGGCGGCCGCGGCGACCGGGGAGTGGCGTCTGACGGGCTGCACGCTCGTCGTCACCCTGGAGCCGTGCGTGATGTGCGCCGGCGCGCTCGTCCAGTCGCGGGTCGAGCGGGTGGTGTTCGGCGCGCTCGACGAGAAGGCGGGCGCGGCGGGCTCGCTCTGGGACCTCGTACGGGACCGGCGGCTCAACCACCGCCCCGAGGTGATCCACGGCGTCCTCGGCGAGGAGTGCGCGGAGCAGCTGACGGCCTTCTTCCGCACCCGCTGACCACCGCTCCGACCTGCGCGTCGATACGGATTTCATCGCAGCGCCAGTTTCGGCTAAGCTCTCTCTCGGTAGCGTGTCCGAGCGGCCGAAGGAGCTCGCCTCGAAAGCGAGTGTGGCGCAAGTCACCGAGGGTTCAAATCCCTCCGCTACCGCTTCGATCGAAGGGCCTGGTGCATCAGCACCGGGCCCTTCGGCGTATCCCCCGCATGCCCGCGGGCGCGTACGTACGGGAAAGGCCCCGGTCCGCGCGCAGGGCGCGGGCCGGGGCCTTCTCCGTAGGACGGGGGGAACGGCATCGGGGGGACAAGCCGCTCCCCCCGATGAGAACCGGACCTACAAGTCCTGCGCCGCAGTCAGGGGGGAAGCTCGCGGCGCGGACCCCGCAGTGCGGGCCGGTTCCAGAAGCCCTTCGGATTCCTGCCAGATCCTCCGGGCTCGACATCCATACTGCTCGCCCGTCACTCTTCCGGGGGGCGGCAAAAGGCCTCGATCTCCGGGCCCTTGGTCCATAAAGGCTCGGTTAGAGTGGCGCGGTTCGTACGGCGGGGGACAGGGAGGGCTGAACAGTGGTGCAAGCGAGGAAGGTCGCGCTGTACGCGGTCGCGGTCTTTGTGCTGTACACGATCATCAACTCCCCAGAGCGGGCGGCGGATCTCGTGGGAGTAGGGTTCGAGGGCATTGCCGGTGCCGCGCAGGGCGTCGGCGAGTTCATGACGGAACTCATCAACTAGGAGCCCTCTCCGTGATCCGCCATCTGGTCCTCTTCAAGCTCAACGAGGGTGTCGAGCGCGACGAGCCGCGCGTCGTCGCCGGCGTCGAGGCGTTCCGCGCGCTCGGCGAGCAGATCCCCGAGCTGAGGTTCTGGGAGTGCGACTGGAACATCACGGACCGGCCGATCGCGTACGACTTCGCCATCAACTCGGCCGTCGAGGACAAGGACGCCCTCCAGCGCTACCTGGAGCACCCCGCGCACCAGGCGGGTGTCGCCCAGTGGCGCGAGTTCGCCACCTGGGTGATCGCCGACTACGCGTTCTAGACACACCTCTGTCGAGGCCCCCCGCCGTCACGGCGGGGGGCCTCGTGGGTTTCCCGCCTCCCCCCGAGCACCCCCCGGCCGCCCCTGGCCTCCCCTTTTTGCTCCAACATGCCCTCAACACGTGGCTATACGGTGCTTGCACACAGTGGACATGTCTTGTGATGCTATGACCGCTTTTGACGGATGAGTTGACCGTAGTTGACCCAGTCGACCAGCAAGACCAGCCAAAGGGGTGGCGTGAACGTGCCGGCCAGTACAGCGCCACAGGTCCCGCCCCAGCACGAGGCGGGCGCGGAGACCCCGCGCCCGCGCCCCCAGAGCACCCGTGGCGCCGACACCCGCGCCCTCACCCAGGTGCTCTTCGGGCAGCTCAAGCACCTGGAACCGGGCACGCCCGAGCACCACCGCGTACGCGGGGCCCTCATCGAGGCCAACCTCCCCCTCGTGCGGTACGCGGCGGCCCGCTTCCGCTCCCGCAACGAGCCGATGGAGGACGTCGTCCAGGTCGGCACCATCGGCCTGATCAACGCCATCGACCGCTTCGACCCCGACCGTGGCGTGCAGTTCCCGACCTTCGCCATGCCCACGGTCGTCGGCGAGATCAAGCGGTACTTCCGCGACAACGTCCGGACCGTGCACGTGCCGCGCAGGCTGCACGAGCTGTGGGTCCAGGTGAACGGCGCCACGGAGGACCTGACGACCGCTCACGGCCGCTCCCCCACGACCGCCGAGATCGCCGAGCGGCTGCGGATCGGCGAGGACGAGGTGCTCGCCTGCATCGAGGCCGGACGCTCGTACCACGCGACCTCCCTGGAGGCCGCGCAGGAGGGCGACGGGCTGCCCGGACTGCTCGACCGGCTCGGCTACGAGGACCCCGCGCTGGCCGGCGTCGAGCACCGGGACCTCGTCCGGCACCTGCTCGTCCAGCTGCCCGAGCGCGAGCAGCGGATCCTGATGCTGCGCTACTACAGCAACTTGACCCAGTCTCAGATCAGTCAGGAACTCGGCGTCTCGCAGATGCACGTGTCAAGGCTCCTCGCCCGCAGCTTCGCGCGTTTGAGATCCGCAAACAGAATCGAGGCGTAACCGAAACGGGTAGACCGGTTCGGAGCAGTTCTGCGGCACCCCAAATGCCGTACACCCCTTGTTTCCTGCGGAAATGCACCGTCTGCTTGTCGACAAGTCACTACAGCGTGTTGCCGACATGTGACATTCTGCTGGAACCGAGTTTGCCGCAGCCCCGCCGCCGGTATTCAGGTGGTGGCTGCGTTCCTCAGATGGTCGCGGCCACCGCGACCGTCCGCGACCTCAAGGGGGTGGCATGTCCACAGAACTGGGCAGCTCGAAGGTGCTCACGCTCACGCCCGTTCCCGTGCCCACGCAGACGACGGCTCCGACCGCGGCCGAGAGCGCGGAGGCCACGCCTCCGCCGCCCGTGGTCGTCTCGTCCGGGGCCCTCGACACCCGCACCCTCTCGCGCTCCCTGTTCCTGCGGCTGCGCGCCCTCGACACCGAAGGCGCGGCCTCCGACAGCCCGGAGCGGACCTACGTCCGCGACACCCTCATCGAGCTCAACCTCCCCCTCGTGCGGTACGCGGCGGCCCGCTTCCGCTCCCGCAACGAGCCGATGGAGGACATCGTCCAGGTCGGCACCATCGGCCTGATCAAGGCGATCGACCGCTTCGACTGCGAACGGGGCGTGGAGTTCCCGACGTTCGCCATGCCCACGGTCGTCGGCGAGATCAAGCGGTTCTTCCGCGACACGTCCTGGTCGGTGCGCGTGCCGCGCCGGCTCCAGGAGCTGCGGCTCGCCCTCACCAAGGCCAGCGACGAGCTCGCGCAGAAGCTCGACCGCTCCCCCACCGTCCCCGAACTCGCCGCGGTGCTCGGGGTGTCGGAGGAGGACGTCGTCGACGGCCTCGCGGTCGGCAACGCCTACACGGCCTCGTCCCTCGACTCGCCCTCCCCCGAGGACGACGGCGGCGAGGGCTCGCTCGCCGACCGCCTCGGCTACGAGGACACCGCGCTCGAAGGCGTCGAGTACCGCGAGTCGCTCAAGCCGCTGCTGGCCAAACTCCCGCCGAGGGAGCGACAGATCATCATGCTGCGCTTCTTCGCCAACATGACCCAGTCGCAGATCGGCGAGGAGGTCGGCATCTCCCAGATGCACGTCTCGCGGCTGCTCACCCGCACCCTGGCCCAGCTGCGCGAGGGCCTCATCTCCGACTGACTTCCCGAAAACCACGCCTTGCTGACGATCCGTCAGCCACACTGTGATGCATGAGGCGAAGGAAGCCGGGACTCGTGGCGGTGGCGCTCTGCCTCGGCGGGGCGCTGACCGCCTGTGGCGGTGGAGGAGACGGCGAGGGGTACGCGGCGGTCGGCGCCGGCCCCTCCCCGAGAGGCGCGGTCGCCCCCTCGGGCGCGGTCACGCTGATCCCCCTGGACAGCCCCACGGCGAGCGGGACGACCTCCAGCACGTCGTCCCCGGCGCCTGCACCGTCGGGTTCGTCCCCAGCGGCGTCTTCCTCTTCGTCATCGTCGTCGTCGGATGCGGTGGGCGGGGGTACGGGGACTTCGTCCGACGCCTCCGACCCCTCCGACTCCTCTGCCACGCCGGGCGGCTCGGGCTCATCCGGTACGGGCTCCTCCGGTACGGGGTCTTCCGGTACAGGGTCCGGTACGGCTCCGACGACCTCCGCGCCCGGCGGCTCCGGCGGCTCCGGCACCTCCAGTACGGCTCCGGGGGCCGGCAGCGGCACCCCGCCCCGTACCCCCTCCGGCGCTCCCGGCACCGGCGGCCCCGGGCCGTCGTCCGCCCCGCCGACCACCCCGCCCTCCTCGCCGTCGCCGTCCCCCACCCCCGCGCCCCGGCCCGCCGCGCTGACCGTCTCCGCGCCCGTCCTCGCGGACGCCGACCGGCGCTGGTGCGAGCAGGTGACCGTCACCTTCAGGAACACCGGCGGCACGGCGGCCCGCTCCGGCACGGTCGCCTTCGCCACGCACGTCATCGGCGCCCTGGGCGTCGACTGGGCGACGCTCACCTCCAGCCAGCCCCTGCCGGCGCCGATCGCCGCCGGGACCGCGCGGACGCAGACGTACCGCGTGTGCGTGGACTCCTGGCGGGTGCCGCTGGGCATGCGGATCGACACCCGGCAGGTCACGGTCAGCTGGCAGTGACGAGCGGGAAGCGCACCCCCGTCAGGCCCTCTGACACCTCCCACAGCCGGCGCCCCGTGTCGGCATCGGCCGCCGCGTCGGAGAGGCGTACGCGGGTCGGCGCGCCCCGCAGTTCGGCCGGACCGTCCGGGCCGATGAACTCGCCGCCCGCCACGTCCGGCCCGGTCGCCGCGTACAGCTGGGGCAGCGCGCCCCGCTCCGGGGACTGGGCGAGCAGCGGGTTGCCGATGCGGCCGAAGACCAGCCGCGTCAGGCCGCGCGTGTCCCGGGTCTGGAGGCTCGTCGCCGTGTAGCCGGGGTGGGCGAGCACGCTGCGGACCGGGCTTCCGGCCCCGGTCAGGCGGCGGTGGAACTCCCGGCCGAAGACGGCGTTGGCCAGCTTCGACTGGTTGTAGAAGGCCATGGGCGCGTAGCCGTGCTCGCCGTCGAGGTCGTCGAACCGGAGGCGGCCCTGCCGGTGGTTGATCGAGCTGACGGTGACCACCCGGGGGTCCCGCCCGGCGGCGAGCAGGTCGAGGAGCAGCCCGGTGAGGGCGAAGTGGCCGAGGTGGTTGGTGGCGAACTGGAGCTCGTGGCCCTGGGCGCTCAGGGTGCGGGGCGGCGCCATCACGCCCGCGTTGTTGACGAGCACGTCGAGGTGCCGGTGCTCCTCGTGCAGACGGGTGGCGAAGGCGCGTACCGAGTCGAGGTCGGCGAGGTCGAGCCGCCGCACGTCGAGCAGGCGGGCGTCCAGGGGGCCCTCCTCCGTCACCAGGCCCTCGACGACCGCGCGCCCCCTCTCCTCGTCCCGTACCGCGAGGATCACGCGCCCGCCCCGGCGGGCGAGCGCCCGGGTCGTCGCGAGGCCGAGGCCACTGGTGGCCCCGGTGACGACGAAGACCCGTCCTGTCTGGTCCGGGATGCGGTCGGCGGTCCAGCTCTGCTTCTTGGTCATACGACACACGCTGCCGCTGGTGTCACCGAGTGTCAAGTGCGCATCCTGGTGTCATCAAGGGCACCGGGTTACCATCTCCCCGTGAGCACCCGCCCCGACGTCACCCTCGCCCAGCGCAAACGCCAGCTCGTCGCGACCGAGCTGACCGAGGCAGCGCTCCAGCTGCTCGCCCTCAGGGGCTTCGACGCGGTCACCGTCGACGAGATCGCGACCACCGCGGGGGTCTCCAAGCGCACGTTCTTCCGCTACTTCGCGTCGAAGGAGGACGTGGTCGTCCAGTTCCTGGCCGACATGGGCGCCGACATGCGCGCGGGCCTCGCCGCCCGGCCGCCCGAGGAGCGCCCCTCCGAGGCACTGCTGCACGCCGTCTCCGTACCGCTGGCCCTCTGCGGCGATCACGCGGAGCGCGCGCTGCCGGTGGTCCGGCTGATCCTGCGGACGCCGGCGCTGCTCGCCCGCTTCCTTGAGCACGAGGCGCGGTGGCGGGAGGAACTGACGGAGGAGCTGACGGAGCGGCTGGGGCTCGACCCCGGTGCCGATCTCTTTCCGCGGCTGGCCGCGGGCATGGCCGTCGCGGCGTTCGACACGGTGCTGCACCACTGGAGCGCCGACGGGGCCACCGAGGACCCGACGGTCCTGATCGGCCGGGCCTTCGCGCTGCTCGCCCCCGCCCTGGACCGCGAGCCCGCCCCCGCCCTGGACCGCGAGACGGGCTGAACGCGAAGGTGGGCCGGGTCCGCGTGATGCGGACCCGGCCCACCTGGAGCGTGCGGGAGGGACGAGCGGTCAGCCGAGGGCGAGCCAGGCGACGGCCGCCAGGACGACGATCACCGCGACGACGCCGACGATCAGGCCGACGCGCGGTCCGGCCGGCGCCGCCGCCGGAGCCGCGGCCTGCGGCTGCTGCCGCTGCGGGGCGCCCTCGTCGACGAAGGCGCGGAACATCTGCGTGCTGCCGGCGGGGTCGTAGCCCTCGGGGCCCTGCCCCTGGGGTGCCTGGCCCTGGCCGTACGGTGCTTGGGGGTTGTGTGCCATGAGCCAGGACCCTAGCGAAGTGCGGGTGGGGGGCCCAAGCCCGTCACCCTCCTCCAGGGCCGCGAAGCCGCCCCGACGCCACCCCGACCGCGCTTTGCCGATTCTTTAGCGCCGTTTGACCGATTTAGTTTGCCTGAAGCAACCATCCATCTCTATCGTTGCCCTAAGCAACAACATCCATGGAGTGCCCGATGGACCCGACGGATCCGATGGACCACGGCAAGCGCTACGAGAACCTCGCCCGCCAGGTGAGCGCGATCGGAGCGGTGAAGCGCGGTCTCGCGCGGACCCTGCCCGCCGACTGCCCCGGCGGATCCGCCATCGTCCTCGCCCTGCTCCACCACCACGGGGACGTGCGGATCGGCCGCGTGTCCGAACTGATGGCCGTCGACATGTCGGTCAGCAGTCGCCACGTGGCCCACACCGTGGACCGCGGCTGGGTCGAGCGACTGCCCGACCCCGCCGACAAACGCTCCCGCATCCTGCACCTGACCCCCGCGGGCGAGTCCATGCTCGCCGTCCTCGACCGACGGCTGACCGACATGCTCGCCCGCACCCTCGTCGAGTGGTCCGACGACGACGTCGAACTGCTCACCGACCTGCTTGCCCGCCTCCGCGACTCCTTCGGGGACTGCCGGGCCCACCACGCTTGAGAACGAAGGAACTTGATGGCTACCACCACACCTGCCACCGGTGTGCGCGGCGGGAGCGCCCAGCAAGGGGACACCGCGACCGGCGGCGCCCCGATGACGCACCGGCAGATCATGGAGGCGCTGTCCGGCCTGCTGCTCGGCATGTTCGTCGCCATCCTGTCCTCGACGATCGTCTCCAACGCCCTCCCCCAGATCATCACCGACCTGGGCGGCGGCCAGTCCGCGTACACCTGGGTGGTCACCGCAGCACTCCTCTCGATGACCGCGACCACCCCGCTCTGGGGCAAGCTCGCGGACCTCTTCTCGAAGAAGCTGCTCGTCCAGATAGCCCTGATCATCTACGTCGCGGGCTCGATCGTCGCCGGCCTCTCGCAGAGCACGGGCATGCTCATCGCCTGCCGTGTCGTCCAGGGCATCGGCGTCGGCGGTCTGACCGCCCTCTCCCAGATCATCCTGGCCGCGATGATCGCCCCGCGTGAGCGCGGCCGGTACAGCGGCTACCTCGGTGCGACCTTCGCCGTCGCCACCGTCGGCGGCCCGCTGCTCGGCGGCGTCATCACCGACACCGACTGGCTCGGCTGGCGCTGGTGCTTCTACGTGGGCGTGCCCTTCGCGTTCATCGCGCTGATCGTCCTGCAGAAGACCCTCAACCTCCCCGTCGTGAAGCGCCAGGTCAAGGTCGACTGGGCGGGCGCGTTCTTCATCAGCGCCGCCGTCTCCCTGCTCCTCATCTGGGTCACCTTCGCCGGCGACAAGTACGACTGGATGTCCTGGCAGAGCGCCGTGATGGTGCTCGGCGCGATCGCGCTCGGCGGGATCTTCGTCCTCGTCGAGTCGAAGGCCGGCGAGCCGATCATCCCGCTCCGCCTCTTCCGCAACCGCACGATCACCCTGGCCTCGCTCGCCTCGCTCTTCGTGGGTGTCGCGATGTTCGCCGGCACGGTCTTCTTCAGCCAGTACTTCCAGCTGGCGCGGAACGAGTCGCCGACGATGTCCGGCGTCCTCACCATCCCGATGATCGCGGGCCTGTTCGTCTCGTCCACCGCCTCCGGCATGATCATCACGAAGACCGGCAAGTGGAAGGCGTGGCTGGTCAGCGGCGGTGCCCTGGCCGCCGGCGGGCTCGGGATGCTCGGCACGATCCGCTACGACACGACGTACTGGCACATCGCGATCTTCATGGCGGTCCTCGGCCTCGGCCTCGGCATGATGATGCAGAACCTCGTGCTCTGCACCCAGAACCAGGTGGACCCCGCCGACCTCGGCGCCGCCTCCTCCGTCGTCACCTTCTTCCGCTCCCTCGGCGGTGCGATCGGCGTCTCGGCGCTGGGCGCGGTCATGGCCCACCGGGTCACGGACTACGTCAAGGAAGGCCTGGCCGAGCTCGGTCCGAAGGCCGCTGGCGCCATGGGCCAGGCCGGCTCGGGCGGCGGGATCCCGGACATGGACAAGCTGCCGGGCCCGATCCGCACGGTCATGGAGAGCGCGTACGGACACGGCGTCGGCGACGTCTTCCTCTACGCGGCACCGTTCGCGCTGCTCGCCTTCGTGGTGACCCTGTTCATCAAGGAAGTCGCCCTCAAGAGCAGCACGGTCACGGCTGACGACAAGTAAAGAGACTCCCGGCCGCGCTTCGAGCGGAGGCGCGGCCGGGTCGGGAACGGAGCGGCGGGCAGGGGACGGCCCGCCGCTCCGTCATGACGAAGCCCGGAGCATGAGCTCCGGGCTTCGTCGTGTCCGGACCCGGTGCTCATGCCCCCGGGGCTCCGTCACGTCCCCACCCGGTGCTCACGCCCCCGGGGTGTCCTCCGTGCGGCTCCGCTCGACCATGACCTCGATGCCCGCGATGAGCACCTCCAGGGCGTAGTCGAAGTCGCGGTCCCAGATGGCGGTGACGCTGCCGTGCGAGGCGCGCTCGTCGAGGATCTCCGCCATCGGCTCCAGCGCGTCGACGAACTGCGGGTCGTCGCGGAAGGCCCTGACCGACTCGCCGTAGAAGTCGTCCTGCGACATGCCGGCCTCGGCCGCCCGCCGCTCGAACTGGGACTGGATCGTCCCGTATCCGTACACGAACTGGAAGACCGCCGACATCGCGCTCGGTTGACGGGCCATCGGCAGCCCGGTGTCCCGGATCGCCTCCTGGATCTTCCCGCCGACGAGGATCGCGTGCGGGCCGATGTTCAGGTACTGGCCCGCGCACGGCGACATCCACGGGTGGTTCACCAGCATCCGGCGGTAGTCCAGGGCAAGTACCCGGATCCGCTCCCGCCAGTCCCCCGCGGCGTCGACCACGTCGAGGTCGATCTCGCCGTAGACCGTGTCCACGGCGTACTCGATGATGTCGTCCTTGGTGTCCACGTACCAGTAGAGGGACATGGCGGTGACGCCCAGCTCGGTCGCGAGCTTGCGCATCGACAGCTTGGCCAGGCCCTCCTCGTCGAGCATCCGGATCGAGGCGGCGACGATCCTGTCCCGGTCGAGCCCCGCCGGGCCGCCGCCGCTGCGGGCGGCCCGGGTCTCCAGCCAGACGCTGGAACGCGCCGGGTTCTTGGCCCGGTCTGCTGCCTTGACCATCGCGTTCCTCCGTCTGTCAGCGGTCCGTCACCATGCTATGCAGCCGTCTCGATCCGCTTCGCCGCCTCGGTCGCCGTCGCGGCCCTGGCCTCCGTCCGTTCGGCCCGCCGGAGCAGGGCCGCGGCGACCAGACCGCCGGCGAAGACGGCGATCGCGCCGACCAGCTGACTGGTCTGGAGGCCGGAGGCGAAGGCGTCGGAGATCTCCTGGCGCTCGGCCGCGCTGCCCGCCGCGGCGAGGGCGGCCGGGAGCGAGGTCGCGGTGACGGCGACGAGCGCGGCGAAGCGGGCGTTGAGCACGGCTCCGAGGACGGCGACGCCGAGGCCGTTGCCGAACTCGGCGAGGGTGCCGTTGATGCCGGCGCCCACGCCCGCCTTCTCCGGCGGGATCGAGCTCATGATCGCGTTGGCCATGGCCGGGGAGGAGACGGCGATGCCGCCGCCCATCAGGAGCAGACCGAGGAGCATGCCCCAGTAGCTGCCGTCGGTGCCGCCGCCGAGCAGCGATATCGAGGTGAGGCCGGCGGCGACCAGGGTCATGCCGAGGACGACCGTGGGCGGGGTGCCGAGCTTCATGACGATCTTCGGGCCGATGCCGGTGAGGTTGAGGGCGACGATCGTCAGCGCGAGCGGCGCCATCCGCAGACCGGCCTCCAGGGGCTCGTACCCGAGCACGAACTGCAGGTGCTGGGTGAGCAGGAAGAGCGAGCCGCCCATGCCGAACATGACGAGGATCGAACCGCCTATGGCGCCGACGAACTTCTGGTTGCGGAAGAAGTGCATGTCGAGCATCGGGTACGGGGTGTGCAGCTCCCACAGCGCGAAGGCGCCGAGTCCGAGGACGCCGATGGCGGCCGGTATCAGGACTTCGAGGGAGAGCCAGCCGTGCTCGGGGCCGGTGATGATCGCGTACACGACGGCCGTCATGCCGATCGTGGAGAGCAGCGCGCCGAGCAGGTCGGGGCGGTCGCCCTGCGGGTTCTTGGACTCGGGGACCAGCTTGAGGACGGCGACGAGCGCGAGGAGCGCGACCGGGATGTTGATGAGGAAGATCATTCCCCACCAGAAGTGGTTGAGGATCACGCCGCCGATCAGCGGCCCGCCGGCGAAGCCGAGCGAGGCGACCGTGGACCAGAGCGCGATGGCCTTGACCCGCTCGGAGTCGTCGAAGATCTGCATGACGACGGCGAGCGTGGTGGTCATGAGGAGCGCGCCGCCGACGCCCATGCCCGCGCGGGCGGCGATCAGCTGCGTGGTGGAGTCGGCGAGGCCGGCGGCGAGCGAGCCGAGGCCGAAGAGCGCGAGGCCGGCGGCGAGGAGCTTCTTGCGGCCGTAGCGGTCGGCGGCGTTGCCCGCGCTGAGCAGGAGGCCGGACTGGACGAGCGAGTACGCGTTGATCATCCACTGGATGTCGGTGGTGGTCGCGTGGAGTTCCGAGGTCAGCGAGGGGATGGCGACGCTGAGCACGGTGTTGTCGAGCAGCACGGTGAGCTGGGCGAGGCAGATGACGCCGAGGATCAGCCAGCGCTGCGGGTGGCCGCCGGTGGGCGCGGCCGGGGCGGTCGACGCCGTCATGGGCAGGACTCCTTGTACGGTGTACGGGACTTGGTCTCGTACACCGTACAAGGGCTCTCGTACACTGTATAGCGATTACTTCGTCCGGGTCAGGTCGTAGAAGGTGGCGCCGCCGAGGGTGACCTTCTCGAAGGTCTCCGAGACCCAGGTGGAGATCTCCGAGTTGCCGCCGCCGGGACCGCCGCCGAAGGCCATGCGGCCGGCTTGGCTGCCGCCGGCTTCGTTGCCGCCGGCTTCGTTGCCGCTGCCTTCGCTGCCGCTGCCTTCGCCGCCGCCGATGAAGTAGTGGATCTTCCCTTCGGCGACGTACTGCTTGAACTGGGCGAGCGTCGGGGACGGGTCGCTGCCGTTGAAGCCGCCGATCGCCATCACGGGCTTCTCGGTGGCGAGCTGGTAGCTGGCCGCGTTCTGGGCGCCGACCGTGGCCGCGACCCAGGTGTAGTCGTCGGCGTCCGCGAGGAGCGCCGCCTTCGCCTCCGTACCGACGCTGGCGCCGTTGAGGAGACCGCCCATGCCACCGCCCCCGCCGCCTGGGCCGCCTTCACCTCGGGTCATGCCCTGGGGCATGCCTTGCGGCATTCCCTGGGGCATTCCCTGGGGCGGGGTGCCGCCGCCGGGACCG
Organism: Streptomyces sp. NPDC042346; assembly: GCF_055581845.1. Lineage (NCBI taxonomy): Bacteria > Bacillati > Actinomycetota > Actinomycetes > Kitasatosporales > Streptomycetaceae > Streptomyces > Streptomyces sp. NPDC042346. The sequence continues at coordinate 676,872 of NZ_JBVJEH010000004.1, read as the reverse complement.
CCGGGCATCTGACCGCCCTGGCCCTGGCCTTGACCACGCTGGCCGCCCTGGCCGCCCGGGAACGCCCCGCCCTCGAACATCCGCATGCCGCCGCCGCCCGGGCCCCGGCCGCCCATGGCGCCGCCCGCCGGGCCCGCCGTGACGATCGAGCCCTGGTGCCCGGAGTTCAGCGTCTCCAGGGTGTACGCGAACGGGCCCGCGAGTCCCGCCGCCAGGCCGAGGCCCGCCGCCGCGAGCCCGAGGCGCCGGTCGAGCCGTCCCGCGAACAGCAGGCCGAGCGCGGCCACCGCACCCGCCACCAGGACCGCCCAGCGCAGCCACGGCAGCCAGTCCGGCGTGCGCCCGAGGAGCGTCCATCCCCAGACCGCCGTCGCCGCGACCGTCACCGCGAGGGCCGCGGAGGCAAGCCATCGCGTGCGCTCCTCCCACAGCACCGCGGCGCCCATGCCGACGAGCGCCGCGAGGTACGGGGCCAGGGCCACCGTGTAGTACTCGTGGAAGATGCCGGCCATGAAGCTGAAGACGGCGAGCGTGATCAGCAGCGAACCGCCCCACACCAGGAACGCCGAGCGCGCCGTGTCCGTCCTGGGCGCCCGCCAGGTGACCACGAGCCCCGCGACGAGCAGGATCAGCGCGGCCGGGAGCAGCCAGGAGATCTGACCGCCGACCGAGTCGTTGAACATCCGGCCGATCCCGGTCTCGCCCCAGCCGCCGCCCTGGCCGCCGCCACGACCGCCGCCGCCGACACTGCCGGTCTCGTTGCCGTTGATCCGGCCGAGGCCGTTGTAGCCGAAGGTCAGCTCCAGGAAGCTGTTGTTCTGCGAGCCGCCGACGTACGGGCGGGAGGCCGCGGGCCACAGCTCGACCAGGGCCACCCACCAGCCCGCCGACACGACCATCGCGAGCCCCGCGAGGGCGAGCCGGCCGATGCGGCGGCCGATCGCACCCGGCGCGCACACCCCGTGGACGAGCGCGAGCGGCGGCAGGATCAGGAAGGCCTGGAGGGTCTTCGCGAGGAACGCGAAACCGAAGGCCACCCCCGCCCCGACCAGCCACTTCGCCGCGCCCTTCTCCTGCTCCAGGGCCCTCAGCACGCAGTACACCGCGACCGTCATGAGCAGCGCGAGCAGCGCGTCCGGGTTGTTGAAGCGGAACATCAGCGCGGCCACGGGCGTCAGCGCGAGCACCGCGCCCGCGATCAGACCCGCGCCCGCGCCGAACCGGCGCCGGACGGCCGCGTAGAGCACGGCGACCGTGGCCACGCCCATCAGCACCTCGGGCACCAGGATCTGCCAGGAGCCGAGCCCGAAGAGACGGACGGAGAGCGCCATCGGCCACAGGGCGGCCGGGGGCTTGTCGACGGTGATGGCGTTGGCCGCGTCGAGGGAGCCGAAGAAGAAGGCCTTCCAGCTCTCGCCGCCCGCCTGGACGGCGGCGGAGTAGAAGGAGTTGGCGTAGCCGGAGGCGCTCAGGTTCCAGAGGTAGAGCGCGGTGGTCACGGCGAGCAGGCCGAGGAAGGCGGGCCGGACCCAGGGGGCGTCCTCGGCGCGACCGCGCCACAGCCGGGCGGGAGAGCCGCCCCGGGACGGCGCGGCGTGGGCCGCGGTGGGCAGGGTGGTCATCGGTCGTTCCTTGCTGAAGCGCGGTCCGGGAAGACCCAGAGCCGGAAGAGGAGGAAGCGCAGGACGGTCGCGGCGAGATTGGCGACGATCAGGACGGCGAGCTCCGTGGAGTGCGCCGGATCGCCGGTCGCCGCGCTCAGAGCCGCGAGCGAACCGCTCGTCAGGGCCAGGCCGATGGCGAAGACCACGAGCCCCTGCGCCTGATGGCGGACGGCCCGGTCCCGGCCCCGTACGCCGAAGGTCAGGCGCCGGTTGGCCGCCGTGTTGGCGACGGCCGAGACGAGCAGGGCACCGGCGTTGGCGAACTGCGGGCCGACGCCGAGCCGGAAGGCCGAGTACAGCGCGACGTAGAAGAGCGTGGACAGCGCGCCGACCACGCAGAAGCCGACGAGCTGGCGCGCGAGTCCGCCCGGCACTCCGCTGAGGTCGCGGTCCCGGGGATCGTCCCCGAAGGGCCGGGCCAGCCGGTCGAGGGGCAGCGAGCCGGTCGCGAGGGCGCGTCCGACCCGCAGGACGCCCTTCAGGTCGTCGGTGGCCGTCTTCACGATGTGCACGGTCGAGTCGGGGTCGTCGACCCAGTCGACCGGCACCTCGTGGATGCGGAGCCCGGCCCGCTCGGCGAGGACCAGCATCTCGGTGTCGAAGAACCAGCCGGTGTCCTCCACCATCGGGAGGAGCCGCTCGGCGACGTCCCGCCGTATCGCCTTGAATCCGCACTGGGCGTCGGAGAATCGGGCGGCGAGCGAGCCGCGCAGGATCAGGTTGTACGCCCGCGAGATGAACTCCCGCTTCGGCCCGCGCACCACCCGCGAGGAGCGGGCGAGCCGGGAGCCGATCGCCAGGTCCGAGTGACCCGAGATGAGCGGCGCGACCAGCGGCAGCAGCGCGTTCAGGTCGGTCGACAGGTCGACGTCCATGTAGGCGAGGACGGGGGCGTCCGAACCCGACCAGACCGTCCGCAGCGCCCGTCCGCGTCCCTTCTGCTCCAGCCGTACGGAGCGCACCTCGGGCACCTCGGCGGCGAGGGCCGCGGCGACGACGGGGGTCGTGTCGGTGGAGGCGTTGTCGGCGACGGTGATGCGGAAGCCGTACGGGAAGGTCCGGACGAGGTGGTCGTGGAGCCGGCGGACGCACGGCTCCAGGTCCTTCTCCTCGTTGTAGACGGGGATCACCACGTCCAGAACGGGCCTTCCGGCGACGCTCACCGGCAGGTGCTCCCGGGCGGGAAGGGCGCCGGGAGTCCCGTACGCGGGGCCCGCGATCGTTGGAGTTCGCATACGGACGACACTCGCCGGGGCCGCTGTCACCGCTGTGTGATGAGCCTGTGCCCTCGCTGTGAGTCCGGCTGGGGGCGCTGCCGGGAGTCCGGCGGGGAGTCCGGTAGGGGCGCCTTGTCGGAGGGGAGCCGGACGGTGAAGACGGTCCGGATCCCCGGGGTGCTCGCGACGCTCACCTCGCCGCCGTGGGCGAGGGCGACCGCGCGGACGATCGCGAGGCCGAGGCCGGTGGAGCCGGCGTGCCGGGAGCGGGAGGCGTCGCCGCGCGCGAACCGCTCGAAGACGGAGGGCAGGAGCTCGGGCGGGATGCCCGGCCCGTCGTCCTCGATGTCGACGAGGGCGCTCGGCCCGTCCGACCGGACCCGGGCGGTGACCTTCGTTCCGGGCGGGGTGTGGGTCCGGGCGTTGGCGAGGAGGTTGACGAGCACCTGCTGGAGGCGGGCCCCGTCGGCCCGTACGGTCACGGCCTCGCCGTCCGCGGGCAGTTCGAGGCGCCAGTGGTGCTCGGACCCGGCGGCGCGGGCGTCGCTCACGGCGTCCACGACGAGGGGGACGACGTCGGTGCTCTCGTACGAGAGCGGCCGGCCGGCGTCGAGCCGCGCGAGCAGCAGGAGGTCCTCGACCAGACCCGTCATCCGGGTCGCCTCGGACTCGATGCGGCCGAGCGCGTGCCGCGTGTCGGGCCCGCACTCCTCCCGGCCGCGCCGAGTCAGCTCGGCGTACCCCCGGATCGAGGCGAGCGGGGTGCGCAGCTCGTGGCTGGCGTCCGCGACGAACTGGCGGACCCGGGTCTCGCTCTGCTGGCGGGCGTCGAGCGCCGAGTGGACGTGGTCGAGCATCCGGTTGATGGCCGCGCCGACCTGGCCGACCTCGGTGCGCGCGTCGGCCTCCGTCTCCGAGACCCGCTGGTGGAGCGCCACCTCGCCGCTGTGCAGCGGGAGCTGGGCGACCTGACCGGCGGTGGCGGCGACCCGCCGCAGCGGGCGCAGCGCCACCCGGACCAGCACGGTCCCGGCGATCGAGGCCGCGACGAGCCCGGCGCCGGTGACGCTCAGCTCGACGAGGACGAGGGTGGAGAGGGCGTCCTCGACCTCGGTGAGCGGGATGCCGGTGAGGAACGAGCCATGGCCCCCGGAGGCGTACTCGACCCGGTAGGAGCCGAGGCCGCCGGGCAGCTCGACGGTGTGCGGCTCGCCGTCGCGGGGGACGGCGGCGAGTGCGGCCCGCTGGGCCGCTGTGAGGTCCGTGGTCGGGACGTTCCGTCCGTAGGCCCCGCCGTCCTCGGGCGCGGCCTCCTCCGAGTACAGGGCGGTGGTCACCTCGCCGTCCACCAGGACGGCGCCGAGGGTGCCGATCGCGCCGGGCCCTTTCACGAACGCGAGCAGGTCCTGCCCCCTGCCGGGGTCGGGCATGCCGGGGACGGAGCCCATGGCGGCCGGCGGGCCCGCGGCCCGTACCGAGACGCTGTTCAGCCGCTCGTCGGCCTGGTCGTACAGGTACGAGCGGAAGGCGATGGTCGTCACCGTCCCGATGACGGCCGCGACGACCGCGATCAGCGCGACCGCCGAGACGACGAGCCGGGTCCGCAGCGACCACGGCCGCCGACGTCGTACGCGCACGGGCGCTACTCCCCCGGCTTGATGAGGTACCCGGCCCCGCGCCGGGTGTGGATCATCGGGGCGCGGCCCGCGTCGATCTTCCGGCGCAGGTAGGAGATGTAGAGCTCGACGACGTTGGCCTGGCCGCCGAAGTCGTACGACCAGACGCGGTCGAGGATCTGCGCCTTGCTGAGCACCCGGCGCGGATTGCGCATGAGGTAGCGCAACAGCTCGAACTCGGTCGCGGTGAGGTGGATCGAGTCCCCGCCCCGGGTGACCTCGTGGCTGTCCTCGTCGAGGGTCAGGTCCCCGACCGCGAGCAGCGACTCGCTGCGCGACTGCGCCGCACCGGACCGGCGGATGAGGCCGCGCAGGCGGGCGACGACCTCCTCCAGGCTGAAGGGCTTGGTGACGTAGTCGTCGCCGCCGGCGGTGAGCCCGGCGATCCGGTCCTCGACGGCGTCCTTCGCCGTCAGGAAGAGGACCGGCACATCGGGCAGCTCGCGACGGATCGAGCCCAGCAGGCTGAGCCCGTCGGCGTCGGGAAGCATCACGTCGAGGATCACGGCGTCGGGCCGGAACTCGCGTACGGAACGCAGGGCGGTGGCGCCGTCACCGGCGCTCCGTACCTGCCAGCCCTCGTAGCGGAGGGCCATGGAGAGGAGCTCGGCGAGCGAGGCCTCGTCGTCGACGACGAGGACGCGGACGGCGGTGCCGTCGGCACGGAGCATGTCGGCGCGGGTGCCGGGGCGGCGCGTGGTGACGGTCATGCACCCACGCTCTCCGTCGCCGCTGAGAGCCCTCTTTCCCTTTCCTGTGAATTCCCTGAGAAAGGTCCCTCGGGAGACCGCGGGAGGTCTCGGCGGCTCACGGTTTCACGTGAAACAACGCGGCGCCGTTCTCATAGAGGACCCGCCGCAGCCAGTCGTCCCCGAGCCCGAGGCGTTCGAGGGCGTGGAGCTGGTGGGCGTACGGGTAGGGGATGTTCGGGAAGTCGGAGCCGAGGAGGATCCGGTCGCCGAGGTCGGCGAGCCGCCCGAGCTCCGTCGTGGGGAAGGGCGCGAGCCGCTCGCTGAAGTCGGTGAAGGCCATGGTGGTGTCGAGACGCACGCCCTCGTACCGCTCGGCCAGGGTGAGGAAGTCGCTGTACTCGGGCATCCCCATGTGCGCGACGATCACCCGCAGCCGGGGGTGCCGGTCGAGCAGCCGCCCCATGGGCCCGGGGCCGGTGTACTTGCCCGGGGTGGGCCCGGACCCGCAGTGCACGACGACGGGCGTACCGCTGTCGGCGAGGGTTCCCCACGCGCTGTCGAGCAGCGGGTCCGTCGGGTCGAACGCGCCGACCTGGAGGTGCACCTTGAAGACGCGGGCGCCTGCGTCGAGCGCCTCGCGGACGTACGTGTCGACGCCCGGCTCGGGGAAGAGGGTCGCGGTGTGCAGGCAGTCGGGCGTGCGGGCGGCGAAGTCGGCGGCCCACGAGTTCAGCCAGGTGGCCATGCCGGGCTTGTGCGGGTAGAGCATCGCGGTGAAGGCGACGGCCCCGAAACCGCGCAGGATGGCGAGCCGGCGGTCCTCCTCCTCGCGGTAGGTGATGGGCCACTCCAGGCCCGTCAGGGGGCCGGCGGAGTCGAAGTACGCCCAGACCTTGTCGAGGACGTTCTGCGGCATGAAGTGCGTGTGCACGTCGACGAGCCCGGGAATCCCGAGCCGCGCGATCAGCGCCGGGATGTCACTCTCGCTCAAAGCTGTAGCTCCGTTCGACCTTGCCGATGTGGACGCTGTAGCTCTCGTACCAGTGCTCCCGCCCGTACGCCTTGGCCGCCTGGTGCTCGGTGTCGAGGCGCCAGGCGTCGAGGGAGTCGAGGTCGCGGAAGTAGGCGACGGTGATGCCGATGCCGCCGGGGGTACGGGCGGACTCGTAGCCGAGGAACCCGGGGATGTCCTTGACGATGTCCTGCATCCGGGTGGAGGTCTCGGCGTACCCCTCGGGCGCTTCGGGGCGGACGGAGGTGAACACGGCGGTGTAATAGGGCGGTTCCAGGCCCGCCACCAGCTTCGGAGTCATGTGATCACCCTCGTCCGGGCCGGGCCGGGATGTCCACGGGCGCAGACCAAAGGGATCCAAGACTTTACGAAGTGTCAGAAGAGCTCGCCCTGAGCGCTCTCGGGCTCCGCGACGGCCGAGGAGGCGACCGGCACCGAGAAGTCCTCCCCTTCCCCGACCCGCTGGAGCGCCCATCCCCCCATGAGCCGGGTGTCGAGGACGACGCAGCGCCCGCCGGGATCGAGCAGGTGCAGATCGGGCCCGGCGGCGGCGAGCAGCCGCCCCGTGACGACACCGCCGTCGACGAGTTCGGTGACCGTCCCGTCGAGCGGCGGGAGCCCGTCGAGATGGAACGCCCCGACGTGGTCACGGGGGACGAAGTCCAGCGGCTCCAGGGTCTCCGTCCAGCCGCCGACCGCCCGCGCGCTCCGGTACAGCTCCTCGACCTCCCGGGCTCGCTCCTCGGCGGGCGGCAGGACGTGCCGTACGGCCCGCTTCCGCTCGTACGCGATCCGGTCGGGCACGCCGAGCGCCTGCCGCAGCACCTCCTCGGTCCGGCGCGCGGCCATGAGGGGCCCACGCCCGAGCCAGCTGAAGGCGACGGCGCCCTGCTCCAGGAGCCGGGCCTCGCCACGGGCCTCGGCGGTGATCCCGACCTTGGTCATCCCGGGCCCGAACCAGGCGAGATAGACGCGATAGGGCTGCGGATCGTCCAGCAGGGTGTCGGCCGCGACGGAGTGCGCCCGGTCGAGCCGCGCGCACTCACCGCACCGCCCTCCGGTGGCCCGTCCGGACACGACGGCCTCCAGGGGACAGGGATTGCCCCGGGCGCCCGGACACCGCCGCACTCCGGAGGCCCGAAAGGAAAGCCTCTGCCCTTGGACAAGAGTGCTCACCCTCCCGCCGCGCCACCGCAGCCCGGGCACTCCACCGGCCCACCCGAGCCCCCGACACCACCACTCCACCGGCCCACGCCTCCCTACCCTGCTGTGGTGTCCAGTCTCCGCCACATCCGCTTCGAGTCCCCGACCCGAGGCCCCCGGGGCCATCACCCCGGCGCCTTCGGCCTCGCCAACGCGCTCGCCGGATAGTGGCGGCCCCCCTCAGGGCAGCACGTAGATCCGAGCCCCGTCGGGATCCGGGGCACCCACCTCGCGCATGCAGCCGCGCTCCAGAAGGATCCGGACGCAGTCGCGGACGCACTCCCCGGACAGCCCGGTGCGGCGGGTGACGTCCTGGGGCCGGTAGCGGACCCCGCCCCGCACGAGCGCGGGCGCGAGGCAGCAGGCGACGGTCCGCATGTCGCCGGTGATGGCCCAGGACTCGACGAGCTGCTGCGGGGTGAGCGCGGCGACGGCGGCGCCGGTGCGCTGCCGGGGCACCGAGAGACGCGCAAGGGAGTCGGCGGCCCTTGCGAGGTTCTCGCGTGTCTCGCGGAGCAGCTCCGCGCGGTCGACGTACTCCTCGTACACGGCGGCCTGCTCGTCGAACTCGCCCTCCAGCCGTACGAGCGCGTCGACGAGCTCCGGCGGCAGGAGGAACCCGGCGCGGACCGGCGAGGGTTCGAGCCCGTAGCCGCCGTGCCGCTGGACCGCCGTGACGACCTCCGCGACCCACGCCCGGAACGGCCCGGCCTCCGGCCTCCGGCACGCGCCCACGAGCTGGACGAGCCCCGGCAAGTTCACCATCCGCGCCGAGGCCCTGACCCCGCTGAGGGCGAGTATCGCGGCGCTCCCCGCGAGCTTCCCCGCCCCGACCAGGCACCCCTCGGGCAGCGCCACGGTCCGCAGCGCCTCCCGCGTCCCGGCGTACCCCAGCCGCTTCGCCACGTCCACGACCGGGAACCAGTGCGTCCCGTCCGGCGCGGTCAACCGCCTCAGACGCGCCCCGGTGGCGACGTGCACCATGTCATCGATGTCGATCGCATCCATCGATCATCACCTCCACCTCGCAAGCTAGGCCGAGGGCATATTCAACTGACATGCAAATCAGACAGGTTCACCCAAAAGGGGAGGGCCCCCGGGAATCCCGGGGGCCCTCACCAAACCGTCCGCTCCGCTACGTCACCGCTACTTCGCGACGAACTGCGTCAGGATCGCCTGCACCTCGTAGATGTCGACGCCCTTGGTGAAGGTCTTCTGGACGGGCACGGCGTTGCCCGAGATCCAGATCTTCAGCTCGGCGTCGAGGTCGAAGGTGCCGGCGGTCTCGACGGCGAAGTGCGTGATGCTCCGGTACGGGATCGAGTGGTACTCGACCTTCTTGCCGGTGATGCCCTGCTTGTCGACGAGCACCAGCCGCCGGTCGGTGAAGAAGATGGTGTCGCGAATCAGCAGATACGCGGCGTGCACCTGCTCCCCCTGCCCGAGCAGCCGCGCGAAGTCCTGCTGCGCCTGCGCCGGATCGATCGCGTGCGCGTTCCCGAAGAGTGCCATGCCCCTACCCCCATGGATGAAGAGAAAGAACGATCATCCGACCTGGCACCACACCAACGCAAGAGGCCCCGGACTCTCGTCCGGGGCCTCTTAGCTATGTGCACTCGGCAGGATTCGAACCTGCAACCTTCTGATCCGTAGTCAGATGCTCTATCCGTTAAGCTACGAGTGCTTGTTTTGTTTTCTTGTCTCGCTCCCCGGTCTTTCGACCCGCTCGCGGCGACAGGAAGAACATTACATGACTGCCGCCGTCATGTGAAATCCATTCACCCCACCCCTTGTGACCTGCGAAAACGCCGTACGGGGGAGGTTCGGGGGGCCTACGGTCGAGGGGTGCCGGCGAGGGCCCGAGGGGCGAGAACGCGGCGAAAGAGACCGGGGTCACATCCGCGTGCCGGTGAAGGCGGAGGCCGGGAAACGGCCGAAGCCCCGGCCGTGTGGGCCGGGGCTTCGGTAGGGGCGGAGGCGGAGGGATTTGAACCCTCGATGGGCTTTAAGACCCAAACCGCATTAGCAGTGCGGCGCCATAGACCGGACTAGGCGACGCCTCCATGCACCCCGCGCATACGCGAGTGGTGCGTGCAGATGATGACACAGGCGAACCGGCTGTCACCAATCGATTCTCACCGTACTAGGCCTCCGGGGTCCAGGGCAAAGCCCCGGGCGCCCGCGCCGCCCACCCGGCGCACCCCGCTTGCGCAACGCCCCGGCGCCCGGAGCGTTAGAGGGGGCGGGAGACGCCGTGCGTCCGCAGCACCCCGTTCCCCTTCCCGTTCCCGTTCGCGTTCCCGCACTGGCAGCCCGCACCCGTGTCCGCCGCACCCGCCGTTCCTGGAGATCCGAATGTTGCGCCGTCTCGCCCTCGCGACCCTCGCCACCGCCGCCGCCGGGACCGCCGGGTTCGGCCCCCTGCCTCCGCTGACCCTGCTCTCCCCGCCCGACACGCTGACCGTGACGGTCGCGGAGAGCGGCCGTCCGGGCGTCGACGGGACGGTCGAGCTGACCTGTGACGACCGGGCCGGCGGGACGCACCCGGACGCCGAGGACGCCTGCGCACGCCTTGAGCAGTTCGCGAAGGAGGGCGTGAACCCCTTCAAGGCCGTTCCGCAGGACGCCTTCTGCACCCAGGTGTACGGCGGGGACGCCGTCGCGCACGTCACCGGCACCTGGCAGGGCCGCGAGATCGACGCCCGCTTCTCCCGCGTCAACGGCTGCGAGATCGACCGCTGGGAGAACCTCCGGCCGGTCCTGCCCGTCCTCGGGCAATGACGCCGGCATGGGTGCTGCCAATGAACGGCGGGCGGCGGCTCCCTTAGACTCCCTCCGTGACAGGCTGCGGCCCGAGGGGCAAGATGGGGCCCGCCTGCCGACAGGCAAGCACGTGCAGTGGGTCAGGGAGGAACCGTCGTCGTGAGCAGCAGGCCATCCCGAGGCGCTGCTCGCCTCGCAGCCATACTCGACGCCCTCCCCGACGGCCTCGTGCTGGTCAACTGCAACGGCACGGTCGTCAACGCCAACACGATCGCCCTCGGCATGTTCGAGACCCCCGGCACCGCGCTCGTCGGCCGTGGCCTGCTCGATCTGCTGCCCGGCTTCGACTCGCGCCTCATCCCCGGCTCCATGCGCCGCCCCGAGGGCACCGACGAGCGGGGCCGCACCAAGCCGACCCGGATGATCGCCCGCCGCACCGACGGCAGCGAGTTCCCCGTCGAGGTGACCAGCGCCAGCCTGGAGGACGGCCGCGAGGCCTACGACTCGTACAGCGGGTACACCGGCGACGAACTGCTCATGCTCGTCGTACGGGACCTCACCGGCACCCTCGACACCGAGGCCGAACTCGCCCGCTCCCAGCGCCAGACCGAGATGATCCTGCGCGCCGCGTCCGAGGGCGTCGTCGGCACGGACACCGACGGCCGGGTCGTCCTCGTCAACCCCGCCGCCGCGCAGATCCTCGGCTACCGCGCCGGTGAGCTCGGCGGGCAGGAGCTGCACCCGCTGATCCTCGCCACCCGCGCCGACGGCGAGCCCTTCCCGTACGAGGAGTCGCCGCTCGCCGACACCCTCAAGTCCGGGCGCAAGCACCGGGTCCGCGGGCAGGTCCTGTGGGCGAAGAAGGGCGACCGGGTGCCGGTCGACCTCACGACCGCTCCCGTCCGGGACGGGGACCAGCTCGTCGGCGCCGTGATGACCTTCGCCGACCGCAGGCCGTACGAGCAGCTCGCCGAGGAGCACGCCGCCGAGCTCGCCGACCGCGCCGAGCGCCACGCGGCCGAACGGGAGGCGCAGCAGGAGCGGTACGCCTCGCTGGCCGCCCGGCACGAGCAGCTGACCGCCGTCCTCGCCGAGTCGCTGCGCGGGCCCCTGGAGGAGCTGCGCACCCGGCTGGGCGCGCTCGCCGCCGACGACGCAGGGCAGCTGTGGCCCGAGGCCAACCAGGTGCTGCACCATCTGACCGCCGGATACGCCCGGATGACGGCCCTCGTGGACAACGTCCTGGGCTACCAGCGCCTGGACGCGGGCGAGGAGGAGCTCGACCGGCGGGTCGCGCTGCTCGACGGGGTCGTGACGGCCGGCATCGACGCGGCCGTCGAGCTGATCGGGCCCGGCCGCGCGCAGTTCGCCGTGCACGCGCCGCCGATCGAGGCCGAGGTGGACCCGGACCGGCTCGCGACCGCGCTCGCGCATCTCGTCGCGGACGTCGCCGGCGTCGACGCGACCGGCAAGAACAGGGCCGCCGCGCAGGGCGCCGGGCCGGCCGACTCCACGATCGTCGTCGCGGCCGCCCAGCGCGGAGACGTCGTACGCATCGAGGTCCGCGGCCCGTACGCGGGCGGCGACCCGGTCCACGGGCCGGTCGTGCGCGGGATCGTGGCGGCGCACGGCGGAGTCGTGCAGACCCACGAGGTACCGGGCACGAGCGGCGGCGCGTACGTCCTCGAAGTCCCGGTCGGGGCAGGGCGGGGAACGGTCCCCGCGTCTGCTCCCGCACCCGCGTCTCTTCCCGTTCTCTCATCCGATTCGCCGTCGCAGGACGCCGGTGTACGGGACGTTCCCGCGCTGCCCGCGCAGGCCACGGGCGCGGAGGGGGAGACCTCGGGCGGCGGACGTCGCCGGGCCCGGCGCGCCTCCACGGACGCCTTCCTGGAGAGCCCGGTCGCCGCGGAGGGTGCCGAGGCCGGCGGTCGCCGCCGTGCCCGTACGGGAGAGTCGTCCGGTCACGCCGAACTGATCCCCGCCCAGCAGAACGCCGCCGTGGCCGCGCTTCCGGCGTCGGTTGCGGGTTCGGGTTCCCCCGTCGGTGGGCCCGCCGCCGAGCCCACCGGGCGCCGCCGGGGCCGTCCCGCCGAGGGGTCCGTGGTGACCGCCGCCGAGGGCGCGCAGGGGCGGGCCGCGCTGGGCGCCGCCGTGCCGCCGCAGGGTGTCGCCGCCGACGGGCACATGAACGCGCCCGTGCCCGCCCACGGCCCCGCGCTGGCCCTGCCCGCCGTCGCCTCCGGTGACGTGCCCGCCGACCCGCCGAGCGGACGCCGCCGGCGGGCGCTGGCCGCCGCGCAGGAGCGGGCCGCAGCGGCCGAGGCCGGGCCCCGGACGCCGTTCGCGCTCCCGCCGGCCGACGCCGACCGCCCCGATGCCGACCCCGTCGCGGGCGCTCCGGCCCCGGCCCCCGTGGCGGTTCCGGCGGCCGGCGCCGCGCTGCCCGTCTCCGACGAGGGGCAGCACGAGGCCGTACGCGGTGTCCCGGGCTCCGACCACACGCCCCCGCAGCCCCATCCGCACCTCGCGTCGCAGCCTCAGCCGCTGCCCGAGCCGAGCGGTCGCCGCCGGGCCATGGCGCCGCCGGCGCCCGTGCCGTCGTCGGCGACCCCGCTGCCGGGTGCCGTCCCGGCCCCCGCGGCCGCCCCGCTGCCCGCGCCGCAGAGCGGCACCGGTTCCGGGACGGGCACCGGCTCCGTACCGCTGCCGCCCGAGCTGCCCATGCCGAAGGACTCGACGCAGGGGCGGGCGTTCAGCGTGCGCACCCTCGGGCAGGGCGTTCCCTTCGTCCCGCCGGCCGCCGCGTCCGCCACGTCCGTCGCTCCGGCGGCCCCCGTAGCGCCCGTCGCCCCGGTGGCCCCTCCCGCCCCCTCCGTACCCGCCGCCCCGGCGGCCCCCGCGCCCTCCAACGGTTCCGGGCGGCGGCGCAAGCTCGCCACCCCGCCGGAGGTCGACCCGCCGGCCCCGTCGGCCCCGTCGGCTCCGTCGGCGCTCCCCGTACCGGCCGCCGCCGAGAACGCGGCAAAGCCGCACCCGCAGTCCTCCCCCGAGGCCGCGCTCGGGCTCTCCCCGGCCGCCCCCGAGGGCCGCGCCTATGCCATAGGGGCGCCCGCGGAGGGCTCCGCCGAAGGTCCCGAGCCGCTCGACGGCCCCGGTGGCGCGGTCGAGGTCGCCAACCGTCCCGCGCCGCGGCCCGTCGACGACGAGCTGCCCCCCGAGCCGCTCGACAACCCGCGCCGGCTGCTCGTCTGGCCCGCGCCCGACGTCTCCACCCAGCAGGCGCTCAGCGACCGCGGCTACCGCCCGGTGATCGTGCACTCCCGCGAGGAGGTCGACGCCCAGATCGCCGCCTTCCCCGCCGCGCTCTTCGTCGACCCGCTGACCGGCCCCATCACCCGTACCGCCCTCCAGTCGCTGCGGCAGGCCGCCGTCGCCGCCGAGGTGCCGGTGCTGCTCGCGGCCGGTCTCGGGCAGGCGACCCGGGAGGCCGCGTACGGCGCCGACCCCGCCGTACTCCTCAAGGCGCTCGCGCCCCGCGACAGCGAGCAGCACCCGTCGCGGGTCCTGCTGATCGAGGAGCACGACGACATCGCGGAGGCGCTCGCCGCCACCCTGGAGCGGCGCGGCATGCAGGTCGCCCGCGCGGCCACGGACACCGAGGCGGTCACGCTCGCCACGCAGACCCGGCCGAACCTCGTCGTGATGGACCTGATGCAGGTACGCCGCCGACGGGCCGGGATCATCGACTGGCTGCGCGCGAACGGGCAGTTGAACCGCACCCCGCTCGTCGTCTACACCTCGGCCGACCTGGACGAGGAGGAGCTGCCGACGCTGTCCTCCGGCGAGACGGTCCTCTTCCTCGCCGAGCGGTCGAACAGCACCGAGGTCCAGGCCCGGATCGTCGACCTGCTCGCGAAGATCGGCACCAACTAGTCGGGCACCGACCGGTCCGGCACCGACCGGTCCGGCACCGACCGGCCGTACCGACACGGGTGAGGGGGAGGGCCGCCAAGCCCTCCCCCTCACCCGTCTCCGTCCCTACAGCCGGCCGGCTTACAGCTGCGTCACGTCCAGCTCGCCCTCCGCGTACTGCCTGCGGATGACCTTCTTGTCGAACTTGCCGACGCTCGTCTTCGGCACCGCCGGCACGATCGCCCAGCGCTCCGGCAGCTGCCACTTGGCGATGCCGCCCTCGCTCGCGAGGAAGGACCGCAGCGTCTCGTAGTCCGCCGTGGCCCCCTCCTTGAGGACCACCGTCGCGAGCGGCCGCTCGCCCCACTTGTCGTCCGGCACGGCGACGACGGCGGCCTCGGCGACCTCCGGGTGCGCCATGAGGGCGTTCTCCAGGTCGACGCTCGAAATCCACTCGCCGCCGGACTTGATGACGTCCTTCGCCCGGTCGGTGAGGGTGAGGTAGCCGTCGGGGCTGATCACACCGACGTCGCCCGTCTTGAGCCAGCCGTCCTCGCTGAACTTGTCGGCCGGGCGGATCTCCTCGCCGTCGGCACCGCCGAAGTACGAGCCCGCGATCCAGGTGCCGCGCACCTCCAGCTCGCCGGCCGACTCACCGTCCCAGGGCAGGTGATCGCCGCCGGGGCCGACGAGCCGCGCCTCGACACCGGCGGGGAAACGTCCCTGCGTGACCCGGTACGGCCACTCCTCCTCGGCGCTCAGACCGGCCGGCGGGTGGGCCATCGTGCCCAGCGGGGAGGTCTCGGTCATGCCCCAGGCGTGGCAGAGACGGACGCCGAGCCGGTCGTACGCCTCCATGAGGGAGGGCGGGCAGGCCGCGCCGCCGATGGTGACCTGGGCCATGGAGGAGAGGTCGCGGGGGTTCGCGGTGACCTCGGCGAGCAGGCCCTGCCAGATGGTGGGGACGGCTGCCGCGTGGCTCGGCCGCTCGCGCTCGATCATGTCGGCGAGCGGGGCCGGCTGGAGGAAACGGTCCGGCATGAGCATGTTGATGCCGGTCATGAAGGTGGCGTGCGGGAGGCCCCAGGCGTTCACGTGGAACTGCGGCACGACGACGAGGGTCGTGTCCTTGTCGGTCAGGGCCATCGACTCGGCCATGTTCACCTGCATGGAGTGCAGGTAGATCGAACGGTGGGAGTAGACGACGCCCTTGGGGTCGCCGGTGGTGCCGGAGGTGTAACACATGGCCGCGGCGGAACGCTCGTCGAGATCGGGCCAGTCGTACGTGGTCGGGCGGCCGGCGATCAGCTCCTCGTAGTCGTGCACGCGCGGCGCGGCGCCGTCCAGTACGGAACGGTCGCCGGGGCCCGCGACGACGACGTGCTCGACCGTCGGAAGGTGCGGGAGCAGCGGGGCGAGGAGCGGCAGCAGCGAGCCGTTGACGAGCACGACCCGGTCGTCGGCGTGGTTGACGATCCACACCAGCTGCTCGGGGGGAAGACGGAGGTTGAGGGTGTGGAGGACCGCGCCCATCGAGGGGATCGCGAAGTACGCCTCGACGTGCTCGGAGTTGTTCCACATGAGGGTGGCGACCCGCTGGTCGCCGGTGACGCCGAGTTCGTCGCGCAGGGCGTTGGCCAGCTGGTGCGCGCGGGCTCCGGCCTCCGCGAACGTGCGACGCTGCGGCTCGGGCTCGCCCGTCCAGGTGGTGATGGTGGACTTTCCGTGGATCGTCATCCCGTGCTTGAGGATGCGGCTCACGGTCAGCTGTACGTCCTGCATGGTGCTGTACACGGGGCGTCCTCCCGGTGGGCGCTACGTGGCAGAAAGGGTGGGGAGATTCTGCGCACGTACCGCGCGGTATGTCACTACCCGGGAGTACGTAAATTGCCAGTGATCACTGGCGGTAGTTGCTCTTCCCCTGATCACTCAGGGCGTCTTCACCGTACGGGGGTCAGCTCCGGGTCCTCGCGGAGCTTGCCGAGCGCTCGCGACACCGCGCTCTTGACCGTGCCGACCGAGACCCCGAGGACCTCCGCGGTCTGGGCCTCGCTGAGGTCCTCGTAGTACCGCAGGACCACCATCTGACGCTGGCGCTCCGGCAGCTTCATCACCGCGCGCCACATCGCGTCGTGCAGCACCTGGCGGTCGGCCGGGTCGGGCTCCGGCAGACCGGTCGGCTCCGGCAGCTCCTCGCAGGCGAACTCGTCGACCTTGCGCTTGCGCCACTGCGACGTACGGGTGTTCAGCAGCGCGCGGCGGACGTAGCCGTCCAGGGCGCGGTGGTCCTCGATGCGCTCCCAGGCCACGAAGGTCTTGGTGAGCGCGGTCTGGAGGAGGTCCTCGGCGTCGCAGGGGTTGGCGGTCAGGGAGCGCGCCGTACGCAGCAGCACGGGACCACGCGCCCGGACGTACGAGGAGAACGACGGGTACGGCACGTGGCCGAGGGCGGCCTTCGAGGCGCCGGTGCAGACGGGGCCAGAGGGTGGCGGAGTCATGACTCCACGCTAGAAGCGGACGTTGCCCGGCGGATCGGCCCCAGGTCCCGAACCGGGGTCCGCCTCAGGTTGGAGGAACCGCGCCGCCAGGACCTTCTCTGGGTGGAGTCGCCCCGCCGATGGCCTCAGGGTCGAGACCGGGTCGAACCAGGGTCGGGGGGAGGTTGCGGCGGGGTCGGGGCGGGGTGAGGCGAGGTCGGAGCCGGGCCGAGACGGGTGCGGGGGGCGGGTGCGGGGCGGGTGCGGGGGGGCGGGTGCGGGGCGGGTGCGGGGGGGTGCGGGGGGGGTGCGGGGGGGGGTGCGGGGGGGCGGGTGCGGGGTCAGATGCCGGGCGCCGTTACGCGGGCGACCGGCGCGTCCACCGCGTTGCGGTCGATCAGCATCCGGCGGCCTCCGTACGTCTCGGCGACGTTCCCCACGTACTGGTGGATCCGGGCGTGCGGCATCCAGGCATCCGGGTGCAGCGACGTCTCCTCGTACAGCGCGGGCACGCCACGCCAGCGCGCGAACCACAGCACGGACGGCAGGTCCGCCGTGCCCGCCTTCCGCGCCCCCTCGATGTGCCGGATGCCGGTGTCGGCGCTGCTGTAGTAGCCGGGCAGATAGCCGAGGCGCCGCACCTCGCGGTTCCAGGCGCGGACGAAGGAGAGGGTGGTGGCGGCACAGCTCGTGTCCTCCACCTGGAAGGACTCGATGTCCAGGTAGAGCGGGCTGCTCGTGCCGATCCCCAGGGCCCGCGCCGCCCGCACCGCGTCGCCCGCCTCCCGGGTGCCCTGGCTCCAGGGGGTGCTGCCGATGGCGTACGGCCGCTTCGCGGCGGCGTAGACGCACGGCGCCTGGGAGCCGACGAAGAGCGGCAGCAGCCGCCAGCCCATGGCGTGGGCCGACGCGACCCAGGCGGGGGTCAGCTCCTTCTGGGTGGGACAGCCCCGTCCCCGGCCCCCGAAGTAGACGCCGACGGCCCGGTACGGGGAGCTGAGCCAGGCCTTCATCACCGTGAGGGACGGCGCCTCACAGGTGTCGAAGGCCTTGCCCGCGAAGTGCGGCGCGGGCGCGAGCCTGGATGCGGACGCGAACGTCGGTGCGGGTTCGCGTGCGAGTTCGGGGTCGAGTGCGGGGTCGGGTGCGGGTTCGGGTGCGGGTGCGGGTTCGCGTACGGGCGCGGGAGCGCCGGCGGCGGGTGCGGCCGGGGCGGGGGCCGAGGCCGGCGGGGAGGCCACGGCCTTGGCGGGGGTCGGTCCGGCGAGGAGGGCCGCGCCGGCCAGCGCCACCACCAGCGCGGTGACCACGGTCCGCGCCCCGGGAGGCGGCGCGGACCGTGCGTACGGCGGACGGACGGGCGACGGCGACGACGGCGACAGCATCGGCGGCAGCACCGGGGACGGCGACAGTGACGGCGACGGCGAGCGCGGGGGTGGCGCGTGAGTGCTCATGGCGCGAGTGAAGAGCCGCCCGCCCCGCCCGGCCACCGCTGGGGCCGTCGCGTCAGCCGTCCGTGCCCAGGATCAACCCGGACGTGGGAACCCCCGTGCCCGCCGTGACCAGAGTCCGGGCCGCGCCGGGTATCTGGTTCACCGAGGTACCGCGCAGTTGCCGCACCGCCTCCGCGATGCCGTTCATGCCGTGCAGATAGGCCTCGCCGAGCTGGCCTCCGTGGGTGTTCAGCGGTATCGCGTCGGCCGCGACGAAGTCCGCCGCCTCCCCGGGACCGCAGAAGCCGAACTCCTCCAGCTGCATCAGCACGAACGGGGTGAAGTGGTCGTAGAGGATCGCCACGTCGATGTCGTCCGGTGCGAGGCCCGCGGTCCGCCAGAGCTGCCGGGCGACCACGCCCATCTCCGGCAGCCCGGTCAACTCGTCCCGGTAGAAGCTGGTCATGGCCTCCTGCTTCCGTCCGGCGCCCTGCGCCGCCGCCAGGATCACGGCGGGCGGCCGGGGCAGGTCCCGGGCGCGCTCGACGGAGGTGACGACGATCGCCTGGCCGCCGTCGGTCTCCTGGCAGCAGTCGAGGAGCCGCAGCGGCTCGACGATCCAGCGCGAGGCGGCGTGGTCGGCGAGGGTGATCGGCTTCCCGTGGAAGTACGCGGCGGGGTTGCGGGCCGCGTGCCGCCGGTCGGTCACGGCGACGTGGCCGAAGGCGTCCGGGGTGAGCCCGTAGGTGTGGAGGTACCGCTGGGCGGCCATCGCGACCCAGGAGGCCGGGGTGAGCAGCCCGAAGGGAAGCTGCCAGCCGAGCGCGGCGCCCTCGGCGGAGGGCTCGCGCTGCTGGACGCCGGAGCCGAAGCGGCGCCCGGAGCGCTCGTTGAACGCCCGGTAGCAGACGACGACTTCGGCGACCCCGCTCGCGACGGCGAGCGCGGCCTGCTGGACGGTGGCGCAGGCGGCCCCGCCCCCGTAGTGGATGCGGGAGAAGAAGGACAGCTCGCCGATGCCGGCGGCCTGGGCGACGGTGATCTCGGGGTTGGTGTCCATGGTGAAGGTGACCAGGCCGTCGACGTCGCCGGGGGTCAGTCCGGCGTCGTCGAGGGCGGCCCGTACCGCCTCGACGGCGAGGGAGAGTTCGCTGCGGCCCGAGTCCTTGGAGAACTCCGTCGCCCCGATGCCGACGACGGCCGCCCGCCCGCCGAGGCTGTCCCTGGTGCGGACGCTCATCGCGCCACCTCCACGGTGACGGTCCCCGTGACGTGGTGCCCCAGGCCGTTGGCCCCGACGACCCGGACCGTGGCCGTGTCGCCGGCCACCTCGGTGACCGTCCCGGTCAGGGTCATCGTGTCCCCGGGGTAGTTGGGGGCGCCGAGCCGGATGGCGACCCGGCGGAGGGCCGCACGGGGGCCGAAGTGGTCCGTGATGTACCGGCCGACGAGCCCGTTGGTCGTGAGGATGTTCATGAAGATGTCCGGGGAGCCCTTCTCCCGGGCCAGTTCGGCGTCGTGGTGCACGTCCTGGTAGTCGCGGGAGGCCACGGCCCCGGCGACGATCAGGGTGCGGGTGATCGGGATCGACAGCGGCGGCAGCTCGTCCCCGGGCTTCATGACAGGTCTCCCTTCGCGAGCAGGTCGCCGAGTTCGGCGAGGAGTTCGGTGCCGCAGCCCAGATAGGCGTCGAGCTGGCGGCCCCAGAGGAAGTGCCGGTGGACGGGGTGGTCGAGGTCGGCGCCCATGCCGCCGTGGAGGTGCTGCCCGGTGTGGACGACCCGCTTGCCCGCCTCGGACGCCCACCAGGCGGCGGTCAGGGCGGCCCCGGTGGCGTCCAGGCCCTCGTCGTGACGCCAGGCCGCCTCGTAGGCCGTGACCCGGATGGCCTCGGTGTCCATGTGGGCGTCGGCGGCCCGCAACTGGACCGCCTGGTGGGTGGAGAGCGG
This sequence comes from Streptomyces sp. NPDC042346, assembly GCF_055581845.1. Lineage (NCBI taxonomy): Bacteria > Bacillati > Actinomycetota > Actinomycetes > Kitasatosporales > Streptomycetaceae > Streptomyces > Streptomyces sp. NPDC042346. The sequence continues at coordinate 656,871 of NZ_JBVJEH010000004.1, read as the reverse complement.
GCGCCCGAACTGCTCCCGTACGGAGGTGTACTCCACGGCCCGGGCGAGGGACCCCGCGCACACCCCGGCCTGGAGCCCGGCGAAGGCGACCCGGGCGGCGGCCAGCACGTCCTCGTAGGCTCCGGGGCCGGTCCCCAGCCGCTCCCCCGCCGCCCCGTCGAGCACGAGCCGCCCCGCCGACCAGGGCGCGGTGAGCTCGACGGGCTCGATCCGGGCCGCGTCCTCGGTGCGGACGAGCCACAGTCCGCGCTCCGCGTCCGGTACGAGGACATGGGTGGCGTCCCTGAGCCACGGCACCCAGTCGACGACCCCGTCGAGCCGCCCCTCGCCCGACGCGACCGAGCCGGACGACGTGACCGAGCCGGACGCCTCGACCGAGCCGGACGCCTCGACCGAGCCGGTCGACGCGACCGAGCCGGACGCCGCGACCCCGCCGGTAGCGGGGAGCGCGCCCGTCACCACCGTCGTCCCGTCGCGGAGGCCCGGCAGGAGCCGGGCGCGCTGTTCCTCGGTGCCGTGCCGGGCGACGGCGAGGATCCCGTACACACAGCTCGCGGCGAAGGGGACCTGTGCGGTCGTGCGCCCCTGCTCCTCCAGGAGGAGGACGAGGCCGAGCAGCCCGGTCTCCTCGACGGCGCCGGGGAGTCCCGCCGCGCAGAGGGCCTTCCACAGCTCGGCGTCGCTGCCGGTGCCGGCGGCCGCGAGCCGCTCGTGGGTGGCGAGGTCGCCGAAGATCCGCGCGGCCAGGTCCCGGGCGGCCTCCTGCTCCTCGGTGGGGGTGAAGTCCATGTCAGCCCTCCCCTCCCGCACGGAAGACGGGGAGCTCCAGCTCGTCGTCGACCCGCAGGAACTCCAGCCGCACCGGCATCCCGATCCGGACCTTGTCGTACGGCACGCCCACCACGTTGCTGACCATCCGGACGCCCTCGGCCAGTTCGATCAGCCCGACCGCGTACGGGGGGTCGAAGGCCGGGAAGGGCGGGTGGTGCATCACCACGTACGAGTAGACGGTCCCGGCGCCGCTCGCCTCGACCGTGTCCCACTCCGGCGAGCCGCACTCGGCGCACCCCGGCAGCCAGGGGAGGCGCAGGCTCGCGCAGTCGCCGCAGCGCTGGATGAGCAGCCGGTGCGCGGCCACGCCCTCCCAGAATCCGGCGTTGTCCCGGTTGACGACCGGCCGGGGCCGGCGGGGCGCCGCGGCGGCGGGCGCGGCGGGCTCCGAGCTTCGCCGGTCGGGCTTCGGGGGGCGCCCCGCGGGCGCGTACTTGAGGATCCGGAAGCGGTGGGTGCCCGCGAGCTCGCCGTCCGCCAGGACGTCCATCCGGGTCGTGACGAAGTGCCCGGTGCCGAGCTTGGTCGTCTTGCGCGGCGACACGGACTCGATGACGGCGTCGAAGGTGATCGCGTCCCCCGGCCGCAGCGGTCGGAGGTACTCCTGCTCGCAGTCGGTCGCGACGACCGAGGTGTACCCGGCGCCGTCGAGGAGCGCGAACAGCTCGTCGTACGCCTCGGAGCGGTCGCCGTGCCCGGAGAGGCCGCCCATGGTCCACGCCTGAAGCATGGTCGGGGGCGCGATCGCCCCGGGCCCGTCGTAGGCCGGGTGGGCATCGCCCATGGCCTCGCACCAGTGGCGGATCATGGGCAGGTTGACCGGGTCCTTGCCGATCCCGGCGGTGGCGGCGGACCGTCCCTCGTAGCCGGCGAGCCGCTCGTACAGCTCGTCCTGTGCCGTCTCCGTACCGGTCATCGCCGCCCCCTCCCCTTCATGCCGAGCCGCATCCTCGCGACGATCTCGCGCTGCACCTCGCTCACCCCTCCCCCGAAGGTGTTGATCTGCGCGGCCCGGTTCATGCGCTCCAGCTCGCCACCGTCGAACTCCCCCGGCGATCCCGCTCGCACCGTCCCCGCCCCGCCCGCGATCTCCTGACATATGCGATAGACCTCGACCGCCGATTCGGTTCCCGCGAACTTCACGCCGCTCGCGTCCCCCGGGGCCAGCCGGCCGGCCCCCACATCCCCCACCAAACGCCAGTTGAGCAGGCGTGTCGCCGCCAGCCGGGCATGTGCTTCGGCGGCCCGGATCCGGATCCACGGCTCGTCGACACGACGCCTGCCCGTCACCGGATCGGGGGTACTCGCCCGGTCGAGCGCCGCCGCGAAGAAGTCCTCGGCCTGCATGCCGATCGCGGCGAGCGCGACCCGCTCGTGGTTGAGCTGCTCGGTGATCAGCCCCCAGCCGCCGTGCTCCGGCCCGACGAGGTTCCCGGCGGGCACCCGTATCCCGTCGTAGTAGGTCGAGGTCGTCGTCAGCCCGCCGACGGTCGCGATCGGGGTCCAGGAGAACCCCGGTGCGCCGGTGGGGACGAGGACGATGGAGATGCCCCGGTGCGGCGGCGCGTCGGGATCGGTGCGGCAGGCCAGCCAGATCCAGTCGGCGTTCTGGGCGTTGGAGGTGAAGATCTTCTGCCCGTCGATCAGCCACTCCGCGCCGTCCCGCACCGCGCGCGTCCGGAGGGAGGCGAGGTCCGTGCCGGCCTCGGGCTCGCTGTAGCCGATGGCGAAGACCGTCTCGCCGCGCAGGATCCGGGGCAGGAAGTACGCCTTCTGCTCGTCGGTCCCGTACCTCATGAGGGTGGGTCCGACGGTGTTGAGGGTGACCATGGAGACGGGTGCGCCCGCCCGGTAGGCCTCGTCGAAGAAGACGAACTGCTCGTCGGGGCCGCGCCCCTGGCCTCCGTACTCCTCGGGCCAGCCGAGGCCGAGGAGCCCGTCCGCCCCGATCCGGCGGAGCAGTCGGCGCTGGGCGGCGGCGTCGTCGGCCGGAGGTGGGCCGTCGGGCATCACCTCGCGGAAGTACACGCGGAGTTCGGCGCGCAGCCGCAGCTGCCGCTCGGTCGGGGCGAGGTGCACGGCGACGGCCTCCCGTGGGACGACTGAGGTTTCTGACTGTCCGTCAGATTCAGGACCCCTGTCAAGGTCGGCGACGTACGCCCCCGGGCGCGCGGTCGACGAAAGGCGCATCCCGGCGCGCGCACCAGGAAACGCGGGACGGCCCGCACGCCGGTACCGAAGTACCGGCGCACAGGCCGTCGTTCCTCGTTCACACCGCGGTCACGCCCCCCGTCGGGCCGGCTCCCGTGCTGCTGCCGACTACCACCACGGGTAGAAGTTCACCACCGCGTTCGTCTGGTCGATGTGGGTGAACGCGGAGCCGTTCACGCTCGCCGTGTTGTTCTGGTTGGAGGCACCGGAACCGGTCGCCACCTGCTGCGTGGTGGTGGAGTTTCCGTTGTTGTCCCCACCCACACCACTGCCGATGATCGTGGCGACGCTCGTGTTCGATCCGTCGTCCGCGAATCCACCGTTGTCGGCCTGGGCCACCCCGGTGAAGAGCGCGGCGGCGAGGGGCAGGGCGGCGGCAGCGGCGAGAACGCGGGCGGTACGGATGCTTGCCATGTCTGTTCCTCCGGGAACTGAAACTGATGCTTTGCACGGAACTGCTTCGAGAACTTCTCTGAACTACAGCCATTACCCAGGCAGTTGGCCGACCGCCTCGGTCGTTGTGCTCGACGTCGCGAATCCAGAGTTGCCCACCGAATCCCCGTCGAACCACCCCGGAGCGGCTTATTCCCCCGCAAGCGTGAGGACAGACCGATAAACCCCGGCGAAGCGAGAACGGCGCAGCTCAGCCGGTCGGAGGAAGGTGCGTCACCGGGAGAATCCGTGCGCGGCAAGGGAGGAAGCGTTCCGGCAGATTTTCCGCCAATCTTTCTCTCGGAAAGACGGCCCGGCGAGTCCCGCCAACATGGCATTCGAACACCCTGGCCATTCGGAAAAGAGCGTTCCACGGAAGGCCCTCCTGCGGAAAAGCCCTACGAAGGGCCCTACGAAGAGCCCTACGAAAGGGCCTGCCCGCCGACCGCCGCCTCGAAGGCCGCGTACGCCCCCGCGTCGAACAGCACGAACCGCACTTCCTCCACCTCGGTACGGGCGGACCGCACGGTCTCCACGGCGATCCTGGCCCCGTCGCCCATCGGCCAGCCGTAGATCCCGGTGGAGATGGCGGGGAACGCGACCGTACGGGCCCCCAACTCGTCCGCGACCCGCAGCGATTCGCGGTAGCAGGAGGCCAGCAGCGCCGACCGGTCCTCGTCCCGCGACCAGACCGGCCCCACGGTGTGGATCACGTGCCGGGCCGGCAACCGCCCCCCGGTCGTCGCCACGGCCCGCCCGGTCGGCAGCCCCTTGCCGTAGTGCGAGCGCCGCAGATCCTGACAGGCGGCGAGGATCTCCGGCCCGCCCTTCCGGTGAATGGCCCCGTCGACGCCCCCGCCCCCGAGCAGCGACGAGTTCGCGGCGTTGACCACCGCGTCCGCCGCCTCGGCGGTGATGTCCCCCTGCACCAAAACGATCCGCACCATGCCGAGAACCCCTTCATGCCAAAGGGGCGCTCCTGGTGAGGAGCGCCCCTTGCGATCAGCTCGGGCGCTGATCCGGTGCGGTGGGTGTGGGATTTGAACCCACGGAGACATCGCTGCCTCGACGGTTTTCAAGACCGTTCCCTTAGGCCGCTCGGGCAACCCACCTTCGCCCCTGCCCACCTGGGGTGGAGCGGGCTACAGCGTACCGGCTGGGGAGCGGGGCGGGGCGGGGTCGGCCGAGGAGGGGGCTGAGTTAGAGTCCCTTGTTCACAAGATCTCCACATTTGAGTTCCGCGGCGTGCGCCGCGTGATTCCCGAAGGGTTGCAGGGTGCACGGCACGATCGACGGCTTCAGCTACGGCATGGTCACGCCCTTGGTGGGTTACGTGATGGCCTGTCTGGGAAGCGCCCTGGGGCTGCGCTGCACGGTCAGGTCCCTCAGCACCGACCGTGCGCGGAAGCCCGGTTGGCTGGCGCTCGGCGCGGCCTCCATCGGGTGCGGCATCTGGACGATGCACTTCATCGCCATGCTCGGCTTCCAGGTGCGCGAGACACCGATCTCGTACGACGCGTCCCTGACGTTCCTCAGCCTCCTCGTGGCCGTGGTCGTCGTGGGCGTCGGCGTGTTCATCGTGGGCTACCTCGGCGCCCGGCCGGCCCCGCTGCTCGTCGCGGGCGTCTTCACCGGGCTCGGCGTCGCCGGCATGCACTACCTGGGCATGGCGGCCATGCGGATGAACGGGCAGCTCGGCTACGCCCCCGCCGTCGTCGTCGTGTCCGTGGTCATCGCCGTCGTCGCGGCGACCGCCGCGCTCTGGGCGGCGGTCTCGATCCGCGGCTTCCTGGCCAGCCTCGGCGCCAGTGTCGTCATGGGCGTCGCCGTGACCGGCATGCACTACACGGGCATGGCCGCGGTCAGCGTGCACGTCGCCGACGCGTCGCACACGGCCGAGAGCTCCTCGCTCCTGAACGTGCTGCCCATGCTCGTCGGCCCGCTCGTCTTCCTCGTCCTGGCCGCGGCCGTCGTCATGTTCGACCCCCTGCTGATCATGGGCGACGACGAGCCGCGCCGCCCGGCGCCCCGGAATCACTCCCGGGGCAGCGGGTTCGGCGCCACGCGGATCGACATCGGGGACGTCGAGGGCGGGGACGTCGAGAACGGGGGCGTCGAGAACGGGGGCGTCGGCCACGGGTACGTCGGCCACGGCGGGGACGGGCCTTCGTCCTGGGAGACGAAGGCCGAGGTCCTCACGTCGTACGACAGGCCCTAGCTGTCACCCGTGCGCTCGCCGAGGGTGACCGTGGCCGTGGACGTCTTGCCGTCGCGCTCGTAGGTGATCTTGACCGAGTCGCCCGGCTTGTGGGTCCAGATCTCGCTGATGAGCGTGGGGCCGCTGTCGATCACGTGGCCGTCGAAGTCCGTGATGACGTCGCCGGCCTTGAGGCCCGCCTTCGCCGCCGGACCGTTCGGGATGACCGGGGCGGTGCCGCCGGTGCCCTGGGACGCGATCGTCGCGCCCTCGCCCTGCTCGGTCATGTTCACGGTCGCGCCGATCACCGGGTAGACCGGCTTGCCCGTCTTGATCAGCTGCTGCGCCACGTTCTTCGCCTGGTTGACCGGGATCGCGAAGCCGAGGCCGATCGAGCCCGCCTGGGACTGGCCGAAGCCGTTCCCGGTGGACTGGATGGCCGAGTTGATGCCGATGACCGCGCCGCTCGCGTCGAGCAGCGGGCCGCCGGAGTTGCCCGGGTTGATCGAGGCGTCGGTCTGCAGCGCGCTCATGTACGAGTTGCCGCCGCCCGAGCCGTCACCCGAGGCCACCGGGCGGTTCTTGGCGCTGATGATGCCCGTCGTCACCGTGTTCGACAGGCCGAAGGGCGCGCCGATCGCGATCGTCGAGTCGCCGACCGCCACCTGGTCGGAGTTGCCGAGCGGCAGCGGCTTCAGCCCCTTCGGGGCGCTCTTCAGCTTCAGGACGGCCACGTCGTAGCCCTGGGCCCGGCCGACGACCTCCGCGTCGTACGTCTTGCCGTCGGAGAACGTCACGGAGAGCGTGCCGCCGTCCGCGGCCGAGGCCACCACGTGGTTGTTGGTGACGATGTGGCCTTCCTGGTCGTACACGAAGCCGGTGCCCGTGCCGCCCTCGCTCTCGCCCTGCGTTCCGCCGGACTTCGCCTGGATCGTGACGACGCTGGGCAGCGCCTTCGCCGCGACCGCCGCGACCGTCCCCGGGTCGCGCTTGAACGACGCGGGCGCCTCGGCCGAGGAGACCGTCGTCGAGCCGGTCCCGTTGTCGCCGCGCTCGGCCGCCCAGTAGCCGATGCCGCCGCCGACACCGCCCGCGACGAGCGCCGCGACCAGGACGGCCGCGACGATCCCGCCGGTCCGCTTGCGGGGTGCCTCGGGGGCGGGAGGGAGGGGCGCACCCCAGGCCGGTACGGCCGGCGGGGGCGGCGGCCAGCCGCCGGCACCGGCGGCCGGAGCCGTCGCGGGGGCGGGGGGAGCGGGCGGCGCGGCAGCCGCGGGAGCCGCGACGGTCACCGGTTCGGCAGGTGCGGGGGCAGGGGCCGGTGCCGGTGCGGGGTCAGTGGCGGGCGCGGAGGCCGCGGCCTCCGCCGTCGTCGGCGTCGTCGGCGTCTCCGTCGTCACCGCCTCCGCCGGCGGCGCCGAAGGGACGGGAGGCGTCGGAGGGGCGGACGGGGCAGTCGGGTCCGCCGGAACCGCCGTGCCCTCGTTCTCGGTGCTCACAGCTCGCTCTCCTCGTTGACTGCTCGATCACTGCGCGGGGTGGGTGCGGGGTGGTCGGGGGTGTGCTGATGCGTGGTCGTGGGTGGTCATGTCTGGCTCAGGCTCTTGTCACCAGCTTTTCCCACCGGGCGTCAGGCCGCTGTAAGGCGGAGCTGTGCATCTGCGCTCCATCCTTTATATACGGACAGAACGGACAGCTTCCGGTGTGCTCGCCCCACCCCGCCAATGGCACCATGACGCCGTGACTCACGCACGGCAGCACCCGAACAGCGCACCCGTCCAGGTCGTCGCCCACCGCGGAGCCTCCGAGGACGCCCCGGAACACACCCTGGCCGCCTACGTGAAGGCCATCGAGGACGGCGCCGACGCCCTGGAGTGCGACGTCCGGCTCACCGCCGACGGCCACCTCGTCTGCGTCCACGACCGACGCGTCAACCGTACGTCCAACGGTCGCGGCGCCGTCTCCGCGCTCGAACTCGCCGACCTCGCCGCCCTCGACTTCGGCGTCTGGAAGGAACGGGAGGAGCGGGACGACGCCTCGGAGAGCCCCGACTGGGGAGACCCCGAGTACACGTCCGTCCTCACCCTGGAGCGCCTCCTGGAGCTCGTCTCCGACGCCGGGCGCAGGGTCGAGCTGGCCATCGAGACCAAACACCCCACCCGCTGGGCGGGCCAGGTCGAGGAGCGGCTCCTCCAGCTCCTGAAGCGGTTCGGCCTCGACGCCCCCGCCTCCCGCGACGACTCTCCCGTACGGGTCATGAGCTTCTCGGCCCGGTCCCTCCACCGGATCGCCGCCGCCTCGCCGACCCTGCCGACCGTCTCCCTCACCCAGTTCGTCACCCCGCGCCTGCGCGACGGGCGCCTCCCCGCGGGCGCGCGCGTGGCGGGCCCCTCGATCCGGATCGTCCGCCACCACCCCGCCGTGATCCTGCGGCTCCAGAAGGCCGGGCACCAGGTCCACGTCTGGACGGTGGACGAGCCCGAGGACGTCGAGCTCTGCGTACGTCTCGGGGTGGACGCGATCATCACCAACCGTCCGAAGCAGGTGCTCTCCCAGCTGGGCCGCGGCTGACCTACAACCCCATACGTCACACCTTCCCCAGGGCTTACAGGGAGTGCACCGGCGCGTTCAGCGCGTACTCGATCGTCACGAGTGCCACACGCCACGTGCACTGGCCGGTTTCCGGTCCAGTCCAGTGGGGCATCCACACGGTGGCGTGGGGCAAAGGAGGTCTCGGGGGTGGCGTTGGTGGTGGCACAAGAGGTGCCCACGTCGTCGAGCATGGCCGTACCCCATGGCCCTGCGGGCGTGGGTGAGGCGCGACACCGGATGCGGGACGAGCTGTACCGCAGCGGGGTGTCCGAATCGGTCGTCGACGACGCGGTACTGATCCTTTCGGAGCTGCTCAGCAATGCCTGTCGCTACGGCAGGCCGCTGGGACGGGCGGAGCGGGGCGAGGGCGATGTCCGGGCGGCCTGGCGGGTCGACCCGGCGGGTGGCCTGCGGGTCGAGGTGACGGACGGCGGTGGTCCCACGAGACCCGTCCCGTCCACCCCTTCGGTCACGGCACGCGGCGGACGCGGGCTGAACATCATCAGCGCGCTGGCCCAGGACTGGGGCGTACGGGACAGCGCGACCGGCGAGGTCACGGTCTGGGTCGTGGTCACCGAGGGACACCGCCGCGAGGACTTCGCGGCGCGCGTCGGCGGTGGCTCGGGCTTCGACTTCCTCGACGCGTACGACGATCTGGACTGACGAACGGTCCGAACGGTCCGAACGGTCGACACGTACGACGACCTGGACCGGCACCGGCACCGGCACCCGGTCCCGGACCGACGTGCCTCGGGCGGGGCCGCGCCCCGCCTGAGGGGCGGCGGTGCCCGGTGCGGCTAGGCTCGCGCCCGATACAGCACGCACACAGCACCGCCGCGATCGGGAGAAAGCCACACCATGGCCAAGAAGCGCCCCCAGACGAAGGCCGGCAAGGCCGGCCAGGCACAGGTCACGAGCGGGGAGATCCCGGTCGTCGGCGCGCGCGAGCCCTGCCCCTGCGGCTCGGGCCGCCGCTACAAGGCCTGTCACGGCCGGTCCGCCTCGCACGCCGTGACCGAGCTCGTCCAGCGCCCCTTCGAGGGCCTGCCCGGCGAGTGCGACTGGGTCGCGCTCCGCGAGCTGGTCCCCGCCGCCACCGTGCCGCTCACTCTGAAGGGCGGACTGCCCGAGGGCGTGCCGTCGGTGACGCTCGCGACCGTGCTGCCGATGGCGTGGCCGGCGCTGCGCCGCGACGACGGCTCCGTCCTCCTCGCCCTGCAGAACGACTCCTCCTCCGGCGACCTCGCGCGCGACCTCGCCGACACCCTCCAGCGCGCCCTGGAGACCGAGCCGGGCACCCCGGTCCCCCCGCGCCGCGTGCCGGCCGAGGGCCCGCGCCTGCAGGAGCTGCTCGACGCGGACGCCCCGTTCGCCCCGGAGGTCCACACGGGCTTCGAGTTCTGGATCCCGGCCTCCGCGGACGGCGCCGACCCCGAGGTCGCCGCCTCCCTGGAGCGGGCCAACGCCGCCGCGATCCCGACGGTCAAGCTGACCGGCGTCGACTCCGCGTACTGGTGCGAGGTCCCGGACAAGAACCACCTGCGCTGGGTCATGCCGCACCCGGAGGAGAAGCTCCTCGACGCGCTCGCCCGGCTCCAGGCCGGCGAGGGCACCTCCCTCGGCGCGGACACCCGGCTCGTCGGCTCCTTCCGCGCCCACGGCCTGATGGTGCCGGTGTGGGACCTGCCCAGCTCGATGACCGCCGAGGACTGCGAGAAGCCGGCCGCCGAGCTCGCCGAGCGGCTCGCCGAGGCGCTCGCCTCGGACGCCCCGCTCACGGCCGAAGAGCGTCGCGCTCGCGGCGGTCTCACGAACCGTCAGGTGACTCTCAGCTGATACCCCAGGTGGTATCGGTGACTGACAGACCGACCAGTCGGTGACTTCCGCCACAACCCGGTCTGCGGGCGGGTAAATCCCTGTCCGAATAACCGAGATCGAATTTGCGAACAGCAGATCTCTTGTTACCGTTCTGGAAGCCCGGTCGCTGGTGCATCCCCCGTCGCCAGCGATCGGGCGTTTCCATGCCCGCCCCAGGCCGCGCCGGGGCGTTCGGCACTCAACTTCCTTCGGTGTCCGCCGTGTTGCTGCCCGACCTCAGCAGCAGCGGAGTGGTGTCCCCTTCGCCGGTACCCGCGAATTCCGCCACCGCCGTATACGTCGTGGCCTTGCCCCGACCGCGTTCCCTGGGCGTTTCACAGGTTCCCGGTTCGTCCTGCGCCGCGACCGGACAACGCACTTGTACGGTCCGCCCGCCGGGCGCCATGAGGGTAAGAAACGCGTCGAGTTCCTGCCCCGTCGCGTTTCGGTAGTACGTACGTGCCCAGGTATCGGGTCCCTCGGCCAGAACGCAGGTCTGCGCCTCGATCCCCTCGGGAGAGGCGAGTTCCGGACCACATTTCGTGACGCGCTCCGGCCCCTCGGAGGAAGCCGAGGAAGGTGAGGAAGCCGAGGGGGGCGAGGCAGGCGAGGAGGGCGAGGCGGGTACGGAAGCAGGAGCGGGAGCCCGATCAGGGCCGGCCGCCGGACCGGCATCCCGACCGGCGCCGGGAGTCCCCGCCGTACGGGATCCGCCGCCGAGCCCCAGGTCCGACAGCAGGTCCCCGCTCTCGCCCCCGCGCTCGCCGCCGGGCTTCGCGTCGCCCTGGCCCGCGGGCGGCCGTGCGGGATCACCCGTCTGCCCCGCCACCGCGACGATCGGCAGCAGGACGGCGACCGTGACGGCCGCTCCGAGTCCGATCATGCGGAGTTTCGCCGGGCTCATCACCGGACTCATGCGTCCCACCTGCTCTTTCGCCCGGGATCTTCGACGGGTGGGGCGAACATATCGGCGGCCGGCGGGCGCCCGGTCGGCCGCGCGCGCGTTTCCCCTGCAAGTCGGGCCAGGACACACCCGTTCGGGTGAACGAGCCGCGCCGCCCGGCCCGTACGCGGACGGCCTCCGGACGCCACCGCCGGACGGTCACCGCCGGGCCGTCACCGCCGGACCGATGGCGGCCCTCAGTACGTGAGCCGGCTCCCGCCGCCCGGGGTGCTCGTGCTCGCCTCGACCAGGGCGTCCACCACGGCCTCCACGTCCGGCAGCCACGGCCGGGCCGAGCCCGCGAGCGGCGCCCGCTCCCACCGCACCTGCCCGTTCCCGGCGACCGAGGGAGGCAGCAACAGATAGCCGCCCTCACTGTGGAACCGCAGCGAACTGGGCACGCTGTCCTTCGCGTACAGCAGCTCGCCCAGCCGTTCGAGGCCGTACGGGGCGACGAGGATCGACCAGCGCGTCGGCGTCGCCACCACCGGGCCGAGCCGCATGCCCATCGCGTCGAGCGCGGTCAGCGCCCGCGCTCCCGCCACCGCGGGCAGGCTCACCGCGCACGGCGCACCGCCACCCGTGGCGAGGAGCACCGGGGCCTCCGGACGCCTGGTCCACCACCAGCGGATCATCCGCTCGTCGGTGGTGGCCGCGAGGATCCCGGGTTCGTACGGGTGCGCGCCGGGGACCGCGCATTCGGGGTCGGGGCAGACGCAGGCGGGCCCCGCGGCCGGGCGGGTCGTCGCCCTCAGGCCGGCGCCCGGCAGGACGGGCCAGCCCCACTCGACCGCGAAGGTGACCGCCGCGTCGAGCCGGGCCGGCCTCACCTCGCGCCGGAGCCGGAGCCTGCGTCGGCTTCCTCGCCTCACAAGGGGTCCCAGGATTCCGAGGATCTCGCGCATGAGCGCTCGTTCCTTTCCGTTGAACGCCGAATCCACATCACACCATGTGCAGATCTCTTCACCGTGCGTATCAGCGCGTACAAGGTCGGTGGTGCGCCGCCCCGCGCCGAAGCGGGGTCGACGGGCCAGGTATGAACCGGAGGAGCCAGGTCGAGCCGGGGAGGAACCGGTGGAGCAGGTCAGAACCAGGTGGAGCCAGGTCGGAACCAGGTGGTGCCAGGTCGGAACCAGGTCGAGCCAGGTCGATCCGTATCGGTGCCAGATCCAAGCCGGGTCAGAACACGTTCCCCGCCACTGGGGGACGGGCCGAGGCCTGCGGCACGTAAGACGCCGGGGTTCCGCGGCACGTTCCGGGGCAGCTCCAACTGCCCCTGCCTGTCATCGAGTACGTACCCAGCACGCTCGGAATGACGCGCTTTCAAACGACGCCAGTCGACCGCAAAAGGTGCACACCGGGGGCAATTTTCGGCCAACTTCCCGCGCACTTCAACCCTTGCGTCCAAGCTCACGGACACCACAAGTCCCATGGGGACAATGCTGGACATCGCTCCTCCAGTGCGTGTACATGTGGATGCATCGAGCGGCGCAGAATGACATGGGGGTTTGCGATGCTATGGCGTCAAACGCACCGGTCGGAAAGCCGACTGACATGAGCGCCCCACACATGCCGAAAGTGGCCGGAATCGATTCCATGGTTCCCCACCCCCCGCACACTACGGCGCCCCTTCCCGGGGTCCCCGCGGCGGCGACGCCCGCCGACGCGGCCCTCCCGCCCGGCGCGCTGATCCAGGACCGGCTGGCCGGCTGGGTCTCCGACCTCACCACCCTCCACGAACTCACCGAGCGCCTCATCAGGACCTCGTCCCTCGACGAGGCCCTCCCCGAGGTGCTCCGCGCCGGCGCCGCCCTCGTCGGCGCCCGCCGGGGCATGGCCGTCCTCGAACCCGCCGACGGCCTCGGCCCCGCCACCACCATCGGCCTCGGGCTCGCCCACGCCGAGCTCGGCACGATCGAGACCGTCCCGCGCGGCGCCACCAGCTACGGGCGCCTCCTCGACGGCCTCCCCGATCCCGCCGACCCGGCCCGCGTCCCCGATCCGATCGCCATCCCCGACGTCCGTACGGAGGAGGGCCTCGACCCGCGCCACCGCGAGGTCGCCGCCCGCCTCGGCTACGCCGCGAGCTACGCCCTCCCCCTCGCCACCGAGGAGGCCGGCCGGCTGGGCGCGGCCGTCTGGCTCTACGACGAGCCCGCCGAGCCCTCCGAACGCCAGCGCCACCTCATCGGGCTCTACGGCCGCTTCGCGACCGAGCACCTCGCCCGCCTCCTCCAGGTCGAGCGCGCCCGCGCCCAGGTCTCCACCATCGCCGAGGAGCTGCTCCCCAGCCGCCTCCCCCGCGTCCCCGGCGTCCAGCTCGCCGCCCGCCACCGCACCGGCCCCCGGGGCGGCGGCGACTGGTACGACGCGCTGCCGCTGCCGGAGGGCGCCCTCGGCCTCGCCGTCGGCTCCGTCTCCGGGACCGGGCCGAGCGCGCTGGCCGCCATGGGCCGGCTGCGCGCCTCCCTCCGGGCGTACGCGGTGATGGAGGGCGAGGATCCCGTCGCCGTCCTCTCCGACCTGGAGCTCCTGCTCCGGCTCACCGAGCCCGCCCGCTCGGCGACCGCGCTCTTCGCCTATGCCGAGCCCGCGCAGCGCCGGATCGTCCTGGCCGGGGCCGGGCACGCCCCGCCGCTGATCATCGGCGAGCACCGCACCGAGTTCGTCGAGACCTCGCTCTCGGCTCCGCTCGGGATGCTCTCCTGCTGGGAGGCGCCGAGCGTCGAGCTGTCTCCCGCCCCGGGAGAAACGGTGCTTCTCTACACGGACGGGCTGCTCCGCCGTACCGGTGACGCCATGGACCGGGCCTTCGCGCGGCTCCACGCGGCCGCCGCGAGCGTGCCGAAGGCGGACCGGGGCGACCCGGGCGCGATCGCCGACCACGTCCTGCGGACCCTGCTGCCCGAGGGCCTCGACACGGCCGACGACGAGGAGGACGTGGTCCTGCTCGCCGCACGCTTCGAGTGAGCTCCGCGGGGCACTCGCGCGGGAGCTCCGCGGGACGCCCGCGCGTGAGCGGAACGTGACGCTCCGGTAAGAGGCCTTCCGGCCCTGGGCCCCCTTCCGTACGACCGTACGATGGTGGGGGTTCAGTGTCGTACCAAGAGGAGGCAGACCCGTGGCCGAGGAGCTCACGCCGGAGACCCCGGAAGAGACGACCGAAGAGCAGGCGATCAAGCAGCGGAAGAACGGCCTGTACCCGGGCGTGTCCGACGAGCTCGCCGAGAACATGAAGTCCGGCTGGGCCGACACCGAGCTGCGTGACCTGGCGCCCGTCGCGCAGGCCGACAAGACGGCCGCGCGCCGCGCCGCGCTGTCCGCCCGCTTCCCTGGCGAGCGTCTGGTGATCCCCGCCGGCAACCTGAAGACCCGGTCGAACGACACGGAGTACGCCTTCCGTGCCTCGACCGAGTACGCGTACCTCACCGGCGACCAGACTCAGGACGGCGTCCTCGTCCTGGAGCCGGCGAAGAGCGGCCACAAGGCCACGATCTACCTGCTGCCGCGCTCCGACCGCGAGAACGGCGAGTTCTGGCTCGACGGCCAGGGCGAGCTGTGGGTCGGCCGCCGCCACTCCCTCACCGAGGCCGAGCAGCTCCTCGGCGTCCCCGCGAAGGACGTCCGCGAGCTGGCCGCCCAGCTGAAGGAGGCCACCGGCCCCGTCCGCGCCGTCCGCGGCCACGACGCCGGCATCGAGGCGGCCCTGACCGACAAGGTCACCGCCGAGCGCGACGAGGAACTGCGCGTCTACCTCTCCGAGGCCCGCCTGATCAAGGACGACTTCGAGGTCGCCGAGCTCAAGAAGGCCTGCGACGCCACCGCCCGCGGCTTCGAGGACGTCGTCAAGGTCCTCGACAAGGCCGAGGCGACCAGCGAGCGCTACATCGAGGGCACCTTCTTCCTGCGCGCCCGCGTCGAGGGCAACGACATCGGCTACGGCTCCATCTGCGCCGCCGGCCCGCACGCCACCACCCTCCACTGGGTGCGCAACGACGGCGACGTCCGCTCCGGCGACCTGCTGCTGCTCGACGCCGGCGTGGAGACCACCGAGCTCTACACCGCGGACATCACCCGCACCCTGCCGATCAACGGCCGGTACACCGAGCTCCAGCGCAAGATCTACGACGCCGTGTACGAGGCCCAGGAGGCCGGCATCGCCGCGGTGAAGCCCGGCGCCGCCTACCGCGACTTCCACGACGCCGCCCAGCGCGTCCTCGCCGAGAAGCTCGTCGAGTGGGGCCTCGTCGAGGGCCCGGTCGAGCGCGTCCTGGAGCTCGGCCTCCAGCGCCGCTGGACCCTGCACGGCACCGGTCACATGCTCGGCATGGACGTCCACGACTGCGCCGCCGCGCGCACCGAGGCGTACGTCGACACGACCCTCGCGCCGGGCATGTGCCTGACCGTCGAGCCGGGTCTGTACTTCCAGGCCGACGACCTGACCGTGCCGGAGGAGTACCGCGGCATCGGCGTCCGGATCGAGGACGACATCCTCGTCACCGAGGACGGCAACGTGAACCTCTCGGACGCGCTGCCGCGCACCTCCGAAGAGGTCGAGGCGTGGATGGCCGGCCTGAAGGGCTGACCTCCGCGTTCGCGCCGCGGCGCGGACGTTTTCGCGCAGCCGTTTTCGCGCGTACGTTGGAAACGAAGGGCCCCCGCCGACCGACCGGCGGGGGCCCTTCCCCGTACGCGCACGTCTCGCACGCCTCGCACGCCTCTCCCGGGCTCAGGCCATCAGGAGGGACGGGCCGTCCTTCCACTTAAGGATCTTGTCGAAGCTGACGACCGCGCCGCCCCGGCCCGAGCGGTTGCCGAACTGCACGTGGTCGGCGAGCTCCTCGATCAGGCGCAGCCCCCGGCCGTGCTCGGCATCGTCGGAGGCGGGCGGCGGCGCCGCCGCCGTCCCGGCACCAGGGCGGCCGGGTCCCGCGCCGGGGAAGCCCGGGCCCGAGTCCGCCACCTCGATACGGCAGGTCTCGCCGTCCAGGTACGCCGTCACGCGGTACGCCCTGCCCGTCCCGCCGCCGTCGCCGCCGTGCTCGACCGCGTTCGCACAGGCCTCGGTGAGCGCGACCGACAGCTCGTACGACACGTCGGGATCGACCCCGGCCGTCTCCATCGTGCCCAGCAGAAGCCGGCGGGCAAGCGGCACGCTCGCGGCCTCGCGCCGCAGATGGAGTGACCACCAGATGCTCATGCTCCAGCCTCCCGGCAGCGGCTCGACATACCGATACCTATTGCCGGACGGAACCCTTCGTAAGCCCCCGAAGGCGACAAGAGCGCTCGTTCGGCGGATGCACCGCGCCGGTACGCCGGTGTATGTCACCCCGAAGACGCCCAAGAACGACCTTACGGACCTGCCTCATGGCGGCCCTGCCCCTGGTGCGATGATGGGCCCGCCATGACTGCCCCCGCGCTCGCTCCACGGCTGCTGAGGGCCGCGGTGTTCACCGCGGTCTGCGTCGTGCTGTCCGCGCTGGGACACGCCCTCGCCGCCTGTGCGGGCATCGCCCTGTGGACCCTCCTCGCCGGTTTCCTCAGCGTCTTCGGGATCACCGTCCTCTTCGCCGGACGCGAACGCTCCCTCGCCTTCGTCGTCGGCGCCCTCGCGGGCGGGCAGCTCGGCCTGCACGTCCTCTTCAGCCTGGGCCGGCGCCCTCTCGCGCTGAGCCCCACGGCCGACGACGCCCTCGTGCGGCTGGCCGCCAAGCTGGTCTGCGGAGCGGGTACCGGGGCCATCAGTCCGGCCGACGCCGCCAGGATCGTCGGCGACGCCGGGCTCGCCCCGGCCACCGCCCACGGCCACCTGGGGCACGCGGCGGCCCCGTCCGACGGGCTCCTGCCCGGACTGCCCATGCTCCTCGGCCACCTGCTCGCCGCCCTCGCCGCGGGCTGGCTGCTGCGCCGCGGCGACCGGGCCCTGGTCCGGCTCGTCCAGCTCTCCGAGCAGGGCGCGACGGAGCTCGCCGAGTGCACCCTCGTGCGCTCGCTCCGGGCCGCGCTCCGCCTCGTACGGAGCCTGCTCGCCGGACTGCCCGCGGCCCCGCACACGGCATCGCGGCGGCCCGTACGTACGGCCTTCGACTCCGCTCCGCCGCCGGTCTTCGAGGCGCTCGAGAACACGGTGATCCGACGCGGCCCCCCGGCCGCCGACTGCGTCCTCGCAGCCTGACGCGGACCGCTCACCAGGAGCGGGCCGCGTACGTCCGCACGCCTGAGCAGGGGTTCCCCCTCGGCGCGCCGGATCCCGCCGTCCTTCTCCGAGCTGGAGTGTCTTCCGCCATGAGCGTTTCCCGTACCTCTTCCTCTTCTTCCTCGCGTCTCTCCTCCGCCACCCGTGTCGCCCTCGCCGGCGGCATCGCGCTCTCCTCCGTCGTGCTGCTGTCCGGCACGGCCTTCGCGCACGTCAGCGTGCAGCCGCAGGGCGAGGCCGCCAAGGGCGGCTACGCGACCGTCAACATCAAGGTCCCGAACGAGCGCGACAACGCCTCCACCGTGAAGCTGGAGGTCAACTTCCCGCTCGACCACCCGCTGGCCTCCGTCATGCCGCAGCCCATCCCCGGCTGGAAGGCCGAGGTGACGAAGAGCAAGCTCAGCAAGCCGCTGGAGCTGCACGGCAAGAAGATCAACGAGGCCGTCTCCAAGGTGACCTGGACCGCCGACGGTTCGAAGATCGGCCCCGGCCAGTTCCAGCAGTTCCCGCTCTCCCTCGGCCAGCTGCCCGAGGACGCGGACGAGCTCGTGCTCAAGGCCATCCAGACGTACGACAACAAGGAGGTCGTGCGCTGGATCGAGGAGGCGAAGGACGGCGCGGACGAGCCGCAGAACCCGGCTCCCGTCCTGAAGCTCTCCGCCGCGAGCGGTGACCACCACGGCGGCGGCGCCACCGCCCCCTCCGCCTCGGCCTCCGCCTCCGGCGACGCGAAGTCCGGGCACGACGACAAGGCCGGCGCCCACGAGGAGAAGACGGCCGCCGCCTCGTCGTCCTCCTCCGACACCACGGCCCGGATCCTCGGCGTCATCGGCATCCTGGTCGGCATCGCCGGCGTCGCCTTCGGCGTCCTCGCCGGCCGCCGCCGCTCGGCCTGACACTCCTTCTCCTTTCACCCGACTTCCACCCGACGAGTTCGGAAAGAACCACGATGTCCGCAGAGAAGACACCCACCCCGCAGCCCGAGGGCGGCGCCGCCCGCCCCGGGCGGCGCACCCCGCTGATCGTCGCCGCGGTCGCGATCGTCGCCGCGCTCGGCATCACCGCGGCCGTCGGCCTCGGTGGCAACGACGACAAGCCCGGCACGGGCTCGAACGCGGTCGCCGAGATCTCCGGCGGCAGCGACTCCACCAAGGCCGCCACCGTCCTCGACCGGCCGTTCACCAAGCCCTCGCTCGTCCTCACCGACACCAAGGGCGAGAAGTACGACCTGCGCGAGCGGACCAAGGGCAAGCCGACCCTCGTCTACTTCGGCTACACGCACTGCCCCGACGTCTGCCCCATGACGATGAGCAACATCGCCATCGCCATGAAGCAGCTCCCCAAGGCCGACCAGGAGAAGCTCCAGGTCGTCCTCATCACCACCGACCCCGAGCGGGACACCCCCGCCGAGCTCGCCAAGTGGCTGCCCGCCGCGGGCGACCCCTCCTTCATCGGTCTCACCGGCGAGTTCTCCACCATCCAGGCGGGCGCCCGCTCGATCGGCATCGGCATCGACCCGCCGAAGAAGGAGAAGAACGGCTCGGTCGTCTCCATGCACGGCGCCCAGGTGATCGCCTTCTCGCCCACCACCGACCAGGGCTACGTCCTGTACGGCGAGGACACGACCGTCGAGGACTACGCCAAGGACCTGCCGAAGCTCATCAAGGGGGAGAACCCGTGAACCGCCGCACCACCGCCCTGTCCGCCGCCGTGGCCCTCGCCGCCTCGCTCGCGCTGACCGGGTGCTCGTCCGACTCCGGATCCGACTCCGCGGGCGGCAAGCCCGAGCTGAAGGTCAGCGGCGCGTTCATGCCGCAGCCGGTGATGGACATGGCCGGCGGCTTCCTCACCGTCACCAACAGCGGCGGCACGGCGGACAAGCTCACCTCCGTCACCAGCCCGATCTCGGACGACATCACGATCCACGAGACGAAGAACCAGAAGATGGTGCAGGTGACGTCCTTCGACATCCCCGCCAACGGGGAGCTGAAGCTCGAACGCGGTGGCAGCCACATCATGTTCATGGAGCTGAAGAAGAAGCCCAAGCAGGGCGAGAAGGTCAGCATCGAGCTCCACTTCGAGAAGTCCGCCCCTCTCAAGGTCGACGTTCCCGTCGAGGCCGCCAACCACAACCCGCAGCAGCACTGAGCTCGTTGACGGAGTGACATACAGATGACAACCACCACCGCCCCGCGCCTCGGTACCGCCGTGGCCCGGCTGCTGATCCTCGCGGCCGCGCTGCTCGGCACGCTGCTCGCCGGCGCCGCCCCCGCCTCCGCGCACGCGGCGCTCACCGGAAGCGACCCGAGGGACGGGGCGGTGGTCGCCACCGCTCCCAAGGAGGTCAACCTGACCTTCTCCGAGCAGGTCGCCATGAGCGCCGACTCGATCCGGGTCCTCGACCCGGCGGGACGGCGGGCCGACACCGGCGAGATACGCGACCTGTGCAGCGGCTCGATCGTCCGGTACGGAGTCGGGCTCCGCGCCGGGCTCCCGGACGGTACGTACACCGTGGCCTGGCAGACCGTCTCCGCCGACAGCCACCCGATCGCCGGTGCCTTCACCTTCTCCATCGGGGCCCCCTCCGCGACCTCCGTCGCGCTGCCCGAGCAGAACGCCGGCGGTGGCCTCGTCGGCGCCCTCTACGGCATCGCGCGCTACCTCTCGTACGCCGCCTTCGCCGTCCTCGTCGGCGGCGGCGCCTTCGTCCTGGCCTGCTGGCCGCGCGGCGCGGGCGTCCGCCCGATCCAGCGGACCGTGGTCCGCGGCTGGCTGACCCTCACGGTCGCCACGCTGGCGATGCTCCTCCTCCGCAACCCGTACACCGGCTCCGGGGAGCTCTCCGACGCCTTCGACCTGGCGGGCCTGAAGTCCGTCCTGGAGACCAAGACCGGGGCCGCGCTCACCTCCCGTCTGCTGCTGCTCGGCGCCGCGGCGCTCTTCGTCGCGGTCCTCTTCGGTTCCTACGCCCGCCGCACCGACCCGAAGGAGCGGAAGGACCTCGCCTTCGGACTCGGCCTCGGCGGCACCGTCGTCGCCGCCGGTATCGCCGGTACGTGGGCGCTGGCCGAGCACGCCTCGACCGGCATCCAGCCCGGCATCGCCATGCCCGTCGACATCCTGCACCTGCTGGCCGTCGCCGCCTGGCTCGGCGGACTCACGGTGCTGCTCGTCGCCCTCTACCGGGCGCCCTCCGTCGAGCGCTCGGCGGTGGCACGCTTCTCGAAGGTCGCCTTCGGCTCCGTGGTCGTCCTCGCGGCGACCGGGCTCTACCAGTCCTGGCGCCAGGTCGGCTCCTGGTCCGCGCTGACCGACACCCGCTACGGGCAGCTGCTGCTGGTCAAGCTCGGCCTGATGGCCGTCCTCCTCGGCATCGGCTGGGTCTCGCGCCGCTGGACCCAGCGCCTCGCCGACTCCACGCCCACCGAGCACCCGGCCGAAGCGAAGGAAGCCGAGGCGGCTGGAGAAACCGAGGCAGACGAGGAAGTCGGGGCCCTCGTCGGCGCCGACTCCGACTCCGTCTCCGGCCCTGAGCCCGACGCCGAGGCCGGCCCCGAGCCCGACGCCGAGCGGGCCGCTCAGCTCGCCCGGCAGCGCGCCGCCGTCGCCACCGCCCGCCGCAAGCGGGAGCGGGACGCCGACCCCGAGCGGGCCGGTCTTCGCCGCTCGGTGCTGACCGAAGCCGCCGTCGCCGTCGTCCTCCTCGCCGTGACCACCGTCCTCACCTCCACCGAGCCCGGTCGCACCGAGGAGGAGCCCGGCCGGACCGGCTCCACCGCCGGCTCGGCCGCCGTGCCCGACCGTCCCGTCGACATCCGGCTGCCGTTCGACACCGGCGGCGTCGACGGCAAGGGCGTCGTCCGTCTCAGCCTCGACCCCGGCCGCACCGGCGCCAACGCGCTCCACGTCTTCGTCGAGCGCCCCAACGGCAAGCCGCTGGACGTCCCCGAGATCAAGGTCGCCCTCACCCTGGAGGCCAAGGACGTCGGCCCCCTGCCCGTCGCCCCCGACCGGATCCAGACCGGACACTGGAGCGCGAGCGGCGTCCAGATCCCGATGCCCGGCGAGTGGAAGATCCAGGTGACCGTCCGCACCTCCGACATCGACCAGACCACCATCGACAAGAACGTGAAGATCGGCTGACCCTCGTGACCGAGAGCGACAACAACGCCAACAGCGACAGCAGCGGCCACAGCGGCGGCGACAGCACCGGCCACGTGGACATCTCCCGGCGGCGGCTGCTCGGCACCGTCGGCGCTGCGGGCGCGGCCGGACTCGTCATCGGCGCGGCCGGCGGCGTCGGGGTCTCCGGGGCCGTGTCGGGCGATGACACCACCACCGCCGGCGCCGGCGGCCCGCAGGCCCTGGCCTCCGTCGGCGCGACCGAGGTGATGTTTCACGGGAAACATCAGGCCGGTATCACCACCCCTCTCCAGTCCCGCGGGCATCTGGTCGCCTTCGACCTGGCCCCGGGCGCCGGGCGCAAGGAGGCCGCCGCCCTGCTGCGCCGCTGGTCGGCCACGACGAAGGCGCTGATGGCGGGGAAGGCCCCGGCCGGGGACACCGGCATCGCGCTCGACGCCGGGCCCTCCTCTCTCACGGTCACGTTCGGCTTCGGCCGTACCTTCTTCGACCGCACCGGGCTGGCCTCGCGCCGCCCCTCCGCGCTCGACCCGCTGCCCGCCTTCTCCTCCGACGCGCTCGACCCGCGGCGGTCCGAGGGCGATCTGTGGGTGCAGATCGGCGCCGACGACGCCCTCGTCGCCTTCCACGCGCTGCGGGCCCTGCAGAAGGACACGGGCGACGCGGCCCGGGTGCGCTGGCAGATGAACGGCTTCAACCGCTCGGCCGGTGCCACCGCGAAGCCGATGACCGCGCGCAACCTCATGGGCCAGGTCGACGGCACGGGCAACCCGAAGCCCACGGAGCCCGACTTCGACCGGCGGATCTTCGTCCCCGCCGGGGCCACCGGCACCGAGGAGTGGATGGCCGGCGGTTCGTACGCGGTGGTGCGGCGGATCCGGATGCTCCTCGACGACTGGGAGAAGCTGCCGCTGGACCGGCAGGAGAAGGTGATCGGCCGCCGGAAGTCCGACGGCGCCCCGCTCACCGGTGGAACCGAGACCACCGAGCTCGACCTGAACAAGTTCGGGCCGGACGGACAGCTGGTGATCCCGGACAACGCCCACTCCCGGATCTCCGCCCCCGAGCAGAACGGCGGTGCGGCGATGCTGCGCAGGCCCTTCTCCTTCCACGACGGAATCGGTCCGGACGGGACACCGGACGCCGGGCTCCTCTTCGTCTGCTGGCAGGCCGATCCCCTCCGGGGGTTCGTCCCGGTGCAGCGCAAGCTCGACCGGGGCGACGCGCTGTCCACGTTCATCCGGCACGAGTCGAGCGGTCTCTTCGCGGTCCCGGGCGGCCCCGCCGAGGGCGAGTACGTGGGCCAGCGGCTCCTGGAGGCGTAGGGCCTGTCCGGCCCCGATCCACCGGACAGGCCGTGACCGCGTCCCGTCACCCCGTTCGAGCGGGCGGCCCGTGCGCCCGGCGACCACTAGGGTGACGGTATGTCCGCCACCCGGTTCACGTATCTCGGCCCCGAAGGCACCTTCACGGAGGCCGCGCTGCGTACGCTGCCCGAGGCCGCGACCCGGGAGCTCGTCCCGATGGTCTCGGTGCCGGCCGCGCTCGACGCCGTACGGAACGGCGAGGCCGCCGCCGCACTCGTACCGATCGAGAACTCGGTCGAGGGCGGGGTGACCGCGACCCTGGACGAGCTGGCCTCCGGCGAGCCGCTGATGATCTACCGCGAGGTGCTGCTGCCGATCGCCTTCGCGCTGCTCGTGCGCCCCGGGACCAGGCTCTCGGAGATCAAGACGGTCACGGGTCATCCGGTGGCTCAGCCGCAGGTCAGGAACTGGCTGCGGGCACACCTGCCCGACGCCGTGTGGGAGTCGGCCGCGTCCAACGCGGACGGGGCCCGGCTGGTCCAGGAGGGCCGGTTCGACGCCGCCTTCGCGGGCGAGTTCGCGGCGGCGACGTACGGTCTGGAGCCGCTGGTCACCGAGATCCACGACGCGGAGAACGCCGAGACCCGGTTCGTGCTCGTGGGGCGGCCGGCCCGCCCGGCGGCGCCGACCGGCGCGGACAAGACCTCGGTGGTGCTGTGGCTGGGTGACGATCATCCGGGTGCCCTCCTCGAACTGCTCCAGGAATTCGCGGTGCGCGGGGTGAACCTGATGCTGATCCAGTCCCGGCCCACGGGGGCGGGGATCGGGAACTACTGCTTCGCCGTGGACGCCGAGGGCCATATCTCGGACCGCCGGGTGGGCGAGGCGCTGATGGGGCTCAAGCGGATCTGCCCCAAGGTGCGCTTCCTCGGCTCGTATCCGCGGGCGGGCGTCGCGGTCGAGGACGTGGCGGCGCTGCGGCGCGGGACGTCGGACGTGGAGTTCATGGCGGCCTCCGACTGGCTGGCGAGGGCCCAGGACGGTCGGGCCTGACCCGATACTGACCGACCGCTCCCGCTGCCGGGAGCGGTCGTCCACAGGTACGAACAACTAGTCCTACCTGCATACTTTTCAGTTACCCACAGAGGTTATCCACAGGGCTCCGCTCGACCTGGGGACAAGTCGACATCGCAAACCGACATGGTCGACAAATCGCCCCAGCGACTCTCTGGCAACTCCCGAGTCGTCCACAGTGCGCTGATGACGCATCCGTCACCGCGTTTCCCAGGATCAACTCTTTGGAGCGAGCAATTCCCACCCGATTGAGTGGGGAAATGGCGTTTGATCACGGAATTGCCAGGTCCGGGGTGAGGAATCCCAAGGAATCCCCGCGACCCTCCCCGTAGTCCACAGAACTTCCGCACAGCCTGTGGATAAGTGAATGCGGCGGCCCCCGGTCCACTTTTCCCCGGGCGGCAATTCGGGCAAAACAACACGCGCGACCTTATCCGGTGGGGTCGCGCAAGCGGGCACCGGTAGCCTGGTGGGGTGATTGACCTTCGCCTGCTCCGTGAGGACCCCGACCGTGTTCGCGCCTCCCAGCGCGCCCGTGGAGAGGACGTCGCGCTCGTCGACGCCCTGCTCTCCGCCGATGAGCGGCGCAGGTCGTCCGGCGTCCGCTTCGACGAGCTCCGATCCGAGCAGAAGGCGCTCGGAAAGCTGATCCCCAGGGCCACGCCCGAGGAGCGCGCCGACCTCCTGCAGAAGGCGGAGCAGCTCAAGACCGACGTCAAGGCCGCCGAGGCCGAGCAGAACGAGGCCGACGAGACGGCCAAGCGGCTCCTGCTCCAGCTCGGGAACATCGTCCACGCGGACGTCCCGGTCGGCGGCGAGGAGGACTTCGTCGTCCTGGAGACGCACGGCACCATCCGTGACTTCGCGGCCGAGGGCTTCGAGCCCAAGGACCACCTGGAGCTGGGCGAGGCGCTCGGTGCCATCGACGTCGAGCGGGGCGCCAAGGTCTCCGGCTCGCGCTTCTACTACCTGACCGGCGTGGGCGCCCTCCTGGAGCTCGCCCTGGTCAACGCGGCGATCGCCCAGGCCACCGAGGCCGGCTTCGTCCCGATGCTGACCCCGGCGCTGGTCCGCCCGCGCGCCATGGAGGGCACCGGCTTCCTCGGCCAGGCCGCGGAGAACGTGTACCACCTGGAGAACGACGACCTCTACCTGGTCGGCACCTCCGAGGTCCCGCTCGCGGCGTACCACATGGACGAGATCATCGACGCCGACAAGCTGCCCCTGCGGTACGCGGGCTTCTCGCCCTGCTTCCGCCGCGAGGCCGGCACGTACGGCAAGGACACCCGCGGCATCTTCCGCGTCCACCAGTTCGACAAGGTCGAGATGTTCTCGTACGTCGCGCCCGAGGACGCGGAGAACGAGCACAAGCGGCTCCTGGACTGGGAGAAGCAGTGGCTGACCGCTCTGGAGCTGCCGTTCCAGGTCATCGACGTCGCCACCGGTGACCTCGGCGCCTCCGCCTCCCGCAAGTTCGACTGCGAGGCGTGGATCCCGACCCAGGGCAAGTACCGCGAGCTCACCTCCGCCTCGAACTGCAACAGCTTCCAGGCCCGCCGGCTCTCCGTCCGCATGCGCGACGAGCAGGGCGGCAAGAAGACCGTGCAGCCGCTGGCCACCCTGAACGGCACGCTGTGCGCCGTACCGCGCACGATCGTGGCGATCCTGGAGAACCACCAGCTGCCCGACGGTTCGGTGCGCGTGCCCGAGGTCCTGCGGCCGTACCTGGGCGGGCGCGAGGTCCTGGAGCCGATCGCCAAGTGAGCCCCTTCCCCTACCGCCTGGTGGCGACGGACCTCGACGGCACGCTGCTGCGCGCCGACGAGTCCGTCTCCGACCGCACGCGGGACGCGCTCGCCGCCGCGACCGAGGCGGGCGCCGCGCACATCGTCGTCACCGGCCGTGCGGTGCCCTGGACGCGGCACATCCTCGACGACCTCGGCTACGAGGGGATCGCGGTGTGCGGGCAGGGCGCGCAGGTCTACCACGCCGGTGAGCACCGGCTGCTGACCTCGCTGACCCTGGACCGGCAGCTCGCCGGGCTCGCCCTCTCCAAGATCGAGGCGGAGGTCGGCCCGCTGGCGCTGGCCGCCAGCCGCGACGGCCTGGAGGGCGAGGTCCTGATGGGCCCCGGCTACCGGATCCAGGAGGGTCCCCTGCCGTACGTGCCGTACGAGGACCCGGCGGAGCTGTGGGCGGCGCCGCTGACCAAGCTCTACCTCCAGCACCCGGAGCTGAGCGACGACGAGCTGGTGCGGATCGCCCGCGAGACGGTCGGCGGGCTCGTGGACGTCGTCATGGCCGGGCCGGGGATCGTGGAGATCCTCCCGCTCGGCCTGAGCAAGGCGACGGGGCTCTCCCTGGCCGCGCGCCGGCTGGGCGTGAAGGCCGCGGAGACGATCGCCTTCGGCGACATGCCGAACGACATCCCGATGTTCGCCTGGGCGGCACACGGTGTGGCGATGGGCAACGCGCACGAGGAACTGCGGGCGGTGGCGACCGAGGTGACCTCGTCGAACGAGGAGGACGGCATCGCCGTCGTCCTGGAGCGCCTGCTCTCCGCCTGAGCCTCCTGCCTGGACCTCCTGCCGGAGCGCCTGCTTCGGCCCGAGCCTCCCTGAACCGACGACGAAGGCCCGCTCCCCGAAAGGAGCGGGCCTTCGTCGTTCACGGCCTCGCGCGGACGCCTGTCCACGCGCTCGAAGCGGCCGCTTCCGGGAGATCCCCCGTTTCCCCCGCACAACTAGTGTGCGCCGTGCCCCTGTTCGGGAGCGACTGGTTTTCCGCGGGTCAGCGGATAGCAGGCGAGGCCGATCGCCAGGGAGATCGCGTGCCCGAGGTCGGTGTACGTACGACCGGTCACGAGCGGCACGAGGAAGAAGGCGACGGCTCCCGCGAGGTAGAACCAGCGCCAGGGGCGGGGCAGTCGGTAGGTCAGGATGCCCACGGAGGCGGCGAGCCCGTAGCTGACCCCGATGTCGACGACGTGCGCCATGCTGCGCGGCACGTCGTGGTCGCGGATGGCGTCCAGGACGAGTTGCTGGCTGATGAGCGTCGCCGCGATGTGCGCCGTGGCCACGACGAAGAGCCACTTCGGGGTGCCGAGCCAGCGTTCCACGGGGGCGTGGAAGAGCTCGAAGAGGACCGCGTACAGCAGCAGGTCGGCCGGGTTCTCGATCCAGAACGCGCTGCCGAGCAGGGCGCGCACGGGGTGGTGCGCGAGCTGGTGGAGGTTGCTGCTGTTGCGGTGGAGGAGGTAGGCCTCCAGGCCGTCGGGGGAGAGCGCGATGACGAGGCTCGTGATCGCGATGACCAGCAGCCAGACATGCGTACCGGGTGACGAACGCACCCACGACCTGATCGGTCGGGACGGTTCGCCACCCGGCGAGGTGTCTCTGCCCGGAGAGGCGTCGCTGCCCGGGGATTCTGTGTTCGGCACCTTTCAGTGCCTATCACTTGAAACCAGGAGAAACCTTAGAAATTGATCATGTGTCCGGCAATGCCGTGGATGGCTTCCTTCACGGCCTCGCCCAGCGTCGGGTGCGCGTGGACGTTCCGCGCGACCTCGTGGACCGTGAGGTCCCACTGCTGGGCCAGCGTCAGCTCGGGCAGCAGCTCGGTGACGTCGGGGCCGATCAGGTGGGCGCCGATGATCTCGCCGTGCGTCCCGTCGGCGATGATCTTGACGAAGCCCGCGGCGTCGCCGAGACCGTGCGCCTTGCCGTTCGCCACGAACGGGAACTTGGCGACCTTGACGTCGAAGCCCTTCTCGCGGGCCTGCGCCTCGGTCCAGCCGAAGCTGGCGATCTGCGGCTGGCAGTAGGTCGCGCGCGGGATCATCGGGTAGTCGAGCTCCATCGTCTCGGCGTCCCCGATGGTCTCGGCCGCGATGACGCCCATGGCCTCGGCGGTGTGCGCGAGCATCAGCTTCGCGGTCACGTCGCCGATGGCGTAGATGTGCGGCACGGAGGTGCGGCAGCGGCCGTCGACGTCGATCGCGCCGCGCTCGGTGAGGGCGACACCGGTGGCCTCCAGGCCGTAGCCGGTGACGTTCGGGGCGAAGCCGATGGCCTGGAGGACCTTGTCGGCCTCCAGGACCTTCTGGACACCGTCCTTGCCGGTGACGGTGACGCGGACCTGCGGGCCGGACTCGTCGATGGCCTCGACCCGGGTGGAGGTCAGGACGTCGATGCCGAGCTTGCGGTACTGCTTCGCCAGCTCCTTGGAGACCTCCTCGTCCTCCAGCGGGGCGATCCGGTCGAGGAACTCGACGATGGTGACCTTGGTGCCGTAGTTGTTCAGCACGTACGCGAACTCGATGCCGATCGCGCCGGCGCCGGCGATGACGATCGACTTCGGGGCGTCCTCGGCGAGGATCTGCTCCTCGTAGGAGACGACGCGCTCGCTGCGGGCCGTGCCCGGGAGCAGGCGCGGGGTGGCGCCGGTCGCGATGACGCAGTTGTCGAAGGTGATCGTCTCCGAGGTGCCGTCGACCTTCGCCACCTGGAGGGTGTTCGCGTCGAGGAAGGTGCCCCGGCCGTTGAACTCGGTGATCCCGTTCTTCTTCATGAGGAAGTGGACGCCCTTGACCCGGCCGTCCGCGACCGAGCGGCTGCGGCGGTAGGCGTCGCCGTAGTCGAAGGTGACCGTGCCGTCGACCTTGATGCCGAAGGTCTTGGCCTCGTGGTTGAAGATGTGGGCGAGCTCGGCGTTGCGCAGCAGCGCCTTGGTGGGGATGCAGCCGACGTTCAGGCAGACACCGCCCCAGTACTTCTCCTCGACGACCGCGACCCGCTTGCCCAGCTGGGCGGCGCGGATGGCGGCGACGTAGCCGCCGGGGCCAGCTCCGAGTACGACGACGTCGAAGCGGTCTGACATGACTGACTCCCGAGGGTGGTGAGGGTGTTCGGTCCGCGTACGGCCCCACAGTAGTCCGGTGTCCCGCGCGGGGTCAGTTGTAGGATGACTGGGCAACCGGGCGAATGGAGAGGTCGGAACGGCATGGCACTCAAGGCGGCGGGGCGGACCTCGCTGGTGGACTCCGCGGTGGAACAGCTCCGTGCGCAGCTCACCGACGGGGAGTGGGCGGTCGGCGACCGCATTCCCACCGAGCACGAGCTCGCGCAGCAGCTCGGCGTGGGCCGCAACACCGTCCGCGAGGCGGTCCGGGTCCTCGTCCACGCGGGGCTCCTGGAGTCCCGGCAGGGCAACGGCACCTTCGTCAGGTCGACCGCCGATCCGGCCGCCGTGCTGCGCGGGGTGCGCCACGCGGGCGCGGCGGACGTGCTCGAACTGCGGGTCGCCCTGGAGGCGGAGGCCGCCCGGCTCGCGGCGGTACGCCGGGACACCCACGACCTGCTGCGGCTGCGGGCGGCGCTGACCACCCTGCGGGAGGAGGGCGACCGGGACGCGGACGCGGACCTCGCCTTCCATCTGGCGGTCGTGGGCGCGACGCACAACGCCGCCTTCGTCGAGGTGTACCGCTTCTTCTCCACGCAGGTGCACGAGGTGCTGGTGGAGGCGCTCGGCGACCGGGAGATGCCGCCCGTCGACATAGACGCCCACGAGGCCCTGGTGGAGGCGGTCGAGGCGGGCGACCCGGAGGCGGCGGAGCGCCAGGCGCGCGAGCTGCTGCGGTTGCCGCTGGAGACGATCGCGGCGCTGGAGCAGGACCTGGCGGAGCAGGACCTGCCGGAGCGGAACCTGCCGGAGCGGAACCTGCCGGAGCGCAACGGATGACCGCGATACGTACGGGAGGCGAGGCCCTCGCGGAGGCGGAGGGGCCGGCGCGCGTCCTCGTCGATGCCGAGGCCGGGGTCGCGCCGTCGGCCGAAGGGGTCGCGGCCCGCCGCACGCTGCTCGCGCACCCGGCGGTGCTCCTGATCGGGATCGTCCTGGCCTCGCTGAACATGCGGGTCGCCCTCGCGAGCGTGGCGCCCCTGGTGGGCGAGATCTCCGCCGCCTTCGGTCTCTCCTCGACGGCGAGCTCGCTCGTCACCTCGGTCCCGGTCCTGTTCCTGGGCGTGGGCGCGCTGGTCGCTCCGTGGCTGGGTCGCCGCTTCGGCGCCGAACGGGTGCTGTTCGCCGCGCTCCTCCTGCTCGGCGTCGGCATCCTCGCGCGCGTCCTGCCGTCCGTGTACGCGCTGTACGGCGGCGGGATCCTCGTCGGTACGGCGATCGCCCTGCTCAACGTGCTGATGCCGGGGCTCATCAAGCGGGACTTCCCGGACCGGGCCGCGGCGATGACCTCCGTCTACACGGGTGCGCTGATCGCGGGCGCGACGGTGGCGGCTGCGGCCTCGGTGCCGCTGGAGGAGGCCCTCGGCGGCGGCTGGGAGGCCTCGTTGGGCTTCTGGTCGCTGCTCGCCGGGGTCGCGGCGCTCGCCTGGCTGCCGCAGGTGCTGATCGCCAAGGGCCGTACGGGGCACGAGGTACGGGCCGTCCCGGCCGGCGCCAAGCCCCCCGTGAGCGTCTGGCGCTCGCCGCTGGCCTGGCAGGTGACCCTGTTCATGGGCGGCCAGTCGCTCTGGTCCTACGTCCTGATCGCCTGGATGCCGACGATCTTCACCGATCACGGCATGAGCCGCTCCACGGCCGGGATGATCTTCGCCTTCAACACCCTGACCCAGATCGTGGGCGCCTTCGCGGTGCCGCTCCTCGCGGGCCGGATGCGGAGTCAGCGCCCGCTGATCGTCCTGGTCACGACGCTGGTCGCGGCCGGTTACGCCGGTCTGCTGATCGCGCCCGCCGAGGGCGCCTGGCTCTGGGCGGCGCTGCTCGGCGTCGGCCAGGGCGGCGCTCTGGGCCTCGCGCTGACCCTGATCGTGCTGCGCTCGGGGGACGCGGTGACCGCGGCCAGGCTGTCGGGGATGGCGCAGACGGTCGGCTATCTCCTGGCCGCGGCGGGCCCGCTGGTGGCCGGCGCCCTGCACCAGGCCACCGGCTCCTGGTCCCTGCCGATCTCGCTGGTCCTCGTCGTCTGCGCGGCGTCCCTCGCCGTGGGCCTGCTGGCGGCCCGGAACCGCACGGTCTGAGGTGTGGGGGGCGCCCCGGCTCCGGGAGGGCCTCCCGGAGCCGGGGCGACGACCCTCGGAGCCGTACCGCCGCTGTGTCGTCCCGTCCCGGGGGCCTACTCCTCGCCCGCCAGGGTCAGCGTCCGCAGCTTGTGGCCGGCGAACCAGGTCGCCGCGACCGTGACCGCCACGAGGAGGACGGTCGCCGTGGCGAGTCCGACCTCGGAGTCGATCAGGCCGTCGCCGGTGACCTTCTCCGCGAGGGCGAGCGACCACTGCTGGACGCTCAGGGTCTTCGCGCCGGAGATCAGGGAGCCGAAGAGGGTCTCCCAGACCAGCGCGTAGACGAGGCCGATGACGACCGCGTGCCGGCTGACCGTGCCGAGCAGCAGGAACAGCGCGCTGTAGGCGATGGAGGCCACCAGGGCCGCCACCGTGTACGCGACGGCCACCTGCTGGCCGTTGCCGTTGAGGATGAATCCGGCGATCAGCGTCGGCACCGCCGAGAAGACCATGGTCACGGCGATCGCCACGATGAGCTTCGTGAAGATGATCGTGGGCCGCTTCACCGGCTTGGACAGCAGGTAGACGATCGAGCCGTCGTCGATCTCCGGCCCGATCGCGCCCGTGCCGGCGATCACGCCGATCAGCGGCACCATCGTGGCCAGCGCGAAGCCGCCCAGGACGTCGGCGGCGACCTGGTCGTCCGCGCCGCTGAAGGCGCGCACCGCCCCGGCGATGAGCACGAGCAGGGCGGGCAGCAGGAAGAGGATCAGCGCCCGCCGGCGGCCGAGGAGGGCCCGGTAGGTGAGCCGGGCGACTGTGGGGTTGTACATCGGTCAGGCTCCTTTCAGGCCGCGACGAGGTACGAGAAGACCGATTCGAGGGACTCGTCCGAGGGCGAGACCGTCAGGAGGCGGATGCCCCGGTCCTTCGCGACCCTGGGCAGCAGCTCCGTGAACCGCCCGAAGTCCACCGCCTGGACGCGCAGTCCGCCCTCCACGTGGTCGACCTCGATCCCGGCCGTGGACGGGTCGGCGATGAGTGCGGCGGCCAGCGCCCGGTCGTCGCTGGAGCGGACGAGATAGCGGTGGGGCCGGTCCGTCATGAGCCGGCGGATCTTGCGGAAGTCGCCGGAGGCCGCGTGCCGCCCGGCCACGATCACCTCGATGTGGGAGGCGAGCTGCTCGACCTCCTCCAGGATGTGCGAGGAGAAGAGGACCGTGCGGCCCTCCGCGCCCATCCGCCGCAGCAGGTCCATCAGCTGCATGCGCTGGCGCGGGTCCATGCCGTTGAACGGCTCGTCGAGGAGGAGCACGGACGGCTGGTGCACGAGGGCCGAGGCCATCTTCACGCGCTGCCGCATGCCCTTGCTGTACGTGGAGATCTTGCGGTCCTGGGCGTACTCCATCTCGACCGTGGCGAGGGCCTCCTGGGCCTCCTTGTCGCCGAGGCCCTGGAGTTCCGCGTTGGCCACGACGAACTCACGGCCGGTCAGGAAGTCGTACATCGCCTCCCGCTCGGGGACGACACCGATCTGGCGGTAGACGGACTCGTTGCCCCAGATCTTCTGTCCGTCGAGCGTGACGCTGCCGGTGGAGGGGTCGAGGAAGCCGCCCATCATGTTGATCAGGGTGGACTTCCCGGCGCCGTTCGGGCCGAGGAGGCCGGTGACGCCCGGGCCCACCGCCATCGTGACGTCGTTCACGGCCACGACGTTTCCGAACCAGCGGGAGACGTGGTCGATGTGGAGCGTGGTCACAGCCCGACCTTTCGGTAGCGGCGCATCAGGATGCCGTACGAGCCGGCGATGAGCGCGAGGACGACCAGCACGTAGATCACGCCGGCACCGGTGCTCGGACCCCCGAGTTCGGGGAAACCGGGAGGGGCGCCAAGGAAGGTGCTCTGCACACCGTCGATGAGGGTCATCGGCGAGAAGAGGCCGAGCCACTGGATGGCGCCCGCATTGTCCGTCGCGAAGGCGATGCCCATGAGGGTGGAGACCGCGCCGTACGAGACGGTCAGGACGGCGATCACGGCGGCGACGCCGAAGCCGCGCCGCGGGGTGAGGGCCGCCATGACGAGGCCGATGCCGCCGAAGAGCACCGAGAGCAGCGCCACGGAGACGAGGCCCTGGCCGAACATCTTGGTCTGCTCCGCGAAGTCCATCTTGGCGAGCAGCGAGCCGATCCAGAGGATCAGCAGCGGCGACGCGGTGAGGATGAAGAGCGCCGAGGCCATCGCGCCGAACTTGGCGAGGACGTAGTCCGCGCGCTCGATCGGGCGGGAGAAGTACAGCGGCACCGTCCGGAACCGGAGGTCCCGGGAGACGGACTGCGGTGCCTGCGAGGCCAGGTAGATGCTGATGACGACCTGGAGGTAGATCGCGTACTGCGTGTACTCGATCGAGAGCTTGGACTGCTTCCCGACCACGGCGACCGCGACGAGGATCAGCGCCGGGACGCACATCACGGCGAAGAGCAGCATCGGCAGCACCTTCGACTTGGCGCTGCGGCCGAGGCCGTAGGCGCCGCGCAGGGACTGCGAGAAGAGCGACCGGCGCGCGTAGGCCCGGCCGAGGCGCGGGCCGTCGTAGGACCGGTAGCCGATGTTGTGGATCTGCGTCGTGTCGGGAGCGGCCTGGGAGGGGTGGGGCTGGGTGCTCATCGGGCCGGCACCTCCTCGTGCCGCGGGGGCGTCTCGGGCCGGAAGACCTCGGCGATGTGGTGGCGGCGCTGCTCCATGCGGACGAGTCCGAGGCCGAGGTCGGCGACGGTGTCCCGCACGAGGTCGTACGTCTCCTCGCCGGCCGCTTCCAGGAGCAGGATGTGGCCGGCGCCGGGCAGACCGTCCTCCACGCCCGCGTGGAGGACGACACCGGCTTCGGCGAGGGCCGCGCGGAGCGCTCCCGTGCCGTCGGGGTGGGTGTCGGAGTCGGTGACCTCGACCGCGAGCGTCGTGGTGGTCCGGGTGAAGTCGCTGGTGGAGCTGGAGCGGAGCAGCTGCCCGCCGTCGATGACGACGACGTGGTCGCAGGTGCGCTCCAGCTCGCCGAGGAGGTGCGAGGTCACGAGGACGGAGATGCCGAAGTCGGTCCAGACGCGGCGGATCAGTCCGAGCATCTCGTCGCGGCCGACCGGGTCGAGGCCGTTGGTCGGCTCGTCGAGGAGGACCAGCTTCGGGTCGTGGACGAGGGCCTGCGCGAGCTTCACCCGCTGCTTCATGCCCGTCGAGTAGCCGCCGATCGGGCGGTAGCGCTCCTCGTACAGGCCGACGTGGCGGAGGGTGTCGGCGGTCCGCTCCCTGGCGGCGGTCGCGGGCAGGCCCGACATCCGCGCCATGTGGACGACGAACTCGGTGGCCGAGACGTCCGGGGGCAGGCAGTCGTGCTCCGGCATGTAGCCGACCTGCTCGCGGATCCGGGCGCCGGAGGTGCTGACGTCGAGGCCGAGCACCTCGGCGCGGCCCTCCGTGGCGGGGGAGAGTCCGAGCAGGATCTTGATCATGGTGGACTTGCCGGCTCCGTTGGCACCCACGAGTCCGGTCACACCGGGCCCGATGTCCAGGGAGAGCCGGTCAAGAGCGGTCACCCGGGGGAACCGCTTGCTGAGGCTTTCGGTCGCGATCACAGTCACGGTACGACGGTAGTGGCGTGCGCCACAGGAATCGTCAGCCCAACGGCTCGATCCTTCTCCGACCAGAGGAGTACAAGCCCGTAGGGGAGTCGCGACGAAAGTCTTTTTCCGCCGGCTCGCCCCCTGACTTCTCCACCTTCTTCTCCACCTCCTTCCCCACCTTTTCCACAGGCCGGCGTTCGACCCCTTGACTCAGCCGCCGGGCATTGTCACATTCATCGGTGTCAAGTTACGGACGCGTAGTGCGATCGGGCGCTCACACGGGACGGCGGATGGCATGGCCTCAGCAGTGACAGGTGAACTCTCCGCGGAGCTGCGGGGGTTCAGGGAAGTGCAGCGCCTCTCGTACGAGTGCGCGGAAGCCGTCGCGGCGCAGCTCAGGCCGGGGGTGACCGAGCGCGAGGCCGCCCGGATGCAGCGGGAGTGGCTGTACGAGCGCGGGGTGCGGGACTGGTTCCACCGGCCGTTCGCCTGGTTCGGGGACCGCACGGCCTTCGTCGACTTCAAGATCCCCCTCCAGTTCTTCCCGACGAACCGGCGCCTGGAGGCGGGGATGCCGTTCATCCTCGACATGGCGCCGGTCTACAAGGGGCACACCGCCGACATCGGCTACAGCGGCTGCCTGGGCCTCAACCCCCTGCACGACAAGCTGCTCGCCGATCTCCGCGACCACCGCGAGCTGATCCTGCGCGAGGTCCGCGAGCGCCGCACGCTGCGCGAGATATACGAGGACGTGGACCGGCTCATGGTCCGCCAGGGGTACGCGAACCGGCACCGGGCCTATCCTTTCGGCGTCATCGCCCACAAGATCGACCGGGTGAAGGAGCGCCGCTGGTCGCCGACGCTCTTCGGCTTCGGCACGCAGGCGCTCAAGGGCCTGGCGAGCGACGCGGTCCACGGCCACCGGGACGGCTGGTCGCCGCTCTGGTCGCCGTACACGTTCTCCGACCACCCGCCCGTGCCCGGGCTGTGGGCGGTCGAGCCGCACCTCGGATTCCGGGGGACGGGCGCGAAGTTCGAGGAGATCCTGGTCGTCACCGACTCGAAGGATCCCGAGCAGAGCGCGTTCTGGCTGGACGACGATCTGCCGCACGTGCGGCGTTGGAACGAAGGGGCGGTCTGATGGCGGGAATCGCTGGGCTCGACGGCGCGCGGGAGCGCTGGGTCCGGACGGGCGGGGTCGAGCTGTGTGTCGCCGAGCTCGGCGACACGGACCGGCCGACCGTGCTGCTCGTGCACGGCTACCCGGATTCCAAGGAGGTCTGGTCGGAGGTCGCGGCCCGGCTGGCCGAGCAGTTCCACGTGGTGCTGTACGACGTCCGGGGCCACGGCCGGTCGACGGCTCCGGCCCCGCTGCGCGGCGGCTTCACCCTGGAGAAGCTGACGGACGACTTCCTCGCGGTCGCCGACGCCGTCAGCCCGGACCGGCCGGTCCACCTCGTCGGCCACGACTGGGGCTCGGTGCAGTCCTGGGAGTTCGTCACCGTCCCGCGCGCCGAGGGGCGGATCGCCTCCTTCACCTCGATGTCGGGGCCGAGCCTCGACCACTTCGGGCACTGGATCAAGCAGCGCATGGCCCGGCCCACCCCCCGCCGGGTCGGTCAGCTCCTCGGCCAGGGCGCCAAGTCCTGGTACGTGTACATGCTGCACACGCCCGTACTGCCGGAGCTCGCCTGGCGCGGGCCGCTCGGCAAGCGCTGGCCGAAGATCCTGGAGCGGGTCGAGAAGGTCCCGGCCGGCGACTACCCGACGCCGTCGCTGCCGAGCGACGCGGCGCACGGCGCCTGGCTCTACCGGGACAACGTCCGGGCCCGGCTCGGCAGGCCGCGCCCCGACGCGTACGCGCACGCGCCCGTGCAGCTGATCACGCCGACCGGAGACGCCTTCCTCTCCGAGCGGCTCTACGACGACCTGGGCACCTGGGTGCCGGACCTGACCCGGCGCACCCTGCCCGCCAAGCACTGGGTGCCGCGCACCCGGCCGGACCAGCTGTCGGCCTGGATAGCCGAGTTCGTCCGGGCCAACGAGGACCCGGCGACCAAGGCGTCAGGTCTTCGTCCTGTCGCCTCGACGGCGGCGAAGAACGGGGTGCGGCCGGAGTACGCGGAGCGGTTCGGTGGGCAGCTGGTCCTGGTGACCGGGGCGGCCAGTGGCATCGGGCGGGCCACGGCGTTCGCGTTCGCGGAGGCCGGCGCCCGGGTCGTGGCCGTGGACCGGGACGCCGAGGGCGCGGGCCGTACGGCCGAGATGGCCCGGCTGATCGGCGCTCCCGAGGCCTGGGGCGAGACCGCCGACGTCGCCGACGAGCAGGCGATGGAGAAGCTGGCCGCGAAGGTGGCCGGCGAGTACGGGATCGTCGACGTCCTGGTCAACAACGCGGGCATCGGGCTCACCGGCTCCTTCTTCGAGACGACGAGCGAGGAGTGGAAGCGGGTCCTGGACGTCAACCTGTGGGGCGTGATCCACGGGTGCCGGATCTTCGGCGCGCAGATGACCGCGCGCGGCCAGGGCGGTCACATCGTGAACACCGCCTCCGCGGCGGCCTTCCAGCCTTCCCGGGCCCTGCCCGCGTACAGCACGTCGAAGGCGGCCGTGCTGATGCTCAGCGAGTGCCTGCGCGCCGAACTGGCCGGCCAGGGCATCGGGGTGTCCGCGATCTGCCCCGGCATCGTCAACACCAACATCACCGCGACCACGCGGTTCGCGGGGGTCGCGGACGCGACGGAGGAGAAGCGGCGGCAGAAGAAGGCGTCGCGGCTCTACGGTCTGCGGAACTACCCGCCGGAGAAGGTCGCGGACGCGATCCTGGGGGCGGTCCTGCACGACCGGGCCGTCGTCCCGGTGACCCCCGAGGCCCGGGGCATCCACGCCTTGTCCCGGCTGAGCCCGGGCGCGCTGCGGGCGTTCGCCCGCTGGCAGCCGCCCGCGTAGGCGGGTCCCCGGCTCCGCGGGTCGTGCGCGATCGCGCACGCTGTCGTACGCGATGGCAGCACGCCGTCGCACGCGATGGCGTACGCCGTCGCACGCGATGACGCACGCGGAGGGACGGTGGAGGGGCGGGCGGTCGTACGATCCCTCCCAGGAGGGGCCCCGCGGCGACGGGGTGCGGGAAAGCGGGCGGTGGGAGCGGGTTTGTCCGAGCAGTCAGCACAGCCGGAGTACCGGATCGAGGATCTCGCGCATCACAGCGGGGCCACGGTCCGGACGATCCGCGCCTACCAGGACCGCGGCCTGCTGCCCCGCCCCGAGCGGCGCGGCAGGTCCAACGTGTACGGGGACGCGCACCTCGCCCGGCTGCGGCAGATCGCCGATCTCCTCGACCGCGGCTACACCCTGGCCTCGATCAAGGAGCTTCTGGAGGCCTGGGACACGGGCCGGGGCCTCGGCGGGGTGCTCGGCCTGGTGGCGGAGGTCCACGGTCCGTGGACGG
The DNA here is from genome assembly GCF_055581845.1 of Streptomyces sp. NPDC042346. Classification (NCBI taxonomy): domain Bacteria; kingdom Bacillati; phylum Actinomycetota; class Actinomycetes; order Kitasatosporales; family Streptomycetaceae; genus Streptomyces; species Streptomyces sp. NPDC042346. Next base: position 619,010 of record NZ_JBVJEH010000004.1, on the reverse strand, counting down.
ACGAGGAGGCGGACCGGATCTCCCGTGCGGAGCTGGACGCCCGCTTCGGCGGCACACCGGACGAGGACGCCATCCGGGAGGCCGTCGAGCTCGGCGTACTGGAACGGCTTCCGGACCGGGAGGCGGAGGAGTACCTCGTACCGAGTCCGCAAGAGCTCGCCGTGGCGGTGGAGTTGTACGCGGCGGGGGTGCCGCTGCCGGCAATAACCGGGCATCTGAGGGAACTTCGCGATCAGGTGGAGCACATCGCCTCCCGCTTCCTGGAGTTCACGACCGAGCACGTCTTCGCGCGCTATCTGGAGCACCGGCCGCCGACGGACGCGGACGCGGCCGAGGCGGCGACGATGGTGCGACGGCTCCGGCCGCTCGCCCAGCAGACGGTCGACGCCGAACTGGCCAGGGCGATGCGCGTGTTGGCCACCCGGCACCTCCAGCTCCACCTCTCGCCCGACGCACCGCCGGCGCGGGACGACGAGCCTCGCGCGGTGGGCCTGCCGGCGGAGACGATTCGGGCCGTGCAGAATCTCGTTGGCGCGGAGGGTGTCGCGGCCTTCGTCACGGCCGCCACCGAACGAGAGCTCCATAAAAGGACATTGGACACTCTTGCCGCAACTGGCAAGATATCTGGCTAATTACCCCAATGCATCTTAAATAACGGCCCCGTTGTCCACAGAATCGCCAACTAGCCTGTGGATAAACCGCTTTGGCTGTGGATCAAACATCTCCGCTCCCCTTCAGTTCAGTTCAGTTCAGTTCCGTTCAGCTCGCTTCATTCACTTCAGGGGAGACCCATGGACGAACGACGCACCGTGAAGGTGTCGAAGTACCTCGCGAAGCATCTGCGCCATCAGCCCGAACGCATCGGCCTGGTCCTCGACGCGCAGGGCTGGACCGAGATCGACACGCTCCTGCGGGCGACGGCCGCGCACGGCTTCCCGGTCACCCGCGAGGAACTCGACCACGTCGTCGCGACCAACGACAAGAAGCGCTTCGCGATCGAGGGGACCCGCATCCGCGCGAGCCAGGGCCACACCGTCGAGGTGGACCTGGACCTGCCGGTCGCCGAGCCGCCCGCGTACCTCTACCACGGTACGGTCGCGGACCGGCTCCCCGCGATCCGGGCCGAGGGGCTGCGCCCCATGGCCCGCCACCACGTGCACCTCTCCCCCGACCGGGAGACCGCGACCCGGGTCGGCGCCCGCCGCGGCCGGCCGATCGTGCTGAGCGTCGACGCCGGCGCCATGCACCGGGCGGGACACGTCTTCCACGTCAGCGCCAACGGCGTCTGGCTGACCGACGCCGTGCCGCCGGTGTTCCTCCGCCTGCCCTCCTGAGACCCGACCGGCCGCCGAGCCGGACGGCTGAGGCATGATCGTCCCCATGGCACACCCGCACCTGCCCACCACCGAAGCGGCCGTCACCGCGATCCGCGCGATCGCCCAGGAGTTCCACCTGGAGATGACGGTGACCGACGACATCGGCGCGGACCAGACCTCCCGGCGCACCTCCTCCGGCGCGTTCACCGTCCTCGACCCGGACGGCTCCCTGCCGCACGAGGCCTACGTCGAGCTGGGCGGCTCCCCCTCGCTCACGGTCCAGGTCTTCCCCGAGGACGACGCCAGGATCACCGTGGACAACATCGAGTTCGCCGACGTGCCCCGCGACGCGGTCCCCGCCTTCCTCCGCTCCGTCCTCGGCGGCCTCGCCCACGTGAAGGGCCGGTTCTTCCCGCCCGGCTACTGGCTGGTCGTCCCGCTCGCAGGCGACACCACGTACAAGGAGCTCATCCCGGGCAGCTCGCTCACCCCCTGGATGAACCGCAACTTCCGCTGATCCCTCGCGCACCGCCGTAGGCTCGGGACCATGAGCCTGCGTCTGAGCACCGTCATCCTGCCCGTCGACCGTTGGCACGAGGGAGGCCGCGAGAAGTGGCGGCGCGCCGAGGAACTGGGGTTCCACACGGCGTACACCTACGACCACCTCTCCTGGCGCACCTTCCGCGACGGCCCGTGGTTCGGCGCACTGCCCACCCTCACCGCCGCCGCGACGGCGACCGAGCGGCTCCGGCTGGGCACGCTCGTGACGTCCCCGAACTTCCGCCACCCCGTGACCCTCGCCAAGGACCTGATGTCGCTCGACGACATCTCCGGAGGCCGGATCACGCTCGGCATCGGGGCCGGCGGCAACGGCTTCGACGCCACCGCCCTCGGCCAGGAGGCGTGGACGCCGAAGGAGCGGGCCGACCGCTTCGGAGAGTTCGTGCCGCTGCTCGACCGTCTCCTCACCGAGGACTCGGTGACGGAGCGGGGCACGTTCTACTCGGCGGAGGAGGCCCGGAACATCCCCGGCTGCGTCCAGCGCCCGCGGCTGCCGTTCGCGGTGGCGGCGACCGGGCCGCGCGGGCTGAGGCTCGCCGCCCGGTACGGGCAGGCGTGGGTGACGACCGGCGACCCGAAGATCTTCGAAGAGGGCACTCCGGAGCAGTCGGTGGAGGCGCTGCGCGGCCAGATCGAGAAGCTCGGCAAGGCCTGCGCCGAGACCGGCCGGGACGTGGCCGGGCTCGACAAGATCCTGCTGACCGGCTTCACCCCGGACCGCGGGCGCCCGCTGGAGTCTCTGGACGCCTTCGTCGACTTCGCCGGCACCCACCGCGACCTCGGCTTCACCGAGATCGTGATCCACTGGCCGATCGCGGACTCCGACTTCGCCGCCGACCAGGCCGTCTTCGAGAAGATCGCCACCGAGACCGTCGCCCAGCTGGGCTGAACCCTCGCCGTCACCTCGCTCTCTGGCGTCGGGCGTGCCCGCGCCACAGGGCGAGGAGGGTCGGGGAGCCGGCCGGGGCAGGCCGCTCCGGACAGACGTCGAAGTGGCTGATCCGGCAGGTGTCGGAAGGTACGGCGGAGCCGAGGGCGACCGCCGTACCGTCGCCCGCGATCCGCCAGCGCCGGCCCGCCGGAACGACCCGGGCCGCCAGCTCCCCCGGCTCCATCAGGATCCAGCGCCCTCGCAGCGTGCGATGCCACGCGGCCCCGGCCCCGCACCCGTCGCACGTCCCGGTCGACGGACGCCGCGGGTCCGGTACGGCGCTTCCGGTGCGGGCCGCGAACGTCACAGCGGCGGTCATGCCGGCCAGTACGTCCCCCACCAGCACCGGTTCCCGTACGGGATGCCCCGAGCCGTCCCGCTCGCAGGTCCCGCAGAGGGCCATGCCGAGGTTCGCGATCCAGCTGCCGTACGGCGCACCGCAGGCCTCGCACGCGTCGGACCACCGGCCCGAGACCATGCCTCCACCCCCTTGAGCGCCGCCGGCTCGCCTGTCTTCTGAGGGTCTTCCCCGCACATCCCCGAACCGAACGGGCGTTTACGGCCACATCCGTACGGTCGCGTCCGTACAGCCACGTCCGTACAGCCACATCCGTACAGCCACGGCCGTACGGACGCTCGGGTCGGCCGCTCAGGGCGGCCGCTCAGGGCGGCCGCTCAGCGTCGGCCGGGCCGCTTCGACAGGTGGCGGTAGCCCGGGTGGACGCCAGGCGTGAGGCCCTGCTGGTCGGCGATCCGCCCGAGGAGTGCCGTCAGCCGGACCCGTTCCTCCGGGTCGAGAGCGGCGAAGAGGTCGTCCTCGTGCGCGCCGGCCGCTTCCCGGACCCGTGCGAGCACCCGGCCGCCCTCCTCGGACACGTACAGCTCGTGATGACGGCGGTCCTCGGTGCTGCGGCGCCGTTCGACGAACCCCTTCTGCTCCAGGTTGTCGATGAGCGCGACGACCCGGCTCGGTACGACACCGAGGTCGGCGGCGAGGGAGCGCTGACTGCGCCCCGGGTCCATGGCGATCATCCGCAGCAGGCCGACGTCCGGCGGCGCGAGGCCGAGTTCGCCGACCCGTTCGCCGAAACGCTCCGCCGCGTGTGCCCCGAGCTGGGCGAGCAGGAACGCGCCGAAGCGCGGGGGCGCGACGGGGGCCGCCCCGGGATCTTCGGCTGGTTGCCGGTCGGTACTCACAGGGTTATGGTACGAGACAAGAATGATTCTCTCTAGTGAACTATTCTCCTAAGAGAACGGACAGGACTCGTGTCTGCAGAGAGCCGGACCGACACCCGTTACCCGACCGGAGCACCGGCGGAGCGCCGGGAAGCCCAAGGAGGACCGCCCCCGGGCGTGCTCGCCGTGGTCTTCACCGCGCTGTTCCTGGCCGGGCTCGTCCTCAGCACCGTGCTCGCCGGCGGCGACCCGTTCCCCTCGCCCTTCGGCGAGACCGCCGAGATCGTGGCGTACTTCCGCGCCCACTCCGACGCCGTACAGGTCTCCGGCGCCCTCCAGTTCGCCGCCTCGATCCCGCTGGCCGTCTACGCCGCCACCGTCTCGGCCCGGCTGCACCGGCTCGGCGTCCGCGCCCCCGGCGCCACCATCGCCCTCGCCGGCGGCCTCCTCGCCGCCGGGTTCCTCGCCTGCTGCGGCCTGGTGAGCTGGACCCTTTCCCGTCCGGAGGTCCTCGAACTCCCGCCGCTCGTCCGGGCCCTCCAGTACCTGGCCTTCGCCACCGGCGGCCCCGGGCACGTCGTGACGCTCGGCCTGCTCGTGGCGGGCATCGCCGTCCCCGGCCTCCTCGCCGGACTGCTGCCGCGCGCCTTGGCCGTCACCGGCCTCGTCCTCGCCACCATCGCCGAACTGGCCACCCTCACCCTGCTCTTCGACGGCGCCGCCCTGCTGCTGCCCCTGGCTCGCTTCACCTGCCTGGGCTGGCTGATCGCCGCCGGATTCCTGATGCCCCGCCGCCGCACCCGCAAGGAGCTCTGACATGTCCGAGGACAGGACCGGGAACACGCTCGAGAAGCTCGTCCGCTTCCAACAGCCCGAGAAGACCCTGCGCTACCTGGGGGAACTGCCCGAGGCCCGGCTGGCCGACCTCTTCGGCCTGGACACCGACGCCTACCGCGCGCTGCTGCGCGACTTCGACGACCAGGCACGCGCCACCGCCGCCGAGCTCCTGAAGGACCCCGACTTCGCCGACCTGGCCGACCGGCTGCCCTTCCGGCCCGGGCAGCGGATCGCGGCCCTCGGCGAGAGCACCACCGCCGACCGGCTGTCGTGGTTCTCGATCCTTCGCCACCTCCTCCCGGAAGGCGTCGTACTCGTCAACCTCGCGGTCTCGGGCCTCAGCACCACCCAGGCCCTCGCCCAACTGCCCCAACTGTCCTTCCTGCGCCCCGACTGGGTGTTGTGCATGCTCGGCGCGAACGACACCCAGCGGCTCGGCCGCGGCGCGGGGGCACCGGGCACCCGGCTGGTCAGCGAGGCGGAGACCGCCCGCAACCTCCTCGCCCTGCGGGAACTCGGCGGGACCGACGGTCTCGGCGGTGTCGGCGGTCCCACCGGGCCGGGCACGCATGCCGTGCTCCCCGGCCAGGATCGCTGGATCTGGCTCACCCCGAGCTCCGTGGACCAGGAACGGGCGGACGCCTACCCGCACTTCCGCCGCGCCGGCATCGGCTGGACGAGCGAGGACATCGACGGTGTCGCGGACTTCCTCCTCGGGCGGCCGGAACTCACGGTCGACACCCGGCAAGCCACGGCCGGCCTGCACCTCGACGACGGGATCCACCTCACGCTCGACGGCCAGCGGGCCGTCGCGGTCGCCCTCGTCGAAGCACTGGCGAAGGCCGCGGACGCGGCGTCGGGGACGGGGACGGGGACAGGGGCAGGGGCAGGGGCAGGGGCAGGGGCAGGGACGGGGACGGGGACGGGGACATCATGAAGCTCCTGCTCTTCGGCGTGACCGGCGGCACCGGCGCGCAGCTCCTGTCCCAGGCCATCGGCGCCGGCCACCAGGTGACCGCCGTGGCCCGCCGCCCCGCCCGCGTGCCGGTCACGGATCCCGAGGCGCGGCTGACCGTCGTACCCGGCGACGTCCTGTCACCCGATGGCTGGTGGCAGGCCGTACCCGGACACGACGCCGTCCTCTCCTGCCTCGGCAGCACCGACCGGAAGCACCCCACGACCGTCTACTCGGAAGGCACCCGGAACATCGTCGAAGCCATGCACGCCGCCGAGGTCGGCCGCCTGGTCTGCCTCTCCTCGGCCGGCCTGGAGATCACCCCCGACGTGCCGCTGCCGCAGCGCCTCGTCACCCGGTACGTGGTCCAGCGGCTCTACCGGCACGGCTACGCCGACATGGCCCGGATGGAGAGCTTCATGGCCTCGCCGTCCGTCGGCGACACGGACTGGACGGTGGTCCGGCCGCCGATGCTCACCGACGGCCCGCTGACCGGCCGCTACCGCACGGCCGAGAACGGCCACCTGGACCGGCCGAAGTCCCTCTCCCGCGCCGATCTCGCCCACTACCTGCTGACCCGTGTCGACGACGACCGCGCCCACCGCGCCGTCGTGGAGGTCGCGTACTGAGCCGGAGAAGCCACAGGAGGACCGAAACCAGCTCACTCATATGTGCGGCTCCCTGCACGCACGTGCGTCCGGTGCGGAAGAATGGTGCGGTGACCTCTCCCCGTTCCCCGCGTCCTTCCGCTCCGGCGACCCGGCTGATCGCCACCGACCTCGACGGCACGCTCCTGCGCGACGACAAATCCGTCTCCGAGCGCACGATCGCCGCCCTCGCCTCGGCGGAGCGGGCTGGCATCGAGGTCTTCTTCGTCACCGGCCGCCCGGCCCGCTGGATGGACGTCGTCAGCGACCACGTCCACGGCCACGGCCTGGCCATCTGCGCCAACGGTGCCGCGGTCGTCGACCTCCACTCGGGAGGCACCTTCCTGGAGGTCCGCCCGCTGGAGCGGCCGGCCGCCCTCGACGTGGTCCGGGCCCTGCGCGCCGCCGCGCCCGGGACCTCCTTCGCGGTCGAGCTCACCACCGGCATCCACTACGAGCCCCAGTACCCGCCCTTCTTCCTCGACCCGGGCGCCACCGTCGCCACCGCCGAGAAGCTCCTCTTCGAGGAGGCGCCGGGCGCCGCCGCTCCCGTGCTCAAGCTGCTCGCGCAGCACCCCGAGCTCGAACCCGACGCGTTCCTGGCCCTGGCCAGGGAGGCCGCCGGCGAGTTGGCCTCCTTCACCCGGTCCAGCCCCACGGCCCTCCTGGAGGTCAGCGCCCTCGGCGTCTCCAAGGCCTCCACCCTGGCCCGGTGCTGCGCCGAGCGCGGCATCGCCGCCGAGGAGGTCGCCGCCTTCGGCGACATGCCCAACGACATCGAGATGCTCAGCTGGGCCGGCCGCTCGTACGCGATGGGCAACGCCCACCCCGACGTCCTCGCCGCCGCCTCCGGCCGGACGGTCGGCAACAACGAGGACGGGGTGGCCGTCGTCATCGAACAGCTCGTGGCGGAGGCGTCGGCCTCGCGGCAGGACAATCCGTAACGAGCAGGGCCTCCCTTAAAGCAGGGCTCCCTTAAAGCAGGGCTCCCTTAAAGCGGGGCCTCCCACACCACCGTCGTACCGCCGCCGTCCTCCCCGAGGCCCGGCCCGCACCAGCTCGCGCCGCCCAGAGACTCGGCCCGTCGTGCCAGGTTGCGCAGGCCGCTGCGTCGCCCGCCCTCCGGGATGCCGACGCCGTCGTCCGCGACCGAGAGCCGCACCCCGGCCGAGCCGTCCGGCAGCGTGACCGAGGCGTCGACGACCACCTCGATGCGGCTCGCCTCCGCGTGCCGGAAGGCGTTCGAGAGGGCCTCGCGCAGGGCGGCGATGAGGTTCTTGCCGGTGAGCTCGCCGACCGCCGAGTCGATCACGCCGAGGAAGCGGTGCGCGGGCTTGAAGCCGAGCGGCACGGCCGCCATGTTGATCTCCCGCAGGACCCGGGTGCGCAGCCCCGACGGAGCCTCGGCGGGGCCCTGCTGGAGCGCGAAGATCGCCGTACGGATCTCCTGGATGGTCACGTCCAGCTCGTCCACGGCCTTGCCGACGCCCTCGCGCACGGCCGGCACGATCGACTTGCGCTGGGCGCTCTCCAGCATCATGCCGGTGGCGAAGAGCCGCTGGATGACCAGATCGTGCAGGTCACGGGCGATCCGGTCGCGGTCCTCGTACACGGCGAGACGCTCCCGGTCCCGCTGCGCGTCCGCCATCATCAGCGCGAGCGCCGCCTGGGAGGCGAACTGCGTGGCGAGCGTCCGCTCGGTCTCCGTGAACGGGCGCCCGCCCCGCACCCGGGGCGTCGCGAGCGCGCCGAGGACCCGGCCGCCGCTCTGCAGCGGCAGCATCATGCTCGGGCCGTACGCGGAGGTCAGCCGACTGATCATGCGCGGGTCCGTCGAGGCGTCGGCCACGAAGACCGCCTCGCCCTCCAGGAGCTGTGCCACCACGGCGCTCTCGGGCGGGATCACCACGCCCAGCGACTTGGTGGCGCGGGGCGAGGAGACGGCGACGATCTCCAGGCCCCCGTCCTCGGCGGGCAGCAGCACGATGCCGGCGTCCGCGTCGGCGAGCCGGCGGGCCTGTTCGGCGACGACCGTGAGCGCGTCGTCCGCGTCGCCGCCGGAGAGCAGCGCCGTGGTGACGGCGACCGAGCCGTCGATCCACCGTTCGCGCTGCCGGGCGGCCTCGTAGAGGCGGGCGTTGCCGATGGCGATGCCCGCCTCCGTGGCGAGCACCCTCACCATGTGGACGTCGTAGTCGTTGAACTCGCCGCCGCCGTGCTTCTCGGCGAGGTAGAGGTTCCCGAAGATCTCGCCCTGGACCCGGATGGGCACGCCGAGGAAGGTCCGCATCGGCGGATGCCCGGGCGGGAAACCGGCCGCGCGCGGATCGGCGGACAGGTCGGCGAGGCGAATGGTCTGCGGATCGCGGATCAGCGCGCCGAGCAGCCCGGCATGGCCGTCGGGGAGGCGCCCGATCCGGCGGGCCACGTCCTCGCCGACGCCGAAGGTGACGAAGTCGGACAGTCCTTCGCCCTCGTCGTCGACGACCCCGATCGCCGCGTAGCGGGCGTCGGCGAGTTCGGCAGCGGTCTCGCAGATCCGGTCGAGGGTCGAGTGGAGTTCGAGCCCCGTCCCGACCGAGCGCATGGCCTCCAGGAGCTGCGGTACGCGGGCGGTGAGCTCCGTGGACAGCCCCTGGAGGCTGCGCGTGGCCTGAGTGGCGGCTTCCAGGGGGTCCGAGGCGTCGGACGCTGCGGCGGTCATGGCCCTGAGCCTAGTTAGTCCTATTTGGCGAGAAAAGTCGGACCGGTGCCGATGACGAGCAGATCGGTCTCCCGCTCCTGCTCCAGCATCCGGCGCAGCGGGCCCTCCGTCTCCGCCAGCTCGGCGTACGGACCGCGCTGGACGGTTCGGCCCTCGTCCAGGACCACCACCTCGTCGACGGCGTCGAGCCCGTGCAGCCGGTGGGTGATGAGGACGGTGGTGCGGCCCTCCGTGGCCCGGAGCAGGTCGTCGGTGAGCGCGTCGGCGGTGGCCAGGTCGAGGTGCTCGGCCGGCTCGTCGAGGACGAGGACGGGGAAGTCGGCCAGCAGGGCGCGGGCGAGCGCGAGGCGCTGCCGCTGGCCGCCGGAGAGCCGGGAGCCGTGCTCGCCGACGAGGGTGTCGAGCCCGGCCGGGAGCCCGTCCACCCAGTCGAGCAGCCGGGCCCGGCGGAGCGCGTCGCGCAGCTCCTCGTCGCCGGCCCCGACCTTCGCGAGCCGCAGGTTCTCGCGGACGGAGCTGTCGAAGATGTGGGCGTCCTGGGCGCAGAGGCCGACGAACCGCCGGACCGCGTCGCCGTCGAGCTCCCAGGCGGGCACGCCGCCGATCCGGTACATGCCGTTCTCCACGTCCAGGAACCGCAGCAGCACCTGGGCGAGGGTGGTCTTCCCGGAGCCTGAGGCGCCGACGACGGCGACCCGGCGCCCGGCCTCCAGGGTGAGCCCGAAGTCGGCGAGCGCCACCCGGTCCTGCCCGGCGTGCCGGGCGGAGAGCCCGGTCAGCTCCAGCGGGAACGGGCTCGCCGGGGGAGTCTCGGGCGTGGCCGGCTCGTGGACGGGGACGGGTGCGTCGAGCACCTCGAAGACCCGCTCGGCGCTGTGCCGGACGCGCTGCCGGTACTGGACGGCGAGCGGCAGGCCGGTGACGGCCTCGAAGGCGGCGAGCGGCGTCAGGACGACCACGGCGAGGGCCACCCCGTCGAGTCGCCCGTCCCGCACCCCCTGGACGCCGACGAACGCGGCGGCCGCGACGGTCAGGCCGCAGACCAGCGCGGAGAGACCGGAGCCGAGCGCGGTGGCCGCGGCCTGCCGGGAGGCGATGGAGGTGAGGTGCCGGTCGGCCGTACGGGTCCGCTCGACCCGGCCGGGCAGTGCGCCCGCGACCGTCAGCTCGGCGCAGCCGCGGAGCAGGTCGGCGACGGCGGTCGCCAGGGTGCCGCGCGCGGGGGAGAGCCGGCGCTCGGCCCGGCGGGCGAAGGCCCCGCCGATCGCCGGGACGGCGATGCCCGCGACCAGCAGGCCCACGGCGAGGACGGCCCCGGCCTCGGGCAGCATCCAGGCGGTGAACCCGGCGGAGGCGACGCCCACGACGAGCGCGGCGCCCACCGGGAGCAGCCAGCGCAGCCAGTAGTCCTGGAGTGCGTCGACGTCCTGGACGAGCCGGGAGAGGAGGTCTCCGCGGCGGGTGCGGCGCAGCCCGGCCGGGGCGATCCGCTCCAGTCGGCGGAAGACGGAGACCCGGAGCTCGGCGAGCATCCGGAGCACGGCGTCGTGCGAGACGAGCCGCTCGGCGTACCGGAAGACGGCCCGGCCGATGCCGAAGGCGCGCGTGGCGGTGACGGCCATCATCAGGTAGAGCACGGGCGGTTGTTCGGAGGCCCGGGAGATGAGCCAGCCGGACACGGCCATGAGCCCGACGGCGGAGCCGAGGGCCAGGCTGCCGAGCAGCAGCGCGAGCGCCATGCGCCCCTTGAGCTCACCGGCCATGCCCCGAACCCGCCCGAGCACCGACCGCCCGGAGCTGGCTCCGGCTCCGGCGCCGACGGCCCCGTCCGCACCGGAGCGAACGCCCGGGTCCGTCCCCGGGTCCCTCCCCGAGTCCGCTCCGACTTCCGCCCGGCGGCCGCCCGCCCTGACCGATTCCGACGCGTCCGGCTCCGAAGCCGGCTGCGACACCGGCTCCAAGGTCGACTCCGCAGTCGGCTGCGGCGAATCCACCCCGGCCGAGTCGGCGTCCACGGCCGCCGGTGCCAGCGTCACCACCCGGTCCGCGACCGCGAGCAGCGCCGGCCGGTGGACGACCAACAGCACGGTCCGTCCCGCCGCGAGACGCCGGACCGCGTCGACGACTCCCGCCTCCGTCTCGCCGTCCAGCGCGGCCGTCGGCTCGTCGAGCAGCAGCAGCGGCCGGTCCGCCAGGAACGCTCGGGCGAGCGCCAGGCGCTGCCGCTGGCCCGCCGAAAGGCCGGCACCGTCCTCGCCGAGCGGGGTGTCGAGCCCTTCCGGGAGCCCCGTGACGAACCCGTCCGCCCCGGCGTCCCGCAGCGCTTCCCGTACCGCCTCGTCGGAGGCGTCCGGGCGGGCCAGCCGTACGTTCTCGGCGATCGTCCCCGCGAAGAGGTAGGGGCGCTGGGGCACCCAGGCGATCCGCGACCGCCACGCCTCCGGGTCGAGCGTCGCGAGGTCCTCGCCGCCGACCCGGACGGACCCGCCCTCCTCCGGCGCCGCGAAGCCGAGCACCACGTCGAGGAGCGTCGACTTCCCGACGCCGCTCGGCCCGACCAGGGCCACCGTCTCGCCGGGCTCGACCGTCAGCGTCGCCGCGTCGAGCGCCGGTTCGGCGCGCCCCGCGTGCCGTACGGTCACCCGGTCGAGCTCCAGCCGTACGGAGTCCGGAACCGCGCCCGTACCGGCCTCGCGTACCGGCTGCTCCAGGACCTCGAAGATCTCCTCCGCCGCCGCGAGCCCCTCGGCCGCCGCGTGGTACTGCGCGCCCACCTGCCGCAACGGGAGGTATGCCTCGGGCGCCAGGATCAGGATGACGAGCCCGGTGTACAGGTCGAGCTCGCCGTGGACGAGCCGCATGCCGATGGTCACGGCGACGAGCGCGACCGACAGGGTCGCGAGGAGTTCCAGGGCGAAGGAGGAGAGGAAGGCGATCCGCAGGGTGCGCATCGTCGCCTGGCGGTACTCCGAGGTGATCGCGCGGATCGACTCGGCCTGAGCCTTCGCCCGGCCGAAGATCTTGAGGGTGGGCAGGCCCGCCACGACGTCCAGGAAGTGACCGGAGAGCCGGGAGAGCAGCTTCCACTGCCGGTCCATCCGCGCCTGGGTGTACCAGCCGATGAGGATCATGAAGATCGGAATGAGCGGCAGGGTGACGACGATGATCGCCGCCGAGACCCAGTCCTCGGTGACGATCCGGGCAAGGACCGCCACCGGCACGACGACCGCGAGGCCGAGCTGCGGCAGATAGCGGGCGAAGTAGTCGTCGAGCGCGTCGACGCCACGCGTCGCGATCGCGATCAGCGAGCCGGCCTTCTGGCCGCTCAGCCACCCGGGTCCGAGCGAGGCCGCCCGGGCGAGGAGCCGGCCGCGGAGTTCGGACTTGACCGCCGCGCTCGCCCGGTGGGCGGCGAGCTCGGTCAGCCAGGAGACGACGCCGCGCGCCACCGCGACTCCCGCGAGCAGCACCAGCGGGGTGGTCAGATCGGAAACCGCCAGGCCCTTCTGGAAGGCCCCCACCACGATCTCGGCGATGAACATCGCCTGGGCGATGACCAGCGCCGCCCCGGCCAGACCGAGCACGACCACCGCGGCAAGGAAGAAACGGGTGGCCCGGGCGTACCGGAGCAGACGCGGATCGATCGGTTTCACGTGAAACATGCCCCTCTAGTGAGCTCGTGCGTCAGTCGGCTGGTGAGCGTCGGCGATGTGCTGCGTACCGATGCGCTTGCGGAACACCCAGTAGGTCCAGCTCTGGTAGAGCAGCACCAACGGGGTCGCGATCGCCGCGCACCAGGTCATGATCTTGAGCGTGTACGGGCTCGACGACGCGTTCGTCACGGTAAGGCTCCACTCGGGGTTGAGCGAAGACGGCATGACGTCCGGGAAGAGCGCGAGGAAGAGCATCGCCACCGCGGCGGCGATCGTGATGCCCGAGAGCGCGAACGACCAGCCCTCGCGCCCCATCTTGATGGCGCCGATCGCGCCGACCAGGGCCACGACGGCGACCAGCATCGCCGCGAGGCTCCAGCTGTCGCCCGTGTCGACCTGGGTCCAGATCAGGAAGGCGAGTGCGAGCACGGCCGTGACCAGGCCCAGTTTGAGCGCGAGCGCCCGGGCGCGCACCCGGATGTCACCGTCCGTCTTGAGCGAGGCGAAGACCGCGCCGTGGAAGGTGAAGAGGGTGAGCGTGACCAGACCGCCGAGGAGCGCGTACGGGTTGAGGAGGTCCCAGAAGGTGCCGACGTACTCCATCTCTCCGTCGATCTTCACGCCCCGGACGATGTTGCCGAAGGCCACGCCCCAGAGGAACGCGGGGATCAGGGAGGTCCAGAAGATGGCCTGCTCCCAGTTGCGCTGCCAGTTCTCCTCGGGCCGCTTCGCCCGGTACTCGAAGGCGACACCCCGGACGATCAGGCAGACCAGGATGATCAGCAGCGGCAGGTAGAAGCCGGAGAAGAGCGTCGCGTACCACTCGGGGAAGGCGGCGAAGGTCGCGCCGCCGGCGGTCAGCAGCCACACCTCGTTGCCGTCCCAGACGGGACCGATCGTGTTGATGAGGACCCGCTTCTCGACCCGGTCGCGGGCGAGCAGCTTGGTCAGGATGCCGATCCCGAAGTCGAAGCCTTCGAGGAAGAAGTAGCCGATCCAGAGGACGGCGATGAGTACGAACCAGACGTCGTGGAGTTCCATGCCTCGTTCTCCTGAGCCTCAGTACGAGAAGGCCATGGGCCGGTCGGGGTCACGGGAGTCCCCGCCGATCTTGGTGGGCGGGTTGAGGTCGTCCTCGGTGAGCTCCGGCGGTCCCGCCTTGACGTACTTGACGAGGAGCTTGACCTCGATCACGGCGAGGACGGCGTAGAGGGTGGTGAAGATGATCATCGAGGTGAGCACCTCGCCCTGGGAGACACCAGGGGAGACCGCGTCCCGGGTGCGCAGCACGCCGTAGACGACCCAGGGCTGACGGCCCATCTCGGTGAAGATCCAGCCCCAGGAGTTGGCGATGAGCGGGAAGCCCATGGTCCAGAGGGCGACGATCCAGTACCAGTGGGTGAAGCGTGGGCTGAGCGCCTTCCGCTTGAACAGGACCAGATTCGGCACTTCGTCCTCACCGGTCCGCATCCCCGGTGCCAGCATGAACTTCTTGCGGGTCAGCCAGAGGCCGAGCATCCCGATGCCCAGCGAGGCCATGCCGAAGCCGATCATCCAGCGGAATCCCCAGTAGGCGACGGGGATGTTGGGCCGGTAGTCGCCGGGGCCGTACTTCTCCTGCTCGGCCTTGTTGACGTCGTTGATTCCCGGGACGTACGAGCTGAAGTCGTCGTTCGCGAGGAAGGACAGGAGTCCCGGGATCTCTATGGCGACGGTGTTGTGGCCCTTGTCGACATCGCCGTAGGCGAAGATCGAGAAGGGTGCGGGCGCCTCGCCGTCCCAGAGCGCTTCGGCGGCGGCCATCTTCATCGGCTGCTGCTTGAACATGACCTTGCCGAGCAGGTCACCGCTGATGGCGGTGCCGAGGCCGGCGATGATCAGGGTGATCAGGCCGAGCCGCAGCGAGGTCCGCATCACCGGGATGTGCTTCTTCCGCGCGAGGTGGAAGGCGGAGATGCCGACCATGAACGCGCCGCCGACCAGGAAGGCCGCCGTCATGGTGTGGAAGAACTGGGTGAGGGCGGTGTTCTGGGTGAGCACCTGCCAGAAGTCGGTGAGCTCCGCCCGGCCGCGCTCCTCGTTGATGCGGTACCCGACGGGGTGCTGCATCCAGGAGTTCGCCGCGAGGATGAAGTAGGCGGAGAGGATGGTGCCGATCGACACCATCCACATGCAGGCGAGGTGGATCCGCTTCGGGAGCTTGTCCCAGCCGAAGATCCACAGGCCGATGAACGTGGACTCGAAGAAGAAGGCGATGAGCGCCTCGAAGGCGAGCGGGGCCCCGAAGATGTCGCCGACGAAGCGGGAGTAGTCGGACCAGTTCATGCCGAACTGGAACTCCTGCACGATGCCGGTGACGACACCCATGGCGATGTTGATCAGGAAGAGCTTGCCCCAGAACTTCGTCGCCCTGAGGTACTTCTCCTTCTCGGTGCGCACCCAGGCGGTCTGGAGACCGGCGGTGAGGGCGGCGAGGGAGATCGTCAGGGGGACGAAGAGGAAGTGGTAGACGGTGGTGATGCCGAACTGCCAGCGCGCCAGAGTCTCTGGCGCAAGAGCGAGGTCCACGTCGTTTTCTCCTTACTCGCCGTGGTCACATCGGCAGTTTGCCCCGTTAATCCCACTAATTACGGGATGAACCAGGACACGCTTGTGAACGCGTTCACATTCACAAGCATTATGGCTCATACGAAATCCGTACCTTCAGTCGGGGGTCCCTCTACCGAAGGTCACCTCTTCCCAGGACCTTCAACATATTGTTGAATCCGGGCATGACCCTTCGGATACGCATCATCTGGCCGGCCGGACACACCACGGCCACCCTTGAGGAAACCCCCACGAGCACGGCGCTCGCGGGGGCTCTCCCGATCTCCTCCACCGCCCGGACCTGGGGCGAGGAGGTCTACTTCGACACTCCGGTCTCCGTCCCCGTCGAGGACGACGCCCGTCAGGTCGTCGAACCGGGCACGGTGGCCTTCTGGACGGACGGCGACGCGCTCGCCCTCCCCTACGGCCCGACCCCGATCTCCCGGGGGGCCGAGTGCCGGCTCGCGAGCCCCTGCAACCTCCTGGGCGCGCTGGACGGCGACCCGCGAATCCTGGCCACCGTCCGGGACGGCGACCCGATCCGCGTGGAGCTCGTGTCCTAACCCTCCTTGCGGAAGCCCTCCGCCGCCTTCAGGAACAGGTCGTTCGCCTCGGTCTCACCGATCGTGACGCGCACGCCCTCGCCCGCGAACGGCCGCACCATCACGCCGTGCCGCTCGCACTCCGCCGCGAAGTCCAGCGTCCGCTCGCCGAGCCTCAGCCAGACGAAGTTCGCCTGGGTGTCCGCCACGGTCCAGCCCTGGGCCACGAGCCCCGCGTGGACCCGCTCGCGCTCGGCCACCAACGAGCCGACCCGGCCGAGCAGTTCGTCCTCGGCCCGCAGCGAGGCCACCGCCGCGTCCTGCGCCAGCTGGCTCACCCCGAACGGGACCGCCGTCTTGCGCAGCGCCGCCGCCACCGGCTCGTGAGCGATCGCGAAGCCGACCCGCAGCCCCGCCAGGCCGTACGCCTTGGAGAACGTACGCAGCACGGCGACGTTCGGCCGGTCGCGGTAGAGCTCGATGCCGTCCGGGATGTCGGTGTCGCGGACGAACTCCTTGTACGCCTCGTCGATCACGACCAGGACGTCGGAGGGCACCCGGTCCAGGAAGCGCTCCAGCTCGGCCCGGCGGACCGCGGTACCCGTGGGGTTGTTGGGGTTGCAGACGAAAATCAGCCGGGTCCGGTCGGTGATCGCCGCGGCCATCGCGTCGAGGTCGTGCACCTCGCCGTCGGTCAGCGGCACCTGCACCGAGGTGGCCCCGCTGATCTGCGTGATGATCGGGTACGCCTCGAAGGAGCGCCAGGCGTAGATCACCTCGTCGCCCGGGCCCGAGGTGGCCTGGAGCAGCGACTGCGCGACCCCGACCGAGCCCGTGCCCGTCGCGATGTGCGAGACGGGCACGCCGAAGCGGTCGGCGAGCTCCTGCGTCAGGCCGGTGCAGGCCATGTCCGGGTAGCGGTTGAAGTTCGCGGCGGCCGCCAGCGTGCTCTCCATGACCCCGGGCAGCGGCGGGTAGGGGTTCTCGTTGGACGACAGCTTGAAGGCCACGGGCCCGCCCGTGGCGGCCGGCTTGCCCGGCTTGTAGGTGGGGACGCCGTCCAGCTCGGCGCGCAGCTTGGGGCTGCCGGTGCTCGTCCCGCTGGTCTCGCTCACAGTGTGGCCTCCTCGACCGTCCGTACCGCCAATACTCCTCACCTTATGAGGATTCGCCTCCGCTGCGAATGGCCTGTGGACAACAGGAGGGACACGCTGTGGATACCGCCCCCCGGGGAGGGGGAGCGCGTGCCTGGGTGGCGCGCGCCGGTGGCGGGCGCCGTGGCGCGCATCCCCCGTAGAGGTGAGTTGAGACCTCTTCGAGACCTCGCCCCTTCGCCAGGCCTATGCCGTTCGGCAAGCCTAGGTCGCATGGAGAAGCCCTTAACTGCCTTGGATTCCTTGCCCATTGACCACTTTCGATCATGCAGAAACGTGCCTGTCAATGCCTGCATATGCGACCGTCCCGACCGCCCCTCATCGCCCTACTATCGGCTCGCCATGACAGCAGCAGGGAAGCACCAGGTGAGCCGGGCACAGACCCGGGGAAGCCGGCAGGGCCGGGCAGGCATCCGGGACGTGGCCGCCGCCGCCGGGGTCTCGATCACGACTGTCTCCGACGCGCTCAACGGCAAGGGCCGACTCCCGGACGCCACCCGCCGCCACGTCCGCGAGGTCGCCGACCGGCTGGGCTACCGCCCATCCGCGGCGGCCCGCACGCTTCGTACGGGTAAGTCGGGACTCATCGGCCTGACCGTGACCACGTACGGGGATGAACCTTTCACCTTCACCGAATTCGCATATTTCGCGGAGATGGCCAGAGCAGCCACATCGGCCGCACTCGCCCGGGGCTACGCCCTGGTCATCCTCCCCGCCACCTCCCGCCATGACGTCTGGTCGAACGTCGCCCTCGACGGCACCGTCGTCATCGATCCCTCCGACCACGACCCGGTCGTCACCGAACTGGTCCGGCAAGGCCTCCCCGTCGTCTCCGACGGACGCCCCGCCGGCACCCTTCCGGTCACCGCCTGGGTCGACAACGACCACGAAGCCGCCGTCCTCGATCTGCTCGACCACCTCGCCGACGCCGGCGCCCGCCGCATCGGCCTCCTCACCGGAACCACCACCGACACGTACACCCGCCTGTCGACCACCGCGTACCTCAACTGGTGCGAGCGGGTCGGCCAGGACCCCGTCTACGAGGCCTATCCGGCGCACGATCCGTGCGCGGGCGCCGTCGCGGCCGACCGGCTGCTCGCCCGCCCGGACCGACCCGACGCCGTGTACGGCCTCTTCGACCCCAACGGAACCGATCTCCTCGCGGCCGCGCGCCGCTACGGGCTGCGCGTCCCGGAGGACCTGCTGCTGGTCTGCTGCAGCGAGTCCACCGTCTACGCCACGACCGAACCGCCCATCACGACGCTCTCGCTCAAGCCACGCAGGATCGGCACGGCCGTCGTCCAGCTCCTCATCGACGCCATCGAGGGGATCGATACGGACGGTCCGGTCGAGCAGGTGATACCGACCGAACTCATCGTCCGCACGTCCTCGCAGCGGCGCTCGCCGCGCACCACGGTCAGCCCGCCGCGCTCACCCGCGAAGGACTGACCGAGGCTCACCGAACACGCCGCCCCCGCCCCTGCCCGTGGGTAGGGGCGGCGAAACCGAGCCGCATACCGGCCTCAACCCTGGACTGGACCTTCTCAATTCGGGCGAAACAACCGGTGAACCCGGAGTGGACCCGGATTCACCACCCCTGGTGCGTCACACAGGAGGACGCTCATTCCTATGATGGGCGGACGACATCGTGGGCCACCCCGACCAGGCCGGTCCACGATGTGCAGGGCATCGCGACGGTGGTGGAGGGGTCCATGACTCAGGGGGCCGGGCAGGAGCCCGTGGTGCGCACGGCGACATTGCGCGACTTCCGCGTACCGCCGTACGCCCGGGTGCCCGTACAGGGCCACGCCGCCGAGCCGACGTCCGCGGATCCGCTGCCGACGCCCGCGCCGACGCCGGCCGCCGAGCACCTTCCGCAGACCGCCGAGCACCTTCCGCCGGTCGAGGCGTCGGTCGAGAGCACCGCCGGGACCGCTGCCGGGACCCCTGCCGGGACCGCCGTCGCGGCACCCGTCGAGGCGCCGGCCGTCCCGCCCATGCCGACCACCGCGCCCGTACCCGCCGACCCGACCCTGCTTCTGGGCCGCCGCATCGCCCCCGCGTACACCGACACGACCGGTACCACCGGTGCGCCCGCTGCGCCCGGTGCGCCCGGTGCGACGGGCAACACGACCCGTACGACCGGTTCCTCCATCGTCTCGGTCGCCACCGGCCATCCCGGCAGCGCCTTCCCCGAAGGCGACCTGCCCGAGGGCTACACCCCGACCGAGCGCGACCTCCCCGTCATCAACCGCGGCGACACCGTCCAGGTCCGGGTCACCCCCGACGCCGCCCCCGCGCCCGACCCCGCGGCCACGACCGGCGACGGCCCCGGCCCGCTCTACGTCGTCGGTGACGTCCACGGTTACCTCGACGAACTCGTCGCCGCCCTGCGCGCCCAGGGCCTCGTCGACGAGAACGGCGGCTGGGCCGCGGGCAACGCCCGCCTGTGGTTCCTCGGCGACTTCACCGACCGCGGTCCCGACGGCATCGGCGTCATCGACCTCGTCATGCGGCTCTCCGCCGAGGCCGCCGCCGCCGGCGGCTACTGCAAGGCCCTCATGGGCAACCACGAGCTGCTGCTGATCGGCGCCAAGCGCTTCGGCGACACCCCGGTCCAGTCGGGTGCGGGCACGGCCACCTTCCAGGCCGCCTGGCTGCTCAACGGCGGCCAGAAGCACGACATGGACCGGCTCCAGGACGTGCACCTCCAGTGGATGTCCCGGCTCGACGCCGTGGTCCTGGAGGACGACCACCTCCTCCTGCACTCCGACACCACCGCGTACCTCGAATACGGCGAGACCATCGAGGACGTCAACGAGACGGTCCACGAGATCCTCAACCGGAGCGACGCCGACGAGGTCTGGGACGTGTTCCGGAAGTTCACGAAGCGCTTCGCGTTCCGCGACGAGTCGGGACCGCAGGCCGTCCAGGAGCTCCTCTCCACCTACGGCGGCGGCCGGATCGTCCACGGCCACAGCCCCATTCCGTACCTCCTCGGCCAGGTCGGCACGGAGGAGAGCGAGGGCAGCGGAGGACCGGTCGTCGACGGACCGCACGTGTACGCGGACGGTCTCGCGATCGCCATGGACGGTGGCGTGACCATGGCCGGAAAGCTGCTGGTCGTCCAACTCCCCCTGAACAGCTGACGCATAACCCTGCGCATCCGGGGAAGTCGATTTCCGGAAACACCCTGTCAGCCCGTGGCGTCACCGCAATACCATCGGACCATCCGTAGCAGGCTCTCCTCCGTTTCCGTCCGACCGGCCGTTCTCCACGGCTGATCCGGGCCTGCGGAGCATCGGGGGATGCACATGAACGTGGCTCCGTACCTGCTGACCGAGGATCGCGCCGAGTACGAGCGGGTCCTCGACGACGCACTGAGCACCGCCCACGCACGTCCGGATCTCGCCGGAGTCGGCACTCGCCTCACGGCCGGGCAACTGCGCTCCATGGCCCTGAACGCGACAGCGCTGATCACCACCGCGGCGTCGAGCGAGTACGACCACTTCGTCAAGGTCCGCGAGCAGAGCCGCGTCGCGGTCACCACCCGCGCACCCGCCCCGCAGGACGGCTCCGGCGCGGGGATCGTCGCGATCGTCACCGTCATGGTGCCCGTCCTCGCCGGGTCGGCCGCCTTCATCTTCCTGCTGGTCGGCGCGCTGCTGCGCGCGATCGCGCCCACCGTGGTGTTCGGCGCGACGCTGCTGACGGCCGGCCTGGTCTTCGGCGCGGTCGCGGCCGCCGGCCTGCTCTGCGCGGCCGCCGGTCTCCTCCGTACCGCCCTGCGCAACAGCCCGACCGCGACGGTCACGGCCGGCGCGCCCGCCACCGCGGCGGACGACGAACTGTCCCGCGCCCGCGAGGCCTGGCGCCTCGCCCTGCTCGAACGCGGCGTCGTGCCCTTCCTCCGCGACGCCCTCGCCGCCGCCCACCGGGACGACGACCTCACTCCCTGACAACGGCAACGGCCCGCGACTCCCCCGTGGGTCGCGGGCCGGTGCCTGCTCAGAAGCCGGCGCAACGGCCGGCGCCGGAGCCCTCCGCGGTCAGTCCGCCAGCGGCAGGTAGACGCGGTTCCCGCTCTCCGCGAACTCCTTCGACTTCTCTGCCATGCCGGCCTCGATCTCCTGCTGCGTGCCGCCGTGCTCACGCCGGATGTCCTGGGAGATCTTCATCGAGCAGAACTTCGGACCGCACATCGAGCAGAAGTGCGCGGTCTTCGCCGGCTCCGCGGGCAGCGTCTCGTCGTGGAACTCGCGCGCGGTGACCGGGTCGAGCGCCAGGTTGAACTGGTCCTCCCAGCGGAACTCGAACCGCGCGTCCGAGAGCGCGTCGTCCCACTCCTGGGCGCCCGGGTGCCCCTTGGCGAGGTCCGCCGCGTGGGCCGAGATCTTGTACGTGATGACGCCCGTCTTCACGTCGTCCTTGTTCGGCAGGCCCAGGTGCTCCTTGGGCGTGACGTAGCAGAGCATCGCCGTGCCCCACCAGGCGATCATCGCCGCGCCGATGCCCGAGGTGATGTGGTCGTAGGCGGGCGCCACGTCCGTCGTCAGCGGGCCGAGCGTGTAGAACGGCGCCTCCTCGCAGATCTCCTGCTGGAGGTCGATGTTCTCCTTGATCTTGTGCATCGGGACGTGGCCCGGGCCCTCGATCATCGTCTGCACGTTGTGGCGCTTGGCGATCGTGTTCAGCTCGCCGAGCGTGCGCAGCTCCGCGAACTGCGCCTCGTCGTTGGCGTCCGCGATCGAGCCGGGGCGCAGACCGTCGCCGAGCGAGTACGTGACGTCGTACGCCGCGAGGATCTCGCAGAGCTCCTCGAAGTTCGTGTAGAGGAAGTTCTCCTTGTGGTGCGCGAGACACCAGGCGGCCATGATCGAGCCGCCGCGCGAGACGATGCCGGTCTTGCGGCGCGCGGTGAGCGGCACGTACGGCAGGAGCACGCCGGCGTGCACCGTCATGTAGTCGACGCCCTGTTCGGCCTGCTCGATGACCGTGTCCTTGTAGATCTCCCAGGTCAGGTCCTCGGCCCTGCCGTCGACCTTCTCCAGCGCCTGGTAGAGCGGCACGGTGCCGATCGGCACGGGGGAGTTGCGCAGCACCCACTCGCGGGTGGTGTGGATGTTGCGGCCGGTGGACAGGTCCATGACCGTGTCGGCGCCCCACTTGGTCGCCCACGTCATCTTCTCCACCTCCTCCTCGATGGAGGAGGTGACGGCGGAGTTGCCGATGTTGGCGTTGACCTTCACCAGGAACCGCTTGCCGATGATCATCGGCTCGATCTCCGGGTGGTTGACGTTCGCCGGGAGAACGGCGCGGCCCGCGGCGATCTCCTCGCGCACGACCTCGGGGGAGACGTTCTCGCGGATCGCGACGTACTCCATCTCCGGGGTGATCTCCCCGCGGCGGGCGTACGCGAGCTGCGTCACCGCCTGACCGTCGCGGCCCCGGCGCGGGAGGCGCGGGCGGCCGGGGAAGACGGCGTCGAGGTTCTTGAGCCCGCCGCCGCGCGGCGAGGTGTGCTTGATGCCGTCGTCCTCGGGACGGACGGGGCGGCCCGCGTACTCCTCGGTGTCGCCGCGCGCGATGATCCAGTTCTCGCGCAACGGCGCCAGGCCACGCCGCACATCGGTGTCGATGGTGGGGTCGGTGTACGGACCGGACGTGTCGTACAGCGTCACGTCCTTGCCGTTGGTGAGGTGCACCTGACGGACCGGGACCCGGAGGTCGGGGCGCGAACCCTCGATGTACCCCTTGTGCCAGCCGGGCGTGCGCTCGCCCGGGGTCGGCAGGCCGTCCTGGCCGTCCTGGCCCTCCTGGTCGGAGGCAGGCGTGCGTGCATCCTGAATGGTCATGAGACCGATCTCCCTACGCCGGCATTACCCGGTAACAGGTTCGGCGGTCGGCGCAGCCTCCTCCCGTACGTGCGTACGGTGATCAGCGCCCTCTCAGCCCGGTGCTCCGAGCTCCCGCGTGTGCAAAGGTGTCACCACGCTAGCGTCATCCCTGGCGTGCTGAACAGTGGGCCCCCACCGTTCTTGCGATGATCGGTCGGTGACTTCCCCCCAGCAGACCCCCGAGCCGCACGGCCACGGACACGGCCACGAACCCGGTCACGGCCACGAACCGAGCCATGGCCACAGCCACAGCCACGGCCCCGCCGCCCCCGTCTCCCGGCATCTGCGCAAGGTCATCGCCGCGATCCTGATCCCCTTCGCCACCGCCGTGGTGGTCGGGCTCGTGGTCCTTTGGCCCGGTGGTACGCCGGCGCACGAGCGCACCGGAGTCGGCTTCGACCGGCAGACCGAGCAGGGCACGGTCGTCTCCGTCGAGCAGGTCGACTGCAAGGACGTGAACGCCGCCCAGGTCCCGCCGACCGGGGACACCTCCACGCCCGAGGGGCGCGAGGCGGTCAACGCCCAGCAGGGGCAGTGCGAGAAGGCGACGATCGAGGTCACCAGCGGGCAGGAGAAGGGGCGTACGTTCACCGAGATCGTGCAGCCCGACGCGCCGCGCCAACTGCACGAGGGGCAGGGCGTGGTGGTGGCGTACGCCCCCGACGCTCCGCGCGATCTGCAGTACTCGGTGACGGACGTGAACCGGAAGCTCCCGATGGCGGTGCTCGCCGGGATCTTCGCGATCGTGGTGGTGGTCGTCGGCCGGATGAAGGGCGTGATGGCGCTCATCGCGCTCGCCGCGAGCTTCCTGGTGCTGACGCTCTTCATCCTGCCGGCGATCCTGCAGGGCTCGAATCCGCTGGTCGTGGCGGTGGTCGGGTCGAGCGCGATCATGCTGATCGCGCTCTACATGTGCCACGGGCTCTCGGCCCGCACCTCGGTCGCGGTGCTCGGCACGCTGATCTCGCTGCTGCTGATCGGTCTGCTCGGCTCGGTCTTCATCGGCTGGGCCTCACTCAGCGGCAACACCGACGACAACACCGGCCTGATCCACGGCCTGTTCCCGGAGATCGACATGTCCGGCCTGCTGCTCGCCGGCATCATCATCGGTTCGCTCGGTGTGCTGGACGACGTGACCGTCACCCAGACCTCGGCGGTCTGGGAGCTGCACCAGGCCGATCCGGGCATGGGGCCGCGCGCGCTGTACCGGGCCGCGATCCGGATCGGCCGCGACCACATCGCCTCGGTCGTGAACACCCTGGTCCTCGCCTACGCGGGCGCCGCCCTGCCGCTGCTGCTGCTCTTCTCGATCGCGCAGAGCAGCATGGGCACGGTGGCCAACAGCGAGCTGGTCGCGGTGGAGATCGTCCGAACGCTGGTCGGTTCGATCGGTCTGGTCGCCTCCGTGCCGGTCACCACGGCCCTCGCGGCGCTCGTGGTCTCCGCCGACCGGCCGGGCTCCGACGTCGCCGGGAAGCCCCGGGCGGCGGCGGTACGGGGCGGTCGGCGCCGCCGCGCGAAGTAGGGGCTCCGGGCGGCGTACCGGCCCCGAATCAGCCGGCGTTCTCCTCTGCCAGAATCCGGCCGAGTGCCGCCTCCAGGTTGTCCTCGAAGTCACCGAGTGTCCGTTCCTGACCAAGCGGAACCAGCTTGTCCGTGCGGTCGAGGAACGCGACCAGCGGCGGCGCGCTGGCCCGGAACAGGGCGCGGTCGCCGCCCACCTGGAGCCGGATGGAGACATCCGAAAGGCCCTCGGGGTCCGTGGGAGCGATGTGTACGTCCCCGTCCCCGCTCGGCCTGTTGATCCCGTCGAGCAGCAACTCCCTGCCGAACGCCCAGGTCACGGGCGCGTCCCCGGGGAGGTGGAAGGTCATCCGCACCGCGTAAGGATCCCGGGTCTCGTATCGCAGCTCGACTGGGATCTTGAAGCAGAGCTCCTCGGAGACGAGGAAGCTCATCAGGACCTCGGCCTGAACCGACTCTCGCATCATGTACCCCGCAGTAGATGAAGCAGTTGTGTAAACACAGCTGCTGAAAGCTGTGACCGAAACGGCCAGGAATGATCCCCCGTGGCCCTCTTGACGCAATCGTGCTGTAAGCGCTAGCAGATCACAAGGAGTGATTTTTCAGATACTGATAGAGAACGCGAGCGAACTGAAGAGCCTCCCGATCTCCGTACGTAGCCGCTCGACTGCTGGGAGCAACCGTTCTTCCTGGTGAAGGGGGAGGGAAATGGCCATCGCGGCCGCCGTGGACCCCGCCGTGATGGGAATGGCGGCACAGACCGTGCCGAGCGCATATTCCTGACGCTCTACCAGGGGCTCCATTCGCCCCAAACCGCCCAAACGCTCCAAAAGGACACGATGGTTACGCACCGTGTACGGAGTGATGGCTTCCACCGGATGGCGGTCGAGGTGGTCTTGACGAGCTTTCAGATCGAGTTGGCTCAGCAGACACTGCCCGATGGCGTGCGCGTGCCCGGTCTCGCGGAAATCTGCCCACTCCTCCACTGCGGGGGCAGAGGGGGTGTCCGCGACAGCGACGAGCTCGATCTCTCCCTCGCGATAGAGGGCGAAGTACACCGGCACACCGATCTCGTCCCGCCAGCGGGCAAGGGAGTCTTCGATCTTGATGCGACGATTCTGCACAGCTCCGCCGCCGGCCAGTCGGACGGCGGCGTCGCCCAGGACGAACACACCCTTCTCACGGCGCAGATAGCCCTCGTGGGTCAGGGTGCGGAGCAGGTGGTACGTGGTGGGCAGCGGAAGGCCCGTCTCACGGGCGAGCTGTTTGGCCGGGGCGCCGTCCGCATGGGAGGACACGGCCTCCAGAAGTCTCAGCGCCCGCTGCACCGAGCCGATCAGGGTAGGTGCAGCGGTAGTCCGCGTAGCCGTGGCCAAAGGTCACCCCCAGGCGTGACGACGGATGCATGGCATCCGCCCGCGGGGGCCGCCCCCGCGCGCCCGCCGGGCCTGGGAAACCGCTGGTCAGTAGGGAGGTCTACGCCTGTAGTCCCCAACACGGCGGAGGGATTCCACTCTAGTGGCAGCCCTTGGGGCCCCGCCCGGATTCAGCCCACGCGTTCCCCCGCCCGGGCTAATGCCCGCCGTCGTCTCCCTGTCTCAGGGCAGCTTGTGCTACCAGTCCTCGCGCGACCCGGCGGAGCCCTTGAACTTCCGCACGACGTAGACCAGTCCGGCGACGAGGGCCACGAACAGCAGCACCTTGAACAGCAGGCCGACCACGATGGTCAGGACGCTGGTGATGAGTCCGCCGAAGACCAGCAGGGCGAGAGCGGGTATGGCGACCCACTTCACCCACCAGGGCATCCCCGCGAGAATCTCCTGTACGGCCATGGTCCTACCTCGCTCTCGATGATCCGTTCCGCGCACTCCGCGCCGAACAACCTCAAGGCTAGGGGCGGAAAGCGGCCCACGGGGGCCCGCGGCCCCCCGCTCTCCCCTGATCCGCCCCCTAGGGGGTCACCACCGCCGGCTCGGGGATCAGCTCTCCGGAGGGGAGAAGACCACCAGGACCCGCAGGTCCTCGCTGATGTGGTGGAACTTGTGGGGAACCCCGGCCGGCACGTAGACCACGCTGCCGCGCGCCACCTGGGTCGTCTCGTCCCCGACCGTGATCGCGGCGCGGCCGCTCACCACGAAGTACACCTCGTCCTGGCCGTGCGGCTGCTGCGGGTCGAGCTCCCCGGCGCCCAGCGCGTACAGGCCCACCGACATGTTCCGCTCTCGCAGGAACTGGAGATAGGCGCCCTGGTTCGCGGCGCGCTCCGCCTCCAGTTCGTCCAGCCGGAATGCCTTCATCGCCCGTCAGCCCCTGCCCTTGGCCCAATCATGTCTGCAACGATCAGACACATGAAGAATTTCGTAGTCAAGACGCTCGCGAACGCGGGCGCCCTGGGAGTCGCCGTCTGGGTGCTCTCACCGGACATCTCCCTGACCGGTGAGAACACCGGCAAGAAGGCCCTGACCCTCATTCTCGTCGCCCTGGTCTTCGGGCTCGTGAACGTCTTGGTCAAGCCGATCGTCAAACTGCTGACGCTGCCGCTCTTCATCCTGACGCTCGGCCTGATCACCCTGGTGGTCAACGCCCTGATGCTGATGCTCACGTCCTGGCTTGCCGACCTGTTCGACCTCAGCTTCCACGTGGACGGCTTCTGGACCGCCATCGTCGGCGGCCTGATCATCTCCGTCGTCTCGTGGGCACTGAACGTCGTGCTCCCCGACGGTGACTGAGCCGGCGACCGTGCCCTATCGCGTGTGCTTCGTCTGCACGGGCAACATCTGCCGCTCGCCGATGGCCGAGCACGTCTTCCGCCGTCGTGTGGAGGAGGCAGGCCTCGGCGGAGTGGTGGAGGTCGACAGCGCGGGGACCGGCGGCTGGCACGAGGGCCACGGTGCCGACCCGCGCACGGTCACCGTCCTGGAGGAGAACGGCTACACCTCCGCGCACTCCGCCCGCCAGTTCCGGGCCTCGTGGTTCCCCGCCCTCGACCTGGTGATCGCACTGGACGAGGGGCACGTCCGGGAGCTCCGGGCGCTCGCCCGCACCCCGGAGGAAGCGGCGAAGATACGGCTGCTGCGCTCCTACGACCCTGCCGCGGGGGACGCGCTCGACGTCCCCGACCCGTATTACGGGGACCGGGAGAGCTTCGAGGAGTGCTTGGAGATGGTGGAGGCCGCGAGCGAGGGACTGCTCGCGGCCGTACGTACGGAAGTGGAGGAGCGGACAGCGTGACCGACCAGGCAAGCGACCCCGACCGGCGGGCGGCCGGCGTGCTCGGCGACGGCACCCTCGCCGTACGGGCCGGGCTTCCCGAGCCCGTGAAGTACGAACCGACCCTGCCGGGCCCGGTGTTCGCGGCCCACTTCCATCTGCCGGGCGAACCGACCGGCCCGTACACCTACGGCCGCGACGAGAACCCCACCTGGACCCATCTGGAACGGGCGATCGGCGCGCTGGAGGCACCGGGGGACCAGGACGTCGAGACGCTGGTCTTCGCCTCCGGCATGGCCGCGATCTCCGCCGTCCTCCTCTCCCAGCTGAAGGCCGGCGACGCGGTGGTGCTGCCGACCGACGGCTACCAGGCGCTGCCGCTGCTGCACGAGCAGTTGCGGGCGTACGGCATCGAGGTGCGGACCGCGCCGACCGGCGGCGACGGACAGCTCGCCGTCCTCGAAGGCGCCCGGCTGCTGTGGATCGAGAGTCCGTCCAACCCCGGGCTCGACGTCTGCGACATCCGGCGCCTGGTGCGCGAGGCGCACGCCGCGGGGGTGCTCGTGGCCGTCGACAACACCCTCGCCACCCCGCTCGGCCAGCGGCCCCTGGAGCTGGGCGCGGACTTCTCCGTCGCCAGCGACACCAAGGGCATGACCGGGCACGGCGACATCCTGCTCGGGCACGTGAGCTGCCGGGATCCCCTGCGGGCGGCGGAGGTGCGGCGCTGGCGCAAGGTGGTCGGCGCGATCCCCGGCCCCATGGAGGCCTGGCTCGCCCACCGCTCGCTGGCCACCCTCCAGCTGCGGATCGACCGGCAGTGCTCCACCGCCCTGTCCCTCGCGCGCGTACTCGCCGAGCGCGACGACGTGACCGGGCTGCGCTACCCCGGGCTGCCCACCGATCCCTCGCACGCGGTGGCCTCCCGGCAGATGCGGCGCTTCGGTCCGGTGGTCTCCTTCGAGCTGGCTGACCGGAAGCGGGCCGAGCGGTTCCTGGAAGAGCTGCGGCTCGTGGACGACGCCACCAGCTTCGGCGGCGTGCGCTCCACGGCGGAGCGGCGGGGGCGCTGGGGCGGGGACGCGGTCGCGGAGGGCTTCATCCGTTTCTCGGTGGGCGCCGAGGATCCCGAGGACCTGATCGCCGACGTCCTGCGGGCCCTCGACGAGGCCGGCGCCGCCGGCTGAGCGTCGGCCGAGTCGTCGGCTGAGCGTTGGCTACGTCGTCGGCTGAGCGTTGGCCGAGTCGTTGCCTGAGCCGTCGTGGCGGCAGGAACGGGGCGCTCCGAGCCTCCCCCCTCGTGGCTCGGAGCGCCCTCGGTTCCCTACGCGGAGACCGCCTGAACAAGGCTAGTTGACTGTGCGTCAGTGTCCAATCACGGTAGCGACAGAGGCCTATCGACTTATTTATAGTTGGACGGTCCTGAGGCGCCGTCAGCCGGCCGCCTGAGTCGAACGGCCGCACGGCCGGGAGGGGGCGGACATGGATCTGGCCCTGCTGCGCACGTTCGTCACGGTGCACCGGGCCGGCTCCTTCACCCGCGCCGCCGCGCTCCTGGGACTCTCCCAGCCCGCCGTCACCAGCCAGATCCGGACCCTGGAGCGGCAGCTGGGCCGGCCGCTCTTCCTCAGGCAGGCGCGTGGGGTCACGCCGACCACGATCGGCGACGAACTCGCGCACCGCGCCGCACCCCATCTGGATGCCCTGGTCGAGATCGCCGAGACCGGCCTCGACGAGGTGAGCGGCGTCCGTACCCTTCATGTCGCCGGTCCCCCGGAGTTCACCGCGCTCCGCGCGCTGCCCGCGCTGACCCCGCTGGTCGGCCAGGGACTCGCCGTACGGGCCTCCTTCGCGGGCAACGCGGAGGAGATCCTCGACGGGCTCGCGGCCGGCCACCACGATCTGGCCCTCACGACCGCCCGCCCGCGCGGCGGCCTGTTCGTCGCCACTCCGCTCTGCGACGAGGAGCACGTGCTGGTCGCGGCCCCGCGCTGGGCGGCCCGGCTCGCCCCCGAAACGCTGCTCCGCAAGGGGGCGGTGGTCCTGGAGCAGCTTCCGGTGGTCGAGGTGCACGAGTCGCTGCCGTTCGTCTCCCGCTACTGGGCCGCCGTCTTCGAGACCAAGCCGGCGGCCGCCGCGACAGTGGTCGCCCCCGACCTGCGAGCCGTACGGGACTCCGCGGCCTCCGGCGCCGGTCTTGCCGTCCTGCCGCGCTATCTGTGCGAGGAGGCCTTGGAGCAGGGACGGCTCGTGGCGCTGCTCGACCCCCCGGTGCCCCCGCTGCGGACGTACTTCCTGGTCGTGCGGACCGGCACGCTCGCGCTGTCGCACATCGCGCGCGCCCACGAGGCCCTGTTGCGGTCCGCAGGGGACTGGTGAGTTTCAGGACACCGCGGACGGGCCATTTTCTTCCCATGACCGAACGGCCCGTGATCAAGCGCACCGCACGCGCCATCCTGCTCGACGGGGACGATCTCGTCCTCATCAAACGCACCAAGCCGGGGATGGATCCCTACTGGCTCACGCCCGGTGGTGGCGTGGAACCCTCCGACACCACGGTCGTCGAGGCCCTGCACCGCGAGGTGCACGAGGAACTCGGCGCCAAGATCACCGATGTGGTGCCCTGCTTCGTCGACACCGTCGAGCACATCGTCGACGGCGGGGTCTCCGGGGTGAAGGTCCAGCACTTCTTCGTGTGCCGGCTCGGCTCCATGGACCCGTCCCTGCGGCACGGCCCCGAGATCGACGAACCCGTCGGCGAGTACGAGATCGTCCGGGTGCCGTTCAGCCGGGTCGGCATCGCCGCCGTCCATCTCGTCCCCCTCTCCCTGCGCCACTACCTCGACGGCAACATCGAGGGGGTCCGCGCCATGCACGCGCCCGACCTGGGCTGATCGCCGCTCGCGGGGGTGAGTTCCGCCAGGAAGTCGTGCCGGATGCGGTCCGACGGCACCCCCGCTCCGCGCAGGGCGTCGACACCGCGGCGGACCATGCCGAGCGGGCCCGAGAGGTAGGCGTCGCGCTCCTCCCAGGACCCGTAGCGGCAGACGGCGTCCGGGAGGCGCCCCTGCTCCTCCGTGACCGGGTGGACGGAGAGCCAGGGGAAGGTCTTCTGGAGGCGCAGCATCGTGTCGATGTCGTAGAGGCCGTGGCCGCTGCGCGCGCCGTAGAAGACGTCGACCGGCCGCCGGTCGCCGTGCTCGGCGACGTCCTCGACCAGGGCCTTGATCGGCGCGATCCCGGTGCCGCCGCCCAGACAGAGCAGTCCGCTGTCGGTGGAGTGGTCGACCGTCATGGAGCCGGCCGGAGCACCGAGGCGCAGCACGTCTCCGGGGCGCGCCTTGTGGACCAGGGCGTTGGACACCCAGCCTGCCGGGACCGCCTTGACGTGGAGGGTGAGCAGTCCGTCGGGCCGGGGCGCCGAGGCGAACGAGTAGTGGCGCCAGGTCCGGGGCCACCAGGGGGTCTCCAGTGTCGTGTACTGCCCCGCCAGGAACGGGTACGGCTGATCGGGCCGGAGAGTGACGACGGCGACGTCGGGGGTGCGGAGATCGTGGGAGACGACCTCGGCCTGCCACCAGGCGGGCGCGTGCTGCTCGTTCTCCGCCGCCGCGTCGATCATGATCTGGGAGATCGTCGTGTACGTACGGACCCAGGCCGCCTCGGTCTTCGCGTCCCAGCTCTCCGTGGCGTACCGGACCAGGGCACCGATGAGGGCCTCGCCGACGGCCGGGTAGTGGGCGGCCCTGGTGCCGTACTTCCGGTGCCCCTTGCCGAGGTTCTCCAGATACGCGGTGAGGACGGGGACGTCGTCCAGGTGCTCGGCCGCCGTCAGGAGGGCCTTCAGGAGCCGGTCCCGCTGGGTGTCCATGGCCGCGGGGAACATCTCGCGCAGCTCGGGGTTCCGGACGAAGAGCAGGGCGTAGAAGTACGAGGTCACCTGGTCGGCGACGGGGGCGATCTCCGCCAGGGTGCGGCGGACCAGGAACGCGTCGGGGGAGACCCCGTCAGAGGAGACCTCTTGGGCGGAGACCTCTTCGCGTATTCGGGCCTCCGTCCCGCCCGTCGTGGTGGTCGGAACATCCATCATGTGCCTCGCCTCGCGCTGGCCGGCTTCCGTGCCCGCAGCATGACGCTTCCGAGCACCGCTTCGGACGGAAAGCGGTGTTCTCGGGTCATAGGGCCGGGTTTCCGGCTAAGCTGCGCTGTTTCGGACCAAGTCGTAGGCCTCGCGCAGATCTCCGCCGGTGTAGCTGTGGCGGGAAAGCCCGGCGAGATGGTGGTCCGCGTTCACCGCCACGGTGTCCCGCACGATCGCGAAGAGCTCGGCGTCGGACATCGAGTCCCCGTAGGCCACGCAGTCGGACCACTCCACGCCGTACTCCGTGCAGAGCTCCCGGGCGATCCGTACCTTCGCCGCCGCGTCGAGGATGCCGGGCCGATGGATCGACTCGGTGAAGGGAACGGCGGGCCAGAGCGATCCGTGTGCCGTGTCGACGCCCCAGTCGAGCAGACGCTCGACGAAGAAGTCGGGCGAGAGGGAGATGACCGCACAGCGTTCACCCCGGGCCCGGATGTCGGCCCAGACCTCGCGGATGCCCGCCAGCCACGGCGCATCGTCGAAGGCGGCGGCGACCTGCTCCGGGGTGAGCGTGGACCAGAGCTCGCGGGCCTGAACGGCGAACTCGGCCGGAGTGAGCCCCCGCAGGAACCCCTCCTCCAGCGCGGCGATCTCCTCCACGAGTCCCAGTTGCCGGGAGATCTCCACGGCGGCGGCCGAACCTCGGATCAGCGTGCCGTCGAGGTCGAAGAGGTGCAGTCTGCCGCGTCGGGATTCCATGGATTCACTCGGTTTCACGTGAAACATCGTCCGCATCCCAGCGGAGGGAATCAACGCTTCCTCGGGTAATCGGCCGGATCTCGTAAACCGGTGGACGGAAGATCACTGCTTCGGTCAGCCTGAAAGGCATGCCTGTAT
The DNA here is from genome assembly GCF_055581845.1 of Streptomyces sp. NPDC042346. Classification (NCBI taxonomy): domain Bacteria; kingdom Bacillati; phylum Actinomycetota; class Actinomycetes; order Kitasatosporales; family Streptomycetaceae; genus Streptomyces; species Streptomyces sp. NPDC042346. The sequence continues at coordinate 586,339 of NZ_JBVJEH010000004.1, read as the reverse complement.
CTCCCTCCGCTCTCGCTCAGCTCCCCATCCGGCGCCTCACGGCGGACGACGTCCTCGCCTGCGCCGACCTCTCCGAGAACAGGGGGTGGCTGCGCGAGGAGCACAAGTGGGGCCATCTCCTCACCGCGGGCACCGGCTACGGCATCGACGACCCGTCCGGCACGGGGCTGGTCACCTGCTGCGTGGTCACCTCGTACGGGCCGGGGCTCGCCGCGATCGGCATGGTGCTCGTCGCCGAGGCGTACGCGCGCCAGGGGGTGGGGCGCCGGCTCATGCAGCACGTCCTGGCGGAGAACGGCGACACCCCGCTCACCCTGTACGCCACGGCCAACGGGCAGCCCCTGTACGAGCAGCTGGGCTTCATCGAGACGAGCCGGGCCGAGATGGTGCGCGGGCGGTTCAGTTTCACCACGCCCGCCCCGGACGTCCCCGTCCGCCCGGCGACCGCGGAGGACCTCCGGGCGATCCTGCGCCTGGACCGCGAGGTCTTCGGCCTCGACCGCACGCACATCCTCACGCGGCTGCCCGCGTTCGCGGACCATCTCCGGGTCGCGGAGGAGGACGGCGAGATCACCGGCTTCGCGGCGGCCTGGCCCAACATGGACACGCATGTCGTCGGACCGCTGATCGCCAAGGACCCCGCCACGGCCCAGGCGCTGATCGCCTCCCTGGCCGCCGCCACCGACCGGCCGCTGCGCACGGACATCGACGTGCGCCACACGACGCTGCTGAGCTGGGCGAAGGAGAACGGCATCGACTCGATCGCCACCACCTCCGTGATGGTCCGCTCCCTCCCCGACCTCCCTGGCGACTGGCGCCGCCGCTTCGCTCCGCTGACCGTCGCGGCGGGCTAGGGGGTGTCCGGCGGATCAGGGTCGGACAGACCCTGGCCTCGGCGCCGACGCGAACCCCGGACAGATTTACTTGCAGACGCGCATTATTGCGTTGCATCGTCTACCCTGGTTCGTGAGCCGCTCCGGCGCCGAGGAGAGACCGAGGAGAGACCATGACCGCGACGGACCCTGCACTGACCGCACTCTCCCAGCGCTGGTGCGCCCTCTCCCTGCTGCACGGCAGGATCGAGGCCCACATCGAGCGCGCCCTGGAGTCCGGTCACGGTCTGAGCGTCCGTGAGTACTCGCTCCTCGACGTCCTCAGCCGCCAGCACAGCGGCCCGGGCGGTCACCTCCAGATGAAGCAGGTCGCCGACGCCGTCGTGCTGAGCCAGAGCGCCACCACCCGGCTCGTCACCCGGCTCGAGGACCGCGGCCTGCTCACCCGGTACCTCTGCGCCACCGACCGGCGCGGCATCTACACCGATGTCACCGAAGCCGGCCTGAAGCTCCTCGAAGAGGCCCGTCCCACCAACGACAGCGCGCTGCGCGAGGCCCTCGACGAGGCCGCGAAGAACCCGGAGCTGGCCCCGCTGGTCCAGGTCGTGGAGGGCGTGACCGTCACCGTCTGACCCGACGGAGAGGGCAGCCGCGGCCGAGCGTGCGTACGCTGCGGGGCATGAGCGATCTTGATATACGTCCCGCCGTCGCCGCGGACCTGCCGGCCATCGTGGCGATGCTCGCCGACGACCCGCTGGGTGCCCAGCGCGAGTCCCCCGGCGACCTCACCCCGTACCTCACCGCCTTCGAGCGCCTCGCGAACGACCCCCACCAGCACGTCGTCGTGGCGGTCCGCGGGGAGAAGGTCGTCGGCACACTCCAGCTGACGGTGATCCCCGGGCTCTCCCGCCGGGGCACCACCCGCTCGATCATCGAGGGCGTCCGCATCCACGCAGACGAGCGCGGCAGCGGGCTCGGGACGCAGCTCATCGAGTGGGCCGTCGAGGAGTCCGGCCGCCAGGGCTGCGGACTGGTCCAGCTGACCTCCGACGTCACCCGCACCGACGCCCACCGCTTCTACGAGCGGCTCGGCTTCGAGGCCTCCCACGTGGGCTTCAAGAAGAACCTCTGAGGCCGCCCCACGGGCGGACAGCCGGCGGACAGCGCGCCGGGCAACGACCCGGCGCGCTGTTTCACGTGAAACACCAGAGGGAGACCGCGGGGACGACCACCGGCCGGACGACTCAGAGGCCGCGCCAGCCCGCCTCGTCCACCCCGCCCGGTACCGCGTCCCCCGGCTCGTACGGTTCCCGGGTGAAGACGAAGGACCCCAGGTCGAGGTGGCTCACACTGCCGTCGGGCCGCCGCACCGCCCGGAGCGTCTCTCCCGTGTAGTAGCCGTTGAGCCCGACCCAGCCGCCCTCGGGCAGCGCCCGGAAGCGAGCCCGCCGCCCTGCTCCCCTCAGCGGCTCCAGGACCACGGAACGCTCGGGCCCGAGCCGGAGCCCGTAGGAGTACGTGCCCCAGTACCAGGGCCCCGTCAGGGACAGCAGCTCCTCGTCGACCTCGGCTTCCGGAAGGGGCCGCCAGGGCTCCGGGAACCTCGGCTCGGCGTCCGCCACGATCCGCACGAGATCGGCCGCCACGGCTGCCGTCAGCGGCCCGGACGTGGCATTGGCGAGGGCGATCCCCGCCAGGCCGTCCTCCACGCTCACCCACAGGCAGGCGACGAAGCCCGGCAGCGAGCCGGTGTGGCCGATCAGCGTCCGGCCGTCCCTGCGCAGCAGCTGGAGGCCGAGCCCGTAACCGCCCTCCCAGTCGCCCTCACCGGCGGGGGAGGCGGGAGCCCGCATCTCCTCCACGGAAGACGCCACGAGCACCCGCTCGTCGCCCGCCGCGAGGAACACGGCGAACCGGCCGAGGTCCGCCGCCGTCGACCACAGCTGTCCGGCCGGCGCCATCAGCCCCAGGTCCTCGGACGGCTCGGGCAGCATCACGTCGGCCCAGGGGTGCACCGCCCAGCCGCCCGCGTGCGGGGCGACCGGGTCGAGCGTCGTACGGCTCATCCCCAACGGCTCCAGGATCTCGCGCCGCAGCGCCTCCTCCCAGGAGACCCCCCGCACCTCCTCGATGAGCGAACCGAGCAGGGTGTAGCCGGGGTTGGAGTAATGGAAGCCGCGCCCCGGGGTCCGCAGCGAGGGCTTCTCCCCCAGGACGTCGGAGAGCTCCGGGCGCAGCGCGGCGGAGGACCGCTCCCACCACTGGCCGGGCGTCTCGGCCGCGAGGCCACCACTGTGGCCGAGGAGCTGAGCGATCGTCACCTCGCCAACGCCCGTCCCCTTGAGGTGGCGCTCCAGCGGATCGTCGAGGTCGAGCAGTCCCTCGTCCCGCAGCCGCATCACGAGCACGGCGGTGAACACCTTGGTGAGGGAGCCGATCCTGAACTGTGTGTCGTCGTCGGGCGCGTGCCCGTCCACGCAGCTGCGCGAACCGCTCCACACCAGTGCTCCGTCACGGACCACCGCCCCGACGAAGGAGGGCGCTCGGCCCTCGGACTGGGCGACCGCCACGCGGTGCAGCAGGGCCCGCTCGGTACCGGGCAACAGAGCCTCGAAAGATGTCGTCATAGATCCCATCCAACGCGATGTCACATACGAAGCTTCCCGATCCGTCCCATGAGCATCACCGGATCGGAAGGGAGCACGGACATGAGGGTTCTGCTGGCAGGAGCGAGCGGCGCACTGGGCCGGAGCGCCGTCCGGCAGCTGACCGCTGCCGGACACGAGGTCGCAGGGCTCGGGCGGGGCGCCACGAACACGGTGCGCGCCGACCTCCTGGACGCCGACGCGGTCCTCAGGGCCGTGGACGGGCTCGCCTTCGACGCCGTCGTCCACGCGGCGACCGCACTCAAGGGCGAGTCGATGGCACGCCACCAGAGCATGGTGCCGACCAACGCCCTGCGGACCCGGGGCACCGAGAACCTCCTCGCCGCCGCCCGCGCGACCGGCGCCCGCCGGTTCGTGGTCGAGTCGATGATGTTCGGCTACGGGTACGGGGATCACGGCACCGTCCTGATCACCGAGGAGAACACCCCCTTCGGCCCACGCGGCACCAACGCCTGGCTGGAGCGCCACGTCGGCGCCATGCGCGCCAAGGAGCGGCTGGCCTTCACCGCGGAGGGACTGGAGACGATCAGCCTGCGCTTCGGCTTCTTCTACGGCGCGGGGGTCACTGACACCGACATGCTCCCCCTCCTGCGCAAGCGCTCCCTGCCCGCGGTCGCCGACCACGGACGCGCCCTGTCCTGGGTGGACGTCGACGACGCGGCGCGGGCCGTCGTCCTCGCCGTCGGGAGCGGCACCCCGGGCCAGGCCTACAACATCGCCGACCGCACCCCGCTCCCCTTCGGCAGGCACCTCCAGGAGGTCGCCGCGGCCTTCGGCGCCCCCAAGCCCCTGCGGGTCCCGCTCTGGCTGCTCAAGCCGGCTCCCCTGGCCCACACGGCCATGACCTCCCAGCTGCGCCTCGACGCGAGCAAGGCCGAACGGGAACTCGGCTGGTCGCCCACCCACGACGACAGCCTGGCGGGCGTACGGGCCCTCGCCTCCGCCCACCCCACGACCGCCTGAGGCAAGCGTCCCGCCCTTCTCGGCGCCCTCATCCGGCGGAAGCCCAGGTCCGACGGCATCCCACCCGGACGGGGGAGGCGGCGTGCGGCCTCCGGTCAGGTCTGGGCCATGTCGACGAAGCGCGAGTAGTGGCCCTGGAAGGCCACGGTGATGGTGGCCGTCGGGCCGTTACGGTGCTTGCCCACGATGATGTCCGCCTCGCCGGCCCGCGGGGACTCCTTCTCGTAGGCGTCCTCGCGGTGCAGCAGGATCACCATGTCGGCGTCCTGCTCGATCGAGCCGGACTCACGCAGGTCGGAGACCATCGGCTTCTTGTCGGTGCGCTGCTCGGGGCCACGGTTCAGCTGGGAGAGCGCGATCACGGGCAGCTCCAGCTCCTTGGCGAGGAGCTTGAGGTTTCGCGACATGTCGGAGACTTCCTGCTGACGGCTCTCCTGCCGCTTCGAGCCGCCCGACTGCATCAGCTGCAGGTAGTCGATGATCACGAGCTTGAGGCCGTTGCGCTGCTTGAGCCGTCGGCACTTCGCCCGGATCTCCATCATCGACAGGTTCGGGGAGTCGTCGATGTACAGGGGCGCCTGGGAGACGTCGGGCATGCGGCGGGCGAGGCGCGTCCAGTCCTCGTCGGTCATCGTGCCGGAGCGCATGTGGTGGAGCGCGACCCGGGCCTCCGCCGAGAGCAGACGCATCGCGATCTCGTTGCGGCCCATTTCGAGGGAGAAGATGACGCTGGGCAGGTTGTGCTTGATGGAGGCCGCCCGGGCGAAGTCCAGGGCGAGGGTCGACTTACCCATGGCGGGACGGGCCGCGATGATGATCATCTGGCCGGGGTGCAGGCCGTTGGTGAGCGAGTCGAGGTCGGTGAAGCCGGTCGGCACACCCGTCATCTCGCCGCTGCGGGAGCCGATCGCCTCGATCTCGTCGAGGGCCCCCTCCATGATGTCGCCGAGCGGCAGGTAGTCCTCGGTGGTGCGCTGCTCGGTGACCGCGTAGATCTCGGCCTGGGCCGAGTTCACGATCTCGTCGACGTCTCCGTCGGCCGCGTAGCCCATCTGCGTGATCTTGGTGCCGGCCTCCACGAGGCGGCGCAGGACGGCGCGCTCGTGGACGATCTCGGCGTAGTACGAGGCGTTGGCCGCGGTCGGTACCGACTGGACCAGGGTGTGGAGGTAGGAGGCGCCGCCGACGCGGGTGATCTCGCCGCGCTTGGTGAGCTCGGCGCCGACCGTGATGGGGTCGGCCGGCTCGCCCTTGGCGTAGAGGTCGAGGATCGCGGCGTAGACGGTCTCGTGGGCGGGCTTGTAGAAGTCGTTGCCCTTGATGATCTCCACGACGTCCGCGATGGCGTCCTTGGAGAGCAGCATGCCGCCGAGGACGGACTGCTCGGCGTCGAGGTCCTGCGGGGGGACGCGCTCGAATCCGGAGAGTCCGCCGTCCCACGGGCCGTCGCTGCCGCGCTCGTGCTGGTCGTCACGCCCGCGGCCCCGGCCGCGTCCTTCTCCTCGGGTACGGGTGGGCAGCCGGTCACTCGGTCCGCCGTCGGCCCAAGGGTCGTCCATGGGCTCGGGAACGCTCACCAAGCCACCTCCTCCCGTCCGCTCCGCGGACCTCGCCGTGCCACTCTTTCTTACGCCACGGCCTTCAACAACAAGTGGCTTTGCGACCGCTGCTGGCGCGTCGGGCGCCGGACCACGGTAGGCCCGCGAGGAGCGTCAGCCAATCTGGTTATCCACAGGGCCTGTGGGTGAAGGGCCAGATGCTGTGGAGAACTCCCCGGATCCTGTGCACGGAGCGGGGGACAGCCATGTGGACAAACTCATAGCACCCCTAGCTCCACCCATCTGACCTGCACCTTTTCCATCCACGGCCTGTGGGGGAGAAAAAGTTTTCCACCCGGCCCAAGATCAGAACAAACGGCCCACACCCGAAGCCCCGCTCCCCCAAGAAGTAAGAGTCTCTAATGCATTGCATCTCTTACCTGTGGAAGATTAGATTGACCCCATGATCCAGGCCCCCGCGACCTCCAAGGCCGTCCGCCGACAGCACGACCGCGAGATCGTCTCCCTCGCCCTGCCGGCCTTCGGTGCTCTCGTCGCCGAGCCGCTCTTCCTCATGGTCGACAGCGCCATCGTCGGCCACCTCGGTACCCCCCAGCTCGCGGGTCTCGCGATCGCCGCCACCCTGCTGTCCACCGCCGTCAGCGTCTTCGTCTTCCTCGCCTATGCGACCACGGCGGCCGTCGCCCGGCGCGTCGGCGCGGGCGACCTCCCGGCCGCCATCCGACAGGGCATGGACGGCATCTGGCTCGCGCTCCTCCTCGGCGCCGGCGTCGTCGCCCTGACCCTGCCCACGGCCCCCTGGCTCGTCGACGTCTTCGGCGCCTCCGACACCGCCGCCTCGTACGCCGTCACCTATCTGCGGATCTCCAGCCTCGGCATCCCCGCCATGCTGGTCGTCCTGGCCGCCACCGGCGTCCTGCGGGGCCTCCAGGACACCCGTACACCGCTCTACGTGGCCATCGGCGGCTTCGCGGTCAACGGGGCCCTCAACGTCGGGCTGGTCTACGGCGCCGGCCTGGGGATCGCCGGCTCGGCCTGGGGCACGGTCATCGCCCAGTGCGGCATGGCCGCCGCCTACCTCGTCGTGGTCGTCCGGGGCGCCCGCCGCCACGGTGCCTCCCTCCGCCCCGACACGGCCGGCATCCGGGCCTCCGCCCAGGCCGGCGCCCCGCTGCTGGTCCGTACGCTCTCGCTCCGCGCGGTCCTGATGATCGCCACCGCCGTCGCCGCCCGGATGGGTGACGCCGAGGTCGCCGCCCACCAGATCATCCTGTCCCTGTGGAGCCTGATGGCCTTCGCCCTCGACGCGATCGCCATCGCGGGCCAGGCCATCATCGGCCGCTATCTCGGCGCGAACGACGCCGACGGCGCACGCCAGGTCTGCCGTCGCATGGTCCAGTGGGGCGTGCTCTCCGGAGTCGTGCTCGGCGCGCTCCTGATCGTCGCCCGCCCCCTGTTCGTCCCGCTCTTCACCAGCGACACCACCGTCCAGGACACCCTGCTCCCCGCTCTGCTGGTGGTCGCGCTGTCCCAGCCGATCTCCGGGGTCGTCTTCGTCCTCGACGGCGTCCTCATGGGCGCGGGCGACGGCCCCTATCTGGCCTGGGCCATGCTGCTGACCCTCGCGGTCTTCGCCCCCGTCGCCCTGCTCGTTCCGGTGCTCGGTGGCGGGCTGACCGCGCTCTGGTGGGCGATGACCCTGATGATGACCGTCCGGATGGTGACGCTCTGGCTGCGCTCGCGCTCCGGCCGCTGGATCGTCACAGGCGCCACGCGCTGACGGTTCCACGTCGACTGTTCCACGTGGAACCGACCGTTTCACGTGAAACAGCGGAAGGGCCGCACCCCGAGGGGTGCGGCCCTTCCTTACTGCTCAGCGCAGAGCGCCGGCGGCAGCGTTACGCGGCGACGATCTCGACGCCGAGCTTCACGGCAACGTCGGCGTGCAGACGCACGGACACCTGGTGCGAGCCCAGGGTCTTGATCGGCGAACCGAGCTCGACGCGACGCTTGTCGACGTCGGGGCCACCCGCGGCCTTGATCGCCGAGGCGATGTCGGCCGGGGTCACGGAGCCGAAGAGACGGCCGGCGTCGCCGGAGCGAACAGCCAGACGGACCTTCGTACCCTCGAGCTGGGCCTTGATCTGGTTGGCCTGCTCGATGGTCGCGATCTCGCGGATCTTGCGGCCGCGGCGGATCTGCGCCACGTCCTGCTCGCCACCCTTGGTCCAGCGGATCGCGAAACCACGCGGGACCAGGTAGTTGCGAGCGTAGCCGTCCTTGACGTCGACGACGTCGCCGGCGGCGCCGAGGCCAGAGACCTCGTGGGTCAGGATGATCTTCATTTTTCGGTCACCCTTTCCTTATCGCGCGGTGGACGTGTAGGGCAGCAGCGCCATCTCACGGCTGTTCTTGACGGCCGTGGCGACGTCACGCTGGTGCTGCGTGCAGTTGCCGGTAACGCGGCGGGCACGGATCTTGCCACGGTCGGAAATGAACTTCCGCAGCATGTTCGTGTCCTTGTAGTCCACGTACGCGGTCTTGTCCTTGCAGAACGCGCAGACCTTCTTCTTAGGCTTGCGCACAGGCGGCTTCGCCATGGTGTTTCTCCTGTGTGATCAAGAAGTGGGGATACGAGCTACCTCGAGGGCGTGTGCCCTAGAAGGGAGGCTCGTCCGAGTAGCCGCCGCCGGAGTTCCCACCCCAGCCGCCGCCTCCGCCGCCCTGCTGGCCGCCGGAACCGCCGGAACCGCCAGAAGGAGCACCGGTCGCCCACGGGTCGTCGGCGGGAGCACCGCCGCCACCCTGCGGGGCACCGCCGCCGGAGTTTCCACCCCAGCTGCCGCCGCCCTGCTGCTGGCCACCGCCGCCGTAGCCGCCCTGACCACCGCGACCAGTGGTCTTGGTGACCTTGGCCGTGGCGTTCTTGAGGCTGGGGCCGACTTCCTCGACGTCCAGCTCGTAGACCGTGCGCTTGACGCCCTCACGGTCCTCATAGGACCGCTGCTTCAGCCGGCCCTGCACGACAACGCGCATGCCTCGCTGAAGCGACTCGGCGACGTTCTCCGCCGCCTGACGCCAGACCGAGCAGGTGAGGAAGAGGCTTTCGCCGTCCTTCCACTCGTTGGTCTGACGGTCGAAGGTGCGGGGGGTGGACGCGATACGGAACTTCGCGACCGCCGCACCGGACGGGGTGAAGCGCAGCTCGGGGTCGTCGACAAGATTGCCGACGACCGTGATGACGGTCTCGCCTGCCATGGGGGAACCTCTCGGCGGGATTGCTTCTGGCTGCTTGTAGCTACTCGAACCCGATGACCTCTGAGCTAGAAGCTCAGTGGGTCTCGGGGCGGAGGACCTTGGTCCGGAGGACCGACTCGTTCAGGTTCATCTGGCGGTCGAGCTCCTTGACGACCGCAGGCTCGGCCTGCAGGTCGATGACCGAGTAGATGCCCTCGGGCTTCTTCTTGATCTCGTACGAGAGACGACGACGGCCCCAGGTGTCGACCTTCTCGACCTTTCCGTTGCCCTCACGGACGACGGAGAGGAAGTTCTCGATCAGGGGGGCGACAGCGCGCTCCTCCAGATCGGGGTCGAGGATGACCATCACCTCGTAGTGACGCATGTGGAACCCACCTCCTTTGGACTCAGCGGCCACGGTCGTTCCGTGGCAGGAGGGTCGTGATGCGTAAACAACGGTATCCGCCACCACTGACAATCCCCCTCGGCGAACGAGGGTCACTGTCGGATCCAGGACGGACCAGGGCAGACACCGGTGCAGACCGTACAGAGTACCTGCACATCGGCCTCCGGTTGAAATTCACTGGTGAGGGGACGCAATCTGTACACAACGGATGTCGGCGGCGCTAAGATGCGCCGCCTTCCGCCAGGCACGCCAGGAGGTGCCCTCATGGCACAGGCAATGCGACCCGACCCCGGCCACTCCCTCTTCGCGACCGACGGCAAGCCACACCCGCTCCAGGACACGCTGCTCGCCGTGACCCTGGTGCTGGGCGTGCTTTCCTTCGTCACCGCCCAGTTCGACAACCTCCACCTGCTGAGTTCCTGGACGGGGCTGATCGGCATCCTGACCGGGGCGTACGGACAGTTCATCTCCGTGACGACCCGCGAGCGCTTCGCCCTGGTCGTCGGACTCGGTCTGGCGGCGGTGGGCTTCTACCTCGGCATGGCACACGGCGGTCTCTTCGGAGGCGTCATCAGCTACTGAGTCCGGCGGCACGTCAGGGCGGGCCCAGCGGCACGTCAGGGCGTACACGCCCATCCGGGGCGCTCCTCGGTCACAGTAGGCTTCGGCGCGAGAGCCGGAGCCCCTGACCGATGGGGACACACCTGCCGAGGAGCGCCCCGCATGAGCCTGACCCTGAGGACCATCAGCCGTGAGCAGCATCTGGGATTCATCCAGAGCCAGCCCGCGGCGAGCCACTGCCAGGTCCCGGCGTGGGCTGATGTGAAGACCGAGTGGCGCTCGGAGAACCTCGGTTGGTTCGACAAGAACGGCGAACTCGTCGGCGCCGGCCTGGTGCTCTACCGCCAGCTCCCGAAGATCAAGCGCTACCTCGCCTACCTGCCCGAGGGCCCGGTCATCAACTGGCACGCGCCCAACCTCGACGACTGGCTGCAGCCGATGCTGGCGCACCTCAAGCAGCAGGGCGCCTTCTCGGTGAAGATGGGCCCGCCCGTCGTCATCCGCCGCTGGGACGCGGCCGCCATCAAGTCCGGCATCCAGGACCCGGACGTGAAGCGCCTCAAGGACGTCGAGGCCACCCACATCGAGCCGCGCGCCTTCGAGGTCGCGGACCGGCTGCGGAAGATGGGCTGGCAGCAGGCCGAGGACGGCGGCGCCGGCTTCGGTGACGTCCAGCCCCGCTACGTCTTCCAGGTCCCCCTCGCGAACCGCTCGCTCGACGACGTCCTCAAGGGCTTCAACCAGCTGTGGCGCCGCAACATCAAGAAGGCCGAGAAGGCCGGCGTCGAGGTCGTCCAGGGCGGCTACGAGGACCTGGCCGAGTGGCAGCGGCTCTACGAGATCACGGCCGTCCGTGACCACTTCCGGCCGCGCCCGCTCTCGTACTTCCAGCGCATGTGGACCGTCCTCAACAACGAGGACCCCAACCGCATGCGGCTCTACTTCGCGCGTCACAACGGCGTGAACCTGTCCGCCGCGACGATGCTCGTCGTCGGCGGGCACGTCTGGTACTCCTACGGCGCCTCCGACAACATCGGCCGCGAGGTCAGGCCCTCGAACGCGATGCAGTGGCGGATGCTGCGGGACGCCTACGCGATGGGCGCGACCGTCTACGACCTGCGGGGCATCTCGGACTCGCTCGACGAGACCGACCACCTCTTCGGGCTCATCCAGTTCAAGGTGGGCACGGGCGGCGAGGCCGTCGAGTACGTCGGCGAGTGGGACTTCCCGCTGAACAAGCTGCTGCACAAGGCGCTCGACATCTACATGTCCCGCCGCTGAGCGGCGTCGCTTCGGCGACGGTTCCGTAGTCTCGTACATATCTTTGACACACCGCTGCCACCAGAAAGGTTCCGGGCCGGCCATGGCGCTCTCCCTCTACGTCGACACCGCTCGCTGGCGCGCGCACCAGAAGACGGTCATCGACCAGTTCCCCGGTCTGATCCCGGTCTGCAAGGGCAACGGCTACGGATTCGGGCACGAGCGCCTCGCCGACGAGGCCGCCCGCTTCGGCGCCGACATGCTCGCGGTCGGCACGACCTACGAAGCCGCGCGCATCAAGGACTGGTTCAGCGGCGACCTGCTGGTCCTCACGCCCTTCCGCCGGGGTGAGGAACCCGTTCCGCTGCCCGACCGGGTCATCCGCTCCGTGTCCTCCGTGGACGGCGTCCACGCCCTGGTGGGCGCCCGCGTCGTGATCGAGTGCATGAGCTCGATGAAGCGGCACGGCGTCCACGAGGAGGAGCTCCACCAGCTCCACTCCGCCATCGAGGACGTGCGTCTCGAGGGCTTCGCCCTCCACCTCCCGCTGGACCGCCCGGACGGCACGGACGCCGTCGAGGAGGTCATCGCCTGGATGGACCGCCTGCGGGCCGCCCGCCTGCCGCTGCACACCATGTTCGTGAGCCACCTGCGGGCCGCGGAACAGGCCCGGCTCCAGCAGCAGTTCCCGCAGACCCGCTTCCGCGCGCGGATCGGCACCCGGCTCTGGCTGGGCGACCACGAGGCGACCGAGTACCGGGGCGCCGTCCTCGACGTGACCCGGGTCGCCAAGGGGGACCGTTTCGGCTACCGCCAGCAGAAGGCCGCGTCGGACGGCTGGCTGGTCGTCGTCGCCGGCGGCACCTCGCACGGCGTGGGTCTGGAGGCCCCCAAGGCGATGCACGGCGTGATGCCGCGCGCCAAGGGCGTCGCCCGGGCCGGTCTGGCGACGGTCAACCGGAACTTGTCGCCCTTCGTGTGGGCGGGCAAGCAGCGCTGGTTCGCCGAGCCGCCGCACATGCAGGTGTCGATCCTGTTCGTGCCCTCCGACGCCCAGGAGCCCCGCGTCGGCGACGAGCTGGTGGCGCACCTGCGCCACACCACGACGCAGTTCGACCGGCTCGTGGAGCGCTGAGCCGGCCGAGCACGTTCACCCCCGGGGTTCCGGTTCCGGTTCCGCGGGGGTGCTCCAGCCCACTTCTCGGTCCTCGCCGGGCGTGCCCCATTCCACCCGCGGCCCCTCCACCGCCGGCGCGGCGTGCCGGGCCGGGTGCGCTGCCCTGCCCGTGACGAAGACGTCCTCCGCGCCGTCCAGGACGCCCCCCGAGGGGTCGTCCGAGCCGTCCTGCCGGACCGGGTCCTTCTCGGGCGTGAGGATGTCGCGTACGACCATGACGCACAGGTACAGCGTGCCGAGCAGGTGCAGGACGATCGCGAACTGGTAGCCGTCGACCGGCAGTCCCTGCTTGTTGTTGCCGCTGTTCATGAACGCCAGGTACATCCAGATGCCCAGGAAGTACATGACCTCGCACGCCTGCCAGATCAGGAAGTCGCGCCAGCGCGGCCGGGCGAGGGCCGCGAGCGGGACGAGCCACAGCACGTACTGCGGCGAGTAGACCTTGTTGGTCAGGACGAACGCGGCGACGACCAGGAACGCCAGCTGGACGAAGCGGGGCCTGCGGGGAGCGTTGAACGCCAGGAAGCCGAGGGCGACCACCGCGATCACCATGAGCATCAGCGCGTACAGGTTGGCCTTCTCCGGCGGGATCGAGGTGCCCGTCCGCTGGCTGACCAGCAGCCAGACCGAACCGAAGTCGACGTTCCGGTCGCGGCTGAAGAAGTAGAACTGCTTCCACCCCTCGGGGGCCATCAGCATCACGGGCAGGTTCACGACCAGCCACGCGCCGACGGCGCCGAGCACGGCCGTCCCGTACTCCCGCCACTTCCCCGCGCGCCAGCAGAGCAGCAGCAGCGGGACGAGGAGCAGTATCGGGTAGAACTTCGCGGCCGTGGCGAGGCCGAGCAGGATGCCGAAGCCGAGCGGCCGGCCGCGCGACCACAGGAGGATCGCGGCGGAGGTCAGCGCGACGGCCAGTATGTCCCAGTTGATCGTGGCGGTGAGCGCCACGGACGGCGCCAGGGCGACCAGGAGGCCGTCCCAGGGGCGGTTCCGGTGGGTCCGCGCGACACAGACCGCGAGGACGGCCGCGCAGACCATCAGCATGCCCGCGTTGACCATCCAGAACGTCTGCTCGCGGTGGTCCATGGTGCCGCTGCCGGGCGTCAGCCAGGCCGCGACCTCCATGAAGAGGCCCGTCAGGACCGGGTACTCCAGAAACGGTATGTCGCCGGTCAGCCGGTCGAAGTAGGGCACCAGGCCGTCGGCGAACCCGCGCCCGGAGAAGAGGTGCGGGATGTCCGAGTAACAGGCGTGCGTGTACTGGGAGGTGGTGCCGCGGAACCAGGCCCAGTTGTAGCAGGGCAGTTTCTGCACCATGCCGAGGGCGAACATCCCGATGGCCACGAGGGCGATCACCCGCACCGGTGTGAACTGACTGCGGCCGGTCAGGGCACGGCGGCCGAAGGGGCCGCCGATCAGCTCGCTGCCCGCGGCGGCCACCTCGTCCCGGTGGGTGGGGATGACCGCCGGCGGGCCCTGCGGCCGGTCCTGCGGCTCGCGCGTCTTCTGGAGGCTCGGCATGGGGGACATCCTGCCGTACGTCCCTGGGAAAGCGGCGAGGGCCGCCGCGTCCGGCCCGTACGGAAGGTACGGACGGACGCGACGGCCCTCGCTGTGTGCTCTGGTGAAGGCGCGGCCCGGGTCAGGGAGTCCAGGACCCGTCGTTCCCGCCGCCGCCGGGTTTGCCGGGCCCGTTGCCCGGGTCCTCCGTCGTCGGGTCACCGGTCGGTGTCGGCCCGTCCGTCGTGGTCGGCGGCGTGGTCGTGGGCTGACCCGTGTTGCCGCCAGGGTCGCCACCCGGGTTGCAGTTCCAGTCGAAGACGTCGCAGGTCGTCTTGTCCGGCTTCGGCGGCTTCGTCGTCGTCGGCGCCGTCGTCGTCGGCGTGGCCGGGGGAGTCGTCGTCGGCGCCGTCGTCGTCGGCGTGGCCGAGGTCTCGGTGGGCGTCGGGGTGGGCGTCGGCGACGGCGTCGGGCTGGTGGCGCCCCCGCCGAAGACGGGCTCGGCGTTCTCCAGCTTCTCGGGCTCCGGGAACTTCACGTCCGGCATGTCCGCGACGGCGTCCGTCATGTAGTCGTTCCAGATCTGCGACGGGAACGACGAACCGTGGATCGTGTCGTGGCCACCCGTGCCGTACATCTTCTCGAACTCGCGGCCCTTCTTCGACTCGTCGTCGTCGAAGCGGTACATGTCGATGGCGGTCGACAGCTGCGGGGTGTAGCCCACGAACCAGGCCGACTTGTTGCCGTCGGTCGTACCGGTCTTGCCGGCCACGGCACGGCCCGGGATCGCGGCCTTGCGGCCGGTGCCCTCCGGGTCCTCCACGACGGACCGGAGCACGTCGGTGACGTTGCTCGCGATGGCCGGCGAGAAGGCCTGCACGGTCTTGCTCTCGTGCTTGTAGACGTTCTTCCCGTTCTTGACCACCTTCGTCACGAAGAACGGGTCGTTCTGCTCGCCGTTGTTGGCGAAGGTCGCGTAGGCGCCGGCCATCCGGATCGCGCTCGGGCTGGAGATACCGAGGGAGAAGGAGGGCACCTCGCCCTTGACGAGCGAGTTCTCGCGCAGACCGGCACTGACCGCGGCCGCGCGGACCTTGTCGATGCCGATGTCCATGCCGAGCTGCACGTACGGCGAGTTGGCCGACTTGATCATGGCCCGACGAAGGGTCATGGAGCCGTAGCTCTCGTCGCCGTCATTGGTCTGGCGCCACTCATCGCCCTTCTCGTTCTCCCAGATCTCGCCGTTGTACTCCCGGATCTTCAGCCCGTTCTTGCCGGAGTAGCGGCTCTTGTCGGGGTCCACGATCGTGCGGGAGTCAGCACCCTGGATGGGACCGAGGTCCTTGTCCCGGACGCCGTCCTTCATCGCGGCGGCCAGCACGAAGGGCTTGAAGGTCGATCCGACCTGGGCACCGGTCTGGTCGGCGTTGTTGGTGAAGTGCTTGGTGGCGTCCTGGCCGCCGTAGATCGCGACGACCGCGCCGGTCTGCGCATTGACGGAGGCGCCGCCGAACTGGACGTGGGTGTCCTTCGTCGGCCGCTTCTTCGGGTCGATGTTCTCGGCGTAGACCTTCTTGACCGCCTTCTCGAGCTCGTTCACCTTCTTCTTCTCGAAGGTGGTGTAGATCTCGAAGCCGCCGCGCTCCAGCTCCTTGGAGCCGTAGCCGCCGGTGTTGTTGTTGATGAAGTTCGCCTTGGCCGAGCTGACGAGGTAGCCGATCTGGCCGGTCAGCTGCGCGTCCTGCTTGCGCTTCTGGACCTTGGGGAACGTCGTGTACTTGGCACGCTCCTCGGCCGTGATCTTGCCGTCCTTGACCATCTCGTCGAGGATCCAGCTCCACCGCTCGGTGGCCCGGGCGAGGTTCTTCTCGGGCGTGGCCTCGGGGTCGATCTCCGGGTAGCCCGCCGGGTCGTAGTACGTCGCACCCTTCAGCACGGCGGCGAGCAGCGCCGACTCACTGGCGTTGAGGTGCTTGGCGTCCTTGTTGAAGTACGCGCGAGAGGCCGCCTGGATGCCGTAGGCACCACGTCCGTAGTACGACGTGTTCAGGTAGCCGGCCATGATCTCGCCCTTGCCCAGCTCGTTGCCGACCTTCATGGAGATGAAGAGTTCCTTCACCTTCCGGGTGAGGGTCTGCGACTGGTCGTTGAGGCGGTTGTTCTTCACGTACTGCTGGGTGATGGTCGAGCCACCCTGGGTCTCGCCGCCCTTGGCCATGTTCCACACGGCGCGGCCCATGCCCATCGGGTCGATGCCCGAGTCGTCCCAGAAGGTCTTGTTCTCGGCCGAGACCACGGCCTCCTGCATGACCCTCGGGATCTGCTCGATGCCGACGATCTGCCGGTTGGTGCCACTGCCGGTCGCGACCATGCGCGAGCCGTCGGCCCAGTAGTAGATGTTGTTCTGCGAGGTCGCGGAATCGTCCTGCTCGGGGATGCCCACCTGGGAGTACGCGAAGACCGCGCCGCCCATCAGCACACCGGCGAACACCAGGAACGTGCCCGACACGAGCTTCCACGAGGGCATCCAGCGACGCCAGCCGTACTTCCCGTACCGCGGGTAGTCGATGATCCGCTTCTTGCCGGGCGGGCGACCGCCGGAGCCACGCCCCGGCCCACTGCCGCGGCCGCCACCGCCGCCGCCACCGCGCCGTCCTCCACCGGGACCGGCGGGACCGCCAGGGCCCCCCGGTTCGGCTTCGGCGCCCCTTCGACGGCCACCGCGCTGGGCGGCCCGTCGGGCCTCCGCGCGACCGCCGTAGGGACGCGGCTCCTCCCCATGGGAAGAGGGCGGCCCGTACGAGGCCGAAGGGGCCCCCCTACCGACGACATCCTGGGCCGGGGCCGACCTGCGGCCCACCGGCTGCTGGGCAGCGCGCCGTGCCGCCGCGCGGCCACCTGTCGGCGGCTCCTGCGGCGACATTTTGCGACGATGCTCGCTCATCGAACGACTACTCCTCGGGCAGGCGTGTACGCCTGGAAGCGGCAGTTGAGTTCCGGTCCCCCCGAAATGCGCACGGACGGAACCCCATCGGAGGCCCCTCCGTACCGCAGCCGGTCACCCGCAGCACTGACGCCCCACGGCATCGCTTGGTTCCCGGTGGTCTGCATGCCGCACAGACTACGCACGGCCAAAACCCACGTAGGGCCGGAGTTCACCCCAAATCAGGCAAGTCGATCGCTGTGAATTGACGATGTGACGCCGGTCACGGCGGTCCCACTTGTCGAGACAGTGCGGCCGTTCTATCGTGCTGATGTATCGAGTCGATACATCAGCACGGCATAAGGGTCCCGAGAAGCGGAGGAGGCGACGGATGAGCAGGCGCTCAGGCATCCTCGAGTTCGCCGTTCTCGGCCTGCTCCGCGAGGCCCCGATGCACGGGTACGAGCTGCGGAAGCGCCTCAACACCTCGCTGGGGGTCTTCCGGGCCTTCAGCTACGGGACGCTGTATCCCTGCCTCAAGACGCTGGTCGCCAACGGCTGGTTGATCGAGGAGCCGGGCAGCGCCCCCGAGGAGGCTCTCGCCGCTTCACTCGCAGGACGCCGGGCCAAGATCGTCTACCGGTTGACACCGGAAGGTAAGGAGCACTTCGAGGAGCTCCTCACCCACACCGGCCCCGACGCCTGGGAGGACGAGCACTTCGCCGCCCGCTTCGCCTTCTTCGGCCAGACCGAGCGCGAAGTACGGATGCGGGTGCTCGAAGGCCGCCGCAGCCGGCTGGAGGAGCGCCTGGAGAAGATGCGCGCCTCCCTGGCCCGGACCCGCGAGCGACTCGACGACTACACACTTGAGCTGCAGCGCCACGGCATGGAGTCCGTGGAGCGCGAGGTGCGCTGGCTGAACGAGCTCATCGAGAGCGAGAGGGCGGGACGGGATCAGCGATCCGGTCCCGACGCCCCCGCTCTGCACGACAACGATTCTGGAGAAACGGGCGGCCTGCCCCGGCACGGGGGCAGTACCCGGCCGGATCCGTCCGACGACACCGTCTAGTGAAACCCTGCACACAGCAGGGCTTCCACGATCACAACAGGGAGCAACCGGAAATGGGTTCGGTTCGCGTAGCCATCGTCGGCGTGGGCAACTGCGCCGCCTCGCTGGTCCAGGGCGTCGAGTACTACAAGGACGCCGACCCGGCGGCCAAGGTGCCCGGCCTGATGCACGTCCAGTTCGGCGAGTACCACGTCGGTGACGTCGAGTTCGTCGCCGCCTTCGATGTCGACGCGAAGAAGGTCGGCCTCGACCTCTCCGACGCCATCGGCGCCAGCGAGAACAACACCATCAAGATCTGCGACGTCCCGAGCGCGGGCGTCACGGTCCAGCGCGGTCACACGCTCGACGGTCTCGGTAAGTACTACCGCATGACCATCGAGGAGTCCGCCGAGGAGCCGGTCGACGTCGTCCAGATCCTCAAGGACCGCCAGGTCGACGTTCTCGTCTGCTACCTGCCCGTGGGCTCCGAGGCCGCTGCGAAGTTCTACGCGCAGTGCGCCATCGACGCCAAGGTCGCCTTCGTCAACGCCCTCCCGGTCTTCATCGCCGGCACCAAGGAGTGGGCGGACAAGTTCACCGAGGCCGGCGTCCCGATCGTCGGCGACGACATCAAGTCGCAGGTCGGCGCCACCATCACGCACCGCGTGATGGCGAAGCTGTTCGAGGACCGCGGTGTCCGTCTTGAGCGCACCATGCAGCTCAACGTCGGCGGCAACATGGACTTCAAGAACATGCTCGAGCGCGACCGCCTCGAGTCCAAGAAGATCTCCAAGACGCAGGCCGTCACCTCGCAGATCCCGGACCGCGAGCTGGGCGAGAAGAACGTCCACATCGGCCCGTCGGACTACGTGGCCTGGCTGGACGACCGCAAGTGGGCCTACGTCCGCCTTGAGGGCCGCGCCTTCGGTGACGTTCCGCTGAACCTCGAGTACAAGCTCGAGGTGTGGGACTCCCCGAACTCCGCGGGTGTCATCATCGACGCCCTGCGCGCCGCGAAGATCGCCAAGGACCGCGGCATCGGCGGCCCCATCCTCTCCGCGTCGAGCTACTTCATGAAGAGCCCGCCGGTGCAGTACTTCGACGACGAGGCCCTGGCCAACGTCGAGAAGTTCATCAAGGGTGAGGTCGAGCGCTAAGCGCCCGCACGCTTGTCGAAGAGGGTCCCCGCGCTGCTGCCCGGGGACCCTCTTCGTATGTGAGTCTTGCTGCCATGTCCGTCGTACGTGATCTGCGCGTACTCCTGCGCCTGACGAACTTCCGCCGCCTGCTCGCCGTCCGGCTGCTCTCGCAGTGCGCCGACGGCGTCTACCAGGTGGCACTGGCCACGTACGTCGTCTTCTCCCCCGAGAAGCAGACCTCGCCCACCGCCATCGCCTCCGCCATGGCCGTGCTCCTGCTCCCGTACTCGGTGATCGGCCCCTTCGCCGGCGTCTTCCTCGACCGCTGGCAGCGCCGCCAGGTCTTTCTGTACGGGAACCTCCTGCGGGCCCTGCTCGCCTGCGGGACCGCCGTGCTCGTCGTCGCTTCCGTCCCCGACTGGCTCTTCTACGCCTCCGCCCTCTCCGTCACGGCGGTCAACCGCTTCGTGCTCGCGGGGCTTTCGGCCGCGCTGCCCCGCGTCGTCGACGAGGAGCGGCTGGTCGTGGCGAACTCGCTCTCCCCCACGGCCGGCACGCTCGCCGCGACCCTCGGGGGTGGTCTGGCCTTCGGCGTCCGGCTGATCGCCGACGACTCCGACGCGGCCGTGGTGGCCTTCGGCGCCGCTCTCTACCTCCTGTCGGCCCTCGCCTCCCTGCGGATTCCCCGGGGGCTCCTCGGGCCCGATTCCGAGCTCGCTCCGCAGCGGCTCACCTCGGCCCTGGTCTCCACGGCCCGAGGGCTGGTCGAGGGCTTGCGGCACCTGGCCGAGCGACGGCCGGCCGCCAGGGCGCTGACCGCGGTCGCCCTGATGCGCTTCTGCTACGGCGCCCTGCTCGTCACCGTGCTCATGCTCAGCCGCTATGCCTGGAGCGCCACGGAGTCCGAGGGTCTCGGTCTCCTGGGGATCGCCGTCGCCGCCTCGGGCGCCGGGTTCTTCGCGGCAGCCGTCCTCTCCCCCTGGGCCGTGGGGCGACTGGGCCCCTTCGGCTGGATGACCCTGTGCGCCGGGCTCGCCGCCGTCCTGGTGCCGGCCCTCGGCCTGTTCTTCGACCCCGCCCCGTTCCTCGTCGCCGCCTTCGTCCTCGGGCTCATCACCCAGGGAGCCAAGATCGCGACGGACACGGTGGTGCAGACGACGGTGGACGACGCCTACCGGGGGCGGATCTTCTCGCTCTACGACGTGCTGTTCAACGTCGCTTTCGTCGGCGCGGCGGGTGTCGCGGCGCTGGTGCTGCCGCCGGACGGCCGCTCCCCGCTGCTCGTCGTCCTGGTCGCCCTGGTCTACGCGGCGATCGCGCTGGCGCTGCGAAAGGAACGCACGGAGGGGTGATGTTTCACGTGAAACACCACCCCTCCGCAGCACCGCCGCTTCGACGCCGATCGAGCGGGTGTTTCACGTGAAACATCACCCCGATCGACCCGGCTTCGTCTCAGTCGCGGGCCGCCCACCACTCCTTGAGTGCCGCGATCGCCTGGTCGTGTTCCATCGGACCGTTCTCCAGCCGGAGCTCCAGCAGGAACTTGTACGCCTGACCGATGGCCGGGCCGGGCCCGATACCGAGGATCTCCTGGATCTGGTTGCCGTCCAGGTCGGGACGGATCGCGTCCAGCTCCTCCTGATCCTGGAGCTGGGCGATGCGCTCCTCCAGGCCGTCGTAGGTGCGGGAGAGCGCCGCCGCCTTGCGCTTGTTGCGCGTGGTGCAGTCCGAGCGGGTCAGCTTGTGCAGCCGCGAGAGCAGCGGGCCCGCGTCGCGGACGTAGCGGCGCACGGCCGAGTCGGTCCACTCACCGTCCCCGTACCCGTGGAAGCGGAGGTGGAGCTCGACCAGCCGAGAGACTTCCTTGATCATCTCGTTGGAGTACTTCAGCGCGGTCATGCGCTTCTTGGTCATCTTCGCGCCCACCACCTCGTGGTGGTGGAACGAGACCCGGCCGTCCTTCTCGAAACGACGGGTGCGCGGCTTGCCGATGTCATGGAGCAGGGCCGAGAGGCGCAGCACCAGGTCGGGGCCGTCCTCCTCCAGGTCGATGGCCTGCTCGAGCACGATCAGCGAGTGCTCGTAGACGTCCTTGTGCCGGTGGTGCTCGTCGCTCTCCAGGCGCAGCGCGGGCAGCTCGGGCAGCACGTGATCGGCGAGACCCGTGTCCACGAGCAGGCCGAGGCCCTTCCGGGGGTGAGCCGCGAGCACCAGCTTGTTGAGCTCTTCCCTGACCCGCTCCGCGGAGACGATCTCGATCCGGCCGGACATCTCCCGCATCGCCGTGACGACCTCGGGTGCCACCTCGAAGTCCAGCTGGGCGGCGAACCGCGCGGCCCGCATCATCCGCAGGGGATCGTCCGAGAACGACTCCTCGGGCGTGCCCGGCGTCCGCAGGACCCGGGCGGCGAGGTCTTCCAGACCGCCGTACGGATCGATGAACTCCTTCTCGGGGAGGGCCACGGCCATGGCGTTGACGGTGAAGTCACGCCGGACGAGGTCCTCGTCGATGGAGTCGCCGTAGGAGACCTCGGGCTTCCGCGAGGTCCGGTCGTACGCCTCGGAGCGGTACGTGGTGACCTCGATCTCAAAACGCTGATCGACGTCTCCGACGCGGGCGTCCTTCTGGCAGCCGACCGTCCCGAAGGCGATCCCGACCTCCCAGACGGCATCGGCCCACGGGCGGACGATCTTCAGAACGTCCTCGGGGCGGGCGTCGGTGGTGAAGTCCAGGTCGTTGCCGAGCCGGCCGAGCAGGGCATCCCGTACCGAGCCGCCGACCAGCGCGAGGCTGAACCCGGCCTCCTGGAAACGGCGGGCAAGGTCGTCGGCGACAGGGGACACACGCAGCAGTTCGCTGACCGCGCGGCGTTGCACCTGGCTCAGTGCGGTCGGGGTGTCTTCGTTGGCGTTCGGCACAACAGAAAAGGGTACGTGCCCCGGTCCACCGCGGCGTCCCCGTTTTCCCGCGGCCGGGCACACGGCCCCATCGGCTGGAGCAGTCCCCGGCACTTGCTCCCAGCGTGCCTCGTTACCATGCCTGGACACAGCAACCGGGAACCATCGACACCACTGGCACCACAGACAACGACGAGGATGGGCGAACGCGTGGGCGAGGCGGCAGACATTCAGGGAACCGGTCCCTCACCTGCCCGCCGATGGCTGCGGCGCACCATCACGGTCGCCGTCGGCGCGCCGCTCCTCGCCGGCCTGCTCCAGGCCCCGACCGCCGCACCGGCGGTCGCCGCGGAGGACGGGACCGTCTCCAAGACCGTCGATGTGTCCCTCGACACGCTCTCCCCGAGCGCGCCCGTGGAGGGTGACACCGTCACCGTCTCGGGAACGGTCACCAACCGGGGAAAGAAAGCCATCACCGACGCGACCGTGGATCTGCGGGTCGGCCCGATGATGACGAGCCGGAGCGAGATCGACCAGGTCTCGGACCGCACCGGCTACCGGAGCGACAGCGACCCCGCACCGCTCGGCGAGGCCCCCTCCGCCAAGATCCCCCGCCTCGACGCCGGGCTCAGCGCGGACTTCTCCCTCTCGGTCCCGGTCTCCGAGCTCGGCCTCGACGAGTCGGGCGTCTACCAGCTGGGCGTCTCGCTCACCGGCCAGACCTCGGACCGGCGCTACGACCGCGTGCTCGGCATCGAGCGGACCTTCCTGCCGTACCAGCCGGAAGCCACCGAGAAGAAGACCCAGCTCACCTACCTGTGGCCGCTGATCTCCTCGGCCCACGTCTCGGCCGAGACGGCCACCGACGACCAGCAGACCCCGGTCTTCGAGGACGACGCCCTGGCCGCCGAGCTGCGTCCGGGCGGCCGCCTGGAGCAGATGGTCTCGCTGGGCAAGGACCTGCCGGTGACCTGGGTGATCGACCCGGATCTGCTGGCCACGGTCGACGCCATGGCCAACGGCTACCGCGTCAAGGACGGCACGGCCCACGTCCCGGGCAAGAACAAGGCCGTGGCCGAGCAGTGGCTGAACGCGCTGGAAGCGGCCGTGCAGGGGCACAAGGTCGTCGCTCTGCCGTTCGCCGACCCCGACCTCGCCTCCCTGGCCCACCGCGGCAAGGACGTGCCGGGCTCCCTGGCACACCTCCAGTCGGCCACCTCGCTCGCGGCGACGACCGTGGAGACCGTCCTCCACGTCCAGCCGTCCACCGACTTCTCCTGGCCCGTGGAAGGGGCCGTCGACCCCTCGATCGTGGCCGTCGCCACCTCGGCGGGCGCCAACAAGGTGATCGCCCGCAGCGACAGCGTCCGGGACGACCTCCCCTACACACCGACGGCGGCCCGCCCCCTCGGCAACGGCAGCACCACCGCCGTGGTGAGCGACGAGCTCCTGTCCACCGCCTTCGAGGGCGACATGGTCCGCACGGAGAACTCCACCCTCGCGGTCCAGGAGTTCCTCGCGCAGTCGCTCGCGATCACCCTCGAACAGCCCGAGCAGCAGCGCAGCGTCGTGGTCGCCCCGCAGCGGGTACCGACCGTCGCCCAGGCACAGACGATGGCGACCGCCCTGAGCGGTCTGTCCGCCCGGCGCTGGACCACGCCGGCCGACCTGCTCACGGCGGCCGCGGCCAAGCCGGACCCGGACGCGTCGACCACCGTGCCCAGTGGCTCCCGGTACCCGAAGGAGCTGCGCGAACGGGAACTGACGGTCCAGACCTTCCGCGACATGAAGACCACCCGCGACGAGCTGGACGACTTCAAGGTCGTCCTGACCGTCCCGGACCGTGTCGTGGTGCCCTTCGGCAACGCGATCAACCGCGAGATGTCCACCTCTTGGCGCGGTCAGGCCAGAGCGGCCGCGGTCTACCGCAACGACGTCCTGAAGTACCTCCAGGACCTCACCGAGGGCATCCAGCTCGTCGACAAGTCGGACCTCACCCTGTCCGGTCGCAGCGCGACGATCCCCGTGACCGTCCAGAACAAGCTGCTCCAGGGCGTGGACGACCTGGTGCTGCGCCTCACCTCCAGCAACAAGAGCCGGCTGGAGCTGAACGGCGAGCGCTACGCCGAACTCCCGGTGAAGATCAACGCCGGGCACAGCCAGTCGGTGAAGTTCACCGTCTCGGCCAACGTCAACGGCCAGGTCCCGATGACGGCCCAGCTCTACACCGTGGACGGCACGCCCTACGGCCAGCCGATGAGCTTCAACGTGAAGGTCTCCGAGATCACCGCCACGGTGATGCTCGTGATCGCCGGCGGTGTGCTGCTCCTCGTCCTCGCCGGCGTCCGGATGTACAGCCAGCGCAAGCGGGTCGCCGCCAGGAAGGCCGAGGCGGAAGCCGAGGAAGCCGAGGCGGGCACCGGGACGGAGCCGGAACCGGCGGCGGAGGACGTCGAGAGCGACGAACCCGAGCAGCCGAGTGACCCGACGCCGGACACCGGGTCCGAAAGCGGGGACCCGTCGGGCCCGGGTGAGAAAGTGGACCGTTGAGCGATGTCGTGGCCGGTCGGCCGGGGACGATGAGGTGGGGTAACCATGAACGCGCCGTACGACGGTGACCGCGGCCAGGGCGCGGGCGGCACCGCGCCGTCCGGTGGGACGCCCGCGGCACCCCCCGGTTCCGGGTACCCACCGGTGCCGCCCTCGCCCCAGCAGGGCGTCCCCGACCCTCACGGGCAGGACCCCTACGCGCAGAGCCCGCACGGGCAGGACCCTTACGCGCAGAACCCGTACGCCCAGGACCCCTACGTCCAGGACGCCTTCGCCCACGACCCGTACCGGGCCCAGGACCTCTCCGCGCAGGACCCGGTGACCGAGGCGCTCTACGACCGTGCCGCGCACCCGCCGCCGCCGCCCGGCACGTACCAGGAGCCCCAGCCGCTCTACCAGCAGCCGGCCGTGCCTCCGCACGCCCCGGACCCCCGCGTGTGGGCGCAGACCCCGGCGCCCGAGCCCGAAGGCCCCTCGCGTCACCTGCCGTACGGCGACGACGCCCGTACGGTGCAGTTCACCGGTGTCGACGACCTGGTGACCCGCGCCGGCGAGGAGCGGCCCGAGCCGGACGCGTTCGCGCACCTCTACCGGGACCAGCAGACGCCCGGCCAGGTGCCCCCGCCCGCCACGGAGCCGGACCCCATGCCCGTCCCCGCCCCCGCGCCGAAGAAGTCCGGCCGCGCCTCCGGGCTGCTCAAGTCGAGCGCCGTGATGGCGGCCGGCACCCTGGTCTCCCGGCTCACCGGCTTCGTCCGCAGCCTGGTGATCACCGGTGCGCTCGGCGCCGCACTGCTCGGTGACACCTTCACCATCGCCTACACCCTGCCGACGATGATCTACATCCTCACCGTCGGCGGCGGCCTCAACTCGGTCTTCGTCCCGCAGCTCGTCCGTTCCATGAAGAACGACGAGGACGGCGGCGAGGCCTACGCCAACCGCCTGCTCACCCTCGTGATGGTGGCGCTCGGCCTGATCGTGGTGGCGGCGGTCCTCGCCGCACCGATCCTGGTCCGGCTGATGTCGAACACGATCGCCGACGACGCCGCGGCCAACAGCGTGGCCGTGACCTTCGCCCGCTACTGCCTGCCCACGATCTTCTTCATGGGCGTGCACGTCGTGATGGGGCAGATCCTCAACGCCCGGGGCAAGTTCGGCGCGATGATGTGGACGCCGGTCCTCAACAACATCGTCATGATCGTCACGTTCGGCCTGTTCATCTGGGTCTACGGCACCTCCGCCGAGTCCCACATGGGCGTCCAGACCATTCCCGACGAGGGCATCCGCCTGCTCGGCATCGGCACCCTCCTCGGGCTCGTCGTGCAGGCCCTGGCGATGATCCCGTACCTCCGCGAGACGGGCTTCCGCTTCCGGCCCCGCTTCGACTGGAAGGGCCACGGGCTCGGCAAGACGGTGAAGCTCGCCAAGTGGACCGTCCTCTTCGTCCTCGCCAACCAGGCGGGCGTCCTGGTCGTGACCCAGCTCGCCACGGCCGCCGGCCAGGAGTCGGGGAAGAACGGCGCCGGCTTCCTCGCCTACTCGAACGCCCAGCTGATCTGGGGCATGCCGCAGGCGATCATCACCGTCTCCGTCATGGCCGCGCTGCTGCCGCGGATCTCCCGCGCCGCCCACGACAACGACCCGGGCGCCGTGCGTGACGACATCTCGCAGGGCCTGCGCAACTCGGCCGTCGCGATCGTCCCGGTCGCCTTCGCCTTCCTGGCCCTCGGCGTCCCGATGTGCACCCTGCTCTACGCCTCCAGCGGCGTGCAGGCCGCCCAGGGCATGGGCTTCATCCTGATGGCCTTCGGACTCGGCCTGATCCCCTACTCCGTCCAGTACGTCGTGCTCCGCGGCTTCTACGCCTACGAGGACACCCGGACGCCCTTCTACAACACGGTCATCGTCGCCGCCGTGAACGCGGCCGCCTCGGCCCTCTGCTACGTCCTCCTGCCCGCGCAGTGGGCCGTCGTCGGCATGGCCGCCTCCTACGGACTCGCGTACGCCGTCGGCGTCGGCATCGCGTGGCGCCGCCTGCGCAACCGCCTCGGCGGCGACCTGGACGGCACCCATGTGATGCGGACCTACGCGCGGCTCTGCCTGGCCTCCGTGCCTGCCGCGATCGTCGCCGGCGCCGTCGGCTTCGGACTGCTGAAGCTCCTGGGCGAAGGTGCCCTGGGCTCGCTCGTCGCCCTGCTCGTCGGCGGAGCCGTCCTCCTGGGTGTCTTCTTCGTCGCGGCAAAGCGCATGCGGATCGCGGAACTGAACACCCTGGTCGGGATGGTGCGCGGACGCCTGGGACGCTGATTCCGCGTCCCCGCACAACCATCGGCGGGGACCGCGTGTCGTGCATAGCGTCGGACTGTGGGCACAATTGGCATGGCTGTTGGAAGTGGCGCAACGGATGGGGAGGCAGGACGACGGTGGCGGAACGTAGCACGGCTGCCGTCGACGTGGCCGACAACAGCGGTGAAGACCCGCTGACCGCCAAGGCGGACAAGGCTGCGACCGACGGGGTGGCGGAAACGCAGAAGACGGCGGAGTCGACCGCCGAGGCCACGAAGAGCAAGGCGGTCGAACGACAGAGCGGTGAACAGCCCTCCATGACGGCACCCGACCTGCACAGCGGCCACAAGCTGGCCAGACGGTACCGGCTGGAGGAGTGCGTCACCCGACTGGACGGCTTCAGCAGCTGGCGTGCCGTCGACGAGAAGCTGCGGCGCGCCGTCGGGGTCCATCTCCTGCCGGCCGACCACCCCCGGGCCCGCTCGGTCCTGGCCGCGGCCCGTTCCGCGGCGCTGCTCGGCGACCCCCGGTTCGTCCAGGTCCTCGACGCCGTCGAGGAGAACGACCTCGTGTACGTCGTGCACGAGTGGCTGCCCGACTCCACCGAGCTGACCGCGCTGCTCGCGACCGGCCCGATGGAGGCGCACGACGCCTACCAGCTCGTCAGCCAGGTCTCCCAGGCCATGGCCGCCGCCCACCGCGAGGGCCTCGCGCACCTCCGGCTCACCCCGAGCGCCGTCCTGCGCAGCTCCACCGGCCAGTACCGGATCCGCGGCCTCGCCGTGAACGCCGCCCTGCGCGGCATCACCGCCGAGCGCCCGCAGCGCACCGACACCGAGGCCATCGGCGCCCTCCTGTACGCCGCGCTCACCCAGCGCTGGCCGTACGACAGCGACGCCTACGGGCTCTCCGGCCTCCCCAAGGGCGTGGGGCTCCTCCCGCCCGACCAGGTCCGGGCCGGGATCCACCGCGGCCTCTCCGAGATCGCCATGCGGGCCCTCGCCAACGACGGCGCGACCGCCTCGCGCCAGGAGCCGCCCTGCACGACCCCGGACGAGCTCGCCAAGGCCGTGGCCGCGATGCCCCGCGTCAAGCCGCCGGAGCCGCAGTTCCCCGCCCCGCCCGACTACCAGCGCACGACGTACCAGCAGGGCACGTACGGCCGCCCCCAGGCGCGTCCCGCCGTCCCCCAGCCGGTCATCGTGCCGCCGGCGCCGCTCCAGAGCCGTACCGGCACGGCGCTGAAGTGGGCCGTCTCGGCCCTGCTGATCGCCGCCCTGGGTCTGGGCAGCTGGCAGATCGCCGACCGGCTGCTCGACCAGGAGCCGACCACCAAGACGCCGGTCACGTCGCCCACGGTCGACGAGAAGCCCGAGCCGCCCAAGCCGATCTCCATCGTGTCCGCCCGGGACTTCGATCCGCTGGGCAACGGTTCGGAGAAGCCCCAGGCCATAGACCTCGCCTACGACGGTGACCCGAGCACCTTCTGGTACACCGAGAACTACCGCGGTGTCGGCTTCGCCAACCTGAAGTCGGGCGTGGGCATGATCCTCGACCTGGGCACGGCCAAGGAGATCAGCTCGGTCGACCTGACGTTCCTGGGCCACACCTCGGTGGAGCTCCGCACCGCGCCCTCCGACGCCTCTTCCGCGCCCTCCACGCCCGACGGGTTCACGACCCAGGCGTCCGGATCGGGCAGCAACGTGACATTGAAGCCCACCAAGCCGGTCACGACCCGCTACGTTCTGGTCTGGCTGACGGAACTCCCCACCAACGACGGGGGCTACCGCGGCAAGCTGGCCGAGATCAAGATCATGGGCTGACCACCGCACGGGGAGGGGCTCACCGTTGGACGCTCCGATAGACGAGGCCACAGGCGACCAGGAGCTCTTGGCGCGCCATGTCGCCGGGGATCCGGACGCCTTCAGTGAGCTCGTGCGGCGTCACCGCGACCGGCTGTGGGCCGTGGCCCTGCGGACCCTGGGGGACCGCGAGGAGGCCGCCGACGCCCTCCAGGACGCCCTGCTGTCCGCCTTCCGGGCCGCTCACACCTTCCGGGGCCAGTCGGCCGTCACGACCTGGCTCCACCGCATCACGGTGAACGCCTGCCTCGACCGCGCCCGCAAGGCCGCCTCCCGCCGCACCTCACCCGTCGACGACACCGACCGCTTCGAGCAGCTCCTCGACCCGCACGAGTCGGCCGAAGCGCCCGTGGAGCGCCAGGATCTGCACCGGCAGGTCCTGGCGGCCCTCGCGCTGATCCCCGCGGACCAGCGCGCCGCACTCGTCCTCGTCGACATGCAGGGATACCCCGTCGCAGAGGCGGCACGTATCCTCGGCGTTCCCACCGGAACCGTGAAAAGCCGCTGCGCGCGGGGGCGGTCCCGACTGCTCCCGATGGTCACTCATCTGCGCACCGACACAGTGGGTAACGAGGCCACCGAAGGGGGAAGGAACCGGACGCCGGGGACATCCGTCCCACCGGTGCCGGGGCCGACGAGTACCGGTCCGACAGATCCAGCTGCTGTGAAGGGCGGAGGTGGGCGCGCGTGACTTCCACGACCGGCAAGGCCGACACGACACAGCACCCGGACGTCTCGGAGATCTCCGATCTGACCGAGGGGCTCCTGTCACCGAGCCGCTCCGCAGCCGTACGGCACCATCTGGACGGCTGCCCCCTCTGCGCGGACGTACGGACCTCCCTGGAGGAGATCCGGGGCCTCCTGGGCACTCTGCCCGGGCCACCCCGCATGCCCGCCGAGATCGCCGGCCGGATCGATGCCGCACTCGCCGCCGAAGCCCTCCTCCAGGCCACCGCGCCGGAGAACGACAGCCCTGTTTCACGTGAAACATCGCGGCCCCACACCGAGCCGATTCCCTCCGGCGCTCCTTCCCCTGCCACGGAGCGCCCTGCCGGCCGGCCGGCCGCGGCCACCGGCCCCGGCCGCCCGGGCCGCCCCGGAAAGCCCCGCCGACGCCGGATCGCGCTCGTCTCCACGCTCGGAGCCGCCTTCGCCGCCGCCGTCCTCGGTACGGGCCTTCTCCTCAGCCAAGGCGGCGGTGCACCGACCGCCGGGAGCGCGGACGCCGCCAAGAAGGCCGACGTCGGTGCTGTGGCCGTGAGCCCCTTCTCCGGGACACCGGTCGAGGAACGCGTCCACGCGCTCCTGGGTGAAAAGGGCAGCGTGGCCAGGACGCCTCAGGGAATCGGCCCCGAGTCGATGTCCGCCGAGGCCACCACCAGCCCCCAGCGGAACAGGGACAGCGCCGTCCCCGGCTGCGTTCTGGCCGGCACCGGACGTACCGACGCCGTTCTCGCCCACGAGCGGGGCGAGTACCAGGGGACTCCCGCCTATCTGCTGGTCCTGACGGACCCTGCGGACAGCAACCGGGTCCAGGCCTTCGTCCTCGACGCCTCCTGCGCCGACCGGCCCACGAGCACCGGAACCCCCGCGGCCGATCTTCTGCTCAGCGAGACGTACCCACGCTCCTGATCTCGCTCCCCGCCTCGGTCACGTGCCGTGCGGCAATCTCGGGAATGCATGCCCCGTAGGATCCGTTGGGTGGGGTGAGAGTGACCGAGGCAACCGCCCCCGTAGGCAGTGGCAGTCTGCAGAGACGAGGAAGACACCCGTGAGCGACGTCCGTAACGTGATCATTATCGGCTCGGGGCCCGCGGGTTACACCGCTGCGCTCTACACGGCCCGAGCGTCGCTGAACCCCCTGGTCTTCGAGGGTGCTGTGACCGCCGGTGGCGCCCTGATGAACACGACCGAGGTCGAGAACTTCCCCGGTTTCCGTGACGGCATCATGGGCCCGGACCTGATGGACAACATGCGGGCGCAGGCCGAGCGCTTCGGCGCCGAACTGATCCCGGACGACATCATCGCCGTGGACCTGACCGGCGACATCAAGACCGTCACCGACACCGCCGGCACCGTGCACCGCGCCAAGGCCGTCATCGTCACCACGGGCTCCCAGCACCGCAAGCTCGGCCTCCCCAACGAGGACGCGCTCTCGGGCCGCGGTGTCTCCTGGTGCGCCACCTGCGACGGGTTCTTCTTCAAGGACCAGGACATCGCCGTCGTCGGCGGCGGCGACACCGCGATCGAGGAGGCCACCTTCCTCTCGCGCTTCGCCAAGACCGTCACGATCGTCCACCGCCGCGACAGCCTGCGTGCCTCCAAGGCCATGCAGGAGCGCGCATTCGCCGACCCGAAGATCTCGTTCGCCTGGGACAGCGAGGTCACCGAGATCCACGGCGAGCAGAAGCTCAGCGGTCTGACCCTGCGTGACACCAAGACCGGCGCGACCCGCGAGCTGGCCGTCACCGGCCTCTTCATCGCGGTGGGCCACGACCCGCGGACCGAGCTCTTCAAGGGCCAGCTGGAGCTGGACGAGGAGGGCTACCTGAAGGTCGCCGCGCCGTCGACCCGCACGAACGTCACGGGCGTCTTCGGTGCGGGCGACGTCGTCGACCACACCTACCGCCAGGCCATCACGGCCGCCGGTACCGGCTGCTCCGCCGCTCTCGACGCCGAGCGCTTCCTGGCCGCTCTCGCCGACAGCGAGAAGCTGGCCGAGACCCCCGCAGTCTGATCCTCGCTCTTCCTGACTCCACACCCCACGAAAACAAGGAGGCCGCCGTGGCCCTGAAGACTGTGACCGACGCTTCCTTCGAAGAGGACGTCCTCAAGAGCGACAAGCCCGTTCTGGTGGACTTCTGGGCGGCGTGGTGCGGCCCGTGCCGCCAGATCGCCCCGTCGCTGGAGGCCATCGCCGCGGAGCACGGCGAGATCGAGGTCGTGAAGCTCAACATCGACGAGAACCCGGCCACGGCCGCCAAGTACGGCGTCATGTCGATCCCGACGCTGAACGTCTACCAGGGCGGCGAGGTCGTGAAGACGATCGTCGGTGCCAAGCCGAAGGCCGCCATCCTGCGCGACCTGGACGCCTTCGTTAAGCCCGCGAACGGCTGACACGCTCTTTGTTTCACGTGAAACGTGCAACGTGAAACACGAACGGCCCGCCCCGACAAGGGGCGGGCCGTTCTCATGTTCCGGTGCCAGAGGTGCCAGAGGTGCTAGAGCGGCCTCAGGGCCGGCTCCTTCTTCACAGCGCCGAGCAGGCGGTCCAGGGCCATCTCGACGTCCTCCTTCCAGGAGAGCGTCGTCCGGAGCTCCAGCCTCAGCCGGGGGAACGCGTGGTGCGGGCGGACCGTCTTGAAGCCCACGGACAGGAGATGGTCGGCCGGCAGCACACAGGCCGGCTCCTTCCAGCGGGCATCGCCGAACGCCTCGATCGCCTTGAAGCCCCGCCGCATCACGTCCTTGGCCACGGTCTGCACGACCATCCGGCCCAGCCCCTGGCCCTGATATCCCGGCATGATCCAGGCCGTCATCAGCTGCACGGCGTCTGCCGCCACCGGACTGGTCGGGAAGGACGTCGACCGCGGCACATAGGCCGGGGGAGCGTAGAGGACGTAGCCGACGGGCACCTCGTCCACGTAGACCACCCGCCCGCAGGACCCCCACTCCAGGAGGACGGCGGAGATCCAGGCTTCCTTCTCCGGCCCCGGACGCCCCGCCTTCACGGCGGCCTCTCCGCTGACCGGGTCGAGCTCCCAGAAGACACAGGAGCGACATCGCTGGGGAAGGTCCGGAAGGTTGTCCAGCGTGAGCGGTACGAGCCGACGCCCCACGGCTGCCCCTCGCTTCCCTCGCCACCGAGCACGAATACGCCTCTCGGAATCGTATCGACCGGGCGATCAGGGGGACACCGCTCCCAGGCAAAGGGCGGGCCGGACTCCGGTGATGACCGGAACACGACCCGCCCTGGGCGGCCTCAGCGCAACGAGAACGTCAGCTCTGCTCGGCGTTCTTCTGGTCCATGACCTTCCCCTCGCCGGGGGCGAGGGTCGAGAGGATCCGGTCCAGGTCGTCCATCGACGCGAACTCGACGACGATCTTGCCCTTCTTCTGCCCCAGGTCGACCTTCACCCGGGTCTCGAAGCGGTCCGAGAGCCGGGTGGCGAGATCGGTGAGCGCCGGCGAGACGCGCCCTCCGGCACGCGGGCCCTTCGCCTTGACCGCCGCGGGTGCCTCGGAGCCCATGAGGCTCACGATCTCCTCGACGGTACGCACGGAGAGGCCCTCGGCGACGATCCGGTAGGCCAGCTGGTCCTGGGCCTCCGCGTCCTCCACGCCGAGCAGGGCCCGCGCGTGACCGGCGGAGAGCACACCGGCGGCGACCCTCCGCTGCACCGGAAGGGAGAGACGGAGCAGACGCAGCGTGTTGGAGATCTGCGGGCGGGAGCGCCCGATCCGATCCGCGAGCTGGTCATGGGTGCAACCGAAGTCCTTGAGCAGCTGCTCGTAGGCGTGCGCCTCTTCGATCGCGTTCAGCTGGGCCCGGTGGAGGTTCTCCAGGAGGGCGTCCAGGAGCATCTTCTCGTCATCGGTGTCCCGGACGATGGCCGGGATCAGCTCGAGACCGGCCTCCTTCGATGCCCGCAGACGACGCTCACCCATGACGAGCTCGTAGCGCTCGTCATCGACCTTGCGCACCACCACGGGCTGGAGCAGGCCGACCTCCTTGATGGAGACGACGAGCTCCGCCAGCGCGTCCTCGTCGAAGACCTCACGAGGCTGGTGCCGGTTGGGAACGACGGCGTCGAGCGGAAGCTCGGTGAAGTAGGCACCGGCCGGCGGCTGCGGCGGAGCCGCCGTCTCGGCCTCGCTCCACGAGCCCGCCGCGTCGGGGGACGGGCTGCTGTGCGGGAGCGATGCCAGCTTCGCGGCGGCCACACCCCGCTCCGAGGTCAGGACGGGGCCGGCACCGGCGGAGGTCGCCCCCGCTCCGACACCGACCATCGGCGTCTGCCGTTCCTGGGGAGCCGAAGGGATCAGCGAACCGAGCCCACGCCCCAATCCCCTACGTCGCTCACTCACTGGATCCCCTCCGACATGCTGCGCTGGTTGTTCTGGTGCCCTGCATGGGCGTGCTGCGGGTCGTAGTGCACGGCGACACCCCGCAGGGCGATCTCACGAGCCGCTTCCAAGTACGACAGGGCGCCGCTGGAGCCCGGGTCGTAGGTGAGAACGGTCTGCCCGTAACTCGGTGCCTCGGAGATACGGACGGACCGGGGAATGCTGGTCCGCAGCACCTCCTCGGCGAAGTGCGTGCGCACCTCGTCGGCGACCTGGGAGGCGAGCCTCGTCCGGCCGTCGTACATGGTGAGCAGGATCGTCGAGACGTGGAGCCCCGGGTTCAGATGACCCCGGACCAGTTCGACGTTCCGCAGGAGCTGGCCGAGACCCTCCAGCGCGTAGTACTCGCACTGGATCGGGATCAGCACCTCGGCTCCCGCCACCATGGCGTTGACCGTGAGCAGGCCGAGTGAGGGCGGGCAGTCGATCAGGATGTAGTCGAGCGGCTGCTCGTAGGCCTGGATCGCCCGCTGCAGGCGGCTCTCGCGCGCCACCAGCGACACCAGCTCGATCTCCGCACCGGCGAGATCGATGGTCGCGGGGGCACAGAAGAGGCCCTCGACGTCCAGGACCGGCTGCACCACCTCGGACAGCGGCCGGCTGTCCACCAGGACGTCGTAGATCGAGGGGACCTCGGCGTGGTGGTCGATGCCGAGCGCCGTGGAAGCGTTGCCCTGCGGGTCCAGGTCGATGACCAGGACCCGGGCGCCGTGCAGGGCCAGAGAGGCGGCAAGGTTGACCGTCGTGGTCGTCTTGCCCACGCCGCCCTTCTGGTTGGCGACCACCATCACACGCGTCTGGGCCGGTCGGGGAAGTCCCTCACCGGCACGGCCCAGGGCTTCTACTGCCAGTTGGGCAGCACGACCAATGGGGGTGTCGTCCATTGGGGGCAATGTTTCACGTGAAACATCCTCCCCCACCGATTCGGTTCGGGGACCGGGGACCGGATCGGTCATCGGTCCCGCGATGTTGGCGTCGGACCGCAAGGATTCACTCTCCTCGGCTTCAGGCTCGCGATGAGCAGAGCCTGCCATGCTTTCGGGGTCGTGAACCAGCGAGGTCGGTGGTTCTGTGGGTGAATCCACCTCTGTGGACAACTCCGTAACCCTCGCGAGTGGCTTCGCGAGGGGCTTACGGTCCCGGGGCGTGGCAGCCGCGCGACCGCGGCTGATGATCCCCTGCAGCAGGGAGTGACGTTTCACGTGAAACACCATGCCCCTGCTGCCCGGTCGGAGCCGTTCGACACTCCGAAATGGTGCGTATGCGACGCTCAGCGGCGTCGACGGGTCTTGCTCGTCCGGGCGGCCTTGGCGCGCTTGGCCGCGAACCGCACACCGCCCGGGCTCTCACCGACCTCCACCCGGACGACCGTGGACAGCGGATCGACGATCCCCTCGCCCACGTGCAGCACCGAGGTCTCCACCACACCGAGCTTGGAGAGCGCGGCGCGAGCACCGTTGAGCTCCTCCTCCGCGGTGTCGCCCTTGAGGGCCAGCATCTCGCCGTACGGGCGGAGCAGAGGAACGCCCCAGCCGGCCAGCCGGTCCAGCGGAGCCACCGCGCGAGCGGTCACCACGTGGACGGGTGTGATCTTGCCGAGCATCTCCTCCGCGCGGCCACGGACCACGGTGACGTGGTCGAGGCCCAGCAGCTCGACGACTTCCTGGAGGAAGTTCGTCCTGCGCAGCAGCGGCTCCAGGAGAGTGATCTTGAGGTCCGGCCGGACCAGAGCCAGCGGGATGCCGGGAAGACCGGCTCCCGAGCCCACGTCGCAGACCGTGACGCCCTCGGGGACGACCTCCGAGAGGACGGCACAGTTCAGCATGTGCCGCTCCCACAGCCGCGGGACCTCCCGCGGGCCGATCAGGCCGCGCTTCACACCCGCGTCCGCGAGGAGCTCCGCGTACCGCACGGCCTCCGGGAAGTACTCACCGAAGACTGTCCGCGCCTGCTCCGGCGCCTCCGGGAGCACCGCTTCCTCCGTCACGGGAACCGTCCTTCCGTACCGCACGCAATCCTGCGAGCGCACTGTGGTGGCTGACTATCAGGCTGACAAAGATCGGCCCCGCCTGCGAACAGACGGGGCCGACACTACGAGAAGGATCAGGCCGGGAGCACGACGACGAAGCGCTCCGGCTCCTCGCCCTCGGACTCGCTGCGCAGACCGGCGGCGGCGATCGCGTCGTGCACGACCTTGCGCTCGAACGGGGTCATCGGGTCCAGCTTGACCGGCGCCCCGGACGACTTCACCTCGTCCGCGGCCTTGGCACCCAGCTCGGCGAGCTCGGTGCGCTTCTGGGCGCGGAAACCGGCGATGTCGAGCATGAGCCGGCTGCGGTCACCGGTCTCACGGTGCACTGCCAGGCGGGTCAGCTCCTGGAGGGCCTCCAGGACCTCACCGTCGCGACCCACGAGCTTCTGCAGGTCACGGCTGCTGGAGTCGCTGACGATCGAGACCGCGGCGCGGTCCGCCTCGACGTCCATGTCGATGTCGCCGTCGAGATCGGCGATGTCGAGCAGACCCTCGAGGTAGTCGGCCGCGATCTCACCCTCCTGCTCGAGGCGGGTCAGGGTGTCGCCACCCTCGGCGGCAGCGGAGGTGATGCCTTCCGTCACGGATGGTCTCCTTCTTACTTCTTGGACGACGGGTGCTTGGGCCGCTGCTGGCCCTTGCGCTGACCGGACTTGCCCTGGCGGGAGCCTCCGGAGTTGGCACGGGGGCGCGCGGGCTTGTCGCCCTGCGCCTGGTCCTTCGCCTCGTCCTTCGTCTCGGCGTCGGCCTCGGCGTCGGCCTTCGCCGAATCCTGCGGCTTCTTCTCCAGCGAGGTGGTCGCCTGCTCGGCGGCCGGCTCGGAGCCTTCCTCGGCGTCCTTCGCCGCGGCCTGCTGCGCCGCGCCGGCCTGGCGCTGGGCCTTGGTCTGACGCTTGGGCTGCTGCCGCTTGGCGGTGGCGCCGCCCTCGGCATCGGCCTCGATCGTGTCGCTCTTGATCACGGTGCCGTCGGCCTGGGCCGCGAAGCCGGCCTTGCTCAGACCCGCGAAGAAGCGGCGCTCGTTCTCGTTGCGGTCGCTGCCCTTGGCGACGATGACCTTGACGATGTTCTTCCGACGACGGCCGCGGACCTCGCCATGCGTGCTGATGCCCTTCAGGAGGCGCTGGAGGTAGGAGTCCTGCGCCTTGCTGCCCGGGGTCGGGTTCTGGCTGATCACGTACATCTGCTGGCCCATGGTCCACACGTTGGTGGTCAGCCAGTAGACGAGGACACCGACGGGGAAGTTGACACCCATGACGGCGAAGATCACCGGGAAGATGTACATGAGCATCTTCTGCTGCTGCATGTACGGGGTCTTCACCGAGAGGTCGACGTTCTTCATCATCAGCTGGCGCTGCGTGAAGAACTGCGAGGCCGACATCATGATGATCATGATCGCGGTGACGATGCGGACCGAGGTCAGCGAAGCGTCGAGAGCGGCGACCTCAGCGGCGGTGTCCGTGAACTTCGAGGCCAGCGGGGCACCGAAGATGTGGGCCTGACGGGCGCTGGCGAGCAGCGGGCCGTCGATGACCCCGATCTCCTTGCCCGAGGCGATGGCCGAGAGCACGTGGTACAGGGCGAAGAAGAACGGCGACTGCGCCAGGATGGGAAGGCACGAGGAGAGCGGGTTGGTACCCGTCTCCTTGTACAGCTTCATCATCTCTTCGGACTGACGCTGCTTGTCGCTCTTGTAGCGCTCCTGGATCGCCTTCATCTTCGGCTGGAGCGCCTGCATGTTCCGCGTCGACTTGATCTGCTTGACGAACAGCGGGATCAGACAGATGCGGATCAGCACCACGAGAGACACGATGGACAGGCCCCAGGCCCAGCCCGTGTCAGGGCCGAAGATCGCCCCGTACACCTTGTGGAACTGGACGATGACCCAGGAAACGGGCCAGGTGATGAAGCTGAACAGACTGGCAATCGTGTCCACTAATCAGGCTCCTTGAGCATTGGGCGAAGTCTCGGCGGCCGGGCTCGTCTCGGCGGGGGACCCGCCCTTGTCGCCGCGCAGCGCGTTCCTCAGCATTTCGTGCCAGCGAGGGCGCTTCCGCGGGGGGACATGGTCCACACCGCCGGGCGACCACGGGTTGCACCGCAGGATGCGCCAGGCGGTCAGGGCTGTGCCCTTGATCGCGCCATGCCGGTCGATGGCCGTGAATCCGTAGTGGGAACACGACGGGTAGTACCGGCAGACGGGCCCCAGAAGAGGGCTGATCGTCCACTGGTACAGCTTGATGAGAGCCAGCAGCGGGTACTTCATCGCGCGCCCCCTCCCAGCAACCGCTGAAAAGCGGCGTCCAGGTCTCGGGCCAGCTGTGCGTGGTCGGCGTCACCGGCTCCGGGCAACGCCCGTACGACCACCAGGCTACCGGGGGGCAGCTCGGACAGTCGGTCGCGGAGGAGATGGCGCAGGCGACGCTTCACCCGGGTGCGTACGACCGCACCGCCTACGGCCTTGCTCACGACGAAACCCGCACGCGTCGGGGGAGCGCTCTCCCCAGGCGCGTGCGGGTCCGTTGCACCGCTGCGTAGGTGGACGACGAGGAGCGGGCGACCGGCCCGGCGACCTCGGCGTACCGCGGTTGCGAAGTCCTCGCGCCGCCTCAGCCGATTCTCGGTAGGCAGCACGTCATGACCTGTTTAAGTGGATCAGGCGGACAGGCTCGCGCGACCCTTGCCACGACGGTTCGCCAGGATGGCGCGGCCGGCGCGGGTGCGCATGCGCAGGCGGAAGCCGTGGGTCTTCGCGCGACGACGGTTGTTCGGCTGGAAGGTGCGCTTGCTCACTCGGGGGCTCCAGAAATGATTCGGGTGGAGGCGGGACATCGCCTGGCTGTCACCGTGCGCCCACGAGTAGCTCGTAACGCCCGATAGCACCGCTTCGCGACCACAAGCGTGGTCTTTGCCCATCGGAGGCAGGCGGCAGCAGCCATCGACAACTCGACCTGGTCACGGTACGCGCGGCTACGCCATCCGGTCAAACCGACCTGTCGCCATGGTCCATTATGCACAGGCTGTGGACAACAACTTGAACCACGTCAGCCGCCCCGACTACCGTGGTGAGACTCCACAGTCTTTTCCGTTCTGTCCTCACCTGTCCTCAACGGACCCGTCCTCACGGACTTCGACCCACCGTCCCCGAGAACCACACCATCGTGGGACCTGCGAGAAAGCGTGCCCCGTGGCTGACGTACCTGCCGATCTTGCCGCAGTGTGGCCACGCGTCCTCGAGTACCTCCTCGGCGAAGGCCAGCAGGGAATCGAAGCCAAGGACAAGCAGTGGATCGAGCGCTGCCAGCCGCTGGCCCTGGTCGCGGACACCGCCCTCCTCGCCGTGCCCAACGAGTGGGGCAAGCGCGTCCTCGAAGGCCGGCTCGCCCCGCTGATCAGCGAGACCCTGAGCCGTGAGTGCGGACGCCCGATCCGGATCGCGATCACCGTCGACGACTCCGTCGGCGAACCGACCCCGCCCGCGCCTCCCGCGCAGCAGCCCCGATACGACGAGCGCCAGCCCGAGCCGTACGAGAAGTACGAAGGCTACGGTCACCGCCCGATGCCCGACGACGGGCTGCCCACCGCGCGCCCGGCCTATCCGGACTACCAGCAGCCGCAGCGGCCCGACCCCGGCGCCTGGCCGCGCACCCAGGAGGACCTGTCCTGGCAGCAGCCGCGGCTCGGCGGTTACCAGGAGCGCGCCCCGTACACGGGCCCGGACCAGTCCCGGCAGCCCCGCTACGACGAGCCCTCCCGGGGTTACGAGCAGCCGCAGCGGCCCGAGCGCGCCGAGCTGCCCGACCCGCAGGGCCACGGCGCCCGCCCCGGCCCGCGGCCGGGCGGCGGTCCGGTCCACGGCGGTCCCGGTTCCTCTTCCTCCGGGCAGGGCGCCGGCGCACCGGGCGAGCAGCACGCGCGGCTGAACCCCAAGTACCTCTTCGACACCTTCGTCATCGGTTCCTCGAACCGCTTCGCGCACGCCGCCGCCGTCGCGGTGGCCGAGGCGCCGGCGAAGGCGTACAACCCGCTCTTCATCTACGGGGAGTCGGGGCTCGGCAAGACCCACCTGCTACACGCCATCGGCCACTACGCGCGGAGCCTCTACCCGGGCACGCGCGTGCGGTACGTGAGCTCCGAGGAGTTCACCAACGAGTTCATCAACTCGATCCGCGACGGCAAGGGCGACGCCTTCCGCAAGCGCTACCGCGATGTGGACATCCTGCTCGTCGACGACATCCAGTTCCTCGCGAGCAAGGAGTCGACGCAGGAGGAGTTCTTCCACACCTTCAATACGCTGCACAACGCCAACAAGCAGATCGTGCTCTCCTCGGACCGGCCGCCCAAGCAGCTGGTGACCCTGGAGGACCGGCTCCGCAACCGCTTCGAGTGGGGTCTCACCACCGACGTGCAGCCGCCCGAGCTGGAGACGCGGATCGCGATCCTCCGCAAGAAGGCCGTGCAGGAGCAGCTCAACGCCCCGCCGGAGGTGCTGGAGTTCATCGCGTCCCGGATCTCGCGGAACATCCGCGAGCTGGAGGGCGCGTTGATCCGGGTGACGGCCTTCGCGAGCCTCAACCGGCAGCCGGTGGACCTGGGACTCACCGAGATCGTCCTCAAGGACCTGATCCCCGGCGGCGAGGACAGCTCGCCGGAGATCACCGCCCCCGCGATCATGGCGGCCACGGCCGACTACTTCGGGCTGACGGTGGAGGACCTCTGCGGATCGTCGCGCAGCCGTGTCCTGGTGACGGCGCGGCAGATCGCCATGTACCTGTGTCGTGAGCTGACGGACCTGTCGTTGCCGAAGATCGGCGCGCAGTTCGGCGGCCGCGACCATACGACGGTGATGCACGCGGACCGGAAGATCCGTGCCCTGATGGCGGAGCGGCGCTCCATCTACAACCAGGTCACCGAGCTCACGAACCGCATCAAGAACGGCTGACAGCGGTCCCTGAAGGGCGCTCCAGGACACCTCCTGGGGCGCCCTTCGGCGTTCTCGAACCCCTTCCGGGAGCGCCCGTGTTCGTTGTGCACAGCTGTGTACGAGCGCGGGGTGTTCGATTACTCCGTTCCGGTGGCGGGTTCTCCACAGATTGGGGGATGATCTCCCGTCCACAGGGTGGGGACTGTCGAGTTATCCGGATTGTGTCCACAGGTCCGGCTGGTGACAGATCATCACCCCAGGTCAGGCCCTTGTGGATTTGTTGGCAACTTCTTTCCACAGCCTGTGGATGAAATCTTCGTCCACAGGGGGCCCGGAAAGTTGTCCACTGGCTGCCCACAGGGGGTCGGTGGTTGCCCACAGCTTCTCCACACCCCTGTCCACTGTTCGGCAACGAATCGCCCGGCCTCACCGCGTCGAGTGAAAGCGGTCACACCAAGGGAGACGGTTGGGCTGTGGGGAACGTGGGTAAAGCTGGGGACAGCGCTGGGGAGAACTCCCCATGGCCTGTGTACCGGGTGTGCAGAACTTTTGGGTGTCCACAGAGAGCCCCGGTTTTCCACCGGTTCCACCCACAGGGTCGGTGGACAAAAAAACGGGTCTGACCTGGGAAAACGACGTTATCCACCGTTTCCACAGGCCCTACTACTACTCCCACTTAGAGTTAGCTAGGAATCCGCTTCGAAGTGGGGCCTGTGCACAACTCGGCGCCGGAGCTCCGACGCGCCCTCGTCGCGACTTGACCCCGAGCAGCACCGAGTGTCGGCGGCGTACGTCAGACTGGTTCCCGCAGTCGACGAAGAGCCAGCAACAAGCAGGAGGCGGTTCCGGTGAAGATCCGGGTGGAGCGCGACGTACTTGCCGAGGCGGTGGCCTGGGTGGCCCGCAGCCTCCCGGCCCGTCCGCCGGCGCCCGTACTCGCGGGCCTTCTGCTGAAGGCCGAGGACGGCGCGCTGAGCTTCTCGAGCTTCGACTACGAGGTCTCGGCCCGTGTCTCCGTCGAGGCGGAGGTCGAGGAGGACGGCACCGTCCTCGTCTCCGGCCGGCTGCTCGCCGACATCTGCCGCGCCCTGCCCAACCGTCCGGTGGAGATCTCCACAGACGGTGTACGGGCGACCGTGGTCTGCGGCTCCTCCCGCTTCACCCTCCACACCCTGCCCGTGGAGGAGTACCCGGCGCTGCCGGAGATGCCCACCGCGACCGGCACCGTCCCCGGTGAGGTCTTCGCCTCCGCCGCCGCCCAGGTGGCCATCGCCGCCGGCCGTGACGACACGCTGCCCGTCCTCACCGGTGTGCGCATCGAGATCGAGGGCGACACGGTCACCCTGGCCTCCACCGACCGCTACCGCTTCGCGGTCCGCGAGTTCCTGTGGAAGCCGGAGTCCCCGGACGCCTCCGCGGTCGCCCTGGTGCCCGCGAAGACCCTCCTGGACACCGCGAAGGCGCTCACGAGCGGCGACACGGTCACCCTGGCGCTCTCCGGCTCCGGCAAGGGCGAGGGCCTCATCGGCTTCGAGGGCGCGGGCCGCCGCACCACCACCCGGCTGCTCGAGGGCGACCTGCCGAAGTACCGCACGCTCTTCCCCACCGAGTTCAACTCGGTCGCGGTGATCGAGACCGCGCCCTTCGTCGAGGCCGTCAAGCGCGTGGCCCTGGTCGCCGAGCGCAACACCCCGGTCCGGCTGAGCTTCGAGCAGGGCGTGCTGATCCTGGAGGCCGGCTCCAGCGACGACGCACAGGCTGTGGAGCGTGTGGACGCGCAGCTGGAGGGCGACGACATCTCGATCGCCTTCAACCCGACCTTCCTCCTGGACGGCCTGAGCGCGATCGACTCCCCCGTCGCCCAGCTCTCCTTCACGACCTCCACCAAGCCGGCGCTGCTCAGCGGCAAGCCCGCCGTGGACGCCGAGGCGGACGAGGCGTACAAGTACCTGATCATGCCGGTCCGCCTCAGCGGCTGACCTGCGCCGAGGCTCATCGGGGGTCGTCGCCTGAGCGGCTGACCCCACAGGTGTGCACCCGGGCCCGGGCGTAGGCTCGGACCCGGGTAAACCGCACACGACGCTTAAGGAATCTCTGATGGAGCTCGGTCTCGTCGGTCTCGGCAAGATGGGCGGCAACATGCGCGAGCGCATCCGCCGCGCAGGCCACACCGTCATCGGATACGACCGCAACCCGGACCTCGCCGATGTCCACAGCCTCGAAGAGCTTGTGGGCAAGCTCAAGGGTCCGCGCGTCGTGTGGGTCATGGTCCCGGCCGGTGCCGCGACCCAGTCCACGATCGACGAGCTGGCCGATCTGCTCTCCCCCGGCGACATCGTCGTGGACGGCGGGAACTCCCGCTGGACCGATGACGAGAAGCACGCCGAGGAGCTCGCCGCCAAGGGCATCGGGTTCGTCGACTGCGGCGTCTCCGGCGGCGTCTGGGGCCTGGAGAACGGCTACGCGCTGATGTACGGCGGCTCCGCCGAGGACGTGGCGAAGGTCCAGCCGATCTTCGACGCCCTCAAGCCCGAGGGCGAGTTCGGCTCGGTCCACGCGGGCAAGGTCGGCGCCGGCCACTTCGCGAAGATGGTCCACAACGGCATCGAGTACGCGATGATGCAGGCCTACGCCGAGGGCTGGGAGCTCCTGGAGAAGGTCGACTCCGTCACCGACGTGCGCGAGGTCTTCCGCTCCTGGCAGGAGGGCACGGTCATCCGTTCCTGGCTGCTGGACCTCGCGGTGAACGCGCTGGACGAGGACGAGCACCTGGACCAGCTGCGCGGCTACGCGTCGGACTCCGGCGAGGGCCGGTGGACCGTCGAGGCCGCCATCGACAACGCCGTACCGCTGCCGGCGATCACCGCGTCGCTGTTCGCGCGGTTCGCGTCGCGGCAGGACGACTCCCCGCAGATGAAGATGATCGCCGCGCTGCGCAACCAGTTCGGTGGCCACGCGGTCGAGACGAAGAAGTAATCCACAGGCTGTGCACCCCGCGGTGCACAGTCGCCGGGGAAGAAGGTCGGCGCCCACCATGCACGTCACGCATCTGTCGCTGGCCGACTTCCGCTCGTACGCCCGGGTCGAGGTTCCGCTCGACCCGGGCGTCACCGCGTTCGTGGGCGCGAACGGGCAGGGCAAGACCAATCTCGTCGAGGCCGTCGGCTATCTCGCGACCCTCGGCAGTCACCGTGTCGCCTCGGACGCCCCGCTCGTACGGATGGGCGCGGAGCGCGCCGTCATCCGGGCCGCCGTCACCCAGGGCGAGCGCTCCCAGCTGGTCGAGCTGGAGCTCAACCCGGGCCGGGCCAACCGTGCCCGTATCAACAGGTCCTCGCAGGTCAGACCGCGTGACGTGCTGGGAATCGTCCGGACGGTGCTGTTCGCGCCGGAGGACCTCGCCCTGGTGAAGGGCGACCCCGGCGAGCGGCGGCGCTTCCTTGACGAGCTGATCACGGCGCGCACCCCGCGCATGGCGGGCGTGCGCTCCGACTACGAGCGCGTGCTCAAGCAGCGCAACACGCTCCTGAAGTCGGCGGCGATGGCCCGCCGGCACGGCGGCCGCGGCATGGACCTGTCCACGCTCGACGTCTGGGACCAGCACCTCGCGCACGCCGGGGCGGAGCTGCTCGCGCAGCGCCTCGACCTCATCCACACCCTGCAGCCGCTCGCCGACAAGGCGTACGAGCAGCTGGCGCCGGGCGGCGGACCGATCCTGCTGGAGTACCGTCCCTCCGCGCCGGGCGCCGGGCACACCCGCGAGGAGCTGTACGAGCAGCTGATCGCCGCCCTCGCCGAGGTCCGCAAACAGGAGATCGAGCGGGGCGTCACGCTCGTCGGACCGCACCGCGACGAGCTGCTGCTCAAGCTCGGCGACCTGCCGGCGAAGGGGTACGCGAGTCACGGCGAGTCCTGGTCGTA
Organism: Streptomyces sp. NPDC042346; assembly: GCF_055581845.1. Lineage (NCBI taxonomy): Bacteria > Bacillati > Actinomycetota > Actinomycetes > Kitasatosporales > Streptomycetaceae > Streptomyces > Streptomyces sp. NPDC042346. The sequence goes on along the minus strand of NZ_JBVJEH010000004.1, from coordinate 541,464 downwards.
CGCGCTGGCGCTGCGGCTCGCCTCGTACGACCTGCTGCGCTCCGAGGGCAACGAGCCGGTCCTCGTCCTCGACGACGTCTTCGCCGAGCTGGACGCGCGGCGGCGCGAGCGGCTCGCGGAGCTGGTGGCCGGCGGTGAGCAGGTGCTGGTGACGGCGGCGGTCGACGACGACGTCCCGGGCGTGCTCGCGGGGACGCGGTACGAGGTGGCCGGCGGGACGGTGGAGCGGGTATGAGCGAGCAGCCGCCGCTCGGCGCCGGGGCGCAGGAGCAGCCGGAGACCCCCAGGATTCCCGAGTCCTCGGGAATCGACCTGGCACGGGTCGCGCTGCGCGCGGCCAAGGAGCAGGCGAAGGCGCGGGGCGCCGCCGCCCAGCAGAAGAAGCAGGCCCGGCGCGGGGGCGGACTGCGGTCCGGCGCGCGCGCCGACGGGCGCGACCCGATGGCGCTCGGCGCGGCGATCAACCGGCTCATCACCGAGCGCGGCTGGGAGACCCCGGCGGCGGTCGGCGGCGTCATGGGGCGCTGGCCGCAGATCGTCGGCGAGGACCTGGCGAAGCACTGCGTACCGCTGAAGTTCGACGACGAGCCGGACGCGCGGGTCCTCACCGTGCAGTGCGACTCCACGGCGTGGGCGACGCAGCTGCGGCTGCTCGCGCCGCGGCTCGTGGCACGGCTGAACGAGGACCTGGGGCACGGGACGGTGCGGGTCATCAAGGTGCTGGGGCCGGGTGCGCCGCGGCGGGGGTACGGGCCGCTGCGGGCGCCGGGCAGTGTCGGGCCCGGGGACACGTACGGCTAGAGCGCCGGGCGGCCGGGCGGTGAGGGACCGGGCTCGAGGCAGGTCCTCGTGGTGCGGGTTCAGGCAGTAGGGCGCCGTGCGGGTGGGCTGTGCCCACCCTCCCCCAGAGGGGGCACCCCCAGCGCGGAACGATTGCCCACAGCCTGGCATCGGCCCGAAGCGCTAGGTGGCCGTCAGAGGGCTCTGGGGGCCCTGTCTGGATATGGGGAGTCGTCTTGGGTCTGCTCAGGGCGGCACATGCGGACTCAGGGACCGGCAAACCCCCATGAGTGTCGTCGCTACCGGTAGACTGGGAGACAATCCCGCCACCCTGCGGAACATGTCGAACGACGCAGCCGCTCCCGTATGCCCGGAGACCGGCCTGTGCTGTGCCAGAAAGGGCGCTTCGTGGCCGATTCCGGCAACCCCAACGAGAACAACCAGTACACCGCCAGCAACATCCAGGTCCTCGAAGGCCTGGATGCGGTGCGCAAGCGCCCTGGCATGTACATCGGCTCGACCGGTGAGCGCGGTCTGCACCACATGGTGCAGGAGGTCGTCGACAACTCGGTCGACGAAGCCCTGGCCGGCCACGCCGACACCATCGACGTGACGATCCTGCCCGACGGCGGCGTCCGCGTCATCGACAACGGCCGTGGCATCCCGGTGGGCATCGTGGCCTCCGAGGGCAAGCCGGCCGTCGAGGTCGTGCTGACCGTGCTGCACGCGGGCGGCAAGTTCGGCGGCGGCGGCTACGCCGTCTCCGGCGGTCTGCACGGTGTCGGTGTATCGGTCGTGAACGCCCTGTCCACCAAGGTCTCCGTCGAGATCTGGACGGACGGCCACCGCTGGACCCAGGACTACAAGATGGGCGCCCCGGTCGAGGCGCTCGTGCAGAACGAGGCGACCGACAGGACCGGCACCTCGGTCACCTTCTGGGCCGACCCGGACATCTTCGAGACGACCGAGTACTCCTTCGAGACGCTCTCGCGCCGCTTCCAGGAGATGGCCTTCCTCAACAAGGGCCTGACGATCACGCTCACCGACGAGCGCGAGTCCGCCAAGGCCACGGTCGGCGCCGACGACCCGGACGCCGAGGCGGCCGCGGAGCAGGCCGCGCGCACGGTGAAGTACCACTACGAGGGCGGCATCGTCGACTTCGTGAAGTACCTCAACTCGCGCAAGGGCGAGCTGGTCCACCCCACCGTGATCGACCTGGAGGCGGAGGACAAGGACAAGGCCCTGTCCCTCGAGGTCGCGATGCAGTGGAACAGCGGCTACAGCGAGGGCGTGTACTCCTTCGCCAACATCATCCACACCCACGAGGGCGGCACGCACGAGGAGGGCTTCCGTGCGGCGCTGACCTCGCTGATCAACAAGTACGCGCGGGACAAGAAGCTGCTCCGTGAGAAGGACGACAACCTCACGGGCGACGACATCCGCGAGGGTCTGACGGCGATCATCTCGGTCAAGCTGAGCGAGCCGCAGTTCGAGGGCCAGACCAAGACCAAGCTGGGCAACACGGAGGCGAAGACCTTCGTCCAGAAGGCGGTCTACGAGCACCTCAACGACTGGCTCGACCGGAACCCGGTCGAGGCCGCGGACATCATCCGCAAGTCGATCCAGGCCGCCACCGCGCGCGTGGCCGCCCGCAAGGCGCGCGACCTGACCCGCCGCAAGGGCCTGCTGGAGTCGGCGTCGCTGCCGGGCAAGCTGTCCGACTGCCAGTCGAACGACCCCGCCAAGTGCGAGATCTTCATCGTCGAGGGTGACTCCGCCGGCGGCTCGGCCAAGTCCGGCCGTAACCCGATGTACCAGGCCATCCTGCCGATCCGCGGCAAGATCCTGAACGTCGAGAAGGCCCGGATCGACAAGATCCTGCAGAACACCGAGGTCCAGGCGCTCATCTCGGCCTTCGGCACCGGTGTGCACGAGGACTTCGACATCGAGAAGCTCCGCTATCACAAGATCATCCTGATGGCGGACGCCGACGTCGACGGTCAGCACATCAACACCCTGCTGCTGACCTTCCTCTTCCGCTTCATGCGGCCGCTGGTCGAGGCCGGTCACGTCTACCTCTCGCGCCCGCCGCTCTACAAGATCAAGTGGGGCCGGGACGACTTCGAGTACGCGTACTCGGACCGCGAGCGGGACGCGCTCGTCGCGCTCGGAAAGCAGAACGGCAAGCGGATCAAGGAAGACTCGATCCAGCGCTTCAAGGGTCTCGGCGAGATGAACGCCGAGGAGCTGCGCGTCACGACCATGGACGTCGAGCACCGCGTGCTCGGCCAGGTCACCCTGGACGACGCGGCGCAGGCCGACGACCTGTTCTCGGTGCTGATGGGCGAGGACGTCGAGGCACGGCGCTCGTTCATCCAGCGCAACGCCAAGGACGTTCGCTTCCTCGACATCTGAGTCGGTCTCAGCTGACCGTACGAAAGGACTGACGACCAGCAATGGCCGACGAAATCACTCCCGGCACCACCGAAGACCAGGAGCCCGTACTGCGGATCGAGCCCGTCGGGCTCGAGACCGAGATGCAGCGCTCGTACCTCGACTACGCGATGTCCGTCATCGTGTCCCGCGCGCTGCCCGACGTACGGGACGGCCTCAAGCCCGTCCACCGTCGCGTGCTGTACGCGATGTACGACGGCGGCTACCGGCCCGAGAAGGGCTTCTACAAGTGCGCCCGCGTCGTCGGTGACGTCATGGGTACGTACCACCCGCACGGCGACTCCTCGATCTACGACGCGCTCGTCCGCCTCGCCCAGCCCTGGTCGATGCGCATGCCGCTCGTCGACTCCAACGGCAACTTCGGTTCCCCGGGCAACGACCCGGCCGCCGCCATGCGGTACACCGAGTGCAAGCTCATGACGCTGTCGATGGAGATGCTCCGGGACATCGACGAGGAGACCGTCGACTTCCAGGACAACTACGACGGCCGCAACCAGGAGCCGACGGTCCTGCCGGCCCGCTTCCCGAACCTGCTGATCAACGGCAGCGCCGGCATCGCGGTGGGCATGGCGACCAACATCCCGCCGCACAACCTCCGCGAGGTCGCGGCCGGCGCCCAGTGGGCGCTCGAGCACCCCGACGCCAGCCACGAGGAGCTCCTCGACGCGCTGATCGAGCGGATCAAGGGCCCGGACTTCCCGACCGGCGCGCTCGTCGTCGGCCGCAAGGGCATCGAGGAGGCGTACCGCACCGGCCGTGGCTCGATCACGATGCGCGCGGTCGTCGAGGTCGAGGAGATCCAGAACCGCCAGTGCCTGGTGGTCACGGAGCTTCCGTACCAGACCAACCCGGACAACCTCGCGCAGAAGATCGCCGACCTCGTGAAGGACGGCAAGGTCGGCGGCATCGCCGACGTCCGCGACGAGACCTCGTCCCGTACCGGCCAGCGCCTCGTCATCGTGCTCAAGCGCGACGCCGTCGCCAAGGTCGTGCTCAACAACCTGTACAAGCACACCGACCTGCAGACGAACTTCGGCGCGAACATGCTCGCGCTCGTCGACGGCGTGCCGCGCACCCTCTCGCTCGACGCGTTCATCCGCCACTGGGTGACGCACCAGATCGAGGTCATCGTCCGCCGGACGAAGTTCCGGCTGCGGAAGGCCGAGGAGCGCGCCCACATCCTGCGCGGTCTGCTCAAGGCGCTCGACGCGATCGACGAGGTCATCGCGCTCATCCGCCGCAGCGACACGGTCGAGGTCGCCCGCGGCGGCCTGATGGACCTCCTCCAGATCGACGAGATCCAGGCCAACGCGATCCTGGAGATGCAGCTCCGCCGCCTCGCGGCCCTGGAGCGGCAGAAGATCGTCGCCGAGCACGACGAGCTCCAGGCCAAGATCAACGAGTACAACGCGATCCTGGCCTCGCCGGAGCGCCAGCGGTCGATCGTCAGCGAAGAACTCGCGGCGCTCGTCGAGCGGTTCGGCGACGACCGCCGGTCCAAGCTCGTGCCCTTCGACGGCGACATGTCCATCGAGGACCTGATCGCCGAGGAGGACATCGTCGTCACGATCTCCCGCGGCGGCTATGTGAAGCGGACGAAGACCGAGGACTACCGCTCGCAGAAGCGCGGCGGCAAGGGCGTGCGCGGGACGAAGCTGAAGCAGGACGACATCGTCGACCACTTCTTCGTCTCCACCACCCACCACTGGCTGCTCTTCTTCACCAACAAGGGCCGGGTGTACCGGGCCAAGGCGTACGAGCTGCCGGACGCCGGCCGGGACGCCCGCGGCCAGCACGTGGCCAACCTGCTGGCCTTCCAGCCGGACGAGCAGATCGCCCAGATCCTGGCGATCCGCGACTACGACGCCGCGCCGTACCTGGTGCTCGCCACCAAGGCCGGCCTGGTGAAGAAGACCGCGCTGAAGGACTACGACTCGCCGCGCTCGGGCGGTGTCATCGCGATCAACCTCCGGGAGACCGAGGGCGGTGGCGACGACGAGCTGATCGGGGCCGAACTGGTCTCGTCCGAGGACGATCTGCTCCTCGTCAGCAAGAAGGCGCAGTCGATCCGCTTCACGGCCACGGACGACGCGCTGCGCCCGATGGGACGCGCCACCTCGGGCGTCAAGGGGATGAGTTTCCGCACGGACGACGAACTGCTCTCGATGAATGTCGTCCGGCCCGGTACGTTCGTCTTCACCGCGACCGACGGCGGGTACGCGAAGCGCACCCCCGTCGACGAGTACCGCGTCCAGGGCCGTGGCGGCCTCGGTATCAAGGCCGCCAAGATCGTGGAGGACCGCGGCTCGCTCGTGGGCGCGCTGGTGGTCGAGGAGACCGACGAGATCCTCGCCATCACGCTGTCCGGCGGTGTGATTCGTACGCGAGTCAACGAAGTCAGGGAGACCGGCCGTGACACCATGGGCGTCCAGCTGATCAACCTGGGCAAGCGCGATGCCGTCGTCGGCATCGCACGGAACGCCGAGGCCGGCAGCGACGACGAAGATATCGACGACGATGCCGAGGGCGTCGTCGAGGCGGTCGAGGCCGCGGTGGTCGAGACCGCAGGGGTCGAGGCCGAGGCAGTCGAGGGCACGGAGCTCTCGGCCGGGGAGCACGAGGAGTAAGAGCGTGAGTGGAGCCACGGGCGCCGGATCGGCGGCTGCCGGAGCTTCTGCTGGTGCTGGAGCGAACGGCGCCCGTGGCCCCGCCACGGACTCCCAGGGGGTTGCGGTGACGGACAGCCGGGGGCAGCAGCCCTCGTACGAGACCTACAGCGGGCCACTGCCCGGCGAGCGCACGGGTGCGCAGCAGCCGGGCGGCCCGTACCACCCGCCGCAGGCGTACGGCGCTCCGGCGCCGGGCGGTGCTGCGGGCGTTCAGGCGGGTGTTCAGGCAGGCGGGACGCTGGGCGGCCAGACGGGCGCCGGTGCCGTGCGCCGGCCGCGTACGGGGGCGCGCACGACGCCCCGTACGCGCAAGGCGCGGCTGCGGGTGGCGAAGGCCGATCCGTGGTCGGTGATGAAGGTGAGCTTCCTGCTCTCCATCGCGCTGGGCATCTGCACGGTCGTCGCCGCGGCGGTGCTGTGGATGGTCATGGACGCCATGGGCGTCTTCTCGACGGTCGGCGGCACGATCAGCGAGGCGACGGGCTCGAACGAGTCCAACGGCTTCGACCTGCAGTCGTTCCTGTCGCTGCCGCGGGTCCTGATGTTCACCTCGGTGATCGCGGTGATCGACGTGGTGCTGATGACCGCTCTGGCGACGCTGGGCGCGTTCATCTACAACCTGTCGGCCGGTTTCGTCGGAGGCGTGGAGCTCACGCTCGCCGAGGACGAGTGACCTTCGGGTGGCCGCCGGGTGACCTGCGAGGGGGTCGGTCAGGAACCGATTTTGGGACTGGCCCCCACGTGCGCTAATCTTCAGGAGTCAGCGCGCGGGACACACACCGCAAGCGCGGCGGGGCTATAGCTCAGTTGGTTAGAGCGCATCCCTGATAAGGATGAGGCCACAGGTTCAAATCCTGTTAGCCCCACAGTATCGATCGACCCGGACGGTTCCTCCGTCCGGGTCGATTTGTTTGTCCGGGGAAGACGGGGACGCGTCGGGGGTTTGAAACTCGTACAGGTCACCGATCGGTATCGGTCGATGTGTAGAGTGGGCGTCAGAAGTCTCCTACGTCAACGAAAGACGAGGTCGCGCGGTGAAGAAGCTTCTCCTGGTCGCACTGGCCGCCATCGGCGGGCTCCTCGTGTACCGCCAGATCCAGGCGGATCGCGCCGAGCAGGATCTGTGGACGGAGGCGACCGACTCCGTGCCCGCAGGTTCGGGTGTCTGAGCCGAGAACCGTTTGTGGGTGAAGCCCCGGCCGCGCGTGAGCGGGCCGGGGCTTTGCTTTGCCTGAGCGAACAATTTGCTTGCTTGAGTAAAGGGGAGAGGCGCGTGAAGACGCAGGCCGGCATCGGACGCAACGGACGCATCGGCCGGATCAGCCGCTTCGGCCGGATCAGACGGGGGACCGGGGCTCTGGTCGCGACGGTCGCAGCGGTCGCAGCGGTCGCGGCCGTGGGCGCGGTGACGGCGCTGCCGGGCCAGGCCTGGGCGGCCGACGGGGACGCGCTCCCGCCGTACGCCTTCGACGGCGCGGCCCAGCGGGTCAAGGGGGCCGCTTCGAGCTCGGACGCGGTGCAGCTGAAGACCGGGGAGACCTACCGGGACACGCTCAAGAAGGACGGCAAGGTCTACTACCGCGTCGACCTCGACGACAAGGTCAACAGCTACGTCTCCGTGGTGGCCGTACCGAAGCCCGGCGGCAAGGTCGAGTACGGCGACGGCTTCAAGGTGAGCATGCAGGACGGCTCCGGCACCGACTGCGGCTACCAGCAGGTGTCGTTCTCCTCCGCCGAGTACGTGCGCCCGCTCGCCGGGTACGCCCGCCGCATCGTCGACCCGGACAGCTCCAGCTGCCAGAAGGCGGGCGCCTTCTACGTGCTCGTCGAGCGCACCTCGAAGCCCACCTCCGCCTCGGACGACTGGGAGCTGGAGATCCGGCACCTGTCCGAGCCGGGCCTGAAGAAGGCCGGCCCGACCGAGCTCCCCGAGGCCTGGTCCTCCGCCACGCCCCCGCCGCCGACGGGCGGCCCGCAGAAGCGGCAGGGCGGCGCCGGCTTCCACGACGCCGTCTCGCTGACGCAGGGCGAGTGGCGGTCCGACATCCGCCCCGGCCAGACGCTCTTCTTCCGGGTGCCCGTCGACTGGGGGCAGCAGCTCTTCGCCACGGCGGAGCTCGGCAGCAGCGCCGCCGCGAACGAGTACATCGGCAACGCGCTGGTGCTCTCCCTCGACAACCCCGCGCTCGGGCACGTCGACGAGAACAGCGGAAGCTACGACGGGAAGCCCGCGACGCTGGCGCTCGACGCGCAGCGGCCGGTGGCGCACGAGAACCGCAGCTCGTACAACGAGGCCACGAACGGCATGCGGTTCGCCGGCTGGTACTACCTGTCGGCCACGCTCAGCCCCAAGGTCGCCGCGGAGTACGGGGACAAGCCGGTGCCGCTGACGCTGCGCGTGAACGTCACGGGGAACGCGAAGCCCGGACCCGGGTACGACGGGGACCCGGGCCCGTTCGCGGTGACCGCCGACGACAAGGAGGCGGCGGCGAACGGCGCGAGCGGCGTGCGGGCGGCCGAGGACAGCGGCTCCATGCGGCTCGTCGCGGTGGCCGGGATCGGCACCGGGAGCGTGCTGCTGCTCGGGCTCGGCGCGTGGACGCTGGTGGCGCGGAGGCGGGCGGCGTAGGCGCTCGCAGGCCGGCGTGGGGGCCTGGGGCGGCGTAGGCCGATCCAGGGCCCCTTGCCGGGCGGTCAGGTCTGGGAGAGGGCCCAGAAGCCGACCGCCAGGCACACCAGGGCGAGCAGCAGGACCGGGACCGTCACCTTCGGGGGCGGTCCCGGTCGGCGTACGGGGGCCGGGGCCGGGGCCGGGGCCGGGGGCGCGGGCGCGGGCTGCGGGCCGTGCGCCGGTGCGGTGTGCTGACCGGGAACCTGAACGGGTCGAGCGGTGTACGGATGAGGAGAGGCCTGTCCGTACGGTGCCCCGGCCGTGGGGGCCTGGTCGAAGGAGGGGTTCGGGTGCGTGACCGGCGGGGGAAGGTGGAAGCTGCCCGTCTCGGAGGCGGACGGAGCGGGGGACGGAGCGGGGGACGGAGCGGTGTTCGGCAGCGGCGCGTGGGCCGGGGCCGGCACGGGCTGGTGGTACTGCTGGTACGGCGCCTGCGCGGGGTGCTGCTGGGCCGGTACGGGGGGCATGGGCGGTACGGGCATGGCGGCGGGCGGCGTCGGAGCCGCGTCGGTGACGGTGGGGGTGCCGTGCGGGCCGGGAGGAGCAGCGGGAACAGCGGGGCCCGTGGGGCCCGTGGGGCTCGTCGGGCTCGTCGGGCTCGTCGGGCTCGTCGGGCTCGTCGGGCCCTGGGGGCCGAAGCCGGTCGGCAGCGGGCCGATCTGGTCGAAGATCTCGACCGGCGGCTCGTCGGGACGCGGCTCGGGCAGCATCTCGGCGGCGGCGTCCAGCGCCTTGCGCGCGCCCGTGGCCGTCCGGAAGCGGGCCTGCGGGTCGGGCTGGAGCAGCCCGGCGAGCACCTGCCACAGCGGCTCCGGAAGGCCCTCGGGGGCGCTCGGGGTGCCGTGCGTGAGGAAGTGCGAGACGAGGGCCTGGGAGTCCGGGCTGCGGCCCTGGAGGAGATAGAGCGCGACCAGGCCGACGGCGAACAGGTCGGCGGTGAAGTCCGGCTCGGCGCCGAGGAGTTGCTCGGGTGCGAAGTAACCGGGCGTGCCGATCACGTAGTCGGTCTCCGTGAGCCGGGGTTCGCCCTTGCGCATGGAGATGCCGAAGTCGGAGAGCCGCAGGTGCGGCCGTCCGGTTCCGGTGACGTCCAGCAGGATGTTGGCGGGCTTGATGTCCCGGTGGACGACGCCTTCGGCGTGCACCGTGGCCAGACCGGAGAGCAGCTGGTCGAGCAGGGTGCAGACGAAGCGGGGCGGCAGCGGGCCGTAGTCCCCGACGACGTGCGCCAGCGAGCCGCCGGCGACCAGGTCCATGGTGAAGAGGACCTTGTCGTCGTCGGCGGCCCAGCTGGCCGGGGCGAGGACGTGCGGATGGTCGATCCGCATCGCCTGCTCGCGGACGAAGCGGAGCAGCGTGTGGGCGTCGCTCTGCTGGAGCACCTTGGCCGCCACGTACCGCCGGCGCCGGTGGTCCCAGGCACGCCACACCGCGCCCGCCCCGCCCCGTCCGATCGGGTCGATCAGCTCGTACCGACCAGCGAAGACCTCACCCATCGCGCTGCGCCCGCTCCCCGTCGTGTCGTGGACCCCCGGTACCGGCCGAGCGCCGGTCCCGCGTCAGTTCTGGTGCGACTCGTAGTGCGCGACCGCGTCCGCGGTGCGCCCCGCGCCGTACACCCGGAGGAACTCTGCCAGTTCCGGGTGCGCCGGGGCGAGGGAGTCGGCCGCGTCGATGATGTCGCCCGCGGCCGCCACGGACCGCAGCAGGGACTGGATCTCGCGGACCACGCGGCGCACGGTCGGGGCGCCGGAGCCGGTGGCGGTCTGGGCGGTGCTGGTGAGGACGGAGCCGCCCTGCGACTTCTTGACCTCGTCCATCCGGTCGGTGGCCTCGGCGGCGCTGACGCTGCCGTCGGCGACCTGGACGGCGAGCTCCTGGAGGGCCTGGACGCGCTGGACGACGGCCGGGTTGCCGATCTTGGCCCGCTGGCCGCTCATCAGCTGGGACAGCATGGGCGCGGAGAGCCCGAGCACGGCCGCGAGCCTGGCCTGGTTGAGCCCGAGATCGTCGATCAGCCGACGGAAGAGCGCCCCCAACGGCTCCCCGTACCAACTGCGCTGAAGCTCTCTGGCTCTTGCCGTGGCTTCTTGCTGCGCTGCGTCCATTACTTCTCCCCATCCCTTAGGTTCGCCACTGCGAACCTCGATCAGCATCTTACGGAGAGTGGTCGTGGACCGGGAGTCCCTATCCTTTTGCCGGACATGGGGGGAGACCCGGTACGCTGTTCTCGTTCCGGGGCCTTAGCTCAGTTGGTAGAGCGCTGTCTTTGCATGGCAGATGTCAGGGGTTCGACTCCCCTAGGCTCCACTCTCTTGCACCCCCTTGAACTGCGGAAACGCAGTTCAAGGGGGTGTTTTTGTCCCCTTTTCCCGTGCGGGATGTCAGCGCTCTCCCGCCGACGGGAGGGGCTGGTCGCCGAGGGTGGCGATCATGTCGTGCAGCCAGGCCAGTTCGGCCTGCGACGTCGCCCGGGCGATCAGCAGGATGCCGCTGCGGAACGGGTCGGTGATCTCCTCCGCACCCAGGGGTACGGCGCCGTCGTAGAAGAAGCTGGCGGGCTCGTCGAGGAAGGCGAGCCGGCGGCGGAGCACGGTCGCCTGCTCGGCGGGGTCGTCGAGGTGGCGGAGGAAGGCCAGCACGGTGAACCAGCGGTTCTCGTCGCTGATGTCCAACTGCTCGGGTGTGCGCAGTCGTTCGTGCAGTGCCGCCCGGCCGGCCGGGGTGAGGTGCAGGGTGTGCCGGGGGGCGGCGGTGGATCCGGGTTCTGTCTCGCGGACGAGCAGGCCGTCGGTTTCGAGGCGCTTGATCGCGGGATAGAGGGTGCCGTCGCTGATCGGGCGGATGTGGCCGGTCAGTGCGGCCAGGTGCCGGCGCAGCTCGTAGCCGTGCATCGGCCGGTCGTGGAGGAACCCGAGAATCGCGAGCTTGAGCATGCGCCCATGCTGTCAGATCCCAGAGGCGGAGGTATATCGATATCGCTATACCTCGATGACGAGGTATCGTCGGTGGCCCCTGACGATCAAGGAGTCGGCCATGCGCCATGCCCCCGTGACCCCGAACGGCGACCTCATCCGCTGGGTGGAGATCCCCGGCACCGAGCCGGCCCGGCTCTACCTGCACGGACTCGGTTCCACCTCGCCGGTGTACTGGGCCGCCGCCGCCGCGCACCCCCTGCTGACCGGCCGCCGGTCACTGCTGCTCGACCTGCTCGGCTTCGGCATCAGCGACCGTCCGACGGACTTCACGTACACGCTGGAGGCGCACGCGGACGCCGTGGCGGCGGCGCTGGAGGCCGCCGATGTGACGGGTGCCGAGGTCATCGCGCACAGCCTCGGTGGTGCGGTGGCGATCCTGCTCGCCGCCCGCCACCCGCGGCTGGTCGCGAACCTGGTGCTCGTGGACTCCGTCCTGGACCCGGCGCCGATGGTGCCCGTTCCCGGCAGCAGCGGGATCACGGCGTACACGGAGGAGGAGTTCCTCGCCGACGGGTGGGAGCGGACCGAGGAGCGGGTCGGCCCGGTCTGGTGGTCCACGATGCGCCTGGCGGGACGCGAGGCGCTGTACCGCACCACGGTCCATCGGGCTCGGGGGACCGTTCCCGCTCTCCGCGAGCATCTGGCGGGCCTGTCGGTCCCCCGTACCTGCCTTCACCCGGCGGCCGACGGGGAGCCGGCCGATGTGGAGGGTCTGGTGGCCTCGGGCGTGACCGTCCGGGCGGTCCCGGACTGCGGGCACAACATCATGTTCGACAACCCCGAGGTGTTCGCACGGGAGGTCGCCGACGCGCTGGGCGGCAGCTGACGCCGTCCGTCGGAAGCGGGGGCGGGGGCGGGGGCGGAGGTGGGAGCGGAGGTGGGAGCGGGTGTGTGGGCGGGTGTGTGGGCGGGATCGGGGCCGGGGGTGACCGCGTGGGGCGGCAGTGAGCGTTCGGCGCACAGGAGGATCGCCGCGCCCGTGAGGACCATCAGCGCGAGGACGGTCCACAGCTGCCACTGCCCCGCGTCGAGGAGGAAGCCCAGGAGCATGGGGGCGACGGTGCGGCAGGCGGACCAGGACAGCTGGTAGACCGACAGGTACCGGCCCCGCAGGTGGTCGGGGGCCGCCTGGACGGAGAGGCCCTGCGAGGGTGCGGAGTGGACGAGTTCGCCGGCGGTGTAGAGCACGGCGACCGCGAGGACGGCGACGAGGGCGTTCGGGCCGCTGACGAGCCGGGGGAGCAGCGCGAAGGCGGCGAAGGAGAGCGCGAAGACGACCGCTCCGAGTGCGGCGGCCCGCGTGCGTCTGCCGCGCAGCGTCAGCCGGGCGGCGGGGACGCCGAGCCCGGCGACCAGGGCGGTGTTGACCGCGAAGACGGTGCCGGCCAGGGCGTCGGGCAGGGCGATGTCGCGGGTGAGGAAGACCGGCAGGGCCATGGCCTGGGTGGTGTAGCCGAAGGCGATCAGGAAGTTGGCCGCCGTGACGAGCAGGTAGGGCCGGTCGGCGAGCACCTGCCGGTATCCCTCGCGCGCCTGCGGCCGCTCGGCGGGGCCGCGGACGTTCGGGATCCGGGTCACGAGGACCGCGGCGCAGCAGAAGACGACGGCCAGGGTCTCCGAGGCGGCGACGAAGCCCGTGGTGCCGTTCCAGGCGAGCATGCCGGCCGCCGCGAGACTGCCGCCTCCCATACCGGCGTTGCGCAGGCTGCGGTCCCAGGCCAGGAGCCGGTCGCGTTCGGTGCCTCGGGCGATGTCGCCGATCAGTGCCTGCTGGCTGGGCGAGGAGGCCCACATCCCGACGGCGACGACCAGGGCGATCGCCAGGAAGGCGGGGTAGGAGTCGGCGAAGGGGTAGGCCGCGAAGCCGGCCGCGCGCAGCGCGAGCACGCCGATGAGCACCCGCCGGCCGCCGAACCGGTCGATGAGGACCCCCGCGGCCGGCATGAACGCCAGCGCGCAGAGCCCGGCGATCGTCAGGCCGGTGCCGATCGACGTCAGGGACAGGCCGGTGAGCGAGTGGAGGAACAGCATCGTGAGCGGCACGTAGATGCCGTCGCCGATCGACCCGGCGAGGCTCGCGGCGACGAGGCGGCGGCGCGTGGATTTATCTTCCATGGAAGGTTTTTTATCATCCGTGGAAGATAGAGTGAAGGGATGCAGGGAGATGCCATCGCCGCCATCGTCGACCAGTGGCGACGCGAGCGACCCGATCTGGACCCGACGCCGATGCTCGTCATCGGCCGCCTCTTCCGGCTCACCGACGCGCTGGACCAGCGGCTGCGCCCGCCGTTCGGCGCCGCGGGGCTGGGCAGCGGCGACTTCGACGTCCTCGCCGCCCTCCGGCGGTCCGGCGAGCCCTACGCGCTGTCCGCGGGCGAGCTCAGCCGTACCGTCCTGGTCACCACCGGCGCGATCACCAAGCGGGTCGACCGGCTCGAACACCGCGGTCTGGTCGCCCGGACCGTCGCCGAGGAGGATTCACGCGGCCGCCTCATCAGCCTCACCCCGGCGGGCGTCGCGCTGACCGACGAACTCATCGCCGTCCACCTCGACAACCAGCGCCGGCTCCTCGAAGGGCTCGGCGAGGACGAACGGGCGCACCTCGCCGACCTGTTGGAGCGGCTCGCCCTCAGTCTGCCCCCGGCCGGCGGCTGAGGCCGTCGAGGACGGCCGCGATCCCCCGGCCCGACTCGGTGAGCGACGAGGTCTGGGACACGGCCGCCACGTACGACGACGAGAAGCGACTCGCCGCGATCATCCTCATGGTCGGCGTCGCCAACCTGTTCAACCGGCTCGACGCCACGACCCGGCAGATCGCCGGCGCGTGGGGCTGACGGCCCTCCCGTAGCCGTACCCACGTCCGTACTCGTACGAGAGAAGGAACTCGCCATGACGAACACGCAGAAGTCCTCCGCCGAGTCCGCAGCCAAGTCCGCAGCCAAGTCCGCCGCCGAGGCGACGTCCGAGGCGACGTCCGAGGCGACGTCCGAGGCGACGTCTGAGGGATTCACCACGGAGGAGCGGAGCGCGATGAAGGAGCGCGCCAAGGAGGTGAGGGCGTCCGCGCGCCGCGGATCGCGCGCCGACAAGGCGGCGGAGGAGGAGGCGGCCGTGGTCGCGAAGATCGCCGAGATGGAGGACTCGGACCGGGTCATGGCGGAGCGCATCCACGCCGTGGTCAAGGAGACCGCTCCGGAGCTCGCGCCGAAGCTCTGGTACGGGATGCCCGCGTACGCCAAGGGCGGCAAGGTCGTCTGCTTCTTCCAGAGCGCGCAGAAGTTCAACGCGCGGTACGCGACCTTCGGCTTCAACGACGTGGCGAACCTCGACGACGGCACGATGTGGCCGTCCGCCTACGCCCTGAAGGAGCTGACCGCCGCCGACGAGGCGCGGATCGCCGAGCTGGTGAGGAAGGCAATGAGCTAGGACGCCCGGGCCGGGAGGTGGCCACTGATCCGTACGGGTGGTGTTCATCGGAAGAACTGCGCGGCGGCGGCGTCGGTCCTCGGGAATCCGGGGGCGCATCCACATCATGTGGAAAGTACGTAAAGCGCGCAACCCGAAATGAACCATCCGAGAACGTCACGAAAGTGAGGGATCATGGCCACCGCCAAGGTCAAGCAGTTCTGGACCGCCTTCATCTCCGTCCTCTTCGCCCTGCTCGCCTCCGTCGGCCTGGCGAGCACCGCCGCCGCGGCCCAGCAGCCCGCCGTGCAGCAGCCCGAGGAGCCGGCCGGCTCCGCCGTCGCCGCCGGGGTCCCCGCCGCTTCGGAGCGTGCCCTCGCCTCCGTACCGGCACAGCGGACGCACCGGTGGCCCCTCGCCGGTGACCGTTCCCTGCCGCCCACCATCAAGCAGCGCATCGGCGCCGAGGCCCACGGCTCCTCCCCCTCGGTACGCCACCGTCACGCGGGTGGCGCGGCCGAGAGCGACCCGGTCGCGCTGACGGAGCTGGCGCTCGCCGCGACGGCGCCGGCGACGGGCGCGTAGGACGTGGGGAGCAGGCGTACGCGTACAAGCACACGCACACGTACTCCCCACGCCGTGAGAACCGCGAGACCCGTGAGAACCGCGAGACCCGTGAGAACCGTGAGAACCGCGAGACCCGCGAGACCCGCGAGACCCGCGAGACCCGCGAGACCTGCGAGAACCGTGAGACCCGCGAGACTCTCCGAACAAGCCCCTCAGAGCACCACCGTCGGACCTGGCACCACCCTCGGACTTGGCACCACCTTCAGACCTGGCACCACCTTCAGACCTGGCACCACCCTCGGACCCTCTTCTCTTGGACCGGCCCGCAGCGGTCAGCGACGCTCGTCGCGCTCCGTGGCATCGGCTTCGGCGTCCGCCTCGGCCTCGGCCTCGGCATCCGCCTCGATCTGGGCCTCCGCCTCGGTCTCCTTGACCTCCACCTCCGGATCGAGGAATCCCCCATTGCCGTCGCCGGACGACAACGTGGATCCCTCGCCCACCTCGGTGGGAGCGGGCGGCTCGACCAGCCAGTCGGGATTGGCCTGCTTGTCCCACCACTTCCAGGCGACGAAAGCACCGCCGACCACCAAGCCGAGGACCACGAGTCCCTTGGCGAGGCGTCCGGCCCTGACACGCCGCTCGTGCTGCTTCATGAGCTTCTGAATTTCCTTCGGCGTCACCTGTCCGCGCAGCGCGGCCCAGGCGGCGGTGGAACGCGACCCGGCCTCCTCCAGGACGGGACCGGTCGCGGCGACCGCGTGCTCGACACGCGGAACGGTGTAGTCGGCCGCCTGACGGGCGGCTGAGCGGGTCATGACCGCCGCGCGCTGCGCGGCCGCGTCGACCCGCGGCGGTACGTGCGGTGCGACATGCGCGGCATACTGCGCACGCGCCTGTACTCGGGCCTGCCGTGTGGCCTTCGAGACCTTCGGCGCGATCCGCACCCGCGCCTCGTGCGCGTAGTACGTGGCCTGGTCCTTGGCCGTTTCGGCGTACGGCGCCACCACTTCCGCGGCGTGCAGGACGCTCTCCTTCGCCGAATCTGATGCGGCGCGCACGCTGTCCATGCGGGTCACGGGATTCCTCCTCCTCGGTGGCGACGATGTCGGTTTTTCACCTTTCCATCCTTTTCGGAATCATGCCCGTCGGATCGAGGTCCGGCATGCGGGGCGGGCATCCGGGGCATGCCGGACGGTGATCCGGGGCGATGCCGGGCGGTGATCCGCGGCATGCCGGGCGGTGATCCAGGGCATGCGAGGATCGGTCACGCCAGAGAACAGACGTGGCATCAGGCGTGACATGACGCGACAAGACGTGGACGGAAGGCGACCGTGGCCGAGCAGCTGTACGCGATCCTCAAGACGAGCCTGGGCGACATCGAGGTCCGGCTGATGCCGTTCCACGCCCCGAAGACGGTGCGCAACTTCGTCGAGCTCGCCGGTGGCGAGCGCGAGTGGACGCACCCCGCCACCGGCAAGGTCTCCTCGGACCCGCTCTACGACGGCACGGTCTTCCACCGGGTCATCAAGGGCTTCATGATCCAGGGCGGCGACCCGCTGGGGAACGGCACGGGCGGACCCGGTTACGAGTTCGCCGACGAGTTCCACCCGGAGCTCTTCTTCGACCGTCCGTACCTGTTGGCCATGGCCAACGCCGGCCCGGGCACCAACGGCTCGCAGTTCTTCGTCACGGTCGGTGCCGCGACCTGGCTGAACCGCAAGCACACCATCTTCGGCGAGGTCGCGGGCCAGGAGAGCCGGAAGGTCGTGGACGCGATCGCGGCGGTCGCGACCGATCCGCACACCGAGCGCCCGCTCCAGGACGTGGTGATCGAGTCCGTGGTGATCGAGAAGCGCTGAGGCGGCGCGAACAAGCGAGCAAGCGCCGAAGCGAGCAACCGCCGAAGCGCCGAAGCGAGCAAGCGCCCAAGCGCCCAAGCGAGGAGCCGAGGAATGGGGACGTGAGGAATGGGGACGTGAGGAAGTGAGGGAAGGGATGGAAGGCATGGACGGGGCGAAGCCCCCCAAGGGCCCGCAGTCCGGTCTGCCCCGCTGTTATCGCCATCCGGAGGCCGAGACCGGCATCCGCTGTGCCCGCTGCGACAAGCCCATCTGCCCGCAGTGCATGATCTCCGCCTCCGTCGGTTTCCAGTGCCCGGACTGTGTGCGCAACGGTTCGGGGACCGGCCACGCCGCCGATGCCAATCAGCCCCGGACGCTCGCGGGCGGCAGGGTGACGGCCGACGACCGCCTCGTCACCAAGATCCTCATCGGGATCAACCTCGTGGTCTTCCTCCTGGTGCTGGTGCTCGGGGACCGGTTCGTCGACGAGCTCGTGCTCATCGGCTACGCCTACATGCCGGCGCTGGGCGAGGTCGTCGGGGTCGCGGACGGCGAGTGGTACCGGCTGTTGACGTCGACCGTCCTCCACCAGGAGGTCTGGCACATCCTCTTCAACGTGCTGGGCCTGTGGGTGATCGGCGGGATCGTCGAGCCCGAGCTCGGCCGGATCCGGTACGCGATCCTGTGCCTGCTCTCCGGGCTCTCCGGCTCCGTGCTGGCCTATCTCGTCGCCGCGCAGAACCAGCCCTCGCTGGGCGCCTCCGGCATCGTCTACGGCCTGATCGGCGCCTGGGTCGTGCTGGCCCGCCGCAAGCGCCACGACATGCGCCCGGTGGTCCTCTTCGTGGCGCTGTCGCTGCTCATGACCTTCACCCGTCCGGGGATCTCCTGGGAGGCCCATGTCGGCGGTCTCGTCGCCGGCGTCGTGGTGACGTACGTGCTCGTGCACGCCCCGAGGGCGCGCAGGGACCTCGTGCAGTACGGGGCCTGTGGACTGGTGCTGCTGATCGACCTGGGGCTCGTGCTCGCCCGATCCGCAGCGCTCACCTGAGCGCAGAGGGCTGTGGACGAGCTCTTTCACGAGCTTTCCCCAGAGTTATCCACAGTGTGTGGCGGATCGTTCCCTCGGCTGGGGGAAACGCGGCACCCCTCGCCTCTGACCTGGTGTTTCTCCAGGGAGGCGAGGGGTGTTTCCCGTCCTGCCGCACGTGATTACGGTCACGGAGCGGTCATACCGGCGTCAATCTCGTGCAAGTTATCCACAGATCTTCGTAAGTTATCCAGTGCTGTGTACAACGCTGTGGATAAGTTCAGGGGAGAGCTTGACGAGCCGCCGGTCCAGCCGATAAACCGCCGGCTACTTCCACTGCGTGGAGACGCCGAAACCCGCCGCGATGAAGCCGAAGCCCACCACGATGTTCCAGTTGCGGAGCGCCTCGATCGGCATCGAACCGTCGGTGACGTAGAAGACCACGATCCACACCAGCCCGATGGCGAACAACGCCAGCATCACGGGCGCCACCCAGCTGCGGTTCGTCAGCTTGATGTTGGTGGCCTGCTTGGTGGGCGTAGGCGTGAAGTCGGCCTTCTTGCGGATACGTGACTTCGGCACGAGGGACTCTCCTGTCGATGCGCTGCGTGACCGCGCAGGGAACTGTGGCTGGCGCCGGGATGTGACGTAGGAGGAAGACTGCGTCCCCCGGGCGTCCGTTAGCGTAGTGGTTCCGCGGCACCGAAGGGGATCAGGGTACGTTGAGCAATTCCGCCGACACTCCCACAGGGCCGGGCCGCACCACGAGGTGGCGCCCCGTCCGGGTGCTCACCCTTGCCGTCTTCGCCCTCGCCGGACTGATCTTCGTCACGAGTTTCAACACCGCCAAGGGCACGAACATCCGCACGGACGCCTCGCTCCTCAGGCTCTCCGACCTCATCGAGGAACGCAGCCACAAGAACGCCGGGCTCGACGAGTCCACCGCCGCCCTCCGCGCCCAGGTCGACGGCCTCGCCGCCCGCGACGACGGTTCCACCCGTGCGGAGGACGCGAAGCTCGACGCCCTCGCGGCGAGCGCGGGCACCACGGAGGTCTCCGGCTCCGGCCTCACCGTCACCCTCGACGACGCCCCGCCGAACGCCCAGGCCGCCCCGGGCTACCCCGAGCCGCAGGCCAACGACCTCGTCATCCACCAGCAGGACCTCCAGGCGGTCGTCAACGCCCTGTGGCAGGGCGGCGCCGAGGGCATCCGCGTCATGGACCAGCGGCTCATCTCGACCAGCGCCGTGCGCTGCGTCGGCAACACCCTGATCCTCCAGGGCCGCGTCTACTCGCCCCCGTACAAGATCACGGCCGTCGGCGACCGCGGGAAGCTGAGCAAGGCGCTCGCCGACTCCCCGGCCCTCCAGAACTACCAGCTGTACGTCAAGGCGTACGGGCTCGGCTGGAAAGTCGACGACCACAAGGCGGTGACTCTGCCGGGCTACTCGGGCACAGTGGACCTCCACTACGCGAAGCCGGTCGGCTGACCCGTCAGCGGAGCGGTGAGCCGAGCGGTACGCCGAGCGGTGAGCTGAATGGTCAGTGATTGGTGAGCTGACCGGAGGGACTGCGGGGAGGGGCGCGTGGGCGGCTTGCGGCTCGTCGTGCGGACCTTCAGCGAGCTGTGCCTGACGGTCGGCACCCTGATCGTCCTCTTCGTCGTGTACGTCCTGTACTGGACCGGTGTCCAGGCCGAGAGCGCGAGCGCCGGCCAGATCGAGACCCTCCAGCGGGAGTGGGCGGACACCCCGATCGCACCGTCACCGTCGCCGCCGCCCCTGTCGGGGGCGTCGCCGAGGCCTTCGTCGGGGCCCTCGGCCCCGCCCGCCCCCAAGCCGCCGGCCTACGCCCCCGGCAAGGGGATCGCCGTCATGTACGTCCCCCGGCTCGGCAAGGACTGGAAGTGGCCCGTCCTCGAAGGCACCGGTCCCGGCATCCTGAAGAAGGGCCTCGGGCACTACGCGGCCACCGCCCGCCTCGGCGCGACCGGCAACTTCTCCGTCGCGGGCCACCGCCGCACGTACGGCGACCCGTTCAAGGACTTCCCGCGGCTGCGCCCCGGCGACGCGGTGGTCCTCACCGACGGGACGACCTGGTTCACGTACCGGATCGACCGCGGTCCCTACCGGACCGTGCCCACCGATGTCGGGGTCGTCGCCCCCGTACCGAGGAAGTCGGGCTTCGACGGGCCCGGCCGCTACCTCACCCTCACCACCTGCGAACCCGAGTGGGGCAGCAGCCACCGGCTGATCGTCTGGGCGCACCTCGACGGCACACAGCCGGTGACCGACGGTCGTCCACAGGCTTTGGACAGCTGACCCCTCACGGCCCCCTCGCCCCGTACTCTGGTCCCCGTAACGAACGGAAGGGGCGGTCGACGTCATGTACGGCTGGATCTGGAGGCATCTGCCGGGCAACGCGTGGGTGCGGGCACTGATCTCGATCGTGCTGGTACTCGCAGTCGTCTACGCCCTCTTCCAGTACGTGTTCCCCTGGGCGGAGCCGCTGCTTCCGTTCAACGATGTGACGGTGGACGGCCAGTGAGCGCGCGGATTCTCGTCGTCGACAACTACGACAGCTTCGTCTTCAACCTCGTTCAGTACCTCTACCAGCTCGGCGCCGAGTGCGAGGTGCTCCGCAACGACGAGGTCGAGCTGAGCCACGCCCAGGACGGCTTCGACGGCGTCCTGCTGTCGCCCGGGCCCGGCGCGCCCGAGCAGGCCGGGGTCTGCATCGACATGGTCCGGCACTGCGCCGACACCGGCGTGCCCGTCTTCGGCGTCTGCCTCGGCATGCAGTCGATGGCCGTGGCGTACGGCGGCGTCGTCGACCGCGCGCCCGAGCTGCTGCACGGCAAGACCTCCCTGGTCACGCACGAGGGACAGGGCGTCTTCGCCGGTCTGCCCTCGCCCTTCACCGCGACCCGCTACCACTCGCTGGCCGCCGAGCCCGCCGCCCTGCCGGCCGAGCTCGAGGTCACCGCGCGGACCGAGGACGGCATCATCATGGGGCTGCGCCACCGTGAACTGCCCGTCGAAGGGGTGCAGTTCCACCCCGAGTCGGTCCTCACCGAGCACGGCCACCTGATGCTCGCCAACTGGCTGGAGCGGTGCGGCGACAAGGGGGCGGTCGGCCGGTCGGCGGGGCTCGCGCCGGTGGTGGGCAAGGCCGTCGCGTGACGACGGGCTCGCCGTGGTTCCGGGACGCGGGAGGCCCGGAGCCGGAGCCGATACCCGTGGACCCGTACGGGCACGGGGAGCAGCAACTGCCGTACGAGCCGACGGCGTACGAGCCGACGGCGTACGAGCCGTCGTACGACCCCGGGACCGGGGCAGCGGGGCCCGGCGCCGGGTACGAGGCTCCGTACGACCCCCGTCCGACGTACGAGCCGCAGCCCGCCTACGAGGCCTCGCCCGCCTACGAGGCTCCGCCCACCTACGAGGCTCCGCCCACCTACGAGGCTCCGCACGAGCCGGCGTACGAGCCCGCCTACGAGGCCCCGCCCAGCTACGAGGCCCCGCAGGAGCCCGCGTACGAGGCGCCGTACGCGCCGTACGGCTCTGAGGAGCCCTCACAGGCCTCCCAGGCCCCATCGGCCCCACGGGACGAGACGGTGGCTCTACGGGCCGTGGAGACGCCTCCGGGGCCCGGACGGGCCGAGCGGCGCCGCGCGGCCAAGGGCGGCGGCAGGGGCAAGGGCCGCGGCACCACCCCCTCGGCCACTCCTGGGGCCCCTGGAACGGCCCCTGGATCCAAACCCCGCCCTCTCTCCCGCGTGGAGGCCCGCCGCGCCGCCCGCGCGGCCAAGGACAGCGTCGGCGTCGTCGCCAGCCGGGTCATCGGGGAACTGTTCATCACCTTCGGCGTCGTCATGCTGCTCTTCGTCACCTACCAGCTGTGGTGGACGAACGTCCGCGCCGGTCAGCAGACCGACCGCGCCAAGGAGCAGATCGAGGACACCTGGGCCAAGGGCGACAGCAAGCCGGAGGCCTTCGAGCCCGGCGAGGGCTTCGCCATCATGTACATCCCCAAGCTCGACGTCGTCGTGCCCATCGCCGAGGGCATCAACAAGACCAAGGTCCTCGACAAGGGCATGGTCGGCCACTACTCCGAGGGCAAGCTCAAGACGGCCATGCCGGCCGACAAGCAGGGCAACTTCGCGGTCGCCGGACACCGCAACACGCACGGCGAACCGTTCCGGTACGTCAACCAGCTCAAGCCCGGGGACCCGATCGTCGTCGAGACCCAGGACGCGTACTACACCTACAAGATGGCGAGCATCCTGCCCCAGACCTCGCCGTCGAACGTCTCGGTGATCGACCCGGTCCCGAAGGGATCCGGTTTCACGAAACCCGGCCGGTACATCACACTCACCACGTGCACGCCCGAGTTCACGAGCACGTACCGCATGATCGTCTGGGGCCAGCTGGTCGAGGAACGCCCGCGCAGCAAGGGGAAGCCCGAGGCACTCGTAGGCTGAGACCCGACACCTCCGGACGGGACGACGGGACGACCTAGTGGCACGCGCGCGTAACCGGATCGCCGGGATCATCAGCGTCTTCGGCGAACTCCTCATCACAGCGGGCCTGGTGCTCGGACTGTTCGTCGTCTACTCGCTGTGGTGGACCAACGTCCTCGCCGACCGCGCCGCCGACCAGGACGGCGCCCAGGTCCGCGACCGCTGGGCCGACGGCCCCGGAGCCCTCGACACCAAGGACGGCATCGGCTTCCTGCACGTGCCGGCCATGGACAACGGCGAGGTCCTGGTCAAGCAGGGCACCACCAGCGGCATCCTCAACAACGGCGTCGCCGGCTACTACACCGACCCGATCGAGTCCGCCCTCCCGCAGGACAAGAAGGGCAACTTCACGCTCGCCGCCCACCGCGACGGGCACGGCGCGAAGTTCCACAACATCCACAAGCTGAAGACCGGCGACGCGATCGTCTTTGAATCCAAGGACACCTGGTACGTCTACAAGGTCTACAAGTCGCTGCCGGAGACGACGAAGTACAACGTGGACGTCCTCCAGCCCGTGCCGAAGGAATCCGGCAAGACCGAGCCGGGCCGCTACATCACGCTGACGACCTGCACCCCGATGTACACCTCGGACTACCGGTACATCGTCTGGGGCGAACTGGAACGCACGGAGAAGGTCGACCGCGACCGCACCCCACCGGCGGAGCTGCGCTGACACCCGCCGCCCTACGACCGAGCCCCGGCATCCCATGGATGCCGGGGCTCGGTCGTGATGCGTGCGCGTGCGGGTGCGCGTGCGGGTCGGGCCGTCAGTCGAAGAAGCCGCCGCCGTTGTTGTTGTCCCCGCCGTTGGGGTCGCCGCCCGGGTTGCCGCCGTTGTCGCCGGGGTTGCCGCCGCCGCCCACGGTGATGACCGTGACCGTCTCACCGGTGTTGATCATCGAACCCGGCCCCGGGTTCGAGGTGATCACCGTGGCGTCCTCCTTGTCGGAGCCCTGCTGGACGACGACCAGACCCAAGGCCTCAAGCTGCGCCTTGACGTCCTTGAACGGCTTCGTCGCGATGTCCGTGGGGATCTGGACCTGGGTCTGCTGCGGGCCCTTGGAGACCTGGAGCGTCACCTCGGAGTTCTTCCCGACCGAGGAGTTGCCGTCCGGGGTCTGCTTCACGACCTGGTCCTTGGGCTGATCCGAGTCCACGTACTGCGTGACCACGGTGAAGCCCAGGTCCTTCAGCTGCTGCTCGGCCTGAGCGAGCGGGTTGCCGACGACCGGGGGAACCGTCGTCTGCATCTGCTTCGCGACCGTGATCGTCACCTCGGAGTTCTTCTCCGCCTTGGTGCCGCCCTGCGGGTCCGTGCTCAGGACCGTGCCCGGGTCCTCATCGGACTCCTGCTGCTCGACCTTGACCTTGAAGCCCTTGGCCTTCAGGCTCTCCTCGGCGCGCTCCTGCGACTGCTCGACGACGTCCGGGACCTCTTCGAGGGGGGCGCCCTCGGAGACGTACACCTGGATCGTGCTGCCGGTGTCCATCTTCGCGATGTTGTCCGCGACCGGGGACTGCCGGCAGACGGAGCCCTTGGGCTCGTCGCAGCGCTCGGTGCCGGCCTGGACCGCCTTCACCTGCGCGTTCGCCGCGAGACCCTCCGCCGTCTTCAGCGGCTGACCGACGAGCTGGGGGACCAGGACCTGCTGGGGCCCCTCCTTCTTGTCCATCAGCGAGACGCCGATGAAGATCGCGCCGACGAGCACCAGGATGCCCGCGAGGACCAGCAGGATCGTCGAGGTGTTCGACTTCTTCTGGCCACCACCGCGGCGCCGGTCCGGACGGTCGTCGTAGCCGTAGCCACCGTCGTCCCCGTTGACCGGGGGCATCATCGACGTCTGACCGGCCGGGTCGGCCTGGCGCAGGGCGGTGGTCGGCTGGTCCTCCGGCGGATAACCGCCGTAGCCCCCGCCGTACGCGGGCGCGCCCGCCATGCCCATCCCCATGCCCATCGCCGCGGCGGCCGCGACCGGCTGACCGTCGAGGCAGGCCTCGATGTCCGCGCGCATCTCGTCCGCCGACTGGTAGCGGTAGTCGGGGTCCTTGACCAGCGCCTTGAGGACGATGGCGTCCATCGACGGCGTGATCTCGGGGTCGAAGTTGCTCGGCGGCTGCGGCTCCTCGCGGACGTGCTGGTACGCGACCGCGACCGGCGAGTCGCCCACGAAGGGCGGCCGGACGGTCAGCAGCTCGTACAGCAGGCAGCCCGTGGAGTACAGGTCGGACCGGGCGTCGACCTGCTCGCCCTTGGCCTGCTCCGGGGAGAGGTACTGGGCGGTGCCGATCACCGCGGCGGTCTGGGTCATGGTCATGCCCGCGTCGCCCATGGCGCGCGCGATGCCGAAGTCCATGACCTTGACCTGGCCGGTGCGCGTCAGCATGACGTTCGCCGGCTTGATGTCGCGGTGCACGATGCCGGCGCGGTGGGAGTACTCGAGCGCCTGGAGGATGCCGACCGTCATCTCGAGGGTGCGCTCGGGCAGCAGCTTGCGCCCCGAGTGCAGCAGCTCGCGCAGGGTCGACCCGTCGACGTACTCCATCACGATGTACGGGATGGAGACCTGGTCGACGTAGTCCTCGCCGGTGTCGTAGACCGCGACGATCGCCGGGTGGTTCAGCGAGGCGGCGGACTGTGCCTCACGGCGGAACCGGGCCTGGAAGGACGGATCGCGGGCCAGGTCGGCCCGCAGCGTCTTCACGGCGACGGTGCGGCCGAGCCGGGTGTCCTGGGCGATGTACACCTCGGCCATGCCACCACGGCCGAGCACCGAGCCCAGCTCGTACCGGCCGCCGAGGCGACGCGGCTCTTCCATAGCTAATCCAGCCCTCTCCGTCTGTCCCGACCGCACCCATGGGTGGTCCGGCGGTGTGTGCTGTTCGCGCATACGCTACCGGCCCCGGGAAGACGTTCCGCTCGGGGCCGGTAGCTGATACCTGACCGGTACCTGGTTCGTACCGTCTACCTGGTTCGTACCGTTCCGGGATCAGCCCCGGCTCTTGATGACCGCCTTCATGACGGCCTTCGCGATCGGCGCGGCCAGGCCGCCACCGCTGATGTCCTCGCGGTCGGTGCCCTCGGAGTCCTCGACGATCACGGCCACGGCCACCGGGGACCCCTGGTCGGTCTTGGCGTACGAGATGAACCAGGCGTACGGGCGCTTCGCGTTCTTGTCGCCGTGCTGGGCCGTACCCGTCTTGCCGCCGACCTTGACGCCGTCCATGTGCAGGTCGGCGTTGCCGCCGGTGCCCTTGGTGACGACGTTCTCCATCATCTGCTGGAGCAGCTGGGCGTTCTCCTGCGAGACCGGCCGGCTCATCTCCTCCGGCTCGTTCTGCTTGACGATGTCGAGGTTCGGGGCGCGCAGCTGGTCGATCATGTACGGCTTCATCAGCTTGCCGTCGTTGGCGATCGCCGCCGTGACCATCGCCATCTGGAGCGGGGTGGTCGCGGTGTTGAACTGGCCGATGGAGGAGAGCGCGTTGCCGCCGCGGTCCATCTTCTTGTCGTAGACGGAGGCTGCGGAGCGGACCGGGGTGAACTGCTCGGCGTTGAAACCGAACTTCTCGGCCATCTCCACCATCTTGTCGCGGCCGACGTCGTCGCCGAGCTTCGCGAAGACCGAGTTGCAGGAGATCTCCAGCGCCTTGGTGAGGCTGGCGTTGGCGCAGCCCTTGGCGTGGTTGATCATCTCCTTGGTGGAGAGCGGGATCTTCCAGCCGTCGGGGGTGTCGGTCGCCGCGTTGATGTCGGTGACCTTGCCGTTCTCCAGCGCCGCGGCGGCGGTGACGACCTTGAAGACGGAGCCGGGCGGGTAGATCTCGCGGATGGCGCGGTTCAGCTTCGGCTTGCTCTTGTCGCTCTCCAGCCCGACCCAGGCCTTCTCGTCCTTGCCGGAGTAACCGGCGAAGGAAGAGGGGTCGTACGACGGCGTGGACGCCATCGCGAGGATCTTGCCGGTGGACGGCTCGATCGCGACGACGGCGCCGGTGTTGTTGCCGAGGCCGTCGAAGGCGGCCTTCTGGGCGGCACCGCTGAGGGTGGTGACGACGTCGCCGCCCTTCTTCGTCTCACCGGTGAACATGGCGAGCGTACGGTCGAAGAAGAGCCGGTCGTCGTTGCCGGTGAGGATGCCGTCCTCGATCTTCTCGATCTGGTTGGCGTCGTAGGCCTGCGAGGCGTACCCGGTGACCGGGGCCCACATGGGGCCGTCGGTGTAGGTGCGCTTGTACTTGTAGAACGTGTCCTGCGAGTCGGCGGACCCGGTGATCGGCTTGCCGTCGACGATGATGTTGCCGCGGGGGTTGGCATACCGCTCGATCTGCACGCGCTTGTTGCGCGAGTGGGCGTTCAGCTCGTCGGCGCGGACGAACTGGAGCCAGTTGTCGCGCAGGAGCAGGGCGAAAACGAGCAGGCCACAGAAGATCGCGACCCGCCGCAGCGGCTTGTTCACGGACGGACCACCTGGGTCATCTCGGCGTCGGGGGACGGGGCGGGCGCGGGCGCGGGACGGCGCGCGGTGTCGCTGATCCGGATCAGGATGCCGACGAGGGCCCAGTTGGCGATCACGGAGGAACCGCCGTACGCGAGGAACGGCATGGTCATACCGGTGAGCGGGATGAGGCCCATCACGCCGCCGGCGACGACGAAGATCTGGAGCGCGAAGGCGCCGGAGAGGCCCATCGCGAGGAGCTTGCCGAAGGGGTCGCGGGCGGCGAGGGCGGTGCGGACACCGCGCTCGACGATCAGCCCGTAGAGGAGCAGGAAGACCATCACGCCGGTGAGTCCGAGCTCCTCGCCGACGGTGGCGAAGATGAAGTCGGAGTTGGCGGCGAAGCCGATGAGGTCCGAGTTGCCCTGGCCGAGACCCGTGCCGAGGATGCCGCCGGAGCCGAAGGACATCAGCACCTGGGTCATCTGGTCACAGGCGGGGACCGTTTCCGCGCAGGCGAACGGGTCGGCCCAGGCGTCGACACGGGCCTGGACGTGGCTCGCGAAGGAGGCCACGCCGACCGCGCCCGCGACGGACATCAGCAGACCCATGACGATCCAGCTGGTCCGCTCCGTCGCCACGTACAGCATGATCACGAACATGCCGAAGAAGAGCAGCGACGTACCGAGGTCGTTCTCGAAGATCAGGATGAGGAGGCTGACCGCCCAGATCGTCAGGATCGGGCCGAGGTCACGGCCGCGGGGCAGGTAGAGCCCCATGAAGCGGCGGCTGGCCAGGGCCAGGGCGTCACGCTTCACCATGAGGTAGCCGGAGAAGAACACCGCCAGCACGATCTTGGCGAACTCACCGGGCTGGATGGAGAACCCGGCGATGTTGATCCAGATCTTCGCGCCGTAGACCGGGGTGCCGAGGCCTGGAACGAGCGGCAGCAGCAGCAGGACGAGGGCGGCCGCCATCGAGATGTACGTGTACCGCTGGAGGACCCGGTGGTCCTTGAGCAGCAGCAGCACGCCCGCGAACATGGCGATGCCGATCGCCGAGTACAGCATCTGCTTCGGGGCGTCCGGGCTGAAGCTGCCGAAGTCCCGGATGGATTTGGCGATCAGCCGCGGCGACTGGTCGAGGCGCCAGATCAGCACCAGACCCATGCCGTTGAGCAGGGTCGCGAGGGGCAGCAGCAGCGGGTCCGCGTACGGGGCCCACTTCCGCACCACGAGGTGCGCGACGCCTGCGAGCAGGGCGAGGCCCAGCCCGTACCCGGCCATGCCGGCCGGGACCTTGCCGTCGATGGCCAGGCCCACGTTGAGGTACGCGAACACCGGGATGACGACGGCGAACGCGAGCAGCGCCAGCTCGGTGTTGCGGCGGCTCGGCGCCTCGATCGCGCCGATGGTGGTCGTGTTGGTGACAACGCTCATGGTGGTGAAAGGCCCCCTACGGGTGCTTACTGCTTGCCGCAGTTCGAGGCCAGCTTCTGCTCCTCCGCGGTGAGGGTGGGACCCGGCGACGGAGCGGCTGTGGTGGGCTTGGAGTCAGGGGTGGCGGTGCCTTCCGGCGTCTCGGCCGGCGGCTTGCTCGCCTGGTCCGCGGCCTTCTCGGCGGCGGCGCGGCGCTGCTCGGTCTTCTTGCAGGCCGAGGCCTGCGCGGCCAGCTCGGAGATCTTCGTCTCGGCCTTGCCGAGGCTGCCGCCCGCGATCGTGTCCTCGACCTGCTTCCGCTGGTAGGCGGGGAGGTACTTGAGTTCGATCTCGGGGTGGTCCTTCTCGACCTTCGACAGCGAGACCCACGCCAGGTCCTGGCTGATGCCCTGGTAGAGCGCCACGTGCTGGTCCTTGGAGCCGACGAAGTACTGCGTCTGCGTCCACCGCCAGCCGCCGTAGAGCCCGCCGCCGACGAGGGCGAGGGCCAGGACGAGGAAGAAGGAGCGCTTGAGCCACTTGCGGCCGGTGCGCGGCTTGACGAAGTCGTCGTCCGTGTACGACTCGAAGGAGCCCTGCGGCGGCATGCCGCCGTAGCCGTGGTCGTCACCGCTGCCGGGCGGACCGAAGCCGCCAGCCGGCGGCTGCTGGTGCGGGGCCGGGCGGCCGAGGCCGGAGGCGCGGCCGGCGGGGGTCTGCATCGCCCCGCCGTCGTTCAGCTGGGCGGCCTGGTTCTCGGCGACCGCGCCCACGATGACCGGGGTGTCGCTGAGGTGACCGGCGAGGGTGTCGCCGCCGTCGACGTCGAGGACGTCGGCGACGATCACCGTGATGTTGTCGGGGCCGCCGCCGCGCAGCGCGAGCTGGATCAGCTCCTGCACGGTCTCCTGCGGGCCCTGGTAGCTGGCGAGCGTGTCCTCGAGGGTCTGGTGGGACACCACGCCGGACAGGCCGTCGGAGCAGATCAGATAGCGGTCGCCGGCCCGGACCTCACGGATGGAGAGGTCGGGTTCGACGTGGTCACCGCTGCCGAGCGCGCGCATGAGGAGCGAGCGCTGCGGGTGGGTGGTGGCCTCTTCCTCGGTGATCCGGCCCTCGTCGACGAGGCGCTGGACCCACGTGTGGTCCTGCGTGATCTGGGTGAGGACACCGTCACGGAGCAGGTACGCGCGCGAGTCGCCGACGTGCACGAGGCCGAGGCGCTGACCGGTCCACAGCAGGGCCGTGAGCGTCGTGCCCATGCCCTCCAGCTGCGGGTCCTCCTCGACCATCATCCGCAACTGGTCGTTGGCGCGCTGCACCGCCGTACCGAGCGAGGTGAGGATGTCGGAACCGGGGACGTCGTCGTCGAGCGTGACGAGCGTCGAGATCACCTCGGAGGAGGCGACCTCACCGGCGGCCTGGCCGCCCATGCCGTCGGCGATCGCGAGCAGCCGGGGGCCGGCGTAGCCGGAGTCCTCGTTGCCCTCGCGGATCATGCCCTTGTGGGAGCCCGCGGCGAAACGCAGGGACAGAGTCATGCGCACCTGCCCTGTCGACGCTGCATCGGGGTACAGCCGGTCTCGACCCACACTGCCCACCCTCCGGTCGCTCCGCTCATTGTCGTACTACTTCCGCAGCTCGATGACGGTCTTGCCGATGCGAATCGGCGCGCCCAGCGGAATCGGTGTGGCGGTGGTGAGGCGGGTCCGGTCGAGATAGGTGCCGTTCGTGGACCCGAGATCCTCGACGATCCACTGGCCGTCCCGGTCCGGGTAGATCCTGGCGTGCCGGCTGGACGCGTAGTCGTCGTCCAGCACGATCGTCGAATCGTGCGCCCGGCCCAGCGTGATCGTCTGGCCCTGGAGGGCGACGGTGGTGCCCGTGAGGGTGCCCTCGGAGACGACCAGCTTGGTCGGGGCGCCACGGCGCTGCCGCCCGCCCGCGGTCGGCTGCTGGCCGCGCTGCTGCGGAGGCGCGGCGGTCTGCTGGCGCGTGTTCTGCTGCGGCCGGGCGTCCTGGCGCCGTGAACCGCGCTGCGTCACCCGCGTTCCGAACAGATCGCTGCGGATGACCTGGACGGCCACGATGACGAACAGCCACAGAACGGCCAGGAAACCCAACCGCATGACCGTCAGGGTCAGCTCTGACATTGCCCCCGCTTCACCCTTCGGCTTGCCGGTAAACGATGGTGGTGCTGCCCACGACGATCCGCGAGCCGTCGCGGAGCGTAGCGCGGGTGGTGTGCTGCCCGTCCACCACGATGCCGTTGGTGGATCCCAGATCCTGGATCGTCGAGGGCGTTCCGGTCCGGATCTCGCAGTGCCGGCGGGAGACGCCGGGATCGTCGATCCTCACGTCCGCGTCGGTGCTGCGGCCGAGGACCAGGGTCGGGCGGGAGATCTGATGGCGGGTGCCGTTGATCTCGATCCAGTGGCGGACGCGGGAGCCCGCTCCTGCCCCGGTGCCCGTGCCGGGCACGGCCACGGGGCCGCCCGCCGGACGCCCGGCGGGTGCCGCCGGCCGGTGGCCGGGGGCGCCGGGAGGGGGCGAGGCGGGCATGGGCGGGGCGCCGGCCGGGGGGTACCCGTAACCGCCGCGGCCCTGCGCCGGGCCCTGCTGCTGGTGGTGCTGCTGGTGCTGCTGGGGTCCGCCGGCGGGCGGCTGCGGCTGTGACGTACTCGACGCGAGTGTGCGGCTGCGCACCCGGTACAGACCGGTGTCGAGGTCGTCGGCCTTCTCCAGATGGACCTTGATCGGGCCCATGAAGGTGTACCGCTGCTGCTTCGCGTAGTCCCTGACCAGGCCGGCGAGCTCGTCGCCGAGCTGGCCCGAGTAGGGGCTGAGGCGCTCGTAGTCCGGCGCGCTCAGCTCCACGATGAAGTCGTTGGGGACGACGGTCCGCTCGCGGTTCCAGATCGTCGCGTTGTTGTCGCACTCGCGCTGGAGCGCGCCGGCGATCTCGACGGGCTGGACCTCGGACTTGAAGACCTTGGCGAAGGTGCCGTTGACCAGACCTTCGAGGCGCTGCTCGAATCGCTTCAGGACTCCCATGGGGCACCTCCTCCGTCGTTGTCGTCCTGGTACTGCTTACTGATCGTATCCACGCGTCGGGAAATCGGCTGGTTCCCCTTCTCTGCCCTGTGGACGAGTGTCACCTCTCACAGACCTTTCCCCCGGATCGTAGAGGCGGCCTGTGGACAGTGTCCCGCACCCGACGGAGGGACCGGCGGTGGGACCGGGGGTCCGGCCTCCGGAGCGGAGTGCGGTCCGTCACCTTCCTCCCTTCTCCTTCCGTTCCTCCCTTCCATCCGTTCTCTTCCCTTCCTTCCGTTCCTTCCGGCTCCGTCACCTTCCTGCCTCCCCTTCCTCTCCTCCCTCACTCGTTCCCTTCGGGGTCTCCGTCAGGCCTCCCTCTCTCCTTGTTCTGCGGGAGTGGGGACGAAACAAGGGATGTGAATCCACGGTCTCCGACGTGCTAATCTTCAGATGTCGCCAGGCGCTCGCACCGAAAGGTGAGGGGCTTGGAGGTCACCAATGCGCGGGTGGCGGAATAGGCAGACGCGCTGGATTCAGGTTCCAGTGCCCGAAAGGGCGTGGGGGTTCAACTCCCCCCTCGCGCACCAGACGGAAGCCCCGTAGGTCAATGACCTACGGGGCTTCCGCGTTTGTGTCGTGGAATGTGAGCCTTCCCACGTCGGGGCCGCGTGCCGGTGCCGGGTGCGAGAAGGCTTGGGGCGAGGTCGCGACTTTTGTCGTCGGAGCGCGAGACGAAAGACGGACGTCCGTGGATGGGGCCGCTGCCTAGGGTGCGAGCGTGGACGTTATGTCGAAGTCGGGGGACCGGGGCGCGAGCGGGAGCGACACCGGGAAAGACACAGGAATCAGGGCCAGGGCCGTTGCCTGCTGGGGATGGTTCGCCGTACCCGGACAGTGGTCGCGGCGCAGGACCGCCGGTGAGATCTCGCTCGCCGTGGTCGTCGCGCTGCTCGCCGCCGGGAGCGAGGAGCTCCTGGGCGGCGAGGGCTGGCGGCTGGCCGGAGTCGCCGCCGGTGCCGCCGTGCTGTCGCTGCTGCGCCGCAGGCTGCCCGCGAGCGTCCTCGTCCTCACTGCGGCGCTCGCCCCCTTCCTGCCCGGCTTCGGGCCGCTGCTGATCGTCGTCAGCTGGTCGGCCGGCCGGTACGTCGCGAGCGCCGGGCAGGCGCTGGCCGCGTTCATGGCCGCCTTCGTCCTGGACGTCGGAGGGACGCTCCTGGAGACCTGGGACCGCCAGCGGCTGCTCACGGTGGCCTTCCTCGCGACCCTCTACTACCTGGGCACCACGCTCGCGCCCGGTCTCGCGCACCGCTACTGGACCCAGCGGCGGACCCTGTTGCACGCCCTCCAGGAGCGCAACGCCCAGTTGCTGCGGGAGCGGACCATGGTGGCCTGGCAGGCGCGGCTGCGGGAGCGGCAGCGGATCGCCCAGGACATGCACGACAGCCTCGGACACCAGCTGGCGCTGATCGCCGTGCACACGGGTGCCCTGGAGGTCGACCGGGAGCTGAGCGAGCGGCAGCGCGAGGTCGTCGGAGTCCTGCGGAACGCGTCGGTGACGGCGATGCACGAGCTGCGGGAGGTCGTCGGCATATTGCGCGACGGGATCGAGGCGACGGAGGGCACGGCCTCCGCGCCCGCGCGGGCCGGGGACGAGACGGGGCGGGCGGCGCGGGGGACCGCCGGCATCGACGGGCTCGTGGAGGCGGCCCGAGCGGCCGGGACCACGGTCGGGCTGCGCCGGGTCGGGGAGGAGCGGTCGCTGGCGCCGGCCGCGGACCACGCCGCGTACCGGATCGTGCAGGAGGCGCTGACCAACGCCTACAAGTACGCGCCGGGGGCGCCGATCGGCGTCGAGCTGCGGTACGAGCCGGACGCCTTCGTCGTGGAGGTCCTCAACGAGGAGTCGGAGGGCGGCCCGGCCAAGGACGTGGTGAGCGGCGGGCAGGGGCTGACCGGGCTGGCCGAGCGGGCCCGCCTGGTGGGCGGCATGTGCCACGCGGGTCCGGCCGACGGAGGCGGGTTCCGGGTGGCCGGGATGCTGCCGTACGGGGCGGCGCCCGTCGCCGAGGCAGCGCCTTTGGTCGATGCCGCCGACGACTTCCGGCAGCAGTCGACGACCCCGCTCGTGGGCGATGGTCGTCCGGTCGTGGTCGGACCGGCCGACTGGACGTTCACGGAGCGGGAGCTGGCGATGGCGGTGCGCGGGGGCAGAGGCAGGGGCAGGGGCATGGGCGCGGGCGGCGGGGTCGCCCTGGGGTGCGGGATCGCGTTCGCGGCGGTCGTGCTGCTCGTGGTGGCCGCGGGCTTCGGTCTCTTCTTCATGATCGGTTCGATGGAGAAGGGGATGATCGAGCCCGAGCAGTACGACGCGGTGAAGGTCGGCACGGCCGAGCGGGAGGTCCGTGACCGACTCCCTTCGGGCGATTCGATCGCCACCGTGGGGCTGACCGGCAAGGGGCCCGCGCGGCCGGAGGGCTCGGACTGTCTGGTGCTGCTGTCCTCGGACACGGGCGAGAAGTTCGACGAGGAGCCCGTTTTCCGGTTCTGCTTCAAGGACGGCAAGCTGATCGAGAAGAAGTCGTACGTGGTCGAGCAGCGGTGACGCTGTCCTCGGTCCTACCGGAGTCGTGGGGGAGTAGCTGTGGCAGGGCAGCCCATCAGGGTCGTGATCGCCGATGACGAGCCCCTGATCCGGGCCGGGATCCGGATGATCCTCATCTCGGACCCGGACATCGAGGTGGTCGGTGAGGCGGCCGACGGCCGGGCGGCCGTCGAGGCGGCGCGGGCGCACGCCGCCGACGTGGTGCTGCTCGACATCCAGATGCCGGTGCTCGACGGTCTCTCCGCGCTGCCGGAGCTGCGCCGGGCCGCACCGGAGGCCCGGGTGATCGTCCTGACGACCTTCGGGGAGCGGGAGAACGTCCTGCGGGCGCTGGAGCACGGGGGTGCCGGGTTCCTGCTCAAGGACACGGCGCCGGCGGAGCTGATCCGGGCGGTGCGGGCGGCCGCCGCGGGGGACGCGTATCTGTCGCCGGCGGCGACCCGACACGTGGTGGAGCGGCTCGCCACGGGCCGGGAGGCCGCGCGGTCCGAGCAGGCGCGGGCACGGGTGGCGGCGCTGAGCGAGAAGGAGCGCGAGGTACTGGCGGTGCTCGGGGAAGGGCTGTCCAACGCGGACGCGGGCAGACGGCTGCACATGAGCGAGGCCACGGTGAAGACGTACGTGAGCCGGATCCTGGCCAAGCTGGACTGCGAGAACCGGGTGCAGGCGGCGCTGCTGGCCCGGGACGCGGGGCTGTAGGCCCCTTCTCGGGTGGGCCGGGTCAGCGTGGGGCGCTGTCGCCGTCCGGGAGGCCGCTCGTGCCCGCGGTGTTGTAGCGGAGCAGATAGGCGGCGAACCGGGCGAGGTCGTCGCCCGACCAGTCCCTGAGGCGTTCCTCGTAGGCGGCGTGGCGGCTCGTCTGGGCCGCGGCGAGGACCTGGGCGCCCGCCTCCGTGGGGTGCAGGACCTGGACGCGGTGGTCGTCGGGCGCGGGCCGGCGCTCGACGAGGCCGAGCTTCTCCAGGGTGGCGACCTGGCGGCTGACCGTCGACTTGTCCAGCAGGTAGTGGGCCGCGAGGTCCGTAGCGCGGCAGCCGCGCTGGTCGTCGATGTGGGCGAGAAGCGTGTAGGAGACGAGCGGGAGCTCGGGGTGGACCCGGGCCGCCGCGGCCCGCGCGCGGCGCGCGAAGGCCGTCAGCTCGCGCTGGATGACGTCCAAGGACGCTTCGCGCGGTACGTCTGCGCCACCGGTCATGGTGCGCTCCCCTGTCGTCGGTTGCCTTCGCCTGCGGTTTCAGTTGTATAGTACAACCGTTCTTTAGTTGTAAAAGCCAACCATGGAGGTTTCGGTGTCCGCAGGACCGAGCACCAACGGCGCGTTGCGGCATGTCCTCGGACATCTGCTCACCCCCCTGCTGATGTGCGTCGGCATGGGCCTCGCCTACCTCGGCGCCTTCCACGCCCCCGCACCCCACGACCTGCGCGTCGACGTCGTCGGCTCCGGCCCGAGCGCCCAGGTCCTCGCGCAGACGCTCCAGGACAAGGGCGCCGGCGCCCTCGACGTCCGTACCGTCGCGGACCGGGAGACGGCCGTCGCCTCCCTGCGCGAGCAGGGCAGCTTCGGGGCCTACGTCCCCGGCGAGAAGCCCGAACTCCTCGTCGCCTCGGGCTCCTCCGACACCAGCGCCATGGCCGTCGAGAAGGTCTTCACCAAGGTCGCCGCCGCACAGGACGCCCCGCTCAAGGTCACCGACGTCACCCCCGTCGCCTCCGGCGACCCCACCGGCCAGGGCGTCTTCTTCCTGCTCGTCGCCCTCAGCATCGGTGCCTACGCCTCCGTCGCCGTCATCGGCGGAGCCGGCGCCGTCCTGCCCATGCGGATCAGGGCCCTCCTCGCCGCCGCGATGTCGCTGGTCGTCAGCCTCATCGGCACCCTGTTCGCCGGACCGCTCTTCCACCTCGTCGACCAGGGCCTCGGCGGAGTCTGGGCGATGTCCTGGCTGTACGCGGCGGGCATCCTGCTCGTCGGCGTCGGCCTCCACACCTTCCTGCGCCGCTGGACCACCCTCGGCGTGATGGTGCTCTTCGTCATGCTCAACTTCACGAGCTCCGGCGGCATCTACCGGCCCGAGCTCCAACCCGGCTTCTTCGGAGCGCTCCACGCCTTCTGGAACGGCGCGGGCTTCGTCGAGGGCGTCCGCAGCCATGTCTACTTCGGCGGCCACGCACTCGGCGGACACGTCCTCGTCCTCTCCCTCTGGCTCCTCGCCGGAGCCGCGCTCGTGGTGACCGCAGGCGTCGTGGAGGCCAGGCGGAGCGGCGCGGAGAAGGCAGCCGGCGAGACAGCCGGCAAGGCAGCGGGCAAGGCAGCGGGCAAGGCCGATGTGAAGGCCGGCGAGAAGGTCGAGGCAGAGGAGGAGATGGAGGAGGCGGTCGCCGTCTGAGGTTGTCCACAGGCCGTTGTCCACAGGGGGAGACGGTCTATCAGGTGCGGCGGTACCTTCAGGGCCGGATGATGTTGGACATCGCATCGGGGGGAGGACGTCCCATGGACGAGATTCGGGCCGTGGTGCCGGGGCAGCGCGGTACGGACGGGGAGACGGACGGTGACCGCGTCCCGCACGTACCGGGCTTCGCGCGCCGCACCGCCGTCGGCGGCTCGGGGGTCTCCCCCAGGGACGTGGGCAAGGCGCTGCGCGGCCGGGTGCCGCGCTCCGCGCACGACCGGCCGGCGCTCGCGGCCGACCGGCCGGACGCCGTCCGCGCCGTCGAGGAGTCCAGCCGGGACCGGGTGCCCGAGCTCGCGCCGATACGGGTCGGGAGGATGGCGGCGAGCCCCTTCGCCTTCCTGCGCGGATCCGCCGGGCTGATGGCCCAGGACCTCGTCACGACCCCCGTCACCGGGATATCCGCCCAGCTGTGCGGCGACGCGCACGCCGCCAACTTCGGCCTCTACGGCGACGCACGCGGCAGGCTCGTCATGGATCTCAACGACTTCGACGAGACGATCGTCGGCCCCTGGGAATGGGACCTCAAGCGGCTCGTCACCTCGCTCGTCCTCGCCGGTCGCGAGGTCGGCGCGAGCGAGGAGGTGTGCCGGGCGGCCGCGTTCGACACCGTCGGCGCCTACCGGCGCACCATGCGCCTCCTGGCCCGGCTCCCCGCCCTCGACGCCTGGAACGCGATAGCCGACGAGGAACTCGTCTCGCACACCGACGCCCGCGATCTCCTCGGCACCCTGGAGAAGGTCTCGGCGAAGGCCCGGAACAACACCAGCGCCCGCTTCGCCGCCCGGTCGACCGAGGTGGTGACCGATGCCGAGGGCGGCGGCCGCAGGTTCGTGGACGCTCCCCCGGTGCTGCGCAGAGTCCCCGACGGTGAGGCGGCGGCCGTCGCCGCCTCGCTCGGCGCCTACCTGGAGACCGTGTCCGAGGACCGGCTGCCGCTCCTCGCGCGGTACGCCGTCCACGACGTGGCGTTCCGGGTCGTCGGCACCGGCAGCGTCGGCACCCGCTCCTATGTCGTGCTGCTGCTCGACCACCGGGGCGAGCCGCTGGTGCTCCAGGTCAAGGAGGCGAGGCCCTCGGCCCTGCTGCCGTACCTGCCGGCCGTGGGCTTCACCGTGCCGGACCCCGGCCACGAGGGTCGGCGCGTGGTGCTCGGGCAGAAGCGGATGCAGGTGGTGAGCGACCATCTCCTCGGGTGGGCGACGGTCGAAGGGCGCCCCTTCCAGGTGCGTCAGTTCCGCAACCGCAAGGGCAGCGTCGACCCGGCCGCCCTCACCGTGGAGCAGGTCGACGACTACGGCCGGATGACCGGGGCGCTGCTGGCCAGGGCGCACGCCCACAGCGCCGATCCGCGGCTGATAGCCGGCTACTGCGGCAAGAACGAGGAGC
The DNA here is from genome assembly GCF_055581845.1 of Streptomyces sp. NPDC042346. NCBI lineage: Bacteria > Bacillati > Actinomycetota > Actinomycetes > Kitasatosporales > Streptomycetaceae > Streptomyces > Streptomyces sp. NPDC042346. The sequence goes on along the minus strand of NZ_JBVJEH010000004.1, from coordinate 503,219 downwards.
TGGACGAGGCCGTCGCGTCCTTCGCCGTCACGTACGCGGACCGCACCACCGCGGACCACGCCGACCTGCTCGCCGCCGTCCGGGCGGGACGCATAGAGGCGGAACTGGGCGTCTGACCGACGCCCGCACCGGGGGAGGGAGGGGAGGGGGAGGGAGGGGGGAGGCCCCCCTGAAGGACCGTAGGCTGGGTGGGACGAGCCGGAACGAGGACGTGGGCGGGCGTGAACGTGAGCGTGGACCAGGGTGCGAACGACGAGCCCGAGGCCGAGCGGTCCGCGGACGAGCGGGCTGAGGCCGAGGCGTCCGCGGGCGAGCCGTATGCGGGTGGCGAGCGGGCTGCGGGCGAGCCGTCTGTGGGCGGTCAGCGGGCTGAGGGTGAGCCGGCTGTGGGCGGTGAGCCGGGTGCTGAGGCGGCGGGTGCTGACGAGCGGCCCGAGGCTCGGTTGGAGCGGGCCGTGCGGGTGGCCGAGCAGGCGTTGATCGAGTTCGAGATCGCCGTCGAGACCTTCCGGGTCGAGGTGGAGAACTTCTCGCGGCTGCACCACCAGAAGCTCGGCCCCATGTACACGCGGCTCGACGAGCTCGACGCGCGGATCGCCGAGGCACGGGCGGCGCGCACCGGGGACCCGGAGGATCTGCGGCGGGCCCAGGAAGCGCGGGCCGCGGTCATGCCCATGCCGGGGGTGGAGGAGCTGTTCAACGACTGGATCGACTCCGACGGCCTCTCCCCCGAGGCGGCGGCGATGCTCAACGAGCGGCCGGTGCAGGCTCCGAAGCGGGTCCGGCCCGGCGAGGAAGCGCGCAGGCTCTACCGCGAGCTGGCCCGCAAGGTCCACCCCGACCTGGCTCGGGAGGAGGGCGAGCGGCAGCGGCGCGAGGAGTTCATCACGCGGGTGAACGCCGCCTACGCCCGGGGCGACGAGGCGCAGCTGCGCGAGCTCGCCGCCGAGTGGGAGGCCGGGCCGGCGCCGGCCGAGGAGCGGCTCAGCGAGAACGAGGAGCTGTACGCGCGCCTGGAGTGGCTGGCGGAGCGCAAGGACATGCTGTCCGTGATGGCGCGCGAGCTGGAGGAGTCCGCGATCGGGGCGATGCTGCGGATGGCTCCGGACGACCCGGACCGGCTTCTGGAGGAGATCGCGGAGCAGCTGCTCGCACAGGTCTCCGAGCGTGAGGCCGAGCTTGCCGGGCTGGTGGAGTAGGTTTTTTCCGTGCGCTCGAACTTCGTCGGGCGCATCTGACGAGAGAAGGCCAGTCCCATGAATTTCTCCCCGCTGCCCTCGGTGGACGCGGCTTCCGTGCCGGCCGATGCCCTGGTGCTGGACGTCCGGGAGGACAACGAATGGGAGGCCGGTCACGTCGAGGGTGCGCTGCACGTGCCCATGAGTGACTTCGTGGCGCGCTTCGGTCAGGTCACGGAGGCGGTGGCCGAGAGCGGTACCGCCTATGTGATGTGCCGGGTGGGCGGCCGGTCGGCGCAGGTCACGCAGTACCTGGTGCAGCAGGGCTTCGACGCGGTGAACATCGACGGCGGGATGATCGCCTGGGACGGTGCCGGGCGTCCGATGGTGACGGGGAACGGGAGCCCGGCCTTCGTCCTCTGAGGCGCTGCGGAGCCGTGGTGCTGACGGTGCTGCGGTGCTGCGGTGAGCTGAGGCGTCAGCCGAGGGGGTGGGCGGCCAGGAGGTCGCCCAGTGCCTCCTCGTGGGCTGCTGCGGGGCCGAGGGACAGTTCGAGCTGCTTGGCCCAGGCGTGGTAGCGGTGCAGGGGGTAGTCGGTGTCGGCGCCGAAGCCTCCGTGCAGGTGCTGGGCGGTCTGCACCACGCGCCGGACGCCCTCGGAGGCCCAGATCTTCGCGACGGCGATGTCCCCGGCGGCGGGGAGCGCCCCGTCGGCTCCGGTGGAGACGCGCCAGGCGGCCTGCCAGAGGGTGGCCTCCATGGCGCGCAGGTCGATGTAGCGGTCGGCGGCCTGGACGGCGACGGCCTGGAAGGTGGCCACGGGGTGGCCGAACTGTTCGCGCTTGCCGGTGTATTGGCTCGTCATGGCGAGGACGGCCTCGCCGAGTCCGAGGGCGAGTGCGCAGGTGCCGGTGGTGAGGAGTTCGCGCAGTCGCTCGCAGGCGCCTTCGGTGTCGATGACGTCGGTGCTGTCGAGGCGTACGGCGTCGAGGCGGAGTTCGGCGAGGAGTTCGCCGCTGGTGGAGTACTGCTCGGCGAGGGTGACGCCTTCGTGGGTGCGGGGGATCAGGGCGAGGACGGTGCGGTCCTCGGGGGTGTGTGCGGGGACGGCGACGAGGTCGGCGCCGTGGGCCCAGGGGACGGCGCTCTGGAGTCCGTCGAGGATCCAGGTGGTGCCGTCGCGGCGGGCGGTGACGGCGCGGTCGGCCGGGTCGTGGCCGGTGCGTCCGTGGGAGGCGGCGGTGAGGACGAGTTCGCCGCGGCAGACGCGGGGGAGCAGCGCGGCGGCCGTCGAGCGGTCCGCGTACCGGTCGATGGTCATTGCGACGGCGCCGGTTTCGAGCAGGGGTACGCGGGCGAGGACGCGGGCGGATTCGCGCAGCACGAGGCAGAGGGCGACGGGGTCGAGTCCGGCGCCGCCGTGCTCGGGGGAGAGGACGAGTCCGAGCAGGTCGGCGGCGGCGAGGCGGGACCAGAGCGGTCGGTCGAGGTCCTCGGAGACGGCGCCCGGGGTGAGGGCCGGGCTCGGTACGGCGTCGGGTGCGATGCCCGCGAAGACCGCCTTGGCCGCCTCGACGGCCGCCTGTTGTTCTTCGGTGAAGGTGAAGTCCACGGTCCTGCCCTCCCGTTGCTGCTCCTGCTCTCTCTGCCCTGACGAGCCGTCAAGATAGAACAGGTTCTAGCGGAAGGGAATGGTGGTGCCGGGACTCGTCAGCGGTCGAAGTCCAACTCCACGTCCGGGGTGACGGGATGGGACTGGCAGGCCAGGACGTATCCGGCTTCGGTCTCTTCGGGCTCCAGCGCGAAGTTGCGGTCCATGCGGACCTCTCCGCCGACGAGGAAGGCGCGGCAGGTGCCGCACACTCCGCCCTTGCAGGCGTACGGGGCGTCCGCGCGGGCGCGCAGCACGGTGTCGAGGAGCGTCTCGCCGCGGTCCACGGGCCAGGTGCCGGAGCGGCCGTGCAGGGTCGCGGTCAGGTTCGCGTGCGCGGGGGTGTCGGTCGCGGCGACCGGGGTGGGTGCCGAGCCGTCGTCGACGTGGAAGATCTCCTGGTGGATCCTGCCGCGGTCGACTCCGAGGCCGCGCAGTGCCTGCTCGGCGCCCTGGACGAGTCCGAAGGGGCCGCAGAGGAACCAGCCGTCGATCTCGCCGACGGGCAGCAGCGCGGGCAGCAGTGCGGTCAGCCGCTCGTGGTCGAGGCGGCCGGAGGGCAGTCCCGCCTGCTGTTCCTCGCGGGAGAGCACGGTGACGAGCTGGAAGCGGTCCGGGTAGCGGTCCTTGAGGTCGGCCACCTCGTCGAGGAACATCGTGGAGGAGGCGGTGCGGTCGCTCCGGATCAGGCAGAACCTGGCCTCGGGCTCCCGGGCGAGCAGGGTGGCGGCCATGGAGAGGACCGGGGTGATGCCGCTGCCGCCGACGACGGCGGCGAAGTGGCCGGGGCGCGGGGTGAGCGCGAAGCGGCCCATGGGTTCCATGACCTCGACGAGGTCGCCGACGGCCAGTTCCTTGAGTGCGTACGTCGAGAACGCGCCGCCGTCGACGAGCCGGATGCCCACGCGCAGGACGGGGGGCTCGCCCGCGGGGGCGGCGGGGGCGCAGATCGAGTAGGTGCGCCGGATCTCCTCCCCCTGCTCGCCCGTGCGGCGCAGGGCGAGGTGCTGGCCGGGGACGTGCCGGTACGTCTCGTGGAGCTCGGGGGGTACCGCGAAGGTGACGGCCACGGAGTCGTCCGTGAGCTGCTCGACCTCGCTCACCCGGAGGGGATGGAACCCGGCCCGGCCGGCGGCTGAGGGCGGCATCTACAACTCCTTGAAGTGGTCGAACGGTTCGCGGCAGGCGGTGCAGCGGCGGAGGGCCTTGCACGCGGTGGAGGAGAAGCGGCTGAGGAGTTCGGTGTCGGTGGAGCCGCAGTGGGGGCAGCGGATCGCCAGCGTCAGGGGCACGGGGCCGCCGGCCGGGCCCTGGGGGCGGGGCGGGGCGATGCCGAACTCGGCGAGCTTGCGCCGCCCTTCCTCGCTGATGTCGTCGGTGGACCAGGCGGGGGCGAGGACGGTGACGACGGAGACGTCCGGCACTCCGTGCTCGTGGAGGGCGCGCTCGATGTCCGATGACATCGCCTCGATGGCGGGGCAGCCCGTGTACGTCGGGGTGAGGGAGACCTCGACCCGGCCGGGGCCGGTGACGTGGACGCCCCGCATGACGCCGAGCTCCTCCAGGGTGAGGACGGGCAGCTCCGGGTCGAGGACGGCGCCGGCGATCCGGCTGAGCCGCTCTTCCAGGGCCGTCATGGTCACCATGTCGCCCCCGGGTGGCTGCGGTGCAGGTGCTGCATCTCGGCGATCATGCGGCCGAAGGACTCGGTGTGGAGGCCCTGTCGGCCGGCGCCCGCGGCCCAGGCGCCGGTGCGGGGGCCGGTGGGCGGGGTGAGCGTGGCCTTGTCGAGGACGGCCGTGACGGAGTCGAGCCAGGCGCTCTCCATGGCGGTGTGGTCCACGTCGAGGCCGTCGACGGGCTGGAACAGCTCGCCGGTGTAGCGCCAGAGGGCGTCGCACGCCCGCTGCATCCGCTCGTGGCTCTCGGGGGTGCCGTCGCCGAGGCGCAGGGTCCAGTGCTCGGCGTGGTCCTGGTGGTAGGCGACTTCCTTGACGGCCTTGGCCGCCAGGCCGGCGAAGGGGCCGTCGCCGGTCGCCAGCTGCCCGTACAGGAGGCGCTGGTAGGTGGAGAAGTACAGCTGCCGGGCGATGGTGTGGGCGAAGTCGCCGTTCGGCTGTTCGACCAGTTGCGCGTTCCGGAAGGAGCGCTCCTCGCGGAGGTAGGCCAGTTCGTCCTCGTCTCCGACGAGGGAGAGCAGGACGCGGGCCTGGCCGAGCAGGTCGAGCGCGATGTTCGCCAGGGCGACGTCCTCCTCCAGGACGGGGGCGGAGCCGGCCCACTCCCCCAGGCGGTGGGAGAGGACGAGGGCGTCGTCGCCGAGGGCGAGGGCGGCGGCGGTGGGCACGGTGGCCTCGCGGGTGTCGGAGGTGCTCACAGGTGCTTCACCCCCTCCGGGATCTCGTAGAACGTCGGGTGGCGGTAGGGCTTGTCCGCGGCCGGTTCGAAGAAGGGGTCCTTCTCGTCGGGCGAGGAGGCGGTGATCTCCGTGGAGGGCACGACCCAGATCGAGACGCCTTCGCTCCTGCGGGTGTACAGGTCGCGGGCGTTGCGCAGGGCCATCTCCGCGTCGGGCGCGTGGAGACTGCCCGCGTGGGTGTGGGACAGTCCGCGGCGGGAGCGCACGAACACCTCCCACAGCGGCCAACCGTCGCTCGTCATGCCTGTGCCTCCCCGTGCTTGCCGGTGTGCTTCTCCGCGTAGGCCGCGGCTGCTTCTCTGACCCAGGCGCCGTCCTCGTGGGCCTGGCGCCGCTTGCTCAGCCGCTGGTCGTTGCAGGGGCCGTTCCCCTTGAGGACGTCCCAGAACTCGGTCCAGTCGATGGGCCCGAAGTCGTGGTGCCCGCGCTCCTCGTTCCACCGGAGGTCGGGGTCGGGGAGGGTGAGGCCGAGGGCCTCGGCCTGCGGGACGGCGATGTCGACGAAGCGCTGGCGCAGTTCGTCGTTGGTGTGGCGCTTGATCTTCCAGGCCATCGCCTGGGCGGTGTGGGTGGACTCGTCGTCCGGCGGGCCGAACATCATCAGCGAGGGCCACCACCAGCGGTCCACCGCGTCCTGCGCCATGGCGTGCTGGGCCTCGGTGCCGTTCGACAGGGCGAGGAGGGCCTCGTATCCCTGGCGCTGGTGGAAGGACTCCTCCTTGCAGACCCGGACCATCGCGCGGGCGTACGGGCCGTAGGAGCAGCGGCACAGGGGGACCTGGTTGGTGATCGCGGCCCCGTCCACGAGCCAGCCGATCGCGCCGACGTCGGCCCAGGTCAGCGTGGGGTAGTTGAAGATCGAGGAGTACTTCTGGCGGCCGGCGTGGAGCTTGTCGAGCAGCTCGTCGCGGCTGGTGCCGAGGGTCTCCGCGGCGCTGTACAGGTACAGGCCGTGGCCGGCCTCGTCCTGGACCTTGGCCATGAGGATCGCCTTGCGGCGCAGCGAGGGCGCGCGGGTGATCCAGTTCGCCTCGGGCTGCATGCCGATGATCTCGGAGTGGGCGTGCTGCGCGATCTGCCGGACGAGCGAGGCGCGGTAGGCCTCGGGCATCCAGTCGCGCGGCTCGATCCGCTCGTCGGCGGCCACGGCGGCGTCGAACACGGCTTCGTAGGCGGCCTGTGTCGCCGCTACGGCCGCGTCCGACACGCCGGGCGCGCCCGTGGTTCCTGTCGTCCCTGCCGTCACTGCGGTCATCGAACCCCCTACCGACCGATCGTTCGGTTGAATGGCTTCAATGGTGAGTCGGCGGCCCGTATGGTGTCAACCCTGTGGATAACCGAGGTGGGCCGATCGGGATCGGGGCGGGATGGACGCGGACGTCGAAAGGGACATCGACGCGGACGTCGAATCGGACGTCGAAGCGGGCGTCGCGGGCGCTGATGCGGGCGTCGACGCGGCTCGCGTGACGGACGCGGACGAGGCGACGAGCGGCCCGCACGCGGCCGGGTCCGCCGGGCCCGCGGGGCCCACGGGCAGCGGGATCATGGCCCTGTCGCTGCCTTACCAGGTCGTCGCCGCCGTGGCCCTCGCCGTGGCCGGGGTCTTCGTCTGCGTCCACCTGGCGATGGTGTTCCTGCACGTCGCGCCGTCCAACACGCTCACCAAACGGCACGGCCAGGCCGTCGACGACTGGGTCTATCCCGAGTTCGAACAGAACTGGAAGCTCTTCGCGCCCAATCCGCTCCAGCAGAACGTCTCCGTCGAGGTCCGCGCCGAGGTCGTCACCGCCGGAGCCGGCCGCAGCACCACCGGCTGGATCGACCTCACCGCCCAGGACGCCGCGGCGATCCGCCACAACCCGCTGCCCAGTCACACCCAGCAGAACGAGCTCCGCAGGGCCGTGGACTTCTACCTGAACTCGCACTCCGACGACGACAGCCCCCACGGGATGCGCGGCCACCTCTCGGAGGAGTACATGCGCCGGATCGCGATGCTCCGGCTCGACGGCCTCCCGTCCCTCGAAGGGGCCGACGTGCGGCGCGTCCAGCTCCGGGCGGTCACCCGGCCCGTACCCGCGCCCCGGTGGAGCACCGAGAAGAACGACGAAACCCCCTCCTACCGCGAGCTCCCCTGGTGGAAGGTGACCGGCGCCGACCTGCCGGACGGCGCCACGCCGCCGGACGGCGCCGCCCCGAGCCGTACGGAGGCGGGCCGATGAGCGGTCCCACCGCCCCGCGCGCGCGTACGCGTGAGCCCTTCGACCGGCGGATCGCCCGCGCCGTCCAGGCCGTCACGGGCCGTGCGCTCGGCCCGCACCAGACCGCGATCGTGCGGATCGGCTTCTCGCTGACCTGGCTCGTCTTCCTGCTGCGCGAGCTGCCGCACCGGCACGAGATGTACGGGCCCGACGGCCCCTGGTCCTGGGAGCTGGCGCGCCGGCTGACCGCCGACAACCGGGCCTTCACCGTGCTGATGTGGTCGGACGGACGGGTGTGGTTCGAGCTCGTCTACGGGCTCGCGGTGCTCTCCGCCGTCCTGCTCCTCGTCGGCTGGCACACCCGCGCCGTGTCGGTGGTCTTCATGGTCGGGGTCCTCTCGCTGCAGAACCGCTCCGTCTTCCTGGGCGACGGCGGCGACAACGTCCTCCACCTCGCCGCGATCTACCTGGTGCTGACCCGCTGCGGCCAGGTGTGGTCCCTCGACGCGAGGAGAGCCGCCAGGAGGGCCGCCTGCGGGGCCCGCGAGGACATCGCCGGACCGCTGCTGTGGACCGTCCTCGGCGGCTTCCTGCTCGCCACCACCTGGTTCAGCGACGTCACCGGAGAGTGGTGGCTGCCGGTGCTGCTGTGGGTGCTGTGGCTCGGGCACGGGCTGTGGTGGCTGGTGTGCCGGCTCGCCCCCGGGGAGCCGCGCACCCTGCTCGACGTCCTCGCGAACCTCACGCACAACGCCGCCCTCGTCGTGATCATGGCCGAGGTCTGTCTGATCTACGCCACGGCCGGCTGGTACAAGATCCAGGGCTCGCGCTGGCAGGACGGCACGGCCCTGTACTACCCGCTCCACCTCGACTACTTCTCGCCCTGGCCCGCGCTCTCCGAGCTCCTCGGCGCCAGCGGGATCATGGTGATGCTGCTGACCTACGGCACGGTGATCGTGCAGGTCGCCTTCCCCTTCACGCTCTTCCACCGCAAGGTCAAGAACGTCCTGCTGGTCGCGATGATGCTGGAGCACGCCGGGATCGCCCTGCTCCTCGGCCTGCCGGTCTTCTCCCTCGCGATGATCTCCGCCGACGCGGTGTTCCTGCCGACCGCCTTCCTGGTGGCCCTCGGCGCACGGGCGGTCCGGGGCAGGGACCGGCTGCTGAGGCGGCGGTCCGCCGGGGCGGTGCCCGAGCAGCGCCGTACGGGTGAGGAGCACGGCCCCCGTACCCTCGTCGGGTGAGCAGCACCGAAGAGAAGCCCGGAACCGATACGGCGGAGGCAGCGGCCGAGCCGGTTCAGTACGACGAGGGGTTCGGCCCCGAGATCGGCGTCGGGCCGCACCCGGAGCCGTGGCCGGAGGGCGAGCGGTACGACCCCGAGCTGCTCGCCGACGGCGACCGGCGCAATGTCGTGGACCGCTACCGGTACTGGACGCGGGAGGCGATCGTCGCCGACCTCGACACCCACCGCCACGACTTCCACGTGGCGGTGGAGAACTGGGGGCACGACTTCAACATCGGCTCGGTCGTGCGGACCGCCAACGCCTTCCTCGCGAAGGAGATCCACATCGTGGGGCGGCGGCGCTGGAACCGGCGGGGCGCCATGGTCACCGACCGCTACCAGCACGTCCGCCACCACCCGGACACCGAGTCGCTGACCGCGTGGGCGGCGTCCGAGGGCCTGCCGATCATCGGGATCGACAACCTCCCGGGCGCGGTGCCGCTGGAGCGGACCGTGCTGCCGCGCCGCTGTGTGCTGCTCTTCGGCCAGGAGGGCCCGGGGCTCACGGACGAGGCACGCGCGCACGTCGAGATGGTCTGCTCGATCGCCCAGTTCGGCTCGACCCGGTCGATCAACGCCGGGGCCGCCGCCGCGATCGCCATGCACGCGTGGGTGCAGCGGTACGCGGAGATCGACTCCCCCGCCTGACGGACCACGGGGGTCGGAGAGACCGCGGGCCACGGAGACCGCGGGCCACGGAGATCGAGAAGACCGCGGAGGCCCCGGAGGGCCCCCGCGGTGCTCGTTGGGTCAGGCCTGGCGGCGGACCTCCACCACCCGGAAGCGGTTCGAGACGAAGGCGCCGTCGCACAGCGCCGCGTTCGCCGCGGGGTTGCCGCCGGAGCCGTGGAAGTCGGAGAACGCCGCCGTCTGGTTGACGAACACCCCGCCCGTGAGGTTCAGCGAGAGCTGCGCCGACTCCTCCAGGCAGACCTCCTCGACCGCGCGCTCGGTCTCGGCCGAGGTCGTGTACGCGCCGACCGTCATCGCGCCCTTCTCGCGGACCGTGCGCCGCAGCAGCTCCAGGGCGTCGGCGGTGGAGTCCACCGAGACGGCGAAGGAGACCGGGCCGAAGCACTCGGAGAAGTACGCGGCCTGCGCGTCGGGCTTGGAGCCGTCCAGCTTCACGATGACCGGCGTACGGACCACGGCGTCCGGGAAGTCGGGGTTGACGACCTCGCGGGAGGCGAGCGCCACCTCGCCCAGGCCGGCGGCGGCCTCCAGGCGCGCCTTCACGTCGGGGTTGACCAGCGCGCCGAGCAGGCCGTTCGCCCGGGCGTCGTCGCCGAGCAGGCCGCCGACCGCCGCCGCGAGGTCGGCGACGACCTCGTCGTACGACTTGGGGCCCTGGTCGGTGGTGATGCCGTCGCGCGGGATCAGCAGGTTCTGCGGGGTCGTGCACATCTGGCCGCTGTACAGCGACAGCGAGAAGGCGAGGTTGCCCAGCATGCCCTTGTAGTCGTCGGTCGAGTCGACCACGACCGTGTTGACCCCGGCCTTCTCCGTGTAGACCTGCGCCTGGCGGGCGTTGGCCTCCAGCCAGTCGCCGAAGGCGGTCGAGCCGGTGTAGTCGATGATCCGGATCTCGGGGCGCACGGCCAGGGTCTTGGCGATGCCCTCGCCCGGGCGCTCGACGGCGAGCGCGACCAGGTTCGGGTCGAAGCCGGACTCGGCGAGCACCTCACGGGCCACGGAGACGGTGAGCGCGAGCGGCAGGACGGCGCGCGGGTGCGGCTTGACCAGGACCGGGTTGCCGGTGGCCAGCGAGGCGAACAGGCCCGGGTAGCCGTTCCACGTGGGGAAGGTGTTGCAGCCGATCACCAGGGCGATGCCGCGGCCGACCGGGGTGAACTCCTTGGACAGCTCCAGAGGGTCGCGCTTGCCCTGGGGCTTGGACCAGCCGGCCCGCCCGGCGGGGGTACGGGTCTGCTCCTCGTACGCGTAGGCCACGGCCTCCAGGCCGCGGTCCTGGGCGTGCGGGCCGCCGGCCTGGAACGCCATCATGAACGCCTGTCCGCTGGTGTGCATGACGGCGTGGGCGAACTCGTGGGTGCGGGCCGAGATCCGGGACAGGATCTCCAGGCAGACGAGGGCACGGGTCTCGGCCCCGGCGTCGCGCCAGGCGGCCGTGCCCGCGCGCATCGCGGGCAGCAGGACGTCGATGTCGGCGTGCGGGTACTCGATGCCGAGCTCCGGGCCGAACGGCGAGACCTCGCCGCCGGTCCAGCCGTCCGTGCCGGGCTGGTCGAGCTCGAAGCGGGTGTTCAGCAGGGCCTTGTGGGCGGCGAGACCGGCAGCCGCGTCGAGCGAGCCGTCCTCCCCGTACGCCTTCGGGTGCTCGGGGTACGGCGACCAGTAGGCGCGCGTGCGGATCGTGGCGAGTGCCTGATCGAGCGTGGACCGGTGCTTCTCGGCCAGACGGTCGGTGGTCGGCAGAGCGGTGGCCATGGATGGACCAACTCCTCGTCGAGCTGGGCAGGGAGACACGTACGGAGTTAGAGTAACCGAACGATCGGTCGGGACAAGGGGGTCCGTCGATCCTGTGGAAAACCCATCGGGGAGGATCACTCCTATGAGCGCCAACGTGACCGTCAGGGGGAGCGACGACGTGACCGCCAGTGAGATCACCGCCCTCGCACAGGACCGCACCGTGGCCGTCGTCGGCACCGGCACCATGGGCCAGGGGATCGCCCAGGTCGCGCTGGTCGCCGGCCATCCGGTACGGCTCTACGACAGTGCCCCCGGCCGGGCCGGGGAGGCCGTGGCCGCCCTCGGCGCCCGCCTCGACCGGCTCGTCGAGAAGGGGCGGATGGACGCCGCCGCGCGCGAGGCGGCCGTCGGTCGGCTGCACGCGGCGGAGGACCTCGCGGAGCTCGCCGACGCGGCGCTCGTCGTCGAGGCGATCGTCGAGCTCCTCCCCGTCAAGCAGCAGCTCTTCGCCGACCTGGAGAAGGTCGTCGGCGACGACACCGTCCTCGCCACGAACACCTCCTCCCTCTCCGTCACCGCGATCGCGGGTGGGCTGCGGCTGCCCGGCCGGTTCGTCGGACTCCACTTCTTCAACCCGGCGCCGCTGCTCCCGCTCGTCGAGGTCGTCAGCGGCTTCGCCACCGACGCGGACGTCGCCACGCGCGCGTACGAGACGGTGAAGGGCTGGGGCAAGACGCCGGTCCGCTGCGCGGACACCCCCGGCTTCATCGTCAACCGGGTCGCCCGCCCCTTCTACGCGGAGGCGCTGCGGATCTTCGAGGAGGGCGCGGCCGACCCGGCCACGATCGACGCCGCCCTGCGCGAGTGCGGCGGCTTCCGCATGGGCCCCTTCGAGCTCACGGACCTCATCGGCCAGGACGTGAACGAGGCCGTCACCCGCTCCGTCTGGGAGTCCTTCTACCAGGACCCGAAGTTCACGCCCTCGCTCGCACAGCGCCGGCTCGTGGAGTCGGGGCGGCTCGGCCGCAAGACGGGGCAGGGCTGGTTCTCGTACGCGGAGGGCGCCGAGCGGCCCGAGCCGCACAACGCGCCGCCCGCGGAGGCGCCCGCGAAGATCGTCGTCCGTGGTGACCTGGGGCCCGCCGAGGCGCTGGTGGGCCTCTTCGAGGAGGCGGGGATCAAGGTGCGCCGCAAGGGCGGCGACGGGGCCGTCGTGCTGCCGGGCGGCGGCCAGCTCGTCCTCGCGGACGGCGAGACCGCCTTCGAGTACTTCGGCGACGAGATCATCTATTTCGATCTCGCGCTCGACTACGCGCGCGCGACCCGGATCGTGCTCTCCACCGGGGAGCGGACCTCGCCCGAGGTCCTCGCGGAGGCCGTGGGTCTCTTCCAGGCGCTCGGCAAGCAGGTGTCCGTGATCGGCGACGTGCCCGGCATGATCGTCGCCCGTACGGTCGCGATGCTGGCCGATCTGGCGGCCGACGCGGTCGACCGGGGCGTCGCCAGCGCCGAGGACGTGGACACGGCGATGCGGCTCGGGGTCAACTATCCCGCCGGCCCCTTGGAGTGGGCCGAGAAGGTGGGGCACATGCGGGTGTGCGACCTGCTGTCGGAGATGAACAAGCGCTATCCGACGGGACGGTACGCGCCGTGCCTGGCCTCCGCCCGCAAGGGAAGCGCCGATGCGGCCCGGATAGGGAAGGAAGGCCGATGACGACGGCGAAGCGCGACACGTACACCCCCGAGACGCTGCTCTCGGTCGCCGTGCGGGTCTTCAACGAGCGTGGCTACGACGGCACCTCCATGGAGCACCTGTCCAAGGCGGCGGGGATCTCCAAGTCGTCGATCTACCACCACGTGTCCGGCAAGGAGGAGCTGCTGCGGCGGGCGGTCAGCCGGGCGCTCGACGGGCTCTTCGCGGTGCTCGACGAGCCGGGGGCGGTACGCGGCCGGGCCGTCGAGCGGGTCGAGTACGTCACGCGCCGGACCGTGGAGGTGCTGATCGCGGAGCTGCCGTACGTGACGCTGCTGCTGCGGGTGCGGGGCAACACCGCGACCGAGCGGTGGGCGATGGAGCGGCGGCGCGAGTTCGACCACCGGGTGGCCGAGCTGCTGAAGGCCGCGGCGGCCGAGGGGGACCTGCGGGCGGACGTGGACATCCGGCTGGCGACCCGGCTCCTCTTCGGCATGATCAACTCGCTGGTGGAGTGGTACCGGCCGCATCCGGACGCGGTGGGCGAGCGGGAGCAGCTCGCCGAGACCGTCGCGCACCTGGCGTTCGACGGGCTGCGGACGGCTCGCTGAGCGGGCGTGTGGACGGCTTCAGGACGGCCCCTTCGGGGGCCGTCCTGCTTTTGGGTGTCAGAGGCGGTGGTCGGTGTTGAGGTCCGTCTCCTCGAAGACCAGCAGGGTGCGGGTCGACAGCACCTCGGGGATCGACTGGAGCCGGGTGAGCACCAGCTCGCGCAGCGTCCGGTTGTCCGGGGTGTGCACGAGCAGCAGGACGTCGAAATCCCCGCTGACCAGTGCGATGTGCGTGGCGCCCGGCAGCGCTCTGAGCTGCTCGCGGACCGTCCGCCACGAGTTCTGGACGATCTTGAGCGTGATGTACGCGGAGGCGCCGTGCCCCGCCCGCTCGTGGTTGACCCGGGCGCTGAAGCCGCGGATCACCCCGTCGTCGATGAGCCGGTTGATCCGCGCGTAGGCGTTGGCCCGGGAGACGTGCACCCGCTCGGCCACGGACCGTACCGAGGCGCGACCGTCCGTTTGCAGCAACCTCAGGATGTCGCGGTCGATCGCGTCCAGCGGGCGTGCCGGCAGGACGCCCGTCGGCATGCCGATCGGCGCGCTCAGGGCCTCGCCGGGCACCTCGGCCTCGGTCCCGCCGAGTGTCCCGCCGAGTGCCTCGCCGAGTGCCCCGCCGGGCGTCTGGCCCCGTGCCTCGCCCGTCGCGTCGGCCGGAGCCCCGCTCCGGTCGACGGCCATTTGTTCATCCGCCATGTGCCCCCGCCTCTCTCCGGTGGACGACCTGCTCCTATCCCAGGCTGTGGAGAACCGTTTGTCCACAGGCTGGAGGTGCCTGTAGCCAAAATGCCTCCACGACCGAACAATCGGTAGGTGAGGCGCGCCACACTCGCGCCACCCGCCTTCGGGTCTTATGCCCGCTCCCACGAGGAGGTGGACTCGTTGCAACAGCGCAGTTCGACAGTCCAAGAGCCGCCCGGTGCCGTTCCCGCCTACCGGCCCACCCCGCCGCCGGCCTGGCAGCCGCGTACCGACCCCGCCCCGCTGCTGCCCGACGCCGAGCCGCTGCGCGTGCTCGGCACGGACGCCGTGGCCGACGCCGACCCCGCGCTGCTGCTCCGGCTGTACGCGGAGCTGATCCGCGGCCGCCGGTACAACACGCAGGCCACCGCGCTCACCAAGCAGGGCCGGCTCGCCGTCTACCCGTCCACCACCGGCCAGGAGGCGTGCGAGATCGCCGCCGCCCTCGCCCTGGAGGAGCGGGACTGGCTCTTCCCCTCGTACCGGGACACCCTGGCGGCGGTCGCCCGCGGCCTGGACCCGGTGCAGGCCCTGACGCTGCTCCGCGGCGACTGGCACACCGGGTACGACCCGCGCGAGTACCGCATCGCGCCGCTCTGCACCCCGCTGGCCACCCAGCTCCCGCACGCGGTGGGCCTCGCCCACGCCGCCCGCCTCAAGGGCGACGACGTGGTCGCGCTCGCCATGGTCGGCGACGGCGGCACCAGCGAGGGCGACTTCCACGAGGCGCTGAACTTCGCGGCCGTGTGGAAGGCCCCCGTGGTCTTCTTCGTGCAGAACAACGGCTTCGCGATCTCCGTGCCGCTGGCCAAGCAGACCGCCGCCCCCTCCCTGGCCCACAAGGCCGTCGGATACGGGATGCCCGGCCGGCTGGTCGACGGCAACGACGCGGTGGCCGTGCACCAGGTGCTGACCGAGGCCGTGGCCCGCGCGCGGCGCGGCGGCGGCCCCACCCTCGTCGAGGCCGTCACGTACCGGATCGACGCCCACACCAACGCCGACGACGCGACCCGCTACCGCGCGGCCGGCGAGGTCGAGACGTGGCGGGCGCACGACCCGATCCTGATTCTCGAACGGGAGCTGACGGAGCGCGGCCTGCTCGACGAGGACGGCAAGCGGGCGGCGGCCGAGGCCGCCGAGACGATGGCGGCGGACCTGCGCGAGCGGATGAACGCCGACCCGGTGCTCGACCCGATGGACCTGTTCTCCCACGTGTACGCGGAGCAGACCGCACAGCTGCGCGAGCAGGCGGCGCAGCTGCGTGCCGAGCTCGACGCCGAGGGTGAGGCGTGATGACGACCGCGACGACCGGCCCCTCGGCGGCCAAGGCGGCCAAGGCCGCCGGTGCCGCCGGGAAGCCCAAGCCCGCGACGATGGCGCAGGCGCTCCAGCGCGCCATGCGCGACGCGATGGCCGAGGACCCGACCGTCCACGTGATGGGCGAGGACGTCGGCACGCTCGGCGGTGTCTTCCGGGTCACCGACGGGCTCGCCAAGGAGTTCGGCGAGGACCGCTGCACCGACACCCCGCTGGCCGAGGCGGGCATCCTCGGCGCGGCGGTCGGCATGGCCATGTACGGCCTGCGGCCGGTCGTGGAGATGCAGTTCGACGCCTTCGCCTACCCGGCGTTCGAGCAGCTGATCTCCCATGTGGCGAAGATGCGGAACCGGACGCGCGGCGCGATGCCGATGCCGATCGTCATCCGTGTCCCGTACGGCGGCGGGATCGGCGGGGTCGAGCACCACAGCGACTCCTCCGAGGCCTACTACACGGCCACCCCGGGCCTGCACGTCGTCACCCCGGCGACCGTCGAGGACGCCTACGGGCTGCTGCGCGCGGCCATCGCCTCCGACGACCCGGTGGTCTTCCTGGAGCCGAAGCGGCTCTACTGGTCGAAGTCCGACTGGTCGCCCGAGGCGCCCGCGCCCGTCGAGCCGATCGGCAAGGCGGTCGTACGGCGGCGGGGCACCGGCGCCACCCTGATCACCTACGGCCCGTCGCTTCCGGTCTGCCTGGAGGCGGCGGAGGCCGCCCAGGCCGAGGGCTGGGACCTGGAGGTCGTCGACGTGCGCTCGCTCGTGCCGTTCGACGACGAGACCGTCTGCGCGTCGGTACGGCGTACGGGCCGGGCGGTCGTGGTCCACGAGTCGACCGGTTTCGCCGGCCCCGGCGCGGAGATCGCCGCGCGCGTCATGGAGCGCTGCTTCCACCACCTGGAGGCGCCGGTGCTGCGGGTCGCGGGCTTCGACATCCCGTATCCGCCGCCGATGCTGGAGCGGCACCATCTGCCCGGCGTGGACCGGGTCCTGGACGCGGTGGCGCGGCTGCAGTGGGAGGCGCAGAGCTGATGGCCCAGGTGCTCGAATTCAAGCTGCCCGACCTCGGTGAGGGGCTCACCGAGGCCGAGATCGTCCGCTGGCTCGTCGCCGTCGGCGACGTCGTCGCGATCGACCAGCCGGTCGTCGAGGTCGAGACGGCCAAGGCCATGGTCGAGGTGCCCTGCCCGTACGGCGGCGTCGTCACCGCCCGGTACGGCGAGGAGGGCACCGAACTGCCCGTCGGCGCGCCGCTCCTGACGGTCGCCGTGGGCGGGACGGGTGTGCCGGAGGAGCTCGCGGAGGCGGCTCCGGAGGCGGCCCCCACGGCGGGTGGGTCCGCCGCCGAGTCCGCCGTCTCCTCGGAGTACTCGGGCAACGTGCTCGTCGGGTACGGCACGGCGGGGCCCGCCGCCCGGCGCCGGCGCGTGCTGCGCGACAACCCGGCCGCGGCTCCGGCTGTGGCCGCGGCCCCGGCTCCGGTCGCGGTGCGGGCTCCGGAGCCCGCAGCGCCCGTCGCCGCTCCTGTCTCCGCGTCCGTCACGGTGCCCGTCGCCGGGCAGGACGGGCCGGTGCCGGTCATCTCGCCGCTCGTGCGGAAGCTGGCCCGGGACCGGGGGCTCGACCTGCGGGAGGTGCGCGGATCCGGGCCCGAGGGCCTGATCCTGCGGGCCGACGTGGAGCTCGCCCTCGCTGCCCTGGAGCGGGCGGCAGCCGCTCCGGCGCCCGCCGCGAGCCCCGCGGTCTCCCCTGCGGTGACCTCCGTCGCGGCGGCCGGGGAGCGGATTCCGCTGCGCGGGCTCCGCGGAGTGGTGGCGGACAAGCTCTCGCGCAGCCGTACGGAGATCCCGGACGCGACCTGCTGGGTCGACGCCGACGCGACCGAGCTGATGGCGGCCCGGCGGGCCATGAACACGGCGGACGGGCCGAAGATCTCGCTGCTCGCCCTCCTCGCCCGGATCTGCGCCCACGCCCTGGCCCGGTTCCCCGAGCTCAACTCCACGGTGGACACGGCCGCCCGGGAGATCGTCCGGCTGCCGGCCGTGCACCTCGGCTTCGCCGCCCAGACCCCGCGCGGTCTGGTCGTCCCGGTGGTCAGGGACGCGGGGACGCGGACGGCCGAGTCGCTCACGGCGGAGTTCGCCCGGCTCACGGAGTCCGCCCGGCAGGGCACGCTCACGCCGGCCGATCTGACGGGTGGCACGTTCACCCTGAACAACTACGGGGTGTTCGGGGTCGACGGCTCGACGCCGATCATCAACCACCCCGAGGCCGCGATGCTCGGCGTCGGCCGGATCATCCCCAAGCCCTGGGTCCACCAGGGCGAACTGGCCGTCCGTCAGGTGGTGCAGCTCTCGCTCACCTTCGACCACCGCGTCTGCGACGGCGGCACGGCCGGCGGCTTCCTGCGGTACGTGGCGGACTGCGTCGAGCAGCCCGCGGTCCTGCTCCGCACGGTCTGACACCCCGTCCGTCCCGGCCCGGCCCGTCTCTCTTGGTGGGACGGGCCGGTCGGCCGTGATGCCCGGCGGCCCATACTGCTGGGGTGACCACCGCATACGACGCCGTCGTGCTCGCCGGGGGCGCCGCCAGGCGCCTCGGCGGCTCCGACAAGCCCGGAGTACGGGTGGGAGGCCGGACGCTCCTCGACAGGGTGCTCGCGGCCTGCCCCGACGCCGGCCGGACCGTGGTCGTCGGGGACCCGCGCCCGACCGTCCGCCCCGTCCGCTGGACCAGGGAGGAGCCGCCGGGCGGCGGCCCGCTGCCCGCCGTCGCCGCCGGGGTGCGCGAGACGGACGCCGAGGTCCTCCTCGTCCTCTCCGCCGACCTGCCCTTCCTCGACCGGGACACCGTCCGGCGCCTCCTCGCGGCGCTCGCCGAGGCGCCCGAGGCGGAGGCGGCGTTCCTCACCGACGCCGACGGCCGGGACCAGCCGCTCGTCGCCGCGTACCGGGCCGCGCCGCTCGGACGCGAGCTGACCCGGCTCACGCACGATCACCGCGGTCTGGCCCACATGCCGTTGCGGTACCTCGCGGAGGGGCTCCGCCTCACCCGGGTCGCCGCCGGATCCCTCGCCTCCTTCGACTGCGACACCTGGGAGGACATCGCCGCGGCCCGGGCCCGCATCAGGGAGCATGGGACCGTGCTGGACGAATGGATCACCGCAGTCAAGGACGAACTGGGCATCGAGCTGGACGTCGACACGGGCGTGCTGCTGGACCTGGCTCGTGACGCCGCCCACGGAGTGGCTCGCCCCGCCGCGCCCCTGACCACCTTCCTGGTCGGTTACGCGGCGGCCCGCGCGGGCACCGAGGGCGGTCCCGAGGCGGTCGCCGAGGCGGCCCGCAAGGCGGCGGAGCTCGCCAAGCGCTGGGCCGCCGAACAGGACGAGGCCGGATGACCCTCAAGGAGTCCGCCCTCGTGGCACCCGACACCTCCGCACGCCCGCAGGCGGCCGAGCAGCCGCACCGCGCCACCGCCTGGCCCGCGGCGCGGGCGGCCGCCGCCGAGGCCGGTTCCGCGGCCCGCGCCGTGCAGGCCGCTCGCGAGCCGCTGGCCGTCCCGCTCGGCGCGGCGCTCGGCCGGGTCCTCGCGGGGCCGCTCCTGGCCCTCACGGACCTGCCCTCCTTCGACACCTCCGCCATGGACGGCTGGGCCGTCGCGGGGACGGGCCCCTGGACGGTCCGTGAAGCGGGCGCCGTCCTCGCGGGCCACGCCACCGGGGCCGTACTGGCCGACGGAGAGGCCGTACGGATCGCCACCGGCGCCCGCGTCCCGACCGGGACGACAGCGGTCATCCGCAGCGAGCACGCCGACCACTCCGCACGCGTCGAGCACGTCGAGAACGCCGCGCGCGACGACCACGCCGACCACGCCGAGCACTCCGAGCACGTCGACCATGTCGACCACGCCACCCCCGCGCCCGGCCCCCTGCTGCACGCCCTGCGCGAGGTGCGGCGGGGACAGGACATCCGGCCCCGGGGCCAGGAGTGCCGCGCCGGAGACCAGCTGCTCCCCGCGGGCTCCGCCGTGACCCCCGCCGTCCTCGGTCTCGCCGCGGCCGCCGGCTACGACGCGCTTCCCGTCCTCGCCCGCCCCCGGGTGGAGATCCTGGTCCTCGGCGACGAGCTGCTCACGACGGGTCTCCCCCACGAGGGGCTCATCCGTGACGCGCTCGGCCCGATGCTCGGCCCCTGGCTGGAGGCGCTCGGCGCCGAGGTCCTCGCCACCCGCCGGATCGGCGACGACGCCGAGGAGCTGTACGCGGCCGTCACCGGTTCCACCGCCGACCTGCTGATCACCACCGGCGGGACCGCCGCCGGGCCGGTCGACCATCTGCACCGCGTGCTCGACGCGGCGGGCGCCACCCTCCTCGTCGACGGGGTCAAGGTCCGCCCCGGCCACCCCATGCTCCTCGCCCGGCTCGCGGGCACGGACCCCCGTCATCTCGTCGGGCTCCCCGGCAACCCGCTCGCGGCGGTCTCCGGGCTCCTCACCCTCGCCGAGCCGCTGCTCGCCGCCCTCGTGGGCGCTCCCCGGGAGCCGTCCCCGCCCCCGGCCACCTGCGTGCCCGTCCAGGACGAGGTCCAGGGGCATCCCCACGACACACGGCTCGTCCCGGTCGTCCGTCGCGCCGACCGGGCCGTCCCGCTGCACTACAACGGACCGGCCATGCTCCGTGGCATCGCCGCCGCCGACGGCCTGGCCGTCGTCCCGCCCGGCGGTGCCCGACCGGGCCGGGCACTGGAGATCCTCGGCCTGCCCTGGCCGACGGAGGCGGGGGACGCCCCGGCCCAAGGAGCGTGTTTCACGTGAAACTTCCCAGCCGCGACGTGATGGCCCGCAACGCGGACGAGCGGATCGCGGGTCCCCAGATCCGGCTCCCCCGCCGGGTCGTCGAGAGGCCCCTGCGCCAGGTCGGCAAGCGGCTGCTCATGGCGCTCGGCGTGCTGCTCCTGACGGTGCTCATCGTGTACGTCGACCGCGCCGGCTACCACGACAACGCCAACGAGACGCTCGACTTCCTCGACTGCGTCTACTACGCGACCGTGACGCTCTCCACCACCGGTTACGGCGACATCGTCCCGTACAGCGACTCGGCGCGGCTCGCCAACATCCTGCTGGTCACGCCCCTGCGCGTGCTGTTTCTGATCATCCTGGTCGGCACCACCCTGGAGGTCCTCACGGAGAGGACCCGGGAGGAGTTCCGGCTGAATCGCTGGAGGTCCACCTTGCGCGACCACACCGTCATCGTCGGCTTCGGCACCAAGGGGCGGTCCGCGATCCAGACCCTCTGCGCGACCGGTCTGAGCAAGGACCAGATCGTCATCGTCGACCCCTCCAACAAGGTGATCGAGACGGCGAACGCGGACGGGTTCGTCGGCGTCATCGGCGACGCGACGCGCAGCGACGTCCTGCTCCGGGCCGAGGTGCAGCGGGCCCGGCAGATCGTCATCGCCACCCAGCGCGACGACACGGCCGTCCTGGTCACCCTGACCGCCCGCCAGCTCAACCGGGGCGCGAAGATCGTCGCCGCGGTCCGCGAGGAGGAGAACGCGCCGCTGCTGCGGCAGTCCGGTGCGGACGCGGTCATCACCAGCGCCAGCGCCGCCGGCCGGCTGCTCGGCCTCTCCGTGCTGAGCCCCAGCGCCGGCACGGTGATGGAGGACCTCATCCAGCAGGGCTCCGGCCTCGACCTCGTCGAGCGGCCGGTGACCAAGGCCGAGGTGGGCAAGAGCGTGCGGGAGACCGAGGACCTGGTGGTGAGCGTGCTCCGCGGCCACCGGCTGCTGAGCTACGACGACAAGGCCGCCAGCCCGCTCCAGCCCACCGACCGGGTGATCACCATCGTGCGCGCCACGCCGGTGACCCCGCTCACGACGCCGCCGCAGGACTGAGCGTGCGGGACTGAGCACCGACCGCCGGAGTAGCCTCGCCGCCATGCATGCGATCACGATTCCGGAACCCGGCGGTCCCGAGGCGCTCGTCTGGGCGGAGGTGCCCGATCCCGTGCCCGGCGAGGGCGAGGTCCTCGTCGAGGTGGTGGCGAGCGCCGTCAACCGCGCCGACCTGCTCCAGCGGCAGGGCTTCTACGACCCGCCGCCGGGCAGTTCCCCGTACCCCGGTCTGGAGTGTTCGGGACGGATCACCGCGCTCGGGCCCGGGGTCTCCGGCTGGTCCGTCGGCGACGAGGTCTGCGCGCTGCTCGTCGGCGGCGGTTACGCGGAGAAGGTCGTCGTTCCGGTCGGCCAGCTCCTGCCGGTGCCCGACGGCGTCGACCTGGCCACGGCCGCCGCGCTCCCCGAGGTCGCCTGCACGGTCTGGTCCAACATCTTCATGATCGCCCACCTGCGGCCCGGCGAGACGCTGCTCGTGCACGGCGGGGCGAGCGGGATCGGGACGATGGCGATCCAGCTGGCGAAGGCGGTCGGGGCGCGGGTCGCGGTCACGGCCGGGAGCCCGGAGAAGCTGGCCCGCTGCGCCGAACTCGGCGCGGACGTCCTCATCGACTACCGCGAGCAGGACTTCGTCGAGGAGCTGCACAAGGCGACGGACGGGGCCGGTGCGGACGTCATCCTGGACATCGTCGGCGCCAAGTACCTGGAGCGGAACGTGAAGGCGCTGGCCGTCAACGGCCGGCTGGTCGTCATCGGGCTCCAGGGCGGCGTGAAGGGCGAGTTGAACCTGGGGGCGCTGCTCGCCAAGCGGGCGGCGGTCATGGCGACCACGCTGCGCTCCCGCCCGCCGCACGAGAAGGCGTCGATCGTCGCGGCCGTCCGCGAGCACGTCTGGCCGCTGATCGGTGCGGGCACGGTCCGGCCGGTCGTCGACCGGACGGTGCCGATGCCGGAGGCCGCCGAGGCGCACCGGGTGCTGGAGTCCGGCGACCATGTCGGCAAGGTGCTGCTGCTGGCGCCGCGCGGCTGATTCGCCGGACATGCAGGAGGGGCCCGGCACGGGATGTGCCGGGCCCCTCCTCTTGCGACGTCGGACTCGCCCTACAGGTACGGGCCCGAGCGGACGGCGTGGCCGTGGCCGCGGTCGTCGTCGTCATCGTCCTGCGAGGCGCCCGGCGGCAGCGCCCGGCGCATCTGCTCCAACTGGGCGCGGGCCGCCATCTGCTGGGCGAACAGGGCCGTCTGGATGCCGTGGAAGAGGCCTTCCAGCCATCCCACCAACTGGGCCTGTGCGATCCGCAGTTCCGCCTCGGAGGGCACCGCCTCGTCCGTGAACGGCAGGGAGAGCCGCTCCAGTTCCTCGACCAGCTCGGGCGCGAGCCCGTCCTCCAGCTCCTTCACGGAGCTGGCGTGGATGTTCTTCAGCCTGACGCGGCTGGCCTCGTCGAGAGGGGCCGCTCGTACTTCCTCCAGGAGCTGCTTGATCATGCTGCCGATCCGCATGACCTTCGCAGGCTGCTCGACCATTTCCGTCACCGGGACCTCGCGGGATTCGTCGTCACCCTGAGCGCCGCCGAGCGCCGTTCCGTCCTGTCCCACGATGAGGACCTGGGGGCTCTCCTGCGACCTGTCATTCCTCGGCATCTCCATGCCGCCATTCTCTCGCACACATGCCTCACCACACGGTGTGCCCCTGTACGAGGGTGATCCACCCTCGTACAGGGGCACAGGAACGCAACGGACCGGCCGGGCCGGGTCTGTCAGGTCGCCGCGCGCCGGGCCAGTGCGCCGCGCGAGCGGGTCACGAGCGCGGCGAGGAGCGCGGCGCCGAGCGGTACGGCGACGAGGAGACCGGCCAGCGTCTCCCAGGGGATGACGATCGGGATGTACGGCGGGCCCGACAGGCCGCTGTCCCAGCCCTCCGCGATGGCCTGCTCGTAGTAGCGGACCGCCTCGCGTTCCTCGGTGAGCCGGAGCCCGATCGCCGGCAGCACCCCGGCCGCCGATCCGAGGATCACGCCCATCGCCGCGACGACTCCGCACTGGAAGCCGCTGAGCGTACGGCGGACCCGGGGCGGGGCGCCCACGGCGGCGAGCGTCTTCAGGTCGGCCTCGGCGTCGGCCTGGGCGAGACCGGTGGCGATGCCGGCGGCGCCGATGGTGACGAGGCCGGCGAAGACGGCCAGCGCGATCAGGAAGAGGCTGTCGTCGCTGACGAAGCCCTCCTCGACGTGCAGCTCGACGTTGCTGCCGAGCTTGGCGAGCTCGCCGTCGAGCTTCTGGCGCTGCTCGCTGTCCGGCATCCGCTCGGTGCTGAAGTACGAGCCCGCGGGCACGGTGGACAGACCGGCGGCCTTGGCGGTGGCCGGGGTCATCACCACGTTGACGCCGTAGGACTCCTTGTCCCCGGGCACCATGTAGGCGGGGATCCTGCTGACCTTGCCGGGTGCGGGCAGGCCCTTCTCGGAGGCCTTGTCGGCGGCGGCGATGTCGGTGATCTGCTTGATCCCGACGGTGCCGTCCTTGGCGATCTCGGTCCGGGAGAAGGTGACGACCTTGCCTTCGGCGAGGGCCTTCACGGCACCCGGGTCGTCGATGCCGAGGACCTGGAGGAGCTTCGCGTCGCCGACGAGGAGACCGGCGTCGACGAAGACCCAGCCGCCGCCGGAGGACTGGTTGCACCGCCAGTCCTCGGCGAGCATTTTCCGGCGCTGTTCGGGGGTGTACTTCTCGCTGGGGTCGGTGCCGCCGGGCAGGGAGGTGCCGTACATCGGGCACTCGTTCGCCGGCGGGATCATGACCTCGTACCGGCCGCAGCCCGGGCCGTTGCCCCACAGGGAGCAGCCGGGCTTGCCGACCGAGACCCGCTCGACGTCGGCGCGGACGTCGACGGGGAGGAGGCGCTGGACGGCGTCGCGGACCGCGGGGACGTCCCGGCCGCCTTCCTCCAGGACGTAGGCGGAGACCGCCCCGTGCGGCAGCCTGGCCTCGTACGAGGCCCTCTGCTGGGCCTCACTGCTGGCCATGAAGGTGGAGACGGCGACCGTGCCCGCGACGGCGGCGAGGACGGCGGCGACGGCCGGTGCCGTACGCCCCCGGTTTCGGACGGCGTCCCGCAGCGCGAGCCGCGGGGAGAGCGGCAGCCAGCGTCCGGACCGGCCGAAGAGGCCCACCAGGGCCGGGGTCATGGCGACGACGCCCAGCTCGGCGATGGCGGAACCGCCCGCGACGATCATGAACGACTCGGTCACCGTCGAGCCGAGGAGCGCGAGGGCGACGCCGAGCAGAATGGCCGCGAGGCCGATCAGGGGCAGGACGCGGCTGCTGCGGCGGACACCGCGCCGGCCCGTGAGCGAGGCGAGGACGGTCTGCCGGGAGGCCGTGATCGCCGGGACGATGGCGGCGAGCAGACCGGTCAGCACGGCGAGCAGCGCGATGCCGAGCAGTTCGAGCGGCCGGATGTCGAAGGCGCCGAACCGCTGGTTCATCACGTCTTCGAGGACCGGCTGCAGCAGCAGCGTGAGGATCACGGCGAGGACCGTGCCGACGACGGCCGCGGCGACGCCGATGACGAGACCACCGCTCAGCACGATGGCCCGGATGTGGCTGCGGGCACCGCCGTTGGCCCCGACCAGACCGAGCTGGCGGCGCGAGCGGCGGGCGCCGACCGCGAAGGCCGGTCCGGCGAGGAGGCAGATCTCCAGCATCGCCAGGCCGACGACAGTGGCGAGGGCGGCGAGCGCGGCGGCGTCGGACGCCGGGCTGGAGTCGTACGTGCCCCAGCCGTCCTTCGCGTACAGCGGCACCTCGGACTCGGCCGGCGGGTCGAGCATGACGGCCCGCGAGGTGACGACCACGCCCTTGGTGTTGATCTGCTGGACGGTGTTCCACGTGAAACCACCGGACGCCTTCACCAGGTACGTGGTGGAGGTGTCGGGCTTCGGCAGACCGGACTTCTCGACCGCCGTCGCGTACGCGGTGAGGAAGGCGCCCGGCAGGGCGTTGACCTGGTCGACGGCGAGCGCGTCGGGAAGTTCGTAGGAGCCGACGATCCGATACGTACGGTCGAAGTTGCGGGCGGAAAGGGTCGATCCGACCGACAGACCGCTGACCTCCAGGAAGTGCGAGGTCGCCATGACCTCGTCGTTCTTCTCCGGGAAACGCCCGTCGAGCAGGGTCGTGATGCCGCGGGTGACCGGGTCGGACGCCTTCAGCTCACGGACCTCGGCGGACAGCAGACCGTGAGCCGTGGTCAGCTTCGCACCGCCGGAGCGGTCCGTGAGGACCGTGGAACCCGCCGGGATCGCCTTGGTGACGTCGGTGGGGCCGTTCGGCCAGGGCTCGTTCTTGTAGTCCTTGACCGGCGTGTACATCTCGCCCAGCGGGTCCTGGAGGATCGGAACACCCTCGGAATCGGAGTCCCGGAATATCGCGTCGGCCGTGCCCATCGACCTCTCCGCCTTCTCGGCGGCGGACAGTTCGGAGCTGCGGTAGGTCAGATCGAGCCCGCTGACACCCAGGATGGGCAGGGCGATCATCGCGAGGACGAGGGCGCTGCGGCCCTTGGAACGCCAGGCGTCGCGGCGGGCGATGCGGATCGCGGCCCGCCAGGAGTGGAACCAGGTCTTCACGCCTCCGCCACCTGGCCCGAGAGGAGGGAGTCGGCCTCGCTGCGCACGGTCTGGTCGACGATCGCGCCGTCCCGCAGGAACACGACGCGGTCGGCCCAGGCGGCGAACCGCGGCTCGTGGGTGACCAGGACACCGGCGGCGCCCGCGTCGCAGCGGGAGCGGAGCAGGGCGAGCACGGACTCGCCGGTCTCGGAGTCGAGGGCGCCGGTCGGCTCGTCGGCGAGGACGAGACGGCGGTCGCCGACGAGGGCGCGGGCGATGGCCACGCGCTGCTGCTGGCCGCCGGACATCTCGTCGGGGAAGCGCTCGGCGAGGTGGCCGAGCCCCATCTCCTCCAGGGCGGCCAGGGCCTCGACGCGTGCCTTGCGGGCGGAGGTGCCGTCGAGCTCGCGGGGCAGGGCGACGTTCTCGGCGGCGGTGAGCGCCGGGATGAGGTTGTAGTCCTGGAAGACGTACCCGATGCTGCGGCGGCGCAGGGCGGCGAGCTCCTTGACGCTCGCGGTGGTGATGTCGGTGTTCTCGACGATCACATGACCCGAGGTCGGGGTGTCCAGGCCGCCGGCGATGGTGAGGAGCGTGGACTTTCCGGAGCCGGACGGGCCCATGACGGCGACGAGTTCACCGGGGTACACGGCGAGGTCGATCCCGCGCAGGGCGTGCACCTCGGTGGCGCCCGAGCCGTGGACACGGGTCAGGTTCTGGAGCTGCAGCACGGGCTGCTGTGTGGACATGGAGGGGTCCCCCTTGGACGTACGCGGCGGTCGGCCGGGTACGGAGCGAGCGGTGGAAAGCGAGCGGTGGAAGGTGGTGCGACAGCGGTACGGGGCGGGGCGCGACCGTGCGGTCAGCGCGCCCTGCCCGTGGTCGTCGTGGTGCTTGCGTCGGCGGGAGCCGGAGCCGGAGCCGGAGTCGAGAGAGGAGCAGGCGGCGACGCGGGTGCGGGTGCAGGTGCGGGTTTGGGCGTGGGCGTGGAAGCCGCCGTCGCCGACAGGCGGATCAGCCGGGCCTCGCAGTGGTCCAGCCAGCGCGCCTCGGCCTCGGTCTGGAAGATCAGCTGCTCCAGGACGAGCAGCCAGGCCACGTCGTCCCGTTCCCGCGCACCCCCGCTCTCGACGGCGACGAGCGCCTGGGCCTTGAGCCGGGTGTAGTCCTGCATCGCCTTCACGGTGTGCCGGCGCTGGGACTGGATGACGTCGCGGATGTCGACGCAGGGTGCGCCGACGGCCATGGCGAGCTTGATGGCCAGCTCGTCACGGGCGGGGCTGGTGCGGTCCACCGGCTTCTCGAACCAGGTCCTGAGCTCGGCGAGGCCGGCCTCGGTGATCGCGTAGAGCGCGTGCCCCGCCTCGTCCTGGCCCCCCTGCGCGACCATGCCGTCGCGCTCCAGCCGGTTCAGGGTCGTATAGACCTGGCCGACGTTGAGCGGCCAGGTGGAACCCGTGCGGGACTCGAACTCCGTACGGAGCTGGGAGCCGTAGCGAGGGCCGCGTTCGAGGAGGGCGAGGAGCCCGTGGCGGATCGACATACTCAGTATGTATACCGAGTATGTGCTCCCCGACAACCGTCCTGAGACGGAAGCGGAAAGTCCGACTCAAGGGGGACCCCGGCGATCGGGACGGCTCAGCGGCGCCGCATACGGAGCCCCAGGAAACCGATCCCGAGGCCCATCAGGGCCAGCCCCACCCCCAGGGTGAGGACGGGAATCCGCTGGTCGACGAGGGTGGGCACGGCCTCGGCCGCCGTCCCGGGCGCGGCGGCGGGCCGGGTCGCGGGCGCCACCTCGGTCAGGACCTCGTCCTCCTCGCGTACCGCTTCGACGTCCTCCTCGACGGCCTCGTCCGCGCCGGAGTCTGTTGCCGTCCTGGTACGAGGGGGGCCGGGCGACGGAGGTGTGGGGCTCGGCGTCCCGGCGGGCGCCGTCTCGGAGCGGCCGGGCCGCGGGTGGCCCTCGGCGGCCGGCCGGCCCGCCAGGGAGGCGGAGCCGCTGGGGGCGGGGGCGTCGGTGGGCGTGGCGCTCGGCGCGCCGGTCGCGGAGGACGGGGCGGTGCCGGTCGGCGCGGGCGCCGGGGGGACGGGTGTGCCGGGGACGCCGGTGCGCCCGGGCGAGGCGGAGCCGGTCCCGGGGGCGGGGGTGGAGGGGGGCGTGGCGGGGCCGGAAGGCGTCGCGGTGGAGGGCGCGGTCTCCGTGGTGGGCGGCCCGGTCGGTGCGGTGGGCCCGGACGGGGTGGCCGGGGTGGTCGGCGGGGGCGGCGCGGGGGGTGTGGTCGGCGCGACCACGCGCGTACCGCTGGGGGCCTCCGCCGCGTACGCCAGGGGCGCGGCACAGAGGGCGAACGCGCAGGCGAACGTGCAGGCGAACGCGGGGCCGAGGGCCCGCGCCCGTGCCCTGCGGAGTGCTGGAGTCACCGGGTGACCCCCTCCCGTACCGAGCCGCCGAGGTGTCGACTCAGCGTCACATGCCGGGACACTTCCGGCATCCGGGACGGGGTCGGTGGGGGTGGGGGTGGGGGCACGGCCGTGCGGCCGTGCCCACCAGCCGTCCGTACTACTGCGGCGGGTTGCCCGTGGAGATGTTGAGGGTGAACTCGGCGTCCTCGTCGGTGATGTCCTCGCCCGCCGGCGGGTACTGCTCCAGGACCGTTCCTTCGCCGTAGGTCGCCTCGTCGACCGGGCGCTGGGTCGTGATCTTCCACCCGGCCGCCTGGATGCAGGCCTTCACCGACACGATGTTCTTGTACGTGAAGTTCGGGACCTCGAACTTGGCGGGGTCGTCGCTCGACTCCGAGGGCTGGGTGCACTTCTTGACGTCGATGGCCTTGGTCAGGTCCGGGCCCTTGTGCCCGGGCTTCGCCGTCTCGGTCTGCTCCGTGCCGCCGGTGCCGCCGCCCGTGCCGCCCGCGTTCGTGCCCGGGTCGTCCTTCTGGTTGAGCACGAAGACCAGGCCGCCGATCGCGAGGAGCGCGACGAGGACGGCGCCGACGAGCACGGGGGTGTTCCGGCGGGAGCCGCCGCCCGTCGGGACGTGGGCGGGAGCGGGCACGGGAGCCGGCGTGTGCATCGGGCCCGGGGCGTACGGCGAGGGGGTCGGCGCGGTCTGGTAGACCGGCGCGGGCGTCGGGGCCTGCTGCGGATACCCGTAGGAGGGGCCGGGCGCCGGGGTCGCCGGGCCGTACGGTCCGGGCTGCGGCGTCGGCGGGAGGTACGGCTGCTGCACGCCGTGCGGGCCGGGCTGCGGGGCCGACGGCGGGGTCTGGCCGATCGGCGGGAAGACCGCCGAGCCGACGCCCGAGCCACTGCTGACGGGACCGCCCTGGACGATCATCGGGGCACCGGTCTGACCGGCCGAGAGCACCCGCAGGCACTCGTCGCGCATGGCCGCGGCGCTCGGGAACCGCTCGTTCGGGTTCTTCCGCAGCGCCCGGGCGACGAGCGCGTCCATCGCCGGCGTCACCGCGCGGTTGACGGTGGACGGGGCGACCGGCTCCTCCTGTACGTGCGCGTACGCGATGGCCAGCGGCGAGTCGGCGTCGAAGGGGAGGCGGCCCGTCAGCAGCTGGAAGAGCATGATGCCGACCGAATAGAGGTCGGAGCGGGCGTCCACCGCGCGGCCGAGGGCCTGCTCGGGGGAGAGGTACTGAGGGGTGCCGACGACCATGCCGGTCTGGGTCATCGACGTGACCCCGGACTGCATGGCCCGCGCGATGCCGAAGTCCATGACCTTGACCACGCCGCGCTTGGTCGTCATCACGTTGCCCGGCTTGATGTCCCGGTGGACCAGGCCCATCTCGTGGCTGACCTCCAGGGCGGCCAGCACGTCGGCCGTGACCTTGAGCGCCTTGTCGGCGGGCATCGCGCCGTACTGCCGCACGTCCGAGGCGAGGACCGAGCCGAGCGGCTGCCCCTCCACGTACTCCATGACGATGTACGGCATGACGGCGCCGTCGAGGGTGTCCTCGCCGGTGTCGAAGACCGAGACGATGTTCGTGTGCGACAGCTTTGCGACGGCCTGGGCCTCGCGCCGGAACCGCTCGCGGAACGACGCTTCCCGGCCGAGCTCCGTGTGCAGGGTCTTGATCGCCACCTGCCGGTCGAGGGCGCTGTCGTAGGCCAGGTACACCGACGCCATGCCGCCCTCGCCGAGGAGGTCGCGCAGCTGGTACCGGCCGCCCGCTACCGAACCGCCCGCATAGCGGCCCTGTGCGCCGTCCTGGCTCATCTGTGCTTCCCCCATACGCGCGCGTGGCGGCGTCGAATTCCGGAATTTTCCTGGCCAAGTCTGCCCCAGGGCACCGACACGTCAAGCCGCGTGCCCGTTCCGTGACCCTCTGCACAGGTCGCCTCGGCGAAGCGTTCCGGAAGTGTCCGGGGAAACCCGTCGAATTTGCACAGGTGTACGTGGACGGGGTTGGATGGCCGGTCAACCGCGGACCGTGATGTCGTACGGAGCCTGTAGCGTGACGACTGGACACGGCACGACAGACGACGGCGAGGACTGATGGCACCCGAATCCGGAGCAGGTGGCGGTGTGCCGGACGCGGCAGCGGAATCGTGGGGCGTCGGTGGTGTCGTCGGCGACGGACGCTACCGGCTGACGCACCGTCTGGGCCGCGGCGGCATGGCCGAGGTGTTCGCCGCCGAGGACGTGCGCCTCGGGCGCACGGTGGCGGTGAAGCTCCTCCGCGCCGATCTCGCCGAGGATCCGGTCTCCAAGGCGCGCTTCACCCGTGAGGCGCAGTCGGTCGCCGGGCTCAACCACCACGCCATCGTCGCCGTGTACGACTCAGGCGAGGACCTCGTGGGCGGCCGGCCCGTGCCGTACATCGTGATGGAGCTGGTCGAGGGCCGCACCATCCGTGACCTGCTGATCAGCGCCGACGCACCAGGCCCCGAGCAGGCGCTCATCATCGTCTCCGGCGTCCTGGAGGCGCTGGCGTACTCGCACCAGCACGGCATCGTGCACCGCGACATCAAGCCGGCGAACGTGATCATCACGCACAGCGGTGCGGTGAAGGTCATGGACTTCGGCATCGCCCGTGCCCTGCACGGCGCGCAGTCGACGATGACGCAGACCGGCATGGTCATGGGCACCCCGCAGTACCTCTCCCCGGAGCAGGCGCTCGGCAAGGCCGTCGACCACCGCTCCGACCTGTACGCGACGGGCTGCCTGCTCTACGAACTGCTCGCGCTGCGGCCCCCCTTCACGGGTGAGACGCCGCTCTCCGTCGTGTACCAGCACGTGCAGGACGCGCCGGTCCCGCCGTCCGAGGTGACGCCGAGCGTGCCGCCGGAGCTCGACGGCCTGGTGATGCGCTCCCTCGCGAAGGACCCGGACGACCGGTTCCAGAGCGCCGAGGAGATGCGCGGGCTCATCCAGTACAGCCTGCAGATGCTCCAGCAGCAGGGCGGCCACGTCGGCACGTGGAACACCGGTCCCGTCGACATGCACGACGGCGGGCACACGCCCGTCGGCGGGATGGCCGCGACGACCGCGATGGGTCACCCGACGCACGGCGAGACCGCGCAGGGCCGGATCCTTCCGCAGATGAACCCGGACGACGGGGGCGTCGGCGGGTACGGCGGCTACGACGGCGGCACGGGCGGCTACGGCCAGGACGGGGCGTACGGCTCGAACGGCGGCGGCCGGGGCGGCCGCGGCAAGCTGGCCCTCTTCATCGCGCTCGCGCTGATCGCGGTCGTCGCGGGTGTCGTGTACGCCATAGACAAGGCGAAGGACGGCGAGGCGGGGACGCCCACGCCGACGAAGTCGTCGATCTCCAACTCGCCGTCGACCGCTTCCGAGGAGCCCACCCCCTCGGACGAGCCCTCCACCGAGGACGAGCAGACGCAGGACCCGGACACGTCGACCGGGGGCGGCGCCACGCAGCCGCCGTGGACGCAGCCGCCGGCCACGCAGCCGCCGACCACGCAGCCTCCGACGACCGAGCCTCCGACGACGGACCCGACGACGGAGCTTCCGACGACCGAGCCTCCGACGACGGACCCGGCGACCGAGCCGACGACGGATCCGACGGGCACCACGGAGCCGCCGGTCGACCCGACCGGCGACCCCACCGACGACGGCGGCAACCCGGACAACCCGCCGACGGGCGGCGCCACCACGGCCGGCTGACCGCCGGACGCCGTGTCCCGTGGGGTGCACGGCGCCTTCCGCCCGCTCAGCCGGCGAAGGCGTCACGCACGGCGTCGTACTCACGGGTCCACCAGACCGCCAGGGCCGACACCGCGGGAAACTGCGGGTCGGCCCTTCGGTCGTGCAGCTGGTAGCGCCAGCGCAGGGTCCAGAAGTCGTTGAGCCGCTCCCACCACACCCGGTGCGCCGCCGCGGCCAGCTCGGCACCGTCGGCGCCCGTCGCCCGCCGGTACGCCCGCGCGTACGCCCGCACCTTCTCCAGGGCCAGCTCGCCCCCGGGCCGTACGAAGAAGATGGCGGCCGCCCTGACCGCCTCCTCGGCCCGCGGGCGGACCCCGAGGCGGTCCCAGTCGACGATCGCGGCGGGCTCGGCGCCCCGGTAGAGCAGGTTCAGCGGGTGGAAGTCGCCGTGCACCCAGCCGGACGCGGCGGCCGGCGGCGGCCGGTGGTGGGCGTGCTGGGCGAGCAGCCGGCGGCGCTCCCGCAGCCGGTGCTCGGCGAGCGCGTCGAAGCTGTCGTGGGGCCGGTGCGCGCGGGCGAGGCGGATCAGCTCCTCGATGGCGTGGAAGGTGTCCTCGGGACGGGCGCTCTCGTGCTCGCCGCCCGGCGGCGGGGACTCCATGACCCGCTCCAGACAGGTGTGGACGTGTCCCAGGAGGGCGCCGAGGCGGCGGGAGCCGCCGGTGGAGAGCTGGGTGCCGTCGCGGTGCCGGCCGTCGATCCACGGGTGCAGGGCGTAGCAGAGGCCGTCGACGACCGCGACCGTACGGCCCCGGCTGTCGGCGAGCGGCGGGGCCACGGGCAGGCCCAGGGCGTGCAGGCGCTGGGTGGCGCGGTGCTGCCGGACGATGGTGGCGCGGTCGGCGGTGGGGGCGTCCAGGTGCTGCTTGAGGAAGTAGCGGCCGCGCGTGGTGGAGAGGCGGTAGCCGCGGTTCAGGAGGCCCTGGGCCACGGGTTCGCAGGAGAGCGGCTCGCCCGCGGCCGCGTAGCGGCGAAGGAGGACGCCGACGGGCGGAGCGAGGGTTGCAGATGAGCGCGGCACTCCGCAGATGTTAGATCACGCTACGTGGTGGAGGTGTCGCTCCAACGAGTGGTCCAGGGGGCGCTCCGTGGAGTGGTCCGTGGAGTGCAGCTCGACGGGGCGGCCGGAGGACCCGGCGGGCCGGCCGTCCGTGTAGTCGAGCTCGTGCACGGTCACGAACTGCGGTTCGATCCGCAGGTAGACCGGGTCGAAGGGCTCGTCGTCCACGGCCCGGGGCTCGGGCCCGAAGGCCGCGAGCTGCTCCTCGGTCGGCTCCACGATCTCCGCCGTGCCCGTGAACTGCACGGACCAGATCTTCTGGGCTCCGGTGTTGAAGTTGTCCGCGCCGTACGCGACGACGCTGCCGTTGCAGGCGCGGTGGTAGCCGAGTCCTCGGTGCATCCGGATCAGGACGCGTCCGTCGGTCACGATGTGGCGGGCGGGTGCGACGAAGGGCATCGCCCGCATGCTCGTCGCCACCCGGCCGTACGACACTCGGCCGAGCAACTCGATGGCGCGGATCTCCTCGGTGGACATGGCTTCCACTCTCCGGCACCGGCAGTGTGTCGGAAAAGGGGCCCCTGCCCCGCCTTCATGGGGACGTAGGTCCCGAATCCTGGCCGTCGGCCCCGGGCTGCTCCGTACGGGTGAGGCACGGGAGGCGCCGGGGCCGCGCGGGCCTCAGTGGCGCTCGGCCTGGAGCCGGGCCACGTACGCCGCAGCCTGTGAACGCCGCTCCATGCCCAGCTTCGACAGCAGGCTGGAGACGTAGTTCTTGATGGTCTTCTCCGCAAGGTGGAGCCGCTCGCCGATGACCCGGTTGGTCAGGCCCTCGCCGATCAGGTCCAGGATCTTGCGCTCCTGGTCGGTCAGGTTGGCGAGCTTGTCGTCGCCCTTCGGGTTGTTGCCGTCACGCAGCCGCTCCAGGACGCGGGCGGTCGCGACCGGGTCGAGCAGCGACTTGCCGGCCGCCACGTCCCGCACGGCGTTCAGCAGTTCGTTGCCCCGGATGGCCTTCAGGACGTATCCCGAGGCCCCGGCCATGATCGCGTCGAACAGCGCCTCGTCATCGGCGTACGAGGTGAGCATCAGGCATTTGATGTCCTCGTCCTGCGATCGGATCTCACGGCACACCTCCACACCGCTGCCGTCCGGCAGCCGGACGTCGAGCACGGCGACGTCGGGTCGGGTCGCAGGGATCCTGACCAGCGCGTCTGCCGCCGTCCCGGCCTCGCCGACCACCTCGATGTCGTCTTCCACGGAGAGCAGCTCGTGGACGCCGCGCCGGACGACTTCGTGGTCGTCCAGCAGAAATACCCGGATTTTTCCTTCTTCGCGCACCTGGTCAGTCTCACATATTGGCTCTTCCCGCGCCCGGGGTGCGCGGGATAACGTGCCGGATGTTCCGGCGGCCCCTCTGGCCGTTGCCGACGCGCTGACCAGCGACTGTTCCCACTTTTCTCGATTTACTTGGAAATCCAAGCAAAATCGCAGGTCAAGTGGGGTTTCGCGGGAATGCCGCGCTGTGGGTAACGTGCCTAGAACAGGGCTCTCGCCGGGGCACCTGTCACGCCCGACCCCGGCCGCATCGCACCCACCCCGTGCGAAGGGTACGGATAAGGCGGAGAGCCGCACTGGTCTACCGGCGAACCCGGAGGCCGGACCGACGGAGGAGCACGCACGTGACCGTGGAGAGCACTGCAGCGCGCAAGACGACGCGACGCAGCAGCGGCACCAAGCGCACCGCAAGCGCGAGCACGAGCACCACCAAGAAGACGAGCACGCGCGCCGAGGCGGTAGCGACGGAGCCCGAGCTCGTCCAGCTGCTGACGCCCGAGGGAGAGCGCGTCCAGCACCCCGACTACGACATCGACCTGAGCGCCGAGGAACTGCGCGGTCTCTACCGCGACATGGTCCTCACCCGTCGCTTCGATGCCGAGGCCACGTCCCTCCAGCGCCAGGGCGAGCTGGGCCTGTGGGCCTCGCTGCTCGGCCAGGAGGCCGCGCAGATCGGCTCCGGCCGCGCTCTCCGGGACGACGACTACGTCTTCCCCACCTACCGCGAGCACGGCGTCGCCTGGGTGCGCGGGGTCGACCCGACGAATCTGCTGGGAATGTTCCGTGGCGTGAACCACGGCGGCTGGGACCCCAGCACCAACAATTTCCACCTGTACACGATCGTTCTCGGCTCGCAGACCTTGCACGCCACGGGCTATGCCATGGGCATCGCCAAGGACGGCGCGGATTCCGCCGTGCTCGCGTACTTCGGCGACGGAGCGTCGAGCCAGGGCGACGTGAACGAGTCGTTCGTGTTCTCCGCGGTCTACAACGCCCCCGTCGTGTTCTTCTGCCAGAACAACCAGTGGGCGATTTCCGAGCCCACCGAGAAGCAGACCCGCGTCCCGCTCTACCAGCGTGCCGCCGGCTTCGGCTTCCCCGGCGTCCGCGTCGACGGCAACGACGTCCTCGCGTGCCTGGCCGTCACCCGCTGGGCGCTCGAGCGCGCCCGCCGCGGCGAGGGCCCGACGCTCATCGAGGCGTTCACCTACCGCATGGCCGCCCACACCACCTCCGACGACCCGACGAAGTACCGCCGGGACGAGGAGCGCGAGGCCTGGGAGGCGAAGGACCCGATCCAGCGCCTCAAGACGTACATGGAGAACGAGGGCCACGCCGACGCGGCCTTCTTCGAGGAGCTGGAGGCGGAGAGCGAGGCCCTCGGCAAGCAGGTCCGCGAGGTCGTGCGCGCCATGCCCGTCCCGGAGCACATGGCGATCTTCGACAACGTGTACGCGGACGGGCACGCGCTCGTCGACGAGGAGCGCGCGGAGTTCGCCGCCTACCAGGCGTCCTTCGCGAACGGAGAGGCCGAGTAATCATGGCTGTTCAGAAGCTTCCCCTCGCGAAGGCGCTCAACGAGTCGCTGCGCAAGGCCCTGGAGACCGACCCCAAGGTCCTCATCATGGGCCTGGACGTCGGCAAGCTCGGCGGTGTCTTCCGGATCACCGAAGGTCTGCAGAAGGACTTCGGCGAGGACCGTGTCATCGACACCCCGCTCGCCGAGTCCGGCATCGTCGGCACCGCGATCGGCCTCGCGCTGCGCGGCTACCGGCCGGTCGTGGAGATCCAGTTCGACGGTTTCGTCTTCCCGGCGTACGACCAGATCGTCACGCAGCTGGCGAAGATCCGGGCGCGTTCGCTCGGCACCGTGAAGATGCCGGTCGTCATCCGCATCCCGTACGGCGGCGGCATCGGCGCCGTCGAGCACCACTCCGAGTCCCCCGAGTCGCTCTTCGCGCACGTCGCGGGCCTCAAGGTCGTCACCCCGGCGAACTCCTCCGACGGCTACTGGATGCTCCAGCAGGCGATCCAGAGCGACGACCCGGTCATCTTCTTCGAGCCCAAGCGCCGCTACTGGGACAAGGGCGAGGTCGACACCGAGGCCATCCCCGGCGAGCTGCACAAGGCGCGGGTCGCCCGCGAGGGCACGGACCTCACGCTGGTGGCCTACGGCCCGATGGTGAAGACCTGCCTGGAGGTGGCCGAGGCCGCCGCCGAGGAGGGCAAGTCGATCGAGGTCGTGGACCTCCGCTCGATCTCCCCGATCGACTTCGACACGATCCAGACCTCGGTCGAGAAGACCCGCCGCCTGGTCGTCGTCCACGAGGCTCCGGTGTTCTTCGGCTCCGGCGCGGAGATCGCCGCCCGGATCACGGAGCGCTGCTTCTACCACCTGGAGGCCCCCGTCCTGCGGGTCGGCGGCTACCACGCGCCGTATCCGCCGGCGCGCCTGGAGGAGGAGTACCTGCCGGGCCTCGACAGGGTGCTCGACGCCGTCGACCGCTCGCTGGCGTACTGAGGAGAGCACCGTGACGATCCGCGAATTCAAGATGCCCGACGTGGGCGAGGGCCTCACCGAGGCCGAGATCCTCAAGTGGTACGTCCAGGTCGGTGACACGGTCACCGACGGACAGGTCGTGTGCGAGGTCGAGACGGCCAAGGCCGCCGTCGAGCTGCCGATCCCCTTCGACGGGACCGTGCACGAGCTGCGCTTCTCCGAGGGGACGACGGTCGACGTCGGCCAGGTCATCATCTCGGTGAACGTCGGCGGCGGAGACGCCCCCGCGGCCGAGGCGCCGGCGGCGCAGGCCGCTCCGGTGGCCGAGGCCGCCCCGGTCGTGGCGGCCCCGGCCGCCCCGGCGGTCGAGGACGAGGAGCCCAAGGGCCGTCAGCCCGTCCTCGTCGGCTACGGCGTGGCCGCGAGCTCCACCAAGCGCCGCCCGCGCAAGGCGCCGGCGGGCACCGCCCCGGCGGCTGTGACGGCCGCCCCGGTCCTCGCCTCCGTACCGGAGCAGCTCAACGGGCACGCTCCGGCCGCGGCCAGGCCGCTGGCCAAGCCGCCGGTCCGGAAGCTCGCCAAGGACCTCGGCGTCGACCTGGCGACGGTCACCCCGACCGGCCCGGACGGCATCATCACCCGCGAGGACGTCCACGCGGCGGCGGCTCCCGCCCCCGCGCCGGTCGTCGCGGCCCCGGCCCCCGTGGCCGCCCCGGCCCAGGCTCCGGCCCAGGCCCCGGCTCCCGTCGCGGCGGCCGTGGTGTCGTCGGACGCCCGGGAGACCCGTATCCCCAT
Organism: Streptomyces sp. NPDC042346; assembly: GCF_055581845.1. Classification (NCBI taxonomy): domain Bacteria; kingdom Bacillati; phylum Actinomycetota; class Actinomycetes; order Kitasatosporales; family Streptomycetaceae; genus Streptomyces; species Streptomyces sp. NPDC042346. The sequence continues at coordinate 465,364 of NZ_JBVJEH010000004.1, read as the reverse complement.
CAAGGGTGTGCGGAAGGCGACGGCGGCGGCGATGGTCGGCTCGGCCTTCACCGCGCCGCACGTCACCGAGTTCGTGACGTTCGACATCACGCGGACGATGAAGCTGGTCGAGGAGCTGAAGTCCGACAAGGACATGGCGGGCCTGCGGGTGAACCCGCTGCTCCTCATCGCCAAGGCCGTCCTGGTCGCGGTGAAGCGGAACCCGGACATCAACGCGGCCTGGGACGAGGCGGCGCAGGAGATCGTGCTCAAGCAGTACGTGAACCTGGGCATCGCCGCGGCCACCCCGCGCGGTCTGATCGTGCCGAACATCAAGGACGCGCACGCCCAGACCCTGCCCGAGCTCTCGAAGTCCCTGAGCGAGCTGGTCGCCACCGCCCGCGAGGGCAAGACGACCCCGGCGGCCATGCAGGGCGGCACCTTCACCATCACCAACGTCGGCGTCTTCGGCGTCGACACCGGTACGCCGATCCTCAACCCCGGCGAGGCCGCGATCCTCGCGGTCGGTGCGATCAAGCTCCAGCCGTGGGTCCACAAGGGCAAGGTGAAGGCGCGTCAGGTCACGACGCTGGCGCTCTCCTTCGACCACCGCCTGGTCGACGGCGAGCTCGGCTCGAAGTTCCTCGCGGACATCGCGGCGATCCTGGAGCAGCCGAAGCGGCTCATCACCCGGGGCTGAGCGGCTCATCGCCTGGGCCTGAGCGGCTATCGCCTGGGCCCGATCTCCCCGATGCGGTAGGCGGGTTCGCCCGTTTCACGTGAAACATCCGGTGACGACATCCGGTGGTGGCATCTGCCGCCACCGGATGTTTCGTTGTGCGGCATGGATCTGCGACGTCGGGATCCACAGAGGCGCCCGTCCGCATCCTGGACGGCGGCTCCTGTTGCACCCTTGTTGTATCTAAGCTGTACGCATGGCATCCGCACCCCCAGCCGCAGACCGCGTCTACATGCACGTCAAGCAGGCGGTGCTCGACCGTCGTTACGAAGGTGGCACCCTCCTCACCGAGGGGGAGCTCGCACTCGCGGTGGGGGTGTCCCGGACCCCCGTCCGCGAGGCCCTGCTCAAGCTGGAGATGGAAGGGCTGCTCAAGCTCTACCCGAAGAAGGGCGCCCTCGTCCTGGCCGTCTCCGCCCAGGAGATCGCCGACGTCGTCGAGACCCGGCTGCTCGTCGAGGAGTTCGCGGTCCGCCGGGCCGTGCCCGCGTCGGCCGCGCTGATCGAGCGGCTCGAAGAGCTCCTGGAGGAGCAGAAGCGGCGCGCGGAGGCGGGGGACCTCGCGGAGGTCGCGGTCACCGACCGCTGCTTCCACGCCGAGATCGTCCGCCACGCCGGCAACCAGATCCTCTCCCGCCTCTACGACCAGCTCCGCGACCGCCAGCTCCGCATGGGCGTCGCCGTGATGCAGTCCCAGCCCGACCGGATCGCCAAGAACATCACCGAGCACGCCGAGATCCTCGACCGGATCCGCGCGGGCGACGTCGAGGGCGCCGCCGCCTGCGTCCGCCAGCACCTCAGCTGGGTCAAGGTCCTGGTCCGGGGAGAGGACCGATGAGCCCCGACAAGCGGAAGGGGCGGGTTCGCGGCAGCCAGAACGGGTACGGCTCCGCCGTCACCCTCCCCGGCGACCCGCCCGGCGGCCGCCGCGCCGCCCTCGTCTGGGGCGTCGGCGTCGCCGTCTACTTCGTCGCCGTCATCTTCCGCACGTCCCTGGGCGTCGCCGGACTCGACGCCGCCGACCGCTTCGACGTCAACGCCTCGGCGCTTTCGACCTTCTCCATCCTCCAGCTGCTCGTCTACGCGGGCATGCAGATACCCGTCGGGCTCATGGTCGACCGGCTCGGCACCAAGAAGGTCCTGGCCATCGGCGTCACGCTCTTCACCCTCGGCCAGCTGGGCTTCGCGCTCTCGCCCACCTACGGCACGGCGCTCGCCTCCCGCGCGCTCCTCGGCTGCGGCGACGCCATGACCTTCATCAGCGTCCTGCGGCTCGGCAGCCGCTGGTTCCCCGCCCGGCGCGGCCCGCTCATCGGCCAGGTCGCCGCCCTCTTCGGCATGGCGGGCAACCTCGTCTCGACCGTCTTCATCGCCCGCGCCCTGCACGGCCTCGGCTGGACGACCACCTTCGTCGGCAGCTCGCTCGCGGGCGTCCTCGTCCTCGTCCTGCTGCTGCTCTTCCTCAAGGACCACCCCGAGGGGTACGAGCCCGAGCCCGCCCGGCACGCGGGCGCCGCCTACGTCCGCCGCCAGATCGCCGAGTCGTGGCGGGAGCCCGGCACACGGCTCGGCATGTGGGTCCACTTCACGACCCAGTTCCCGGCCATGGTGTTCCTGCTGCTGTGGGGGCTGCCGTACCTCGTCGAGGCGCAGGGGCTGTCCCGGGGCACCGCCGGTGAGCTGCTGACCCTGGTCGTGCTCTCCAACATGGTCGTCGGCCTCGCGTACGGGCAGATCATCGCCCGCCACCACACGGCCCGCGCCCCGCTCGCCCTCGGTACGGTCGCGGCGACCGCGCTGCTGTGGGGCACCACCCTCGCGTACCCCGGCGACCACGCCCCGATGTGGCTGCTGATCACCCTCTGCCTGGTCCTCGGGGCCTGCGGACCGGCCTCGATGATCGGCTTCGACTTCGCGCGCCCGGCCAATCCGCCGGAGCGTCAGGGCACGGCCTCGGGGATCGTCAACATGGGGGGTTTCGTCGCCTCGATGACGACGCTGCTCGCCGTCGGCATCCTGCTCGACGCGACCGGCGGCAACTACCGGATCGCGTTCTCGTCCGTCTTCGTCCTGGAGGCGTTCGGCGTCGTGCAGATCCTGCGCCTCAAGGCCCGTACCCACCGCAGGGAGCGGGAGCGGCTCGTCGCCAGCCGCGTGGAGGCCGTGCACGTACCGGCGTAGGAACATGCCGGCGCAGGCACGTACTGGCGTAGGCACCTACCGGCGTCGGCACCTACCGGCATAGGCACGTACCGGCGGCCTGGCGGTTCAGCGGGGCGTCACCGCGAAGTTGTCGAGGATCGCCCGCGCCAGGCCCTCGTCGCCCTCCGTCTTGATGCGGTCGGCGACGTCGGCCGGCCGGACGCGCCCGCAGGCGAGCCGGACGAACGTCTCCCAGTCCGTCGCGAGCGTCACCGCAGGTCCCAGCGAGGGCGCCCCGTCGATCGAGCCCCGGCCCTCCGCGTCGACCCGTACCGTCCGCAGGAACTCCACCGGGCCGGTCACGTCGAGCACCACCGCCGAGGATGCGGGCGCCCCCGCGTCCTTCGCGACCACCTTCGGCAGCGCCTCCAGGAGCACGTCCCGCGTGACGTGTGCCCCGGCCGAGTCCAGGTTTCCCGGCGTGCCCAGCGCGACCCGCAGGTCCTGCTCGTGCACCCACACGTCGAAGGCGCGCATCCGGTAGGCCAGTTCGAGGGACTGCTCGGCGCCGAGGGGAGCGCGGATCATGTGCTCGGGGGAGCGGTTCTCGTTGCGGAGCTGCCGGGCCCGGCGGATGAGGATGTACTCCAGCTCCGAGGTCATCTCCGGCGCGGTGTGGTGCCGCCGCACATCGACCTGGACTTCCGTGTAGCGGGCGAAGTCACTGCGTACGTGGTACAGGTCGCGCGGCAGGGAGTGGATCGGGCGCGGATCGCCGAGCATCTCCGTCTCCATGCCGATGACATGGGAGACGATGTCCCGCACCGACCAGCCGATGCACGGCGTCGGCCGGTTCCACTCGCCCTCCACAAGGGGCTGCACCAGCTCGGCTATCGCCTCGATGGAATGGGTCCAGGCGTCGGCGTAGTTCTGGAGGCTGGGATGGACGGTCACGGGACCCCTCGGCGGTTCTTCGGTGCGCGGGCTGAAAACACGACTGGGTGGGAGGCTCGGACGCTAAGTTACGCTGCCCGAAGGCACCCCGGCAGTGCTTTCGTGTGACGATCGTAGGCCGGTGTTGACGGCTCGAATGCCAGGACGGTGGTAGTGTGCGCGCCTCGCTGATCCAGATCGCGGTAGACCCGGACGAACCGGTCGACGCCCGACGGGCCCGCGTGGCCCGTCTCGTACGGGAGGAATCCGGCCACGCCGACCTCGTCGTCCTCCCCGAACTGTGGCCCATGGGGGCCTTCGCATACGAGTCCTTCGCCGCCGAGGCCGAGCCGCTGAACGGCCCGACGCACCGGGCGATGGCGGAGGCCGCGCGGGACGCCGGGGTCTGGCTGCACGCGGGCTCGTTCGTCGAGGCGGAGGGCGGCGCGCTCTACAACACCTCGCTCGTCCTCTCCCCCGACGGTGAACTCGCCGCCTCCTACCGCAAGATCCACCGCTTCGGTTTCGACAAGGGCGAGGCGGTGCTGATGGCGGCGGGGGAGGACCTGGTCACCGTCGACCTGCCGCACCTCACCCTCGGCGTCGGCACCTGCTACGACCTGCGCTTCCCCGAGCTCTTCCGCGGCCTCGTCGACGCGGGCGCCCAGGCGTTCGTCGTCCCCGCCGGCTGGCCCGCCCGCCGCCGCGCGCACTGGACGCTGCTCGCCCGGGCCCGCGCGGTCGAGAACCAGGCGTACGTCCTCGCCTGCGGCACGGCCGGCACCCACGCGGGCGTCGAGCAGGCCGGGCATTCGATCGTCGTCGACCCGTGGGGCGAGGTCCTCGCGGAGGCGGGCCCGGACGAGGAGATCCTGCGGGTCGTCCTCGACCCGGAGAAGGTGACGGCGACCCGCGAGCAGTTCCCGGCCCTCAAGGACCGGGTCCTGGGCCTCGCGGCGCCGCGCGTCCGCCGGCCCTGAGCGGGCGGGCCCGACCTACCCGCTAGTCAGCAGTCGGCAGTCAGCTGCCGGGCATGAGCGCGGCGAGGCCCTTGGCAAGGTCCTCGCGGTTCATGACCGGCCGGTAGGAGACCTTGGCGCCGAGCTGGAGGAAGAAGGGCTCCGAGAACTTCGGCAGCTGGGACGGGTCGGCGAGGTCGAAGAAGATGTAGGCGGTCCGACAGCCGTCCTCGGCGCCGAAGTAGGCCGCCTCGGGACGGAGCTCCTCCATCGAGGCTTCCATGATCTTCTGCAGAGTGCCTTGCTTGATGGCCTCGTTGGAGGTCTGGGTGTCCATCTGAACCTTCAGCAGCATGCGCATGACGCGGCCTTTCCGACCGGGCAGGCGCTCCGTTCGGTACGCACCCTCGACACCCGGACGCGGTTACCTCCAGCGTCCCCCTTCCCGCCCGCCGGGACCACTCGGCAGCGGACGCTCCCTGGGACCGGCCCCAGGACCGGCACGAGGACCGGCCCCAGGACCGGCTCTCCCTAGGACTGGCTCTCCGCCCACAACTGGCCGATCCGCGAGAAGCCCGCGCGGACCGCCCCGCCCCGGGTGAGGGCCGCGCGGTCCACCCCCGCGAAGATCAGCGCCAGGGACAGGTCAGCCGCGCCCGCCCGGCCCGCCACCGTCACGTCGAGCCGGCGCCGGCTCCCGCGGCCCGCCCCGCGGACCGACACGGTGACCCCCGGGTCCTCGGCGTCCGCCGCGCGGGCCAGCACCCAGGAGCGCCGGTCCCGCGCCCACAGCCGGTAGTGGTCGCCGCCGTACCGCAGCTGGAGCGCGCGCTGACGGGCCGTCGCGCCGAGCCGGTTGCGGGTCATGGAGACGTGGGCGTCGCCGACGCGGAGGGTCGCGCGGTTCAGGGTCGGCAGCCGGATCGTCTCGGTGTGGATGCCCCGTGCCTCGTACGAGGCCGGCGGGATCAGCCCGCCCCGCACCTCCGACAGCACGACCTGCTGCACGGTCTGCCGCAGCGGTGCCTCCACGGTGATCTCGCCGAACTCGGCGGACGCGCCCCGCCAGCCGGCCCGCCGCTCGTACCCCTTGCCCTCGCGCCACGGACGCAGCGTGAACGGTGTGACAGCGGTGTGCATGGCGCCCCCCTGAGGTGGATCCGGTCGTCAGACGACGATCGCATGGAGCGACGCGCGCTCCGGTGCCGGGCCCGGGGTGTACTCCGCCCAGGCCGCCGCCAGTCTCCGCACCGCCTCCGTCAGGACCTCGGGCGGCGCGAGGAAGTGGAGCCGGAGGTGGCGGACGCTGCCGCCGAGGGCGTCGGTCGTGGCGCCCGGCAGGACGGCCACCCCGTGGCGGAGGGCGAGTTGGGCGAAGGAGACGCCGTCGCCGTACGGCAGCCGTACCCACAGGGTCTGGCCGCCGGTCGTCGGCGCGCAGGACCAGGTGGGCAGCAGTCGGGCGAGCGCGGCCCTGAGGTGGTCGTGGCCCGCGCGGACCGCCGCCGTACGGGCCGTCAGGACGGGGGCGAAGTCGGCGAGGAGGCGGGTCGCGGCCAGTTGGGAGGGGAGGTCGCTGCCCAGGTCGTGGAGGGCCTTGAGCCGGGCGAGGCGGGCGATCAGCGGCGCCGGGCCCCGCACCCAGCCGATCCGCAGCCCGCCCCACACGACCTTGCTCAGCGAGCCGACCGCGATCACGTCGCCGTAGGAGGAGAGCGAGGACTCTCCGAGGGCGGGCTCTCCGAGAGCGGGCTCTCCGAGGGAGGACTCCCCGAGAGCGGGCTTTCCGAAGGAGGGCTCCCCGAGAGCGGGCTCCCCGAGGGCGGGCGTGAAGGCCAGGTCGGCGAGGACCTCGTCGTCGACGAGCGGCACGCCCAGCGCGTTCGCCGCCTCGACGAGCCGCCGCCCCGCGAGCGGCGGAAGGACCGTCCCCGTCGGGTTCTGGAAGCGGGCCACGACATAGGCGAGGGCGGGACGGTGACGTTCCATCACCCGTACCGCCTCCGCCACGTCCACCCCGTCGGGACCCACCGCCACCGGCAGCGGTACGGCCGCCGCCTCGCGGAAGAGGTCGAGCGCCCCCGGATACGTCGGCGCCTCCACGAGCACCCCGTCGCCGGGCGCGAGCAGCAGCCGGGTGAGCAGCGAAAGCCCCTGCTGGGCGCCGGTGGTGACGAGGATCCGCTCCGGCCCGGTCGGCACGCCCCGCGCCGTGTACCGGGCGGCGACCGCCGCCCGCAGCGCCCCGAGCCCGGCCGGGTGGTAGCCGAGGTCCCCGTCGGGCAGGACGAGGGAGCGGTACGCCTCCGCCAGCTCGGGCGGCGGCTGCGAGGGTGCGGCGCAGCTCAGCAGGATCACGTCGTCGGGCGCCTCCAGGAGGTGCAGGAAGAGCGGGTTCGACGTCTCGGTGACCCGCGGTGTCTCGGGGGCGAGCGCGGGCCGGGCGACCCGGGTGCCGCTGCCCTGCCGCCGTACGAGCCGCCCCTCCTGCCGGAGGGTGTCGTACGCGGCGACCACCGTCGTACGGCCCACGGCGAGGGCCGTCGCGAGCCGCCGGTCCGGCGGCAGCTTGGCGCCGGGCGGCAGCGCCCCCTCGTCGATCAGCCGGCGCAGCCGGGCGGCGAGCAGCAGGTAGAGCGGGCCGCGCCCGGCGGACCAGCGGCCCAGGCGGGCGACCAGCGCGTCGATCGTGTGCGGGGTGAGGGTGATCGGCTCCATCGACGAACCAATCTGCCGGGATTGGACCTGGGAAGGCAAACGGCCTGTCCACAGACTGGGCGCATGAGCCACGCCGACTCCGCAGCCTCCCCCGCCGCCGCCCCCGCAGCCTCCCCCGCGGTCTCCGCCGCCGCCTCCCCCGCAGCGGCCTCCGCGGTGTCCCCCCTCCCCGACACGGCCCGCCCCGAGACCCTCGCCGTCCACCCGCCCCACGTCGAGATCACCGGCAGCCGGCCGCTCGGTGTCCCCCTCCACCAGGGCCACGTCTTCGCGTTCGACTCGGCCGACGCCCTCGCCGAGGCCTTCACCTCCCCCGACGCGTTCATGTACAGCCGCCACGGCAACCCCACGGTCCGCACCCTGGAGAACGCCGTGGCCCGCCTCGAAGGCGGCGCCGCCGGCCTCTCCTTCGCCTCGGGCATGGGCGCGGTCAACGGCGTCCTCCACGCCCTGCTCGGCAGCGGAGGCCACGTCGTCGCCCAGACCTGCCTGTACGGCGGTACGTACGCGGTCCTCACCGACCTCGCCACGCGCTGGGGCGTCGACGTCACCTACGTCTCCGGCACGGACCCGGAGGAGGTGCGGGCGGCCCTGCGCCCCGAGACGCGCCTCCTCTACCTGGAGACCATCGCCAACCCGACGACCCGCGTCTCCGACCTGCCCGCGCTCGCCGCCGTCGCCGGCGAGGCCGGGATCCCGGTCGTCGTCGACAACACCTTCGCCTCCCCGCTGCTCTGCCGGCCCCTCCACCACGGCGCCGACATCGTCGTCCACTCCGCCACCAAGTACCTCGCGGGCCATGCGGACGTCCTCGGCGGCATGGCCGTCTTCAAGGACCCCGACCTGCACCGCGACGTCCGCCGTCACACCGTCGAACAGGGCGCGTCCACCGACCCGTTCGCCGCCTGGCTCACCCTGCGCGGCATGCAGACCCTGTCGCTGCGCATCGCGCGCCAGTGCGCGAACGCCGCCGAGCTCGGCGCCCGGCTGGAGGCGCACCCGGCGGTCGCGGCCGTCCGCCACCCCGCGCTCGCGAGCCACCCGGACCGCGAGATCGCCGAGCGGCTGCTACCGGACGGGGGCGGCGGCGTGATCTCGGTCGACCTCGCGGGCGGCCGGGAGGCGGGCCGTACCTTCGTCGAGGCGGTACGGGTGGCGTCGCTGAGCGTCTCCCTGGGTGACGTGAAGACCCTGGTGATGCACCCGGCCTCCACCTCGCACCACCAGCTCGACGCCGAGGCCCTGGCGGCGGCGGGCATCGGCCCGGGCACGGTCAGGATCTCGGTCGGCATCGAGCACGTCGAGGACCTGTGGACGGACCTGGAGCAGGCGCTGGAGCAGGCCAAGGCCGTGTGAGGGACGGTCAGTCCTCGCGCTCCCGCTCGGCCATCCGGATCACGCACACGGCCACGGCGACGAGCAGCGCCGCGTCCGCGTCCTCGCGGACCACGTTCACGGCGTACGTCTCGCGGACGCGGAACCACTGCCGGGAGATGTGGGCGAGGAGTTCGCCGTCGTACTCGACGGTGAACTCCCGGTCCAGGATCTTCCCGCTGACGTCCAGTTCGGTGCCCTCGACGAGCGTCACCCGGTAGTGGTTGCGCAGGAGCGAGAGCCGTTTGCGGCGGATGCTCGCGAGGGGGCGCTCGTCCCGCTCGATCGTCATCGCGTCCCGCAGGCTGAACATCTTCTGGCGCAGGGTGATCAGGACCTGCCCGTCGGGGTCCTTCAGCTCCAGGGTGTCGCGCAGCCGCATGGCCTTGCCGTCGACGAGGAAGGCGTGGCGGCCCTGCTCGTCCTCGATCCAGTAGTCGTCGCCGATCGCGAAGATCTTGTCCCGTACGAGATATTTCACGCGGATATGCCTGCCCCGTGGCGAGTCCTCTTACGCGACGCGGCTCACGCCGAGAAGGAGCGGGGTCGTACGGGTGTGATCCAGTGTTCATCGGCGGATGGCAAGCTTGAAGGATGAACGATGCCGCCCCGGCGCCCGAGCCCCGCCGACGTGCCCGTGTCCGTGCCCCCGAGCTGATCGGCAAGGGCGGCTGGCTGAACACGGGCGGAGACGAACTGACCCTCGCCGACCTGCGAGGAAAGATCGTTCTTCTCGATTTCTGGACCTTCTGCTGCGTGAACTGCCTGCACGTCCTCGACGAGCTGCGCGAGCTGGAGGAGAAGCACCGCGACACGCTCGTGATCGTCGGCGTGCACTCGCCGAAGTTCGTGCACGAGGCCGAGCACCAGGCCGTCGTCGACGCCGTCGAGCGGTACGAGGTGCACCACCCCGTGCTCGACGACCCGGAGCTCGCCACCTGGAAGCAGTACGCCGTCCGGGCCTGGCCCACGCTCGTCGTGATCGACCCCGAGGGGTACGTCGTCGCCCAGCACGCCGGTGAGGGGCACGCCAACGCCCTCCGGACGCTCGTCGAGGAGCTGGAGGCCGAGCACGGGGCCAAGGGGACGCTGCGGCGCGGGGACGGGCCGTACGTGGCGCCGGAGCCGGTGGCCACCGATCTGCGGTTCCCCGGCAAGGCGATCCTGCTGCCGTCCGGGAACTTCCTCGTCTCCGACACCACCCGGCACCAGCTCGTCGAGCTGAGCGCGGACGGCGAGACCGTCGTGCGGCGGATCGGGGACGGCGAGTTCCGCGAGCCGCAGGGCATCGCGGCGCTGCCCGACGGCAGGGTCGTCGTCGCCGACACCGTCCATCACGCCCTGCGTGTGTTCGACCCGGAGAGCGGTGCGATCGAGCGCGTCGCCGGCACCGGCAAGCAGTGGTGGCAGGGCTCGCCCACCTCCGGGCCCGCCCTGGAGGTCGACCTGTCCTCGCCGTGGGACGTCGCCTGGTGGCAGGGCAAGGTGTGGATCGCCATGGCCGGCGTCCACCAGCTGTGGACGTACGACCCCGAGAGCGGGACCGTCGAGGTCGCGGCCGGGACGACGAACGAGGGCCTCGTCGACGGGCCCGCCGCCGAGGCCTGGTTCGCGCAGCCGTCCGGGCTCGCCGCCACCGAGGACCGGCTGTGGATCGCCGACTCCGAGACCAGCTCCGTGCGCTGGATCGAGAAGGATGAGAAGAACGGGGAGGACGGGGACGGTGACGGGTACGTCGTGCGTACCGCCGTCGGCACCGGGCTCTTCGACTTCGGGCACCGCGACGGCGCCGCCGACCAGGCCCTGCTCCAGCACCCGCTGGGCGTGACGGCCCTCCCCGACGGCTCGGTCGCGATCAGCGACACGTACAACCACGCCCTGCGCCGCTTCGACCCGGCGACGGGCGAGGTGACGACGCTCGCCACCGATCTGCGCGAGCCGAGCGACGCCGTGCTCGTCGACGGCGACATCGTGGTCGTCGAGTCCGCCCGCCACCGGCTGACGCGGCTGCGGCTGCCCGAGGAGGCCGTGCGGGTCGAGTCGGTCGCCCACCGCACCAAGCGCGAGGCCACCGAGGTCGCCCCCGGCCGCCTCCGCCTCGACGTCGTCTTCCAGGCCCCGACGGGCCAGAAGCTCGACGACCGCTACGGCCCGTCGACCCGGCTCCTGGTCTCCTCGACCCCGCCGGAGCTGCTGCTGGGCGGCGAGGGCACGGGCACGGACCTCTTCCGGGAGCTCGACCTGAACCCGGAGCTCACGGAGGGCGTCCTGCACGTCTCCGCGATGGCGGCGTCCTGCGACGACGACCCGGACAACGAGTACCCGGCCTGCCACGTCCACCAGCAGGACTGGGGCGTCCCGCTGAAGGTCACGGAGACGGGCATCGCCCGGCTGCCGCTGATCCTCGCGGGCATGGACGGCTGACGGGACTCAGCGGACCAGGCCCTGGTTCCTGGACGGGCGCCCCGCGGCCCCGTCCAGGCACCCGGCGACCCAGGCCGCCGGGTCGTGGACGGCCCGGTCGCCGCCCATCCCCTGCCGCTCCATCAGCGCGCACTCCCCGGCGAGCAGCGCCTTCGTGCGCGAGCCGTCGGCGTCGTACCCGCGGATGCGGGAGGCCAGGACGAAACCGCCCTCGTAGGCGATGTCCGTGCCCCACGGCGGCCGGTCGTCGAACTGGGCGACGACGACGGCCGCCGCCGTCACGGCGAGCGTGACGGCGGCGGTGAGACCGGCGGTGAACTTCCCCCGGGACGGGCCCTCGTGACGGTGCATGAGGACGAGCCTGCCGAGCGGGGGCTTTCGCCGATGTTTCGCTCGGCTTCCGGGACGGGCTCAGCCCTCCAGGAAGGCGACCAGTGCGTTCGCGAGGAGGTACGGGTCGTCGGCGCCGCAGAGTTCGCGGGCGCTGTGCATGGAGAGGATCGCGACGCCGATGTCGACGGTCTTGATGCCGTGGCGGGCGGCGGTGATCGGGCCGATCGTCGTGCCGCAGGGCATGTCGTTGTTGGAGACGAACGACTGCCACGGCACGCCCGCCTTCTCGCAGGCGGCGGCGAAGACGGCCCGGCCGCTGCCGTCGGTGGCGTACCGCTGGTTGACGTTCACCTTGAGGATCGGGCCGCCGTTGACGCGCGGGTGGTGCGTCGGGTCGTGGCGCTCCGCGTAGTTGGGGTGGACGGCGTGGCCGGTGTCGGAGGAGAGGCAGACGGTGCCGGCGAAGGCGCGGGCGCGGTCCTCGTAGGAGCCGCCGCGGGCGTAGACCGAGCGCTCCAGGACGTTGCCGAGGAGCGGGCCCTGGGCGCCGGTGTCGGCCTCGGAGCCGTTCTCCTCGTGGTCGAAGGCGGCGAGGACCGGGATGTACGGGAGGTCGTCGCGGCCCGCGAGGGAGGCGAGCGCGGCGACGGAGGCGTGGACGGACAGGAGGTTGTCCATGCGCGGTCCGGCGAGGAGTTCGAGGTCGCGGCCGAGGTAGGCCGGGGCTTCGACGGGGTGGACCATGAGGTCCCAGCCCGTGACGTCCTCGGCGTCGACGCCGGCCTCGGCGGCGACGAAGGAGATCAGGTCGCCCTCGTGGACCTCGCCGATGCCCCAGATGGGCTGCATGTGGCGCTGGCGCTCCAGCTTGAGGCCGTCGTTGGCCCCGCGGTCCAGGTGGATGGCGAGCTGCGGGACGCGCAGCAGCGGCCGGTCGACGTTGACGAGGTGGTGGCTGCCGTCGCGGAGGGTGAGGCGGCCGGCGAGGCCGAGGTCGCGGTCGAGCCAGGTGTTGAGGAGGGTCCCGCCGTAGATCTCGACGGCGACCTGGCGCCAGCCCTGGGCGCCCATGTCGGGGCGGGGCTTGACGCGCAGGTTGGGGGAGTCGGTGTGGGCGCCGACGATGCGGTACGGGGTGTGGGCGGCGGCGCCCTCGGGCACGTACCAGGCGATGATCGCGCCGCCGCGGGTCACGTACTTCCCGCCGCTCGTTCCGTCCCACTCGGCGGTCTCCTCGACGCGCCGGAAACCGGCCTTCTCCAGGCGTTCGGCGGCACTGGCCACCGCGTGGTACGCCGACGGGGAGGCCGTCAGGAAGGACATGAGGTCATCGGTGTGACCGCGGTCGAAGGGGCCGGCTGTCGGGCGGGAGGCTGCGCTGCTCATGGGTTCACCTTAGCCAGGGACCGGAATGCGGATACGGGACCCCGGAGCAAGGACGCGGGAAGGCGGGGCCGGTGGGGCCGGGCCGGTGGAGCCGAGCCGGGGTGGGGCGGGTCCGGTGGAGCCGGGCCGTCGGGGTGAGGCGGGTCCGGGATGGAGCCGGGCCGTCGGGGTGGGGCGGGGCGGAGCCGGGCCACCGGGACCGGCGAGTGAGCCGAAGGGGCGCGGCCGGGGGAACGGTCCCGAGCGCGCGGAGGCCCCGACGAAGGAGGGGTCGAGCACGGTCGGGACCGTGAGCCCGGCTTGAGCGCCCCGGAGGCGAACCGAGCCCGAAGAAATACAGCACGGCCCGCCCCCCTCCCCGGGGACGGGCCGTGCCGGTATGGGCGAGGGACGTCCTAGAACGCGGCCTCGTCCAGGTCCATGAGCGAGCCCTCGACGGCCTCGGCGAGCGCGCGCTCGGCCGAGACGCCCGGCAGGACGTTGGCGGCGAAGAACTTCGCGGCCGCGATCTTGCCCTGGTAGAAGGCGACATCCTTGCCGGTGGCGCCCGCGGCCAGCTTCTCGGCGGCGACGGCCGCACCGCGCAGCAGCAGGTAGCCGACGACGACGTCGCCGGAGGCGAGCAGCAGGCGGGTGGTGTTGAGGCCGACCTTGTAGATGTTCTTGACGTCCTCGCCGGTGGCGGTGAGGTCGGTGATCATCGTGCCGACGATGCCTTCGAGGTCGACCGCGGCCTTGGCGAGCGCGTCGCGGGCGCCGGCCAGCTCCTCGCCGCCGGTGCCGACCGCGAGGAACTTCTTGATCTCCTCGGAGAGGGCGTTCAGGGACGCGCCCTGGTCGCGGACGATCTTCCGGAAGAAGAAGTCCTGGCCCTGGATGGCCGTGGTGCCCTCGTAGAGGGTGTCGATCTTGGCGTCCCGGATGTACTGCTCGATCGGGTACTCCTGGAGGAAGCCGGAGCCGCCGAAGGTCTGGAGCGACTGCGCGAGCTGCTCGTAGCCCTTCTCGGAGCCGTAGCCCTTCACGATCGGGAGCAGCAGGTCGTTCAGGCCGTGGAGCGCCTTGACGTCCTCGCCGGCCGCTTCCTTGATCGCGATCTCGTCCTGCACGGAGGCCGTGTAGAGGACGAGGGTGCGCATGCCCTCGGCGTACGCCTTCTGCGTCATCAGCGAGCGGCGGACGTCGGGGTGGTGCGTGATGGTGACCTTGGGCGCGGCCTTGTCCATGAAGTTGGCCAGGTCGGTGCCCTGGACGCGCTCCTTGGCGTACTCCAGGGCGTTGAGGTAGCCCGTGGAGAGGGTGGAGATCGCCTTCGTGCCGACCATCATGCGGGCGAACTCGATGATGAGGAACATCTGGCGGATGCCCTCGTGCTTGTCGCCGATGAGCCAGCCCTTGGCGGGGTGCTGGTCGCCGAAGGTCATCTCGCACGTGTTGGAGGCCTTGAGGCCCATCTTGTGCTCGACGTTCGTCGCGTAGACGCCGTTGCGCGCGCCGAGCTCGCCGGTCTCCCAGTCGAACTCGTACTTCGGGACGAGGAAGAGGGAGAGGCCCTTGGTGCCGGGGCCGGCACCCTCGGGGCGGGCGAGGACGTAGTGGAGGATGTTCTCCTCCATGTCGTGCTCGCCGGAGGTGATGAAGCGCTTCACGCCCTCGATGTGCCAGGAGCCGTCCTCCTGCTGGACGGCCTTGGTGCGGCCGGCGCCGACGTCGGAGCCGGCGTCGGGCTCGGTGAGGACCATGGTGGAGCCCCAGCGCTTCTCGACCGCGATCTGGGCGACCTTCTTCTGCGCCTCGTTGCCCTCGTTGTAGAGGACGCCGGCGAAGGCCGGGCCGGAGGAGTACATCCAGATGGCCGGGTTCGAGCCGAGGAGCAGTTCGGCGTAGGCCCAGACGAGGGAGCGCGGGGCGGTGGTGCCGCCGATGCCCTCGGGGATGCCGAGGCGCCAGTACTCGGAGTCCATGAAGGCCTTGTAGGACTTCTTGAAGGAGGCCGGAACGGGGGCGGTGTTGGTCTCCGGGTCGAAGACCGGCGGGTTGCGGTCGGCGTCGGTGAAGGACTCCGCGAGCTCGTTCTCGGCGAGGCGGCGGATCTCGTCGAGGATGCTCTTGGCGGTCTCGACGTCCATCTCCTCGAACGGACCGGTTCCGTACACCTTGTCGCGGCCGAGGACCTCGAAGAGGTTGAACTCGATGTCGCGGAGATTCGACTTGTAGTGCCCCATGGCGACGGCTCCGTTAAGGCTCGGGGAGGCAGGTTCCTCGTACACGTACCAGCGAGTAGCAACACGCTCTCTCCGATGATGCTACCCACCGGTAATAAGAGCAACCCCTTCCGGGCCATCTGTGACGCAGTAGGCTCAGGGCCCATGTACGGCTACGACCAGAATCCGGGTGCCCAGCAGCAGTACGCCCCGCCGCAGCAGGGGTACGCGCAGCAGCCTCCGCTCTATCCGGAGCCCTCGCCTCCGTCTCTCGCCGACGCCGTACGCGCCTTCACGACCGGCACCCTCGCCCCCGAGGACTTCCAGCAGATCTTCGCGACGTCGAAGGTCTACTGCCCGCGCGGCGACAACCCCGGCTTCCTGGCCCTGCACAACACCCAGCAGCCGGTGATCCCGATGTTCACCACGCTCAAGGAGCTGCGGCGGTACGCGGGCAAGGAGTCGAAGTACTTCGTCATCACCGGCGCCGAGGTGATCGACCTGCTGCCCACCGGCTACGGCTTCGTCCTCGACATGGAGGGCGACCACCGCATGGTCTTCGACGCCAAGGCCGTCGAGCAGATGGTCGACTACGCGATGCGCCGGATGTACGGCTGACCGATTCTTGACCCATGGGGCGCCCGGGAGGAATTCCTCCCGGGCGTTCCGCGTTCCTGGTGGCAGAAAGTTCAGCGTTCAACTAAAGTGGACGTAACAAGGTCGCACCTAGGAGGTCCGGTCATGCCCGCAGTGACTGTCGAGAACCCGCTCACCCTGCCGCGCGTCGGCGCCCCGGCCGACGCCGCATCCCGCCCCGTGCTCGCCGTCACCACGGCCCCGTCCGGCTTCGAGGGCGAGGGATTCCCGGTGCGCCGCGCGTTCGCCGGGATCAACTACCAGTACCTCGACCCGTTCATCATGATGGACCAGATGGGCGAGGTGGAGTACGCCCCCGGCGAGCCCAAGGGCACGCCCTGGCACCCCCACCGCGGCTTCGAGACCGTCACCTACATCATCGACGGGATCTTCGACCACCAGGACTCCAACGGCGGCGGCGGCACCATCACCAACGGCGACACCCAGTGGATGACAGCAGGTAGCGGCCTGCTTCACATCGAGGCCCCGCCGGAGTCCCTCGTCGTCAGCGGCGGACTCTTCCACGGCCTCCAGCTCTGGGTGAACCTCCCCGCGGCCGACAAGATGATGGCCCCCCGCTACCAGGACATCCGCGGCGGCCAGGTCCAGCTGCTCACCTCCCCCGACGGCGGCGCGCTGCTCCGGGTCATCGCGGGCGAACTCGACGGCCACGAGGGCCCCGGCATCACCCACACCCCGATCACGATGATCCACGCCACCCTGCGTCCCGGCGCCGAGATCAGCCTGCCGTGGCGCGAGGACTTCAACGGCCTCGCGTACGTCCTCGCCGGCCGCGGCACCGTCGGCGCCGACCGCCGGCCCGTCCACACGGGCCAGACCGCCGTCTTCGGCAAGGGCGGCGCGCTCACGGTCCGCGCGGACGAGAAGCAGGACGGCCACACGCCGGACCTGGAGGTCGTGCTCCTGGGCGGGCAGCCGATCCGCGAGCCCATGGCGCACTACGGCCCGTTCGTCATGAACACCCAGGCCGAACTCCGCCAGGCCTTCGAGGACTTCCAGGCGGGCCGGCTCGGCACGATCCCGGCCGTCCACGGCATGGGGGAGTAGTACACAGCCCGTGTTGACGGGCCGTCACCCGTACGGCCGTCAGCGCGCGACGACACGCCGACGGGCGTGGTCCGGTGGACGGGTGCAGACGACCCGAGCGCTCCTCCCCGAACCCGCCCGTCGCTTCGCCGCCTGGTGTGTCGTCCTGCTGCTCGCCGCGGGGGTCTTCGCCATCGGGATCTGGCTGTGCGTCGTCTTCCAGACGGCCGTCACCCCCGTCCTGCTCGCAATCCTCGGCACCGCGCTCCTCGGGCCGCTCTACCGGCGGCTCCTGCGCATGAAGGTGCGGAAGTCGCTCGCCGCCGGACTCACCGTCGTCGCCGTCGTCGCGGTCGTCGGCGGAGCCACGTACATCGTCGTCCTCGCGCTCATCGACACCGGCGACCAGATCATCGCCTCGCTGCGGCAGGCCGCCGCCGACATCGCGGAGCACCTCGGCGCCGCCGGGACCTCCCTCGACGACCTCGCCAAGAACGCCGAGGGCCTCCTCAAGCAGTTCGGCGGCACCGCCGCCTCCGGGGTGATCAGCGGGCTCAGCGTCGTCGCCCAGATGCTCGCCACCGCCGTCCTCGCCCTGCTCCTCATCTTCTTCTTCCTGAAGGACTCCGACCGGGCCGCCGGCGCCCTGCGCTCCCTCGCCCCCCGCGCCACCGGCGACACCGTCGAGGCCATGGCCCGACGGGCCTTCGAGGCCGTCGAGGGCTACATGCGCGGCACGACCTTCGTCGCCCTCGTCGACGCCGTCATCATCGGCGCCGGACTGCTCGTCCTCTCCGTGCCCGGCGCGGTGGGACTCGCCGCGCTCGTCTTCGTCACCGCCTACATCCCGTACCTCGGCGCCTTCCTCTCCGGCGCCGTCGCCGTCCTCGTCGCCCTCGCCGACCGGGGCTTCGTCATCGCGCTGTGGGTGCTCGGCATCGTCCTCGCCGTCCAGGTCCTGGAGGGGAACGTCCTCCAGCCCTTCGTGCAGAGCAAGACCGTGCAGATGCACCCGGCCGCCGTCATGCTCGCGATCACGGCGGGCGCGTCCGTCGCGGGCATCCTGGGCATGCTCCTCGCCGTACCGCTGACCGCCGCCGCGACCGGGGTCCTCGGCGAACTGCGCGCGCGGTACGGGGCGCCCCGCGAGGCGCCCGAGGAGAGCAGCCCTCAGGGCGTATCCGACCCTGATCCGCCGGACAGGCCCTAAGCGGCCGCCATCCCGCCCGGCTCGAACGAGGCCAGCATCTGCTCAAGGGCCGCCTGGTCGGGCCCCACGAACGGGTCGGAGTCCGGGGCCATCGCGATCGTCTCCAGCATCCGGCCGGTCATCCGCACGGCCGGCGGCAGATGCGTGCACAGCACGATCTCCGGGTTCATCTCCCGCAGCGGCGCGATCGTCGCCCGGTACTTCTCCGCGTCCACGAGGTGCACCCACGGGCTGTCGAGCGTCGCCCACAGCAGCTGCGCCCGCCGCAGCTCCTCCGGCTTCAGGTCGCCCGCGTGCCCGCTCTCGGCGATCTCGACGCTCGGCATCGGGCCGCCGAAGCAGTCGGAGCTGAAGCAGATCCGGGTCCGGTCGTCGTAGAAGCCGACGGTCGCGGGGTTGTCGAAGAGCGGCGGCCGGAAGGCGTGCAGGGTGCGGTCGCCGACGTCGAGGGACTCGCCCGGGTTGAGGAAGTACACCCGGTCCATGGGCAGGGCCCGCTCGGTCATCATGATGCCGAAGCCGACGAAGGTCGTGACCACACGCGCGTCCGGGGCCGAGTCGAGCAGGTCGAAGATCCCGCCCGTGTGGTCGCGGTCGGGGTGGGTGAGCCAGATCCAGCGCACGTCCGCCGGGTCCATGATCCCGCCGAGCGCCGCGACGAAGTCACGGTCCGCGACGGAGAGACCGGTGTCGACGACGACCGGTTCGGCGGCGGTGAGGACGAAGGCGTTGACGGGGATGTGGCCGACCCCCGGTGCTTCGAGGCTGTCGGCCAGCACGGTGGTGTCACTGCCGACCTTGTGGATGTCCATGGCACGCTCCGTGGTCCCCCCGGCGGCCGTACTACACCAGTCTGCGCCGTACGAGGGGGCCGCGCGCGCCGTACGAGGGAGCCGGCGTGCGCCGTACGAGGGGGCCGCGTGCGCCGTACGGCCCACAGCGGGCAGGGCCCAGAGCCGACCTACCCGCAGCAGCCCTGCCCCGACGGCGGCTCGTTCAGCTCGAACCAGATCGACTTGCCCTCGCCCCGCGGGTCGAAGCCCCACGCGTCCGCCAGCATCTCCATCAGGAGCAGCCCGCGGCCGCTCGACGCCATCTCGCCCGGGTGCCGCTTGTGCGGCAGCTCGTCGCTCTGGTCGGAGACCTCGACGCGCAGCCGCCGCGACTCCTCGCCGCAGGCGACCTCGGCGACCAGGAGCGCGTCGCCGTCGGTGTGGACGAGGACGTTGGTGACCATCTCGGAGACCATGAGCACGGCCGAGTCGAGCTGGTCCTCGTCCTTCCAGTCGTGCAGGAGCTGGCGCAGCTGCTCGCGCGCCTCGGCGATCCGCTCCGGCTCCGCCTGGGCGATGGTCATCAGGGTCCGGCGCGGGGCCTCCGGCAGCGCGCCCCCGGGCCGGCGGGAGAGCAGCAGGACCGCGATGTCGTCCTCGCGGCGGTCGGCGAGCGGGCCCGTCGTGTGGTGCGAGCCGGGGCCGTGGACGGCCTCGACGAGGGTGTCGGCGAGCTGCTCCAGGTCCTCGCCGTCGTGGGACTCCAGGAGCGTCCTGACCCGCTCCCAGCCGGTGTCCAGGTCGTGCCCGCCGGTCTCCAGGAGGCCGTCGGTGCAGATCATCAGGGTCTCGCCGGGTTCCAGGGTGAGCCGGGTCGTGGGGTAGTCGGTGTCGGGGTCGATGCCGAGGGGCAGGCCGCCGGCCGTGGGCCTGAGGAGAACCGTTCCGTCGTTCATCCGTACGGCCGGGTCCGGATGCCCGGCCCGGGCGATGTCGACCGTGCCCGTCTCCAGGTCGACCTCCAGGTAGAGGCAGGTCGCGAAGCGCGGGCCGACGTTCTCCCCGTCGTCCCCGTCCGTGATCCCGTACAGGAAGCGCGAGGCGCGCGACAGCACGGCGTCCGGCCGGTGGCCCTCGGAGGCGTACGCGCGCAGGGCGATCCGCAGCTGCCCCATCAGGCCCGCGGCCCGCACGTCGTGGCCCTGGACGTCGCCGATGACGAGGGCGATGCGCCCGGCGCCGCGCCCGCCGGCGCGGGTGGTGCCGCCGGGCAGCCGGATCATGTCGTACCAGTCGCCGCCGACCTGGAGCCCGCCGCCGGTCGGCACGTACCGGGCGGCGACCTGGATGCCGGGGATGCCGGGGCCGAGGACCGGCATCATCGTCCGCTGGAGGCCGAGCGACAGCTCGCGCTCCGACTCGGCCACCCCGGCGCGCGCGAGGGCCTGCGCGAGCATCCGCGCGACCGTCGTGAGCACCGAGCGCTCGTCGGGCGTGAAGGCGACCGGGTGCTTGAAGGCGGCCATCCAGGCGCCCATCGTGCGCCCGGCGACGACGAGCGGCACGAACGCCCAGGAGCGGCGGCCGAAGCGCTGGGCGAGCGGCCAGGTGGTGGGGTACCGGCGCAGGTACTCCTCCGGCGTCGGCAGATAGATCGCGCGCCCGGTCCGTACGACGGCGGCCGCCGGGTAGTCGGTGTCGAGCGCCATCGACGAGAACGGACCCTCGTCGCCCTGGCTGTGCCCGTGGTGGCCGATGACGGTCAGCCGGTCGCCGGCCACGCCGAAGACGGCGAGCCCGTCCGGCGAGAAGCCGGGCATCGACAGGGAGGCCGCCACCCGCAGCACCTCGGCGGTCGAGCGGGCCTCCGCCAGGGCCCGTCCCGCGTCGAGGAGGAAGGCCTCGCGGGAGCGGCGCCAGTCGCCGGTGATCGGGGTGTGCGCGGCGGTGCCGGGCTGCTGCTCGGCGACTTCCTGGAGGGTGCCGACGAGCTGGTAGTCGTTGCCCTCGATGAGGGGCTTGGACCTGCTCCGTACGGTACGGATCACCCGGCCGTGCTCGTCCATGATCCGCAGCCGGGCCTCGGCGAGGGTGCCCTCGGCGACGGCCAGATTGACGACCCCGTCGATCTCGTTCCAGTCGACCGGGTGAAATCGCGAGCGTACGGCCGCCTCGGTGAGCTGCACCGATGCGGCGGGCAGCCCGAGCAGCCGGGCCGCCTCGGCGTCGAGCGAGACGATCCCGGACGCGTTGTCCCAGCGCCACAGGCCGGTCGCGATCGCGGCCAGGACGTCCTCGGTGCGCATTGCCCTACTTTATGAATATCGGACAGCAGGTCGCCACTGAGAGTATTCGAAAAGGGATCATGGGGCGGCCGGTACCCTGGGTGCGTCTGTCGGCGTGTTCCTGTGACTTGCGTCCCGTAAGTGACGGGCGTGCGACGACGGCGCCCCATCCCAAGATCCCGATCCCGAAGACTGGATGAACGACGATGCATCGGTACAGGTCCCACACCTGCGGCGAGCTCCGCGCCTCTGACGTCGGCACCGACGTCCGGCTGAGCGGCTGGCTGCACAATCGGCGCGACCTGGGCGGCATCCTCTTCATCGATCTGCGCGACCACTACGGCATCACGCAGCTCGTCGCCCGCCCCGGCACCGCCGCGGCCGAGGTCCTCGACAAGCTGACGAAGGAGACCGTCGTCCGCGTCGACGGCAAGGTCGTCTCGCGTGGCGCGGAGAACGTCAACCCGGAGCTGCCCTCCGGCGAGATCGAGATCGAGGCCGTCGAGGTCGAGGTCCTGGGCGCGGCCAAGCAGATCCCCTTCACCGTCAACACCGACGACGGCGTGAACGAGGAGCGGCGCCTGGAGTACCGCTTCCTCGACCTGCGCCGCGAGCGCATGCACCGCAACATCATGCTGCGCTCCGCCGTCATCGCCTCCATCCGTTCGAAGATGGTGGCCCTCGGCTTCAACGAGATGGCGACCCCGATCCTCGCCGCGACCTCCCCCGAGGGCGCCCGCGACTTCGTCGTCCCGTCCCGTCTGAACCCGGGCAAGTTCTACGCGCTGCCGCAGGCGCCCCAGCAGTTCAAGCAGCTGCTGATGATCTCCGGCTTCGACCGCTACTTCCAGATCGCGCCCTGCTTCCGCGACGAGGACGCCCGCGCCGACCGTTCGCCGGGCGAGTTCTACCAGCTCGACGTCGAGATGAGCTTCGTCGAGCAGGAAGACGTCTTCCAGCCGATCGAGAAGCTGATGACGGAGATCTTCGAGGAGTTCGGCGGCGGGCGTCACGTCACGTCCCCGTTCCCCCGCATCCCGTTCCGCGAGTCGATGCTCAAGTACGGCAACGACAAGCCCGACCTGCGCACCGCCCTCGAACTCGTCGACATCTCCGACGTCTTCGAGGCCTCGGAGTTCAAGGCCTTCGCCGGCAAGCACGTCCGCGCGCTCGCCGTGCCGAACACGGGCGACCAGCCCCGCAAGTTCTTCGACGCGCTGGGCGACTTCGCGGTCTCCCTCGGCGCGAAGGGCCTGGCCTGGGTCCGCGTCGGCGAGGGCAACGCCCTGACCGGCCCGATCGCCAAGTTCCTCACCGAGGAGAACGTCAAGGTCCTCACCGAGCGCCTCGGCCTGGAGCCGGGCCACGCGATCTTCTTCGGCGCGGGCGAGTTCGACGAGGTCTCCAAGATCATGGGCCCGGTCCGGGTCGAGGCCGCCAAGCGCGCCGGCCAGTTCGAGGAGAACGTCTTCCGCTTCGCGTGGATCGTGGACTTCCCGATGTACGAGCGGGACGAGGAGACCGGCAAGATCGACTTCTCGCACAACCCGTTCTCCATGCCGCAGGGCGGCATCGAGGCCCTGGAGACCCAGGACCCGCTGGACGTCCTCGGCTGGCAGTACGACATCGTCTGCAACGGCATCGAGCTGTCCTCGGGCGCGATCCGGAACCACGAGCCCGAGATCATGTTCAAGGCCTTCGAGATCGCGGGCTACTCGCGCGAGACGGTCGAGCACGAGTTCGCGGGCATGCTCCGCGCCTTCGAGTACGGCGCCCCGCCGCACGGCGGCATCGCCCCCGGCGTCGACCGCATCGTCATGCTCCTCGCGGACGAGCCCAACATCCGCGAGACGATCGCCTTCCCGCTCAACGGCAACGCCCAGGACCTCCTGATGGGCGCCCCCACCGAACTGGACGAGTCCCGCCTGCGCGAGTTGAACATCCAGCTCCGCAAGCCGGTGGAGAAGGCGACGGATAAGCCCTCCGAAACCCGCCCGGTCACGGACGCGGTCCACCCGGACGCGGCGCGCTAGTCACCCTGACGAAGGGCCCGGGACCGCACGACGGTCCCGGGCCCTTCGTCATGAGCACGCACGCGGGACGCTTCGGCCATGGCCATGTGCGACAGCCCGTCTTCGTACTTCCCCGAGATTGCGGCCAGGGCCAGACCGCCCCATCGGAGCCTGACCTCGGCGAGGAGTTCGGAGCGTTGCATGCGCCCGACAGCGAGGTCACGCACCTGCTCCCAGCACTGCGGCGAACAGGACCTCACCCCGGGCTTCTCCAAGGACTGCTCAAGGCTCTCCAACGAGGCACGTCCGATTCCGCCGGAGCCTTGGAGCCGACAGAGCGCCGCGCCGTCACACTGCGCGGAGTCGGCGGAATTCATGCGGGGTGCGAGGGAAGGAGGAAGAGAGGATGCTCGACTGCAGCTCTCCATCAAGAGAGGAAGCGAGGAACTGTGTGCAGGATGCAGAGAAATGCTCCCATCGGTCGCCGCGTGCCTCGTTCACCATGACGGTCCATTGGTCCGGGTCAAGGTCGGGTCGAACAAGCCAGTAGAGGCATTCTCCGTTGTCCGTGGTCGCCCATGGGATGACTCGGGACCCCTCGGCCTCCAGTTCCGCCGGCTTCTCCTCGAATTCCCAAAGGGCTTCCAGGTCTTCGGCCTGGTGCTCCGCCCATTCGATGAGGTCGTAGTTCCGGTTGGGGCAGCCGGGTTCGAGTACGTACAGGTAGTCGTCCCAGTTGCTTCCTCCGTAAAGGTGGATGAGCTCCTTGTAGTCGGAGGGAAGCTCGACACCCAGGCTGCGCTCGGCATCGCCCCAACCCTTCCGTCGGGGCTCACCACACGCTGGGGCGAACTCGAGGAGACGGGCCAGGGCGTTGCTCACGGCGGGGTTCCTTTCCCTGAGGGCCAATGGGTCCGGACGACAAGCATGACTTCAGGCCGATGTGACGAGGCTTTGGATCCTCTCCCGCAGCTCACTGTCCGTCAGGTCGGCGGGCTCTCTGCGGCCCTCCGGGCTTCCCACCATCCGTCGGCGAATTCAGCAGCAGTGCATGTTCCCTGGCTAAAGGTGCTGAGCAGTGACATCAGGCGGGCTGTAGCAGTGCCTGGCGTGACATCACTGGGGTGCGACCACGCTCTGTGCGCAGGCGGGTAGGCGGTGGCGGCCTCCTGGAGATGAGCCCGCCTCTTCTTCATCTGTCGTGCGTAGCGCCCGAATCGTGCGCGTGCCGCATCGATTCCTTCAGCCACTGCGCCGGTCAGGGACGCCTCAGTGCCGGCGATCAGTGTGTATCCCGGCTCGGGGAACAGCACGGCTCCTTGCAGGTCTGGGGTGTACAGAATCGCAGGAGGCGCAAGGCCGGCGAGGCCGGTCTCGGTGGGCCGGCGCTGTACCACCGCCGACGTGCCGGGGGCGACGGACGCAGGCGGGGCGTCGAAGATGTGCTCCGTGCCCACGGCCCGGCACCCTGCTTCGATGCGGCGAATTGTCGCGGCGTCCAGGTGAATGCTGCCCCGGCCGACGGCTCGACGCGCTCAAGGTTGGACCACCACCCAACCCTGTCCGCGCCTTGGGCACCAGACCGCCAGAACCTCCTGTACGGCTGCGGGAAAGCGGCAATCACCCGCGCGGCATCGATTGCGCGAAGTTTTCACGTCTTAGTAGCCACGTATCGTCGAGTTCTACGGTCGTGTCGATTCGGTAACCCGCACGATCCAGCATGACGAGGCCGATGGCGATGACGCCTTCGAGCAGCGCCTTGAGTGGCTGATTGTTGGACCTTTCGTATCGGGCGAGCAGCTCTGTTGTGAACACGGAGAACTCGTTCGCGTCCACTTCGCATTCGTCGTCGATGATCCTTCCCAGTCCGGGGTTCCGGGAGAATTCCTCACCGATTCCGTTCGCTGTGGACAGGAAAAGCCTGGCGACGCTGTTCGACGGATTCCATACGTCCTGCTCGTTCAGTCGAAAGAAGCAACTCACTCGGTCCACCTCACCACTGCTTCTACCTCGGGGTTCCTTTGGCGCCACGCCTCGACGGCAGATTCCACGGCAGCCTTGAACGTGGGCGTAGCACCTGGTTCGGTGAAGTGTAGGCCAATCGGAGAGTCCTCCCATCCTTCCAGGTGTGACCGGGCCCGGATGTACGAGTCCAGCTTTTTGTTGACGTGTTTATCGATCCAGGGTTCGATTCTCATGTGAGGATTTTGCCCCGTTGCTGTTTTCTCCTCCCAGAGCGTCCCGTTTTCTATCCTGTCGATGTCGGTGATAGTGTCCGACCAATTCGATGGATTGTCGACAATATAGTTCGTGTCCCCGTTCACCGGTGGACGCTGGCGATTGGAAGCTCCGTCCTCCGGGCACGGCGCCAGCCCCAGAGGGTCTCTCCACGTGTGCGGGTTGTGAACGTACGTAGCCGGGTTCGGAGACGGCGCCAGCCCCAGTGGATCCTGGCTCAGGTACCGCGCTGACTCCGGGTCGTAGTACCGGAAGTAGTTGTAGTGGAGGCCCGATTCCGGGTCGAAATACTGGCCAGGGAAGCGGAGTGGGGTGTACGCCGTGGCGTTCCGGTTCCACGTCGTCGTTCCCCAGAGCGATGGACGGGTGCGCCAGGCCAAGTCGCCTGATTCGTCGATGAGTTCCGTCGGCGTGCCGATGAGGTCGGTGACGATGGCGAAGAAGCGTTCGTCGGTGGAGTCCGGGCCCGTGCGGCGTTCCGTCTGGGTCAGGGGGCGTAGGCCCGTGTGGTCCCAGGTGAGGGTGATGTCGGCCGTCGTCTGTTCGCAGAGGGTCGTGCCGTCCCAGGTGAAGTGGACTGTCTCCAGCGGGGATTGCTTGGATATGCGGCGGCCCAGGGGGTCGTACGCGTACCGCCAGACCGTGCCGTCCGGTGTTGTTACCGCCGTGAGGCGGTCTTCCGCGTCCCACTCGTAGCGCCACGTGTCCGGTTTGCGGGAGAGGCGGGTCTTCTGGCGCAGGACGGTCCGGCCCTGGGCGTCGTGTTCGTAGCGGACGGATCCCGCGCTGGTGATGCGAGTGCCCTGGTAGGCGCGTGCGCCCGCCGCGGAGTGGGACGGGTGGGTGGTCGGCCAGGACGCTTGGGTTTGGTTGCCGGCCTCGTCGTAGGCGTACTGCTCCGTCCAGTCGCGGGCGTGGACCGCCGTGACGCGGCCCGTCGCGTCCAGGTCGAAGCTGCGGGCGCCGGAGAGTTCGTCGGTGATGCCGACCAGGCCGCCGTCGGCGCGGTACGTGTACGCGCGGTGCTGGAGCCTGTGACCCGAGCCGCCCGTGACCTGCTGCGCCGCGAGGCGGCCCATCGGGTCGAACGACGAGGTCACGGCCGCGAAGTCGCCTATATGGCAGGTCGTTTCGCGGCCTAGGGCGTCGTGGGTGAAGGCCAGAGTCCGGCCCGAGCTCGTCAGTTCCGTTCGACGGCCCGCCGCGTCGTACGACCACGAGCTCGTCGAACCGCCCGGCGTCGTCCGGCCCGTTCGCCGCCCCACCGTGTCGTGGGTGAAGGAGAGCGTGCGGCCGTTGACCGTCTCGGAGACGAGACGGCCGTAGCGGTCCCGGAGGCGTTCCAGCGTCGCGTCCGGGCTCGTCGCCGTCGCCAGTTGGTCGAAGACGTCGTACTCGTAGGCGGTGAGTGCCCCTTCGGCGTCCTTGCGGACGATACGGCCCAGGCTGTCGCGGTCGAAGCGGATCGTCTGGCCGAGCCCGTTCGCGCGGGACGTCAGACCGCCCGCCGCGTCGTACTCGTAGCTCAGCGGCCGGTCGTCGAAGTCCGTCTCCGTGGCCAGTCGGCCCGCCGGATCGTAGGCGTAGTCCCAGGTCAGACCGTGCGGGTTCGTCACCCGCGTCAGTCGCAGGTTCGTGTCGTGGGCGAAGGCGTACCGGACTCCGTCCGGGCCCGTGCGGGATGTCAGGAGGTCGAAGTCGGTGTACGTGAAGCGGGTCGTGCCGCCCAGGCCGTCCGTGTGGCTGAGGCAGTTGCCCTCGCCGTCGTGCGTCCAGGACTCCACCGTGCCGTCAGGCGCGGTGCGCCGGGACGGGCGGCCCTCGACCGTCCACTCCAGACGGGTCGTCGCGCCCAGAGGGTCGGTGATCCGGACCGTACGGCCGAACGCGTCGTGTTCGTAGCGGGTCGTGGATCCCAGTGGGTCGGTGATCTCGGTGGGCAGGCCGCGATCGTCCAGGACCAGTCGCGTCGTGGCGCCGAGTGCGTCCGTCATCGACGTGAGTCGGCCCCACTCGTCGTACGTGAACTCCGTCCGGGCTCCCGACGGGGCCGTCACCGACGTGCGGTTGCCGCGTTCGTCGAAGGTCTGGTGGGTGGTGTTGCCGTCGGTGCCGGTGATGCGTGTGGGGAAGCCGTTGGCGTCGTATTCGGCTCGCGTCTGCCGGCCGTCCGGGCGTTCCAGGACCGTCATGCGGCCCTGCTCGTCGTAGGTGGAGCGGCTGACGTGGCCCAGGGGGTCCGTCCGTGACAGCAGGCGGTTGTGGCGGTCGTACGCGAAGCGGGTGACCGCGCCCAGTGCGTCGATCTCGGCGACCACCTGGGAAAGGTCATTGATCAGGTACCGCTGGGTGTGCCCCAGGCCGTCGGTGAGGGTCGTGACGCGGAGTCCGGCCGCCGGGTCGACGTCGTCCCAGGTGAAGGTGGTTTCCAGGTGGCCGTTCGTGCCTGACTGGTACGTGCAGCGGTCCTGGTCGTCGTAGACGTAGTCGAAGCGGCTTCCGTTGGTGTCGGTCCACGAGGTGATGCGGCCGTGTTCGTCGCAGTCGAAGCGGACGGGGCGGCCCGAGGAACCGGTGACCTCCGTCAGGTGGCCGTCCGTGTAGCCGTAGCGCAGGATCTCCTGGTCGGAGCCGTCCGCCGCCCCACCCGCGAGGTGGAGGCCGGTGACGCGGCCCCCGTCCGTGGTGAGCTTCAGGTGGTAGCCGCCGTGGTGGACGATCGACGTCGGGGCGCCCGACTCGTCGTACTCGAAGGTGATCCAGCGGCCGTTGCGGTCGTCGATCTGGGCCAGGAGCGCGAGCCCGTCGCCGTGGTCGGTGAAGTGCCAGACCTTGCGGGTGTCGGGGTCGGTGATCGTGTAGCCGTCCTCGACCCGGTCCAGTGGCCACCGCCGGCCGTGGGTGGGCATGACCGGCACCCCGGGGGCGGGATGGGGATAGGCGAGGAGGCTGCCCTCGTCGCAGCTGAAGACGATGCCTTCCGAGTCGATCTCCAGCCGCTGGTCCACCGTCGACGACCACGCCCGGCCGAACCAGCCGCCCGAGCGGCGCGAGGAGTCGAAGCCGCGGCGGAAGACGAGAGGCAGCGAGCCGGGCAGGGCGATGTCGGTCTGTGGCAGCAGCATCCGACCCGTGGCGATGTCGATGGGATCCCGCTCGCACCGCGTCTCCTTGCCCGTCTTGCAGGTGCTGGGCGGGTTCTTCTCCTGGTCCGCGCGGCTGCCGTCCGGCTTCGTCCCGTCCGGCTTCTTCCCCTCGGGCAGGTGCTTGGTGCCGTTCCTCAGGCCGGCGCGCAGGCCTCCCCGCACCACCCCCGCGCCCTTCGTGCCGATCAGCTCGGGGAGCAGCCGGCCGAGGAACTCCGACGGGTCGCCCTTCACCGCGTCCCAGGCGTTCTTCAGCGCCCTGTCCGGGTTCGCCAGCGTGGACGTCAGGCCGGCGAGCGTCATGTTGACGCCCTTGTAGTACTCGGCCGGGTGGGTCAGGTTGTACGGGTCCACCGGGTTCACCGCGCGCACGAAGTTGAGCAGCCCCGCCGTGCCCTTGACGACACCACCGCCGAAGTGGGCCAGCTCGATGCTCTGGCCCATGTTGTAGTCCGCCAGCTCGAGCGCCGCCCTGTCGCGGCCCGTCGGCACCTTCGGCGCGTGTGCCAGCGCCGCACTGACGGCCGCCTTCGCGGTCTCCGCGGCCTCGTTGCGTGCCTTCCGCGCGTCGTTCAGGACCTCCCGGGCACGCTGCCGCTTGGCCTGGCCGGGGTCGGTGAAGGTCCCGGGGTCGGGCAGCGGACTGTCCCCGGTGCGGGCCGCGTTGTAGGCGTCGACCTTCTTGTTGTACGCGTCGACGGCCGACGTGGAGTCCTGGTCGCCCTCCTTGTACAGCGCGATCGCCTCACGCGCCTTGCCCTGCGCGCTCACGATCGCCGTGGAGTACGTCTCCAGCGCCTTGGCCGCGTTCTCCATCGCGTCCGCCGCGTGCAGCCAGTCCGTCGGCAGGGTGTGGAACTCCTCCCGGAACGCGTCGGCGGCCTCGCCCTTCCAGTGACCGGCGTCCAGTTTCCTCATCCCGCCGCCGACCAGGTCGAACGCCCGCTGGAAGTCCCGCAGGTTCTTCACCGCCGCGGCGATCTTCTCCGGCTTGCCGTGGACGAGTTCGTCGGCGTCCTCGGTCTGCCCGAGCTGCTGCTCCCCGACCTCCGCGCCGAGCGAGGACGCGGTCCGGTCGCCCCAGTCCTCGACGGCGTCCGCCCAGTCCCGCGCGCCCAGGCTCTCCAGGCCCTGACCGGCCTTGTCGGTCACATAGTCGACGCCCTCGCCCAGGCCCTCCTTGGCCTTGTCGATGCCGTCACCGACCTTGTCGATCCCCTTGTCGACCAGCCCGCCCCAGTCCACCATCAGCGGTTCTCCCCCCAACGCGGCTGTTCGGCCTGGTCGATGGTCGCCTGGTCGGGATCGAGCAGGTCCCTGAGCCTCCGGTCCGCCTCGTCCCGCCGCTCCGGGCCCATCGCACCGGAGCGTTCCAGCCCGTCGAGCATGGAGTCCTCGACGTCGTACGCGGTGTTCTTCCAGTTCTGCTTGACCTCGTCGTGGGCGTCGCTGAACGACTCCGGGCTCCAGTCCGCGCCGTCCCACATGTGCTGGTCACGGACCGTGTCCCAGCGCATCTCCTTGACCTCGTCCTCGGACAGGTGCGGGTTCCCGTTGAGGGAGTTCACGCCGATCTTGATCGAGTCCTTGATGTACTGCTCCTGCTCCGCGAACGACCCCGCGGACAGGCCCACCGCCTGCGCGAACCCGTTCCCCTGCCGGGTCAGCGCGCGGACGCCCCACTCCCACCGTTCACAGAACGTCTCGAACTCCGCCGTCAGGCCGCCATGCCCCAGCTCAAGCCCGGACAGGGCCAGATCGGAGAACCCGCGGCCCGTCGACGCCTGACCGACGAAGCCGAGCTCCTTCAGCTCGGCATGGGCCAGGTCGATGCCCTTCGCTATCGCCGCCAGCGCCGCCGCCGGCGCCGCGAGATCCGGCTCATTCCCGCTCATCGTGCCCCCGCTCCCCTATCCCCTGTCCCCTATCCCCTGTCCCTCCGAGATCCACCGCCACCTCGTCCGGGACGATCCCCGCCACCGGCGGGAACAGCGCCCCGTCCGCACTGCCCGCGTCGAGGGCGACCCCGCCCGGCCCGGGCAGCATCGGCACCATCACGTCCAGCAGCCGCGCACCCAGAACCGTCCGGTACGTCCACTCCCGCGCCGCTTCTCCCCGCGCGACCGCGAACCGCGCCAGCGCCTCCTCGTCCGAGAACGCGCAGATCCACCGGACTCCGTTGAAGTCCGCGCTCCACAGGCTCCCGGAGTCGTCGAACGGCACGAGCACGGCCGTACGCCGGAATTCGCCGAGCAAACGCGCGAATTCTCGCCGCGCCACCGTTTCCTCTTGGCCGGCCGCCTTGGGCCGGGGCTCCGGCTCCGGCACGGCCCGCGCGCCCGGGCCTCCCGCGAGAGCCGCCCCCTCCGGTGCCTCCGCCGATCCGTCCGCCAAATCCGCCAGCCTCGAAACCTGTCGAGGCTCCGGTATGCCGTCTCCGTTCTCCGTCACTCACGCAGCGTGCCACGCGCCCATTCACACGAGCAACGAACAAAGACCCGAGCCCGTCAGGTCGGGCCGTCGGCGTCGAGCCTCGGGACGGCGGCCGGATCGCAGACGGGTTGCCCAGGCCGAGCCAGCTCCACGACGTTCGAGCAGCCGTCACACGGTGCGCGGCGGTGGGGTCAGGGCCGCGCGGAGTGCCGGGGTCAGTACGCGGCGCGTCTCGGACGGGGTGAGGGCGGCGGGGGTGGGGAGCGGGTTGAGGTAGCGGGTGTAGATGAGGCCGCCGAGGATGGTCACCACGGCCGTGGCGCGGGCGGTCGCGTGCCGACCGCCGAGAAATTCAACAAGCCGGGCCAGCAACTCGTGTTCCAGGTATTCGCGGATCACCTCGGCGGCCTCGTCGCCCTGCGCGGTGAGCCGGCGGAAGTCGGCGTCCTCCCACAGTTCCGTCACCGCGTCGATCAGGCGGCCGGGGAGAGTGGCCGGGTCGCCGCCCAGGACGTCGTCCACCGCGAGCGCGTTGGCGCACTGGAACTGCATCACGTCCGCGAACAGGCCCTTCTTCGAGCCGAAGTGATAGGCGATCAGCGCGGGGTCGACCCCCGCGAGCCCGGCCACCGCCCGCAGGGTGGTGCGCCGGTAGCCGCGCTCCAGGAACAGCGCACGGGCCGCCGAGACGATCGACTCGCGGGTCGGCGGTTTGCCTCGGGGGCGGCCTCGGGTGCGGGCGGGGGCAGAGGCGGCGTTATTCATCAGCGTTGAGCCTTCGTTTCGTGATCGGCACAGTCAATGGCGTTCCGACAATCACACGAAGGGATGGCTCGCCATCATGCGTATCGCAATATTCGGCGCCAACGGACCGACCGGCCGCCACCTCACCGACCAGGCCCTCGCCGCCGGCCACGAGGTCGTGGCCGTGACCCGCCGGCCCGGCTCCCTCCCCGAACGGCCCGGTCTCACCGTGGCCGTCGCCGACGCCACCGACCCGGCTGCTGTCGACGCCGCGCTCGGCGGGACCGATGCCGTCCTGTCCGCGCTGGGTGCCCGCTTCAGCAAGGAGACCATCACCACGTACTCGGCGAGCGCCCGGGCCATCACCGAGGGCATGGCCCGCCACGGCATCAAGCGGCTGCTCGTCGTCAGTTCCAGCATCGCCGACCCGAACTGGCGCCCCACCGGCGCGCACTTCTTCAACCACGTGCTCGACCCGCTGGTGAACCGGCGTCTCGGCCGCACCCTCCACGAGGACATGCGTCGTATGGAGGCCGAGATCCGCGCCACGGACCTCGACTGGACCTTCGTACGGCCCTCGGGCCTCTTCGAGCACCCCGCCGTCACGGACTACCGCACTGCCGAGACCAGCGCCGACGGTGTCTTCACCGCCCGCTCCGACCTCGCCGCGAGCATGCTGCGCGAGCTGGAGGAGCGGCAGTACGTCCGAACGGCCATGGGCGTCATCACCACGGCAGTGAAGCCGAACATCGCCAAGCTGATCTGGAACGAGGGCGTGAAGAAGAAGTGAGCCGGACGTCGACCATCGAACTCACGGGCGGCATGCAGGGGTTCCTCACCCGCCCCCACACGGCCACCCTGACCACCCTCCGCCCCGACGGCACCCCGCACGTCGCCCCCGTCCGCTTCACCTTCGACGCGGCCACCGGCCTGGCCCGGGTGACCACCCGGGCGGGGGCCCGCAAGGCCCAGAACGTGGCAGCAGCCGGCCCGGTGGCCCGTGTCGCGCTCTGCCAGGTGGACGGCTTCCGCTGGGCCACCCTCGAAGGCCGGGCCACCGTCACCGACGACCCCCTGCGCCTGGCTGAGGCGGTCCGCCGTTACACCGCCCGCTACCGAGCGGCCCCGCCCACCCCACCTGACCTGGCCGTGATGGAGATCGCCGTCGACCGCGTCCTGAGCCTCAACCTCTGACTCCCGGTACGAGTCCCCGGTACGAGTCCCCGGTACGAGTCCCCGGTACGAGTCCCCGGTACGAGTCCCCGGTACGAGCCCCCGGTACGAGTCCCCGGTACGAGTCTCCGACACGAATTCCCCCGCCTCCGTTGAATTTCCCGCATCCCCGAAAGCGAAGTGACACCGCCATGCCCACCATCCCCGTCCTCGACTCCACCCTCCACTACCGCGAGTCCGGCGACCCTGACGGACTGCCGTTCGTCTTCCTCCACGGCAATCCCACCTCCTCCCACCTCTGGCGCAACGTCCTGCCGGGTGTGGCCGCGCCCGGTCGCCGCCTTCTCGCCCCCGACCTCATCGGCATGGGCGACTCCGGGAAGCCCGACCTCGCCTACTCCTTCGACGACCACGCCCGCTACCTCGACGCCTGGTTCGACGCCCTCGGGCTCGACGAGGCCGTCCTCGTCGGCCACGACTGGGGCGGCGCCCTCGCGTTCGACCGTGCCGCCCGCCTCCCGGGCCGCGTCCGTGGCCTCGCCTTCACCGAGACGATCATCAAGCCGCTCGTCGGCGACGAATTCCCGGCAGCCGGGCGGGAGCTGTTCACCCTCCTGCGCACCCCCGGGGTCGGCGAGGAGATGATCCTGGAGAAGTCGCTGTTCATCGAGGGGCTCCCGGGCACGCTCGCCACCCCGCTCGACCCCGCCGACCTGGACGTCTACCGCCGCCCGTTCCCGACCCCACAGAGCCGCCGTCCGGTACTGGCGTGGACGCGCATGATGCCGCTGGACGACGAGCCGGCCGACGTCGTGGCACGCGTCGAGCGCTACGACGCCTGGCTGGCCGCCAGCCCCGAAACCCCCAAGCTGCTCGCCGCGTTCGAGCCGGGACCGGGTGCGATGACCGACGAGGGCACGGTGGCCTGGTGCGAGGAGAACATCGCCGGCCTGGAGATCTCCCGCCACGGGGTCGCCGGCCACCACTCCCCGGAGGACCGCCCCGAGGAACTGGCCGCGGCGATCAACGACTGGGCCGACCGCCACGGGCTGACGCGCCGGTAGGTGTCCTCGCCGAGTGCCGAGTGCCGAGCGCCGAGCGCCGAGCGCCGAGCGTCAGCCGCGAGGCCGACGAGGCGGCCGAGGCCCGTGTAACGAAAGGCGGTTGGTCCGTGAGGCGTTCAGCCGGACGCGCAGACGCGGCAGCTCCCCGGTTCGGGGGCTCGGTAGGCGCGGTCGCAGGTGTCGCAGTTCTGGAGGGGGTGCCGGGCGGACGGGTTCTCGGGGGCGGATCGGAAGGGTGGCAGGGGTGGGAGCTGGGCGGTGAGGCGGTGGGCCAGGAGCGCGGCCGGGCGGTGCAGGGGTTCCTGCGGGAGGCCCGTGGTCAGGGCTCGGTGGACGGCTTCGGGGGTGAGGTCGCGCTCCAGCCAGGCGGCGACACCCGGGACGAGGTGTTCGGCGTCCGTGGCGGAGATCAGGAGCCGCGGGTCGGTGCGGCGGAGGCCGGAGAGGACTCCGAGGGCGGTCTGGAGGAGGTCCGGGGCGGGGTACGCGGGCTGCGGTACGGACGGCAGGGCGCGGCGGCGCTGCGGTTTCTCGGCGGCCCGCCGGGGCCGGGGCGGGGGATTCGGCTCGGTGGGCTCGTCCCCGGCGCCCGTCCGGCCGGGCTGGTTGCAGGAGACCGTACGCGTGACGATGTGGCCCTCGTCGGTCCGTACACGGGTGCGCCGCAGGTAGCCGTGGGCCTCCAGTTCGCGCAGGGCTGCGGCGATCCGCGTCTTTCCCTCGGGGAAGCGTGCGGCGAGGCTGCCGATGTCCACCTGGGCGCCGTTCGGGAGCGACTGGATGTGAAGGGCCAGGCCGATGGCCGTCAGCGACAGGGCGTCGTGCTGGGCGAGGTGGTTGCCGACCACCGTGAAGCGGGTGGTGTGGCGGGTGTTGTCGTGGATGACGCCGCCGTAGCGAGTGCCCCCACGGGCGCCCCGGGAAGGGTGGTTTTTCCCGTCGTTACGGGACTTGGCGCGCAGGTGCACGCTAGTGTTCTGGCTATCCATTCGGGAAGGGCCTAACTTCCTTGATGGTCAGGCCCTCGCATTGGGATTCGCAGTCCCGGCGGGGGCCGACGCATGTCAGCGGTGATGTGGCGATGCGGTGACGTGTGATGCGGTGACGTGGTGTGTCGCGCTGAGCGTAGATCAAGCAACCCGGCTCAAAGCCAGTCGACTTGGTGTTTTTCACCCGAGCGAGTGAGTCCGGCCTGCGCGGGGCGGAGGGGTGGGGCTTGGCTCGGTTCCTTTCTCTCTCTTGTCGTGTTTGAGGAGACCGTCCGCCGCACCGAACCCCGCATTCCTGGAGTTCGGTGACCCTTCCTTCTTCGCAGGTCAGGGGCGTGGCAGGTCGAGTTCGGCCCATACGGTCTTCCGGGGTACGGGACCGAGCCCGACGCCCCACCGGTCGGCGAGCGCCTCGACGAGAACCAGCCCGCGTCCGGAGTCGCCCTCGGGGCAGGGTGGTTGGAGGCGGGGGAGGTCCTCGGCCCGGGTGTCCGTCACCTCGATGCGCAGGACGCCTTCGTGGCCGAGGAGCGCGAGCCGGAAGCTTCGGCCGGCCACCCGGCCGTGCGTGGCGGCGTTCGTGGCGAGCTCGGCGACGACCTGCGTGGCGGTCTCCGTCACGCCGTACGGCACCTCGTGATCCCGCATCCACTCGACGGCGAGCAGGCGTGCGAGCCGGGCCCCGCGCGGCGTGGGTGACAGGAGCACGCTGAAGTGGCGTGTGGGTGAAGGGACTTGGGTGGTGTTCTGCTGATTCACGTCACCGAGCGTGGCCGCCCCCGGCTACCGTGAACAGTGACGGCGCCGATGCGTAGAGTCACTGTCCGGAGCTTGTCCACTGCTGTCCAGGCTGTCCGGACCTTCCTCAGGGGTAGGGGCATCGCGCCATGAAGGGGCGAGGGAAGGGTGCGGTATGTCGGTGGACGGTGGGGCGCAGCGGCTCAAGACCGAAGCGGACGAACCAGGGTGGGAGGTCGACCCGGACGACGACTGGGGCGTGGCCGTAGTCGCCACCGTGGGACGGCAGTTGAGGCTGCGGCGGGAGGCCGTGGGGATGCGGGCCGCCGAGCTCGGGGCGGCCACCGGCTACGGCGAGGACCTCATCTACAAGATCGAGAGCGGGAAGCGGATCCCGCGACCCGAGTTCCTGGACAAGGCGGACGAGGTGTTGGGGGCGGGTGGGCTGATCTCGGCGATGAAGGAGGACGTCGCGAAGGTCCGGTACCCGAAGAAGGTGCGGGCCCTGGCGAAGATGGAGGAGCGGGCGGTTGAGATCCAGCTCTACGACCCGCTCAACATCCACGGCCTCTTGCAGACGCCGGAGTACGCGCGCGGGCTGCTGTTGATGCGACGCCCGGCGTACACGCAGGACGACGTGGAGCGGATGGTGGCCGGTCGTGTGGCCCGGCAGAGCATCTTCCAGCGGGATCCCGCCCCTGAGCTCAGCTTCGTCCTGGAGGAGTGGACGCTTCGTCGCCCGCTGGGCGGGCGGAGTCTGCGACGCCCCCAACTGGAGCGTCTGCTGGAGGTAGGACGGTTGCGGAACGTCGAACTTCAGGTGATGCCGATGGACCGCGAGGAGCATGCCGGTGTGGACGGTGGCATCGAGGTGCTGAAGTTCGATGACGGATCGGTGGTGGGGCGCTCTCCGGTTGTGGCCAACGGGCGACCCGTGACCGAGCGGAAACAGCTCCATATCCTGGAGTTGCGGTATGGCATCATCCGGGCTCAGGCCCTCGCTCCGCATGAGTCGACCGCCCTCATTGAGCAACTGCTGGGAGAGACATGATCAGCAACACCTCGGCCGGGGACGCCTCCGAACTGGCGTGGTTCAAGAGCAGTTACAGCAGCGGCAGCGAGGGCGACTCCTGCATCGAGGTCGCCTGGCGCAAGAGCAGCTACAGCGGTGGCACCGACGGTGAGTCCTGCGTCGAAGTCGCCGCCACCCCCGCCACCGTCCACGTCCGCGACTCCAAGAACCTCGGTGGTCCCCAGCTCGCGCTGACGCCCACCGCCTGGGCGGGGTTCGTCACGTACGCGTCCAACTGAGCCGCCACGCCCAGATATTGAAATGGTGCATGGCGAGTTGATCACCTTCAGTAGCCTGCCGCCGGCGGTCTGAGTCATCCCGTCATCTCGACCGGATACCGCATTGCAGGAAGGCAGTCATGCGCATAGCCCGAAGGTCCCTCTACCGACCCCTCATGGCACTGCTCGCCGCCGTGGGGATCACCGTTCTGACCCCGCTCACCCCGGCGTCGGCGTATGAGACCGCCCCCTTCGAGATGAGGAACCAGGGCAGCGGCATGTGCCTGGACGTGCCTGGCGGCACGGGTGTGTGGGGTACTCAGCTCGTCCAGTGGCCCTGCAACGGCGGGGACAACCAGAAGTTCACCTTCTACTACATCAACAACATCCCCGTGCTGCGCAACAAGGCCACCGGGCTGTGTGTCGACGTTCCGGGTGGGTCCGGTGCCAACGGCGCCGCCGTCGTCCAGTGGGATTGCAACGCCGGCAACAACCAGCGCTGGTTCCTGTCCGGCCCGCAGAATTCCGTCTACCACAACACGGCCAGCGGGAAGTGCCTGGAGGTGGCGGACTGGCGCACTGACGCGGGCGCCCCGGTCCGTCAGTGGGACTGCCACAGCGGCGCCAGCCAGCAGTGGGTGAGCTGACCGAAGAGGCCAAAGGGGCGGTGGGGAAAGGCGGATGCCTCTCCCCACCGCCCCGTCCGTCTTCCCGTCTGCCCGTCCGTCCGTACGATCGTCGACTCCGATGGTGTCGCAGCGGTCAGGACCGCATGAGGAGGTGTCATCAGCTCAGTCGAGACCCTCCTTTGCGCGCCCGGCCCTCCGCCAGAGCACCGTCATCCCGAGCGTCAGGATGCCCAGGGCCGCGACCACGACGGCGACCTTGATCGCGCGGTCCAGCAGCAGGTGGTGCAGGAGGTCGGGCGACTGTGCCGCGAGGCCGGTCATCGCCGGCCACCCTGTCGCCGCGATCGGGACGTACCGCTCTGCCTGTCCTCGAACCGTCGGGCGGCGGCACGCAGTCCGACCCTCACCACGGGGTCCGCGTAGCGGCGCACTTCGTCGAGCCTGCCCTTGCGCTTGAGGGTCAGGGCGATGGCGAAGACCACTAGTGCCAGCACCACGAGGCCGCCCGCGATCAGGCGGAGCCATGCCCAAGTACGTAGACCCGGACGCTCGCCGCCGCCTCGTCGTCGACGCGTTGTTCCGAGTCGTCGTCCGAGACGGCCTGCAGCGCACCTCACTGCGAGCCGTCGCCGACGAGGCCGAGCTCAACATCGGCTCCCTGCGCCACTACTTCGCCAGTCAGCAGGACCCGATGCGGTTCGCGATGCAGTCGATGCTCGACCGGGTCGGCGGTCGGCTGCTCGAACACGTCGAGCGGATCGGAGACCTGGGCAGCCGCCCCCGCGCCGAACAGATCGAGCTCGCAGCCGGGCTTCTGGCCGAGCTTCTGCCGCTCGACGAGCACCGCCGTGCCGAAGTCGCCGTCTTCCTGGACTTCAACGCCGCCGCCCGCACCAACCCGGCCTTCGGCGACCTGTCCCGCCAGGCCGCCGAAGGCACGAGAACGCTGATGCGCCGCGTGCTCGCCCGGCTCGACACGTCAGGAACCCTGCGCCCCGGCCTCGACCTCGACATTGAGACCGAGCGGCTGACGGCGCTCCTGGACGGACTCGGCCTCAACGCCGTCCTGCACCCCGAGATCCTGTCCGCACAGGCATGTGTCGACGTGCTGCTCACGCATCTGGGCGATCTGTCACTGCCCATGGGGACTCCGGACACGGAGCACTGACCGCAGCGCCCTGGTGAACGAAGGCCTGACGTGCAAAGGCCTGACGTGCACAGGAACCCACAGCCCGCTCCCACGTTCCTGACAGGCGTGGTTCCTAGGGTCCTCGCCCATGAGCGAAAACCAGAAGCACAGGCGGGACATGACCCGGCGGCGGGTACTCGTCGCGGGTGGTGGGGCCGTGGTCGCGGCGGGGATCGGTGCCGGGATCGTCTCCACCGCTTCGGCGGACGGAGCTGCCGGGAAGAAGCCGGCCGCCAAGCCGACGGCCACGAAGCCGACGGCCGGCGAGGCCTGTTACCGGCTGACGTCGGAGACGACCGAAGGGCCGTACTACATCGACGCGGACAAGATCCGGAAGGACATCACGGAGGACCGGGAGGGCATCCCGATGACCGTCCGCCTCAAGGTGATCGACTCCGACACCTGCAAGCCGCTGCGGGGCGCCGCCGTCGACATCTGGCACTGCGACGCGCTCGGCATCTACTCCGGGTACGAGAGCCTGAGCACGGGTGGTGGGGGTGGGGCTCCTGGAGGCGGTACGCCCCCGACGGGTGCTCCTCCCACCGGGACCCCTCCCACCGGGACCCCTCCCACCGGGACCCCTCCCACGGACGCTCCCACCGGTACGCCCCCGACCGGTGGCCCGGGCGATGGCGGTGGCGGCGGCGGACACGAGGAACCGACCGACGACAAGCGGTACCTGCGCGGCACCCAGCTCACCGACAAGCACGGGTACGTGGAGTTCCGGACGGTCTTCCCCGGCTGGTACCGGGGGCGTTGCGTGCACGTCCACACCAAGGTGCACGTCGGCGGGAAGATGACGGCGACCGGGTACGAGGGCGGGCACACCTGCCACACGGGCCAGCTCTTCTTCGCGGAGGCCGCCGTTCTGGACTCCGCCGAGGTCGCCCCGTACTCCACGAGCACCACCGAGCGGACGACCCTCGACTCCGACACCATCTACCCCGGCAACGGCGCCGAGGGAGGCCTGCTCACCCTCAAGTACCCCAAGGGGAAGATCGCGAAGGGCGTCGTCGCCACGCTGACGATGGGCGTCGACCCGGACGAGACCCACACGGGGGCCGATGCGGAGACGGAGGACTAAGAGGCCTTGATCGGTGCGGCGGACCTGGCGGCCTGCTCGATCTTCGCGCAGTGGGCCGCACGGGCTTCCTCGTCGATCTGCTGCTCGTGTTCGGGGCGCAACCCGGTCCGGCCGTCGAGGCCCTCGCGCAGGATGTCAGCGTGCCCTGCATGCCGGACGGACTCGCCGAGGACATGGACCAGGATGGCGAACAGGTTCGTGTCCGCATGAGGCTCCGGCCACCACGGCACGTGGCCGGGGGCGTCGAGGGGAAGCGCGCTGATCGTCGCGTCCGAGTGTTCCCACGTGCGCCGGTAGAACCCGAAGATCTGGTCGCGGGTCTCGTCCTCGGTGGCCCACAGGTCGCTGCCGTCGGAGTCCTGCCACCGGGGCAGCGGTTCCGGGGAGGGGCGGTGGAAGACCTCGCCGAAGTACCTGGCCTCGACGTTGGCCACGTGCTTGACCAGGCCGAGGAGGTTGGTCCCGGTCGCCGTCAGAGGTCGACGGGCGTCGTATTCGGACAAGCCGTCGAGTTTCCAGAGCAGCGCCGTGCGGTCGCGCCGCAGTCTCCCGTGCAGGTTGTCCTTCGCGAATTCATCGATCATGCGGCATGAGCCTGCCACGGGCTGCTCGTGACCTCAAGATCGCGTACGTGGTCCACGTTCCACGTGAGACGACCTCTAAGCGCAGATGCGCTTGAACTCACTCGCACCCGGCCGGGCGCGGAACTTCACCTCATGGCCGGAATCGTCGGTGAAGACGGCCTCCGTCTCGGACTTCAAGGTCATGGTGCCGCGCTGGGTGGGGTTGTCCCACCCGTCGGGCGGGTTTCCCGAGCCGTCGGAGAGGGGGGTCTCCGCTTCGAAGTAGGTCGAGTCGATGCGGGCCTCGTCGATTCCGCAATGCGTATAGAGCTCGAAGGGAATCGTCCGGCCGGACGGTGTCGCCCGGACGACCTCTGCGTCCTCGTCGGCCATGGCGCAGCCCGTGAGCACCCCGGCGACAAGCGCGAGGGTGGAGATGGCCCGTCCTGCTCTCTTCGTCATGGCCTTTCGACGTCGAGGCCGATTCGGCGGTTCCACAGGAACGGCATACTGGGCGCCACCCAGAATGCGGCCGGAAGCAGATAGCGTGAAATCCGACATACTTCGCATCGGTACAAGCCTTGCGGCTGTCACCGTGACGGCGCTCGGCCCGTCCTCGTGCGGGGCGGGCGACCCCGTCGTCACCCCCAAGGCCGTCACTCATTCCCAATTGGTCGGCCGATGGGACGGAGAGCAGCAATGCGGATCGCCGATGCTGCGGCTCCGTGACGATTACACCTTCGTCAGCAAGGACTTTCCCGTCCAATGGGACGGGCCCGTGCCGGACTCGCAGGTGACACGCCGTTCGTCCGACGGGAAATGGCACGGGGTCAACAAAGACCCCGGCCTGTCGCCCTATCTGGTACTGCGGTTCAACCATCACCACGACGTCCAGTTTCTGCACTTCTATCTGGAGCATGGAGAGCTGCGGGTAGACGGAACCGTCTACGCGGACGGCGGAGACCCCTATCCCTACGAGTGTCACTACCGGCGCACTTCAGCCGACCCTGAGGCCAAGAGCGGTTCTTTCGGATCCGACCCGCCGAAGGAAAAGGCCTAGCGGAGCCCGTCCCCACCGCAACGGTCGCACACGAGACCTGAGAGGTCCCCGGGAGACGGCTCCCCCTCGCAGTCTCGGAGGAGAATCAGGCGAGGCAGAACTCGTTGCCCTCGATGTCCTGCATCGTGATGCACGACTCGTTGTCGTCATCGGCGCGCTGCGTCAGCACGTGGTTCGCGCCGAGCGCCATCAGCCGTGCGCATTCGGCCTCAAGTGTGGCCAGGCGCTCGTCACCCACGAGCCCCGTGCCGACCCGCACATCGAGATGCACCCGGTTCTTGACGACCTTGCCTTCGGGAACCCGCTGGAAGAGCACGCGCGGGCCCACACCCGAGGGATCGGCGCACGCGAAGTAGACCTCGTCCTCAGGCGGCAGCGAGCCGTGGTACTCCTCCCACGTGGCAAAGCCCTCCGGGACTGCCGGTACGACGTACCCCAGCACCTCGCACCAGAAGGCGGCGAGGCGCGCAGGTTCCGCGCAGTCGAAGGTCACTTGGAACTGCTTGATCGTTGACATCGGCGCACGATAACAGGGGCCCTGCTCATCTCCCCGGGCGGGTGGAACCACACGTTGCCGGGAGGACGGCCCCTGCCATCCGCCCCGCGAGCCCGGTGATCTCCTCCACGGTCCCACCCGGCGCGAGCGTTTTTCGCGCGGGCCGTCACACTTCCCGGCGCCGCTCCGTCAGTGCAGTGTCCGGCTCGGTCGAGGCGGATACGGGAGAGGCTGAAGGAGCCGTCGCGATGTTCACCGAGATGTCCACCACCGCAGTCGTCGTCACCGCCGTCGCCGCGTTCATGGCCGGGTTCTCCGCCGCAGCGATCTTCTTCAGGGCCGCGTTCGTCGTCGAGCCCCTCGCCCAGTACGGCGTTCCGCAGTCGTGGTGGAACTGGCTGGGGGCCGCCAAGGCCGCCGGGGCCGCCGGGCTCGTCGTCGGGTTCTACGTGCCCGTGATCGGGACCCTCGCCGCGATCGGGCTGATCCTGTACTTCGCCGGCGCCGTCATCACCATCGTCCGGGCCCGCTCGTACGGCCACGTGCCCTTCCCGCTGGTCTACATGGCCCCCGCCGTCGCCGCCCTCGCTCTGACCTGGTGACCCACGCGGAAAAGGCCGCCAGCCCTGTGAGACAGGGGTGGCGGCCTTCGCCGTACGACAGGGGACGTCAGTCCTTCTTCGGCTCCTCCAGGCGCGGGAAGAGCACCGCGCCCTTCGTCACCGTCGCGCCCGCCGGGAGCTGCCCCCACGTGGCCGCGTCCTGGACCGGCTGCGCGGCCAGGGCGCCCAGGGACGCCTCGGCGCCCAGCGAGTCCCACAGCGCCTGCGAGGTCTCCGGCATGATCGAGTTGAGCAGGACCGCGACCGCGCGGAGCGACTCGGCGGCCGTGTAGAGGATGGTCGCGAGGCGGGCCTGGCCCTCCTCGGACTCGTCCTTGGCCACCTTCCACGGCTCCTGCTCCGTGATGTAGCCGTTGACCTGCTTCACGAAGTCGAAGATCGCCAGGATGCCGCCCTGGAAGTCCAGCTCCTCGCCGATCTTGGCGTCGGCCGTCGCGACGGCCTTGGCGAGACCCTCGTGGATCGCCTTCTCCGCGTCACCGTCGGCCGTCGAGGCCGGCAGCGCGCCGCCGAAGTACTTGCCGACCATCGCCGCCACGCGCGAGGCGAGGTTGCCGTAGTCGTTCGCCAGCTCGGACGTGTAGCGGGCGGAGAAGTCCTCCCACGAGAACGAGCCGTCGCTGCCGAAGGCGATGGCGCGCAGGAAGTACCAGCGGTACGCGTCCACGCCGAAGTGCGAGGTCAGGTCCTGCGGCTTGATGCCCGTCAGGTTCGACTTCGACATCTTCTCGCCGCCGACCATCAGCCAGCCGTTGGCCGCGACCCGGCCGGGGACCGGCAGGCCCTGCGCCATCAGCATCGCCGGCCAGATCACCGCGTGGAACCGCAGGATGTCCTTGCCGACGAGGTGCACGTTCGCCGGGAAGGTCTCCTCGAACTTCGCCGGGTTCTCGTTGTAGCCGACGGCCGTGGCGTAGTTCAGGAGCGCGTCGACCCACACGTAGATGACGTGCTTGTCGTCCCACGGGATCGGGATGCCCCAGTCGAACGTCGAACGCGAGATGGAGAGGTCCTGCAGGCCCTGCTTGACGAAGTTCACGACCTCGTTGCGGGCCGACTCCGGCTGGATGAAGCCCGGGTTCGCCTCGTAGAACTCCAGCAGCTTCGGGCCGTACTCGCTCAGCTTGAAGAAGTAGTTCTCCTCCTTGAGGATCTCCACCGGCTTCTTGTGGATCGGGCACAGCTTGGTGCCGTCCTCGGCCTCGATGAGGTCGCCGGGGAGCTTGTACTCCTCACACCCCACGCAGTACGGGCCTTCGTACCCGCCCTTGTAGATCTCGTCCTTGTCGTACAGGTCCTGCACGAACTCCTGGACGCGATCGGTGTGACGCTTCTGCGTGGTGCGGATGAAGTCGTCGTTCGCGATGTTCAGGTGCTCCCAGAGGGGCTTCCAGGCCTCCTCGACGAGCTTGTCGCACCAGGCCTGGGGCGTGACGTTGTTCGCCTCGGCCGTGCGCATGATCTTCTGACCGTGCTCGTCCGTGCCGGTGAGGTACCACACCTTCTCGCCGCGCTGACGGTGCCAGCGCGTGAGCACGTCGCCTGCGACGGTCGTATAGGCGTGGCCCAGGTGAGGAGCGTCGTTGACGTAGTAAATGGGGGTCGTGACGTAGAACGCCTTCGCCCCCTGCTTCTCGGATCCAGTGGCCGCCATGGTCGAAATCCTAACGGTCGCACGAAGATCCACTCACATCGATAAGCCCGGGGTGGAGGGACGGGACCAGGGGGAGAGGTCCGCGAAACATTCGGGCGGGGAGGATGGGCCCATGCGTGTACTGGTGGCCGAGGACGAGCGCGTCCTCGCGGAGCTCGTCGCCGTCGGCCTGCGGCGGGCCGGCTTCGCCGTCGACACCGTCCACGGCGGGGACGACGCCCTGGAGCGGCTGGGCCTGGCCGCGTCCGCGTCCGTGTCCGCGTACGAGGCCGCCGGCGGTCGGCTCGCGCCGGGGCCGCTCGCATCC
Organism: Streptomyces sp. NPDC042346; assembly: GCF_055581845.1. Taxonomy (NCBI): domain Bacteria; kingdom Bacillati; phylum Actinomycetota; class Actinomycetes; order Kitasatosporales; family Streptomycetaceae; genus Streptomyces; species Streptomyces sp. NPDC042346. The sequence continues at coordinate 420,790 of NZ_JBVJEH010000004.1, read as the reverse complement.
GGCCCGCTTGGGCCGGGCCGGTTCGCGCCGGGCCCGTTCGCGTACGGCCCGTTCGCGCCGAGTCCGTACGACGTCCTCGTCCTCGACCGCGACCTGCCCCGCGTCCACGGCGACGACGTCGCCCGGCGGCTCGTCGCCGCCGGCTCCCCCACCCGGATCCTCATGCTGACCGCCGCCACCGCCGTCGAGGACCGCGTCGAAGGCCTCGACCTCGGCGCCGACGACTACCTCGGCAAGCCCTTCGAGTTCCCCGAGCTCGTCTCCCGCGTCCGCGCCCTGCGCCGCCGCTCCGCCCGCCCCCCGCTCCCGCCCCTCCTGGAACGGGACGGGCTGTGCGTCGACACCGTCCGGCGGACCGCCACCCGCGACGGACGGGACCTCGACCTCTCCCCGAAGGAGTTCTCCGTCCTCCAGGTCCTCCTGGAGGCGGACGGCGCCGCCGTCTCCGCCGAGGAGCTCCTCGAACGCGCCTGGGACGCCCACACCGACCCCTTCACCGGAGCCGTACGCGTCTGCATGAGCAAGCTGCGCGCCAAGCTCGGGGAGCCCGGACTCATCCGGACCGTGCAGGGCGTGGGGTACCTGCTGTGAGCTCTGCGAGCGAGTCCCTGCTGGGGTCCGGCTCCACCATCCGGACCCGGATCGCGCTCGTGTACGGGGGCGTCTTCCTCGTCCTCGGCGCGGTGCTGCTCCTCGTGGTGAACCTGCTGGTCCGGGCCGGGACGGACGGGGAAGCGGACGCGATCGTCGCGCGGGCCGACGACGCCGCCGTCGTGGAGGCGTACCGGCTCGGCGACGACATCAGAGACGCCGCCGGCCAGCAGATGCTCATGTGGTCCTGCATGGCCCTGCTCGTCATGGCCTGCGGCGCCGTCGTCGTCGGCTGGTGGACCGCCGGGCGGGTCCTGCGGCCCGTGCACGAGATGACCGCCCGCGCGCGGCGGCTCTCCGAGCGGAACCTGCACGAGCGGATCGCGGCGAGCGGCCCCGACGACGAGCTGAAGGAACTCGGCGACACGATCGACGCCCTCCTCGGACGCCTGGAGACCGCCTTCGACAGCCAGCGCCGGTTCATCGCCAACGCCTCCCACGAACTGCGGACCCCGCTCGCCACCCAGCGCGCCGCGATCCAGGTCGGGCTCGACGACGACTGCGAGGTACGGCAGGTCCTGCTCGACACCAACCGCCGCAGCGAACGCCTCATCGACGGGCTGCTCCTCCTCGCGCGGAGCGAGCGGGGGCTCGCGGAACGGGAGGACGTGCCGCTCGGGGAGGTCGTCGCGGAGGAGTACGAAGACGCGTACGTGGCGGGCGGCGGTGGCGTCGTCCGGGGAAGCCGGGTGCTGCTCGGGCAGCTCGTCCGGAACCTCGTCGCGAACGCGGTCGCGTACAACGTGCCGGGGCCGGGTCGGGGTGTGGTCGACGTGCGCGTCGAGGGCGGGGTGCTGACCGTGGTCAACACCGGGCCCGTCGTCCCCCCGGACCAGGTCGCCGGGCTCTTCGAACCCTTCCGGCGCGGCGAGGGCCGCGACCGCATGGGGCCCGGCGCCGGGCTCGGCCTCTCCATCGTGCGGTCGATCGCCGCGGCGCACGGCGGCACGGTGACGGCCGTGGCGCGGCGCGCGGAGGGCGGCGGCGGTCTTGTGGTGACGGTGACCCTGCCGGTCACCGCCACCCCTGCTTCCTCTTCCTAGAACTCCAGGCCGTCGAGCAGCCCGCGGTAGAACGCCGGGTGCGCCGTCTCGACCGGGGTCGCGCCGGGGAAGTACGCGGCGGTACGAGGCGTGCCGTCGAGCTTCCGGAGGAAGTCGAAGGCCTTGTTGTCCGCCTCGCCCCAGGCCACGAACCGCCAGTGCAGCGGACGGCCCGCCGCCTCGGCCAGCGCCTGCGTGGCGGCCGTCTTCGACTCGGGCGCGCCGTCGGTCTGGAACACGACCAGGGCGGGCCGCGTCGGGTCGGCCTTTTCGTGGTGGGCGAGGACCTCCTCCACCGCGCGGTGGTAGTTGGTGCGGCCCAGGCGGCCGAGCGTGCCGTTGATCTCCTCGACGCGGGTGGGCGTGAGGTCGGCGGGCGCGAGGTCGACGGTGCCGTCGATGTCCGTGGAGAAGAACACGGTCGTGACGGTGGCGTCCTCGTCCAGGTGCGCGGCGAGCGCGACGGTCTGCTCGGCGAGGCGCTGCACGGAGCCGTCCTTGAAGTACCCGCGCATCGAACCGGACCGGTCCACCACGAGGTACACGGCGGCCCGCGCCCCGGTCAGCCCCTGCTTCTTGAGCACGGCACCGGCGGCCTTGTAGGCGTCGGCGAGGTGCGGGGCGGCGGCCTTCACCTTGGCGAGGGGGAAGGCGGACACGGCGGCGGAATCGGTGTCCGAGTCGGTGTCCGGGTCGGTGGCGGACACGGTGTCCGAGTCGTCGTCGGCGACGGTGACGACCTCGGCTTCGGCTTCGGCTTCGACCTCGACCGGGCTCGCGTCGTCGTCGGCGGCGACCGCCTCCGGCTCCGCCGGGGTCTCGGTCGCGGGCTCCGCCGCGCTCTCCTGCTCCTCCGGAGCGTCGGTGGCGACGACCGCCTCGGCTTCGGCTTCGACCTCGACCTCGGCCTCGACCTCGACCGGGCTCGCGTCGTCGGCCGCGACGACCGCCTCCGGCTCGCCCTGGGCCTCCGGCTGCTCCTCCGGAGCGTCGTCGGTGGCGACCGCCTCGGGCTCCACCTCGCGCTCCTGCGGGGCGGTTTCGGACACGGCAGCGTCCTCCGTGACCGGCGCCGCCTCCGCCTCGACCGCTTCCGCCTCGGCGGCGGGCTCCTCGGCGGTCGCCGCCTCCGGCTCCGCCGGGTCGGCCTCGACGTCGGCCGTGACCTCTGCCTCGACCGCGACCGCGACCTCGGCCTCGACGACCTCGGCCTCGGCCTCGACGGCCTCGACCTCAGCGGCGGCCGGTTCGGCAGCCTCGACCGTGGCGGCCGGGGCCTCCGCCTCCGGCGCCTCGACGACCGGCGTCTCGGTCACCTCGACCGCCTCGACGACCGCCGGCTCCGTCGCCTCGACGACCGGCGTCTCCGTCTCCGTCGCCTCGACGACCGGCGTCTCCGTCTCCGACGTCTCCGTCGCCTCCGTCGCCTCCCCGCTCCGTGCCTTCGGCACCTGCGGGTTGTCGAACGACGCCGCCACCAGGTCGTCCGCCGCGCGCTGGGCCGCGGCTTCCTTGGTGTCCGTGGACGTGGAAGCGGACGTGTCCGTGGACGAGCCCTCACGCGTCTGGGGCGGGACGGAGGTCGCCGGGGAGTCCTCGCGGTCCCGGCCGAATACCTTGCGCAGCATGCTCCGAATACCCATGGGCGAACCCTTTCGCATGAGTGGGTGCAGTGTGAATGTCCGTACTGGGCGTTTCGGGACGTTCATCCCTGGCCAGGGCGGACACGTAAGGTTAGCGGCCACCCCCTCCCTCCTTCGTGACCCGGTCGCCCCCGGTTGCCGTGCATTCATTCGGCGTTCATTCCGGCGCCGCCCCTGTGCAGATGTGCGCACATAGCGTCGCGGCCGAAGGATGACCCGACACCATGTCGGCGCAGTGTGCGCCGGAGGAGGACGAAGTGCGCAAACTGCTGCCGCTCCTGAGCACGAACCCCCACGGAGGCGGCCGTTCCGCTCTCACCTGCCGCTTCCGGTGTGGTGATGCCTGCTTCCACGAGGTGCCCAACACCAGCGACAACGCGTACGTCGGCGACGTCATAGCCGGTGTGCTGTCCCGCCGTTCGGCCCTCCGCGCCGCGGCCGTCGTGACCGTCGCCTCCGCCGTCGGCGGCGCCGTCGTCCTCGGCGGTGCGCCCGAGGCCGTCGCCCACTCGCAGAAGCCGGGCCACGGCGACGGCAAGGCCGACGGGGCCCGCGGCCTCCGCTTCACCGCCGTCGCGCCGAACACCGCCGACCAGGTCACCGTCCCCGCCGGCTACGCACAGAACGTGGTCATCCGCTGGGGCGAGCCGATCCTCCGCGGCACGCCCGCCTTCGACTCCGAGAAGCAGACCGCGAAGGCCCAGGCCGGCCAGTTCGGCTACAACAACGACTTCCTCTCCCTGCTGCCGCTGCGCGGGGAGCACCACCGGCAGGTCCTCGTCGCCAACCACGAGTACACCGACGAAGTCCTCATGTTCCGTGGGTACGACGCCGAGAACCCGACCCGCGAGCAGGTCGAGATCGCCTGGGCCGCGCACGGCCTGTCGGTCGTCGTCGTCCAAGAGGAGCACCGCTCCGGCAAGCTGACGCCCGTGACCCGCCACCACCTCAACCGGCGGCTGCACACCACCAGCGAGTTCGAGCTGACCGGCCCCGCCGCCGGCAGCGCCTTCGTGAGGACGAGCGCCGACCCCGAGGGCCGTACCGTCCTCGGCACGCTCAACAACTGCGCCGGCGGCACCACCCCGTGGGGCACCACCCTCCACGGCGAGGAGAACTTCAACCAGTACTTCGCGTACGGATCGACGCCGACCGACAAGCGGTACGGGGTCGGGACCGGCGCCTCCGAGCGCAAGTGGGAGCGGTTCGACAAGCGCTTCGACCTCCGCCAGGAGCCCAACGAGGTGCACCGCCAGGGCTGGGTCGTCGAGCTCGACCCGTACGACCCGGACTCCACGCCCCGCAAGCGCACCGCGCTCGGCCGCTTCAAGCACGAGGCCGCGCAGCCCCGTCTCACCGAGGACGGCCGCCCGGTCGTCTACATGGGCGACGACGAGCGCTTCGACTACTTCTACAAGTTCGTGTCGAGCAAGCGGATGAAGAAGGGGAACTCGCGCAGCGCCCGCGAGCACAACCTCACGCTCCTCGACGAGGGCACGCTGTACGTCGCCAAGCTGACCGGCGACTCCCCGGCCGCCGAGATCGACGGCACGGGCAAGCTGCCCAACGACGGCGAGTTCGACGGCTCCGGCCAGTGGATCCCGCTCGCCACCGGCGACGTCTCGCACGTCCCCGGCATGACCGCCGAAGAGGTGTACGTCTTCACCCGTCTCGCCGGTGACAAGGTCGGGGCGACGAAGATGGACCGCCCCGAGGACGTCGAGCCGTCCCCGCGCAGCGGCCGCGTCTACATCGCGCTCACCAACAACTCCAACCGCGGCAAGACGGGTTACGCCCCCGCCGACGAGGCCAACCCGCGCAACCTCAACAAGCACGGGCAGATCCTGGAGCTCGCCGAGCACTGGGACGACCCGGCCGCCGACGGCTTCGCCTGGCGTCTCTTCCTCGTCGCCGGCGACCCGAACGACCCGGCCACCTACTTCGCCGGCTTCCCCAAGGAGAAGGTCTCCCCGATCTCCTGCCCGGACAACGTCGCCTTCGACCCGCACGGCAACCTGTGGATCTCCACCGACGGCAACCAGCTCGGCTCGCACGACGGCCTGTTCGGCGTCGCCACGCAGGGCGAGCGGCGCGGTGAGCTGAAGCAGTTCCTGACCGTCCCGAAGGGCGCCGAGACCTGCGGCCCGCTCATCCAGGACCGCCGCGTCCTGGTCTCGGTGCAGCACCCGGGCGAGATCGACGGCGCCTCGGTCGAGAACCCGAAGTCGGAGTGGCCCGACGGACCCGGCAAGATCGTCCGCCCGTCGGTCGTCTCCGTCTGGCGCACGGACGGCCGCGACATCGGCGTCTGATCCGCGGCGGGCCGGGGGCGGAGTGGGCGTCTCACTCCACCCCCAGGCCCTCCCTGAACCGTACGAACTGCTCCTCCGGGTCCCCCGTGTACGCCCACGGCACCCACGCCGCCCGCGCGCCGAGCATCCCGAGCAGCTCCCGGGCGATCTCCACCTGGCCCGCGTAACAGGCCGCGTGCGCCAGGAAGTTGAGGTCGCCGACCTCCTCCGGCGCCACCGGGCGCTCCGGGTCCCTGCCCCCGATCCAGCGCGCGTGCGTGCGGCGCAGCTCCGTCACCGCCAGCTCGTGCTTCCAGTGCTGGTCGAAGCCCCGGACCGGACCCCGGCCGAGCGCCCCGTCCGCGATGTACCGGTACTCCTCGACCCGGGCGACCTGCACCAGGACCGGCAGCGGGGAGCCGGGCGGCGCCACGCCCGCCGCGTCGCGCGCGAAGTCGTACATGCTGCCGTGCGTGCCGTGCCACCGCGCCGACCAGTAGCGCAGCACCTGGATGTGCCCCTCGGTGTTGTACGGGTCGCGGCGCCGCAACTCGTCGAACCAGTGACGCAGTTCGCGGCGGGCGACCCCGCCCTCGTACAGCCTGGCCACCGACAGCAGCGACACCCACGGCATGGGGTCGGCGGGGGCCGCCTCGGCCGCGCCCCGGCAGGCGTCGACGGCGGCGTCGATCCGGCCCCGTTCGACGGTGGCGCCCCGGCCGGCCGCGATGGCCGCGTCGAAGACCCGGACGACCTCGGTCGCGGCCCGCAGCACGGCGGCGTCGGGGTTGCCGGGCTCGGCCGCCCGCCAGGTCTCGACGGTGGAGCTGCCGGCGGCGGCGTGCGAGAGGAGCCGCAGCCGGTGGGTGCGGCGCGCCCAGTCGTCGCCGGTGGCGGCGAGCAGGTCGCGGACCCCCTGCCAGCGGCCGATGACGATGTCGTGGCGTGCCTCGGTGAGCGCGCGGTCGCCGAAGTCCGGGTCGAAGTCGGGCGCGAAGCGCTCCGCTCGCGCCGTGCGCGCGGAGCGGCGGCGTACGGCCATGGGGCCTCCTTCGGTTCGGCTGCCGGCGGGTCGTGGCGACAACTCGTACGGGCTCAGAAGTCGGTGGCGTAGCTCTTGTCGTGGGCGCCGGTGCGGGCGTGCGGTGTGGCCGGGCCGGAGTCCTCGGTGGCGGCGAGCGCGCGGACGGCGTCCAGGCGGGCCGGACGGTAGTAGTCGCTGCCCTTGCGCCAGTACACGAGCAGCGGGACGACGCCGAGGAGGAGTCCGCCGAGGCCGATGGTGAGGGCGGTCGTGGAGAGTTCGCCGAGGGACTCGACGAAGCACCAGAGCATGAAGCCGGAGCCGAGCAGCGGCCACAGCCCGCCGAGGACGAAGTTCCGTACGGAGCGCAGCAGGAGCGACTTGTACGCGACGACGGCGGCGATGCCCGCGAGGCCGTAGTAGAACGCGATCTGGAGTCCGATCGCGGCGACGGCGTCGCTGAGGATCCGCTGGACGGAGTCGGCGGTCGCGGCGGCGACGAACATGAGGAGCGCGGCGCCGCCGACGGTGGCGATCGCGACCCACGGGGTGTTCCAGCGGCGGTGCACGCTGCCGAGCGCGGCGGGCAGGGTCCGGTCGCGGCCCATCGCGAAGAGCGAGCGGGTGACCTGGAGGAGGGTGGTCTCCAGGGTGGCGACGGTCGACAGGACGACGGCCACGACGAGGAGTTTCCCGCCGACGCCGGGCCAGATCTCCTGCCCGAGGACGGCGAGGACGTTGGGTCCCGCGGTGCGGATCTCGTCGGCGGTCAGCAGGACGTTCACGGCGACGGTGAACGCCTCGAAGAGGACGAAGACGAAGCCGACGCCGACCAGCGCGGCCAGTCCCGCCGTACGGCGGCTGTTCCGGGTCTCCTCGCTGAGGTTGCTGGTGACGTCCCAGCCCCAGTAGTAGAACGCGGCGATGAGGGCGCCGGCGGCGAAGCCCTGGGTGCCGTGGAACTGGTCGAGGCCGAACCAGGACCAGTCGAAGGCGGTGGCCCGTCCCCGGTGCAGGACGGCGGCGAGGACGAAGCCGATGAGGATGATCATTTCGACGCCGGACATCACGAGCTGGGCCCGCACGGTGAGGCGGGCGCCGCCGAGGACGACGAGCAGCATCATCAGGAACCAGCCGGCGCCGACGGCCGCCGCGAGCGGGGTGTCGTCCGCGAGGTCCGGGTCGATCAGGGAGAGCGTGAGGGAGCCGGCGGGGAGCGAGCCCGCCACCATGAAGACGGTGGCGGCGAAGACGAGCGCCCAGCCGGAGAGGAAGCCGAGGAAGGGGTGGAGGGTGCGGCCCACCCAGGAGTAGCCGGCGCCGGCGTTGACGTCGATCCGGCCGAGGCGGGCGTAGGCGAGGACGATGCCGAGCATCGGTATCGCGCAGTAGAGCAGGGCGGCGGGTCCGGCGTAGCCGACCGCGCCGAAGAGGACGGCGGTGGTCGCGGCCAGCGAGTAGGCGGGCGCGCTGCCGGCCACGGCCATCACGATCGTGTCGAACGTGCCGAGGACATTGGGCTGGAGCCCTCTGCTGTGGGTGGTGCGCATGGCGGAGTCCTCGGGGCGCGGGGGGTGAGGTGGTGCGGTGGTGGAGCGGGTGGTGCGGGGGTGGTGCGGTGGCAGGTCGAAGTGGCCCGTCCGCCGGGTCGGTTGTGCGACGGCGGCGGGCGCGGAACACGGTGGATCGCTGTGATTCCCGGCGAAAATCGGCGAGATCGAGCGCATCGTAGTCGCCCGGATGGCGTTCGGTAACGGCGGTGGGGAGGGTTCCGTTCCGTGACCGCCGGTAAGTCCTCCCGTACGCCCCTCGGGAGAGGTTTACCGCAGGTCGGGACCGGCGATGGCGCGGGCCGCGCGGACCTCCTGGCGGAGGGGTGCGAGGACTCCGTTCTCGTCGCCGGGGAGCTCTGCGCGGACCTCCACGAGCGTGTCGGTGGAGCGCAGTCCTTCGGAGAGCTCGCGCAACTCCCGCTCGACTTCGGCGACCTCGGCCGCGTCGGGGGCCGGGGCGCCGTGGGCGACGCGGATCCGGGCCGCGGTCGTCGCGTCGACGATCCGCTCGACGGCGACGACGAGCGGCCACCAGGCGGCGGCGCGCGGGCCGGTGGGCGGCGGTTCGGTCAGGGCGCGCTGGAACTCGGAGCGGACGGTCGACAGGTCCCGGTAGAGCTTCCGCCGGGCCCGGTGCCGGGCGGTCCGGTCGTCCGCCGAGAAGGCGCCGTGCACGTACGCGGCGGTGTCGGCGACGGCGTCCGCGAGCCGGTCCCCGATGCGGGTGTGCCAGGACTCGGGCCAGAGGAGGTAGCCGGCGACCAGGGTGATCGCGCAGCCGATGAGCGAGTCGTAGAGGCGGGGCAGGACGAGGTCGAAGCCCTGCTGGTTGAGCATGTCGGAGAGCAGCAGGATGACGGGGGTGATGGCCGCGGTCTGGAAGGCGTACCCCTTCGCCGAGAACGCCGGGATCAGGGCCGCGAGCACCATCATCACCGGCACGTCCCACCAGCCGCGCGGGACTTCGGCGAGGACGAGCGCGGCGAGGACGAGGCCGGCGGCGGTGCCGAGGGCGCGGAGCACGGCCCGGGAGAAGACCGAGCCGAAGTCGGGCTTCATGACGAAGGTGACGGTGAGCGCGACCCAGTACGAGCGGGGGACGGCGATCAGCGAGACGAGGGCCTGGGCGAGGCCGATGCAGAGCGCGAGCCGCAGCCCGTACCGCCAGGACGCCTCGGAGAACAGGACGGCGCGGGCGGCCCGGCGGGCCCGGACGCGGAGGGCGGCGGGGCGGCCGAGCCGGTCGTCGACGTTGTACGGGTCGGGTTCCGCCTGGTGGACGACGGTCGCCGCGTAGCGCAGGGCGTGGTCGACGGCCTTCTCCGCGGGCCGTTCGGGCTCCGGCAGGTCGAGGACGGGGGTGCCGGTGCGGCCCTCCTCGACGGCGTCGGCGAGCTCCCGTACGGCCGCGGGGATCGCGGCGGGCAGCGGGCCGAGGAGCCGGACGCGGAGGTGGGCGGCGGGGGCGGCTTCGAGGAGCGGCACGAGGGCGTTGAGCTGGGAGAGGAGCCGGACCAGGTGGGGCGCGCGGCCGTGCTGGCGGGCGCGGCGGGCGAGGACCAGGTCGTAGGACTGGTTCAGGGAGGCGGTGACGGCGTGCCGCTGTTCGTCGTACGCGGCGGTGGTGGCTCCGGTGGCCTCGTACAGCTCGGCGACGGCCCGGTAGGTGGCGGCGACGGCGGCGCGTTCGGGGGCGGTGCGGCGCAGGGGCCAGCCGAGGAGGGCGAGGAAGAGGACGAAGAGCCCGCCGAGGGAGAGGAGCAGGGGCGCCGTCCACCACGGTTCCGGCATGGGGAGGCCCGCGCCGACCACGCAGTTGAGGAGGAGGAGCAGTCCCGACACGGAGGCGACCGCGCCGATCGACGAGATCATCCCGGAGACGAGCGCGACGAGGGTGACGGCGCCGACGGCGAGCCAGCCCTGGCCGTAGACGAGGGTGCCGAGGGTGACGCCGAGGGCGCCGAAGAGCTTCGGCACGGCGATGTTGAAGATCCGCATCCGGTACGCGTCGGCGGTGTCGCCGATGACGCCGGAGAGGGCGCCCATGGAGACGAGGGCGCCGTAGACGGGCTGTCCGACGGCGAGTCCGACGGCGATCGGCGCGGAGAGCGCGACGGACGCGCGGAGGACGGCGGCCCAGGGGATGGGGGTGGGGGCGGGCTTGAGCCCGGACGTGAGCCAGGTGGGCGGGGAGAGCCGTACGGGCCGAGCGGGGCGTGCCATGCCTCTTAACCTACGTCTCTGGCGCGTGGTCAGGAGGCGAGCCCGGGCGGTGAGCTCGGGCGATGCGGTCGGGCGGAGAGGTCGGGCGCGGCGAGGTCGGGCGATGCGGTCGGGCGGAGAGGTCGGGCGGCGCGGTCAGGCGCGGCGAGGTCGGGCGGTGAGCTCAGGCGGCGCGGCAGAGCTCCGTGCGGTCGGCCGGTGCCGAGGGGCGGGGCACGCTCGTGTGCACGGGGCGGGTGCCGGCCGTGGCGCGCGAGCGGTTCCGGGCGAAGACGACGAGGCGCAGCACCGCGAACCTCGCGACACCGGCGAGCGCGGAGGCCGACAGGTAGACGACCTGTTCGAGCAGCGCGCCGGGCACCGCCACCAGCTGCTGGAGCAGGAACATCGCCGCGCAGGTCACCGCGTACGCGGCCCCGGCCGATCCGGCCGACTGCGTGTGCTGGCGCCAGGTGGCGCGGCCGCCCTTGCCGAAGGTGAAGCGGGCGTGCAGCTCGGTGGAGAGGAGCGTGGACGCCACGGCGATCAGGGCGTTGGCGAGGAACCAGGGGAGCCAGGAGGCGAGGCCGGTCACGGCGAAGCTGGAGGCGATTCCGACCCCGCCGCCGCAGAGCACGAAGCGGGCGAAGGCGGTGAAGGCGCCGGGTGCCGTCTGTTGTCGGCTCTGCCCTGCTGTCTCCATGGTCCGACCCCTCCGCTGGCTCACTCCCCGAAACGCGGGCTCCTCGGCCTTCGGGGCCGTGGGGGCGCGTCACTCATGGCGCCATCATGGCACATGAATGGCGCCATGGCGAGCCATGTGTGGCGCTGATGGTGCCATCGGTGGCGCCACGGTGTGGCGGGAGTTCCTCATGGTGGGGTCAGTGACTGGAGCGGCGCACGGGGCGTACTCGACGCGCGGGATGTACGCGATGCCGCGCGGGACGTACGCGATGCCGCGCGGGACGTACGCGATGCCGCGCGGGGGACGGCGAGCGGCGGGCGCGGGGGTCGGGGAGGCTCAGGCGTAGGTCAGTTGCGGTAGGACTCGACCTCCGCGGCCGGGCGGAGGGCAGCCGTGTCCGGGTCCTCGCCGAATTCGCTCTTCGCACGGCGCTGGCGCAGCAGGTCCCAGCACTGGTCGAGCCTGACCTCAAGGTCGGCGAGGCGGGCGCGTTCCTCCGGGGGGAGGCCGCCCGTGCCCGCGCGCTGCCGCAGGGCGCGTTCCTCCTCGACGAGGGCGCCGATGTCGCCCAGGATCTCCTCGTTGTCCATGCTTTCCAGCGTGGCCGATCAGCGCTCTCCGCGCAGGTCGAGATCGGCGAGGACGGCCCGGTGGTCGGAGCCCGCGAGGTCGAGGAAGCGGATGTCGCGGACGGTGAAGTCCCGGCTGACCAGCACGTGGTCGATCTGGGTGAACGGCGGCAGGGGGCTTTCCATGGGCCAGGTCGGCGTGCGGCTCGCGTCCGCGAGGCGGGCGGAGTCCTGGAGGTGGCCGGCGTCCAGGATCGCGCGGAAGGCGGCGTGGTCCTGGGAGGCGTTGAAGTCCCCGGCGACCAGGAGGGGCCCGGTGTGGTGCCCGGCGGCGGCGTCCCTGATCCGGCCGAGCTCCCGCTTCCACGCGTCCACCTGGCGCGGCAGCGGCGGCAGCGGGTGGGCGAGTTGGAGGCGTACGGGAACGCCGGCGATGTCGGCGGTGGCGCCCGGCATGCCCATCACCGCCGGGACGACCCGCTCGTCGGTGAGCGGATAGGCGCTCAGCAGGACGGAGCCGACGGAGCCGTCGGCGTCGACCGAGGTGTGGTGGGGGAGTTCGGCGGCGAACGTCGTGGTCAGGGCGCGGCCGCAGGCGCGGTCGCACTCCGAGACGAAGACCAGCCGGGGCCGTTCGCGGCGGATCGTGGCGATCAGCGCCTCGGTGCCCTCGCTGAACTCGACGTTGGCGGCGAGGACGGTGACCCGGGTGATCGGCAGCCCGTACGACGTGACGAGCTGCGGCATGTACGGCAGGGAGCTCCAGCCGACCGCGCCGAGGACGACGACGGCGAGCAGGGTGAGCGCGCGGCGGCGGGCGACGGCGGCGAGGACCGCCCCGAGCCCGGCGGGCACGGCGAGCCACGGAAGGAGGGAGAGCAGCTGCGGTACGGGGGTGATGCCGTCCGTGTCGAGCAAGCGGCAGGCGCTGATCAGGGCGGGGACGACCAGGAGCAGCCCTGCGGCCCAGGCGGTGAGGCGGTGCCTGGGCCGGAGGGGCGGCTCGGAGTGCGTCGCGGAGTGCGGCGCGGAGGCGTCGTTCACGGGCTCGGCGGTCAGGGCTCGGTCCACGCCCCTCAGTGTCGCAGGGCCTGTGCGATCTCCGCCGTCGTGGTGCCCGAGAGCGTCCGATTGCTGCGGGCCGTACCGGACTTGGCGGCGCCGGGCTCGACGCCGTCGATGTTCAGGACGACCGAGTCGAGGAGATTCCCGCCGTCGTCACGGAAGTTGACCATGATCGTGTAGTCGGCGTTCTTGTCCTTCGGGTTGGTCGCCGTGATCTGGGCGACCGTGCGGTCCCCGTCGGTGCTCGTCTCCCCGGCCTTCACGTCGGCGGTGGCGTTCACCCCGTCCTTGACCTCGTTCATCTTCTCCTGGGCCGCCGAGGCGACGGCGGCCGTCGCGGAGGAGACGACGTCGCCCGCCTTCTCCGAGACGGCGTCGCAGCCGGTGAGGGCGAGGACGGCCGTGGCGGCGAGGGAGAGCACGACTCCGGTGGTGCGTCTCATGCGCGGCCGCCTCAGAACTTCTCTTCGCGGCCGTACGCCTCGTCCGTGGCCAGCGCCCAGATCACGAAGATCGAGATGGCCATGGAGAAGAGCGCCCACCACGGCTGGTACGGCAGGAAGAGGAACTGGAAGAGGACGTTGAGGGAGGCCAGCGCGATGCCGGCGACCCGGCCCCACTCGGCGCCCTTGAGGATGCCGTAGCCGGCGATGGCGAGGATGACGCCGAGGATCAGGTGGATCCAGCCCCAGGTGGTCAGGTTGAACTTGAAGACGTAGTCGCCGACCCGGGTGTAGACGTCGTCCTCGGCGATCCCGGCGATGCCCTGGAAGACGTCCATGAATCCGGTGACCAGCATGAGGACACCGGCGAAGAGGGTGCCGCCGGTGGCCCAGGCGCCGGAGGTGCTCGGCTTGCGGGGTGCGGTGTTCTGGCTCATGACCCCATCGTCGGAGCGTTTGTACGATTCCGAACTTTCAGCTGGGCCGAACGAGTGAGCGGAGGTAGGAATCGAGTACGGAGTCGAACTCCTCGGGCCGTTCCAGGTTGGGCAGGTGCGCGGCCCGCTCGATCACGGCGAGCGTGGAGTCGGGCAGCAGCGCGTGCATCTCCTCCGCGTCCGCGACCGGCGTGTACGTGTCGTCCCGGCCGACGACGACGAGCGCGGGCACGGCGACGGTGGTCAGCGACTCGCGGTACTCGGGCCGTTCGGCCCGGCCGCGCAGGGCCGCGGCGGCGCCGACCGGGTCGGTCGCGCACATCATGCGGTGGACGTGCGGCGCGGCATGGGTGTTGTACGGGGCGACCATCCGGTCCAGGACCTCGTCGGCGTACTCCCGCATGGCCTCGGCCCCGCCGGCGAGCAGCCGGTCGGCCATGGCGTTCCGCGCGGCCTTGCCGTCCTCGGTCTCGGCGGCGGGGAAGGTGTCGGCGAGGACGAGGCCCCGGACGCGCTCCGGGTGACGGCGGTGCAGCTCCATGGCGATCTGGCCGCCCATGGAGAGACCGGCGACGACGCACTCCTGGATCTTCAGGTGGCCGAGGAGGTCGACGAGGTCCTCGGCGAAGTCCCCGAGGTCGGTGAAGTCGGGGCGCGCGCCGAGCGGCGTGATGCCGTAGCCGCGGAGGTCGGGGGCGAGGACCCGGTGCGTGCGCGAGAAGCGGTCGATCTGCGGCTGCCACATCGTGTGGTCGAAGGGGTGGCCGTGGACGAGGAGGAGCGCGGGGCCGCTGCCCCGGTCCTCGTAGGCGAGCGGGATGCCGTCGGTCATCTCTGCGAAGTCCATGGTCAGAGGCTAGGCAGGGGCAATTGCTCGGTGCAATAAGATCTTTGCTCTCGGTGCAATGGGAGGGGTGGGCGGCCATGGAGGAGTACCGGAGGATCGCGGACCGGGTCGAGGCCGCCGTACGGGACGGGCGGCTGCGGCCCGGTGACCGGCTGCCGCCGCAGCGGGTCTTCGCCCGCCGCCACCGGATCGCGAACTCGACGGCCATCCGCGTCTACGGCGAGCTCGCCCGCCGCGGCCTGGTCGTCGGGGAGGTCGGCCGCGGCACCTTCGTCCGGGCCGCACCCCCGCTGCCCGGGCCCGCGCTGGCCGAGGCCACCGGGGCCGCGCCCGTCGACCTCCAGCTCAACTACCCCTTCGTGGAAGGGCAGTCGGAACTGATGGCCCGCGCGCTCGCGTCGCTCGCCCGGCCCGACGTGCTGGCCGAGTCCGTCGCGCGGCCGGCCGCCGCCACCGGCACCCCGGAGGCCCGGGAGGCGGCGGTGTCCGTCCTCGCCCGGTCCGGCTGGGCGCCGGACCCCGAGAACGTCCTCTTCGCGGGAAACGGCCGCCAGGCCATCGCCGCCGCGCTCTCCGCACTCGTCCCGCCCGGCGGCCGACTGGGCGTCGAGGCGCTCACGTATCCGCTGGTCAAGGCGGTGGCCGACCGGCTCGGCATCCGACTCGTACCGCTCGCCCTCGACGACGAGGGGGTGCGGCCCGAGGCGCTCGCGGCGACCCACCGGGCGACGCCGCTGGCCGCCGTCTACCTCCAGCCGACCCTGCACAACCCGCTCTCCACGACCATGGGCCGGACGCGACGGGCCGAACTGGCCGAGCTGCTGCGCCGCTTGGACCTGACGGCGGTCGAGGACACGACGTGGGCCTTTCTCGTGCCGGATGAGGGCGCGGATGTGGGTGTGGGCGGTGCTGCGGGTGCGGGTGCGGGTGCGGGCGCGGGTGTGGGCGGGGGCGCGGGTGTGGGTGCGGGCGGGGGCGCGGGTGTGGGCGGGGGCGCGGGTCCGTCCGGGCCGCCCCCGCCGCTCGCCGCCTTCGCGCCCGAGCGGGTCCTGCTCGTGGACAGCCTCTCCAAGCGGCTCGCGCCCGGTCTGACCGTCGGCTACCTCGTCGTGCCCGGGCGGCTGCGGGCGGCGGCGGCCGAGGCGCTGCGCTCCGGCGCCTGGACGGCGGGCGGGCTCGCGCTCGCGGCGGCGACCCGCTGGGCCGGGGACGGCACCGTCGCCGAGGTCGTCGCCGCCAAGCGCGCGGACACGGAGGCCCGGCACACCCTGATCCGGCGGCACCTCGGGGAGTACGGGATCCGGACCTCCCCGCACGCCTACTACTGCTGGTGGGAGCTGCCCGTGCCCTGGCGGGCGGAGACCTTCGCGGCGGCGGCGGCCGGGCGCGCGGGCGTGGCGGTCACCCCCGGGAGCGCCTTCGCGGTGGGCCCGGGCACGGCCCCGGACGCGATCCGGGTGGGCCTCGCGTCACCGCCCCGCGCGGTGCTGGACGGGGCGCTCGCCCGCCTCGCGGCACTGGCGGCGGAAGGGGTCTGAGGCCGGGCGGGGTTCGGGGCCGTCCTTGCTTCCCCTATTCGAGACATGTAGAGTCCTGAATCATGAGGATGAGCGAAGGCGTGGAGTGGGCGCTGCACAGCTGCCTGAACCTGGCCTGGATCGGGCCGGAGCGGGCGGTCACCTCCGCGCGGCTCGCGGCCTATCACGAGCTGCCCGCCGCGTACCTCACCAAGCAGCTCCAGGCGCTCGCCCGGGCCGGGATCGTCACCTCGGTCTCCGGACCGAAGGGCGGCTTCCGGCTCGCCCGCGCCCTGGACCGGATCACGCTCATGGACGTCGTCGCGGCCGTCGAAGGCCCCGACGAGGCCTTCCGCTGCACCGAGATCCGGCAGCAGGGGCCGGGGGCGGGGCCCGCGGGGTCGTACGCCGCCGAGTGCGCCATCGCCGGCGCCATGGGACGGGCCGAACTGGCCTGGCGGCGCGAGCTCATGGCCCAGACCCTGGACGACGTCCGGGAGCGGGCGGAGCTCCAGGCGCCGGCCGCGCCCGACCGGATCCGTCACTGGTTCGCCAACGTCTGACACGACCGCCCTCCTGCCTTGGAGGGCTTCTCAAGGGGGTGATTCTGGATGTTAGATATCCAGGTTGAAGAACGCGGTGCCGGCGTCACGCGCCACCGGTCCGGACGGCCCGCCGTCGCCGCCGTCACGCTCGGCATCTTCACCGTCATGACCGCCGAACTCCTGCCGGTCGGACTGCTCACCCCGGCCGCCGCCGACCTGTCCGTCACCGAGGGCACAGCGGCCCTCATGGTGACCGTGCCCGGCCTCGTCGCCGCCGTCGCCGCGCCCCTCGTCACGGCCCGCGCGGCCGGCGCCGACCGCCGGACGCTCCTCGTCGCGCTCATGGTCCTCGCCGCCGTCGCCAACCTCGTCTCGGCGGTCGCCGGCCACCTCGCGGTCGTCCTCGCCGCCCGGACGCTCCTCGGCCTCGCGATCGGCGGGTTCTGGGCCCTCGCCGGCGGCCTCGCGCCCCGGCTCGTCCCGCCCGCCGCCGTCGGCCGGGCCACCGCCGTGGTCTTCGGCGGGGTCTCGGCCGCCTCGGTCCTCGGCGTCCCCGCCGCCACCGTGCTCGCCGAACGGGCGGGCTGGCGCTGGGCGTTCGCCGCCACCGGCCTCCTCTCCCTGGTCGCCGCGGCAGCCCTCCTGGCCCTGCTGCCCCGCCTCCCCGGACGGGCCCCGGGAACGGAAGGCCGCACCGGGCTCCGCGCGCTCGCCGCGCTGCCCCGCCGCAACCGACGCGTGCGGGCCGGGCTGCTGCTCACCCTCGCGCTCGTGAGCGGCCACTTCCTCGCGTACTCCTTCGTCCGCCCGCTGCTCACCGAGCACGCCCGCGTCCCCGAGACGCTCCTCGGCGTCCTGCTCCTCGGCTACGGCCTCGCGGGCGTCGCCGGGAACTTCCTCGCCGGCTCCCGGGCGGCCCGCTCCCCCCGCCGTACGCTCGCGGTCATCGCCGCCGCGCTCGGCGCCGTCCTCCTCGCGGCCTTCGCGGTCCCCGCCGCGGCCGCCGGACTGCTGATCCTCTGGGGGCTCGCCTACGGCGGGGTCTCGGTCGCCCTCCAGTCCTGGTTCATGGCCGCGGCCCCCGACGACGTCGAGTCCGCCACCGGCCTCAACGTCAGCGCCTTCTGCCTCGCGATCGCCCTCGGCGCCCTCCTCGGCGGGCTCCTGACCGACGCGTACGACCTCACAGCGGTGCTCCTGGCGGGCGCCGCGCTCACCTTGGGGGCCGCCGTCCCGGTGGCCGCCCTCTCCGGAAGGAACCCCCAGTCATGAACGACTACACCCCCACCGACGACCAGCGCGTCATCACCAACCCCGCCACGCTCCACGACCCCACACCCTTCGGCTACAGCCACGCCGTGTCCGCGCCCGGAGAGCTCGTCTTCATCGGCGGCCAGTACGCCTCCGACGCCACCGGAGCCCCCGTCCCCGGGGACTTCGCCGCCCAGGTCGAGCTGTCCCTCACCAACCTGCGGCTCGCCCTGGAGGGCGTCGGCCTCGGCCTCGCCCACGTCGTCCGCCTCGGCTCGTACATCGTCGAGCACGACCTCGCCAAGCTGGAGGTCCTCGGCAAGGCCCTGCACGCGCACTTCGGCGAGCGGCTGCCCGCACAGACCCTCAGCGGGGTCGCGGCGCTCGCCCTGCCGGGCATGCTCTTCGAGATCGACGCCGTCGCCGTACGGCCCGCGGGTCCCCACGGGGCCTGATCCACTTGCGGGGCGCCGGGCGCGGGTGTGCCCTGGAGGGTGCGGGAACCAAGGGGGCCAGACCCCGGGGGCGAGACGAAGGAGCTCCAGCCATGGCCGCACACGCAGCGGTACCGGCCCGAGGCCGGGCGACCAGCACCCGAGCGAGTAGCACCTGGGCCTGGGTACTCCCGGCCACGCTCGGCGTGATCTACGGCTGGTACGCGGCCTTCATCCAGAAGTCCGGCGCCCCGGTCACCTGGGGACTGTTCTGGCTCGGACTGATCTCGGCGGTCG
Organism: Streptomyces sp. NPDC042346; assembly: GCF_055581845.1. Classification (NCBI taxonomy): domain Bacteria; kingdom Bacillati; phylum Actinomycetota; class Actinomycetes; order Kitasatosporales; family Streptomycetaceae; genus Streptomyces; species Streptomyces sp. NPDC042346. The sequence goes on along the minus strand of NZ_JBVJEH010000004.1, from coordinate 402,293 downwards.
TGCTCGGCGGGGCCGTGTACGGGCTCCACCGCGTCGGCCGCAGGCTGCCGCGCGAGGTCCACGCGGCCGCCTGGGGCAGCCTCGCGGGCATCGCGGTCGGCTTCCTCTACAGCCTGTCCGACGTGAGCATCCTGTCGGCGCTCGTCCTCGGCCTGATCGTCGGGGGAGTCGTCACCGTCGGCGCCTTCTACCTGTACTACACCCACGAGGACGCGGCGGGCCGCCCGGCGCCGTACTGACCCCCCGAGGTCCGGTTCCGGGTCCTGCGCCGGTAGTACGAGGCCGCCACGGCGGCGACGAGCACCGGCCAGGCCAGCAGGGGCGTGTAGCAGGCGGTCAGCAGGGCCTCCTGGGCCGCGGAGGCGGGAATGCCGGGGCCCAGGTCCGCGACCGAGGCGTACACGAACCACCCGGTGAGCGCGCACAGCCCCGCCACCCCGGCGAAGGCCGCGCCGGTCGCGGCGGCCGGATTCACCCGGCGCCCGCCCAGGAAGGGCATCCACCGGGGGAAGACCTCGCCCCAGGAGCGGACGAGCCCCAGGGTGAGGAAGGCCAGCAGCTCGGAGACGACGCTGAGGCAGACGACGTACACGGACTCGCCGACGCCCATCGTGCCGAACTCGGCGTCCTGCGTGACCGGGAGCCCGGCGACGAGAGCGAGGCGCCACAGCCCGGAGGGGAGCGTGACGAGCGGCACGGCGTGGGCGGCGAGGACGGCCCAACGAGGCACGCCGGGCAGGGCCTTGATCTTCATCATGCGACCAGCGTCCCGCCGGGCCCGGGGGCGGGGCGTCGCCCCGGGGACGGGTCCGTCTCCGCCGCGCGGGGGAGACGCGCTCGTCCGCGCGGACCCGTCCGCCGTGGCGAGAAGCGGTGGTCCGACGGAAACTGGGAGAAGCGCTCTCTTTCCGACAGCCGCGGAGGAACGGCATGACCACCGACCTCGCCATCGAGACCGAGGGCCTGGTCAAGGTCTTCGGTACGAACCGCGCCGTCGACGGCATCGACCTACGCGTCCCCGCCGGCACCGTCTACGGCGTCCTCGGCCCCAACGGCGCCGGCAAGACCACCGCCGTCAAGATGCTCGCGACCCTCCTCCGCCCCGACGGCGGCCGGGCCAGCGTCTTCGGCAAGGACGTCGTCAAGGACGCCGACACCGTGCGCGGCCGGGTCAGCCTCACCGGCCAGTACGCCTCCGTCGACGAGGACCTCACCGGCACCGAGAACCTGGTCCTGCTCGGCAGGCTGCTCGGCCACACCCGCCCCGACGCCCGCGAACGCTCCGGGCAGCTGCTCGCCGCGTTCGGGCTCGCGGACGCGGCGGACAAGCAGATCAAGAACTACTCGGGCGGCATGCGGCGCCGCATCGACATCGCCGCGTCCATCCTCAACACCCCCGACCTGCTCTTCCTCGACGAACCGACGACCGGCCTCGACCCGCGCAGCCGCAACCAGGTCTGGGACATCGTCCGCGCGGTCGTCGCCCAGGGCACCACGGTCCTCCTCACCACCCAGTACCTGGACGAGGCGGACCAGCTGGCGTCCCGCATCGCCGTCATCGACCACGGCAAGGTCATCGCGGAGGGCACCAAGGGCGAGCTGAAGGCCTCCGTCGGCTCGGGTTCGGTGCACGTACGCCTCCGGGACCCCGAGCAGCGCCCGGAGGCCGAGCGGGTCCTGCGGGACGCCCTGAACGCCACCGTCACGACCGACCCCGACCCCGTCGCGCTCACCGCCACCGTCAACGGCCACGGCACGGACCTGGGCGCCGCCGAGCAGGCCGCCCGCGCCCTGGCGGAGCTGTCACGGGCCGGGATCACGGTCGACAACTTCGCGCTCGGGCAGCCCAGCCTCGACGAGGTCTTCCTCGCCCTCACCGACCGGAAGGGAACGACGGCATGACCACCGGCACGACCGTCACCACCGGCAAGGACACGCAGACGACCGACGCCCTCGACTTCGTCGCCCCGAAGGCGGACGAACTCGCGGCGCTGTTCACGGGCCGGTCCCGTCCGCCGCGCCCCGGTGCGCTCGCCGCGTCGCTGACCTTCGGCTGGCGGGCCATGCTGAAGATCAAGCACGTGCCGGAGCAGCTGTTCGACGTGACGGCGTTCCCGATCATGATGGTGCTGATGTACACGTACCTCTTCGGGGGCGCGCTGGCCGGCTCGGTCGACGCGTACATCCAGTTCCTGCTGCCGGGCATCCTCGTGATGAGCGTCGTGATGATCACGATGTACACGGGCGTCTCGGTCAACACCGACATCGAGAAAGGCGTCTTCGACCGCTTCCGCACCCTGCCGATCTGGCGGCCGGCGCCGATGGTCGGCTACCTCCTCGGCGACGTCGTCCGCTATCTGATCGCCTCGGCGGTCATGCTCACGGTCGGCGTGATCATCGGCTACCGCCCGGACGGCGGGATGGCGGGCATCCTGCTCGGGGTCGCGCTGCTGCTGGTCTTCTCGTTCGCGTTCTCGTGGATCTGGACGATGTTCGGCCTGCTGCTGCGCAGCGAGAAGTCCGTCATGGGCGTCTCGATGATGGTGATCTTCCCGCTCACCTTCCTCTCCAACGTCTTCGTCGACCCGAAGACGATGCCGGGCTGGCTCCAGGCCTTCGTCAACAACAACCCGGTCACCCATCTCGCCACGGCGGTCCGCGACCTGATGGCGGGCCACTGGCCGGGCGCGGACATCGCCTGGACGCTGGGCTGGTCGGCGCTGTTCGTCCTGGTCTTCGGCTGGGTCACGATGAGGCTGTACAACCGGAAGTAGGGGCGTAGGCCGCGAGGTGCCGGCCGCGAATCAGGGCCTGTCCGGCGCTGGTTCGCCGGACAGGCCCTGATCCGCCGGACAGGCCCTAGGCTCCGCGCGGGGTCGTCTGCTGGACCGACCAGCGGTTGCCGTCGGGGTCGGCGAAGTAGACGAAGGAGCCCCAGGGCTGGTCGTCGATGCCGCTGACCTCGATTCCGCGGGCGGTGAGGTCGGCGTGGGCCTCCTCGATGTCGGTGACGACGACCTGCATGTTGTCGAGGGAGCCCGGGGGCATCTCCGTGATGCCCTTGCCGAAGGCGATCGAGCAGGCCGAGCCGGGCGGGGTCATCTGGACGAAGCGGATGTCCTCGCTGACCGGGATGTCGTGGTCGGCGTGGAATCCCACCCGCTCGTAGAAGGCCTTCGCCCGGTCGATGTCGGTGACGGGCACGCCGATCAGTTCCAGCTTGATGTCCATGGCGGTCACTCTCCGCGGACGACGACGACGGGGCAGGGGGAGTGCTGGGTGACGTGGGACGAGACCGAGCCCAGGACCGCCGCCTTGAAGCCGCTGTAGCCGCGGTCGCCGACGACGAGGAGCGTCGCGTCCTTCGCCGCGTCGAGCAGGGCCTGCGGGGCGTTGCCGCCGACCACCGTGCGGGTGGTCGCGGCGGCGACCTGCGGGTCGAGGGCCTTGTCCAGGGACTCGTCCAGGATCTGCTTGGCGAGCCGCTCGGGGTCGAACTCCGGCGGCACGCCCGGCATCAGCGTCGCCCACGAGGCCGGGTACTCCCAGCTGATCACCGCCTGGAGGGAGTCCCCGGTGAGGGCGGCCTGCGCGGCCGCCCACTTCAGCGCCCTCAGGGAAGGCGCCGATCCGTCCACACCCACCACGATCCTGCCGCCGGCCATCGCCGACCTCCGTTCGTTGTCGGGAACCCCAGGGAACTCAGGGCAGCTCCCTCACAACGTAACAAAGAGGTCAATCCAGCCGCAGGTCGGCCAACTGCTTCTCGAAGGGGACGATCTCGTCCTCCTCGGCCGACCGGGACGGCCGTGCCGCGACCGCGTCCGCCAGCTCGTGGCCCGCCCGGGTGATCCGGGACGGCAGCCCGTCCGTGTATTCGTCGCCGCCGGAGCCCCAGTCCTCCGAGGCCGCGTAGACGGCGGTCGGGATCGTGTGGGCCCGCAGGTAGGAGAAGAGCGGCCGCAGGGCGTGGTCCAGGACGAGCGAGTGGCGGGCCGTGCCGCCGGTCGCCCCGATCAGGACCGGGGTGCCGGCCAGCGCGGTCGGGTCGATCAGGTCGAAGAACGACTTGAACAGACCGCTGTACGAGGCCGTGAAGACCGGGGTCACCGCGACGACCCCGTCCGCGCCGGTCACCGTGTCGATCGCCTCCTGGAGCTTCTCCGAGGGGAAGCCGCTCACGAAGTTCTTCGCGATGTCGAGGGCCAGGTCGCGCAGTTCGACGACCTGGACGTCGACGGCGTACTCCTGCTCGGCCAGCCGGTAACGGGCCGCCTGGAGCAGCCGGTCGGCGAGCAGCCGGGTGGACGAGGGCGCGCTGAGTCCGGCGGAGACGGCGACCAGCTTCAGGGTCTGCATGACGTCAGGCCTCCTTGGCGGCGGTGCGGGTGACGGCGGGGTGGAGCGGGGCGGTGTCGGGGACGCCGGCCGGGCGCAGGTTCGCGAACTCCTTGCGCAGGACCGGGACGACCTCCTCGCCGAGGATGTCGAGCTGCTCCAGGACGGTCTTGAGGGGCAGTCCGGCGTGGTCGACGAGGAACAGCTGGCGCTGGTAGTCGCCCACGTAGTCGCGGAAGGACAGGGTGCGCTCGATGACCTCCTGCGGGGAGCCGACGGTCAGCGGGGTCTCCCGGGAGAACTCCTCCAGGGACGGGCCGTGGCCGTAGACGGGCGCGTTGTCGAAGTAGGGGCGGAACTCCCGTACCGCGTCCTGGGAGTTCTTGCGCATGAAGATCTGGCCGCCGAGGCCGACGATCGCCTGCTCGGGGGTGCCGTGGCCGTAGTGCGCGTACCGCTGCCGGTAGAGCCGGACCATCTTCTCGGTGTGCTGCTTGGGCCAGAAGATGTGGTTCGCGAAGAAGCCGTCGCCGTAGTAGGCGGCCTGCTCGGCGATCTCGGGGGAGCGGATGGAGCCGTGCCAGACGAACGGCGGGACGCCGTCGAGCGGGCGCGGGGTGGAGGTGAAGCCCTGGAGGGCCGTGCGGAACTTGCCCTCCCAGTCGACGACGTCCTCCCTCCACAGCTTGTGGAGGAGCGCGTAGTTCTCGATGGCGAGCGGGATGCCCTGGCGGATGTCCTGCCCGAACCACGGGTAGACCGGCCCGGTGTTGCCGCGGCCCATCATCAGGTCCACCCGGCCCTCGGCGAGGTGCTGGAGGGTCGCGTAGTCCTCGGCGATCTTCACCGGGTCGTTGGTGGTGATGAGGGTCGTGGAGGTGGAGAGGATCAGGTTCTCGGTGCGGGCGGCTATGTGCCCGAGGAGGGTCGTGGGGGAGGAGGGCACGAACGGCGGGTTGTGGTGCTCCCCGGTGGCGAAGACGTCGAGCCCGACCTCCTCGGCCTTGAGCGCGATGGCGACGGTGTCCTTGATCCGCTCGTGCTCGGTGGGGGTGCGGCCGGTGGTGGGGTCGGCCGTCACGTCGCCGACGGTGAAGATCCCGAACTGCATCGTGCTCACCTCTCGCGTTCCTGGAGTAGTTGTTGAAGCTTAAACTAACACGTCCAACGGCGCGACCCCCCGACGTATTCCGGCCCTGTACGCCGACCGCATTCCGGCCCTGTACGCCGGCCGCATTCCGGCCCGTACGCCGGACCGCATTCCGGCCCGCCCGTACCCCCGACCGCCCGTACCCTGGAGCGCATGACCGAGAAGACGTACGACAACGAGCGCTGGAAGGAGCGGGGCGTCATGCTCCGCGTCTTCGTGTACGTCTTCGCGACCCACGCCTTCGCCGGCTTCGTCTGGATCCTCTTCTACGTGGGGCAGAACGCCCAGAAGTAGGGACCCACGAGGCGCCGCCGAGGGCTCACGTAGAGTCCCCGACGTGAACGCTGCGATATCGGTCGTCGGAATCGGCGCGGACGGCTGGGACGGACTTCCCGAGCGCTCCCGCCGCGTTCTGCGCGCCGCCGAGGTCCTCATCGGCGCCCCCCGCCAGCTCGACCTCCTCCCCGCCGGAGAGTGCCCCGGCGAGCGGATCGCCTGGCCGTCACCCCTCCGGCCGGCCGTCCCCGGACTGCTCGCCGCCCACGAGGGCCGCGCGATCGCCGTCCTCGCCAGCGGGGACCCGTCGTACTACGGCATCGCCCGCACCCTGGCCGAGACGCTCGACGCCGACGGCTCCAGCGCCCTCCGGGTCTACCCGCACCCCTCCTCCGTCTCGTACGCCTGCGCCCGCCTCGGCTGGCCCCTGGAGGCCGTCGAGACCGTCTCCCTCGTCGCCAGGCCGCTCGCCGCGCTCTCCGCCGCCCTCCACCCCGGCCGCCGGCTCCTCGTCCTCGGCGAAGGCCCCGGCACCCCCGCGGAGGCCGCCGCCCTGCTGCGCCGCACCGGCTGGGGCGGCACCCGCATCCGCGTCCTCGAACAGCTCGGCGGGCCCGCCGAGCGGCTCCTCGACGCGACCGCGGCCGACTGGCCGCACGAGCGGACCGACGCCCTCCACGTCCTCGCCCTCGACTGCGTACGCGACCCGGACACCCTCCGGCTCGGCGCCGCGCCCGGCCTGCCCGACGAGGCGTACGAGCACGACGGACAGCTCACCAAGCGGTACGTCCGCGCCGCCACGCTCGCCGCACTCGCCCCCGCCCCCGGCGAACTCCTCTGGGACATCGGCGGCGGCTCCGGCTCCATCGGCATCGAATGGATGCGGACCCACCGCTCCTGCCGGGCGGTCGCGGTGGAGAAGTCCCCGGAGCGCGCCGCGCGCATCACCCGCAACGCCGACACCCTCGGCGTCCCCGCCCTCCGCGTCGTCACCGGACCGGCCCCGTCGGCGCTCACCGGCCTCCCCACCCCCGACGCCGTCTTCATCGGCGGCGGCCTCACCGTCCCCGGCCTGCTCGACGCCTGCTGGGACGCGCTCCCGGCCGGCGGCCGGCTCGTCGCCAACACCGTGACCCTCGAATCCGAGGCACTGCTCGCCGACCGCTACCGCCGCCACGGCGGCGAACTGGTCCGGCTCGCCGTCGCGGCGGCCGTGCCGGTGGGCGGGTTCACGGGCTGGCGCCAGGCGATGCCCGTCACGCAGTGGTCCGTCACCAAGTCAGGAGAACGAGCATGACCGTCTACTTCATCGGCGCGGGCCCCGGCGCGGCCGACCTGATCACCGTGCGCGGCGCGCGGACCCTCGCGCGGTGCGGGGTCTGTCTCTACGCCGGCTCCCTCGTCCCCACCGAGCTGCTCGCCGAGTGCCCGCCGGACGCCAGGCTCGTCGACACCGCCCAGCTCGACCTGGACCGGATCGTCGCGGAGATCGCCGCCGCCCACGAGGCCGGCCAGGACGTCGCCCGCCTGCACTCCGGCGACCCGTCCGTCTTCAGCGCGGTGGCGGAGCAGATGCGCCGACTCGACGCGCTGGAGATCCCGTACGAGGTCGTGCCGGGCGTCCCGGCGTTCGCGGCGGCGGCCGCGGCGCTGAAGCGGGAGCTGACCGTCCCCACCGTCGGCCAGACGGTGATCCTCACCCGGATCGCCCAGCAGGCCACCCCGATGCCCGAGGGCGAGGACCTGGCGACGCTCGGCCGCAGCGGCGCCCTGCTCGTCCTCCACCTCGGCGCCCGCTACGTCGACCGGATCGTCTCCGAGCTCGTCCCCCACTACGGCGCGGACTGCCCGGCGGCCGTCGTGGCGATGGCCAGCCGCCCCGACGAGCTCGTCCTGCGGGGCACCCTGGAGGACATCGCGGGCCAGGTGAAGGACGCCGGCATCACGAAGACGGCGGTGATCCTGGTCGGTCGCACGCTCGCGGCGAAGGAGTTCCGCGACAGCCACCTGTACGACCCGGCGCGCGACCGTCACGTCTGCTGACCGTCGTATCCGCCGACGGCCCCGTCTGCTGACCGCGCGCGGCGGGGCCCCGAAGAGTCCGATCCCCGGGGCCCCGCCGCGTCTGCTGCCCTACGCGTTCGGCCGCTTGCCGTGATTCGCGTTCTTCTTCTTGCGGGCGCGCCGCTTGTTGCCTCGCTTCGCCATGGGACTCCCTCTCGCTCGTGGGGGGTATGTCCCGGTAAGCCTAGATTCGGGCCGAGGGGGCCGCACGTCGGCCGTCGGAGCCGTGTTGTCTCATGGACCGGTGACTGTCTACGACGTGGCCCGGGCGCTGCCGGGCATCGAGGAACTGCGCGACCACTCCCGGGGGCTCGCGATGCTGGACGCCGTCCTCTGCCCGGAGTGGGAGGGCCGGTACTACTCCTTCGACGCGCACTGGTCGGAGAGCGAGCAGCTGGCGTCGATGAAGAACGGTTCGGGCGACGAGTACACGATCGTGCTCTCGCCGGCGGGGGCGTACGCGAGGGTCTTCGACCACGAGTCGCCGCTGAGCCCGTTCGGGCCGCTCGCGGACGGGCAGACCTGGCCCGGGGTGCTCGACGGGGTCCCGGAGGCCTTCCGTGAGTACCTGACGGAGCCCGCGTTCACGGACGAGGACGGGGTGCACGTGACCACCGCCTGCCTGTGGCGCGAGCCCGCGGACACGGCCTGGCGCACGGGATCGGTCGCCTTCCCGGACCTGGACGGCCACGAGGACCCGGACGGCTCCGGCCGCCTCCTCCGCCTCCTCACGGACCGCTCGGCGGAGGCGTACGCGGAGTGGGCCGCGGACCACTACGAACGCCCCGTCGACCTCGAAGCCGTACGCCACGTCCTCGCCCTCCGCCCCCTGACCCCGGAGCTCGTGGCGACCCTCAACCCGGAGACGGACCTCGCCGCCCTCGCGGAGGACGTACGGGAGATCGGCTACCCGGGCTGAGAGGTCCGGCTCAGACCGCCGCCCCCTCAGCCGCTCCCTGTGACGCCCATTCCGGTGCCAGGATCGACATCACCGTCGCGTCGACCCGCTCGCCCTGCCACAGCAGGGCCCCGCGCAGGACGCCCTCGGCGGTGAAGCCGGCCTTCTCGTAGGCGCGGCGGGCGCGGGGGTTGAAGGCGTAGACCTCCAGGTGGACGCGGTAGAGGCCGAGGGCATCGAAGCCGTGGCCGACGATCAGGCGCGTCGCCTCCGTGCCGAGGCCGCGGCCGACCGCGTCCGGGACGAAGACGATGCGGAACGAGCAGCTCTCGTTCTCCTCGTCCCACTCGTTGAGCACGGCCTCGCCGACGACCCGGCCCGTCGCCCGCTCCACCACCGCGAGGTCGAGGCGGTCGTCCTGGGCGCCCCGGGAGGCGTACCACTTCCGCAGCGCCGGCTCCTCGAAGTGCGTGTGGCAGCCGGTCAGCCGCATGACCTCCGCGTCCTCGTAGAGCGGCAGCAGCGCCGGTACGTCGTCCTCCGTGACGGGACGGAGGGTCACGAGGTCGCCGGTGAGCGTGGGCTTGTGCGAGAAGTCGGTCATCCCGGGATTCTCGGCGGCGGGGCCGGGCGCTGTCGCGGCGATTTACGCGTCGCCCGGGCCGAGCTGTACGTCCCCCGGGCCGAGCTGCGCGTCGCCCGGGCCCCGTACCGACGAGCGGCCCACGACCGTGCCCGCGCGGTCGATGCAGATCACGTCCACCGCGACGGGCGCGCCGCGCAGGACCGCGAGGGACTCGTCGCGGGCGCGGGCGGCGACCAGGTCGCCGAGGGGGACGCCGGCGGCCTCGCAGAGGCGGAGGGCGGCGAGGCCCGTGTTCGCCCCGGCGATCTCCGCGGCCAGGGACTCCGAGGCGCCGCCGGTGCGGGCCAGATCGGCGAGGAAGCCCTTGTCGACCTGGGAGCGGGCCGAGTGGAGGTCCAGATGGCCCGCGGCCAGCTTGGACAGCTTGGCGAAGCCGCCGCAGACCGTGAGCCGGTCCACGGGGTGGCGCCGGATGTACTTGAGGACCGCGCCCGCGAAGTCGCCCATGTCGAGGAGGGCGATCTCCGGCAGCTCGTACATCCCCGCGACCGTCTTCTCGGAGGTCGAGCCGGTGCAGCCGGCGACGTGCGTGAGGCCGCCCGCGCGGGCCACGTCCACGCCCCGCCGGATGGAGTCGATCCAGGCCGAGCAGGAGTACGGGACGACGACGCCGGTCGTGCCGAGGATCGACAGGCCGCCGAGGATGCCGATCCGCGGGTTCCAGGTGGAGCGGGCGATCTCGGCGCCGTTGTCGACGGAGACGGTGATCTCGACGTCCCCGGGCGCCCCGTGCCGGGCGGCGACCGCGGCGACGTGCTCGCGCATCAGCTGTCGGGGCACGGGGTTGATCGCGGGTTCGCCGACCTCCAGGGGAAGGCCGGGGAGCGTGACCGTGCCGACGCCCTCGCCCGCCCGGAAGACGACGCCGGAGCCGGGCGGCAGGAGCCGTACCGTCGAGCGGATCACGGCGCCGTGGGTGACGTCGGGGTCGTCGCCGGCGTCCTTCACGACGGCCGCCATGGCCGAACCGGCCGCCAGGGACTCGCCCGTCAGCGCGAACGCCGGCGTCTGTCCCTTCGGGAGCGTGATCGTCACCGGGTCCGGGAACTCGCCGGTGAGGAGCGCCGTGTACGCGGCGGTCGTCGCCGCCGTCGCACAGGCACCGGTCGTCCACCCCGGGCGCAGACCGGTGTGCTTGAGTTGGGCCTCGCGCCCGCCGCCCGGCATCCCGCCGCCCGCTGTCCCGCTGCCCGACTTCACGAAGAGGCTCCTGTGCTGCACATACTCATTCTCGGGGGGACGACCGAGGCCCGCGCGCTCGCCGGACTGCTGCACGGCGAGCACGACGAGACCGGCGAGGTCCGGGTCACCAGTTCCCTCGCGGGACGGGTGACGAACCCCCGGCTGCCGGCCGGCGAGGTCCGGATCGGCGGGTTCGGCGGTGCGGACGGTCTCGCGGCCTGGCTGCGCGAGCACGCCGTGGACGCGGTCATCGACGCCACCCATCCCTTCGCCGAGCGGATCAGCTTCAACGCGGCCCGGGCGGCCGCCACCGCCCATGTTCCCCTGCTGGCGCTGCGCCGTCCCGGCTGGGTCCCGGTGGCGGGCGACGACTGGCACTCCGCGGCCTCCCTGGAGGAGGCGGCCGGGGCGCTGGACGGCCTCGGCGACCGGGTCTTCCTGACCACGGGCCGCCTGGGCCTCGCGTCCTTCGCGGACCGCCCCGAGTGGTTCCTGGTCCGCTCGGTCGACGCCCCGGACGCCCCGATGCCGGCCCGCACCGAGATCCTCCTCGACCGGGGCCCCTTCACCCTGGACGGCGAGCGGGAGCTGCTGGCCCGCCACCGGATCGACGTCCTGGTGACGAAGGACAGCGGCGGCGCGGCGACCGCCCCGAAACTGACCGCGGCCCGCGAGGCGGGCATCCCGGTCGTGGTGGTCCGCCGCCCCCCGGTCCCGGAGGGCGTCCCCACGGCGGCGACCCCCGAGGAGGCCGCCGCCTGGGCGCCGGCGCTGCCCGCCTAGGGCTACGGGGCCTCGGGCGTGCCGAGTTCGGTGACCTCGACCCAGTTCATGGCCGGGTCCGTCGCGTCGAGCGCGTTGCCCCAGGCGTCGATGGCGACGACGCCGTAGAGCACGTTCTCGCCGTCCGCCGCGCTCTCGTGGAGGTAGGAGTCCGCGTCCTTCGTGAGGAGCTCGACATTGTGCGCGAGCCAGCCCGTGGTGCCCTCGCCGTCGTCGTACCACTCGGCCTTGTAGATCTTGTAGAGCTTGACGTCCGGCTCCTGGTTGGGCGTCCACTCCAGGAACACACCGTCTTCGCGCGGGGTCGCCTTCAGGCCGGTGACCGGCGCCGGGGCGACGCGGTCGCCGGAGGTCGTGAACGAGGTCGCCGCGGCGGCGGAGGCGTTGCCCGCGCGGTCCACGGCCTTGACCGTGAACTGGTACGTCGTGCCGTAGTCGCCCCAGGGGTGGACGTACCGGGTGTCGGTGACCGTCTCGGTGAGGACACCGTCGACGTAGACGCGGTACGCGGCCACGTCCGTCGCGGAGGGCGCGGTCCAGGTGAGGACGGCGTCCCCGGTCGACGCCCGCACGGCCTTCAGGCCCGTCGGCGCGCCCGGAGCCGTCCGGTCCACGGAGGTGACGGGGAGGTCGACGGTGCCGAGGGACTCGTTGCCCGCCTTGTCCACGGCACGGATCTCGTACGCGTACGCCTGCCCCGTGGGCGGAGGGCTGTTGGTGAACGTGGTGGTGGTGAGCGGTGAGGTGGTGCCGCCGACGCGGGACCAGGCGGTGGTGCCGGTGAGGCGCCGGTAGACGCGGTAACCGGCGAGGTCCATCTCCTTGTTCGCCGTCCAGCGCGTGGTGACCTTGTTGAGGGTCTTGTCGTAGGCGGTCGTGAAGCCGGCCGGCGCGAGGGGCCGGACCTTGTCGACGGTCGCCGAAGTGCGGGGCGCGTAGCCGACCTTGACGTTCGCGGCGCCCGTCCAGGTCACGTAGTGGACCGTGAGGGTGTGGCGGCCCGCCGGGATCGTGAGGTCGACCGTCTTCTTCTGGGTGGTGGAGTTGTTCTTCCAGAGGTCGATCTTGCGGACGCCGTCGAGGCTGACGCGGATGCCGTCCTGGGCCTCGGCGGTGAAGGTGAAGGGGCCGCCGGAGCCGAAGTCGCGGCTGAGGGTCCAGCGGACGCCGAAGTTGTCCTTCGGCAGCGTGGTGACGGCCGGGTCGCCGAGGCCGTAGTTCTCGGCGATGACGCTGTCGCAGGTGGTCAGCTTGGGCGTGCCCGTGAGGGTGGTGTTGGCGTAGTACTCCGCCTTCCACAGCGGGGACGCGCAGGTGACGGCCGCGGCGGCCGGGGTGGCGGTCAGCAGGCCGCCGGATGCGACGAGGGCGGCCGTGGTGGCCAGCGCGCTCAGCCGGGTACGAGTGATCACGAAGAGTGGGGCCCTTTCCGGACCTGCGGGAACAGATGGCGCGTGGGGGAAGGGGCGGTGCGGGTGGGGCCGGTGTTCCGCCGGTGGGGGACTCTACCGGCGGGTTCCTTCCGCGCGACAGGGGATTCGGTCCGGCGTTCAAGGGATACGGCGTCCGCGAGGTCGGCAAGGCGGCCCGGGGCGCCGCCGACACCGTCTCCCCACCGGCCTCCGCGTCGAAGCCGGAGCCCCCGTCGTACCGCCTCACGCACTACGACGGGAGCCCCCGTCGTACCGCCTCACGCACTACGACGGGAACACGAGCGGCTAGCGCGTCAGCCGTAGCGGCGCGGGGTCCAGGCGATCGTTCGGCCGTCCGCCCGCTCCACCGCCCGCGTCTGCGACGAGCCGACGAGGAGCAGGGTGCGCATGTCGACCTCGGACGGGTCCAGGGTCTTCAGCGTCAGGACGCGCACCGACTGCTCCGGGCCGCCCACGTCACGGGCGACGACCACCGGGGTCTCCGGGGCGCGCAGCTCCAGGAGGAGGTCGCGGGCCGCGGCCACCTGGTGCGTACGGGACTTGGAGCCCGGGTTGTAGAGGGCGATGACCAGGTCGGCGCCGGCGGCGGCCCGCAGCCGGGCCTCGATGACGTCCCACGGCTTGAGCCGGTCGGAGAGCGAGATGGTGGCGTAGTCGTGGCCGAGCGGGGCGCCCGCGGCGGCGGCGGCCGCGTTGGCCGCGGTCACCCCCGGGAGGACCCGTACGGGCACGTCCGCGTACTCCGGTTCGCAGGCGACCTCCAGGACCGCGGTGGCCATGGCGAAGACGCCCGGGTCGCCGCCGGAGACGACCGCGACCTTGCGCCCGCGCCGGGCCAGGTCGAGCGCGAACTCGGCGCGCTCCGACTCGACCTTGTTGTCGGAGCCGTGCCGGATCTGCCCGGGGCGCAGCTCGGGCACCCGGTCCAGGTAGGTGGTGTAGCCGACGAGGACGTCGGCGTTGACGAGCGCGCCGCGCGACTCGGGCGTCAGCCAGGGCGCGCCGGCGGGCCCGGTGCCGACGACGACGACCTCGCCCCGTTCCCGTACCGGGGGTTCCTGGTCGACGCGGGAGGGGAGGACCGCGACCGAGAAGTACGGGACGGACTCGGGGTCGATGCCGGCGAGGTCGCCGGTCCGCTCGCCCGCCATGAACGCCCGCTCCACGTACCGCGCGTCGTCCAGCCGACCCGCCCGCTCCAGGGCGCGCTTCACGGTGGGGAAGGTGCGGCCGAGCTTCATCACGACCGCCGAGTCGGTGCCCGCGAGACGGGCCGTCAGCTCGTCCTCCGGCAGCGTGCCGGGGATGATCGTGAGGACCTCCTCCGCCTCGCACAGCGGCTCGCCGAGCCGGGCGGCGGCGGCGGACACCGAGGTGACGCCGGGGATGACGGTCGTGTCGTAGCGGTCCGCGAGCCGCTTGTGCATGTGCTGGTACGAGCCGTAGAAGAGCGGGTCGCCCTCGGCGAGGACGGCGACCGTGCGGCCGGCGTCGAGGTGGGCGGCGAGCCGGGCCGCGGCCTCCTCGTAGAAGTCGTTCAGGGCGCCCCGGTAGCCGCCGGGGTGGTCCGTGGTCTCCACCGTGAGCGGGTACATCAGCCGCTCCTCGACGTGGTCCTCGCGGATGTGCTCGGCGGCGATGGAGCGGGCGATGGAGCGGCCGTGGCGGGCCGAGTGGTACGCGATGACGTCGGCGGCGGCGATGGCCTTCACGGCGGCGACCGTCATCAGGTTCGGGTCGCCGGGGCCGAGCCCGACCCCGTACAGCTTGCCGGTCACGGCGTCCGTCCCGCTCATGCCTGGATCTCCGCTTCGTGGGCGAGGGCGTTGATCGCGGCGGCGGTCATCGCGCTGCCGCCGCGCCGGCCCCGTACGACGAGGTAGTCGAGGTCCAGGACGTTGGCGGCGAGCGCGTCCTTGGACTCGGCGGCGCCGATGAAGCCGACCGGTATGCCGAGGACGGCGGCGGGCTTCCCGGCGCCCTTCGCGATCATCTCCAGGAGGTGGAAGAGCGCGGTGGGGGCGTTGCCGATGGCGACGACGGAGCCTTCGAGGCGGTCCCGCCAGAGTTCGAGCGCGGCGGCGGAGCGGGTGGTGCCGAGCTCGGCGGCGAGGCCCGGTACGGCCGGGTCGGAGAGCGCGCAGATCACCTCGTTGTCGGCGGGCAGCCGCTTGCGGGTGACGCCGCTGGCGACCATCTGCGCGTCGCAGAGGATCGGCGCTCCGGCGCGCAGGGCCTCGCGGGCGTTCGCCACGACCTGGGGGGAGTACGCGATGTCCTGGACGAGATCGGTCATGCCGCAGGCGTGGATCATCCGGACCGCCACCTGGGCGACGTCGGCGGGCAGGCCCGCGAGCTCCGCCTCGGCGCGGATCGTGGCAAAGGACCGGCGGTAGATCTCCGCCCCGTCCTTCTCGTAGTCGAACATCCTGGTGCTCTCGCTCATCTCGTCGTCGTGGTGGCGGGGTTCGTGCGGGCGTGGGTCACCGCTTCGGGCAGGGCGGTACGGGGGGTGGGGACGCCGTCCACCAGATAGGCGCCGTCGGCGGTGGCGACGACGTCGACCCAGGCGCCGTGCGGGTGCCCGCAGCGGCGCTCGCACCCGGAGTAGTGGACGGGGAGGAGCCCGGCGGAACCCGGGTGGGGCCCGGCGGACGGGAGCGGCCCGGCGGAACCCGGGAGCGGCCCGGCGGACGGGAGCGGCCCGGCGGACCCCGGGTGCGCGTCGGCGCGGACGTCCGCGAGGGACTTGGCGCAGCCGGGGCGCCCGGTGCAGGCGCCGACGCCCGCCCAGGGGGAGTCGGGGCGGGTGATCAGCCCGTACGAGGCGAGGTCCGTGAGCCGGTCCGTGAGCCGCTCCCCGAGCCGGTCCGCGTCCGTCGCCCGCGCCCGCGCCCGCGCCCCGACGACGACGGCACCGCGCCACGGCGTCAGCCGTACCTCGTCGGCGGGCAGCAGCGCGCGCAGCTGGGCGGCGGTGAGGCGGCCGAGGGGCGCGAGGACGTACAGGGCGGTGGCGCCGAGGGGCCCGGGGGCGAGGGGCGCGCGCTCACGTAGGTGTGGCGTTGGTACGGGCTCCGCCGCGATCCCCGCGCGGGCGAGCGCGCCCGCGACGTCCGGGGCGTGGTCCTCCGGCAGCTCCCGCACCCGCCAGGCGCCGTTTCCGGCCGTGCGGGCGGCGTCCAGGAAGGCCCCGGCGGCGGCGAGCGCGGCCCGGGGCGCGTCGGCTCCGCCGACCCGGAAGGCCCGCCCGCCGACGTACAGGACCGCCGTCCCCGGCTCCACTGCGACCAAGGTCACATCGCCGCCGAGCCCCGCCACGTCACCGCGCCCGTCGTCGAGCACGAACAGGAATCGGCCGGAAAGCGCCGCGGCCCACGGCTCGCCGCACAGCAGCCCGTCGAGCTCGCGGGCCCACAACTGGACCTCGGGGCCGCCGAGTCCGTCGAGACCGGCGGCGGGCGAGGCGACGATGTTGCGGACGCGTTCGTGGGTGGGGGAGGGCAGCAGGCCCGCCTCCGCGAGCAGTGCGGCGAGCTCCGCCCCGCACTCCTCCGCGAGGCCGCGCAGCTCCGCGTTCCCCCGGGAGGTGAGGCTGATCCGCCCGTCGCCCAGGGACTCCGCGGCCGTCGCCAGAGCCTCGACCTGACGAGACGTCAGGCGTCCTGCGGGCAGCCGCAGTCGGGCCAGCCGGCCGTCGTCGGCGGCGTGCAGGCGCAGCGCCCCGGGGCAGGCGTCGCCACGGTCCCGTATGCGAGCTTCGTCCCGTTCGGGCGTCGGGGGAGGGGTGGGCGGCATGGCGGCGAGCATACCCACGGGGCACCGGGCCGCCACCGAGTGTGATCCGGCCGACTCCACGGCCCGCCCCGCCCCGACGACGCCACGATCTAGGATGCAGATCGGCATGGGGTCCCAGGGCCCCGGGGAGGAAGCCCGGTGAGAATCCGGCGCGGTCCCGCCACTGTGAGCCCGTACCAGCGATGGCACGGGTGAGCCAGGAACTCCCGCCGTCCACACGACCACCCGGGGCGCGGACAACCCCGAGGAAGGGCCTGCGCACGCCATGCTTCTGCTGCTGTCGCACTCCGACACCGACCTGCTCAGTGCCCGCGCGGCGAACGCCGCCTCGGCCGAGGGCCCGGTGGAGTACCGCTTCGCCAACCCCTCCCGGCTGCCCCTCGCCGAACTGCCCGCCCTCCTCGACGGCGTCGAGCTCGTCGTCGTCCGCCTCCTCGGCGGCCTCCGTTCCTGGGAGGAGGGGATCGACGCGATCCGCGCCACCGGGAAGCCGGTCGTCGTGCTCAGCGGCGAACAGGCCCCCGACGCGCAGCTGATGGAGACCTCGACGGTCCCCGTCGGCGTCGCCACCGAGGCGCACGCCTACCTCGCGCACGGCGGCCCCGCGAACCTGGAGCAGCTCGCCCGCTTCCTCTCCGACACCGTCCTCCTCACCGGCCACGGCTTCGAGGCCCCGGCCGCCGCCCCCACCTGGGGCCCCCTGGAGCGCACGGCCCGTACCGAGAGCGGCCCGACGATCGCGGTGCTCTACTACCGCGCCCACCACATGAGCGGGAACACCGCCTTCGTGGACACCCTGTGCGAGGCGATCGAGGACACGGGCGCCCAGGCGCTCCCGCTGTACGTGGCGTCCCTGCGCGCCCCCGAGGCGGAGCTGCTCGACCGGCTCCGTACCGCCGACGCGATCGTCACCACCGTCCTCGCCGCGGGCGGCACCAAGCCCGCCGAGGCGCAGGCCGGCGGCGACGAGGAGGCCTGGGACGCGGGCGCGCTCGCCGCGCTCGACGTGCCGATCCTCCAGGCGCTGTGCCTGACCGGTTCGCGCGAGAACTGGGAGGAGAACGACGAGGGCCTGTCGCCGCTGGACGCGGCCAGCCAGGTCGCCGTCCCCGAGTTCGACGGCCGGCTCATCACCGTCCCGTTCTCCTTCAAGGAGATCGACGCGGACGGCCTGCCCGCATACGTCGCGGACGCCGAGCGCGCCGCCCGGGTCGCCGGAATCGCGGTCCGCCACGCGCGGCTCCGCCACATCCCGAACGCCGAGAAGAAGCTGGCGCTCGTCCTCTCCGCGTACCCGACGAAGCACTCCCGCATCGGCAACGCGGTCGGCCTGGACACCCCGGCCTCCGCCGTCTCCCTCCTCCGCCGCCTGATCGCGGAGGGATACGACTTCGGCCCGACCGAGGAGCTCCCCGGTCTCGTCTCCGGCGACGGCGACGAGCTGATCTACGCCCTCATCGAGGCCGGCGGCCACGACCAGGACTGGCTCACCGAGGAGCAGCTCGCCCGCAACCCGGTCCGCATCCCGGCCGCCGACTACAAGCGCTGGTACGCCGAACTCCCCGCCGAGCTCCGCGCGTCCGTCGAGGAGCACTGGGGCCCGGCGCCCGGCGAGATGTTCCTCGACCGCTCCCGCAACCCGGAGGGCGACATCGTGCTCGCCGCCCTGCGCCGCGGGAACCTGCTGGTCCTCATCCAGCCGCCGCGCGGCTTCGGCGAGAACCCGATCGCGATCTACCACGACCCCGATCTGCCGCCGTCCCACCACTACCTGGCGGCCTACCGCTGGATCGCCGCCCGCGCCGAGGACGGCGGCTTCGGCGCCGACGCCATGGTCCACCTGGGCAAGCACGGCAACCTGGAGTGGCTGCCCGGCAAGAACGCCGGCCTGTCCGCCGCCTGCGGCCCCGACGCGGCCCTCGGCGACATCCCGCTGATCTACCCCTTCCTCGTCAACGACCCGGGCGAGGGCACGCAGGCCAAGCGGCGCGTGCACGCGACCCTCGTCGACCACCTGGTGCCGCCGATGGCGCGCGCCGAGTCGTACGGCGACATCGCGCGCCTGGAGCAGCTGCTCGACGAGTACGCGCAGATCTCCTCCATGGACCCGTCGAAGCTGCCGGCGATCCGCGCCCAGATCTGGACGCTGATCCAGGCGGCGAAGCTGGACCACGACCTGGGTCTGGACGACCGCCCGGAGGACGACGGCTTCGACGACTTCCTGCTGCACGTCGACGGCTGGCTGTGCGAGGTCAAGGACGCCCAGATCCGCGACGGCCTGCACGTCCTGGGCGGCGCCCCGGAAGGCGAGGCCCGCGTCAACCTGGTCCTCTCCATCCTCCGGGCCCGCCAGATCTGGGGCGGTACGCAGGCGCTGCCGGGCCTGCGCGAGGCGCTGGGCCTGGACGAGTCGGCCATGGACCGGGCCCGGACCGACGACATCGAGGAGCGCGCCCGCCGGGTGGTCGAGGCGATGGAGGCCGCCGGCTGGTCCGTGGACGCGATCACGGACGCCGCCGTCCTGGGCCTGGGCGCCCCGCCGATGGGCGGCACCGCGTACGGCATGCAGCTGGAGTCCGTGAAGACGGTCCTCCGCTTCGCCTGCGAGCAGGTGGTTCCCCGCCTGGCCGGCACCACGAACGAACTGACCCACGCGGTCCACGCCCTGAACGGCGGCTTCGTCCCGGCCGGACCGTCGGGCTCGCCGCTCCGCGGCCTGGTCAACGTCCTGCCGACGGGCCGCAACTTCTACTCGGTCGACCCGAAGGCCGTCCCCTCCCGCCTGGCGTGGGAGACGGGCCAGGCCCTCGCGGACTCGCTCCTGGAGCGCTACCGCACGGACAACGGCGAGTGGCCGACCTCCGTCGGTCTCTCCCTCTGGGGTACGAGCGCGATGCGCACCGCGGGCGACGACGTGGCAGAGGCGCTCGCCCTGCTCGGCGTCCGCCCGCTCTGGGACGACGCCTCGCGCCGGGTGAACGGCCTGGAGGCCATCCCCCTCGCCGAACTGAACCGCCCCCGAGTGGACGTCACCCTCCGCATCAGCGGCTTCTTCCGGGACGCGTTCCCGCACGTCATCGGCCTCCTGGACGACGCGGTACGCCTGGTGGCGTCGCTCGACGAGCCGGCCGCGGACAACTACGTCCGGGCGCACGCGCAGGCCGACCTGGCCGAGCACGGCGACGAGCGGCGCGCCACGACCCGCATCTTCGGCTCCCGTCCGGGGACGTACGGCGCGGGCATCCTCCAGCTGATCGACAGCCGCGACTGGCGCACGGACGCCGACCTCGCGGAGGTCTACACGGTCTGGGGCGGCTACGCCTACGGCCGCGGCCTCGAAGGCCGCCCGGCGCGCGCCGAGATGGAGACGGCGTACAAGCGCATCGCGGTCGCCGCGAAGAACACGGACACCCGCGAGCACGACATCGCCGACTCGGACGACTACTTCCAGTACCACGGCGGCATGGTGGCGACCGTCCGCGCGCTGAAGGGCACGGCCCCCGAGGCGTACATCGGCGACTCCACCCGCCCGGAGACGGTCCGCACCCGCACGCTGGTCGAGGAGACCTCCCGGGTCTTCCGCGCCCGCGTGGTCAACCCGCGCTGGATCGAGGCGATGCGCCGCCACGGCTACAAGGGCGCGTTCGAGCTGGCGGCGACGGTCGACTACCTCTTCGGCTACGACGCCACGACGGGCGTGGTCGCCGACTGGATGTACGACAAGCTCACCCAGGAGTACGTCCTCGACGCCGACAACCAGGCCTTCCTCAAGGAAGCCAACCCCTGGGCCCTGCACGGCATCGCGGAGCGCCTCCTCGAAGCCGAGTCCCGCGGCATGTGGGAGAAGCCGGACCCGGAGACCCTGGCCGCCCTGCGCCAGGTCTTCCTGGAGACGGAAGGCGACCTCGAAGGCGCCGCAGGGTCCGACGGCGAGGAGTAACCCTCCTCCACGTCCGCGCGGTCTCCGAAGGCCCCGCTCACCGCACGGGGGTCGGTGGACGGGGCCTTCGGCATGCCCGCGCACGCCCTGCCCGCTCAGGCGGAGGCTATGCGCAGGATCAGGGCGGCCGTCGCGATGAGGGTGAGGACCGCCGGCGGGGCCAGTTCGTAGTCCTTCGCGCGGAGGTGGGTGATCACGGCGCCCGCGAAGTAGAGCGTCACGCCGATGGCCGCCGCCACGCCGAGCGCGGGGACGGCGAGGCCCGCGAGGAGGCCGAGTGCGCCGGCCGACTTCGCCGTCGCGAGCCAGGGGAGCCAGGACTCGGGCACGCCCAGCTTGGTCATGTTGCCGGTGATCTGCGGGTTGCGCGTGAAGGTCAGGAAGGCCGAGGCGGAGAGGGCGAAGGCGAGCAGCGCGGCGACGACGGCGTAGCCGATGAACATGGACGGGCTCCTATGGTGGCGGCAGGGCAATCGTTGAACGGTATCAACGATTGTCCTGGCTCCACAATGGGGCCGCTGTTACCGTGGACGGCATGGCAGCACATCCCACCGATCGCCTCGGCTTCCTCCTCTCCTTCCGGGGGGAGCTCACCGGTGCGCGCATTCGCGCGGCCCTGGGTGTCGTGGGCCTGCACCCGCGGAACGCGATGACGTTGATGCAGCTCGCCCCGGGGGCCATGAGCCAGCGCGAGCTGGCCTCCGTGATGGAGATCGACCCCAGTCAACTCGTCGCGATTCTCAATGAGTTGGAGATTGACGGCCTGGCCGAGCGGCGGCGCGATCCCGCCGACCGGCGGCGGCACATCGTCGAGATCACCCCGGCGGGCACCGAGGCCCTCGAACGGGTCGACGCGGCGGTGGGCGCCGCGGAGCGCGAGCTGTTCGGGGATCTGACCGAGGCCGAACAGGTCCTGCTGCGCGGTCTGTTGGACCGCGTCGTCGTCGATCCCGCCGATCACGAGTGCGGGTAGGCGGGTAGGCGGGTAGGCGGGACGGACCGATGGACGTCGGAGGGTAGATGTCTTGTGGTGGGTGCCTTGTGGTGGGTGCCTTCTAGGGGGTGCCCAGGACCCTTACCGCTTCCACGATCAGGTCCCAGAAGCCCGCCGCGTCGACCTCCATCCCCACCTCCGCGTTCGGAGGCAGGCCCGTCACGCCGTTCAGGTCGACGACCGTCGCGCCCCGCGTCCACGTCCCCGTCAGTTCCACCCGCACCGCCGCCCGGACCAGGCTGACCAGTGACGGGTCGATGAGGTGGGCCACCGTCAGCGGGTCGTGCAGCGGGGGTGCGTCGAAGCCGTACACCTCGCGGTAGGTCGACGCGAAGTAGGTGAGCAGCTCCACGCACAGCCGGCTCAGCGGGGTGCCGAGAGCCGCGATCCGGGCGATGACCTCGGGGGTGGCCCGCACCTGGTGGGTGGCGTTGAGGCCGAACATCGTCACCGGCACTCCGCAGGCGAAGACGATGTCCGCCGCCTCCGGGTCGCAGAGGATGTTGAACTCGGCGGCGGGCGTGGTGTTTCCGCGCTCCACCGACCCGCCCATCAGGACGATCCGCTCGATGCGGTCCGTCAGCCGCGGGTGCGCGAGGAGCAGCGTCGCGATGTTCGTCAGGGGGCCCGTCGGGACGAGGGTGACGGGGGCCGGGTGGCGCATCAGGGTGTCCCGGAGGAGCGTGAGCGCGTCGCGCGGGTCCTGCGGCACGGTCGGCTCGTCCGTGCCGAAGCCCGCGCCCGGGCCGGATTCCCAGTTCGGGCCGTCGAGCCCCGAGCCGCCGTGGATGTTCTCGGCGATGAGCGGCGCGCCCCGCTGCCGGGCGTGCAGGGGGCCCGCGGCGCCCGCAGCGATCGGCACGCCCCTGATTCCGGCGGCCTCGCACATCCGGCGCGCGTTGAGCGTGGTCTTGTCGACCGACTGGTTGCCCGCGACGGTGGTGATCGCGAGGAGGTCCACGCCGGGGTGGGCGGCGGCCAGCAGGATGTTGAAGGCGTCGTCGTGGCCGGGATCGCAGTCGAGGATCACGGGTACGGGCATGTCTCCACCGTCCCACAGGGAGCGGGCGCCGTCACGGACCCTTCCGGGTCATCCCTTGTTCTTGGCGGCCTGCGCCGTCTGCGCCGACTTCACCGCCGCCGCCGCGTCGACGTTCCCGAGGCCCAGTTTGGCGAGCTTCTGCGGGTTGGCCGCCGTGTCGCGGATGGTCTGCATGATCGCGGCGGGGTCCAGGCCCTGGTGGTGCAGGAGCGCGGCCACGGCGGAGACGTACGGCGTGGCCATCGACGTACCGGAGAGCTTTCCGTACCCGGAGAGGTTCTTCAGGGTCTCCTTCGACGTGTAGGTGGGGAGCGTGGAGAGGATGTCGACGCCGGGGGCCGTCACGGCGTTCTGCGCGCCGAAGTTGGTGAAGGACGCGGGGGAGCCGGTCTGGTCGGCGGCGTTGACGACGAGGACCGGGGTGTCGATCTTGTACGGCTGGAGCGCGGTGGAGTCGTTGCCCGCTGCGGCGACCACGACCGCGCCCTTGTTGTTGGCGTGGGTGATGGCCTGGTTGAGGACGCCGCCCTTGAGGAGGCGGGCCATCAGGCCGGACTCGCCCAGGGAGAGGTTGATGACGTGGGCGCCGTGGTCGGCGGCCCACACGATGCCCTTGGTGATGTTGGCATCGGTCCCGCTGCCGTCGGCGCCGAGCACCCGCACCGGCATGATCTTGGGGCCGGGCGCGCCGCCCGCGACCCCGATGCCGTTCTCGGTGTGGGCGGCGGCGATGCCGGAGACATGCGTGCCGTGGCCGTTGAGGTCCTTCGGCTCCGTGTCGTTGTCGACGAAGTCGTAGCCGTCGACGAGGCGCCCCTTGAGGTCCGGGTGGTCGAGGTCGACGCCGGTGTCGACGACGGCGATGACCGTGTCCTCGCCCTTCGACACGGACCACGCGTCCGGCATGTTGAGCGCGTCGAGCCCCCACTGCTGGCCCCGCAGCGGGTCGGGCTGGTCGTCGTCGTCGCTGCCGCAGCCGGTGGCGAACGCGGCGGTGAGCGCGGCGAGGGCGGTGAGGGCGGCAAAGGTGGCGGTGGCGGGCCGGCGGCGGCGCATGAAGTCTCCCCATTTGTCGGCGTTTGGGACAGTCAACAACCCGTTCGGAGTGCTCGCATCTCGAAGATCCTTCGACAGAAACCCGCATTGTTCTAGTAGAGTGCGAACAAGGGAGGTTTTCATGCACCGTGCCACACCTCGTCTCCGCGCGCTCGCCGCGCTCCCCTTCGTCCTCGCCCTCGCCGTCCACCTGCTGCTCCTCGCCCGCCGGCGCGACGAGCTGCCCGCCGAGCTCGCCACCCACTTCTCCTTCGGGGGAGAGGCCGACGGCTGGACCGGCACGACCGCCTACGTCCTCATCACCACGGCCCTGTTCCTCGGCCTCGCCACCGGCGCGGCCCTGATCGTCCGGCGCCGGTTCCTGTGGACGGCCTGGGCCACCGCGGGCTTCGCCGGCGGGCTCTTCGTCCAAGTCCTCCGCGCCAACCTCGTCGACGACGCGGATGCCGTGGTCTTTGCCGCCGGTACCGGCCTCGGGCTGGCGCTGGTCGTGGCGGTCGTGACCGGTGTCGCGGGGTGGGCGCTGACCGCACTCGTCCCCGACGAGCCCGAGAAGGGCGTGGAGTCCGGGGAGGCTGCGGAGGGGGCGGCCGGTGGTCCCCGGCTTCCGCTCGCCGCCGGCGAGGCCGCCGGGTGGTCCAAGGACACCGGCTCGCGGGCGCTCACCGTCCTCGCCGTCCTCGTCCTCGCCTCCGCCCCGGCCGTCCTGCTCGTCGCCACCTGGCCCGGCGCCCTGATCGGCCTGCTCGGTCTCGTCATCGGCGTGCCGGGGCTCGCCCTCGCCCGGGTCCGGGTCGTCGTCGACCGGCACGGCCTCACCGTCCGCTCCGCCCTCGTCCCCCGCCCCCGGGTCCGCGTCCCGCTCGACGCGGTGGAGGGCGCGAGCGTCCGCGAGATCGACGCCGTCGCCGATTTCGGCGGCTGGGGCTACCGCGTCCGGGCCCACCGGACGGGCGTCGTGCTGCGCTCCGGCGAGGCCCTCGTCGTCCGCAGGGGGAGCGGCCGCGAGTTCGCGGTGACCGTGCCCGACGCCCGGACCGCCGCCGCCCTCCTGAACACGCTGGTCGAGCGGCATGGGAGGGTCTGACCGTGCTCTTCCGCGTCGACCCCGCCTCCTCCGTCCCCCTCGGCGACCAGATCGCCGCGTGCGTCCGCGGGGCGCTCGCCGACGGTTCCGCCGAGCCCGGTGAACGCCTCCCGGCCGCCCGGGAGCTCGCGGACTCCCTCGGGGTCAACGTCCACACCGTCCTCCGCGGCTACCAGCGGCTCCGCGAGGAGGGCCTCATCGAACTCCGCCGGGGCCGCGGCGCCGTCATCGTCCCCGGCGTCGCCGCGCCCGACCGCGCCCGTCTGGTCTCCCGGCTGCGCGAGGCGGCGGCGGAGGCCCGCGAACTGGGCCTGACGGAGGCGGAGTTCCTGGAGCTGGCGCGTACGAGCCTCGGCTGAGGCGCGTACCGGCGTCAGCTGAGGCCGCGTACCGGTCTCGGCTGAGGCGCGTACCAGCGTCAGCTGAGGCCGCGTACCAGCCTCGACTGAGACGCGTACAGCCTCAGCCGAGTACGGAGCCGATCCCGACGTTCCAGCGGCCCGAGCGGCCGGTGAGCTCGACGGACGACCGGGGGCGCACGTCCAGACGCCAGAAGGCCGCCCCGGGCGCGCCGAGGGCGTGCGCGGCGGCCGCCCGGATCACGTCCGGCTCGGCGACGGCCCAGACGGTGCCCGGCTCCAGGGCGTCCATCCAGGCGGCGACCCGGTCCCACAGGGAGCGCAGGGACTCGCCGCCGTGCGGGACGGCGTCGGGGTCGGCGAGCCAGGCCGCCACCGACTCCGGCTCCTCGGCGGCGAGTTCGTCCAGGCGGCGGCCCCGCCACCGGCCCATCGCGCAGCCCGCGAGCGCCGGTTCGGCGACGGCCCCCGTCAGGCCGAGGAGTTCGGCCGTGCCCCGGCAGCGCGGGGACGGCGAGGTGAACAGCCGGACCCCCCGTCCGAGGCACACCCGGTCGGCGCTCGCCGGCTCCACCGGGGAGCCGTCGTCGAAGCGGGCCTCGCGCAGGGCCGCGTTCATCGCGGGGGCGACGAGAACGAGCCGTACGGTCCGCTCGGGCGGAGGCGGGCCGGCGGGTGACGCATCACCGGCGGAGGCGTCCGCGGGTGATGCGTCCACCGGTGGCGCGCCCGCGGGTGGCGCGTCCGCGGGTGGCGCGTCCGCTGGTGGTGCGTGCACGGAGGAAGCGTTCACGGGTGGTGCGTTCACGGGTGATTCATCCCTCAGTGGTCGATCGGGCGCCCATGCGCCCTTCCCGCGCTGCGGCCCGCGCGGTACGGTCACGGCGACAATTCCACAACCGACGACGGCGAGACGGAAGTCCGGTGAGAAACCGGCACGGTCGCGCCACTGTGAGCCGACCCGGCATGCCCGGGACCCGGCGAGTCAGACCCGACGACCGTCGTCGCGCACCACCGTTATGGGACGCGAGTTCCCGAGGAGGTTCCGCCATGGCCGAGGCCGTCGCCCCGTCCGTCATCCCCACCACCCCCGTCGCGCTGCCGGTTTCCCTGCCGGTCCGCACCGTGCTGCCCTGGGCCCTGTTCGCCGGGCTCCTGGCACTGGTCGCGCTCTACTTCGTCGGCGCCGAGCAGGGCGCCCTCTCCGTCTTCGCGGGCAGCGATGTCCACGAGTGGGTCCACGACGGTCGTCATCTGCTCGGCTTCCCCTGCCACTGATCGCGGTAGAGGAGCTCACGCACATGTCTGACACGTCGTCCTCCACCGTGAGGAGACTCCTGGTCCGCGGCATGCTCGCGGGCCTGATCGCCGGATTGTTCGCCTTCGTCGTCGCGTACGCCGTCGGCGAGCCGTCCGTCGACGCCTCGATCGCCGTCGAGGAGGCCGCCGCCCAGGCCGCGCACGCGGGCCACGGGGCGGCGGCCGCCGCCGGGGAGGCGGAGGAGGAGCTCGTCAGCCGGGACGTCCAGTCCACGGCCGGGCTCGCCACCGGCGTCCTCGTCTACGGTGTCGCGCTCGGCGGCATCGCCTCCCTCGCGTTCTCCTTCGTCCTGGGACGCGTCGGCCGGTTCACGCCGAAGGCGACCGCCGCGCTCGTCGCGGCCGCCGCCTTCACGACCGTGTACCTCGTGCCGTTCCTGAAGTACCCGGCGACCCCGCCGGCCGTCGGCAACCCGGACACCATCGGGAAGCGCACCACGCTCTTCTTCCTGATGATCCTGCTGAGCGTGCTGCTCGGCGTCGCCGCCGTCATCGCCGGCCGCCGCCTCGCCCCGCGCCTCGGCAACTGGAACGCGACCCTCGTCGCCGGCGCCGGTTTCGTCGCCGCCGTCGCCCTCGCCTGCGCGGTCCTGCCGGGCAACGACGACGCGGTGCAGGCCGGCTTCCCGGCAGCCGTGCTGTGGGAGTTCCGGCTCGCCACCCTCGGGATCCAGGCGGTCCTGTGGGCGGTCTTCGCCGTCGCCTTCGGCACCCTGGCGGAGCGGCTGCTCGCCCCGGCCGCGCCCCGCGCCGCGACCGCGGAGACGGTCCCGGCCTGAGACACGGCATGCCCTGTCCCGTACGCGTACGGGGCAGGGCACCCGTGCGTTCAGCCCAGCTCGCGCACCGGAGCGCCCGCCAGGTACGCCTCGATGTCCTCGACCGCCTGCCCGAAGTAGCGGGCGTAGTTGCCCTCCGTCACGTACCCGAGGTGGGGCAGCGCCAGGACGTTCGGCAGCGACCGCAGCGGGTCGTCGGCCGGCAGTGGCTCCGTCGCGAAGACGTCGAGCCCGGCCCCCGCGATCCACCCCTCGCGCAGCGCCCGCAGCAGCGCCCCGCCGTCGACGAGCCCCGCCCGTGAGGTGTTGACGAGGTACGCGGACGGGCGCATCGCCCGCAGCTCCGGCTCCCCGATCAGGCCCCGCGTGCGGTCGGACAGCACCAGGTGCAGGGAGACGAAGTCGCTGTTCCCGAGCAGCTCCCGCCGGTCCTTCGCGAGCCGTACGCCGTGCTCCGCGGCCCGCTCCTCCGTCAGGTTCGGGCTCCAGGCGAGGACGTCCATGCCGAAGGCGAGACCGATCCGGGCGACCCGGCCGCCGATCTTGCCGAGTCCGACGAGGCCGAGGGTCCGGCCGGCCAGGTCGGCGCCGACGGTGGACTGCCAGGGCCCGCCCTCGCGCAGCGCCTGCGCCTCGGTCCGTACGTGCCGGGCGAGGCCCAGGAGCAGGGCCCAGGTGAGCTCGGTGGGCGGCTCGGGACTGCTGGCCGTCCCGCAGACGGTGATGCCCCGGGCGCGGGCGGCGGCGACGTCGATCGAGGCGTTGCGCAGCCCGGAGGTGACGAGCAGCCGGAGCCGGGGGAGCCGGTCGAGGAGGGCGGCGTCGACGGGGGTCCGCTCCCGCATGACGACGAGGATCTCGCAGTCCTCGACGGCGGCGACGAGCGCGTCCCGGTCGGCGAGGTGCTCGCGCAGCGCGCGGACCTCGACCCGGCCGGCGAGCGGGCTCCAGTCGGCGGAGGAGAGGGCGACACCCTGGTAGTCGTCGAGTACGGCGCAGCGCGGCAGGTTCATGACCGCATGATCGCCCTCCGCGCGACAAAGCCGCTCACCCCACGGAGAATTGCCCTGATTTATCTCTCTGTGGGATGTCGCTGCGAGGAGTGGGTGCCGTGGATGCCAAGGACAGGGGTGCCGACGGTGCTGACGGTGACGGCGGTGACGGCGGTGCCGACCGTGCCGGCGGTGACGATCTGGCGGCGCTCCGGGCCCGGATCGCGGCCCTGGAGGCGAGCGCGGCGGGTGCGCAGACGCCCCGGCCGCCCCATCACCGCCTCCGCTCGTTCTGCGCCGCCCTGCTCGTCGTCATCGGCTGCGTCCTGACGCCGCTGGGCATCGTCGCCGCCTGGACGTCGGACATCGTCGGCGACACCGACCGGTACGTGCAGACGGTCACCCCGCTCGCCTCCGACCCGGCCGTCCAGGAGGCCGTCGCGAACCGGGTGACGACCGCCGTCATGGAGCACATCGACCTGAACTCGCTCCTGGAGGGCGTGGCCCCGGAGCAGCGGCCGCTCCTGGAGAAGGCCCTGGGCAAACTGGGGGACTCCCTGGAGAGCGCGGTCGGCAGCTTCGTCCACGACCGGGCGCAGGACGTGGTGGCCTCCCCGGCCTTCGAGACGATCTGGATCGATGCCAACCGGGCGATCCACACCTCCCTCGACCGGGCCCTGACCGGCAGTGACGACGGCGCCGTGAAGATCGAGACGGACAAGGTCACGATCGACCTGGCGCCCGTGATCGACCGGGTGAAGGAGCGGCTCGTCGACTCGGGTCTGACGGTCGCGGGGAAGATCCCCGAGGTCCACACCGACTTCACCGTGCTCCAGGCCGACGACATCGGCAAGGTGAAGACGGGCTTCTCCCTGCTCCAGGTGATGGGCGTGTGGCTGCCGGTGATCTCGGTGCTGCTGGTCGCCGGCGGTGTCCTGCTGGCCGTGCGCCGGCGCCGCGCCCTGGTCGCCGGGGCGCTGGGGATCGCGGTGGCGGCCCTGGTCCTCGGCATCGCCCTCACCGTCTTCCGTACGGTCTATCTCAACGCCCTGCCGTCCGGGGTCTCCCCGGCCGCCGCCGGTGCCGTCTACGACACCCTGGTCCGGTATCTCCGCACCTCGGTGCGGGTGTTCGTGACGCTGGGCGTGCTGATCGCGCTCGCCGCCTGGATCTCCGGGCCCAGCCGCCCGGCGACCCTCGCCCGCGGCCTCTGGGACTCGGGCATCTCCGCGACCCGCGGCACCGCGGACCGCGCGGGCCTGCGGACGGGCCCGGTGGGGCCGTTCGTCCGCCGGTACCGCACCTGGATCACCTGGATCCTCGTCGCGGCGGCGGCCCTGTCCTGCGTCTTCTGGCCGCACCCCACGGGCTGGGTCGTGCTGGGCCTCGCCCTCGGTCTGCTCTTCGCGCTGGCGGTGGTGGCCTTCCTGGCGGAGGAGTCGCACGACGGGGACGCGCATGAGAAGGAGCCTCAGCCGGTGGCGTGAGGCTCCTTCTTCGGGGGGGTGTCCGGGATCAGCGCCGTACGGCGGTGTCAGCGCCGTACGGTGTCGTCCGTCTTCAGGTCCTCCACGGCGTCGTCGAAGTCGTCGAGCTGGTCGGGGCAGTAGACCTGCAGCACGATCCGCTCGGCCTCGATGGCCTTC
Organism: Streptomyces sp. NPDC042346; assembly: GCF_055581845.1. Classification (NCBI taxonomy): domain Bacteria; kingdom Bacillati; phylum Actinomycetota; class Actinomycetes; order Kitasatosporales; family Streptomycetaceae; genus Streptomyces; species Streptomyces sp. NPDC042346. The sequence continues at coordinate 372,510 of NZ_JBVJEH010000004.1, read as the reverse complement.
GTGTCGGAGATGACGGGCCGCTGGCCGGGGCCGGTGGTGCCGTTCGACTGGCCGATCTTCCAGAGCGCGGTCTGCAGGGCGTTGCCCGGCGCCTCGCAGACCGGACCGCCGTTCGTGCCGAGCAGCGCCTCGATGGTGTCGGTGTCTGGCGGCGCGGAGTAGCCGGCCTCAAGGAGTTCGTTCTGGAGCTGGTTGGCCTTGGCGAGGGACTCGTTGCTCGTCGTGACCGCCGTGTACTTGATCACCCCGGTGACGGCGAGGCCGACGAGGATCACGATCGCGCCCCAGTAGATCCACTTGTGCTCGGAGGCGTATCGGGTGGGGCTCATGACCGGTCTCCCTCGGTCGACGCGCCCGCGCCCGACGGGCCGGCCGCGGCTTCGACGGTGCGCCAGCTCGGCTTGCGGAACTTCAGGAAGGCCCAGGGGATGAGGAACCCGAGGACGAGCAGGCCGCTGGCGATGAAGAGGGCGTACGCCCAGACGCTGCCGCCGCCGAACTGGGACGGCGGTACGAAGCCGATGGCGAGGGCCGCGAGCGAGGAGAGCAGGCCGACCGTGCAGATCAGTCCGAGGGCGGGTGCCCGGTAGCCGCGCGGATGGTCGGGATGGGTCTTCCGCAGCCGCATCGCGGCGGCGAACATCAGCAGGTAGACGATGAGATAGACCTGCGTGGTGATGGTGGAGAAGATCCAGTAGACGCTCGACACGTTGGGGATGAGCGCGTACATCAGGGCGATGATCGAGGTCACGACGCCCTGGGTGACCAGGATGTTCTGCTGGACGCCGAACTTGTTGAGCTGCTGCAGGAACGGCGGCAGGTAGCCCTCGTGGCGGGAGATCTCCAGGAGGCCCTTCGACGGCCCGGCGAGCCAGGTGAGCATGCCGGCCAGGGACGCGGAGATCAGCATGACGGCGGCGATCGGCGTCATCCAGCCGATGTCGAAGTACGAGAAGAACGCGTCGAAGGCCTGCATGACGCCCGCGGTGAGGCTGAGCTGGTCCGCGGGGACGACCCAGCTGATCGCGAGCGCGGGCAGGATGAAGATCAGCAGCACCAGGCACACGGCCAGGAACATCGACTTCGGGTACTCCTTGCCGGGGTTCTTCAGCGAGGAGACGTGGACGGCGTTCATCTCCATGCCGGAGTACGACAGGAAGTTGTTGACGATCAGGACGAGGCTGGCGAGGCCCGTCCACTGCGGCAGCAGGTGGTCGGCGTTCATGGGGGCGGCCGACGGGTTGCCCTGGCCCAGGAAGACCATGCCGAGGACGACGAGGATCGTGCCGGGTACGAGCGTCCCGATGATCAGGCCCCAACTGGACAGTCCCGCGAGGGCCTTCGTCCCGCGTGAGGAGACCCAGACGCCGGTCCAGTACAGGACCATGATGACGATCGCGGTGTAGACGCCGTTGGAGGCCAGGGACGGGTCGATGACGTACGCGATCGTGGAGGCCACGAAGGCCAGCAGGCTCGGGTAGTAGAAGATCGTCATCGCGAACTGGCACCAGACCGCGAGGAATCCGAGCGGCTTGGACAGCCCCTCGGAGACCCAGCGGTAGACGCCGCCGTTCCAGCCGGAGGCGAGCTCGGCGGAGACCAGCGCCGTCGGCAGCAGGAAGACCACGGCCGGGACGAGGTAGAGGAAGACGCACGCCAGGCCGTAGATGGCCATGGTGGGCGCGGCCCGCAGGCTCGCCACCGAGGCGGTCGTCATCAGGGCGAGTGTCACCCAGGTCATGGTGGTGGGCGCGGCGGGCGTCGCCGCCGCCGCACGCGGTCTGGGCACTTCGGCCGGGGTGTCGAGGCTGCTCATGGGCCCTCCCATCGGTCACACGATCCCCCCAGGCTCGATCGGCGGGTGGGGTGCGGCAACCGGTGGCACCCGTCCGGGCTAGCCCTTCGGCGTGTTGCCCCTCGGGCGGCCCTTCGGGCGGGTCTTGGGCGGCCTTCGGGCGGGCCTTCAGGCGGGCCTTCGGGCGGCCTTCGGGCGGGCCTCGGGCAGCCCTCAGGCGGCCCTCGGCCGGGCCTCAGCAAGGGCCTCGGCCGGGCCTCAGCCGGCGGGCGTGCGGGTGAAGGACCGGCGGTACGAGCGGGGCGGGACGCCCCGGCGGCGGACGAACTGGGCGCGCAGCACGGCCGCGCTGCCGAAGCCGACCGCGCGGGCGATCTCCTCGACCGGCAGGTCCGTCGTCTCCAGGAGCTCCTCGGCGCGGCTGAGGCGCAGCCCGAGCAGCCAGGCGTGCGGGGTGGTCCCCGTGGAGGCGGCGAACCGGCGGGCGAAGGAACGCCGGCTCATCAGGGCCCGGCGGGCCAACTCGGCGACGGGGAGCGGCTCGTGGAGATGCTCCCGGGCCCAGGCGAGGACCTCGGAGAGCCGCTCGTCCTGACTGTCCTCGGGTACGGGGGTGGCCAGGTACTGGGCCTGGCCGCCGTCCCGGTGGGAGGGAAGCACCAGGTCCCGGGCGATGGCGTTGGCCGTCGTGGCGCCGTACTCGCGGCGCAGGAGGTGCAGGCACAGGTCGAAGCCGGCGGCGGCGCCCGCGCCCGTGGCGACGCTGCCCTCGTCCACGTACAGGGCGTCGGGGTCGACGGTGACGTCCGGGTGGCGCTCGGCGAGGAGGCCGGCGAACCGCCAGTGGGTGGTCGCCCGCCGGCCGTCGAGGAGCCCGGCCGCGGCGAGCGCGAAGGCGCCGACGCAGTGGGCCGCGACCAGCGCGCCGCGCCCGTGGGCGGTGGTCAGCGCGTCGAGCACGGCGGGTGCCGGGGGCGTACGGAAGTCGGCCCAGGGCAGGGCGATGACGAGGTCGGCCGAGGCGAGCCGGTCCAGGCCGTCCTCGACGACGAGCGGCAGTCCGACATCGGTGCGGACCCGGCCGGGCCGGTCGGTGCAGAGGGCGAAGTCGAAGCGCGGCAGGCCCTGTCCGCGGAAGTCGAACACCTCGGAGACGATGCCGGCGCCGAGCATGCCGACGCCGGGCGGGGCGTAGGCGGCGACGGTCACGAAGGGCGGCACTCCAGGAGTGTGGCACGGCCCCGGGCCGGACCGGCCGGCCCGGCTGGCACGATTCACGCGATCGGTGGCAGCACGGCCACTCGTGAAGGGGCCGCCGGAAGCGAAGACTTGGGTCCATGAACACCAACGACGACGCACTGCGCGGCCGCACCGCCCGCTACACGGTCCTGACCACCGGCTACACCCTCTCCACCGGCCCGGGGGTCGCCGCCACCGTCTCCTACGTGCACGACGGCGACCGGCACGTGATCGTCGACCCCGGCATGGTGGCCGGCCGCGACCGGATCCTCGGCCCGCTCGCCGAACTGGGCCTCGGCCCCGACGACATCACCGACGTCGTGCTCAGCCACCACCACCCGGACAACACCATGAACGTCGGCCTCTTCGGCCGGGCGCGCGTCCACGACCACCACGCGATCTACGAGAACGACCAGTGGACCGACCGGGACGCCGAGGGCTACGAACTCACCCCGTCGCTCCGCCTGATCCGGACGCCCGGCCACAGCCGCGAGGACATCACGCTCCTCGCGGGCACCGACACGGACGTCGTCGCCTTCGTGGGCGACCTGTGGTGGCGGCCGAACGGCCCCGTGGACGACCCGGTCGCCCCGGACCACACGGTCCTGCGCGACTCCCGACTCCGGGTGCTCGCCGCCGCGGACGTCATCGTCCCCGGCCACGGCCCGGCCTTCCCGGCGGACGACACGGCGCCGCGCTGACACCACCGACCCGAACGACCGAGGCCCCGGGGGACTGCCCCCCGGGGCCTCGGTCGGTCGTTCGGGCGGAGGGCCGCTCCTGGCCGGGCTACTCCCCGGTCGGGCTGCTCCTTGGCCGGGCCAGTCCTGGCCGGGCCAGTCCCCGGCCGGGCTACTCCTTGGCCGGTGGCTGCTCCTGCGTGCCCAGCTGCTCGTTGATCTTCTGCTGGGCCGTATCGACCTGGCCCGCGTACTTGTTGCCCGTCTTGGCGTCGACGGCGTCGCCCGCCTTCTCGACACCCTGACGTGCGGTGTCCTCATGGCCCTTGAGCATGCCCTTGAGCTTGTCGAGCATGGACATTGCGTGTCCTCCTCATGAAAAGCCGACGCCCCCAGCATCGCGGCCATGCGGAACTTCCGCATCCGGAGACGTGACGTCGCCGAGCTTCCAGGACCGCTCGAAGTACGGCTCCAGGGGCCCGTAGAAGCGGGTGTAGGCGAACCAGTGGCGGCCGGGGACGGTCTGCACCCAGTTCGTCTCGCCGGACGCGGGCGGCTCGGGCCCGAAGTGGAGGAGGACGGAGCCGTCGTCCTCGTACACCAGCTCGTCGTCGCGCGAACCGCGGTCACCCCGCTGGTCGGAGCGGTCCATCATCTGGACGAGGTCCCACTGCCGGTCGGGCCAGTAGCGGTCACCGGGGAAGCGCTTGGCGAAGGAGTTCGTCTTCGCCATGAGCTCGCCGACGGCACTGGCCCGGGTCAGGATGCGGACCAGCCGCTCGTCGGGCGCGAACGGCTTCCCCTTCTCGATGCCGAGCTGCTTCAGCATGGCGAGGAAGAACCGGTCGCGTTCGTCGACGGTCTCGCGCTGGTAGATGTCGTGCAGCCGCTCCCAGTACTCCAGACCGCCCGGCTGGTCCCCGGACCAGGGACGGCCCTCCGGGGAGACCAGCCGGGTCGTGGCGCTCTCGTCGCCGTACGGGTGGATGCGGACGGCGTCGACGAGGGCCTTGGCCCGTACGGGGTCGGGGTCGAGGGTGCGGAAGCCGACCACGCTAGACGCGACTCCGCCGCCCCGCCTGACGAGGCATCCACGTGTCCAGCCACCAGGGCTCGGCGGCCTCCTCAGACGTCCGAAAGGCCGCCGCCGCCGAGGATCTCGCGGGCCCGCAGACCGGCCTGGAAGCGGGAGCGGGCGTCGAGTGCGGTCATCAGGGACGCGACCCGGCGCCGATAGGTCCGCAAGGACACCCCGAGGAGACGGGAGGCCGTCTCGTCCGTGTGGCCGGCGGCCAGGGAGCGCAGCACGGCCCGATCGTCGCCGCCGAGCGGAGGAAACGGGCGACGGCGGTACGCGGCGAGGTCCGTCGCGGTCTCCCAGGCCGTCTCGAACAGGGCCCGGACCCCGGCCACGGCGCCCGGCTCCTGGACGACGCTGTACGTACGGACTCCGCCCGCGGCGGACCGCGGGGCCGCGAGAACCGCCAGGCGCCCGTCGACGACGATCGCCTCGTGGGCCGGCGGCGCGGGCGAGATCCGGACCTCCGCGCCGGCCGCCGCGAGCCGGTCGAGCAGCTCCGGGCCGCCGGGGGCCACGAAGACACCGGGCCCGTACAGCTTGCGCACCACGAGCCCCGGCGCGGGGGAGCGCCGCACGCCCGAGGCCGCGGCCGCCGACCACGTACCGAGGTCTCCGGCGACGCACAGGAACTCCCGCCGCACCCCGTCGAAGAGGGCGCCCGCGCGCCGTACCAGCTCGGCCTCGCCCCGCAGGGTCACGATCCCGGTCGTCGTCATGGCACCAAGCTGCCAGGAGTTCGCCCGAGGCGGGAGCGCCCCGGAGGATCGGGCCTCATGACCACCCACAGCGCGCCCCGACCACCCCTCACCTCTCCCTACCTCCTGGGCGGCGACCTCCCGGTCGCCCGCATGGGCTTCGGCACCATGAGGCTGCCGGCGAGCAGTTTGGGCGGCCCGGCGAACGACCCGGAGACGTCGGCCGCCGTCCTGAGGCGAGCCGTCGACCTCGGGGTGAACCACCTGGACACCGCCTGGTTCTACTTCCACGGCGACCTCTCGGCGAACGGCCTGATCCGCAGCGTCCTGCACCCGTACCCCGACGACCTGGTCCTCGCGGCGAAGGTCGGCCCGGTCCGGCACCCCGACGGCAGCTGGGGCGCCCAGGCCACCCCCGGCGAGCTGGCGGCGCACGTCCACCGCACGCTGCGGGAACTGGGCCGGGACCACCTGGACCTCGTCTACCTCCGCCTGCAAGACGGCGAGGAGAGCGCGGCGGACGACTCTCTCGCCGACCGCTTCGGCGCACTGGTCGCCCTGCGGGAGGAGGGCCTGATCCGCCACCTCGGCCTGAGCAACACGACCACCGACGAGCTCGCCAGGGCCCAGCGCATCGCCCCGGTGGCGGCCGTACAGAACATGTACGGCCTCTTCCACCGCCAGGACCAGACGGTCCTCGACGCCTGCACCCGGCAGGGCATCGCCTTCGTCCCGTTCTTCTCCCTGGAGACCCGGGGCCGCCCCGAACCGACCGAGCCGCTCGCCCGCGTGGCGGCCCGGCACGGCGCCTCCCCCCAACAGGTCAAGCTGGCCTGGACGATGGCCCGGTCACCGGTGGTCCTCCCGATCCCCGGCACCTCCTCGCCGGCACACGTCGAGGACAACATCGCGGCGGCGTCCCTCCACCTCACCGAGGAGGACCTGACCGAACTGACCGCCGCCACGGCGTGAACGGCACCCGGCGGCCGGTTCGGGCGCGGGCTGGGGCCCTCGCGCCATGTGACACCCGGGCGTCCGGACGTCCGGATGCGCCCACGGGGGCCGACGCGCATCGGCGTCGGCCCACGGACAGGGCCGCCGCCAGGGCCGCCGCTAGGGTCGGCGGCATGACCGTCGCTCGTTCCCTCGCCCTCTTCGCCGTCGCCGCACTCTTCGAGATCGGCGGCGCCTGGCTGGTCTGGCAGGGCATCCGCGAGCACAAGGGCTGGATCTGGATCGGCGCCGGCGTCATCGCGCTCGGTCTGTACGGGGTGGTGGCCACGCTCCAGTCCGACGACAACTTCGGCCGCGTCCTCGCCGCCTACGGCGGCATCTTCGTCGCCGGATCCATCGCCTGGGGCGTGGTCGCCGACGGCTACCGCCCCGACCGCTACGACGTCATCGGCGCCCTGATCTGCCTCGCCGGCATGACCGTGATCATGTACGCACCCCGCAGCCACTGACGCGTCAGGAGCACCGGCTCAGGCCCCCTGCGGGCGCCCCTTCCCGGTCGGGGGCACGCGGGCGGGGGTGAAGGTGCGGGTCACCAAGAGCGGCCCTTCCGTCGTTCCCTCCACTGCCGTCGCTGCCCTGACTGCCCTGCTGACGAAGGCCAACTCGGCGCCGTCGTAGGGCGCGCCGAGCATGACGGCCTCATGCAAATCGGCCCCCACCCGCTCCTCCACGTCCCGGGACACCGGCACGCAGGCGCAGACGAGTAGCGGTGTACTCCCGGCGGGGTCGTCGGCCGCGTAGACCCAGGTCCGGCCCTCCTCGTCCAGCCGCTCCAGCACCCGCAGGGCGGGCACCGGTCCGCGGCGCAGCGCGGTGCCACGCCGACGTGCCAGAAGTCCCGTCGTCAGCAACGAGAGCCCGGGCAGTCCGCCGGCCAGGCCCAGCAGCTGCCAGCCGAGCGCGTCGTACGGCTCGGCGGCCAGCCGCCGCCACTTCTCGTCCTCCAGCACCACCACCCGGGTGCCGAGGCGGTAGTCCTCGGGGAAGAGGGCGTCGACGGTGATGCGCCGTCCGTCATCGGTACGGACCCGCAGAGACAAGTCCGTACGGCCGGTGACCTCGGCCTCGGTACGCGTCGCCCGGGCGGCCTGCTGCTCGTCCCCGTGGACGGCGCGCAAGCCCGTGACGATCGCGCCGACGGCCACGGCGCACAGCAGCAGCCCGACGACGACGGGGATCGTGCCCCGTCCGACAGGACCGGCGAACTCCAGCCGCCGGCCCTGTGCGGCGTCCACCCGGTCGACGAGCCACCGCTGCTTCTTCCGGGCGGCCAGCCTCGCCCACGACGCTGCCGAGCCGAGGCCGAGGGCCGCGATGACCGCCAGATTCGCCGCCCGGGACACCCATCCGTCGGAGGAGAGCTCCTCCCACGCCACGATGACCGCGAGCACCAGTGCGGCGGTGAGGGCGAGCTCGGGCAGCCGCGCGAACCAGTACAACAGGCCGATGGCCAGGCCGACTTGCGCCATGCCGACCCAGTCCGTTCCGCACGGCGCCACGTCGCTGCACACCGGCGCGGGCTCGGTGACGATCGCGGCGACGACCGTCACCAGCAGCGCGAGGACGGACCAGAACGGCCTCGCCCACGAGCCGGGGCGTGCGCCGGTCCAGGCCGCCGCCTCATCGGACAACCAGGCGCGAACGTCTCCGGGGCCGGGGCCGGGGCCGGGGCCGGAGTCGGAATCAGGGACGGGGCCGGAGTCGGAAACAGAGACGGAGCCGGAGCCGGAAACGGAGACGGAGCCGGAGCCGGAACGGGGCGGTATCGGTACCGAGTTCGTGGACACCCGAGGATTATGCGCCGACCCTCCCCGGTGTCGGGGCTTTCCACGACTAGCCTCCGGAGCATGCTGCGCATCGTCGACGCCCGTACCGGCCACCTGGTGGAGATTCCCTCCGTACGACGCCATCTGCTGAGCATCTGCGTCCACCTGCCGGCCGGCGACGCCCGGATTGGCATGACGGATCTGCGGGTGCTCCTGGTCGGTGACGTACTGGCGCGGACGGCGGAGCTGCACGGCCTGCAGTCCCGCATGTTCCTCACCACGCCGGACCTGCCGCAGGAGCAGTCCGAGGCGCTGGGCCGCGCCATGTCCGCCCTTGGCGTCCACCCGCCCGCCGACGCCGGAGTCCACCCTCCGAACGGAACGCTCTGCGCCGCTGCCGACGTGCACGTCCGCGCGTACGACCCCGCCGCACCGGACGCGGTCGGTGGGGTCCGCATCGACGTGGGCCGGGTCGGCCCGGCATCCGGGGAGAGGGGCGTCCCGGACCGTGCCCGATCCCACGTCCTGGCATCAGGGCTCCTGGACGCCGTCGCCCCGGAGGGGACCGATCCGCTGGCGGTGAGGCTGCTGATGCTCGGCCACGCTCACCGCACGCCGGTCACGTTCACCGGTACGGCGCTCGACGAGGCCCGGCGGACGCTGGGCGACTGGCGGGAGCTGGTGGCCGACTGGGCACAGGAGCCGTCCAGGCCGGTCCCTGCCGATGTGCTGCGCCACGCCCATGACGTGCTGGCCGAGGATCTCGGCGTACCCGCCGTCCTGGACGCGCTGGTCACCGTGGCGACGCGCACCGACGTACCGGCCGGTGCCAAGTTCGAGACGTTCGCCTTCCTCGACCGCGTCCTCGGGCTGGACCTCGCGCGCGAAGTGGGACACCAGCACCGGCCGGCGACCTGACGTCGGGTGCGCGGGCCGTCCGGCTCAGCCGCGTTCTTCCTCTTCGGCCTCCATGCGGCGGATTCCCTGGTGCGTGAGGGAGACCATCGCGGGTGTGTTGCCCGGCTCCCAGTCGACGGTGATCAGCTCCTCGCCGGCCAGGTAGGTGCAGGCGGCGGCCAGGTCCTCCTCCGGGATGCGAAGGTCGTTTCGCAGCTTCCGCCCCGGGACTCCGAGGAGGCGGTTGCCTTCGGTGGCTTCGTAGAGGGCGGTCAGGACCCGTTCGCGGTAGACCTGTCGCTCGCGGAGAGTCGCCATGATCAAGTCCCTTGGTTCGTCGAGGTCACGCGAGCACGGCCACCAAGCGCCGTCCAACGGGCCGGCGAGGGTGGTCTTCGGTGTCAGCGACAGGCGCACCGAAAGCGGGGGTGCGAGGGAGACGGTCATGATCGCGGACCCGTCTCCGGGCCGCTCTGCAGGGCGGCCCAGTGTCTTGATCGCCGGGAACGACGTCCGCGTGGGAGCGGGTGCTCGGGTTACTCCCGGTATCTTCAGCCTACTCCGCTCCGTGGTCGGACGAGCCGGTCCGACCAGGCGATTTCCCACCGGGAACACCGCGTGATCGGGCCGGCGCAGCCTCTTTCGCCCGGCGAACCGCCCTGCCCGTGCCGCCCTGCCTGTGCCGCCTGTCCGTGCCGCTCTGCCCGTGCCGCCCTGTCCGTGCCGCTCTGCCCGTGCCGCCCTGTCCGTGCCGCCCCTGTCCGTACCGCCCTGGCCGTGCCGCACCTCACGGCACGTCCCCGCGTCATCCGCGCCACTCGACCAGGACGAGGGTGGCGTCGTCCGAAGTGGCTTCGCCACGTGCCCGCTTGAGCGTGTGGGACAGGTCCCGTGCCACCGCGCGGACCCCTCGGTCCGCCTTCTCCAGCTGATTCACCCAGTCGATCAGCTGGTCCTCGCCGAACTGTTCCTGCCCGCTCTCGTGTTCCTCGACCAGCCCGTCGGTGAACCAGAGGACGCGATCCCCCCGTTCGAGCGTCACGCCGCTGACCTGAGGCTGTGCTCCTCCGAAGCCGACGGGAAGCGTCGTGGGGCTGTCCAGGCGGCGTACGACGCGGTGTTCGCGGATCAGCATGGGGGCGGGATGCCCCGCGTTGACCCACTGGAGGCGGCCGGTGACGGTGTCCAGCCGCATCATCTGCGCGGTCACGAAGTGGTCGGGTTCGAACTGCTCGGCCACGGCCCGGTCCATGAAGAGGTAGATCTCGGACAGTTCGATGCTGATCCGGCGGGCGTGCCGGTACGCGCCGATGGCCACGGTGGCCATCGTGGCCGCGTCCAGGCCATGGCCCATGGCATCGACCATCGCGAGGTGGAAGGTGTCCTCGTTCAGGGCGTAGTCGAAGCTGTCGCCCGCCACGTCGTACGCGGGCTCCAGCACCCCGGCGACGGCGACGCGCGGCGTCACCATCGACAGGGGTGGCAGCAGCGACCACTGGATCTCGGCGGCGACGCTCATCGGCTCGCTGCGGCGGGTGCGGAAGAAGAGGTCGGTGTGGCTGTGCTTGGTCTGCATCATGCCGGCGATCAGACCCGCGATCCTTCTGAGCAGGCGGCGGTCGTCGTCGTCGACGGTGTCCAGGGTGACGGCCAGGATGCCCGCCTGGTCGCCCCCGTCCAGCAAGGGCAGCAGAACCCGTACGCCGTCGGGCAGGACGAGTTCGACCGGGCGCGAGGCGAGGAAGCACCGGCCGGCGTCGGAGTGGTCGATGGACTGCGGTTCGCCGCCCGCCAGCCCTTCGCCGGGCAGGGGGACCAGCTTCCGTTGCCCGTAGTCCTGGAGCAGGATCTGCGGATCCCGTCCCCCCAGCCGGGCCACCGTGTCGGCGAGGACGGGCCCGACCAGATGGGGCGCCAGCTCGTGGACACGGTCCACGAGCCCGCCCAGCAGCCCCTCTCCGAAGCTCTCCGAGCGATCCGGAGGTCCGGGCTGTCCGGCTGCCATCCAGTTGCCTCCCACCGGGCAGGCTGCGGAACCCTCGTCGGGCGCTGCCGTACGAGCGCAGGCGCCGAGGGTCTCGCCATCAAGAATGCGCCTCGGCGGCCGGGCGGGCCACATGTGGCGACCGCCCCCACCGGACTGCGTGACGAGCGCCGTCGGTCTGGACGACGAAGAAGGCCCAGGTCGCCGACGGCACGCGCACGGTGCCCGGCCTGGAGCCGTCCCCCATATGGCCCAGCACAGCAGGGCGGCAGCGGGGTGGCGTCCGTAGGTTCGGGCCATGTCGCCCTTCGGACCCACCTCCGCCGCCCCCTCCGACTCCTCCGCCGCGCTCGCGCCCCCGGTCCCCGGGTCGCGGATGACCGACGCGTACCTGCGGGCGATGGGCCGGGTGGCCTATCTGTGGGGCTGGCCGCTGGTGAACATGCACAACCGGCTCTCGATCATGGAGCAGGTGCCCGCGCCCGGGCTGCTGGGCGGGGTGGTCCCGGTCGGACCGCCGGGGACGCTGGGCATGCTGCACGACTACATCACCCCGGACGAGCGGCTCGTGGCCTGCCCCAATCAGGACGTCGTCTACGGCTTCGGGATCCTCGACGCGCGGCGCGGCCCTTCGGTGATCCAGGTCCCCGACTTCGGCGGCCGGTTCTGGGTGTACCAGGTCGTCGACCAGCGGACGGAGTCGGTCGCGCGGCTGGGCGCGATGTACGACACCAAGCCGGGCCACTACCTGCTCGCGCCGACCGGATGGGACGGCGAGGTCCCCGCGGGCATCGAGGGCGTGTTCCGCTTCGACACCCGGATCGCCGTCTGCATCCCCCGCGTCTTCATGAACGACACCGACGAGGACCGGGCCGCCGTCCAGCCGCTGATCGACCAGATCGTCGCCTACCCGCTCGCCGAGTACACCGGAGAGCCGCACACCACCGACTGGTCGCAGGCGCCGTCCTACCCGGCGGGGGACTCGACCAGCGGCGAGCAGGAGACGCAGTGGGTCGACCCGAGGACGTTCTTCGACATCCTCCCCGCCGTCCTGGACGAAGTGCCCCCGCGCCCGGGCGAGGAGGCACTGTACGGACTCTTCCGCTCCCTCGTGGAGGAGGCCGCCGCCGACCCGCAGTCGGCCGAGGTGCTCCGGGCGGAGGCGGTCGACGCGAACGCCACCCTGGTGCAGGAGCTCTTCCAGTTCCGCAACATCGGCGTCCCCCTCGACCACCACTGGAGCACCCAGCGCAACGGCGCGGCGTTCGGCGGCGACTACCTCAGTCGCACCGCCATGGGCAAGGCCAACATCTTCGTGAACGCCCCCACCGAGACGACGTACTTCTACCAGGACCAGGACGCGACCGGGGAACCGCTCACCGGCGAACACGGCTACACGCTCACCTTCCCCGCCGGCGCCCTGCCCCCGGTGAAGGGCTTCTGGTCGGTGACGCTCTACAACGAGCACCACTTCTTCCACCGCAACGACCTGCACCGCTACTCGCTCGGCACCAAGAACACCGGCCTGCGCCTCGGCGCCGACGGCTCCCTGACCCTGTACGCCGGAGCCCGCCCGCCCGCAGCCCCGGAGGACCTGCCCAACTGGCTCCCCGCCCCCGCCGGCCACTTCGCGCTCTACCTCCGCGCCTACTGGCCCGACCCCGCCGCCCTCGACGGCACCTGGCGCCCCCCGGCCGTCACCAGGACCACGGACTGACGTTCCCGGCCGGGCGCGGCCTGGCGCGCCCGGGGTGCGCGGGCCTCATGGCGGCGGTCGTCACAACGGCCCCAGCGCATGTACTCCGCCGAGGCCGCCCTTCCGGATCGTCACACGTGAGAGTGCTCGATCCATGTTCAATTGTACGGCTGTGGGCCGGGCGCGCCAGGAGTGCAGCGGGCCGTCGGGCAGTCCGGCTCAGTCGCGTTCCGCGTGTCCGGCCGAGGGCACGATCGCGGTGTCGGTGGGGTAGATCGCGGGGGTACAGGGTGCGAGGTTCCTCCACGGCGAGCGAGAGGCCGGGCGGGTGGGTTGTCCCGGGTGTCGGGTGCCCCACCCGCGGCCTTCGGTCGGAGGAGTGGTCCGAGGTGGTCAGGGCCAGGTGCCCGTGACCCGGCGGGGGGCGGCTTGCCCTGTCGAGGTGTCCTGACCCGACGAGGTGGCTTGCCCTGTCGAGGTGTCCTGCCCCGTCGAGGTGTCTCGTTCTGTCGGCGGGTGGGGGCTGTGACCGGGCGGCCGGAAGACGGCCGGGAACGGTTCACTGAAGTGGTGGGCCGCGATGCGTGCGTCGTGCTGGGCGTTGAGCCGGTGGATCAGGCGCATGCCGAGCACGATCAGCAGGGCGACTGCCGCGAGCGTGATCAGGGTTCCCATGACGTCACCTCCGCATGTCCCTCGGCAGCGGGATCATCCGCGCGCCGACGACCGGGTGCCGGAGCGGCGCCAGGGCGGTCCCTCCGTCCGTCTCCCAGGAGTCCTCGCTGCTTCGGGCGTCCCGCATACGGCGGCCGGTGGCGGCTTCGTCGGACATCAGGACACCGGCGGTGAGGATGCTGCCGGGGAGGGCGGCGGCGGTCATGAGCCGGGCGGCTGCGGCGGGTTCGGTCTCGGGCGGGATCACCAGCAGGTCGCAGCGGCCGACGGCGTAGGAGAGCAGGATCATCTTGTCGGCGTCCTGTTCGGTGAACCAGCCCACGTGCACGGTGTGCCCGGTGGCGGGAATCTTGTGCGGGACGACGGGCCAGCGGCCGGGGTTCACCGCGACGCGCGTGATGCGCCCGTAGTGCTCCTCCAGCGCGTCGACCAAGGGCGGAAGCTCAGCGGTGAGGTCACGCGAGCGAGGCCACCAGGCGCCGTCCAACAGGCCGGCGAGGGTGGTCTTCGGCGTCAGCGAAAGGCGCGCCGAAAGCAGGGGTGCGATGGTGGTCATGATCGCGGACCCGTCCCCGGGCCGCCCTGCAGGGCGGCCCAGTGTCTTGATCGCCGGAAACGACGTCCGCGTGGGAGCGGGTGCTCGGGTTACTCCCGGTATCTTCAGCGTACTCCGCCGCGTGGCCGAACGGGCCGGTCCGACCAGGCGATTTCCCACCGGGAACACCGCCCGGCGGCCGATGCTCGCGGGCGCGAGTCTCCGGGCGCCCGGAGTCGACGGGTGCTCGGATTCGAGGGGCCCGGAGTCGAGGGGCCCGGAGTCGCGGGCGCCCGGAGTACCGTGAGACCACGGCGGTTTCTCGTCGGCTTCGAGGTGTCGGCGGCCCCGCGCAGGCAGGCGGACCACCATGGCCGAATCTGACACACCCACCCCTCGGGGGCTTCTTCCGGACGAGATCCACCGAGCGGCGAGGCCCGGAACGGCCCTGCTGAGGCTGGAGACGACGCACTCCCGCGAAGGCGTCCTCGACGGCGCCTGGTGGCCCCGCTCCCGGGACGTCGCGACCGAGCTGCCCGCCCTGATCCAGGCGCTCACCACCCACCTCGGCCCCATCGCGAGGGTCGGCCTGGACACCGACGCCTGGGGTGAGGTCCCGACGCGTCTGGTCGTCGACGACCAGGTCGTCCGTCTGGACTCGTATCCCGTCGGTGACGACACCGTCCTCATCACCCGTGGCGACAACGACCACTTCGCCCTGCTGGTGATCCCGCCGCACACCACGGCGGACGCGGCCCGCGCGGCGATGGCCCGTGCGGTCGACGCCGGCAACGTCACCCAGGCGGCCGAGATCCTCGTCGCCACGCTGCCCGAACCGGTGACCGACCGCGAGGAGTCGGAATGATGCAGATGGCGGACATCCGTGAGTGGCGAACCCGCGACGTCGTGGACACGCGGGGCCACAGGATCGGAGAGCTGGAGGCGATCTACGTCGACACCAGCACCGACGAGCCGTTCATGGCCACGGTCCGGGTCGGCCTGCCCACCCGTCACCGTCTGGTGTTCGTCCCCCTGGACGGTGCGACGGTGGGGCCGGGCTATGTGAAGGTCGCCCACGACAAGGCTCTGGTGAAGCAGTGCCCTTCGATCGGCACCGACGACGTACTTCCCGCCGAGGACGAGGAAGCGGTCTTCCGGCACTACGAACTCCCCTACGAGCCCGGGGCGAACGGCGAACGGCAACTGGCACGGCGCTGAGCTCCCCAACCGACCGAGGAGGCAGCCCTCATGACGCTCTTCCTGGCCCTGATCATCATCGCGATCGTGCTGGGCATCATCGGTGCCACCGCCGACGGACTGCTCTTCCTGCTGGTCGTCGGCATCGTGCTGCTCGTGGCGGACCTCGTCTACATCGCCGTGCGCATGCGCCGCTCCGCCCACCGCCGCCCAGTCCGATGACCCGCCCCGCCCCGCCCCGCCGCTGCCGACGGGCGCACTCGACTCAGTCCGAGGCCGGCGGAGGGGATGATCCGGCGGCGCGGCGGTACTCGGCGTTGATGCGTTGGGCTTCCTCGAGCTGGTCTTCGAGGATGATGATGCGGCAGGCGGCCTCGATGGGGGTGCCCTGGTCGACGAGTTCCCGGGCGCGGGCGGCGATGCGCAGCTGGTAGCGGGAGTAGCGGCGGTGGCCGCCGCCGGAGCGGAGCGGCGTGATGAGGCGCGCTTCGCCCAGGGCGCGCAGGAAGCCCTGGGTGGTGCCGATCATCTCGGCGGCCCGGCCCATCGTGTAGGCGGGGTAGTCGTCGTCATCGAGACGGTCGAAGGAGTCGTCTGCTGTCACTTGCACCTCTCTGGTGAACGCGTTGAGGGGCCCTGGCGCCGTACTGGCACCAGGGCCCCGAAGGAACTACTACACCATCCGCCGGTCCTGATACTGCACCGGCCTTCTGTTTCCGCCGACCCGACCGAGATGCTGTCGGGCACGCGGGGATCGCGGTTGCTTGACCGGAGACCACCTCACTATCGATGTCCTGCGGTACCCGGGCTCGAGATTTCCGCCCGGGCGATCCTGATGGCGCTCGGCTCCTCCGTTCTTCCCTCGGTGATCAACTGCTACCCAACGGGGGACTGCTTACTGCTGGTGCCGCTGGTACAGCTCTCCTGCGTACTGCACTCACGGGTACCGCCACTGTCATGACAGCGGTCCCGCTCACGGCGGCCCCTGATCACTGCGGGCCACCCGGTCCGGTCGTCAGCCCCGTCGCCGTCCTGCGACAACCCTGGCTTCGGAACTCCACCACCGCACCGTCCTGCCGACTGCACCTGCGGGTACTCCTGCCCGGCAGTTCGTCTCTGCCAGGCCCTCTTGTCTCGCTGGGCTACGAGAGAAACCATAATCACGCCACCACCCAATGTCTACTCCGGCCGCTATAGATTTTCGCGTGTCGGGAGGAGAGCTAGTGCTTTGCGGCCGGTCCAGGACGTGCAGAGCCGCCTGCACGGCAGGAGGGCCCGACCAGCGTGCGCTGGTCGGGCCCTCCTGGCTGTTCCGGTGGCGGCTCGCGCCCGTCCCGTCGGTCAGACGGTGACCGGGGTGCCGAGCATCGCGGACGCCCGCTGGACCGGGGTGAGGCCGTGTGCGGGGGCGTCGGCGCCGGGAAGCCCGCGGCAGGTGAAGCCGAGCGAGGTCATGGCCCGCACGACCTCGCCGGCGCTGAAGTCGCGGCGGTCCTGGCGGGTGACGACCTGGCCGACCTGCTTGACGGGGTAGGTGCGGCGGCCGATGATCACGGACTCGCCGGTGACGGGCTCGGGCTTGACGCCCTTCATGGATTCCAGGACGCCGCTCTTGGTCAGATCGAACGGGAACCGGGCGATGACGCAGCGCATGATGCCTCACAGGGAGAAGGGGAGAAGGGGCCGGCCGCGGTGAGTCGGTTCAGGCGGGGGCGAGGACGTCCCGAGCGCTGCCGTGTCCGGCCGCGACGGGCAGGACGTCGAGCCGGCTGTGGCTCATCGGGTGTTCCTGTTCACGTGGCGTGCGGACCGCCGGGCCGACGGCGGCCGCGGGCTCACGCGCCGGTCCGCCGCGGGCTCACTCGCCGGACTGTCGTGCGGCGCGCCGGGCCGCGGAGGCGGCACTGCGGCGACCGCGGGACACCGGGCCGCGCTTGCGCTGCTCGGCCGCCGGCGCGGTGATGGTGACCGGGATGCCGGAGGGGGTCCGGGCGCCGGTGATCCGGTGGAGGGCTTCCTCGCCGGAGCGGACCTGGGTGGTCTGGGGCACGATGCCGGCGTCGGCCATGAGGCGGGTCAGGCCGCGGCGCTGCTGGGAGGTGACCAGGGTGACGACGCTGCCGGACTCACCCGCGCGGGCGGTGCGGCCGCCGCGGTGGAGGTAGTCCTTGTGGTCGGTCGGCGGGTCCACGTTGACGACGAGGTCGAGGTTGTCGACGTGGATGCCGCGGGCGGCGACGTTCGTGGCGACCAGGACCGTGACGTGTCCGGTCTTGAACCGGGCGAGGGTGCGGGTGCGCTGGGGCTGGGACTTGCCGCCGTGGAGTGCCGCGGCGCGGACGCCGCTGTCGAGGAGGTCCTGGGTGAGCCGGTCCACGGCGTGCTTGGTGTCCAGGAACATGATCACCCGGCCCTCGCGCGCCGCGATCTCCGTCGTCACCCGGTGCTTGTCGGTGCCGTGCACGTGCAGGAGGTGGTGCTCCATCGTGGTGACCGCGCCCTGGGAGGGGTCGACGGAGTGGACGACGGGGTCGCTGAGGTAGCGGCGGACCAGGAGGTCGACGTTGCGGTCGAGGGTGGCGGAGAACAGCATCCGCTGGCCTTCGGGGCGGACCTGGTCCAGGAGGGCGGTCACCTGGGGCATGAAGCCCATGTCGGCCATCTGGTCGGCCTCGTCCAGGACGGAGATCGCGACCTGGCTCAGCCCGCAGTCACCTCGGTCGATGAGGTCCTTGAGACGGCCGGGGGTGGCGACGACGACTTCGGCGCCGCCGCGCAGGGCGCCGGCCTGCCGTCCGATGGGCATGCCGCCGACCACGGTCGCCAGACGCAGCTTGACGGCGCGGGCGTACGGCGTGAGGGCGTCGGTCACCTGCTGGGCCAGCTCGCGGGTGGGGACGAGGACGAGGGCGAGCGGTCGGCGTGGTTCGGCGCGCTGCCCGGCGGTGCGGGCCAGGAGGGCCAGGCCGAAGGCGAGGGTCTTGCCGGAGCCGGTCCGGCCGCGGCCCAGCACGTCACGGCCCACGAGGGAGTTCGGCAGGGTCGCGCCCTGGATCGGGAACGGCACGGACACGCCCTGCGCGGTGAGGGCGGCCAGGAGCTCCCTGGGCATGTCGAGTTCGTCGAACGTCTCGACGCCGGGCAGTGAGGGGGTGATCGTCTTCGGGAGGGCGAACTCTCCCTGTACCGCGGCGGGCCTGCGGCCGTGGCCGCCCGAGCGGCTCGGGCCGCCTCCCGTACGGCTGGGGGCGGAGGAGCCGAAGCGACCGGTCCGAGCCGGGGCGGCGGTGGAGCCGAAACCGGAGCCGCCGGTGCTGCGGCGGTCGCGGGAGGAGCGGCGGTTCGTACGTGTGGGGTTCATTCAGAACCTTCCTTGATGCGGCACGTCATCAAGGAATTCCCGCAGCGTTGGATCGCGGGTAACCAAAAGAACGGGCCGAGGGAATGCGATGGCGAATCTCGCCCGCATGGAATCCGTATCGGCGCAGTCGCTGAAATCTCAGATGAAACCGCTGCCGGAAAATGCGTATAGCTGGGGCCCGCACCCCGAGGGATGCGGGCCCCAGCTACGAACTGCGCGTCAGCTTCAGGCGGGAACGATGTTCTCGGCCGTCGGGCCCTTCTGGCCCTGCGCGATGTCGAAGGTGACCTTCTGGCCTTCCTGCAGCTCGCGGAAGCCCTGGGCGGCGATGTTCGAGTAGTGGGCGAACACGTCGGGGCCGCCACCGTCCTGCTCGATGAAGCCGAAGCCCTTTTCCGCGTTGAACCACTTCACGGTGCCAGCAGCCATGTCATATCTCCTTTGGGCAGTACACCGGAATCCGCACTTTACGGACGCCGTGTCGCCGCGATGATGCCCTGCCCGGAAAATGACCGGAAATAAAAAGCGCTCCTGTGTGGCGGAAGGCCACCTGGAGACGCTTGAAGTCTTTGGGTACCAAAACTGCAACTGATATCGACAGTAGCACGCCACGGCGGCTTTTGCGCGTGGATCAATCCCTCTCTGCGCGTTGCGGTAAAAACTCTCCCGGCGGGGCCCGGTAAAGTCTGAGCCCGCGGTCACAGATATTGATTCACCCCGAGTGCAGCATTTCGGAATCCGGCGCGCGAGTCCCGAGAGCTCCGGACAACGACGAAGCCCCAGGTCGCCGAGCCTGACCTGGGGCTTCGCGGAAGAGCGGTCGGATGACGGGAATCGAACCCGCGCCACAAGTGGGGGAATCACTCGGAGCTTGGGCAAGCGGATGGCCGCTGATCTGCAGAAATGGATGCCACTTCGACCGCGACCGCGCGGCCGGCGCCGCCCCCGCGCGCCGAGGTGTCCGCGGTTCGCCTCCGAGCCTTCACGGAGGCATGGGCCGTCGAGGTGGCCATCGCCGGCACCCGGAGACCGTCGCCCGGCTCCGTGCGCTTGAAGCTCGCGCCGGAGGGATCACCGACGGCCGATTT
This sequence comes from Streptomyces sp. NPDC042346, assembly GCF_055581845.1. Taxonomy (NCBI): domain Bacteria; kingdom Bacillati; phylum Actinomycetota; class Actinomycetes; order Kitasatosporales; family Streptomycetaceae; genus Streptomyces; species Streptomyces sp. NPDC042346. Next base: position 352,807 of record NZ_JBVJEH010000004.1, on the reverse strand, counting down.
CTCTGGCACCGATGATGCCCGCCAGGCGGCGGGCCCGCTGTCGCAGGGCGCCAGCGGCGATCGCATGGGGCACAGACCGCGGTCGAGGACCGCAATCCGCAATGGAGTGCGGTCCTCGAGGGATGCGGTTACGAGGTCCAGCCGCCGTACGGCACGGTGATGAGTTCCATGGCGTGACCCGCCGGATCCATGAAGTACACGCCGTGGCCACCGTCGTTGTGATTGACCGTGCCGGGCTGCTTCCGGTGGGGGTCGGCGTAGTGCTCGATGCCGCGCTGTCTGATCTGCGCGTACGCCGCTTCGAACTCCTCCTCGGAGATCAAGAAGGCGTAGTGCTGGGGGGTGATGCTGTCCGGGGGGACGGTGGCGAAGTCCAGCGTGACGCCGTTACCCAGGCCGACCGCGATGAACGGACCCCACTCGGCGGTGATCTCAAGATTGAGAAGGTCCGCGAAGAACTCAGCGGACTCCCGGTTGTCCCGGGCATGGACGATCGTGTGATTCAACTCGACTGACAAGGAATGCCTCCGAAGGCATGTCCCGACACCTCCATGTCTCACCCAGCCGGTGACCGACACGCGATGTTGCCGTAGATCGTATCTTCATCTATCCGGCGAATCAAGGGCATTTGAGGTGGGCTGCGGCTGTACTGCTGCGCACCAGTATCACCGCGCCCACGACGATCAGGACGGCCCCGAACACGCCGACGATCACCCGGCCGCCCGGCCAGTCCAGCAGCCTGGCGGTGTACTCCTTCGACGTCTCGTCACCGGGGCGGCCCCCGGCGGATCCGCCGACCAGCGCCGTCTGCATCACGCCGACACAGATCGCGGCGTAGAACACCGCCATCCCCAGAGAACCCAGACGACGAGACCACTTCTCACCGCCCTCCACTGTCTGCCCGAACGCCGCCTCGCACAGCCGCCAGAGCGTCATCGCCGCCAGCCCCAGCAGAGCCTGGCCGAACAGCTGCTCGCCGAGGGTCTCCACCCCCCGGACCGGTCGGCCTCCTGGCCGCTGTCGCTGCCGAGGCCGATCCGCACAGCCAGAATCCCCACCAGTACGTAGATCACTCCCCGGGCACAGAGCCCAACCCTGGACGCGACCTCCACCACACGACTGTCGGCCAGACGCCGCCCCCGCGAGCTGAGCCGCACTGTCCTGACTGCGCTCCATGTCTGGCACCTCCATGGGCCGGACCCCACTGCACAGCGAACCGTCGGCCGGGGCGGGCGTCGCGGGTCGGATCCGGTGTCCGGCGGCGTCCCTGGCGCGCCCGCTGTTTGCGGACCGCGGTGCCACGCCGGCCGATGCGGCGGCAGCGATGAGGTGGGCCTCTGGGAATTCGGTGCGGGCAGGTTCCTAGCATGGAGGCATGGTTGCCCGTGATACCCAGCAGTCCGGTGCGGGAGGGGAAGCAGTGTCCCGAGACGACGCCGAAGCCTGCAGTGTTTCTTCCCCACCGACGATCAAGGGACGCGACTCGACCGGCCTGTCTTCGGGATCGCAACGCGACGGGGCCGCCGAGAACTCCCGCCCGGTGGCCGACCTGGTCGAGCGGGCGGCCGATCTGGTGGAACCCGTCAAGCCGAGGCTACGCGGCTGGCTTCACGCCGGCATGGTCCCCGCGTCGCTGGCCGCGGGCATCGTCCTCGTCTGCCTGGCAGGGACGCCTCAGGCCGTGCTGGCCTGCACCGTGTACTCCGTCACGGCCTGGCTGCTGTTCGGGACCAGCGCCGTCTACCACCTCGGCTCCTGGGGACCACTCGGCGAGGCCGTTCTGCGCCGCCTCGACCACGCCAACATCTTCCTGATCATCGCCGGCACGTGCACCCCACTCGCCGTGCTCCTGCTCTCCCGCGACCAGTGGACCTTCCTGCTGTGGATCGTGTGGACGGGCGCTCTGGTCGGCATCGCATTCCGTGTCCTGTGGGTCGGAGCTCCCCGCTGGCTGTACACCCCCTGCTACCTGGCCTTGGGCTGGGCGCCCGTGCGGTACCTGCCCGACTTCCTGCACAACGGCGGGGCGGCCGTAGTCTCCTTGATCGTGACGGGCGGGCTTCTCTACAGCGCGGGCGCGGTCGTCTACGCCCTCCAGCGCCCCAACCCCTCACCCCGCTGGTTCGGCTTCCACGAGGTGTTCCACGCCCTGACCGTCGCAGCCTTCACCGCGCACTACATCGCCATCTCCTTCACCGTCTACTGAGCACGGCAATGTTCTGCCCGGGGGCTGCTGTCGCCCTGGGGCGGGCGAGTTGCCTTGCTGGCTTCGGGTCAGGGTGCGAGGGGGCGGCGCAGGGAGAGGTAGTAGTTGCCGACGGCGGACAGGTAGCGGTGGTCAGCCATTTCGCTGTCGGTGGTGAACCGGGGAGCGGCTTTGATCTCTTCCCGGGTCCCTGACACCTTTACCGTCCGTGCTTCGGTGTCGATACCGGCGACGGCGCCGGCCGGGATCAGAATGCTCCTGCCGAACATCCACACGCTGGTGTCGACGACCAGGTGTTGCATGCCGGGCTGGTCCTGCCGGCGGTCCACGTGCCCGATGGTTCCGTCAGCCGCCTCAACCGTGAACCCCACCAGTGTCTGCCGGGACGTGTAGTCGCTGTCCTGCACGTACATCCACACACCGCTCACAATCGCGCGTACGGGCGATCTCCACCCCCGCGAGGCCTCCCGCGCTCTGGTCGCGGAGATTCTTCACGCCCACGGCGGCCGTCTCCAGGACGACGCGACGGTCATGTGCCTGGACTGGCACGGTACCCACCGGGTCACACGCAGCGCTGACGCCGGGGCGGACCTGGCGGAGGCGTCCGCGCCCGAATAGCGCTCTTTCGACGACCGAGGCCCGCCGATCCGGACGGGCACGCTCGGTTCAGGCCGAGGGCGGCGGAGGGGATGACTCGGCGGCGCGGCGGTACTCGGCGTTGATGCGCTGGGCTTCTTCGAGCTGGTCTTCGAGGATGATGATGCGGCAGGCGGCCTCGATGGGGGTGCCCTGGTCGACGAGTTCCCGGGCGCGGGCGGCGATGCGCAGCTGGTAGCGGGAGTAGCGGCGGTGGCCGCCCTCGGAGCGGAGCGGGGTGATCAGGCGGGCCTCTCCGAGGGCACGGAGGAAGCCCTGGGTGGTGCCGAGCATGTCTGCCGCCCGGCCCATGGTGTAGGCGGGGTAATCGTCGTCGTCAAGACGGCCGAACGAGTCGTCTGCTGTCATTGAACCTCTCTCATGGAACGCGTGGAGGGGCCCTGGTGCCGTACGGCACCAGGGCCCCGAAGGAACTACTACACCATCTGTCGGCCCTGATACTGCGCCGACCCTGTGTTTCCGCCGACCCGACCGAGATGCTGCCGGGAGTGCGGGGATCGCGGTTGCTTGACCGGAGACCACCTCACTATCGATGTCCTGCGGTACCCGGGCTCAAGGCTTCCGCCCGGGCGATCCTGATGGTGCTCGGCTCCTCCGTTCTTCCCTCGGTGATCAACTGCGTACTGCTGGTACTGCTCTACTGCGTACTGCTGGTGGCCTGCGTCAGCGCCACTCTTCGGCAGCCAGCCCCGTTGCCCGTCCTGCGTCTGCTCTGGCTTGGAACCCCACTGTCGAACTTCCCGGTGCGCGCGTCCGCAGCCGACGCCTTCACCGAGGTGCTGCTCACTTACTTCACTGCTGCGTACTGCTCACGGCGGCCCCTGATCACTGCGGGCCACCCGGTCCGGTCGTCAGTCCCGTCGCCGTCCTGCAACAACCCTGGCTTCGGAACTCCACCACCGCACCGTCCTGCGAACTGCGACTGCGGGTACTACTGCCCGGCAGTTCGTCTCTGCCAGGCCCTGCGGTCTCTCTGGGCTACGAGAGAAACCATAACCACGCCACCATGCAATGTCTACTCCAGCCGTCATAGATTTTCGTGCCCGCCGAGGAGAGCCCTTGGAATTGACGGGCCCACGCGGAGAGCATCGAAGTGGCCGTTCACGACTCCAGCTCGTACGCGCCGCGTATGCGCACCCCTGACCTGTACGGCGGTACCGGTGGATCCGGCTGGCCCATGGTCAACCTCCTCGCCCGAACGACCGCTGTCACCCGTAGGGCCTCCGGCGGGAAGAAGACGGTGAGTGCTCTTCTCGACCGGTAGTCCTCCCGGTCGAGAGAACGGGACGACCGGTGCATAAAATCGGCTCTCATGTCGAAGCCTGACGAGCTGCTCGTTGACGTCGCTGCCTTGGTGGAGTCCGGGCAGAGCAATCAGATGTCCCTGACCGTGGTCACCGGTGGTGCTGTCATCACCGGTCGGCTGGCTCCCGAAGCCGTGTGGAGGCAGCGGGTGTCGGAGGTCCTGACGGACTCGGCCCGCTTGGGCGAGTTCTCCGCCGTCTTCACCGCCACGACACCCCAAGAGGGGCCGCCCACTCATCTGCACTTCCATGTGGCCCGCATCCTTCAGGGCACGGTGGGGATCCCGGAGACGGGTGGGATGTATCGCGTCTCGATCGCGGATGTCAGTGCCTGGACCATGGGCGACTTCAGCTACTCCGACCACTGACCCGACATTCGCGTAACCCCCGGTATACGGGAGGGCCCGACCGGCGCGTGCCGGTCGGGCCCTCCTCGCTGTTCGGGTGTCGGCTTGCGCCGGTCCTGTCCGTCAGACGGTCACCGGGGTGCCGAGCATCGCGGAGGCCTGCTGGAGCGGGCCGAGGACGCGCGTGGGCACGGCGGCCCGGGGGAGGCCGCGGCAGGTGAACCCGAGCTGGTTCATGGCCCGGAGGACTTCACCGGCGCTGAAGTCACGGCGGTCCTGCCGAGTGATGACCTGGCCGACCTGCTTCACGGGGTAGGTACGGCGCCCGATGATCACTGACTCGCCGACGACCTGCTCGGGCTTGATGCCCTTCATCGACTCCAGGACACCGCTCTTGGTCAGGTCGAACGGGAAACGGGCGATGACACAGCGCATGGTGCCTCACAGGAAGAAGAAAAGGGGGACGGTCGTGCCGTGGTGAGGCCGTTCAGCGGGCAAGGGCGAGGACGCCCCGAGCACTGCCCTGGTCATCGATGACCGGCAGGGCATCGAGCCGGCGGTAGCGCATCGCGTGTTCGGCTTCGGCCATCGTGGTCACGGGTGAGGCGACCGGCCCGCGGTCCCCCAGCAGGTCGCGGAGACGGACCCGGTCGGTGTACGCCGTGCTGTCGCGGATGGCGGTGAGCTGGGCCTGCGTGACCAGCCCGGTGCACAGGCCGTCCTCGTCGCAGACGAGCAGATGACCCACGCGGGCGCCGGCCATGACGGCCAGGGCCACCTCGACCGTCATGTCGTCACAGATCTGTGGACCGTCCGCCTCCATCGCGTCGTCCACCGTCCGGTGCACAGGGTTGGTGTTCGCCGAGCGGGGCTGCATCTGTACCAGCGTCAAAACGTGCCTCCTGCAGAGATGGGTCAGTTTCCTGATCACGTGGTTCTCAGGCCGCCGCATCGAAGGCGGACTGCCGCACGCTCACGCGCCGGACGGTCGAAGCGGGCCGACGCCTGCCACGGGAGGCCGCGCCGCGCTTGGCGCGTTCGACGACCGGTGCGGTGATGACGACGGGGACACCGGAGGGGGCCTGGGCGCCGGTGATCCGGTTCAGGGCCTCTTCGCCGGAGCGGACCTGGGTGGTCTGCGGGGTGATGCCGGCGGCCTGCATGAGGCGGGTCATGTCGCGGCGCTGGTTGGGGGTGACGAGGGTGACGACGCTGCCGGACTCGCCCGCGCGGGCGGTGCGGCCGCCGCGGTGGAGGTAGTCCTTGTGGTCGGTCGGCGGGTCGACGTTCACGACGAGGTCGAGGTTGTCGACGTGGATGCCGCGGGCGGCGACGTTCGTGGCGACCAGCACGGTGACGTGTCCGGTCTTGAACTGCGCGAGGGTCCGGGTGCGCTGCGGCTGCGACTTCCCGCCGTGAAGGGCGGCGGCCCGGACACCGCTGTTCAGCAGGTCCTGGGTGAGCCGGTCGACGGCGTGCTTGGTGTCCAGGAACATGATCACCCGGCTCTCGCGCGCCGCGATCTCCGTCGTCGTCCGGTGCTTGTCGGAGCCGTGGACGTGCAACACGTGGTGCTCCATCGTGGTGACCGCACCGGCCGAGGGGTCCACCGAGTGCACGACCGGGTCGGTCAGGTATCGGCGCACCAGCAGGTCGACGTTGCGGTCCAGGGTGGCGGAGAACAGCATCCGCTGCCCCTCGGGACGCACCTGGTCCAAGAGAGCGGTGACCTGCGGCATGAAGCCCATGTCGGCCATCTGGTCGGCTTCGTCCAGGACGCTGATTGCGACCTGGTTCAGCCGGCAGTCACCACGGTCGATGAGGTCCTTCAACCGGCCGGGCGTGGCCACGACGACCTCCGCGCCTCCGCGCAGCGCTCCGGCCTGCTTGCCGATCGACATGCCGCCGACGACCGTGGTCAGACGCAGCTTCACGGCGCGGGCGTACGGGGTGAGGGCGTCGGTCACCTGCTGGGCCAGCTCGCGGGTGGGGACGAGGACGAGGGCCAGCGGCTTGCGGGGCTCGGCGCGCTGCCCGGCGGTGCGAGCCAGCAGGGCGAGGCCGAAGGCCAGAGTCTTGCCGGAGCCGGTGCGGCCGCGGCCGAGGACGTCGCGGCCTGCGAGGGTGTTGGGCAGGGTGGCTCCCTGGATCGGGAACGGCACGCTCAGGCCCTGCGCGCCAAGGGCCGCCAACAGCTCGGCCGGCATGTCGAGATCGGCGAAAGCCTCGACGGCGGGCAGAGCGGGAGTGATCGTCTTCGGCAGGGCGAACTCGCCTTGGATCGCGGCGGGCCGGCGGCCGTAGCCGCCGGAGCGGCTCGGACCTCCGGAACGGCTCGGGGTCGACGAGCCGAAGCGGCTGCCCCGCTCCGAACCGGTGGCAGCGCCGAAAGCGGGGCCGCCGGTGCGGCTGCGGGTGCGAGAGGAACGGTCGTTCGTACGTGTGCGGTTCATTCAGAACCTTCCTTGATACGGCACATATCAAGGAATTCCGGCAGCAGAAACGCAGCGCGGGGAATCACAAGAACGGGCCGAATGGAATGCGAAAGCGACTCTGGCCTACAGAGATTCTGTACGGGCGCATGCGCTGAGATGGGGTGGCGTCATGTGGACGCGAAACCAAGAAAAATCTAGGGGGTGAAGCGCCGAGCAGGCTGTGACCCTGAATACTTCGTCACGCAGGTGACACCACTGCGGGAAATGCGTGCAGCTGGGGCCCGCACCCCAAGGATGCGGGCCCCAGCTACGAAATGTGCGTCAGCTTCAGGCGGGAACGATGTTCTCGGCCGTCGGGCCCTTCTGGCCCTGCGCGATGTCGAAGGTGACCTTCTGGCCTTCCAGCAGCTCGCGGAAGCCCTGGGCGGCGATGTTCGAGAAGTGGGCGAAGACGTCGTCGCCGCCACCGTCCTGCTCGATGAAGCCGAAACCCTTTGCCGCGTTGAACCACTTCACGGTGCCAGATGCCATGTCATATCTCCTTTGGGGCAGTACACCAGCATCCGCGCTGTACGGACACCGTGTCGCCGCGATGATGCCCCGCCGGAAAAATGACCGGAAATATAAAGCGCTCGAATGTGGCACGGAGGCCGACTGGAGCGCCTGAAGTTTTTGGGTACCAAGACTGCAACCGAGATCGACAGTAGCACGCTGCAGCGGTTTGTGTGCGTGGAATATCTCCATCGTGTGCGGTGCGGAAAAACTCTCCCTGCGGGGTCCATTAAACTCTCTGATCGCGGGGATAGATATTGATTCCCCCCGAGAGCAGCGTTCCGGGAGCAAGGCGTCCGCCGGCTGCGACGTGCAGCCAGTGGGGGCCGGTGTGTGAAGCCTGTCCCGCTGGGAGACGTGGCACCCTCGTCGCGAGCACCGTTGGCGGGGAGGGTGGCGTAGGTGATGGCTGAGCTGAAGTTCGAAACCGTCGTGTGCCCGCACTGTGCGGCCTGCCCGGCCACTGGGCAGGCCCGTGCCATCGCCGCCGACCGGCGCCGGGTGACGGTGACGTGGCACCTCCCTTCCTGCCCGCACTGCGCCGCCGATCGCGTGTTGGCGGGGAAGGAGGGCCAGGTGGTCCCGAGGGTCGGAGTCAACCCCTCCGGCCAACCGCCCCCTTTTGAAAGCGAATTCACGCGACGGAGGCAGCGGTGTGACGCAGGGCATCGAGAACGCGTCTCGCGACGCGAGACCGGCGAGGGCCGAGAGCTCCGGACAACGACGAAGCCCCAGGTCGCTGACCTGGGGCTTCGTGGAAGAGCGGATGACGGGAATCGAACCCGCGCTATAAGCTTGGGAAGCTCATGTTCTACCATTAAACTACATCCGCACAGCGGCCGTATGAACGGTGCCGCATCGTTGCACACTGTACCCCATGCGCCACTTGAGGCGAACCTCACGCCTCCGCGTGTGCGGAGCGCCGCCTGGAGGGTGTCCTGTTGATCCCCTAATGTGGCTGTCTCGTCCACCACACGTGTAGGGGAAGGGACTTGATGGGTTCCATGGAGCGCACCGTCGTCCGCTGTGCCGAAGGGCATGTGTTCAGTACCGCCTCGTTCCCGCTTCAGCAGCTCGGGGCCGGGCGGATCGGGCCCGGGCGGCTCATTCGGTGTCCGCGGTGTGCGCGGTTGCGGCACGCGGTGCCCGTGGTGCTCGGACAGCGCTGAGCCGGACGGGCCGAGGGGCCGGGCCGAGAGGTAGGGCCGAGGGCCGGGGCGCGTGACCCTGCCGATTGGGGCAGGTCCGCGCCCTCTGCGTATCGTGGGGGCGTGCTTCTCTCAGACAAGGACATCCGGGCCGAGATCGATGCCGGACGGGTGCGCATCGACCCGTACGACGAATCCATGGTGCAGCCCTCGAGCATCGACGTGAGGCTTGACCGCTTCTTCCGGGTGTTCGAGAACCACCGCTACCCCCACATCGACCCCGCCGTCGAGCAGCTCGACCTGACGCGTGAGGTCGAGCCGGAGGGTGACGAGGCGTTCATCCTCCACCCGAACGAGTTCGTGCTCGCCTCGACCTACGAGGTCATCTCCCTGCCGGACGACATCGCGTCGAGGCTGGAGGGGAAGAGCTCCCTCGGGCGGCTCGGGCTCGTCACCCACTCGACCGCCGGGTTCATCGACCCCGGTTTCTCCGGGCACGTGACGCTGGAGCTGTCGAACCTCGCCACCCTGCCGATCAAGCTGTGGCCGGGCATGAAGATCGGCCAGCTGTGCCTGTTCCGGCTGAGCTCGCCCGCCGAGTTCCCGTACGGGAGCGAGCGGTACGGCTCGCGGTACCAGGGCCAGCGGGGGCCGACGGCCTCGCGCTCCTTCATGAACTTCCATCGGACCCAGGTGTGAGGCGGTAGCCGGCATGAGTGAAGTACGCGAGAACCTGACGTACGAGGGCTTCGGGACCGCCGTCCGCGAGCTGGCGCAGACCATCGCCGACGACGGGTACGAGCCCGACATCGTGCTCTCCATCGCCCGCGGCGGCGTCTTCGTCGCCGGCGGTCTGGCCTACGCCCTCGACTGCAAGAACATCCACCTCGTGAACGTGGAGTTCTACACCGGGGTGGGGACCACCCTGGAGATGCCGGTCATGCTGGCGCCCGTGCCGGACGCGATCGACTTCTCCGACAAGAAGGTCCTGATCACGGACGACGTCGCCGACACCGGCAAGACGCTCAAGCTCGTCCACGACTTCTGCGTCGACCACGTCGCCGAGGTCCGTTCGGCCGTCATCTACGAGAAGTCGCACTCGCTCGTGAAGTGCGAGTACGTGTGGAAGAAGACCGACGAGTGGATCAACTTCCCCTGGTCGGTCGAGCCGCCCGTCGTGAAGCGTGAGGGTCAGGTTCTCGACGCCTGAGTCGAGAACCCGAGCCCCCACGCTCCGGTCACCTGGTCACTTGAGTCGGCTCAGGTGACCAGGTTGCCCAGTGCCCGGTACGTGTTCGTGCCGGGGACCCCGTCCAGCGGGCCCGTGTAGCCGCCCGTCTGGGCCAGTCGCTGGAGCGCCACGTACGTCGCCTTGCCCGGAGCGCCGTCGATCAGGCCCGAGTAGCCCCAGCCGCGCAGGCACGCCTGGATCCCGCCCCAGCTGTACGAGCCGAGGACCCCGTCGGCCGGGCCCGTGTAGCCGCCGACCGCGGCCATCCGCTGCATCGCCGCGTACGTGTTCGTCCCCGGCGCCCCGTCGATCGGGCCCGTGTAGCCGAAGCGCCGCAGCACCGTCTGGATGGCTTTCCACGAGTTGGTGCCCAGTACGCCGTCGATCGGGCCCGTGTAGCCGCCGGCCGTCGCCAGGGTCTGCAGGCCCTTGTACGTGTTCGTGCCGGGCGCCCCGTCCAGCGGACCCGTGTAGCCGTAGCCGCGCAGGACCGTCTGGATTCCCTTCCAGCCGTTGGCGCCCATGACCCCGTCGAGCGGGCCCGTGTAGCCGCCTCCCTTGGCGATCTTCTGCAGGGTCGTTCCGTCGGCCGTCGAGATCGGGCCGGGGCCGGTGCCCGTCACGCTCAGGTACGTGCGGACCGCCGCGAAGGTGAGCGGGCCGGGGACGCCGTCGATCGGACCCGTGTAGCCGTAGTCGGCGGCCAGCCGCTGGAGGCCCTTGTACGTCTCCGGGTCGGGCGTGCCGTCGATCGGGCCGGTGGAGTAGCCCTGCGCGAGGACGGTCTGGACGCCCTTCCAGCCGTTGGTGCCGAGGACGCCGTCCACCGGGCCCGTGTAGCCGCCGTGCTGGGCGACCTGCTGGAGCGTCTTCGCGTCCGCGGTCGAGAGGGTGACCGGGCCCGTACCGCCGGCCTGGTCGAGGTAGCCGCGCAGACCGGCGTACGTGTTCGGGCCCATGATCCCGTCGACCGGGCCCGTGTAGCCGCCGCGCTGCGCCAGCTGCTGGAGGCCCTTGTACGTGTTCGTGCCGGGAACGCCGTCGATCGGGCCGCTGTACAGGCTCAGCTGGGTGAGGAGGGTCTGGACGCCCTTCCACGACAGGGGGCCGAGGACGCCGTCCAGCGGGCCCGTGTAGCCGCCGAGCTGCGCCAGCCGCTGGAGGGTGACGCCGTCCGCCAGCGGGATGTCCGGCGCCGGGTCGGGGATCGGGTTCTGCCCCGGGGGCGGCAGGACCGCCGAGCCGAACGCGTCCGGCCTCGCCTGGTTCAGGTCGACGGCGACGCCCTTGACCGACCCCGAGTCACTGAACTGGTGGATCGCCCAGTCCGGATACGCGGTGCCGATCCGCGGGCTGCCGGCCGGGGCGCCGTAGTCCGCGATCCACAGCTTCGCGCCCGTCGCCCGCGTCTGCGTCCAGGAGCGGGACTGGAGCAGGGAGGAGTACGTGTAGAGGAACGGGGTCGTGCCCAGGCGGGCCTTCACGATGCCGATGAACTCCGCCGTCTGGGCGTCCGTCCACACCGGGCTCTGGTCGACGCCCTCGACGTCGACCATCAGCGGCTCGCCGGGGCGGTAGTCCCGCAGATGGGCGAGGAAGTACTCGGCGTCGGTGGCCGCCGCTCCCCACCCCGTCATCCAGTAGTGGCCGACCAGGAACCCGGCGGCCCGGGCCTCGTCGACCTGCCGGACGTAGTGCGGCGAGGTGTAGGGCAGGTGCGTGCCGTCGTTGGAGCCGCCCGACTTCACGACGCAGAACCGGTAGCCGGCGCTGCGCGCGGCCAGGAAGTCCAGGTAGGCCTGGCTGGTGCCGACGTCGATCCCGTACACCGCGTCCGTGGGCGACGGGGTCGGTGCCGGGCCGGGGGCCGGGGTCGTCGACGGCGGGTGCGCGGACAGCCAGCCCGACACGCCGCGGATCGTGTTCGGGCCGAGGAGGCCGTCGACCGGGCCCGTGTAGCCGCCGTCCCGGGCCAGCGCCTGCAGGGCCTTGTACGTCTCGGTGCCGGGCACGCCGTCGACCGGGCCCGCGTAGCCGTAGCCGCGGACCGCGGTCTGCACGCCCTTCCAGCCGTTGACGCCGATCGCGCCGTCGACCGGGCCCGTGTAGCCGCCGCGCTGCGCGAGCGTCTGCAGGACCTTCTGGTCGTCGGCGGTCAGGGTGTACGTGGTGCCCCCGGGGCCCGGGGTGCCCACGTCGGCCATCCGCGCGCCCACGTTGTCCAGCGTCCAGCCCAGGTACACCAGGCCGGAGAGGGAGTTGTACCGGGCGATGGACTGGGTGCCGATGCGGTAGCCGCCGGGGGCGAAGTCCTCCCCGCCCGACAGGTGGCCCGTCGCCATCAGGCAGCGGGTGCCGCCGCCGTCGAGGTCCAGGGCCACGTGGCCGGGCGTGAGCCGTACCGCGTTGGCCCACCAGTGGAAGGCGCCGCGGGGCGCCGCCGAGTAGTCCGGATGCCCCTCGCCCGACGCCTCCCAGGCGTCGTACGCCGTGCCCCGCGAGCTGCTCAGATCGCAGGCCCGGAACATCAGCGACTGGCACATGTCGGACCAGTTGTAGCCGTTGTCGAAGCCGGCGGCACCACCGTCGGTGACGTGCTGGCGAGCCCATTGCTCGGCCCCGGCGACCGTTCTCGTCAACGTGCACCTCTCTGAAGGGTGGTGGGGAGGAGGACGGACACCCGGGATGCGGCGAGAATCGTCTCCGAGCCCACCAGTTGGGCGCGGACGACCGGTCGCGGGTCCGCCGCGGCGGTCGGTACGCCGCCGTGACGGAGCCAGGGGCCCAGGTCGACGGTCCCGTCCGCGTCCGTGTCGAGGTCCAGATATCCGTACCGGCCCGGGGACTTCCGGCCCTCGGACACCTCGAACCAGAGACCGGGACGGGCCGCGTGGAAGGCGCTGAGGGAGAACCGGACCCGTCGGCCGGGCAGCGGCCTGCCGTCCGGTGAGGCGAGCGTGAACACCACTCCGGCGGCCGGGGAACCGGCCGGAGTCCGTGCGTCCGAGGCCGTCCACGCGTATCCGGGTGACGAGAACGTCCCCCGGACGTCCGCGCCGGATGCGCCGGAGGTGCCGGACGTGTCGGAGGCGCCGGAGCCTCCGGAGACCTGAAGCGTGCTCGCCGCGGCCGTGCCGCCCGCGCCCACCCCCAGGACCAGTCCCGGCAGCAGCGCGCCGACCGTCCGCAGGACGGACCGCCGCGACGGCGTGCCCCGCCCTTCGCCATCAACCCACTCGGGCACCTGACCTCACCTGACCTCCTGGAATCCCTGTACCGCCGGCCGAACCACGGACCGGTCAAGACCACCGCACGGCCCGTACGCCGACAACCCAACGAAAGCGCGGAGTTGAAGCCCCGGTTCCGCGCATTCGTTGGGTTGTCGGCGCGGGGGCGGCCCGATGGGATGAGCGGGCTCGCGAACCGTCCTAGACGAGGAGAAGCGTTGACCGAGAACGAGGCACGGCACCGTTGTGGCGGCGGCCAGGACGACCATCACGTCCCGGCGGGCGTCAGCCGCCGCACGCTGCTGCGTGGCGCGGTGGTGGGCGGCGGCGCGCTGGCCGCCGGCGGGCTCGTGCTGCCCACGAGCGCGTACGCCGTCCCCGCCCTCTACAACCCGTTCGGCGCGTACGCCATCACCGGCCCGTGGGACCCGCCGAACCACAACGGCGTCGACTTCGGCATGGCCGTCGGGACGTCGCTCCCGGCCTGCGGCGCCGGAACGATCGAGAACATCCCCTACAACGGCACCGGCGGCCACACCGTCACCATCCACCACGCCGAGGGCTACCGCAGCCAGTACATGCACCTGTCGCAGTTCCTGCTCGCCAACGGCGCTTCCGTGGCGGCCGGGACGGTCGTCGGGCGCTCCGGCGGAGCGGCCGGCGCCGACGGCGCCGGCAACTCGACCGGGCCGCACCTGCACTGGCACGTCATCAACGCGAGCGGCGTCCGCGTCAACCCGCTCTCCGTCACGGGCGGCGGTCCGCCCCCCGTCCAGGGCGAGGGGCTGACGCTCCAGAAGATCGCCGGCGCCGGCGGCTACACCGGCGCCCTGGACGGCGTGCCGGGCACGAACACCTGGAAGGGCGTCCAGCAGGTGATGAAGGGGTACGGCTACACCGGCCCCCTCGACGGCGCGCCCGGCGGCAACACGTACTCCGCACTCCAGCGACTGGCGCAGAAGGGCGGCTACACCGGCCCGATCGACGGAGTGATGGGCACCAACTCCTGGAAGGGCGTGCAGACCGTCCTGCGCCGGTACGGCTACACGGGCCCGATCGACGGCGCTCCGGGCACCAACACCTGGGCCGCGTTCCAGCGGATGGCCAAGCTCGGCGGCTACACCGGACCGGCCGACGGCGTGCTGGGCACCATGTCGTGGAAGGGCGCGCAGAAGGTGCTCTCCGGATACGGCTACACCGGCCCGATCGACGGCGCTCCGGGCAACGCCACGTACTCCGCGCTCCAGCGCATGGCCCAGCTCGGCGGCTACACGGGCCCGGTCGACGGGGTTCCCGGCACCAACACCTGGGCGGCGCTCGCCAGGCTCGTCTGACGCGTCCGGCTCGTCTGACGCGTCAGACACCTCTGGCGCGTCCTACACCTCTGGCGCGTCCGACACCTCTGACGTGTCCTGATCGTCGAACTCCGTTGGGGCAGGGTCTCTTTCCGAGGCCCTGCCCTCAGGCATGCCCCTCAACTATCTTCATCGTTGCGCGTCGGAAGGCTGCCGCGGAGCCGAGGAGGACGATGAGGAGTCGCAACGGGCTGTGGCGGGTCGCGGAGCTGCCCACGACCAGGGCCGGCGTCGAGCGGGCCTTCTCGTACTTCACCGCGGGGGTCCGCCTCGGCACCGTCGCGCAGATGGTGCCCGCGGTCCAGCTCGGCGCGGCGCGGGCGCCGCACGAGAGCGGCTACCTCGCGTGCTGGGGCGCCGCCGCCCTCGCGGCGGTCGCGGTGAGCGCGGTGACGCTCGTACGCCGCCGGCCGCCGGGCACGGTCGTCTCCGTACTCGACTTCGGGCTGGCCTGCGCCCTGCTCGTCCTCGGCCCCCTGGTGCTCGCGCCGTGGGACCGCTTCGGCACCTGGACCGCGTTCCAGCCGGGGTACGCGCTGTCCGTCATCATCACCGCCGGCGGGGTGCGCGGCCTCGCCGTCTGGGCGGCCAGCCTGCTCGCCGTCTCCCTCTCCTACGTGGTCTACCTCGGCGGCGACGTCGGGAGCGAGATGACCTCGACGGCCGTCGGCAACGTCCTGACCTATGTCGTGTACGCGCTGGTCGCCCGCATGTTCTTCGGCTACACCCGCCGCATCGCGCGCGACGCCGACGCCTCCCGCGCGCGTGCCGCCGAGCTGGCGCGGCGCGAGGAGGAACGGCGGGCGCAGGTGATGATGCACAACGGCGTCGCCGTCATGCGCCTGCTGACCGAGCAGGGGGACGACGTCTCGCGGGCCCGGCTCGTCGGCCAGGCCGAGTTCGAGCTGCGGCGGATGCGCTCGTACCTGCGGGGCACGGACGCCCGGGGCGGGGACGCCGGGGGCGGGGATTCGCGGGGCGGGGACGCCGGGGGCGGGGACGCGTACGCCTCCGACGGCGACGGGCCGCCCGCCGGGCTCGTCCCCGTGGTCAAGCGGGTGTGCGACCGGTTCGCCGACCTGAACGTCGTCGCCTCGCTCGATCTCGGCACCGGCCTGCGGATCCCCGCCGCGCAGGCCGAGGCGCTGGAGCGGGCGCTCGGGAGCCTGCTCCTGAACGTCCGCGTGCACGCCCGCGCGCACGAGGTCGTCGTCCACCTCGACGGGACGCGGGAGGAGGGCTGGACGCTGACCGTGCACGACGACGGCGTCGGCTTTGACCCCGCGACCGTGACCGCCGGGGTCGGGCTGCGCGAGGTGGTCGTCGGCGAACTGCGCCGACGGGGGCTCGCCGTCGGGATCGTGTCCGCCGCGGGCGAGGGAACGACCGTGACGGTCCGGTCCCGCCCGGAACCCGGGGCCGGCCCGCCGGGGCCGGAGCGTCCGACCGTACGGGCCGCCTTCGCGGACGCGCCATGAGGCCCGCGGTGGCGGTCGTCGACGACGCCTCGCTGATCCGCGAGTCGATCGGCCTCCTCATGCCCGGTCTCGACGTCGTCGCCGCGGTCGCGACCGTGGAGGAGCTGATACGCCGGGCCCCGGCGGTGGACGTCGTCCTGCTCGACCTGCACCTGGCCAACCTGGAGCAGCAGCCCGACGTCCGGCAGGGCGTCGCCGCGATCCGCACGCTCACCCGCCGCGGCTACCGCGTCTGCGTCTACAGCCAGGAGGAACGCCGCTTCGTCCTCGCGGCGTGCCTCGCGGCCGGGGCGAGCGGCATCGTCTCCAAGGCCCTGCCGCGCGACCGGGCCGAACAGCTCTTCCTCGACGTCGCCGCCGGCGGCACCGTCGTGCCGCAGCCGGTCGTCGGCATCCTCGAAGTGCTCGTCCGGCGCGACTGCATCACCCTGCTGAGCGAGCGCCAGCGCCAGATCCTGCACGGCCGCGCCCGCGGCCTGAGCTACGCCCAGGTCGCGCGGGAGCTGTTCGTGAGCGAGTCGACGCTGCGCGGCTACTGGTTCGACCTGACCAGGTCGCTGTCGGACTCCCTGCGCGGCCTCACGCCCGGCGAGATCGAGCACGCCCTCGGGCTCGCGCCGGGCGACCTCCTGGAGTTCTGGGCCGAGGAGCCGGCGGACCGCAAGGACTGGTGGCGCATCGGCGGCCGGGGCGGGTGAGTGGCCGGGGCGCCGAGTGGCCGGGGACGGCGAAGCCCCCCACCGCCGTGCGATGGGGGGCTTTCGTGATTCCGCGTACGTACGCGGCGTACGTCGCTATCGCTACAGCATGCCCAGCTTGGTCAGGCTCAGCAGCGCCACCAGCTGGATCGCCGACGCGCCCAGGGCCTTCGGCCACGGCAGGTCGTGCGAGCGGCTCACCATCATGGTGAGCAGGGCGCCGAGCGCCAGCCACGTCAGCCAGCCGATGACCTGGACGAAGCCGTTCTCCCCGCCGAGGAAGAGCGCGAAGACGAGCCGCGGCGTGTCCGTGATCGACATGATCAGCATCGAGAGGCCCACGGTCGGCTGCCAGGAGCCGTCGCCGCCGAGCTGGCGGGCGAGCGTGTGCGTGACGGCGCCGAGGATCAGTCCGCCGACGACGAAGCCGAGGGCGGTCATCAGGACGTACGGGATCGCCGTCGACAGGGTCGCGTTGATCGCCTCGTCGCGCGCCTTGTCGAAGCCGAAGATCGCGAGCAGGCCGTAGAGGAACGTGACGATCAGCGCCGGGCCCCAGACGGCGTGGTCCCGCATCCGGAGGAAGGTGTCCGCCGGGCGCAGCACGATGCCGCTCAGGAGGGGCTTCCAGGGCAGGCGGGGGCCCGTGGGGACGGGGGCGGCCTGGTAGCCCCCGCCGTCGCCGTACGGGTCGTCCACGCTGAACATCTGCGTGTGGCCCGGGTTGTTCGCCGTGCCGGCGTGCGGCTGCTGCGACTGCGGCTGCTGCTGGCCGTAGGGGTCGCCGAAGTACTCCGGCTCCCCGTAGGGCTGCTGCTGCCCCTGAGGGCCGCCGTACTGCCCGCCCTGCTGACCGCCGCCGTACTGCCCGCCGTACTGACCGCTCTGCTGACCGCCGCCGTACTGACCGCTCTGCGGGGGCCACTGCTGCTGCGGGTACGGCGGCGGGGCCGCGTTGTACCCGTAGGGCGCCTGCTGCGGTTGCTGCTGCTGTTGCTGCGGGGGGCGGTTGTCCCGGCCGCGTCCGTTCCTGAATCCAGCCACGCCCTTGAACGTACCCGCTCAGGCTGTGGGGGCGCTCGTCCGGCCGGTCCTTGCCACTGAGCTGTGACATCCCCTAGGGGAATCCCCAGGGGCGGGCGGGCCGTGACGCGGTCGGTGGGCAGGCTTGGGGGCGCTGTGACAAATCCGACGCATCACCTCAATATCGGCCTCGTAGCTTCGGAGACGGGGGCGGTTCGCTGATCGACACGCTCGTCAGCCGCGACGGGAAGTCCGCGTACGGGGAGAACAACGGGCTCCACGTGGTCCTCCGGCCGGACGGGACCGTCTCCTCCTGGCTGGACAAGGCACCCGCCCCCAAACCCGCCCCCAAGCCCGCGCCCAAGCCCGCCCCCAAGGAGCAGGTGCCCCACAACACCGCCAAGGTGGTCGAGCCCCTGGTGTCCCGGCACCGCTGAGGCGCCGACGCGTACGAGAGAGGGCCGCCCCGCGATCACGCGGGGCGGCCCTCTCTCACGTACGGACCTCCAGGGCCTTTCCGGCGGACCCTAGGCGGCCGGCTCCGGCTCCGGAGCGGTCTCCGGCTCCGGCTCCGGGTCCGCCGGGGTCTTCACCGAGTCGAGGAGCAGCTGGGCCACGTCCACGACCTGGAGGGTCTCCTTCGCCTTGCCCTCGTTCTTCTTGCCGTTGACGGAGTCCGTCAGCATGACGAGGCAGAAGGGGCAGGCGGTGGAGACGATGTCCGGGTTGAGGGACAGGGCCTCGTCGACGCGCTCGGTGTTGATGCGCTTGCCGATGCGCTCCTCCATCCACATCCGGGCACCGCCGGCGCCGCAGCAGAAGCCGCGCTCCTTGTGGCGGTGCATCTCCTGCTGGCGCAGGCCGGGGACGGCGGACATGATCTCGCGCGGCGGCGTGTAGACCTTGTTGTGACGGCCCAGGTAGCAGGGGTCGTGGTAGGTGATGAGGCCCTCGACCGGGGTCACCGGGACCAGCTTGCCCTCGTCGATGAGGTGCTGGAGCAGCTGGGTGTGGTGGATGACCTCGTACTCGCCGCCGAGCTGCGGGTACTCGTTGGCGATGGTGTTGAAGCAGTGCGGGCAGGTGGAGACGATCCGCTTCGCCGACTTCGGCTTCTTCGTCTCCGGGTCGTCGTCGTCCTCGCCGAACGCCATGTTCAGCATGGCGACGTTCTCCTGCGCGAGCTGCTGGAACAGCGGCTCGTTGCCGAGGCGGCGGGGGGAGTCACCGGTGCACTTCTCGTCGCCGCCCATGATCGCGAACTTGACGCCCGCGATGTTGAGCAGCTCGGCGAAGGCCTTGGTGGTCTTCTTGGCCCGGTCCTCCAGGGCGCCGGCGCAGCCGACCCAGTAGAGGTAGTCGTACTCCGAGAGGTCCTCGACGTCCTTGCCGACGATCGGGACCTCGAAGTCGACCTCCTTGGTCCACTCGACGCGGGCCTTCTTGGCGAGGCCCCAGGGGTTGCCCTTCTTCTCCAGGTTCTTGAGCATCGTGCCCGCCTCGGACGGGAACGCGGACTCGATCATCACCTGGTAGCGGCGCATGTCGACGATGTGGTCGATGTGCTCGATGTCGACCGGGCACTGCTCGACGCAGGCGCCGCAGGTGGTGCAGGACCACAGGACGTCCGGGTCGATGACGCCGTTCTCCTCGGCGGTGCCGATGAGGGGGCGCTCGGCCTCGGCGATGGCCGACGCGGGGACGTCCTTGAGCTGCTCCGGCGTCGCCTTCTCGTTGCCCTCCATGTCCTTGCCGCCGCCGGCGAGGAGGTAGGGGGCCTTGGCGTGCGCGTGGTCGCGCAGCGACATGATGAGGAGCTTGGGGGAGAGCGGCTTGCCGGTGTTCCAGGCGGGGCACTGCGACTGGCAGCGGCCGCACTCGGTGCAGGTGGAGAAGTCGAGGATGCCCTTCCAGGAGAACTGCTCGACCTGGGAGACGCCGAAGACGGCGTCCTCGGCCGGGTCCTCCCAGTCGATCTCCTTGCCGGCGGTCGTCATCGGCTGGAGCGCGCCGAGGGCCGTGGAGCCGTCGGAGTTCCGCTTGAACCAGATGTTCGGGAAGCCGAGGAAGCGGTGCCAGGCGACACCCATGTTGGTGTTCAGCGAGACGACGATCATCCAGGTGAACGACGTGACGATCTTGAGGCACGCGAAGAAGTAGGTCAGGTACTGGATCGTGCTCAGGTCCAGGCCGTCGAGGAGCGCGATCAGCGGGTACGAGGCGAAGAAGCCGGGCTCCCAGCTCGTCACGTGGTGCTGGACGCCTTCGAGGGCGCGCAGCGTCATGATGCAGACGCCGACGATCAGGATGACGGCCTCGACGAAGTACGCCTGGCCGGTCTTGGAGCCGGTGAAGCGGGACTTGCGGCCCGCCTTGGTCGGCTTGCTCAGCTGCCGGATCACGATGAGGGTCACGATGCCGAGGACCGTCATCAGACCGAGGAACTCGGTGAAGATCTCGTACGGCAGCCAGTCACCGATGATCGGGATCAGCCAGTCGGCCTGGAACAGCTGGCCGAAGGCGTTGACGATCGTCAGGAGCAGCGAGAAGAAGCCCACCGCGACGAACCAGTGCGCGACGCCGACGATGCCCCAGCGGTTCATCCGGGTGTGGCCGAGGAATTCCTTGACCAGCGTGATGGTGCGCTGTGTGGGGTCGCCGGTGCGCGTGCCCGCGGGGACCGGCTGGCCGAGCCGTACGAAGCGGTAGATCTGCACGGTGGCACGGCCGAACAGCGCGACGGCCACCACCGTGATGACGATCGACACGACGATCGCGGCGAGTTGCATGAGGGGCTCCTCGGGCGGGCCTCGCGTGCCTGCTGACTCGCGAGCCTACTAAGCGGTAACTTATTGAGTCCGTGCTGAGATTACCGGGTCACGGCCCCGCGCTGTAGCGGCACTCACGGTGATCTGTGTCGCTCAGGCGAACCTTGCCGAGCGACGCCTGCGGACTGCTGGAAGCGTACGCGCCAGGATGCCGAGGTCCATTCCCAGCCAGTGGTGGTCCACATAGTGGAGATCGAGCAGCTCGCGCTCCTCCCACGGCAGCTCCGAGCGCCCGCTGATCTGCCACGGTCCGGTGAGTCCGGGGCGTACGGAGAGCCGGCGGCGGGCCTCGCCCGTGCACTCGCGGTGGGTCGGGGCCAGCGGGCACGGCCCGACCAGCGACATCCGGCCCGCGACGACGTGCAGGAGCAGGGGCAGCGCGGCCAGCGGGCTCTTCGTCCGGAAGGTCAGCATCGTGAAGGCGCGGCCGTCCAGCCCGGCCACCGTCCGGCGGCGCAGGATGCCGCGGCCGGGCGTCGTCCCGCCGAGCGCGACCGAGAGGGCGACGGCGGCGAGGACGGGGGAGAGGACGGTGAGGAGGGCGAGCCCGCCCAGGACGTCGAAGGTGCGCTTGGCCGTCATCCCCTACACCCTTCCGAGTGAGCCGATGAGAATCATGGGATATTCGTGGGATATGCCTGCTTTGCCCGGCAAGGAGCATCCGGACTCTCTCACGCAGCACCCCGCGAGGGGCGGGATCGACGCGCTCGCTCTCCTCTTCCGCCTCCTTCCGGGCCCTCTTTGAGCGGCCGACCGGGCGAAGAGTTGAGTCACCTCCACTCAGGTCTGTTGACGCATCGCGGGGTCTCGTGCATCCTTGAGTCAGATCCACTCAAGTACGTCAGCTGGAGGAATTGACATGGCACGTGCGGTCGGCATCGACCTGGGCACGACCAACTCGGTCGTCAGCGTTCTGGAAGGCGGCGAGCCCACCGTCATCACCAACGCCGAGGGTGCCCGGACCACGCCGTCCGTCGTCGCCTTCGCGAAGAACGGCGAGGTGCTCGTCGGCGAGGTGGCCAAGCGTCAGGCCGTCACCAACGTCGACAGGACCATCCGGTCGGTCAAGCGCCACATGGGCACTGACTGGAAGATCGAGATCGACGGCAAGAACTTCAACCCGCAGCAGATGAGCGCCTTCATCCTGCAGAAGCTCAAGCGTGACGCCGAGGCGTACCTGGGCGAGAAGGTCGTCGACGCGGTCATCACCGTCCCGGCGTACTTCAACGACTCCGAGCGCCAGGCCACCAAGGAGGCCGGTGAGATCGCGGGCCTCAACGTCCTGCGCATCGTCAACGAGCCGACCGCGGCCGCCCTGGCCTACGGCCTCGACAAGGACGACCAGACGATCCTCGTCTTCGACCTCGGTGGCGGCACCTTCGACGTGTCCCTCCTGGAGATCGGCGACGGCGTCGTCGAGGTGAAGGCCACCAACGGTGACAACCACCTCGGTGGTGACGACTGGGACCAGCGCGTCGTCGACTACCTGGTGACGCAGTTCCAGAACGGCCACGGCGTGGACCTCGCCAAGGACAAGATGGCGCTCCAGCGTCTGCGCGAGGCCGCCGAGAAGGCGAAGATCGAGCTCTCGTCCTCGACGGAGACCTCGATCAACCTGCCCTACATCACGGCCTCCGCCGAGGGCCCGCTGCACCTGGACGAGAAGCTCACGCGCGCCCAGTTCCAGCAGCTCACCTCGGACCTGCTCGACCGCTGCAAGGTGCCGTTCCACAACGTCATCAAGGACGCGGGCATCGAGCTCCGCGAGATCGACCACGTCGTTCTCGTCGGTGGTTCGACCCGTATGCCGGCCGTCGCCGAGCTCGTCAAGGAGCTGACCGGCGGTCAGGACGCCAACAAGGGCGTCAACCCGGACGAGGTCGTCGCCATCGGCGCCGCGCTCCAGGCCGGTGTCCTCAAGGGTGAGGTCAAGGACGTCCTGCTCCTCGACGTGACCCCGCTGTCCCTCGGCATCGAGACCAAGGGAGGGATCATGACCAAGCTCATCGAGCGCAACACCACGATCCCGACCAAGCGGTCCGAGATCTTCACGACGGCCGAGGACAACCAGCCGTCCGTGCAGATCCAG
This sequence comes from Streptomyces sp. NPDC042346, assembly GCF_055581845.1. Classification (NCBI taxonomy): domain Bacteria; kingdom Bacillati; phylum Actinomycetota; class Actinomycetes; order Kitasatosporales; family Streptomycetaceae; genus Streptomyces; species Streptomyces sp. NPDC042346. The sequence goes on along the minus strand of NZ_JBVJEH010000004.1, from coordinate 330,229 downwards.
GTCTACCAGGGCGAGCGCGAGATCGCGGCGTACAACAAGAAGCTCGGCATGTTCGAGCTGACCGGTCTGCCGCCGGCGCCGCGTGGCGTCCCGCAGATCGAGGTCGCCTTCGACATCGACGCCAACGGCATCATGCACGTGACCGCGAAGGACCTCGGCACGGGCAAGGAGCAGAAGATGACCGTCACCGGCGGCTCCTCGCTCGCCAAGGACGAGGTCGACCGCATGCGCCAGGAGGCCGAGCAGTACGCGGACGAGGACCACCGTCGCCGCGAGGCCGCCGAGTCCCGCAACCAGGGCGAGCAGCTCGTCTACCAGACGGAGAAGTTCCTCAAGGACAACGAGGACAAGGTCCCCGGTGACGTCAAGGCCGAGGTCGAGGCCGCGCTCGTCGAGCTGAAGGAGAAGCTCAAGGGCGAGGACACCGCCGAGATCCGCACCGCCACCGAGAAGGTCGCTGCCGTCTCGCAGAAGCTCGGCCAGGCCCTCTACGCCGACGCGCAGGGCGCGCAGGCCGCGGGCGACGCCGGTGCCGGCCAGGCGCAGGCCGACGACGACGTCGTCGACGCCGAGATCATCGACGACGAGCCCAAGAAGGGCGGTCAGGCGTGACCGAGGAGACCCCGGGCTTCGAGGAGAAGTCCGACGTCCCCTCCGGCGCCACCCCTGACGACGCCGCCGAGGCCGCCGACTCCTCCACGGAGGAGAAGGCGGCCCCGGCCGGGGACGCAAGCAGCCAGAAGTCGGCCGGTACCGCGGGCCTCACCGCCCAGCTGGACCAGGTCCGTTCCGCGCTCGACGAGCGCACCGCGGACCTCCAGCGGCTCCAGGCCGAATACCAGAACTACCGCCGCCGCGTGGAGCGGGACCGGGTCACGGTCAAGGAGATCGCCGTCGCGACGCTCCTGTCCGAGCTCCTGCCCGTCCTCGACGACGTCGGCAGGGCCCGGGACCACGGCGAGCTCCTGGGCGGGTTCAAGTCGGTGGCCGAATCGCTGGAGACCGTCGTCGCCAAGATGGGTCTGCAGCAGTTCGGCAAGGAGGGCGAGCCCTTCGACCCGACGATCCACGAGGCCCTGATGCACTCGTACGCGCCGGACGTCACCGAGACGACGTGCGTGGCGATCCTGCAGCCTGGGTACCGGATCGGCGAGCGGACCATCAGGCCCGCCCGGGTCGCGGTGGCCGAGCCCCAGCCGGGCGCCACGCCCGGCACCAAGGAAGAGAAGGCCGACGAGGAGAGCGGTGCCCCCGAAGAGGGGTGACGCAATGATCGTCCGGAAGGAGGGACGTCGATGAGCACGAAGGACTTCGTCGAGAAGGACTACTACAAGGTTCTCGGCGTCCCCAAGGACGCCACCGAGGCCGAGATCAAGAAGGCGTACCGGAAGCTCGCCCGCGAGAACCACCCGGACGCCAACAAGGGCGACACCAAGGCCGAGGAGCGCTTCAAGGAGATCTCCGAGGCCAACGACATCCTCGGCGACCCCAAGAAGCGCAAGGAGTACGACGAGGCGCGCGCCCTCTTCGGGAACGGCGGCTTCCGGGCCGGCGGCCCGGGCGGCGGCGGCTCGTTCAACTTCGACCTGGGCGACCTCTTCGGAGGCGCCCAGGGCGGCCCCGGCGGAGCCGGTGGCTTCGGCGGCGGTGGCGGCATCGGGGATGTCTTCGGCGGCCTGTTCAACCGCGGGGCGGGCACGGGTACGCGTACCCAGCCGCGCCGCGGCCAGGACATCGAGTCCGAGGTGACGCTCAGCTTCATCGAGGCCGTCGAGGGCGCGACCGTACCGCTGCGGATGTCCAGCCAGCAGCCGTGCACGGCGTGCTCGGGCACCGGCGACAAGAACGGCACGCCCCGCGTGTGCCCGACCTGCGTCGGCACCGGACAGGTCTCGCGCGGCAGCGGCGGCGGGTTCTCCCTCACCGATCCGTGCGTCGACTGCAAGGGCCGCGGCCTCATCGCCGAGAACCCCTGCGACGTCTGCAAGGGCAGCGGGCGGGCCAAGTCCTCCCGCACCATGCAGGTCCGCATCCCGTCGGGTGTCTCCGACGGGCAGCGGATCCGGCTGCGGGGCAAGGGCGCGCCGGGCGAGCGCGGCGGGCAGAACGGCGACCTGTACGTCGTCGTGCACGTCGACGACCACGCGGTCTTCGGCCGCAAGGACGACAACCTCACCGTCACGGTGCCGGTCTCCTTCACGGAAGCGGCGCTCGGCGGCGAGATCAAGGTGCCGACCCTCGGCGGCCCCGCGGTCACGCTCAAGCTGCCCGCCGGCACGCCGAACGGCCGGACCATGCGCGCCCGTGGCAAGGGCGCGGTCCGCAAGGACGGCACCCGCGGCGACCTGCTCGTCACGGTGGAGGTCGCGGTGCCCAAGGAGCTGGACGACAAGGCACGTGAGGCCCTGGAGACCTTCCGCGAGGCGACCGCCTCCGAGGACCCCCGGGCGGAGCTGTTCCAGGCCGCGAAGGGAGCGTGACCCCGTGGACGGGCGCCGACGCAATCCGTACGAACTGACCGACGAGTCGCCGGTGTACGTCATCTCGGTGGCGGCCCAGCTCTCCGGTCTGCACCCGCAGACCCTGCGGCAGTACGACCGTCTCGGTCTGGTCTCCCCGGACCGTACGGCGGGCCGCGGCCGGCGCTACTCGGCCCGTGACATCGAGCTGCTCCGTCAGGTGCAGCAGCTGTCGCAGGACGAGGGCATCAACCTCGCGGGCATCAAGCGGATCATCGAACTGGAGAACCAGGTCGCGGCGCTGCAGAGCCGGATCGCCGAGCTGTCGGCCGCGGTCGACGGCGCGGCGGCGGCGATGCGGCAGCGCGAGGCCCAGGTGCACGCCTCGTACCGGCGCGACCTGGTGCCGTACCAGGACGTGCAGCAGGCGAGCGCGCTGGTGGTCTGGCGTCCGAAGCGCGGGGAGTAGCTCCCACAGCCCGTACGACGAGGCCCCCTCCACGACGGTGGAGGGGGCCTCGTCGTATGTCGGTACGTCAGGGGATCAGCTCGCCCACGATGTCGCCGACGGTCTCCCACCACGGCGAGGCGCCCGTGCCGAACGCGGCGGCGAGGGCCGTGCCGAGGGCCCGGTCGCGCGGGGTGGGGTCGTCCTCCCACGTGTCGACGACCCTGCCGTCGCCCGAGCAGAGGAGGGTGCCGACGCGGCGTCCGTCGCGGGTGAGCCGGCTGTCGTCGTACCCGCAGGGCACGAGCCGGTAGCGGACCCCGTCGGTCCGTACGTCGACCCGGTAGGAGGACCGCAGGAGCCGCCCGCGCGCGGGCCGGATGGCGGCCGGTTCGCCGTCCACGGTGAGCGTGAGCAGGGCGGGCTTGCGGGTCCCGATGGGGATGTGGGGGTCGGGGTCGGTCCCCGGGGCCCGGACGAGCTCCACGGTCGGCAGCCCGTGGCCGGAGACGCGGAGCGTGCCCGCGGGTCCGTCGAGGTCGATCTGTACGTACACGCTGGTCAGTTGTCCCGTTCGAGGATGCCGGACTGGGCGATGAGATAGCCGAGCTGGGCGCGGCTGCCGCTGCCGAGGGCGGCGGCGAGTTTGGCGATGTGGGCGCGGCAGGTCCGGACGTTCATGCCGAGGCGGCGGGCGATGGCCTCGTCGACGTGGCCCTCGACGAGGAGCTTGGCGATGGAGCGCTGGACGCCGCCGATGCCGTCGGTCTTGATGTCGTACGGGATCTCCTCGCGGATCGGCACCGCGAGCTGCCAGAACTGGTCGAAGACGCCGCCGAGGTAGGCGACCAGGCCGGGGTGGCGCAGTTCCAGGGCGACCTGGCGGTCGCTGCGGGCCGGGACGAAGGCGACCTCGCGGTCGACGATGATCAGCCGGTCGATGATCTCTTCCAGCGTGCGCACCTGGACCTCGGGGCCGACGTGCTCCAGGTAGGTCAGGGTGAGCTCGGTGTGGCGGGCCGTGTGCTGGTAGAGGGTGCGCATGCTGATGCCGCGGCCGAGGAGCGGCGAGACGCGGTCGAGGGCTTCGCTGAGGGCCTGTGCGGGGCGTCCGCCGCCGGGCTGGACGGTGAGCAGTTCGTGGCGGCAGTTGGCGACGACGCGGTCGAGGGTCGAGTTGATGCGGTCGATGCCCTCGAGGACGGTGATGGCGTGCGTGGTGGGGGTGTCGTGGGCGCTGATGGCCATGAACGGCTCGAAAGCGTCCGAGAGGGCGACGGTGCGCCGACGGCGGTCGAGTATTTCCCGTTCGATCGGCTGGAGGAGCTGGGCGAGGGCGGCCGAGGGGGGAACCGGGCGCAGCCACTGGGCGTCGTCCGGGTCGGGGTGGAGGAGCGAGAGATCGAGGAGGCAGGGGGCCTCCAAGGTCTCTGACCGGGCTATTCGTCCGGTCCGCAGGGCGGCCGCGTACAGCTCGGAGCCGGCTTTGCAGAGTTCGGCATACGAATGCGGGTGACCTGTTTCGTCCGCTTCTTTCCGCATATGTACACCCCCAGGCTCCTGCATCTCAGGAACATGATGCCTGGGTTTGGTGGTGCAGGTGCAGAGAGTAAGCCATCGTCTTACTCGCGGGGGTTGGTAAAGAGACGTTGCCTTCAAGTGAGGTTGCTCGGTGATGATGAAGAAGCTCATACGCACGGTGGCCGGTGTCGCCTTCATCGCGGCGGCCGCAGTGGGCGCCGTGGGAGTGACCCAGGACCCCGGCTGGCACACGGCGCCGGCCGAGGTACAGGCCGCTCCGCTGGACCCGGGCTGGCACCTGGTCGGCGACCCGGGCTGGAGCGTGGCCCCCGCGCAGGACCCCGGCTGGAATTAGACGGACGCATGAACGTACCCGATGACCCCAGGTTCCGCCGGGAGATGGCTTCGGCCTATCGGTCCGGCTGGCACTTCGTCGATCTCGCCACGGCCATCCCCCACCGTGGCGACGCGCTGAAGGTCACCCTCTTCGGAGAACCGATCGTCGTGGCACGCGAGCAGGACGAGGACGTCCGTGCTTACCGCTGTCTCCGCCGTCCCCGCGGTGCCCCGCAGCCCATCCGCTGTGCCATTCGGTACGGCATGATCTTCGTCAACCTCGACCAGCGGGACCACCAGCTGATCGAACCCGAGACCATCACCGCCACCCCCCGCAGTGCTTGAGCGATTCCCCCGTCGTTGTAGATCGCTCAGGCACTTCCCCCACACAGCGGCGCCATCGCGGACCTGAAACGCGATGGCGCCGCTGTGCTGCGCCCGCACACTCTCGGGCGCGGCCCCTTCCGGGCGCGGCCCCTTCTCAGGCGCGGCCCCTTCTGGGCGCGGCCACTTCTCAGGCGCGGCCCATCGCCCGTGTGAGGGCGATCTCGATGACGACCCGGTCCGGGTTCGGGGCCGGCGTGCGGCCGTACCGCTCGGCGTACCGGCCGACGGCGTCCGCGACGACCTCGGTCTCCGTACGGATGCGGGCGATGCCCTCCAGGGTGGCCCAGCGCCCCTTGTCGACCTGGCAGACCGCCACGCGCGCGCCGTCCGCGCCCGCCGCCAGCACGTTGGCGACCTTCCGGCTGTTCTTGTTGGTGATCACCCGGGCGTAGCCGCCCTCGGGGTCGTACGTGACGCCGACCGCCACCACGTGCGGGGTGCCGTCCGCGCGCGGGGTCGTCAGGGTGCACATGTGGTACTCGCGCCAGAAGCTGAGGTACGAGTCGGAAGGGTTCCTCGGGTCTGTGGCCATGCCCCGGAAACTACCCGGGGGAGAACTCCCTCCGAAAGCTTGAGTGGATTGGACTCAACTTTGTGTACGCTGGATGAGTCATAGGAGACGCATAGCCGTACGTACACCAAGGAGGAGCACCGCACGTGGACGTCGAACTGACCAACCGGAGCCGGGACGCGATCAACGCGGCCACGAGCCGCGCCGTGTCCGCGGGGAACCCGGATCTCATCCCGGCGCACTTGCTCCTGGCCCTGCTGGCGGGTCAGGACAACGAGAACATCACCGACCTGCTCGCCGCCGTCGAGGCCGACCAGGCGGTCGTGCGCTCCGGCGCGGAGCGGCTGATCGCCGCCCAGCCGAGCATCACGGGGTCCACGGTCGCGCCCCCGCAGCCCAACCGCGAGTTCCTCGCGGTCATCGCCGACGCCGACCGGCAGGCCAAGGAGCTCGGCGACGACTTCCTCTCCACCGAACACCTGCTCATCGGGATCGCCGCCAAGGGCGGCCAGGCCGGTGAGATCCTCGACCGGCAGGGCGCGAGCGCAGCGAAGCTGCTGGACGCCTTCGAGAAGAGCAGGGGAGGACGCCGGGTGACCACACCCGACCCGGAAGGGCAGTACAAGGCGCTGGAGAAGTTCGGCACGGACTTCACGGCCGCCGCGCGCGAGGGCAAGCTGGACCCGGTCATCGGCCGGGACCACGAGATCCGGCGCGTGGTGCAGGTGCTGTCCCGCCGCACCAAGAACAACCCGGTCCTCATCGGGGAGCCCGGCGTCGGCAAGACCGCCGTCGTCGAGGGCCTCGCCCAGCGGATCGTGAAGGGCGACGTACCCGAGTCGCTGAAGAACAAGCGGCTCGTCTCGCTCGACCTCGGCGCGATGGTCGCCGGAGCCAAGTACCGCGGCGAGTTCGAGGAGCGGCTGAAGACCGTCCTCTCCGAGATCAAGGCCAGCGACGGCCAGATCATCACCTTCATCGACGAGCTGCACACGGTCGTCGGCGCGGGCGCCGGCGGCGACTCCGCCATGGACGCGGGCAACATGCTCAAGCCCATGCTGGCCCGCGGCGAGCTGCGGATGGTCGGCGCGACCACCCTCGACGAGTACCGCGAGCGCATCGAGAAGGACCCCGCCCTGGAGCGCCGCTTCCAGCAGGTCCTCGTCGCCGAGCCGACGGTCGAGGACACCATCGCGATCCTCCGCGGCCTCAAGGGCCGGTACGAGGCGCACCACAAGGTGCAGATCAACGACTCCGCGCTGGTCGCCGCCGCGACCCTCTCCGACCGGTACATCACCTCGCGCTTCCTCCCCGACAAGGCCATCGACCTCGTCGACGAGGCGGCCTCCCGGCTCCGCATGGAGATCGACTCCTCGCCCGTCGAGATCGACGAGCTCCAGCGCTCGGTCGACCGGCTCCGCATGGAGGAGCTGGCGCTGAAGAACGAGACGGACGCGGCGAGCAAGCAGCGCCTGGAGAAGCTGCGGCGCGACCTCGCCGACCGCGAGGAGGAGCTGCGCGGCCTCACCGCCCGCTGGGAGAAGGAGAAGCAGTCCCTCAACCGGGTCGGCGAGCTGAAGGAACGGCTCGACGAGACCCGGGGCCGGGCCGAGCGCGCCCAGCGCGACGGCGACTTCGACACCGCCTCCAAGCTGCTGTACGGGGAGATCCCGAACCTGGAGCGGGAGCTGGCGGAGGCCTCCGAGGCCGAGGCCCAGCAGGAGTCGTCCAAGGACACCATGGTCAAGGAGGAGGTGGGCCCGGACGACATCGCGGACGTCGTCGGCGCCTGGACCGGCATCCCCGCCGGCCGTCTCCTGGAGGGCGAGACGCAGAAGCTGCTCCGCATGGAGGACGAGCTCGGCAGGCGGCTCATCGGCCAGTCCGAGGCCGTGCAGGCCGTCTCCGACGCCGTGCGCCGCACCCGCGCGGGCATCGCCGACCCCGACCGCCCCACGGGCTCGTTCCTCTTCCTCGGCCCCACGGGCGTCGGCAAGACCGAGCTGGCGAAGGCCCTCGCCGACTTCCTCTTCGACGACGAGCGGGCCATGATCCGCATCGACATGTCGGAGTACGGCGAGAAGCACTCCGTCGCCCGGCTCGTCGGCGCGCCCCCCGGCTACGTCGGCTACGAGGAGGGCGGCCAGCTCACGGAGGCGGTCCGCCGCCGCCCGTACAGCGTGGTCCTGCTCGACGAGGTCGAGAAGGCGCACCCGGAGGTCTTCGACGTCCTGCTCCAGGTCCTCGACGACGGCCGCCTCACCGACGGCCAGGGCCGGACCGTCGACTTCCGCAACACCATCCTGATCCTCACGTCGAACCTGGGCAGCCAGTACCTCGTCGACCCGCTGACCTCGGAGGACGTGAAGAAGCAGCAGGTCCTGGACGTCGTCAGGGCCAGCTTCAAGCCCGAGTTCCTCAACCGCCTCGACGACCTCGTCGTCTTCTCGGCGCTGGACCGGGCCGAGCTGGGCCGGATCGCACGGCTCCAGATCGACCGGCTCGCGAAGCGGCTCGCCGACCGGCGGCTCACCCTGGAGGTCACCCCGGAGGCCCTGGAGTGGCTCGCCGAGGAGGGCAACGACCCCGCGTACGGAGCCCGGCCGCTGCGCCGTCTGATCCAGACGGCGATCGGCGACCGGCTCGCGAAGGAGATCCTCGCGGGCGAGGTCGTCGACGGCGACACGGTCCGCGTGGACTGCTTCGAGGACGGTCTGAGCGTCGGCCCGGCCCGGTGACGAGAGGGGCGAAGGGCGAGGTTCTTGTCAGCCCGCAGCGGATCGCGGCTGGTGGGGCTCCCATGAACCGCCCGACATGGGGGAGGATGGCGAGCATCCGTACGAAGGGAAATTCACGGTGAGCATCGACCCGTCCTCGATTCCGAATTTCGGGGGCCAGCCCCAGCCTCAGGCCGCAGGACCGGCGGGCCCCGTCGTCCCCGACCAGGACCTCGTCAAGCAGCTCCTCGAGCAGATGGAGCTGAAGTACGTCATCGACGACGAGGGTGACCTCGCGGCGCCGTGGGAGGAATTCCGCACGTACTTCATGTTCCGCGGCGAGGACGAGCAGCAGGTCTTCTCGGTGCGGACGTTCTACGACCGCCCGCACTCGGCCGACGACCGCGCGAGGGTCCTCGACGCGATCGACGACTGGAACCGCCGCACCCTGTGGCCCAAGGTCTACACGCACCTGCACGAGGAGGAGGACGGCTCCGCCACCCTCCGTCTCATCGGTGAGGCCCAGATGCTGATCGGCACCGGCGTCGCCCTGGAGCACTTCGTGTCCTCCACGGTCAGCTGGGTCCGCGCCTCCATCGAGTTCGACAAGTGGGTCGTCGAGCAGTTCGGTCTGGAGACCCCCGAGCAGAAGGCGGACGACGAGGAGGCCTGAGCCTCCCCGCGACCGCTGCCCGCAGCACGACGAAGCCCGGCCGGACCCCGTGACCCTCGTGGCCACGGCCCCGGCCGGGCTTTCTCGTACGCCCCGGGAGCGCCGACGGCGGAGCGCCATGTGCCGCCGCGTGCCGCCGTTCACCCGTTTGCCACACGTCCCGGTCGGGTGTCGCGACGTCGTGACGAGGGATGACGGCATGAGGAGGAGGGGCGCGTGCGGCGGGTGTCGCTCCAGCGGTACCGGAGGCAGGCGCGGCGCGGGATAATCGGGCGCATGGCACAGACGCTCTCTTCGCCACCCGCCGCGGAAGTACTCCGCGCGCGGTACGCGAGTAGGCTGCCTGCCGCGCTCGCGGATCTCTCCGGACCCGCGCACGGGCAGGTCGAGCTTCCGCTCCACGTCGCGTGGTCCGGGCTCCGCACGTACGATCTCGACCGCCCCCGCCTGCGCATGAGCCTGTACCGAACCGTCCTGGCGGAAGGGCAGCACGACGACCTCGCCGCCCTCCTCAACGAGGAGCTGCTGCTCGCCCAGTGGCCGGTGCTGCGCACACTGATCAGCCGGCACATCAGCCAGGTGTGGGAAGAGGCGTTCCCCGCCCTGTCGCGACCGGCGTCCGCCGCGGCGTGAACCTGAGCGACCTGCACCGCCGCCTCTTGGCGGACGTTCTCGCCATCGGCACTCCGTATCCGTTGGTGATCACCGGGGGATACGCGGTACAGGCTCATGGCCTGGTCGACAGGCTGAGCCAGGACCTCGACGTGGCCACCGAGAACCCGGCGCCCATGGACGACATCGCCGCCACCCTGGAGCACGGCCTGGCCCGCAGAGGCTGGCGCGTCACGATGATCAGCACGGACCCGCTCTCGGCTCGGCTGATCGTCGCGGATCCGACCCTCGGGGAGGAGTGCGAGGTGGACGTCCTCAAGGAGAACTTCTGGGACGCGCCGACCGAGACCGAGCACGGTCCGGTGCTCGCCCTCGACGACGTCGTCGGCACCAAAGTCCGGGCCCTGGCCGACCGAGGGGCCGTCCGAGACCTGATCGACGTGCACGCGGCGTCTCGCGACCGCACGATCCACGAGCTCGAATCGCTCGGCGCCAGGCACAGCCGTGACGAGTTCCGCCTCCAGGACCTCCGCGACCGTCTCGGCGGCGCGGACTGGTACGAGGACGAGGAGTTCGCCGCCTACGGCCTGGTCGAGCAGAGCATCACGGACCTGCGGGAGTGGGCTGTGCGGTGGGCGAGCGACCTCGACCGGCGGCTGCACGCCACGGAGAACGACCGGGGAGACTGAGCCGTCCCGCGGTTCCGGTCGAACCCCGCAGCGTGGCGTGCGCCTCGTGGACAAGGCCACCCACCCACCTGTTCGACGGCCTTGTCGGCCGCAGGAGGTCCTGTCCTCAGGCGAGGCGCTTGAGGCGGGAGACGGCCTCCTCCAGGACCTCCGTCTTCTTGCAGAAGGCGAAGCGGACGAAGGGGGCGCCGGCCTCGCGGTGGTCGTAGAAGACGGCGTTCGGGATGGCGACGACGCCCGCGCGCTCCGGGAGGGCCCGGCAGAAGGCGAAGCCGTCGTCGGAGCCGAGCGGGCGGATGTCGGTGGTGACGAAGTAGGTGCCCGCCGGGCGGTAGACCTCGAAGCCCGCCTGCGCGAGGCCCTCGCTCAGCAGGTCCCGCTTGGCCGCGTGGTCCGCGCGGAGCTCGTGGAAGTACGCGGCCGGGAGGCGGAGCGCCTCGGCGATCGCGTACTGGAAGGGGCCGGAGGAGACGTACGTGAGGAACTGCTTGGCCGAGCGGACGGCGGACGTCAGCTCGGGGCTCGCGGTGATCCAGCCGACCTTCCAGCCGGTGAACGAGAACGTCTTGCCGGACGAGCCGATGGTGACCGTGCGGTCCCGCATGCCGGGGAGGCTCGCGAGCGGGACGTGCTCGGCACCGTCGAAGACCAGGTGCTCGTAGACCTCGTCGGTGACGACCAGCAGGTCCCGCTCGATCGCCAGCTCGGCGACGGCGGTCAGCTCGGCCCGGGTGAGGACGGTGCCGGTGGGGTTGTGCGGGGTGTTGAGGAGGATCAGCCGGGTCCGGTCGGTGACGGCGGCCCGCAGTTCGTCCAGGTCGAGGACGTAGGCGCCGTCGTGCGGGCGGAGCGTGACGGGGACGCGGGTGCCGCCGGCCATCGCGACGCAGGCCGCGTACGAGTCGTAGTACGGCTCCAGGGCGATCACCTCGTCGCCCGGCTCCACGAGCGCCAGCAGGGCGGCGGCGATCGCCTCGGTGGCGCCGGCGGTGACCAGCACCTCCGTGTCGGGGTCGTACTCGAGGCCGTACCACTGCCGCTGGTGGTCGGCGACGGCCTGCCGCAGCTCGGGGACGCCCGGGCCGGGCGGGTACTGGTTGCCGCGGCCGTCCCGCAGCGCGCGGACCGCGGCCTCGCGGATCTCCTCAGGGCCGTCGGTGTCGGGGAAGCCCTGACCGAGGTTGATCGACCCGGTTCTGGCGGCGAGCGCGGACATCTCGGCGAAGATCGTCGTCCCGAATTCGGCGAGCCGGCGGTTGAGCAGCGGTCGTGTCATGACCGCCATCCTGGGGGGAAGCTCTGGACTTGCTCAAGTGGGCTTTGGCGAGGACGCGCCGGGGGGATCGCCCTGGCATGAACATCGCATTCTTGATCCTCGGGATCGCGGCAGTGATCGCGATCGTGGTGTGGGTCGTCGCGCTGTCGATGCGCGGCACCGTGCGGACGGGTGGCGGCTCCGGTGGCAGCGCCAGTGGCACCGACAGCTGGTGGGCCGGATCGTCGGACTCCTCGTCCTCGTCCTCGTCGTCTTCGTCGTCGTGCTCGACGTCGTCCTCCTCCTGCTCCACCTCCAGCTCGTCGTGTTCGAGCTCCTCGTGTTCCTCGTCCTCCTGCTCCAGCTCCTCGTCGTGCAGCTGAAGCTCTGGAATCGCTCAAGTCGTCTTTGAGGGAGGGCCCCGGAGGGCATCTCCCTCGTACAGAAGAACGGGGGTAGTACTGATGGATTTCTTCATCATCTTCTTCGGGGCGATCATCCTGATCGTCCTGGTCTCCACCGTCCGCAGCGCCACCGGCGCCGGCCGGCGCGGTCGCCGGAAGAAGGGCCGCAGCTGGGCCGACGGCGGCAGCGGCGGCGGGGGCGGGGGCTGCGGAGGGGGCGGAGGCGGCTGCGGCGGCAGCTCCGGCTGTGGGGGCGGCGGCTGCGGCGGCAGCTGAGACGCAACGGGCCCAGAGGCACGTGTCGTTGGCAATTCGGCGGATCTTGTCGATCAATTCTGATTGAACAATTGAACTGTGGGGTCCCCGAAGGGGTTGGAAAACACGGCAAGTTGGGTAAAAACGCTGCGAGTCGCCCGGCGTCCGTGGTTCTCTCGCTCCTGACAGAGACAGCCCTCGGACCGTGTGTGGAACCGAGCCGGCGATCCCCCACTCCCGTTGAACCCTCTCCGGGGCGCCCCCGGCCCACCCGTCAAACCGTGTTTGCGGAGCCGACCCATGCTCACCACCCTGAAGACCTCCTATACCGATACCCGCGCGGCCGATCTGGCCTGGGCCCTCGGGCGCGAGCCGCTGCCCGCCCTCGCCGTACTCGACCTCGAACTCTCCGGCGCCAGCCTCCAGTTGAGGCTGCTCGGCGCCTCCCACCAGGTACTCCTGGAGGAGGAGGGGCGCAGCTGCTCGGAGACCGTCGCCTGCATGCCCGGCAGCAGCACCCCCCTCCCGCTCGGCGTCTCCAAGCGCGTCGGCGAATGGGAGTACGAATTCGCGGCGCGCGTCGAGACGCTCTCGCACGGCTCCTTCGCGGGCCGTGCGCAGGAGCTGCTCGCGCTCGTCGCCGACCACCCCAACGGCCTCGCGGGGACCTTCCCCGGCTCCCCGCACGCCTTCACGGCGATGCTGGCGCAGCGTCACGAGGGACAGGTGCGCTGGCGTACCTGGCACGCCTACCCCCAGGAAGGGCAGTTGGTGGTGACCAGGACCCGGATCGGCGAACGTATGCCCGCAACACTCTGATACGCCCCTCCGGAGCTCCAGATGCACTCGTGTGGGTGACAAGGAGTACGTAAGTCGTGACGTAGCGTTACGTTCATGATCGAGCCGACCGTGACCATGCCACCCACAAGGGTGCGACAACCGCCCGTGCGGCGGCGCGAGCGGCCGCCCAGACCGCCCAGGTCGTCCAGGTCGCCCAAGTCACCCAGGTCGTCCAAGTCGCCGCGATCGCCGCGGTCGGGGCAGGCGGTGCGGTTCCCCGTTCTCGCCGTGGTCTTCGTCTGCGCCGCGTGCGGACTGGTCTACGAGCTCGAACTGGTCGCACTCGCCTCGTACTTGATCGGCGACTCGGTCACCCAGGCCTCCGTCGTGCTCTCCGTGATGGTCTTCGCGATGGGAGTGGGCTCGCTCCTCGCCAAGCGGCTGCGCTGCCGCGCCGCCGTCGGCTTCGGCCTGGTCGAGGCCGGGCTCGCGCTGATCGGCGGCTGCTCGGCCCTCGCGCTGTACGCGGCCTTCGCCTGGCTCGGCGAGTCGCGGTACGTCGTCGTGGCGTTCTCACTCGCCATCGGCGTGCTCATCGGCGCGGAGATCCCGCTCCTCATGTCCCTCATACAGCGCGCCGCCGGGCCGGGGTCCGATGCGGGGCCGGGGCCCGATGCCGGGGCGGGGCCCGATTCCGGGTCGGGAGCGGGAGTGGGGTCGGAGGCGGAGGCGGAGGCGGAGGCCGAGGCCGGGAGTGGGGCCGGGGCGCGGTCCGGGCTCGCCGAGCGGGCGCGGCGGCAGGCCCCGGCCGGCGAGCCGGACGACGCCGCGGGGACCGTCGCCGACCTCTTCGCCGCCGACTACGTCGGCGCGCTCGTCGGCGGCCTCGCCTTCCCCTTCCTGCTGCTGCCCTGGCTCGGCCAGCTCACCGGCGCGCTCGTCACCGGCGCGGTCAACGCGATCGCGGGCGGCGGCCTCGTGCTGTGGGTGTTCCGCCGCGACCTCACCACCCGCTCCCGCGCCCTGCTGATCGGGGTCAACATGTCGGTCCTCGCCGTCCTGGCCACCGCGACCGTGCTCGTCGACGACTTCGAGGAGGCCGCGCGCCGCGCCGTGTACGGGGAGCAGGTGCGGGTCGCCGTCCACACCGACCTCCAGGAGGTGGTGGTGACGGGAGGCCGCGAGGGGCCGCCCGACCTGTTCCTCGACGGCCGGCTGCGGGTGGCGGGACAGGACGAGTACCGCTACCACGAAGCACTCGTCCACCCCGCGATGAAGGGCCCGCACGCCCGCGTCCTGATCGTCGGCGGCGGGGACGGGCTCGCCGCCCGGGAGGTGCTGCGCTACTCCGGCGTCACCTCCGTGACCGTCGTCGAGATCGACCCCGGCGTCGTCCGCCTGTCCCGCACGGATCCGGCCCTCGCCACGCTCAACGCGCAGGCGTTCCGGGACCCGCGCGTCAGGGTGGTCTACGCGGACGCCTTCAGCTGGCTCCGGGGCGCCGCCGATCGTGTGCAGGAACGGTACGACGTGGTGATCTCCGACCTCCCCGACCCGGGCATCACCCCCAGCACCAAGCTCTACTCCGAGGAGTTCCACGGACTCGTGGCCCGCGTCCTCACCGCTTCGGGACGCTTCGCCGTGCACGCCGGATCGGTCACCGACCGGCCGCACACCTACTGGACGGTGGACGCCACCCTGCACGCCGCCGGGTTCGCGACCCGCCCGTACAGCGCCGGCGGCCGCACCCCCGGCTTCGCGGCGGGCCCCGACCGCGCCGACCGCACCGGCGGTACGGAACAGGGGCCGGGCGACTGGGGCTTCCTCCTCGCCGTCCCGGGCGACCGGCCGCCCGTCCTCGGCCTCGCACCCGACGCGCCCCGGCTGCGCTCCCTCGGCGCGGGCACCCTGGAGACCGCCGCGCGCCGTGCCGAGCGGGCCCGGGGCGCCGCGCTGCCGTCCTCGACCCTGGTCCACCCGCGGTACGGCGGCTGAGGGAAGCGCGAAAGGTGGTGACAGGGGCGCGCGGGCCCCGGCGCAAAGAGGCGACGCCGCGCCCCGGCCTGAGTAGGCTCGGCTTCCATGGAGCATGAGGTGTTCGTTCCGGTACCGGCCGAGGCCCTGCGCGCGACGCTCACGGACCCGGCCCGGGTGGTGCGCTGCGTGCCCGGCCTCCAGCGGGACGCCGACGCGGAGGCGGGCCCCCTCGCGGGCCGCCTCAAGGTCCGGGTCGGCGGCCACACCATCACCTACCGGGGCGCCCTGCGGGTCGTCGAGCGGGACGGCGCCATCACCTACGAGGGACAGGGCGCCGAGGCCCGGGGCAAGGGCTCGGCCGAGCTCTCCCTGACGGTCGTCCTCACCCCTGTGGACGAGGGCACGAGCATCGGCTTCACCGGCGCGCTGACGGCGGCCGGCCGGCTCGCCGAGGCCACGGACGAGGCACGGGCCGCGGCGGGCGTCCGGCTGCTCGACAAGTTCGTGGAAGCACTGACCGCGCTGGCGGGGGAGCCCGGGGGGCCCGAGGAGCCCGAGGAGCCCCAGGAGCCCGGGAAAGCCGAGATGCCGGGGACGGCGGAGGCGCCTGCGCCGGAGCCGGAGGAGACCGACTCCGACCCCGATTCCGACCCCGATTCCGAGTCCGACTCCGACTCCGATCACGACGGTGTGGACGACGGGGTCGAGGAGCCCGGGCGCCCCTCCGTCTTCGACGCGCCCGTCCCGCCCCCCTCTCTCGACCCCCTCCTCGACGAGGACTTCGGCGCCACCCCGATCGAGTTCCCCGCCCCGCAGCCCGCCGCCGAGGCCGCCCACGCGCGGCGGACCATGATCGGGCGCAGCGCCGAGGAGGTCGACCACGCCCCGCCGCGCGGCCGGTACGCCCCCGTCCCCGCGCCCGAGGCCACCAGCGCGACCGCCACCCTGCGCTGGATCGCCCCCGCCGCCGCGCTCGCCATCGCCTCCGCCGTCGTCGTCGGCCGGGCCCTGCGTCGACGCCGCTGAATCGGCCCGGCACGTTTAGGGTCGAGGTGTGAGCATGCAGACGCGACTGACGGCGGGCGACGCCGAGTTGACCATCAGCCCCGAACACGGCTGCCGGATCGAGGGCCTGCGCATCGGCGGTACCGAGGTGCTGCGCCAAGGCGACCGGTTCGGGTGCTTCCCGATGGTGCCCTGGTGCGGGCGCACCGAGAACGGCCGCTTCCTCGACGGGGCGACCACGCACCAGCTGCCGGTCAACGCACCCCCGCACGCCATCCACGGCACCGTCCGCGACCTCGCCTGGAAGACGGCCCGGGTCGACGGGACGTCGGCGGTCTTCACCTGCGAGCTCGGGGACCCCTGGCCGTACAAGGGCAAGGTCACCCAGATCTTCGAGCTGGCCGAGGACTCCCTCTCCCTCACCTTCGGGGTCGAGACCTACGACGACTCCTTCCCGGCGCAGGCCGGCTGGCACCCCTGGTTCCTGCGCAACCTCGGCCGGGGCGGCCAGGACGTACAGCTCGACTTCGCCCCCGCCTGGCAGGAGGAGCGCGGCGAGAACCACCTCCCCACCGGCCGCCGGATCGATCCCCTCCCCGGCCCCTGGGACGACTGCTTCGGCATGCCCGACGGCGTCGACGTCACCCTCACCTGGCCGGAGGAGCTGGAGCTGAAGGTCACCAGCCGCGCCGAGTGGGTCGTGATCTACGACGAGCCGGCGGAGGCCGTCTGCGTCGAGCCGCAGTCCGGCCCGCCGAACGGCCTCAACACCCACCCGCGTCTCGTCACCCCGATCGACCCCCTGGAGATCGGAAGCGTCTGGCGCTGGCGGCGGCTCTAGAGGGCGCCCCTTAAGCTGCTGACCATGACTGACGTACGCGCTGAGCTGCTCCAGCAGATCAAGGACAAGGCCGTGGTGCACGGCAAGGTGACCCTCTCCTCGGGTCTGGAAGCCGATTACTACATCGACCTGCGTCGCATCACGCTGGACGGCGAGGCCGCGCCGATGGTGGGTCAGGTCATGCTCGACCTCACCGCTGACCTCGACTTCGACTGCGTCGGCGGTCTGACCCTGGGCGCCGACCCGGTCGCGACCTCGATGCTGCACGCCTCCGCCGCGCGCGGGCAGCGCCTCGACGCCTTCGTCGTACGGAAGGCGCAGAAGGCGCACGGCATGCAGCGCCGTATCGAGGGCACGGACGTCAAGGGCCGCCGCTGCCTCGTCGTCGAGGACACCTCGACCACCGGCGGCTCGCCGCTGACCGCCGTCGAGGCCGTCCGTGAGGCCGGCGGCGAGGTCGTGGCCGTGGCCACGATCGTGGACCGGGGCGCGGCCGGCGCGATCGCCGGCGCGGGTCTGCCGTACCTCACCGGCTACCAGCTGGACGATCTCGGCCTGGCGTAACCGCCGCGAAGTCGTGACTTAGGTCCCGGACCCCGGCAGGAACGGTCCTGACCTGCATATTCGCCAAGGGGCGGGGTGTTTCACGTGAAACACCCCGCCCCTTGGCATGCCGTGCCCGTGGGAGCCCGGACGAGAGTCTGAAAGGATGGGGGCGACGATGACGTCGCCCCCAGGTCAGGGACAGAAACGCACACACCCCGCACATCACAAGGAGCGGACGAATGCCCATCGCAACCCCCGAGGTCTACAACGAGATGCTCGACCGGGCGAAGGCAGGCAAGTTCGCCTACCCGGCCATCAATGTGACCTCGACCCAGACTCTGCACGCGGCGCTGCGAGGCTTCGCGGAGGCCGAGAGCGACGGCATCATTCAGATTTCGACCGGTGGCGCCGAGTTCCTGGGCGGCCAGTACAACAAGGACATGGTCACGGGCGCCGTTGCCCTGGCCGAGTTCGCGCACATCGTCGCTGCGAAGTACGACATCACGGTCGCTCTGCACACCGACCACTGCCCGAAGGACAAGCTGGACGGCTACGTCCGCCCGCTGCTCGACATCTCCGCCGAGCGCGTCGCCCGTGGCGAGAACCCGCTGTTCCAGTCGCACATGTGGGACGGCTCCGCCGAGACCCTCGCCGACAACCTGGCCATCGGCCAGGAGCTGCTCGCGAAGGCCGCCGCCGCCAAGATCATCCTTGAGGTCGAGATCACCCCGACCGGCGGCGAGGAGGACGGCGTCACCCACGAGATCAACGACGAGCTGTACACCACCGTCGACGACGCCATCCGCACCGCCGAGGCCCTCGGCCTGGGCGAGAAGGGCCGCTACCTGCTGGCCGCGTCCTTCGGCAACGTGCACGGCGTCTACAAGCCGGGCAACGTCGTGCTCCGCCCCGAGCTCCTCAAGGACCTCCAGGCGGGCGTCGCCGAGAAGTTCGGCAAGGTCAACCCGTTCGACTTCGTCTTCCACGGCGGCTCGGGCTCGACGGCCGAGGAGATCGCCACCGCGCTGGAGAACGGCGTCGTGAAGATGAACCTCGACACCGACACCCAGTACGCCTTCACCCGTCCGGTCGTGGACCACATGTTCCGCAACTACGACGGTGTCCTGAAGGTCGACGGCGAGGTCGGCAAGAAGTCCACCTACGACCCGCGCACCTGGGGCAAGCTGGCCGAGGCCGGCATGGCCGTCCGCGTGACCGAGGCGTGTGCCGCGCTGCGCTCGACCGGCACGAAGCTGAAGTAAGCGGCTGAAGCAAGCGGCTGAAACAAGCGTGTGAACGACGGGCCCGGTACCTCCTGAGGTGCCGGGCCCTCGTGCGTCGACGAGAGGGCAAGAGGGCTGATGTACGACTTCGACCGTGAGATAGACCGGCGCGGCACCTGGTCGGTCCAGTGGGACGGCATAGCGGACCGCTTCGGCGTTCCCGACCTGCTCCCCTTCACCATCTCCGACATGGACTTCGCGTCCCCGCCCGAGGTCCTCGCCGCCCTGCGCGACCGCGTCGACCACGGGGTCTTCGGCTACACGGACTGGCGGCTCGGCGAGTTCCGGGACGCGATCGGGCACTGGTACGCGAGCCGGTACGCGACCGAGATCGACCCCGGGGCGCTGGTGTACGCGCCGTCGGTGCTCAACCAGCTCTCGCAGCTCCTGCGGATGTGGACGGAGCCCGGCGACGGCGTGGTCGTCCACACCCCCACGTACGACGGCTTCCGCAAGGCGGTCACCGGGCTCGGGCGCGAGCTGCGGGGCGTGCCCCTCGGGGACCTCGACGCGCTGGAACGGGAGCTCGCCCGCCCCGACAGCCGGATGCTGCTGCTCTGCTCCCCGCACAACCCGACCGGCCGGGTGTGGACGGAGGAGGAGCTCGCCGCCTTCGCCGAGCTGGCCGAGCGCCACGGCGCGGCCGTCGTCAGCGACGAGATCCACGCCGACCTCACCACCGACGGCCACCGCCACGTCCCGTGGACGCGGGTGGCCGAGGCGGGCCGGGGCCGCCGCTGGGCGCTCGTCACCTCCGGCACGAAGGCCTTCAATTTTCCGGCGCTCTCCGGCTCGTACGGGATCGTCGGCGACCCGGACGCGCGCGAGGCCTTCGTCCGGCGCATGGAGACCGGCGAGGGCCTCGCCTCGCCCGCCGTCCTCTCGCTGACCGCCCACATCGCCGCGTACCGGCAGGGCGCGCCGTGGCTGGACGAGCTGCGCGGCTATGTCGCGGGCACGATGGAGCTGCTCAAGGAGCGGCTGGCCACGGGCCTGCCCGGCGTCGTCTGGGAGCCCCCGCAGGCCGGCTACCTGGCCTGGATCGACCTGCGGCCCCTCGGGATCGAGGAGACCCGGCTCCAGGAGGAGCTGGTGTCCGTGGAGAAGGTCGCGATCATGCCGGGCGGGGTGTACGGGACGCCCGGCTTCGTCCGGCTGAACGTGGGCTGCCCGCGGAAGAAGGCCGAGCGGGGCGTGGACGCGCTGATCCGGGCGGCGACCCGGCTGCGGACGAGCTGACCCGAGCCGGTTCGTAGGGCGGGCACGTCGGCGAGTGCCGTCGCACGTCGGCGCACGTCGGCGCCAGCGCGCGTCACCGTCGCCGCACGTCGTCGCACGTCGCCGCACGTCAGCGAGCGTCGGCGAGCGTCGGCGTCCGCTTCGCGGGACCATGCTGGCATGGGCGAGCGGGACGTACGGATGGCCTCGAAGACCGGCCGGTGGATCGTGTTCACGACCGTCCTCGGGTCCGGGATGGTCCTGCTGGACTCCACCGTCGTCAACGTCGCCCTGCCGCACATCGGCGAGGACCTGGACGCCGACATGGGCGAGCTCCAGTGGATCGTGAACGCCTACATGCTGACCCTCGCCGGGCTGATCCTGCTCGGCGGGGCGCTCGGCGACCGGTACGGGCGGCGCCGGGTCTTCGTGATCGGAGTGGTGTGGTTCGCGGTGGCCTCGCTGCTGTGCGGGCTCGCGCCGAACGCCGGGATCCTGATCGCGGCCCGCGCCCTCCAGGGCGTCGGCGGGGCGCTGCTCACACCCGGCTCGCTCGCGCTGATCCAGGCCAGTTTCCACGAGGACGACCGGGCCAGGGCGGTCGGCCTGTGGTCCGGCTTCGGCGGCGTGGGCGCGGCGGTCGGGCCGTTCGTCGGCGGCTGGCTGGTCGACGGGCCCGGCTGGCGGTGGGTGTTCCTCCTGAACGTGCCGCTCGCCGCCCTCTGCGTGCCCGTCGCGCTCCGCCATGTGCCCGAGTCGCGCGACGAGACCGCGCACGGCCGCTTCGACGTGCTCGGCGCGGTCCTGGGCGCGGCGGCGCTCGGGCTCGTGACGTACGCGCTGATCGGCGAGGCCTGGTGGGCGGGGGCGGCCGGCGTGGTGCTCGGGGCGGCGTTCGTGACGGTGGAGCGGCGGCGCGGCGAGCGCGCGATGGCACCGCCGTCGATCTTCGCGTCCCGGCTGTTCACGGCGGTCAACCTGGTCACCCTCTGCGTGTACGCGGCGTTCGGCGGTTTCTTCTTCCTCGCCGCGCTCCAGCTCCAGGTGGTCTCCGGCTACTCGGCGCTCGGCGCCGGTACGGCCCTGCTGCCGACGACCGTGCTCATGCTGCTGTTCTCGGCGAAGTCCGGCGAGCTGGGGGAGCGGATCGGGCCCCGGATCCCGCTCACGGTGGGGCCGCTGCTGTGCTCGGTGGGGATGCTGCTGATGCTGCGGGTCGGGGAGGACGCCTCGTACGTACAGGACGTGCTGCCGGCCGTGCTGGTGCTCGGCCTCGGCATGACGGCCCTGGTCGCCCCGCTGACCGCGACCGTCCTGGCCTCGGTGGACGTGGGCAGGGCGGGCCTGGCGAGCGGCATCAACAACGCGGCGGCGCGCGCGGCCGGGCTGCTCGCGGTGGCCGCGCTGCCGCTGCTCGCCGGGATGGGCCCGGAGACGTACCGCTCGGCGACGGAGTTCGACGAGACCTTCCGGCGCGCGATGCCGATGTGCGCGGGGATCCTGGTGGTCGGGGCGGTGCTCGCCTGGACGACGATGCGCACCCCGCCGGGGGGAGCGAAGTGCCACCCGGAGTGCCGGGTGCACTGCGGGGTGACGTCACCGCCGCTGGACCCGGGGGAGCGGGACGCGCCCGTGGACCCGGGCGAGCGGGACGCCCAGGCCTGATCCGGCGGCACCGGGCCCCGCTCCCGATCCGGCGGCACCGGGCCCCGCTCCCTGATCCGGCCCGACCGACACGACACCCCCTAGGGTGGTCCCCATGGCCATCCACGAGAACCTGCTGGGGGGACCGGCCCCCACCCACCTGCCGGACGAGCCGGGTCCGCGCGAACTGCTCGCGAGCGGTACGGCGCCGGCCGAGGTCGCCGCGCAGTACCCGACCTCCTCGCTCGCCTGGGCCCGTCTCGCCGACGACGCCTTCGAGGGCGGCCGGGTCGTCGAGTCGTACGCCTACGCCCGTACGGGCTACCACCGGGGCCTGGACGCGCTGCGCCGCAGCGGCTGGAAGGGCCACGGCCCGGTGCCGTGGGAGCACGAGCCGAACCGCGGCTTCCTGCGCGCCCTGCACGCCCTCGCCCGGGCGGCCGGCGCGATCGGTGAGAAGGCGGAGTACGAGCGCTGCACGACCTTCCTGCGGGACTCCTCGGAGACCGCGGCGGAGACGCTCGGCTGACCGTCCGCACCACCCTCCGCACGACCCCTGCATCACCCTCCGCGCCACCCGCGGAAACACCCTCCGCACCACCCTCGGAACGACCTGATCCGTCCCGATTTCCCCCTGCCCCGCCGGGCCGGGGGAAATCGGGACAGACCTCGCGGCGCCTCCGACGGCGTTCGATGGCGTTCGAAGATGGCCGGTACGATCCCCGGGACCGCAGGACCGAAGACGCCGGTATCCGAGGCCCCATCTCCTCTTCCCCCACACCGGCCGACGCAGGGGAGAAGACTGTCGTGGGCAAGCGTGCCGCACCCGCAGGACGGCGAGGGAAACAGAGCCGCCGGCGGGGCAGAGGCAGACGCGGCCCCGTGAGCCGGCTCGCGCTTCCGGCCCTGGTCCTGATGACCGTCGCGCTCGGCGGCGGCGCCGCCCTCGCCCACTTCAACGGCACCGCGACCGACGACTCGGCCGCCCCCGGTCCGCAGGCGACGGCCGCGAGCGAGGCGCCCACGACGGACGCCCCCGCGCCCCGGCCGACGACGGCGAAGCCGACACCGACACCGAAGCCGAAGCCGAAGCCCACGACGGCGAAGCCGAAGCCCAAGCCGAGCCCGAAGAAGACGACCGTGCCGCAGTCCGGCGCCGGGACGTTCACCACCGCGCAGGCCTCCGGCGACGCGGTCGGCACCGGTGGCTCGCTGCGCCGCTACCGGGTCCAGGTCGAGGACGGCATCGAGCTGTCCGCGCACGGCGCGGCGGCCGAGATCCAGCAGATCCTGGACCATCCGCGCAGCTGGGCCGCGCACGGCCGGGGCCGGTTCCAGCTGGTGTCGCAGAACGCCGACTTCGTCATCCGGATCGCCACCCCGGACACCGCGGACGCCCTCTGCCTCCAGCAGGGCCTGAACACCCACGGCGAGCTGAACTGCGAGACCGCCGACGGCGTCGTCGTGAACCTCAAACGGTGGATGCTGGGCTCGCCGACCTTCGCGGGGGAGGCCGTCGAGTACCGGCATCTGATCATCAACCACGAGGTCGGGCACGAGATCGGCATCCGGCAGCACATGGGCTGCCCGGGTCCGGGCAAGCTCGCGCCCGCGATGATGCAGCAGATCAAGGGCCTCAACGGCTGCCGATCGAATGCGTTTCCGTATGCCGAAGACGGGAGCTACATCACGGGGCCGATCGTGTCATGATGCCGTTGGGACGGCGCGCGACGAAGCACGCCTCCCGAGGGGACCGGGGCTCCCGTGCCGCACGGAATACCGTGCGTACGGTGGAGCAGACCGCTACCCGGTAGTTCGTATCGAGGAGACAGCAATGTCACTCCCCCAGGGTTCTCCCGATTCCGGAGCCGGTTCGGTCGCCGTCGACCCGAACCTCGACTTCGCGGGCACCACGCCGTACGAGGACTACGTCCAGGCGGACGTCCTCACCCACCTCCAGCACCTCCGCTCGGACGACCCGGGCGAGATGGTCTTCCTGGTCACCACCCAGGTCATGGAGCTGTGGTTCACGGTCATCGTCCACGAGTGGGAGACCGCGAGCCGCGCCCTGCGCGAGGACCGCGTCCCCGTCGCGATGGACGCCCTCAAGCGCTCGGTCCGCGAGCTGGAGGCGCTCAACCACTCGTGGCGGCCGCTGGCCCAGCTCACCCCCGGCCAGTTCAACGCCTACCGGGCCGCGCTCGGCGAGGGCTCCGGCTTCCAGTCGGCGATGTACCGCCGCATGGAGTTCCTGCTCGGCGAGAAGTCCGCGTCGATGCTCGTCCCGCACCGGGGCGCGCCGCGCGTCCACGCCGAGCTGGAGAAGGCGCTCCAGGAGCCGAGCCTGTACGACGAGGTCCTCGCCCTGCTGGCCCGGCGCGGTCTGCCCGTGCCGCAGTCGGTCCTCGGCCGTGACCTCGCGCAGCGGTACGAGCCCTCGCCCGAGGTCGAGGCCGTCTGGGCCGGGATCTACGCGGACGCCGACCAGAACACCGAGCTGGTCCGCCTCGGCGAGGCCCTGAGCGACGTCGCCGAGCTGGTCTGGCGCTGGCGCAACGACCACCTGGTGGCGACCCGGCGCGCGATGGGCGCGAAGACCGGCACCGGCGGTTCGGCCGGCGTGGCCTGGCTGGAGAAGCGGGCCCAGAAGAACGTGTTCCCCGAGCTCTGGACGGCCCGCAGCCATGTCTGAGTCGTACGAGGAGAAGGCAGCCCGGCTCGACGCCGCCGACGGCCTGGCCGGGCACCGCGAGAGGTTCGCCCTCGACGAGGGGACCGTCTACCTCGACGGCAACTCCCTCGGCGCGCTTCCCGCGCACGTCCCGGCCCGCATGGCCGACGTGATCACCCGCGAGTGGGGCGAGCTGCGCATCCGCTCCTGGGACGAGTCCGGCTGGTGGACCGCGCCCGAGCGGATCGGCGACCGGATCGCCCCGATCGTCGGTGCCGCCCCCGGGCAGATCGTGGTCGGCGACTCGACGAGCGTGAACGTCTTCAAGGCGGTCGTCGCCGCGGCCCGGATCAACGGCGACGAGCGGGAAGAGATCCTCGTCGACGCGACGACCTTTCCCACGGACGGGTACATCGCGGAGTCCGCGGCGCGCATGACGGGTCACGAGATCGTGGCGTGCGACCCGGCCGACATGGCGGACGCGGTGAGCGACCGTACGGCGCTCGCGCTCGTCAACCACGTCGACTACCGGACGGGCCGGCTCCAGGACCTGCCCGGTCTCACCGCCGCGCTCCACGCGGCGGGCGCGCTCGCCGTCTGGGACCTGTGCCACAGCGCGGGCGCGCTGCCCGTCGGCCTGGACGCCCACGGGGTCGACCTGGCCGTCGGCTGCACCTACAAGTACCTGAACGGCGGCCCCGGTTCGCCCGCGTACCTGTACGTCGCCGAACGCCACCAGGCGGCCTTCGACTCGCCGCTGCCCGGCTGGAACTCGCACACGGACCCGTTCGCGATGACCCCCGGGTACGAGGCGGCGTCGGGTGCCGTGCGGGGCCGGGTCGGGACGCCGGACATCCTCTCCATGCTGGCCCTCGAATCGGCGCTGGACGTCTGGGACGGGGTCGCGATCGAGGACGTGCGCGCCAAGTCCCTCGCGTTGACGGACTTCTTCCTGGAGTGCGTGCGGGCGTACGTCCCCGAGGGCCGGGTCACCTCCGTGACCCCCGGGGCGCACGGCGAGCGCGGCAGCCAGGCCGCGTTGAGCTGCGAGAACGCGCCGGCCGTCATGGCGGAGCTGATCAAGCGCGGGGTCGTCGGCGACCTGCGCCGCCCGGACGTGCTGCGGTTCGGCTTCACGCCGCTGTACGTCGGCTTCGCGGACGCGGAGCGGGCGGCCCGCGTCCTCGCGGAGGTCTTGGCCGACCTCCCCGCCTGAGGGGTGACCGTCCGATGATCGCCTGATCTGCGGGGGCTCCGGTGCTGGTACCGTCCCCGCAGGTCAGGCCAATTCGGCCGCGTCTCCGAGAGGTTGGAACAGCATGCCGGACCCCGCCGCGCGGGATGCCGCCGAAGAAGCCTCGGCCTTCTCGCACCCGGCCGTCGCCCCGGACGCCTCCGCCGCGTACGGCGACCACCCGGACCAGGTGGTCGACTTCTACGCCCCGCGCGACGGCCGCACCCGGGCCCCGCTCGTCGTCGCCCTGCACGGCGGCGCGTGGCGGGCGCCGTACGACCGGCAGCACCTGACCCCGTTCGTGGACTTCCTGGCCCGCCGGGGCTTCGCCGTGGCCAGCGTCGAGTACCGGCGCGGCAGCGACATCCCCCGCCAGGGCGGTACGGCGCCGGTCGCCGGGCGCTGGCCGGAGACCTTCGACGACGTGGCCGCCGCGCTCGACGCCGTACCGGCCCTGGCCGCCGTCCACCTGCCGCAGGCGGACACCGCCCGGATCGTCCTCACCGGCCACTCCGCCGGCGGCCACCTCGCCCTCTGGGCCGCCGCCCGGCACGTCCTGCCCGCCGGCTCGCCGTGGCGCCTGCCCGCCCCGCCCGCACTGCGCGGGGTCGTCGCCCTCGCCCCCATCGCCCACTTCGACCGTGCGGTGGAGCTCGACGTGTGCGGCGGCGCGGTCACCGAACTCCTCGGCGGCGAGGCGGAGTACGCCCACCGCGCACCCTTCGCGGACCCGGCCGCCCTTCTCCCGACGGGCATCGCGACCACGATCGTCCAGGGCCGCGAGGACCGCGACGTCCCGCACACCGTCGCCGAGGCCTACGCGGACGCGGCGGCTAAGGCGGGCGAGGAGATCGGCCTCACCCTCCTCGAAGGCATCGGCCACTTCCCCCTGATCGACCCGGCGGCGGACGCCTGCGCGGTGGTCTCGGAGGAGATCGCCCAGCTGGCCTGGTGACTCCGGAGCCGAATATTCCGGCGGGTTTTCGTACAACCGCTCGAACTGGTCGCGAGTCTCATCGGACAGGGCACGCCCGTGTCCGATCTTCCTCGTGGGGGTTTCACCTTGCAGTTCCGCACCACGGCCAGGCGTCTCGGCCTGGCCGTCACGGCAGTCCTCGCCGTCTCGGCCCTCGGCGCCGGCGCCCTGGCCACAGCTCCGACCGCGTTCGCGGCCACCTCGGTGGTCCCGTTGACGATCGACCAGGTCAACGTCCCCGCCGTGGCGGAGATCGACAAGACCAACGGCCGGGTGACCCTGGAATGGACGCTGTCGCGCGGCGACGCCAACCTGGACGTCACGATCACCCACGTCGCAACCGGCAAGAAGATCACGCAGCGTCTGACCGCCCCGAGGTACAGCACGGTCTTCTCCTTCACCTGGAAGCCGATCTTCGAGGAACAGGACCCGGACTCGCTGTCGTTGGTGGACGCGCCTAACGGCGCGTACACCGTCGCGGTGAAGGCGACGTCGGACGACGGTGCCGGCGCGCCCGCCTACAAGAGCTCGAAGATGAGCATCGCCCGCGCGTTCAATCCGCACGACTTCAACGACAACGGCTCCACCGACGTCCTCTCCCGGGACGTCAGCGGGGATCTCTGGCGCAGTGACATGAGCGACCGCGCGTACTACGGCGACTTCAGGCTCGCCAAGACCACCCGGATCGGCTCGGGCTGGGGCGTGTACAAGCAGATCGAGGCCGTCGGCAACATCGCCGGCGGCAAGCACGGCGACCTCATCGCCCTCGACGGCTCCGGCGTGCTCTGGCACTACCAGGGCAAGGGCGACGGCGGCTTCGCGACCCGCGTGCGGGTCGGCTCGGGCTGGGGCGCCTACAACAAGCTCGCCGGCGGCTCGGACCTCAACGGCGACGGCCGCCCCGACCTCGTCGCCACCGACGGCACCGGCACGCTCTGGTTCTACAAGGGCACGGGCAGCGCCACGGCCCCGTTCGCCACGCGCGTGAAGGTCGGCGGTGGCTGGGGTGCGTACAACCACCTGGCGGCCGTCGGGAACATCACCGGCACGTCCGCCGGTGACCTGGTCGCCCGCGACACCTCCGGCGTCCTCTGGCTCTACCAGGGCGACGGCCGCGGCAAGTTCGCCCCCCGGGTCCAGGTCGGCGGCGGCTGGGGCGGCTACAGGCAGCTCGTCGGCGCCGGCGACCTCGACAACGACGGGCGCCCCGACCTGATCGCGTACGGGACCAGCGGCCAGCACGGCGCGTACGTCTACCGCTCGACGAGCAGCACGGACGCCTCCACCCTCTTCATCCGCCGGACGACGGACCTGTACGGGTACCAGGGCAACAGCTACAGCAGCATCGCCTGAGGCTGCCCCGGCCCAGGCCATAGTCCTCAAGGGGGACCCGGAAGGATCCGCAACGAGCGGGACGACCGGGTCTCCCGGCGCCCGTACCGTGGAGCGCGTGACCGAGACACGGACCTCCGAGACGAGCCGCAGCCCCGAGCTCCACCTGGTGCAGGTGGCCCTCGGCGGGCTGCGCCAAGAGCTGTTTCATGATGCCTTCGCCTACCGGCCGCTGCCGCGCATGGACGTGAACAGCGGGCCCACCCGCTTCCTGCCGGAGCGGATACGTATCTTCGCGGGGTTGCTCCCGCACGCCTTCGTCGCGTTCTGCGCCGTGATCGTCTTCGCCCTGGGATACGACCGGATCTACTACGCCTTCGGCGTGTCGGCGCTCGTGATCACCTGCGCGCCGGCCGCGATCGTGCTGCTCACCCTGGTCCGGCCGATCCTCGCCTTCTGGGCCTCGCTCGGCGCGGCCCCCTTCGTCGGGTACATCGGCGGCTTCGACGGCGGCTGGCCCTGGACGGCGGCCTGCCTCGTCGGCCATGTGGTGGTCCTCGCCGTGGTCGCCGCCCGCACCTCGCCCCGTACCGCCGTGTGGATGTGGATCGTGACGGCCGGCTACTGCCTTTTTGCCGAGATGTTCCTCGGCATGGGGCGCAGCTCCGTCTCGGTCCCGCTCCTCTTCGTCTCGGCCCTCGTCCTGCTCACCGTCTCCATGTTCCAGGTCCGCCGTCAGGCCGACCGCGAGGTCACCGCCCACAAGACGGTGACCGCGCAGGAGATCTCGAAGCGAACCGTCCTCGAAGAGCGCACCACCATCGCCCGTGAGCTCCACGACGTCGTCGCCCACCACATGTCGGTGGTCGCCATCCAGGCGGAGGCCGCGCCCTACCGGGTCGAGAACCCGCCGCCGGAGCTGGAGCAGGCCTTCCTCACCATCCGCGAGAACGCGGTCGCCGCGCTGACCGAGCTGCGCCGCATCCTCGGGGTCGTACGGGCCGAGGACTACGAGGCGCCCGACGCGCCCCAGCCGACGCTCGGCGACCTGGACTCCCTCGTCCGCAACGTCACCGAGGCCGGGCTCGTCGTCGAGAAGACGGTGACCGGCGCGGTGCGGGAGCTGCCGCAGGGCGTGGAGCTCTCCGCGTACCGGATCGTCCAGGAGGCCCTGTCGAACGTGCTGCGGCACGCGCCGGGCGCGGCGGCGAAGGTCGAGGTCAGCTATGTCCTCGGGGGGCTCGGGCTGCGGATCGCCAACGGTCCGGCGCGCGGTCTCGTGAAGCCCTCGCCGGGCGCGGGTCACGGCATCACCGGCATGCGGGAGCGTGTGACGATGCTGGGCGGGGAGATGACCGCCGAGGTGACGGCGGACGGCGGCTACGAGGTGGCGGCCTTCATCCCCGTGAGCCGTGAGGAGAGCGTGGAATGAGCATCCGTGTGCTGATCGTCGACGACCAGATGATGGTCCGCGAGGGCTTCTCCGTGCTGCTCGGCGCGATGCCCGACATCGAGGTCGTCGGCGAGGCCGTCAACGGCCGGGAGGCGATCTCCCAGGTCGCCGCCCTCCGCCCGGACGTCGTCCTCATGGACATCCGCATGCCCGAGCTGAACGGCATCGAGGCCACGCGGGAGATCGTCGCCGCCGACGCGGACGCGAAGGTCCTCGTCCTGACCACCTTCGACCTGGACGAGTACGTGTACCAGGCGCTGCGCGCCGGGGCCTCCGGCTTCCTCCTCAAGGACGCCTCGGCCCGGCAGCTCGCGGACGGCGTGCGGGTGGTCGCGGAGGGCGAGGCGCTGCTCGCGCCGACCGTCACCAAGCGGCTCATCACCGAGTTCGCGAAGGCGCCCGGCAGTTCCCCGCGCCCGCCCGCCATGGCGCAGATCGGGGAGCTCACGGAGCGGGAGACGGAGGTCCTCGTGCTCATCGCGCAGGGCCTGTCGAACGTCGAGATCGCCGAGCACCTGGTCGTCGCCGAGTCCACGATCAAGACGCACGTGAGCCGCATCCTCGTGAAGCTGGGGCTGCGCGACCGGACGCAGGCGGCGGTCTTCGCGTACGAGGCGGGCCTGGTGCGCGTCGGCGGCTGACGGCCCGTTCGGGGGTAGCGTCCGGTCATGGACGCCATCGACGCTGTTGACGCTGTGTACGACCCCTGGTCCCCCGAGTTCGTCGCCGATCCGTACCCCGCCTACGCCCGGCTGCGCGCCGCCGGCCGCGCGCACTGGCACGGGCCCACCCGGCAGTGGCTGATCCCGCACTACGAGGACGTGTCGGCGCTCCTCCGGGACCGGCGGCTGGGCCGGACGTACACGCACCGGTTCACGCACGAGGAGTTCGGGCAGGAGGCGCCGCCCGCCGCGTACGAGCCGTTCCACACGCTCAACGACCACGGGCTGCTCGATCTGGAGGCGGCCGACCACTCCCGGATCCGGCGGCTCGTGTCGAAGGCGTTCACGCCGAGGACGGTGGAGAACCTGGCGCCGACGGTACGGCGGCTGGCCGCCGGGCTCGTCGGGGACCTGGTCGCGCGGGGCGGCGGCGATCTGCTCGCCTCGGTCGCCGAGCCCCTCCCCGTCGCGGTGATCGCCGAGATGCTGGGCATCCCGGCGGAAGACGAGGAGCGGGGGCGGCTGCGGCCCTGGTCGGCGGCGATCTGCGGGATGTTCGAGCTGAACCCCTCGGAGGACACGGCCCGGCGGGCGGTGACGGCCTCGATCGAGTTCTCGGACTATCTGCGGGAGCTGATCGCGCGGCGCCGGAAGAGCCCGGGGGACGACCTGATCTCGGGGCTCATCGGGGTGGAGGAGCTGACGGAGCAGGAGATGATCTCCACCTGTGTGCTGCTCCTGAACGCGGGCCACGAGGCCACCGTGAACACCACGGTCAACGGCTGGTGGACCCTCCTGAAGCAGGACGTCCGGCCGGATCCCGAAAAGTTGTCCACAGCTGTGGAAGAACTTCTGCGGTACGACACCCCGCTCCAGATGTTCGAGCGCTGGGTCCTCGACGACATCGAGATCGGCGGCCAGGTCATCCCGCGCGGCTCCGAGGTCGCGCTCCTCTTCGGCTCCGCCAACCGCGACCCGGCCCGCTTCGGCCCCACGGCCGACGAGCTCGACCTCACCCGCGCCGACAACCCCCACATCACCTTCGGCGCGGGCATCCACTACTGCCTCGGCGCCCCGCTCGCCCGCCTCGAACTGGACGCGGTCTTCGGCGAGCTGCTCCGCCAGGCGCCGGACCTGCGGCTCGCGGCGGAGCCCGTACGGACGCCGGGGTACGTGATCCGGGGCGTCGAGGCGCTGCTCGTGGAGGTGTGAGCCGACGGCTGACGGCCGACTGTCGGCCGCCGACGGCCGACCGCCGCCCGGCAGTCGTCAGCTCTTCGTCAGCTCGTCGTCAGGTCACGGCGGCGCAGCCCCGCGAGGCCCGCCGTGACCAGGGCCGCCGCCAGGGCCGTCAGGGCCAGGACCGGGGCCCAGGCCAGGTCCTGGCCGGGGAGCTTCGGCAGGTGGCCGAAGGGGGAGAGGTCCAGGGCCGCCTGCGGCAGGTCGAGCGCCGGGCCGATCCAGCCGAGCGCCAGACAGATCCCGGCCGCGCCCCACGCGGCGGTCGCGGCCTTCGGGGCTGCGCCCCAGAGGAGGACCGCGAGCCCCGCGAGGGTCCACACCGCCGGGAGCTGTCCGAGCGCGGCGCCCAGGACCGGGCCGAGGTCGTGCCCGTACGAGAGGGCGAGGCCGAGTCCGGCGAGGGCCAGGATCAGGGCGGAGCCGCCGAAGGCGATCACCAGGTGGCCGGCGGCCCAGCGGATCCGGCCCAGCGCGTTCGCGAGGAGCGGTTCGGCCCGGCCGGAGGTCTCCTCGCCGTGCGCCCGCAGCACCGAACCGACCGCGAACAGCGCCGCGACCATCCCGAAGAGGGAGACCATGGTGGCGAGGAAGGCGTTCGTGAGCCCGCTCTGCCCGCCCATCCGCTCGAAGATCTGCCGGGCCTGTTCGTTGTCGCCGACGATCTCGGCCGTGCCCTCGACCATCCCGCCGAAGACGAGCCCGCCGAAGAGGAAGCCGAGCGACCAGCCGAGGAGCGAGCCGCGCTGGAGACGCCAGGCGAGCGCCCCCGCCGAGGCGAGCTTGCCCTCCGCCGGGCCCGGCCGGGTCGCGAGGAAGCTCGCGCCGACGTCCCGGCGGCCGGTCAGCGCGTACGCCACCGCCGTCTGCGCCAGGACGGCCGCGACGATCAGGAGCAGCACCCACCAGCGCTCGCCGGCGAAGGCGCGGACGTTCTCGGCCCAGCCGAAGGGGGAGAGCCAGGTCAGGACCGAGCCCCCGGAGGCCGTACCGGCGTCGCCGGCCGCCCGCAGGACGAAGGCGAGGCCGAGGACGGCCGCCGCCAGGCCCCTCGCGAGGCGGGCGCTCTCCGTGAGCTGCGCGGTGACGGCGGCCAGGGTCGCGAAGACCATGCCGGTGCCGCCGACGGCGAGGCCGAGGGCGAGCGCCCCGGCCGCGCCCTGTCCGGCGAGGCCCGCCGTGACGATGAGGGCGACGGCGGTGTTGAGGACGAGCGCGGCGAGGAGGGCGGCGGTGAGCGGGGCCCGGCGGCCGACCGCTCCGGCGGAGAGCATCTCCTGACGGCCCGTCTCCTCCTCGTCGCGGGTGTGCCGGATGACGACCATCAGGCTGGCGACGGCGGCGAGGACGGCGGCGAACATGCCGAAGCGCCAGGCGACGAGCCCGCCGATGGAGTCACTGAAGACCGGCCCGTAGAAGGAGCGCATCGAGCTGTTGGCGGTCATGGCGGCGGCGGCCTCGGCGCGCTCGGCGGCCGTGCCGTACAGCCCCTCCAGGGAGCCGGCGCCGCTGGCGACCAGGCCGCCGGTGACGAGGGCCCAGAGCGGGATCATGACCCGGTCCCGGCGCAGGGCGAGCCGGGCGAGGGTCCCGGTACCGGCGAGGGCGACGCTCGTGCTCATGACGCGACCGCCTCGGCTGCCTCGGCTGTCTCGGCCGTCTCGTCGGTGTAATGGCGGAGGAAGAGCTCCTCCAGGGTGGGCGGGGTGCTCGTCAGGCTCCGGACGCCCGACCCGGTCAGGGACCGCAGGACGGCGTCGAGCTTGTCGGTGTCGACCTGGAGCCTGACCCGGTGTCCCGTCACGGCGAGGTCGTGGACGCCGGGGAGGCCGGCGAGCCCGTTGGGCGGCGAGGCCAGCTCGGCGGTGACGCTCGTACGGGTCAGGTGGCGCAGCTCCGTGAGCGAACCGGACTCGACGGTCCGCCCCTTGCGGACGATGCTGACCCGGTCGCAGAGGGTCTCGACCTCGCTGAGGATGTGCGAGGACAGGAGCACCGTCCGGCCGCGCTCGCGCGCCTCGGTGACACAGGCCTGGAAGACCTCCTCCATCAGCGGGTCGAGGCCGCTGGTCGGCTCGTCGAGGACGAGCAGGTCGACGTCGGAGGCGAAGGCGGCGACGAGGGCGACCTTCTGGCGGTTGCCCTTCGAGTAGGTACGGCCCTTCTTGGTGGGGTCGAGCTCGAAGCGCTCGATCAGCTCGGCGCGCCGGGCCCTGTCGAGGCCGCCGCCGCGCAGCCGGCCGAACAGGTCGATGACCTCGCCGCCGGAGAGGTTGCGCCAGAGCGTCACGTCGCCGGGGACGTACGCGATGCGGCGGTGCAGCTCGACGGCGTGCTGCCAGGGGTCTCTGCCCAGGACGCCGGCGGCGCCGGAGTCGGGGCGCAGCAGGCCCAGGAGGACCCGGATGGCGGTGGACTTCCCGGCGCCGTTGGGGCCGAGGAAGCCGTGGACCTCGCCGGTCTCGACGGTGAGGTCGAGGCCGTCCAGCGCGTGGGTGCGCCCGAAGGACTTGTGGAGTCCGGCGACGCTGATTGCCTTCGTCATGTTTCAGAACGTACGCTCATTTCACAAAGTTGTGAAGTTAAGGAAGCGTATAAAGTCGGGGTGGACGGGCGAGCGAGGGAGACGATGAGCGGCATGAGCACCCCCGAAGGGACCGAGGTCGACGACGCGGCGGCCTCCCGCTTCGTCGAGCGCCTCGCCGCCGAGATGACGGAAGCCGGCATGCAGCGCATGGCCGCCCGGGTCTTCGCGGCGCTCCTCGCCTCCGAGACGGCCTCCATGACCTCGGCCGAGCTCGCCGAGCAGCTCAAGATCAGCCCGGCGGCGGTCTCCGGCGCGATCCGCTACCTCAGCCAGGTCAGCATGATCAGCCGCGAGCGCGACCCGGGCACCCGGCGCGAGCGGTACGTCCTCCACAACGAGCTCTGGTACGAGACCTTCACCCGCCGCGACCAGGTTCTGACCCGCTGGGAGAAGGTCCTCCGCGACGGCGCGGAGACGCTGGGCCCGGACACGGCGGCGGGCCGGCGGACCGCCGAGACCGCCGACTTCTTCGCGTTCCTGCAGACGGAGATGCTGGGGATCATGGACCGCTGGCGGGTCCACAAGGAGGCTCAGGGAGCCGAGGCCCCCGCCTCCTGACCCTCCTCGGGCTGATCCTCCTCGGGCGGCGCCAGCCACTCCAGGCGCCCCTCGAAGTCCGAGCCGCTCGCCTCGGCGTACGGCTCCGTCGGCCACAGCGGTCGCCCCTCGATCCACGGGACGACGATCGGCAGGCCGTCGTCCGCCCGGTCGAGCCAGCCGCGCAGCTCCACGGAGCCGGTCGGCTCCGAGGGCAGCCCGACCGAGGGGCGGTTCGGCGTCCCGGGCGGGGCGAGCGCGATCAGCCCCTCGGGCCGGTCGTCCGGCCCGCCGTGCGCCGGGAAGACGACCAGGACGGGAACGCTGCCCCGGGGGTCGTGCAGCAGGGCGTACCGCCGCACGACGGGTACGGGGGCGGTCGCGGCCCGGGCGAGGAGCAGGGCCGCGGGGCGGCCGGTCGTCAGCAGCCGGAAGCCGGAGCGCAGGAGCGTGCCGGCCATCAGGACCGCCATGACGTACGCCGGGATCCCGACGTCGAGCCACACGCCCAGGCCGGCGCCCGCGCATCCGGTCGCCGCCATCAGCACCTCGTTCAGCCCGGAGCCCCGGCGCAGCCCCCGCACGCGCCACCAGGGCACCGCGCGGACGTCCGCCTCGGGGCGGTGGGTGCGGGTCTGCGGGATGGCCCGACGCCCGGCGTGGGCGGCGAGCCGGGCGTACGTCGCGGAGGGCTCGGTACGGGCCTTGTCGAGGCTCACGCGGGGAGCGCCCCCAGGGGCCGGATCCGTGTACGGGACGGGGGCGACGGCCCGCCGACGCCACAGGCTCACCCCGCCCCCCACGAGCCCCACGAGCAGCCCCGGCGCGCCGAGGACGAACAAGGCGTCGTTCACGTCGCCGGCGGGAGTGCCCTCCCAGTCCGCGTTGTACAGGTCGCCCTTCCAGGGGCCGTACGAGACGACGAAGCCGGTGTCCCAGCCTTCGAGGACCGGGTCCAGGTCGGGGGTGCACTGGTAGGGGCCGGTCCGCGCGGTCCCGTCGAAGGGGTCCTTCCAGCGGACGGTGCAGCTGTCGCCGTCCTGCCTGCTCAGCACGGTGAGGTCGACCTGGGGGTCGTTCTCCGATCGCTCGAAGCCGTAGATGCCGAGGCCCACGGTGACGGCGGCGGCGAGGACGACCCAGCGCCAGACGCCCCACCGGCGCCGACGGCGTTCCGCCACCGCCCCGGAGACGGGCGGTGCGGCCGCCTGCGGGCTCCTCGGCACCGGACGGCTCAGCAGGCCCTCCCGCTCCGCCCGCGCCACGATCCGGCGCCGCGCGGCCCGTCCCCGTACGGGCTTCGCCCAGATCAGCTCGCCGCCGCCGGGAGGCGCGATCACTCCGCCCAGGTTCGGGTCCCCGCACCACCACAGCACCCCGTCCGGTCCTGGCCGCACGAGCTCGTACCGCTGCCGTACCGCCATGACCTTCAGCGGCCACACCTCACCGCTGCCCGGGGCGGCCAGGACGACGGTCGCCCCGCTCCAGGCACGCGCCACGGGCACGGCGGCGTGCGCCGACCAGGTCCCGGCGCCGAGGGCGTGCTCCATCCGCTTCCCGACGGACCAGGCGCCGATGCCGAAGGACAGCGCCGCGACGGCGAGCCCCCCGAGCAGGCCGACCCCGTCGGACGCCCAGGCCCAGGGCAGCGTGCCGGCACCGACGGCCAGCACGACGGCGACCGCCGCGATGCCCATCAGCTCGACGGCCCTCCGCCGGTACCGGTCCAGTGCGTCGGCCGTCTCCCGGAGATCCAGCGCACGCGCCACCACAAGCCCCCCTCGTCCCACCAGTCACTCCCGCCCCACCGGCAGGCTAGAGCGCCATGGTGTCCCGGGGAAGCGTCAGCCCCCACGCTCCCGCCCGGGCCGTCCACGTCCGTCGCCGGACCGGCCCCGAGACGCGGCCGTCCGCGCGGTAGCGGAAGTCCGGGCCCGAGACCGTGAGCGTGCGGGCCCGTGCCCGGTGGTCCGGCGCGTGGTGGGCCGGGTGGACCGTGACCTCCGCCGTACCGGCGACCGAGCGGACCGAGAGGCCCTCCACCGGCGTGTCCACGTCGGCGAGGAGCACCCCGTCCGCCTCCACCCGCAGCCGGTGGGTGCGGACCGCGAGGGCCGTCGGGGCCGGCCGGACCAGCGTGCGCACCAGGGAGCGGCAGGTGCCCCAGACGGACGAGGTCGGCGCGGCCAGGACGGGCACGGCCGGGACGAGCAGGTCGCCGAGGACGACCCCGTCGCTGTCGTCGACCAGCAGGTCGAGGCGGCGCACCGCCCCGTCGAGGACCGCCCGCGCCGCCGCCGGGGTGGAGCGCGGCACGCCGAGCGCGTGCGCCAGTTCCAGGGCGCCCGGCGGGCCGATCGGGACGAGCGAGAGCGCCCCGTCGGCGAGCTCCCGGTCCCGGTGCAGCAACGTCACCGTACGGAGCAGAGCGCGGTCGTCGCCGAGCACCACGGGGTGCCGGGAGCCGCGCCGCGCCAGGGCCCGGGTGAATTCCTCCGGGCTGTCCGGCAGGCAGATCTTCGCTTCCGCGCCCGCCGACAGGACATCCTTCGCGATCCGCACGGACTCGCCGTCGCTTCGGCGGGCGACCGGGTCGACGATGACCAGCAGCTGGTCGTGATCCGACACCTCGGTCCTTCCTCGGGTAGCATCTTTGTGCAAGAGCCCCTTGCGCTATTGCGCCAGGGGCTTCGTCTATTCCGGGGCACACCGGTGAGGCGGCCTCGGCCCCTGACCTTGGACATGCCCCACCCGGAAGGGGTGTACGCCTGTGCCCGCACTTGTGCTGCTCGGTGCTCAGTGGGGTGACGAGGGCAAGGGAAAGGCCACCGATCTCCTCGGTGGATCCGTTGACTATGTAGTGCGTTACCAGGGCGGCAACAACGCCGGCCACACCGTCGTCGTCGGCGACCAGAAGTACGCGCTGCATCTTCTCCCTTCCGGAATCCTCTCGCCGGGGTGTACCCCGGTGATCGGAAACGGTGTCGTCGTCGACCCGGCGGTCCTGCTCTCCGAGCTGAGCGGACTGAACGAGCGCGGCGTGGACACGTCGAAGCTCCTGATCAGCGGTAACGCCCACCTGATCACCCCGTACAACGTCACGCTCGACAAGGTGACGGAA
Organism: Streptomyces sp. NPDC042346; assembly: GCF_055581845.1. Classification (NCBI taxonomy): domain Bacteria; kingdom Bacillati; phylum Actinomycetota; class Actinomycetes; order Kitasatosporales; family Streptomycetaceae; genus Streptomyces; species Streptomyces sp. NPDC042346. The sequence continues at coordinate 292,856 of NZ_JBVJEH010000004.1, read as the reverse complement.
CGGTTCCTCGGAAAGCGCAAGATCGGTACCACCGGTCGCGGCATCGGGCCGACCTACGCCGACAAGATCAACCGCGTCGGCATCCGGGTCCAGGACCTGTACGACGAGTCGATCCTCGTCCAGAAGGTCGAGGCGGCGCTGGAGGGCAAGAACCAGCTGCTCGCCAAGCTCTACAACCGCCGCGCGATCGACGCCGCGCAGATCGTCGAGGAGATGCTCCAGTACGCGGAGCAGATCAAGCCGTTCGTCGCGGACACCACGCTGATCCTGAACAAGGCGCTCGACGACGACAAGGTCGTGCTCTTCGAGGGCGGCCAGGGCACCCTGCTCGACGTCGACCACGGCACGTACCCCTTCGTCACCTCCTCGAACCCGACCGCGGGCGGCGCCTGCACCGGTGCCGGCGTGGGCCCGACGAAGATCAGCCGGGTCATCGGCATCCTCAAGGCGTACACGACCCGTGTCGGCGCCGGCCCGTTCCCGACGGAGCTCTTCGACGCGGACGGCGAGGCGCTGCGCCGCATCGGTGGCGAGCGCGGTGTCACCACCGGCCGTGACCGTCGCTGCGGCTGGTTCGACGCGGTCATCGCCCGCTACGCGACCCGCGTCAACGGCCTGACGGACTTCTTCCTCACCAAGCTCGACGTGCTGACGGGCTGGGAGCAGATCCCGGTCTGCGTCGCGTACGAGATCGACGGCAAGCGCGTCGAGGAGCTGCCCTACTCGCAGACCGACTTCCACCACGCGAAGCCGATCTACGAAATGCTGCCGGGCTGGTCCGAGGACATCACCAAGGCCAAGACCTTCGCCGACCTGCCGAAGAACGCGCAGGCGTACGTGAAGGCCCTGGAGGAGATGTCGGGCGCCCCGATCTCCGCGATCGGCGTCGGCCCCGGCCGCACCGAGACGATCGAGATCAACTCCTTCCTCTAAGAGGCAGGGCTGTACGAGAAGGGCCCGCACCCCGGCGAACCGGGGTGCGGGCCCTTCGTCGTGTCCGTCGGCCGTCAGCCGTCAGCCGTCAGCCGTCAGCCGTCAGCCGTCGAGCTTCGTGTCCCGGCCGACCTTCTCCCAGGCCGCGAGGTCGCCCCGCACCTGCTCCAGGTGGCCGAGGATCGTGTCGATGGAGTCGTCGCCCAGCGCGAGCCGCAGCGGGGTCTCGTCGGCGTCCAAGGCCTTGATGACCGCCGCCGCGGCCTTCGCCGGGTCGCCCGCCTGCGTGCCGCCGCCCGTCTCCACGAACGCCCGGGTCGCGCCCACCGTGTCGGCGTAGTCGGCGATGCCGTCGCCGCTGAGGCTGTGGTTGCCGAAGAGGCTCGTCCGGAAGGCGCCCGGCTCGACGATCAGGACGCGGATGCCGAGCGGGCCGACCTCGGCCGCGAGCGCCTCCGACATCCCCTCCAGGGCGAACTTCGTCGCGCTGTACGCGCCGAAGCCGGCCATCGACGCCTGCCCGCCGACGCTGCTGAGCTGCACGATCGCACCCGAACGGCGGGCCCGCATGTGCGGCAGGACGGCCCGGGTGAGGGCGGCCGGGCCGAAGACGTGCACGTCGAAGAGGGAGCGCAGTTCGGCGTCGGCGGTCTCCTCGACCGAACCGACGTGCGTACGGCCCGCGTTGTTGACGAGGACGTCGATGCGGCCGTGCCGCTCGGCGGCCTCCGCGACGACCCGGTCGACCGCCGCCGCGTCGGTGACGTCCAGGGCGACCGCGTCCACCTGGTCGGGGTGGGCCGCGACCAGGTCGTCCAGGGCCTCGGGGCGGCGGGCGGCGGCGACCACGACGTCCCCGGCGGCGATCGCGGCCTCGGCGAAGGCCCGCCCGAATCCGCTGTTGGCGCCCGTGATCAACCAGACCTTGCTCATGTCCGTACTCCCTCGCGGTGCGTCTCTCGGTGACACGACAAGACTGCGCCGCAAGCCCTTTGGCCGTCCAAGATCTGCCGTGATAACCCATGGGCATGACCGTCACCGATGTCCACGGCCGCGACCTGAGGTACTTCCTCGCGGTCGCCGAGGAGCTCCACTTCACCCGCGCCGCCGAGAAGCTGTACGTCTCCCAGCCCGCGCTCAGCAAGCAGATACGGGCCCTGGAACGGCAGCTCGGCGCCCCGCTCTTCGACCGCGACCGGCAGGGCGTCGCCCTCACCCCCGTCGGTACGGCCCTGCTGCCGCACGCCCGCGCCGCGCTCGCCGCCTGGGAGGAGGGCCGGGAGGCGGTGCGCCGGGCGCGGGAGGCCGCGGACGGCACCCTCGTCGTCGGCATGAGCACCAGCCCCGGGCGGGGCGGCCTGCTGCCCGCGATCCGCTCCCGCTTCACCGAGGCCCATCCCGAGGCCCGGCTGAAGCTGCGCCAGGTGGCCTGGGACGACCCGACGGCCGGCCTCGCCGACGGCGGCAGCGACGTCGCCTTCGTCTGGCTGCCGCTGGCCGGCGCGGACCGGTTCCGCTGGGTCGTCGTGGCCGCCGAACCTCGGCTCGTCGCGCTCTCCGCGACCCATCCGCTGGCTGCGCGCGAGAGCCTGGACTTCGCCGACCTCCTCGACGAGCCCTTCCTCGCCCTGCCGGACAGCGGACCCGAACTCCGCGACTTCTGGCTGGCATTGGACTGCCGGGGCGGGCGGCCGCCGGTGATCGGCGCCGAGATCGGCGGCGTGGACGAGACGTACGAGGCGCTCGTCGGCGGTCTCGGCATCTGCCTGGTCGCGACCGGGAACGCGCCGCTGCTCGACCGCGAAGGCGTCGCCATCCGCCCCGTCCGCGGCGTCACCCCCAGCCGCCTGGTCCTCGCCTGGCGCGCCGACGACACCCGCCCCCTCGTGCGCGGCTACGCCCGCGCGGCGGCCGAAGTCCGTCCACGTGAGGCCTGAACCCGCCTTGTGAAGTAGGGGTGTTGCGCGCTTAATGAGTGTCCGCTCGCGCGTGGTTCCGTCTCAGGGGGACGCATGGAAACGCCCGAACCTCCCGCCACACCTCCGCGGCCGTGGGGCAGCCCCGCCGCCACACCCGGCGCCATACCGGCCACCCCGTCCGCCCCGCCCGCCGCTCCGCACCTGCCGTCCCGGAGTCTCACCTCCGTCGACGTGAGCGTCAGCAAACGCCTGCTGTGGGTCGACGGCGCCTGCTATCCGCTGCGGAACCTCGCCCGCGTCCACACGTACATCGTCCGGCCCAACCGCAGGGCGGCGCTGATGAAGTTCCTGGCGTGGCTGGCCGTGTCCCTGCTGGTGCTGGGCGTGGCCAGTGGCCTCACCGACCCCGACCCCTACAGCGGCAACGACGGCCTGGACATGATCCGCTTCATCGTCCTCGCGCTGCTCGTCTACGCCCTCGTGGACATGCTGATCGTCGTGTGCGGGGCGTCGCACACGGTCCTGGCCATCGCGACCACGGGGAATCCGATCGCGCTGGTCACCAGCCGCGAGGAGGCGGTGCTCAGGGATCTCGTCCGCCGGATCTCGGACGCGATCGAGAACCCGGAGGCGGAGTTCCGGGTCCAGGTGGAGCGGCTGACGCTCAACATGCGGAACTACACGGGGGACACGGTCAACATGATCGGCGGCAACAACAACACGGGGGTGTCGCGGTGACGGCCGAGGGCAACCACTACGGCGACCGGGTCACCATGATCGGCGGCACCGGCAACAAGGGCATCGTCCACCACCACGCACCCCAGCAGCAGCCCACCCTGGAGGAGGCGCTGGTGGCCGTCGTCGCGCTCATGCGGCAGCTGCGCGCCGAGGTGGCGCCCGAGGACCGGACCGCCTTCGACGAGGCGCTGCCCGTCCTCGCCGCCGACACGGCCGACCCGGGCGTCGCGACGCCGGTACGCCGCCGGGCCCTGGTGACGGTCGCCGGCATCGCCGCGCTGCTCGGGGCGGTCGGCACGCCGCTCCTCGACTCGGCCCGGGCGGCGCTGGAACTACTCGGCGTAGGCGGCTAGCGGCTCTCCAAGGACCCTTCTCACTCAGCGTGTTCGGTGCCACGGCCCCGAGTTGCCAACTCGGGGCCACGGGAGAAGAGTGGGTCGTGTGATTCCTGTGCACCGTTGAGTCGTGGAACTCCGGTCACCTTGAGCCGCCTTCACCGGTCGGCCCCCAAGAAGGACCAGCACACAAATAGCACCTGGATTCACCATGACCAGATCCGCCCAGCGACGAGTCGTCCGGGCTGCGAGCGCGTCGATCCTGGCTGCCGGCCTGGCCCTGTCGGCAGGTATGCCCGCCATGGCGGCACCCGCCGCGGCCCCGGCACAGGCCCAGGCCGTGGCAACCGCCGTGAACGAGCCGGTACCGCCTCCCGGCGAGGGTGAGGGCGAGCAGCCGCCGCCTCCCGCCGAGGAGGTGCCGCCGCCTGCTGAGGAGGTGCCCCCGCCCGCCGAGGAGGTGCCGCCGCCTGCCGAGGAAGTTCCGCCTCCTGCCGAAGAGGTGCCGCCGCCTCCCGCCGAGGAAGTGCCGCCACCTCCGCCCGAAGGCGGGGAAGTACCTCCCGTCGAGAACGGCGTACCTCCGGAACAGACCCCCGACGAGATCAAGAAGCAGGTGGAGACCGGTATCGCGAACTCCAGCCTCTCGGCCGCGGAGAAGGCGAAGGTCCAGAAGTCGCTGGACAGCATCGTCACCGTCCTCAACGACCCGGACGCGTCGAAGGAGGAGAAGGAGAGCGCCAGATTCGCCGCGGCGGGGATAAAGGGAGCCCTGGAACTCAGCAAGGACCCGAAGCAGTCGACGGAGGCCAAGGCACGGTTCGCCAAGATGGCGGTCGGCCTCAGCGAAGCGCAGCAGCGGGCCACCGACCCGGAGCTTTCCGGCAACGAACAGGCCGCCTACCGCGAGATCATCACTGACCTGAACAGCCTTCTCGCGGGCCTCGCGGCCAAGAACGTGTCCGACGCGGACAGGGCGTTCTTCGCCGAGTTCGCGGACCTGATCGTCGGCGGCCTCCTGGCCGTCCAGCAGCCGGGCACCGCGCCGACGAACCCGGAGGACAAGAAGAAGGTCCAGGAGAACCTGAAGAAGAACGCCGCGGCGCTGAAGGTCTACCAGAACCCGAACTCGTCCCAGGAGGACAAGGACGCCGCCAAGGCGACGCTCGACGAGCAGGCCGGTGCGACGACGAGCGCCAAGTACCTGGAGCTCGTGGACGAGCTCAAGCGCCTGAAGGCACCGCAGGCCTGCCTCGACGTCGTGCAGAACCGCACGCAGCAGGCCGGATGGCCGGACGGATCCCTGTGGGCTCTGACCGACAAGTCCTGTGTAGCCACGGTGAAGGCGGGTGCCGCGGACACCAACAGCGACTGGAACGCACTCTTCTCCTGCGTCCTGACGCAGGCGTTCTCCACCTGCACGGCCCGCATCCCCGAGTAACCCCGCCCCGCTCCCTACAGTCGCAGGAACTCACCCGGCTCCGCGTCCACCATCGGGTAGACGAGGAGCCGGTCCTTGCCCTCCCACTTGTCCACGACCAGATAACTGGAGCCGTTCTCCGGGCACTCGGAGGCGTCGCTGTTCGCGTCCTCGACCTGCGGGCCGATGACGAGGAGGTCGCCGACGCCCGCGAGGACGGACGTGGAGCCGCAGCTGACGATGTCGGTGGTGATCTCGCCGGCGTCGTTCATGCGCGGGAAGACGTCGGTGATGCGGACGAGCTGCGTGCCGACCGGGCCCTGGCTGACCGTCACCTCCGTGGTGAAGCGGTCGTCCTTGTCGCCGTAGACCTCCGGCATGGGCTTGCTGCGCCAGCGGCCGAGGAAGCGGGCGGGGACGACGGTGGTGCCGGTCGGCGCCTTGCGGAAGGTGGCCTTCGCGGCGCCCGAGGTCCACTCCAGGACGTCGGGGGAGCGCAGGGTGAGGGTCTGGTGGGCGGCGGGCGTGCAGCGCTCCGCGGGCACGCTGTCCGTGACGTCGGACTCGCCGTAGACGACCTTGTCCTCGTCGGCCGAGACGAGCCGCGAGCGGCCCGTGCAGAGCCGGTTCTCGGAGACCTGGACGTAGACGGCGTTCTTGGCGCCGGCCGCGCCCTGGGAGATCTCGATCCGCGCGGTCTCCCGGGGATGGTCGGCCGTGCCCTGGATGACGCCTTCCCAGGCGCCGAGGAAGCCGGCCGGGACGATCCCGGCGGGCCGGGCCGAGACGCCGTCGGTCTGGCCCTTGCCCCGGTTCTTCTGCTCGTCGCCGCCGGTGTCCGGGTCGGGCCAGAAGGTGTACGTGACGGTGGCGGCGGCGGCCACGGCGAGGGCCGCGAGGCCGGCGATCACGGCCGTACGGCGCCGGGGGCGGGGTGTGGTGCGGGCGGTGGGCGGCAGGGGAGTGGCGGGCGTCGGGTCCCCGGCGGAGGCGACCGGTACGGATCTTCCGTCGTCCTGCCCCACCGGTCCCGTCCCGGCCTCCGCCTCCAGGAGACGGGCCGCGTGGCGGCCCAGCCGGGCGAGGACGTCCGCCGGGAGCCAGGGGTCGGCGACCGGCAGCGTCTCGACGATCTCGGCCGCCGAGGGCCGTCCCTCCGGGTCCTTGGCGAGGCAGGCCCGGATGAGCCCGGCGAGCTCGGGCGCGAGGTCCGTCAGGTCGGGCTCGTCGTGGGCGATGCGGAACATCGTGGCGTGGACCCCGCTGTCGGCCGTCCCGAAGGGGGAGCGGCCGGTCGCCGCGTACGCGAGGACGGAGCCGAGGCAGAAGACGTCCGACGCGGGCGTGACGCGGTCGCCGCGGACCTGCTCGGGCGACATGAAGCCGGGGGAGCCGACGACCGCGCCGGTGGTGGTCAGGCCGCCGCCGTCGGCGACCGTGTCGACGGCGCGGGCGATGCCGAAGTCGATGAGCCGGGGCCCGTCGACGGTCAGCAGGACGTTGGACGGCTTGAGGTCGCGGTGGACGAGCCCGGCGGCGTGGATGTGGACGAGGGCGCGGGCGAGCCCGGAGGCGAGCGCCCGTACGGTCGCGGGCGGCAGCGGCCCGAACTCGTCGCCGACCACGGTCCGCAGCGAAGGACCCGCCACGTACCCGATGGCCACCCACGGGGCCTCCGCGGAGGTGTCCGAGCCGAGCACGGGCGCCGTGCCGGACCCGCCGACCCGCTCAAGGGCGGCGACCTCCCGGGCGAACCGCCGCCGGAACTCCTCCTGGGCGGCCAGCTCGGCGTGCACCACCTTCACCGCGACCGTCCGGCCGCCGGCCGAGCGCGCGAGGAACACCCGGCCCATCCCCCCGACCCCGAGACGGCCGATCAGACGGAACGGACCGATGCCGACCGGGTCTTCCGCGTTCAATGGCTCCACGGCGACGAGCATGCCAGACCGCGCGTCAGCCGTCCCCGCAGATCCGCAGCCCCTTCGGGGTGGAGCAGGGCAGATGGCCGTGGGTGAGGACGACGTCCTGGCCGCTGCCCCGGATCAGGTAGTTGAGGAAGCTTGAGGTCAGGGAGTCGGCCGGCGGCTGCCCCCAGGTGTAGGCGTACTCGATCTCCCGGTACGGGTAGGGGGACTCGCCGATCTCCTCGACTACGGGCCGGCGCCCGTCGATGGCCACCCGGTGCAGCCCCTTCAGGTCGCTGCCGCTGCGGAGTTCGGTGTAGCCGATGGCGCCGGGGAGCTTGGCGACGGCCGCCAGGACCTGTTCGGTGGAGTCGAGTTCGCAGCGGACCACCGCGGACGCGGGGTCGTCGATGCTCTCGCAGTTCAGGGAGGAGTTGGCGAGCTCGTTGCGGCCGAGGACCCGGCGCTGGAACACCTCCCTGGTACCGGAGTTGGCGTCCCTGCTGATGAGCCGGACGGGCTGGTGGAGGCTGGGGACCAGCTCGTTCCAGTCGGTGATCTCGCCCCGGTAGAGGCGGCGGATCTCGTCCAGGGTGAGGCTCTCGACGGGTATCCCGTCGTTGAGGACGAGGGTGAAGAGGGAGACCGCGACCATGCTCTCCCGCAGCTGCGGATAGCCGTTCGGCTTCCGCCCGTCGGAGAGGGCGACGACGGCGGGGGAGCCCTTGGCGGGCTGCGCCCCGGAGGCCTCCAGCTCCCGTATCCCGGCGGTCGAGCCGTGCGCGGTCACGTTGACCGTCGAGCCCGGGCAGTCCTTCTCGTACTTCTTCGCGAGCTCCCGCACGACCGGCGCGAACGCCGTCGAGCCGGTGACGGTGAGCGTGCCCCGGGCGCAGCCGATCGGCGGCGGGGTCTGCTCGCGGACGATGATCGCGGCGAGTGCGACGACACAGACGGTGAGGACGACGGTGACCGTCCGTGCGACCCGGCTGAAGACGGGCGGCTTGTCGTCGGGGGTCGTGCTGTGGTTGACGTGGACGTGCCCCTCGGCGATGTTGCCGTCGACCGAGACGGGATCGCCGATCGGGCCGCCGGTGAGCAGGACGAGCAGTTTGTAGTGGGCGCCGCGGTTGAGCGGGACCTTGGGCAGCAGGATCGTGGCGTCGCCCTCCGCCGGGCCCACCCAGCTGTCGGAGAAGTGGCTGAGCAGCCGGGGGTGGTCGGGAGCGGTCACGACGACCGCCTGCACCCGGCGGCGCTCGAACTGGACCGTGAGCCCGTGGTCGTCACCGTCCGTGTAGTGGTCGGCGCCGATCGACATGGCCCCGTCGTTCTCGATCCGGAGCAGGACGAGGGTGGCGTCCCGCAGGGCCGGGGTCGCGTTGAAGAACCCGCGCCGTACGGCCGCGCCGGGGCCGGTGGCCGCCCCGTTCGCGGCGGCGTTCCCGATGGTCGTGTCGAGCTGGACGCGGTAGCCGATCCGCCGCTGGTGCGGCACCCGTCGCTCGTACCAGACGGCACCGGTGGAGACGAGGACACCGAGGAGCGCGGTGCCCAGGGCGATGAGGTTCTCAGCGGTGAGCCAGTCCACCCGCGCGACGGTACGCACGTGTGTGCGGTTCGGTGGGTTGCGTAGCCCCCCGTCACCCGGAGTTCTCCCTTCCTTCAGGCGGGGACTCGCGGGCGGGTCAACAGGGGTTGCTGGGGGGTGGCGGGCGTGGGTGTAATGGCCACGAGGGGGCTTTCCGGCTGAGGAGTACCCCATGCGTGTCGTCGAAGTGACCGCCTACGGCGGACCCGAGGTCCTCAGAATGGCCCGCCGGCCCGTGCCGGAGGCCGGGGACGTCCCGGGAAGGGTGCGCGTGCGGCTCAAGGCCGCCGGTGTGAACCAGGCGGACCTGCGGATCCGGGCCGGCCTGTACGCCGACGCGGTCGGCGCGCTCAAGCCCCCCTTCGTCCTGGGGACGGACTTCGCGGGAAAGCTGCTCGATCCCGTGCCCGGGATGGCCGAAGGCACTCGTGTGGCCGGTTACGTCAACTGGTACGAGGAGCTGACCGGCGAGGGCACGTACGCCGAGGTCATCTGGGTCGATCCGGACTGGCTGGCGCCGATCCCGGACGACGTCGACTTCACCGTGGCCGCGTCCGTCCCGCTGGCCTCGGCCACCGCCCAGCAGGGCCTCGACCGGCTCGCCCTCCCGGCGGGGGCGACGCTGCTCGTGACCGGTGCGAGCACCGTGGTGGGCCGCTTCGCGCTCCAGTACGCCCATGCGGCCGGACTGCGGGTCGTGGCCATCGCCCACGAGGGTGACGAGAGCGAACTGAAGATCCTCGGCGCGGACCACGCCATCCCGCGCGGTGCGCCGGAGGACGTGGCCGCCAGGGTGATGGAGGCCGCCCCGGAGCGGGTGGACGGAATCTTCGACGGGGCGCTCTTCGGCGGTGTGGGGCTCCTTCCGCTGCTGAAGGACGACGGCGTCTTCGTCGCGATCGCTCCCGACCGGGTTCCGGCGGCCGAGCGGAACATCCGCGTCGAGGCCGTCCGGGCCCGCCCGGACGCCGCCCGGCTGAAGGAGACGCTGGAGAAGGTCGCGGCCCGCGAGCTGATCACCCGGGTGGCCGACGTCATGCCGCTGGAGGAGGTCGCCGAGGCCCACCGCCGCGCGGAGGCGGGCCACCGCCCGGGCCGCATCATCCTGATGATCTGACCGGTTCTGGCCGGTTCCGATCGGTCAACCTCGTCCACCCCGGGTGCCCCCGCCCGGGGTGGATGACGGATGCACCGGTACCTGGCGCGCGGGGGCTCGTTAGCCGGGGCATGAACTCTTCCCAGCGTGTCCTCACCGCCCTCGCCCTCGCCGCCTCCGCCATCGGCCTCGGAGCGGGCGCCGCCGCCGCGGCCGACCCCCTGGCGGGCGCGACCGGTCTGCTCGGCCCGGTCGCCGGCGCCAGCCAGTCCGACTCCCCCCTGGGCGCCGTCACGGACGCCGCGAACCCCGCCGCGCTCAGCACGGTCACCTCGGCCCTGCCCCTCTAGGGCACCCGCTCCTCCCGCTCTCTCCCCGGCCGGCTCCGGGGCGGCGATCCGCCGCCCCGGAGCCGTCCTTTTGGTCCGAAAACGTACGGCGTCCACAAGACGACCCAGGACCTGACCATCTGGTTCTCCACGGGGGGCGGCGGCTTCGACAAGTGGAACACCGGGGACGACGCCGCCGACGTCGCCGACATCATCGACGCCGACAACGACAACGACGGCATCTCCGACAGCCAGTGGACCGTTCTCAAGAACGGTCAGCTGATCTTCTTCGGGGACTTCTCGGGCTCGCAGGACGCGGACATCGTCGGCCGGGGCTGGAACACCTACAAGACGGTTCTCTCGCCCGGCAACATCGGCGGGGCCAAGGAAGCCGACCTGGTCGGTGTCGACAAGACCGGTGTGCTGTACAGCTACCTCACGTACCCGAACGGCACCACCACCACCCGCGTGCGCGTCGGCGGCGGCTGGAACGTGTACGACCAGATCGCCGGTCAGGGCGACCTGACCGGTGACGGCAAGCCCGACATCGTCGCCAAGGAGAAGTCCACCGGCTACCTGTACCTCTACAAGGGCACGGGCAACTGGAAGGCCCCCTTCAGCGGCCGTACGAAGATCGGCCAGGGCTGGAACGCGTACGACCGCCTCCTTTCGGTCGGCGACCTCAACCTCGACGGCAAGGCGGACCTCCTCGCCCGCAAGCCCAGCGGTGCGCTGATGCGCTACTACGGCACGGGCATCGCCACGTCCCCGTTCAAGGCGCCCACCCAGATCGGCACCGGCTACCAGGCGTACAACCTCCTGTAGCAGTACGGGCGTTGCTCGCCCCACGTCGGCCCCGGGCCTCGGATCTCCGAGCCCGGGGCCGCTTTGTATGCAACCGGAACCCCAACTGTCACAAGTTCTGGTCTAGACCTTGACAGGTCCAGACCAATCACGCTTCGCTGGGCCTTCCCCACCCGGACCCCACCCGGAAGGACAGCTCATGCTGCGAAGGCTGATCACTCTGATCGCCGCTCTCTGTACGGCCGTTGGACTCGCCGTACTCATCCCCTCCGCGACCGCCGGCGCGGCCCCCGCGTGCGTCGGCGCCTGGAACTCGGGCAGCGTCTACACCGGCGGCATGACCGCCTCGTACAACGGCCACAACTGGTTCGCGAAGTGGTGGACCCAGAACGAGCGCCCGGGCTCCTCCGACGTCTGGCGCGACGAGGGCGTCTGCGGCACGGGCGGCGGCGGCACGGACCCCGACCCCTCCGGATTCGTGGTCTCCGAGGCCCAGTTCAACCAGATGTTCCCGAGCCGGAACCCCTTCTACACGTACAAGGGCCTCACCGACGCCCTCAAGTCCTACCCCGGCTTCGCCAAGACCGGCAGTGACACGGTGAAGAAGCAGGAGGCCGCGGCCTTCCTCGCGAACGTCTCCCACGAGACGGGCGGGCTCTACTACATCGTCGAGCAGAACACCGCGAACTACCCGCACTACTGCGACGCGAACCAGCCCTACGGCTGCCCGGCCGGCCAGGCCGCGTACTACGGCCGCGGGCCGATCCAGCTCTCCTGGAACTTCAACTACAAGGCGGCGGGCGACGCCCTCGGCATCGACCTGCTCAACAACCCCTGGAAGGTCGAGCAGGATCCGGCCGTCGCCATGCAGACGGGCCTCTGGTACTGGAACACGCAGAACGGCCCCGGCACGATGACCGCCCACAACGCCATGGTCAACGGCGCGGGCTTCGGCCAGACCATCTGGGCGATCAACGGCAGCCTGGAGTGCAACGGCGGCAACCCGGCCCAGGTGCAGAGCCGGGTCACCAAGTACCAGCAGTTCACCCAGATCCTGGGCGTCCCCGCCGGGTCGAACCTGTCCTGCTAGTCAGTCCTGCCAGGCAACGAACACGGTCCAGGCGGCGGGCTCCACGACGAACGTGGGCCCGTCGCTGACCTTGGAGTCGCGGAGGTGGACGGCGTGGGCGCAGGTGGCGACTTCTACGCAGTTGCCACCGCTGTCGTCGCTGTACGACGACTTGCGCCAGTCGATGGCGACCTCGACGCAGTTGCCGCCACCGCCGTCGCTGTAGCTGGACTTGAACCAGTGCAGGGTGTCGTTCATCTCCGTACTCCCGCCAACTCCTCGATGAAGCCCAGCGACCTGCGCGGATCCAGGGCCTGTGCCCGGATCTTCGCATACCGCTGCATGTGCGTACTCACCTTCGCCCGGTCGGTGATCAGCAGGCTCTCCCCCTGGATCTCCAGGTAGGTCACGCGGTCGTGGGCCGGGGTCTCGACGATGTTCAGATCGCCTCGATCGCCCGAGTACTCGCCCCCTAGCCCCGCGTCCAGGGGCAGTACCTGAAGGTTCACGTTCCTCCTCCGTGCGCACTCCGCCAGGTACTCCAGCTGCTCCCGCATCACCTCCTCACTCCCGATCGGCCGCCGCAGCACCGACTCGTCGAGGATCAACTCGATCTCGCACACCGGCGTCCGGTCGAAGAGCGCCTTCCGGGCCATCCGGCCGACCACCAGCTCCTCGACCCGCTCCTGGGTGGGCTCCGGGTAGCTGCCCGCGATCAGTGCCCGCGCGTACGCCTCCGTCTGGAACAGGCCGTGCACGACGTGGTTCGCGTACAGCCACAGCGCCACCGCCTTCTGCTCGATCGGCGCGTAGCCGCGGAACTGTTCCGGCAGTTTCTCCAGGCGTACGAGCTCCCGCATCGCCTCGAAGATGCCCGTTCCGCCGCCGAGTACGCGTTCGAGGAGGACCAGCATCTCGTCGCTCACCGGGTGGAGCAGTCGTTCCATCGCGCTGATGGCCGCTCCGCTGTAGCCCATCTGGGCGCCCAGCTGTTCCTGTGTCAGGCCCTTCTTCACCCGCATTCTCTTCGCCACCGCCGCCGCCATCCGCGCTGCGGGTCCTACCGATTCCTTGTTCTCTTCTCGCGCCATCGCGATCCCCATCCGAACTCAACCGGTCTCAACCGGTCTCAACTGCTCCCCGCCGAATTCGACTGCCCACGAGGTGCGTTGGTGCAGGTCAAGGGGTTGCCGACGCGCCCTCCGCAGTCGTGGAAAACGCTAGCGCCGGCGCGGGAACATGTCCTCGTGAATGCAGAGAATCGGGAAGTAAACGCGGATTGGATTCCCAGTTCCGGATTCCAACTCCGCAAGGCCGGAGTGCAATTCGACGCCGTTCGCGTCGACGGTGCGGAGGGGCGACGGCTCGCGGACTGGATAGGAGTACTGACGGGCGGCGACCCGGGCCCGGTCGTCATCGAGGCGAACGGGCGGCAGGGGGTCTACTTCCTGGTGCCGCCGGGGTCGACGGGCCACCGGTCGTGGCCGCGCGGGGTGACGCGGTTCAACGCGGCGCCGACCCGGGTGAGTTACGTACCCGTGCCCGCGTTGACGGGGCGGACCTGGCCGCTCGCGTGGCGGTTCCCGCCGACGGGGCCGGACAGATTCGTGCACACGCTGCTCCTGCGGAGCGCCGTGACGGAGCTGTTCGCCGATCCGTACGCGTACGCGGACCCGTACACGACCGGTGCTCGGGAGCAGTGAAATTTTATTCTCGGCGGGAGGCGGCGGTATGCGGTTATTGTGCCGCCGTGACCGACTGGAACAGCATCGAAGCCGCTGATTACGCGATACCCGACGCCGCTGACCTGGAAGAACTGACAGCAGGGCTGTCCCGCGCGCTCGCGGATCCCGATCCGGGGATCCGCGACGGGGCGGCGTACTCCGTCCTCGCGACCTGGATCGAGCGCGGGGTGATCGACGGGCCCCGGAGGCTGGCCCTCGGCGACGAGATGGCGGCCCGCTTCGGCGACCCGGAGATCCAGGCCCGTACGTTCGCCCCGCTCGTGCTCGACATGCTGGTGGGCGAGGGGGAGTTGAGGCCGGAGTGGGTGGAGGCGTTCGCGCGCTGGTATCCGGCGGAGGAGGACCTGCGGGGGTACGACGAGAAGCTCGGGTGGCTCCACGCGGTCGCGCACGGGGCGGACCTCCTCGGCGTGCTCGGGCGGCACGCCGAGGTGGACCCGGTGCGGATGCTGGACGTCGCCGCCGCGCGGCTGACGGCGCCGACCACGTACGTGTGGAACCAGTTGGAGGACGACCGGCTGGCGCGGGCGATCGCCCGGGTCCTGACCCGCCCGGACCTGAGCGAGCAGGAGGCGACGGCCTGGCTCGACGTGATCGCCGCCGAGTTCGGGGCGGACACCATCGGCGTCCCGGTCACCGCCCACCTCTCCAACTGCCTGCGCACGCTCCGCATGCTGTACGTCCTCGCGGACCGGGGCGTCCGGATGGCCCGCGACGGCGACCCCCAGCCGCTCCACCACGGCCCGGCGATCAAGGCCCGCCTGGCCGAGGTCCTCGACCGCATCGTCAGGCGCTGATCGGACGCGCTACGTGGGCGATTGCGTGCATGCACATGTGCATGCAACCATGGTGTGCATGGTTGCACTGCAGATTCGTGACGTGCCCGAGGACCTGCGTGACCGGCTGGCGGCCATAGCGGGTGAGCGAGGCCAGTCGTTGCAGGCGTACCTCTTCGACGTGCTGAGCGACGAAGTGCGGCGCAGGGACAACCTGGCCGTGCTTGAGGGATTCTCCGCAGGGCGGTACGGGTCGCGGCTCGACACCGCCGATGTGCTGGACGCCCTGCAGGGCGGGCGTATGGAGCGCGACATCGTCCTCGGCGTGCCGGAGGGCGACGAGTGATCGTCGTCGACGCTTCGGTCTTCGCGTTCTCGCTGCTCGACGAAGGCGCCATCGGTGACCGCTGCAGGGCGGCCCTCTCCGCCGACAGCAGGTGGATCGCGCCGGAGCACTGGACGATCGAGGTGCTGTCGGTGATCCGGGGCAATCTGCTCGGCGGGAAGATCTCGAAGGCGCATGCGGAGGACGCCGTCGCCGCCCTCGCGAAGCTGGAGCCCGTCGTTCCGCTGTCGCGCGTCCTCCTGCCCCGCGTGTGGGAGCTGCGGGGGAACCTCACCGCCTACGACGCCGCCTACGTCGCCGCGGCGGAGGTGTACGGCTGCGCGCTGGTCACCGCGGACGGACGCCTGGCCCGCGCCTCCGGTATCCGCTGCCCGGTGGACGTGATCGGCCGCTGAACGGCAGCGCCTAGTCAGCCGCCCCAGGAGCTTCGTACCGCGCGCTGACCGCGTCCAGCGCCCCCGAGAGCCGTTCCAGGACCCGTACCGTCTCGTCGAAGGCCTCCTGGCCGCCCAGTTCGTGTGCGAGCAGGGCGGCCAGTTCCGCGTGGCCCGGTTCGATGCGGGCGATCGCCGCCCGGCCCGCCTCCGTGGGGGTGAGGAGCTTGGCGCGGCGGTGGGCCGGGTTCGGCTCGTAGGCCGCGAGGCCCTCCCGTACGAGCAGGTCGGCGATCCGCTGGACGCTCTGGCGGGTGATGCCCATGACGCGGGCGATCCCGGCGACCGGCAGCGGCTCGGGCAGGACCGCGCCGAGGACCTGCCACCAGGCGGCGGTCAGGCCCGCCGGCTCGGCCAGCTTCTCCGAGACGGCGAGGAACTGGCCGTTGAGGCGGAACACGCCCAGGGCCGTACGGGACAGGGCGTCCTGCTCGCGGCGGCTCACGAGTTCAGCTCGACGAAGGCCGCCGGGTCGGAGTCGTGGAAGAGGCGGTACCAGGCGTCCCGCTTGCCCTCGTACGCGCCGAGCCGGGCGAAGATCTCCCGCGCGAACGCGACCGGCTCCGTCGGGCCCGCCGTGATCAGGTCCCCGTCCGTCACCGCGTCCGCGTCGACGTAGTGGTCACCGCCCTTGTAGCCGGTGGCGGCGAGGTAGAACGAGACGGCGCTCGTGTGCGAGCGGTCGTCGAGCAGACCCTCCTTGGCCAGGCCCGCCGTGGCGCCGCAGATCGCGGCGACCGGCACGCCCGCGTCGAGGAAGCCCCGGGCCGCGGCCGTGAAGGGGGCGAGCTCGTCGCCCTCGTCGTACTTCTCGGCGCCGGGAAGGATCAGCAGAGCGCTGTCCTCGGGGCGGAGGTCGGCGAGCGCGAGGTCGGGGACGATCCGGATCCCGGCGATCGTGGTGACGGGCTCCCCGGCGACCGGGCCGACGGTGCGGACCGTGTAGCCGGCGCGGGCGAGCCAGGCCGTGGCGTGGCCCGTCTCCCAATCGGCGAGGGTGTCGTAGACGGCGAGATGAACGGTCGTGGTGTCGCTCTCGATTCCCATGACAGAAGACTGTCATGATGACAGTTTGCTGTCAACAAAGGGGGAGGAGGCGGCGCGGCAGAGCAAGGTGTCGCGTCCCGCCCGGTCTCGGTGGACAAGATGGCCATGGCCCGCCCCACCTGCGATTCCTTACCCTCGACGCCATGACCCCTCATGTCGCCGCACCCGATCCCCAGGCCGGCGCGGCCGTCAAGGCCGCCGACCGCGCGCACGTCTTCCACTCCTGGTCCGCCCAGGGTCTGATCGACCCGCTCGCCGTCGCCGGCGCCGAGGGCTCGTACTTCTGGGACTACGACGGAAACCGCTACCTCGACTTCACCAGCGGTCTCGTCTACACGAACATCGGCTACCAGCACCCGAAGGTCGTCGCCGCGATCCAGGAGCAGGCCGGGAAGCTCACCACCTTCGCGCCCGCCTTCGCCGTCGACGTCCGCTCCGAGGCCGCACGCCTCATCGCCGAGCGCACCCCGGGCGACCTGGACAAGATCTTCTTCACCAACGGCGGCGCCGAGGCCGTCGAGAACGCCGTCCGCATGGCCCGGCTGCACACCGGCCGTACGAAGGTGCTCTCCGCCTACCGCTCGTACCACGGCGCCACCTCCACCGCGATCAACCTGACCGGCGACCCGCGCCGCTGGCCCTCCGACACCGCCTCCGCCGGTGTCGTGCACTTCTGGGCGCCGTTCCTCTACCGCTCGCCCTTCTACTCCACCACCGAGGCGGAGGAGAGCGCACGGGCCCTCCAGCACCTGGAGGACACGATCGCCTTCGAGGGTCCCGCGACCGTCGCCGCGATCATCCTGGAGACCGTGCCCGGCACCGCCGGCATCATGACCCCGCCGCCCGGCTACCTCGCCGGCGTCCGCGAGATCTGCGACAAGTACGGCATCGTCTTCATCCTCGACGAGGTCATGGCGGGCTTCGGCCGCACCGGCAAGTGGTTCGCCGCCGACCACTACGACATCGTGCCCGACCTGATGACCTTCGCGAAGGGCGTGAACTCCGGTTACGTGCCCCTCGGCGGCGTCGCCATCAACGCCGAGATCGCCGCGACCTTCGACAAGCGCGCCTACCCGGGCGGTCTGACCTACTCCGGTCACCCGCTGGCCTGCGCCGCCGCCGTCGCCACCATCCAGGTGATGGAGGACGAGAAGGTCGTCCAGCACGCCGCCCACCTCGGCGAGAACGTCCTCGGCCCCGGCCTGCGCGAGCTCGCCGAGCGCCACCCGTCCGTCGGCGACGTCCGCGGCATGGGCGTCTTCTGGGCGCTGGAGCTGGTGAAGAACCGCGAGACGCGCGAGCCGCTCGTCCCGTACAACGCCGCCGGCGAGGCCGCCGCGCCGATGGCCGCCGTGGGCGCCGCGGCGAAGAAGAACGGCCTGTGGCCCTTCATCAACATGAACCGCACGCACGCCGTCCCCGCCTGCAACGCCTCCGAGGCGGAGGTCAAGGAAGGCCTGGCGGCCCTGGACGCGGCGCTGTCCGTGGCCGACGAGTACACCGCGTGACCGCCTGATCGCCCGGCCGCGACAGCGGCCTACGGGGAGGTTCCCTCCGTCTGGACTAGGGTGTCCGAAGCCGGACGGAGGGGACCGACCACATGCCCGCGAGCGGAGCTGTCACCCGCAACACCTTGCGACAGCAGATCGCGGACGCGCTCCGTGACGAAGTGCTCGCGGGCCGTCTCCAGCCGGGCCAGGAATTCACGGTCAAACAGATCGCCGAGCAGTACGGGGTGTCCGCGACGCCCGTACGGGAAGCGCTCGTCGACCTCTGCGCGCAGGGCCTCCTCGACTCCGACCAGCACCGCGGCTTCCGCGTCCACCAGTACTCGGTCGACGACTACCGGCGGATCGTCGAGGCCCGGATGCTCGTCGTCGACGGCATCTTCCGCCGCCACGCGCCCGCCGCCCTGCCCCCGCGCCCCCCGTCCGCCGACCCCGACCTCGGGGTGGGCGTCGCGCTCGTCTCCATCCGGCGCCGGGGCGAGGCCGCGGCCCGCGCCGCCCGCGCCGGGGACCTGGACGTCCTCATCGGCTACGACATCCGCTACTGGCGCGAGCTGGCCCGCCTGGTCGCCGCCAACGACTACATCGCCGACTTCCTGCACCGGCTCCGCGTCCAGGCCTGGGTCTTCTCCGTGCCCTATCTGCGCTCCGAGCGGGAGATGCACGGCTGGCTGTGGAGCGGCCACGTCGACCTGGTGGACGCGGTCACGCGCGGCGACGCGGAGGCGGCCGTCGCGGTCGTACGGGACTACAACACGCACTCGCTGGAGTGGGCTGACCGCCTGGACAGCCGCACGCGCTGACGGGGACGGGCGCGGGGCCGTCGGGGCGATCCCCGGTGTGGGGGCCGGGTTGAGGCGGGGCCTCCCGGGGCAGTTCCTCAGCGGGTGGGCGTCGTCGGCCGTGCCGACTACCCTGGCCGTCCCTGCAACTGACGGAGAGCGAGCCTCCCTTGGCCTGTGACCTGTGGCTGGTCCCCCTTGTCGACCTGCTGTGCCACAGCCCCGACAACCCCTTCGCCGAAGAGATAGCGGCCTACGACGCCGTGCTGAGCGCGGCCGGCCTGCCGACCGTGCCCGTCTACGCGTACATGCCGGGGCTCTCCGGCGACGTCGCCCCGATCGCGGGCTTCGACTACGAGGCCCTGCACTTCCTGCGCCGCGCGTACCTCCTCCAGGTGTGCGGGCTGCCGGTCGAGCCGGTCGGCGAGCTCGGTGGCGACTACGAACAGCTCCTGGAGATGTTCGAGGCGACCGCGCAGCAGTCACACCTGGTCTGGCACTACGACCACGCCGGCGCCTACGTGCCCGTCGACTTCCCGGCGCCGCTCTCCAGCGACGAGCTCCTGGAGGGAGGCGGCCCGCTCGGCTCCTCGTACGGGCTGCTGCGGGAGCTCGAATTCGTGGCGCCCGCGATCGGGATCAACCCGATGAACCCGCCGGCGACCCCGGTGCCGCCGGAGCGGCCGACCTCCCTGGAGGAGCCGGCCGGACCGATCCCGTACGACGACAGTCCCTTCGCGCGGGAGCGCCACGTGTGGCTGGGCCTGCACGCGGCGGCGACCCGGAGCCTGGCCCAGGGCTCGATGATCATCCTCAGCTGAGCCGTGGTGCCACCCGCCCCCGGACAGGCCCTAGCGGGCCTCCGGGGGCCGCTGGCGCGGCATGTTCGGGCGGGTGCCCGGCGGCAGGGGGAAGCGGCCCGACGGGTGGGAGCTCTCCGGGCGCGCGGGCGTCACGCCCGCCGACTGGAGCATCAGCGGCGCCGGGCCCGAGCGGAACTCGACCATCCAGTCCGCGGTCTCCGCCCGTACGAGCTCGGTCACGTCCTCCGAGAAGCGGCGCAGCACGCCCAGACATCGCTCGGCGGCCTCGCTGGCGGTGCCCTCCGTGGGCCCCAGGACCTCCCGGACGCTCTCCGAGGCCCAGTCGAACTGGAGGGCCTGGAGACGGCGCTGCACGGCCTGTGCCGTCGCCACGTCCCGCATCCAGCCGGACGTCAGCCCGAAGTACCGGTCGCAGGCCAGGCAGGCCGCGGCGAGCAGCAGCGACAGATAGCCCCAGCCGGCCGCGCCCTCCGCCACCCCGGTCACGTCGAGCAGCGGCAGCGCGGCGCCCACGATCACGCCGGCGGCGGTGCCCACCCGCAGGATCCGGGCGCTGCGGCGCTTCCAGACGCGGTCGGAGAGGTACCACTCCGCCGTGCGCAGGGCATGGGACTCGACCCAGCGGTACAGCTCGTCGAGCCGCTCGGCGGGCTCGCCCCAGTCGCCCAGGGGGAACGGCGTGCCGGAGAGATCGCGGTCCCGCCGCTCAGTGTCTTCCCCGTTCTCCCCGTTCTCCCCGTTCCCCCCGGACTGACCCGACGGCTGCATGTCCGGCTGCTGGCTCACCGGGGGACTCCTCTGTTCAGCTCAGCGCGCGTGTCCTTCTGTGACGTGCGGTGCACGTGGTGCCTGCCCTTCCTACCGCCGAATGGTGGGCGGCGGGCCCGGAATCCCGGGTATTCCGCCCACAAGAGGGTGTTGATCAGGTAGAGAAGCCCGCAGTTTCTCACCCGAAAGAGTGATGGAGGCAGGGCGGGCGGCGAGCACGTAGGCTCGGGTTTACCCGACATACGGACGTACCGAACCTCAGGAGTGACCGTGATTCCCGGTGGTGGCCAGCCCAACATGCAGCAGCTTCTCCAGCAGGCCCAGAAGATGCAGCAGGACCTCGCCCGCGCCCAGGAGGAGCTGGCCGCGACGGAGGTCGAGGGCCAGGCGGGCGGTGGCCTGGTCAGGGCGACCGTCACCGGCTCCGGCGAGCTGCGCGGCCTCGTGATCGACCCCAAGGCGGTCGACCCGGAGGACACGGAGACGCTCGCCGACCTGGTGGTGGCCGCCGTGCACGCCGCCAACGAGAACGCGCAGCAGCTCCAGCAGGCCAAGCTGGGCCCGCTGGCACAGGGCCTCGGCGGCATGCCGGGACTGGGCTTCTGACCCGTACGCCTTCAAAGGTGTACTTCCAGCCACTACCGTAAGAATCAAGCACCTCTGAGAAGGGCGTTCCGTTGTACGAAGGCGTGGTTCAGGACCTCATCGACGAACTGGGCAGGCTGCCCGGCGTCGGTCCCAAGAGCGCGCAGCGGATCGCCTTCCACATCCTCCAGGCGGAGCCCACCGACGTACGACGGCTGGCGCACGCCCTCCTGGAGGTCAAGGAGAAGGTCAGGTTCTGCGCGGTCTGCGGCAACGTGGCACAGCAGGAGCACTGCAACATCTGCCGGGACCCGCGGCGCGACCTGACCGTCATCTGCGTGGTCGAGGAGCCGAAGGACGTCGTGGCGATCGAGCGGACGCGCGAGTTCCGGGGGCGGTACCACGTCCTCGGCGGCGCGATCAGCCCGATCGAGGGCGTCGGCCCCGACGACCTGCGGATCCGCGAGCTCCTGGCACGGCTCGCGGACGGCACGGTCACCGAGCTGATCCTCGCGACCGACCCGAACCTGGAGGGCGAGGCCACCGCGACGTACCTCGCGCGGATGATCAAGCCCATGGGGCTGAGGGTGACCCGCCTCGCCAGCGGTCTCCCCGTCGGCGGCGACCTGGAGTACGCCGACGAGGTGACCCTCGGCCGTGCCTTCGAGGGACGGAGGCTGCTAGATGTATGACGACAGGGCCGGCGCGCTCTCAGGGAGGCTCCTCGATGTCTGACGCCACACTGCACTCCGTCACCCAGGACCCGGACGACTTCGCGGTCCAGATCTCCGATTCGATCGAGAGCTTCATCGTCGCGACCACCGAGGTCGCCAAGGGCGACGAGCCGGACAGCGCGGTGCCCTTCCTGCTCCTGGAGATCTCCCAGCTGCTGCTCACGGGCGGCCGGCTCGGCGCACACGAGGACATCGTCCCGGACGAGCGGTACGAGCCGGACACGGGTCCGGAGCCGGACGTCGACGACCTGCGTGAGCGGTTCGCCGTGATGCTGGACCCGGTGGACGTCTTCTCCGAGGTCTTCGACCCGTACGAGCCGCGCAAGGCCCCGGTCCCGGCCCGGATCTCCGACAACCTCGCCGACATCGTCACCGACCTCCGCCACGGCCTCGCCCACTACCGCGCGGGCCGCACCAGCGAGGCGCTGTGGTGGTGGCAGTTCTCGTACTTCTCCAACTGGGGCCCCACCGCCTCGGCCACCCTCCGCGCCCTCCAGTCCCTCGTCGCCCACGTCCGCCTCGACCAGCCCCTGGCCGAGCTGGACGGCCTCGACACGGACGAGGACCTGGCGGAGGAGGAACTCGCGGAGGAGGCGGGGCGCGTGATGCTGGAGGAGATCGCGGCGCCGCTGGGCCTGCGGTCGCTCAGGAAGTAGCGGACCGCCAGGACCTGTCCGGCGGATCATGGCCGGGGTCGGGCCGACCCCTGTCATCATGGGCCGATGGCAGGGACGGCAGACGCCTCGGGCGACCGGTCGGTCGCGGCGGGCGGGGACATCGGGTGGGTGCACACCGGCGACCGCGTGACCGTGCTGCCGACCGAGGCGCTCACTCTCTCCACGGCCCGACTGGTCCATCTCCCCGAGCGCACCCAGCTGTTCGTGGGCCGAGCCCGCGAACTGGCCCTGCTGGACGAGGGTTCGGACCTCCAGGTCATCTGCGGACTCGGCGGCATCGGGAAGTCGACGCTCGCGGCGCGGTGGGCCGCGGGCCGGACCACCGACCACGCGGTCGTCTGGTGGATCACGGCCGAGACGCCCGCCGAACTCGACGCGGGCCTCGCCGACCTGGCACGGGCCATGCAGCCGGGCGTCGTGGGCGTCCTGCCCGAAGACGCCCTGCGCGAAAGGGCGTTGCAGTGGCTGGCCACCCACGACGACTGGCTCCTCGTCCTCGACAACGTCTCCGCCCCCGCCGACCTGCGCCCCTTGCTGGCGCGCGTCGGGAACGGCCGGATCGTCGTCAC
Source organism: Streptomyces sp. NPDC042346 (assembly GCF_055581845.1). Lineage (NCBI taxonomy): Bacteria > Bacillati > Actinomycetota > Actinomycetes > Kitasatosporales > Streptomycetaceae > Streptomyces > Streptomyces sp. NPDC042346. The sequence continues at coordinate 269,923 of NZ_JBVJEH010000004.1, read as the reverse complement.
CTCGCGACGGGCTAGCGGCTGGCAGGACGTCGGGCGGGCGGTGGTCCTGGACGTTCTGGGGCCGGGGGAGGCGGCGGAGCTCTTCACGGGTGTGTGCGACGCCGATGCCGCCGACGGACTCGACGCGCTCTGCCTGGAGTTGGGCTACCTGCCGCTCGCGCTGAAGCAGGCGGCCGCGTACTGCGCGGAGGCGGGGATCACGCCCCGGGCGTACCTGGACCTGCTGGCCGCGTACCCGGCGGAGATGTTCGCGGCGACGGCGGAGGGCGGCGAGGCGGGCCGGACCGTCGCCCGGGTCTGGCAGGTGACCCTGGACCGACTCCGGGACACCCCGCTGGCCGGAAGGATCCTGGGCGTCCTCGCCTGGTGGGCCCCGGAGGGCATCCCGCGACGGCTGCTGGACCCCCTGGGGACGCCCCTGGAGGTGACGGAGGCCGTACGACGGCTGCACGCGCACAGCATGATCGCGCTGGACGGCGTCGAGATCGGGGTGCACCGCGTGGTGCAGGCGGTCGTGCGCGCGGGTGACGGGGGCGAAGGGCGGGTGAAGGCAGGGGAGTTGCTCGTGGGCGTGGTGCACGGGGAGCCGCCCGTGGAGGAGATCCGGGCGAACCCGCGTGCGTGGCAGTCGGTCGTGGCCCAGGTCGAGGCACTCGCGCGGTACACGGAACCGGACGACGACACCGGGGAGTGGGTCACGCTCTTCGAATGGGCTGGACTGGTACTCGGGATGGCCGCCGCGGAGCGCACGGTCCTGCTCCTCACCCGGGCGCTGAACGGCCACGTACGGCTGAACGGGGCGGAGGCCGATCGGGCCCTGGGGGCGTTGCGCAGCCTGACTGTGGTGATACAGAGCGCCTACGGCTATCCGGACCTGCCTGAGGAGTTCCTCGCGATCCACATTCATGCGTACGGTCCTGACGATCCCCGCACGATCGAAGCCCGCGCGACGCTGGCAGGGGCCCTCCTCGGGTCCTCCCGGGGCCGCGCCGAGGAGCTGCTGCGGGAGAACGTGGACCGAGCGGTCCGGTCTCTCGGGGAGGATGCCCGGGAGACCTTGAGCGCGCGATGTGACCTGATTGCCGCAGGATTCGATCGCGGGGTCGCGGCCGCCGATCTCGAACTGCTCCACGCCCGTGCCAGGGACCTCCTGCCGGAGGGCGACGGCCTTGTCCGGATCATCGAGATCACCCTGATCTCGGCCCTCCTGGACACGGGCCGGACGGAACGGGCTCTCGCGCTCAGCCAGGCGGCGGCCGAGGACGCGCGGGTCCGGTTCGGCGCCACGCATCCGGACGCCCTCATCAGCGGTATCCGCCACGCAACCGCTCTGGGTGCAGCGGGTGAGGTCGATCGCGCTCGGGAGATGGCGCGAGAGATGCTTTCCGACCTGCAAGCCAGCCTGGATGAAGGCTTGTTCACCCATATCCTCCGGCAAATCGCCGAAGGGCAGGTGTCGTCGGGCGACTGAGTCCCGCATCATGACTCCATGGCTGCCACCACCCCGTCAAAGGCCCTCCTCTGGAGCGGAGTCGGCGTCTCCGGAGTCGGTGTCGTCGCCCTCCTCCTCGTCGCCGTCGCCGACCTCGGCAAGGCCGACCAGATCGCCAGCGTCGCCGGAGCGGTGCTCGCCCTCGTCGGCATCGGGCTGTCCCTGTGGGCGCAGTTCGGGAACAGGGGCCAGGCCCCCGTAGAGGGCGCCGTGGAGGCCTCCGGTGCTCGGTCGGTCGCCGCCGGCGGGAGCGTCGGGGCCGTCGTCACCGGTGACGGGGTGCAGGCGCCGGTCGCGCCGCCCGCCATGCCGGCCGGCGGCGGGCCCACCGTGTCGGGCCCCGTCACCGCCTCCGGTGACCGGTCGGTCGCGGCAGGCGGCGACATCGGGTCCGTGTCGACCGGCGACGCGTGAGCGAGGGCGTCTCCGCGTCCGGGGAGCGGGCCGTCGCGGCCGGTGGGGACATCGGGTGGGTGCACACCGGCGACCGGGTGACCGAGCTGCCGCCGGAGGCCCTCGGGCCGGTGGTCTGCCCGCCCGGACTCGTCCATGTGCCCCGCAAGGCCGCCCACTTCGTCGGGCGCGGCGAGGAGGGCGACCTGCTCGACCGGGAGGCCGGGACGGTCGTCGTCTGCGGCCTCGGCGGGGTCGGGAAGTCCTCGCTCGCCGCCCGCTGGGCCCTCCGGCAGGCGGACCGCCGCAACCCCGTCTGGTGGATCACCGCCGAGAGCCGCGCCGACGTGGACGCCGGGCTCGCGGCCCTCGCCGCCGCGATGCAGCCCGCGCTGATCGACGTACTCCCTCAGGAAGCCCTGCGCGAGCGGGCGTTGCAGTGGCTGTCGGCGCACGACGGCTGGCTGCTCGTCCTCGACAACGTCACCGATCCCGGGGACGTGGAGGGCCTGTTGGCCAGGACCGGCGGCCGGGGGCGGGTCGTCGTCACGAGCCGGACGACGGACGCCTGGTACGGGATCGGGCGCGTCCTCGCCCTGCCCGTCCTGCCGGCCGCCGACGCCGTCGAACTGTTCACCCGCGTCGCCACCCACGCGGGCCCCCGCGACACCACCGGCGCCGAGCTGCTCTGCGAGACCCTCGGGCAGCTGCCGCTGGCGGTGGAGATCGCCGCCGCGTACTGCGGCCGCACGGCCACGCCCCCGCGTACCTACCTGGCGGAGCTCGGTGACCGGCCCGGGGACGCGGAGGAGGCCGTCGCCCGGACCCTGCGCGTCACGCTCGACCGGCTCGCCGCATCGGATCCGCGGGCCGGGGAGCTCCTGCGGCTGCTGGCCTGGTTCGGTCCGGACCGGATCCCCGCCCTGCTCCTGCCGACGGGCGCGCGTCAGGCGCTGGGGGAGCTGGCCGCGCACAGCATGGTGACGCTCCACGAGGACGGGTCGGTGTCGGTGCACCGGCTGGTGCAGGCGGTGGTGCGGCGGCCGGACCCCGGGGACCCGCATCGTGAGCCGGAGCTGATCGCACAGGCCTGGCTGGCGGCCGAGACGGCGCTCGGGGACGCCGCGCCGCGGGACGTCCCGAACCCGGCCAACTGGGAGACGTACCGCGGGCTGATGCCGCACGTCGAGGCGTATCTGCGGTACGCCGATCCGGCGTACGACGGCGAGGGGCTGCTCGGGGCGTTGGTCCCGGTCGGCACGTATCTCGTGCTCAGCGGGCTGCCCGAGGCGGCGTTCGGCGTGTTCGAGCGGGCGGTGGCCGGCAGCGAGCGGCTGTACGGACCGGACCATCCGTTCACCCTGACGGCGCACGGCGCGCTGCTCACGGTCTCCGGCGCGGCGGGAAGCCGGGAAGAGCTGATCGAGCGGGTGGCCGAGGTGGAGGGGGCCATGACCGAGGTGCTCGGGGCCGACGACAGGGCCACGCTCCTGGCGCGGAGGCTCCTCGCGCAGGTTCACCGGCGGGCAGGGCGGGTCGACGAGGCGATCGCTCGGCAGGAGGCCCTGGTGGCGGACCTGATCCGGGTCGTGGGCGCGGGCCACCAGGAGACGCTGGGGGCGTTGGTCGAACTCGCCGGGAGCTACGAGGCCGCGAACCGGACCTCCGAAGCCGTCGCGACGTGCTCGTACGCGGTGGCCGAGCTGGGGGCGCTCTTCGGCGAGGACGGTGTGGAGACCCTGGAGGCGCGGGTCCTCCTGGCCGGGCTGCGCGCGATCGACGGGGCGGCCGACGAGGCCCTGGCCGAGTACCGGGAGCTGCTGCCCGTCCTCGTACGCGTCCTCGGGGAGCACCACCCCTCCACGCTCCTCGTGTCGAACGGTCTCGCGGAGCTGCCTGAGTGATCACTCTCTGAGCGGCGCGTCTCACCATCCGATATCACGGTGGCGTTTCCGGGGCGCTCGTTAGACTGAGCCGATCGCAGCGCCGGCTGCGGCACACACTGAGCGAGGAGCGCACGTGGGCCTTGTCGTGCAGAAGTACGGAGGCTCCTCCGTTGCCGATGCCGAGGGCATCAAGCGCGTCGCCAAGCGGATCGTGGATGCCAAGAAGAACGGCCACCAGGTGGTCGTCGTGGTTTCCGCGATGGGCGACACGACGGACGAGTTGATCGATCTCGCCGAGCAGGTATCCCCGATCCCTGCCGGACGTGAGTTCGACATGCTGCTGACCGCCGGAGAGCGGATCTCCATGGCCCTGCTGGCCATGGCGATCAAAAACCTGGGCCACGAGGCCCAGTCGTTCACGGGCAGCCAGGCGGGTGTCATCACCGACTCGGTCCACAACAAAGCGCGCATCATCGATGTCACGCCGGGCCGGATCCGCACCGCCCTCGACGAGGGCAACATCGCCATCGTCGCCGGCTTCCAGGGTGTCAGCCAGGACAAGAAGGACATCACCACGCTCGGTCGTGGCGGTTCCGACACCACGGCCGTGGCGCTCGCCGCCGCGCTCGACGCCGAGGTCTGCGAGATCTACACCGACGTCGACGGTGTGTTCACGGCCGACCCGCGCGTCGTGAAGAAGGCGAAGAAGATCGACTGGATCTCCTTCGAGGACATGCTGGAGCTCGCCGCCTCCGGCTCCAAGGTGCTGCTGCACCGGTGCGTCGAGTACGCGCGTCGCTACAACATCCCGATCCACGTCCGCTCGTCCTTCTCGGGGCTGCAGGGCACGTGGGTCAGCAACGAGCCGCAAGGGGACCGCAAGGTGGAGCAGGCCATCATCTCGGGCGTCGCCCACGACACCTCCGAGGCGAAGATCACCGTCGTCGGCGTGCCGGACAAGCCGGGCGAGGCCGCGGCCATCTTCCGCGCCGTCGCGGACGCCGAGATCAACATCGACATGATCGTGCAGAACGTGTCCGCCGCCTCCACCGGTCTGACGGACATCTCCTTCACCCTCCCCAAGGCCGAGGGCCGCAAGGCCATCGACGCCCTGGAGAAGGCGAAGGGCTCGATCGGCTTCGACTCGCTGCGCTACGACGACCAGATCGGCAAGATCTCCCTGGTCGGCGCCGGTATGAAGACCAACCCGGGCGTCACCGCGGACTTCTTCAAGGCGCTCTCCGACGCGGGCGTGAACATCGAGCTCATCTCGACCTCCGAGATCCGCATCTCGGTCGTCACCCGCGCCGACGACGTCAACGAGGCCGTACGCGCCGTCCACTCCGCCTTCGGTCTGGACAGCGACTCGGACGAGGCCGTCGTCTATGGAGGCACCGGCCGATGACGTCGAAGCCGACGCTCGCGGTCGTCGGTGCGACCGGAGCCGTCGGCTCGGTGATGCTCCAGATGCTCACGCACCACGCGGACGTCTGGGGCGAGATACGCCTGCTCGACTCCCCGGGGCGGACGGGCCGGAAGGCCTCCGTCCGCGGGGAGGAGTGCGAGGTCCTCGCGCTCGACGAGGACTCCGAGGAGTCCTTGGACGGCGTCGACCTGGCGCTCTTCCTCGTGCCCGAGGAGGTCGCGGCCCGGTGGGCGCCCGTCGCCGTCGCCAAGGGCGCGGTCGTCGTGGACACCTCCGCGGCCTTCCGTAGCGACCCGGACGTGCCGCTCGTCGTCCCCGAGGTCAATGCGCACGCGGCGCGCGTACGCCCCCGGGGCATCGTCGCGAGCCCCGGCTGCACCACGCTCGCGCTGATCGCCGCCGTGGGCGCCCTGCACGCCGAGTTCGGCGTCGCCGAACTGGTCGTCACCGCCCAGCAGGCGGCGAGCGGCGCCGGTGCCGGGCAGGCGGGCGTCGACGCGCTCCGCGCGCAGCTGGGCCTGGTGGCCGGCGCCGGCGAACTGGGCACGCAGCCCGGCGACGTACGGCGGACCGTCGGCGAGAACAACGGCCCCTTCCCCGGCCCCCTCGCGCTCAACGTCCTGCCCTGGTCGGGCACGGCGGGCGAGGACGGCGCATCCTCGGAGGAGGAGCGCGTCCGGGACGAGACCCGCAGGATCCTCGGCCTTCCCGGGCTGCGGATCGCCGCCACCTGTCTGCGCGTGCCCGTCGTGAGCGGCCACTCCGTCTCCGTCCACGCGCGTTTCGAACACCCCGTCACCGTCGGGCGGGCGCACGAGGTCCTGGCGACGTCGCCGGGGGTCGTGCTGTACGACGATCCCGAGGCGGGCGACTTCCCCACCCCGGCCGACGTCGTCGGTACCGATCCCGCGTGGGTCGGGCGGGTGCGGCGATCGATGGACGACGAGCGCGCGCTGGACTTCTTCGTCTGCGCCGACAACCTCCGCAAGGGTGCCGCGCTGAACGCGCTGCAGATCGCGGAATCGGTTGTCACGGATTTGTAGGATCTGTGAAGGTGCTGTGAGCAAAAAGGCGTCAGATACCTCTTGAACTGCGGTGATGCCGTGTTCGACGATGCTCTTCCCCTGCATTGCAACCACGAGTTGGGTGGGGCGCGTCTCTGCGTTCACTCACCACCGTGTGGCGCGGAACACGCTGCGGAAGCGGGGCATCGGGGGAGAACGGTTACGCATGAGGACATACGGGTCACCGTCGATTTCGGTGGCGTACGCGTACAACCCTGGCGGGGGGAGGCGTGTCCAACAGGCGTGGCAGAGGTACTCGACATCGCGACCATCGCTCCGCTGCGCGGCGCGGGCACAGCGGTGCTCCCCGTGCGGAGCGCCGCCGTCATACCCGTACGCGGCTCCGCGGTCCGCCCGTTCGGACGTCCGCGCGGCACCGGCGGACTCGGCGGGATGCCGGTGATCGCCCCCGTGCCCACCGGATCCCGCATGAGAGCGGTGGACGGCATCCCGTCCCCCCGCACGAGCGCTGAAGGGGCCATGGCCGCCGGCACCACCGTCGACCACCTGACCGAGACCTACCGCGCCCACTACAGGTCACTGCTCGGCCTCGCGGCGCTCCTCCTCGACGACACGGCCTCCTGCGAGGACGTCGTCCAAGAGGCGTTCATCCGCGTCCACTCGGCCCGCAAGCGGGTGCGCGAACCCGAGAAGACGCTCGCCTACCTGCGGCAGACCGTCGTGAACCTCTCGCGGTCCGCGCTGCGCCGGCGCATCCTCGGCCTCAAGCTGCTGTCCAAGCCGATGCCGGACATGGCCAGCGCGGAGGAGGGGGCGTACGACCAACTGGAGCGCGACGACCTCATCAAGGCGATGAAGGGGCTCCAGCGGCGGCAGCGCGAGGTGCTCGTCCTGCGGTACTTCGCGGACATGACGGAGGCCCAGGTCGCCGAGACGCTCGGGATATCGCTGGGTTCGGTGAAGGCGTACGGTTCGCGGGGCATCGCGGCGCTGCGTGTCGCGATGGAGGCGAACGCATGAGCCACGAGAAGGACGAGCCCCGTGCCGAGGGCGACGCCGGCGCCGAGCGCGACGCCGCCCGTGCCGAGCGCGACGCCGCCCGTGCCGAGGACGATGCCGCCCGTGCCGAGCGTGACGCCCGTGCCGAGGGCGACGCCCGTGATGAACGTGACGACCTGAGTGGACGACGGATGCTGAACATCGAGCCCGATTCCGAGCCCGATTCCGAGCCGGGTGCGGAGCCGGGGTCCGAGGCCGGTGTCGAGCCGGAGTCCGCGGTCGGTCACGAGGTCGGGCCGGAAGCGGGCGGTCTCGGTGACGAGCTCGCGCTGCGTCGGCTGCTCCATGGCGCGGTGGCGGGCCTGGAGCCCACCACCGGCTCGCTGGACCACCTGCGCCGTGCCGTGCCCGCGCGGCGCGCCCGCAAGCGGCAGGCCGTCGTCGGCGCCGCCGCGGCCGCCGTCCTCATCGGGACGGCCGTACCCGCCTTCGTGCACGTCGCGAACTCGGGCGGGATCACCGCCGCCAACCCCGTGAACGCCGGCCACGGCGAGGACGCCCAGGGCGGCACCGGGGCCGAGACGGGCGTCGAGGGCGGCAAGACCTCCGCGTCCCCGGCGACCGCGGTGTCCCCCAGCCAGGGCGCCGTCGACGGCGCCACGGGCAAGCCGCAGCAGCCGGGGTCCGGCGGGAGCGCCACGGGGCCGCAGGTCTCGCAGGACCCGGTGCCCGGCGACTCGCCGAAGTGCGAGGCCGGCCAGCTCGGCGTCAGCGCGACCCAGACGGGCGGACCCGACGGCTCGGGGAGCGTGTACGGCACGTTCCGCGTCGCCAACGTCTCCGGGAAGAGCTGCGTCGTGGACGGCAGCGGCATCGTCAGCTTCGAGGCCAGGGGCGCCGCCGACCCCGGCCGGATCTCGGTCGTCCGGCACACCGCCGGGGACGGCAGCGGGCTGCCCGATCCCGCGCAGGAGGCGCCCGTGCTCCTCCTGAAGCCCCAGGGCTCCTACGAGGTCAGGTTCGCCTGGATGCCGAGCTCGACGTGCCCGACGACCGGGGGGACCCCGACGACGGAGCCGACTCCGACGACGGCGCCCCCGACCGCGCCGCCGACCGAGCCGACTCCGACGACGGCGCCCCCGACCGAGCCGACGACGACGCCCCCGACGACGACGCCCCCGACCACCAAGGACCCCGACACGGGTACGGGGACGGGCCCCGGCGGGGACACCGGAGCCGGCACGGACGCGGAGGGCGGCGCGGCGCCCCAGCTGCTCCGCGCGGACGGCCGGCCGGCCGACGGCAGCGTCTCGGTCAGCCACACCGCGGAGCCCGGCGGCCCCGTCGCCGTGGCGACCGTCCCGAACGCCTGCGCGGGCACGATCTACCGCACCGGCATCCTCGCCGGCCCCTGAGCCGACGGAGAAGGGCCCTGGCGGACATCTACGGTCCGCCAGGGCCCTTTCCCATGGGTGCTTCTACAGGCCCAGCGCCTCGTCCCGGGAGGCCTCCGCCTCGCGGCGCACGAGGCGGAACCACATGAAGAGCACGAAGCCGGCGAAGACGAACCACTCCGCCGTGTAGCCGAGGTTCTGGAAGGCCTTCACGTCCAGGCTCGTCCCCGCGGCGGCCGCCGCCGGGACCGGCGTGAGACCGGCGGGGGAGTCGGCGAGGGTGATCCAGGCGTCGTAGACGTCGTCGGTGACCACGTTCACCAGGGCCGCGGCGCTGATCATGCCGAGCTGGCCCTCGGGCAGGCCGCCCGCCGTGCGGACGCCCTTCGTCCCCGGGTTCTCCGAGGCCTGGAGCGCACCGACCACCGAGACCTCGCCCGAGGGCGGCGCCGGGGCCTTCGCGCCCGCGGGGAGCCAGCCCCGGACCACCGGGAGCGACCGGCCGCCGTCCGTCTTCAGCAGCGTCAGGACGTACGAACCGGTCCGGCCGTCCAGATCGCGCTCCGGCACGAGGAACTGCTCCCCGAACGTGCCGCGCGCCTCGGCGGACCGCCCCGAGGTCTCCTGGTCCACCGGCAGGAGCGTGGCCAGCGGCTCCGCCTTCAGCGAGCTCGCCGCGGGCCGCTGCTCGGCCTCCCGGTGCGAGTCGACGCGATCCTCGAACTTGCCCAGCTGCCAGGTCCCCATGAACACGCAGAACGGGATCGCCAGCAGGACGAAGACGTTGATCCCCCACCAGCGGGGCGTTGTCAGGAACCGGTACACACCCCCACGGTACGCAAGCGCGCCCGGCTCCCCGACGGCCGGGTCCCTAGGGGGTGTCCTGATCGACAAGACACCCCCTAGCGGGTCCCCAGGTGCTTCGCGGCGAAGGCCAGGTCCAGGGCGACCTGCTTGATCCGCTCCTCCACCACGAGCGAGCCGTGGCCCGCGTCGTACCGGTACACGTCGTGGACCGCGCCCCGGGCCGCCAGCCGGTCCACGTAGTTGTCGATCTGCCGGATCGGGCAGCGCGGGTCGTTGACGCCGGCCGTGATGTGCACCGGGGCCTTCACCGCGTCCACGTACGTCAGCGGCGACGAGGCCGCGTACCGCTCGGGCACCTCCTCGGGCGAGCCGCCGAGCAGCGTCCGGTCCAGCGCCTTCAGGGCCTCCATCTCGTCCTCGTACGCCGTGACGTAGTCCGCGACCGGGACCGCGGCGAGACCGACCGCCCAGGCGTCCGGCCGCGTGCCCAGACCGAGCAGCGTGAGGTAGCCGCCCCACGAACCGCCGGACAGGACCAGGCGCTCCGGGTCGGCGAGGCCGCTCGCCACCGCCCACGCGCGGACTGCCTCGACGTCCTCCAGCTCGATCAGACCGACCCGGTGCTTGAGCGCGTCCGTCCACTCCCGGCCGTATCCCGTCGAGCCCCGGTAGTTGACCCGCACCACCGCATAGCCGTGGTCCACCCAGGCCGCCGGGCCCGAGGCGAAGGCGTCGCTGTCGTGCCAGGCGGGGCCGCCGTGCACCTCGAACACCGTGGGGAAGGGCCCCTCGCCCTCCGCCGGACGCTGCACGAGCGCGTGGACCCGGCCGCCCGGCCCGTCCACCCACACGTCCTCCACCGGCACCGACGGCGGCGCCTTCGGGCCGGGCGGGTCGAGGACGATCCCGCCGTCCGTGGAGCGCACCACCGGCGGCTCGGCGGCCGAGGACCACAGGTACTCGACGCTGCCGTCGGGCCGGGCCGTCGCGCTCGACACCGAACCGGCCGGCGTCTCCACCCGGACCAGGGCGCGCGTGGCGATCTCGTACCGGAAGAGCTCGCTGCGCGCCTCGAAGCTGTGCACGATCAGCAGGCCGGAGCCGTCCGGATACCACTCCGCCGACACGTCGCCCGGCAGGTCGAGCCGCAGGTCGGTCTCGGTGCCCGCCGCCACGTCCCAGAGCATCGGCTCCCAGCGGCCGCGCCGCTGGTGCCCGACGAGCAGCCGGGAGTCGCCCGCCACCGGCGCGAAGCCGAGGACCGCGAGCCCGAGCTCCTCCGTCCCGCCCTTGGTGTCGTCGAGCTCGGCCAGCACGCTCGCGTCCGCGGCACGCAGCACGCGCAGCGCCGAGTGCATCGCGTCCCCGTGCTCGGTGTGCTCGATCGCGATCAGCGCACCGTCGTGCGAGAGGTCGCCGACCCCGGCCGACTCCCGGTGCCGGTAGATCTCGACCGGGGCGTCGGCCCCCGGCCGGACCACATGAACCGTCGACCCGTCCTCGTCCGTGGAGCGGCCGATCACCAGCGTGCCCTCCCGGCCGATGGCGAGCCCGCCCGGATAGGAGGCGTCGAGGCCGGGCACGGCCGGCTCGTCCGCGCCGCCCGCGAACGGCTGGCGCATCCACACCCCGAACTCGTCCCCGTCGGTGTCCGCGAACCACCAGATCCACGCGCCGTCCGGGGAGAGCGTGCCGTCCGTCGTGCCGTTCGGCCGGTCCGTGACCTGCCGCTGCTCACCGCTCGCCCGGTCCCAGGCGTACAGCTCGTACGTCCCCGTGGCGTTGGAGACGAACAGCGAGCGGTCCGGGGCCTCCTCGGCCCACTCGGGCAGGGAGACGCGCGGCGCGCGGAACCGCCGCTCCCACGCCGGGGCCTGCTCCCCTGTCGAGGCCTGCGTCCCCGTCGAGGTCTGGGTGAAGTCCTTGCTCTCAGTCATGGCACCCATCATGCTCCGAGCGGCAGACAATCCGGTCGCGTCGTCCGCAACCTGTGGATAACCTCGCCGGCATGTACTCCCCGACACCCGAGGACTGGCGCGAGGCCAACCGCGCCCGCTGGGACGAGCGGGTCCCGATCCACGCCGCCAGCTCCTTCTACGACCTCGACGCCTTCCGCGCGGGCAAGGACGCCCTGCGGGACTTCGAGCTCGCGGAGGTCGGCGACGTCACCGGGCGCACCCTGCTCCACCTCCAGTGCCACATCGGCCTGGACACGCTCTCCTGGGCCCGGCACGGCGCCGCGCACGTCGTCGGCCTGGACTTCTCCGAGCCGGCCGTCGACACCGCCCGCTCGCTCGCCGCCGACCTGGGGCTCTCGCAGGACCGCGCCGCCTTCGTCGCCGCCGATGTGTACGACGCCGCGGAGGCCGTCCCGGACAGCTCGTACGACGTCGTCTACACCGGCACCGGGGCGCTCAACTGGCTGCCCGACATCGAGCGCTGGGCGGAGACCGCCGCCGCGCTCGTCGCCCCGGGCGGCTTCCTCTACGTGGCCGAGTTCCATCCGCTCACCGACTCGCTCGACGACGAGACCGGCAGCCGGATCGTGCACGACTACTTCGTGCGCGACCCGTGGGTGGACACCTCCCCGGGCACGTACACCGACCTCGACGCCGACACCGTCCACAACCGCAGCGTGGAGTGGGTGCACCCGGTCGGCGAGGTCGTCACGGCGATCGCGCGGGCCGGCCTCAGGATCGAGTTCCTGCACGAGCACGACGCCTCGCTGTTCCCGCGCTACGGCGCGCTCCAGCGGCACGAGGACGGCTACTACCGCTTCCCGGCGGACCGTCCGAGGATCCCGATGATGTACTCGATCAAGGCTTCCCGCGCGGCCTGAGGCGCCGTACGGCCCGAGCCGTTCACGACGGCTTGCCGAGCCTGATGACGGCGCGCCCGCTCTTCAGATCCACCGTCGAGTGGTGCGGCGGGGCGCCGTCCTCCTCGTCGTCGCGCATCACCAGGGCGCTCTGCCGCTCCTTGAGCTCGTTCTGCTTGCCTTGCGAGAACGTCGCGTGCAGCTGCTCGAAGCCCGTGGAGGAGATCTGGCCGGAGCGCTTGCCGCGCCCGGTCGCGCGCAGCAGCTGGTCGGCGAAGGCCACCACGGTCAGCAGGATGACCAGACCGGGCAGCGTCACGAACACGGCGAACTCCATACGCCATGAGACCACGCGGGCCCGCGCGGGGGAACAGGCCGACCGCCCCCGGACCCTCAGAGGCCCGGGTCGAGGCGGATGTCGGGCCGTATGTGGTGCGTGCGCCGCCCGTCCGGGCCGAGGACCTGCGTCCCGATCTTGTGGGTGCGCAGCGAGACCTGGGTGCCCGTGATCCGCAGCGCCGGGGCGGCCCGCACGAGCGTCGCCGTCACCTCGTGCAGCTCCTCGACCGTACGGAGCCACATCGCGAGCGCCAGGTTGTACGGCCCCGTCACCGAGGTGACCAGCCGGGTGTGGCGCAGCCGGGTCAGGGCCGCCACCGTCGACGCCACCTCAAGGGGCGGTACGTCGGCCGTGACCAGCGCCCACACCGGGCGCCCGGAGAACCTCGGGGCCGGCAGACAGTGGTGGTGCAGCGCGCCGGCCGCCATGAGGGCGTCGAGCCTGCGCCGTACCGTCGACTCGCTCGTGTCGCACTGCCGGGCCAGCTCGGCGGCGCTGCGGCGGGCGTCCCCCGCGAGCTCCGCGACCAGCTTCTGGTCGAGGTCCGTGAGGGGCGGGTGCGACCGGCCGACCGGGCGCGGCCGCTTCTCCCCGCCCGTGATCTCCGTGAGGAGCCGGACCTGGCCCGGCGCGAGCTGCTCGATCCGCGACCGGTACGGGCGGTTGTGCAGCCGGGTGACGACCTGCGCGCGGGTGCGGAGCACTCCCCGTAGGCGCCGCACCCGGCCCGCGAGGTAGGCGTCGAGGGCGTAGAGGTCCGGGCAGACGACGAGCAGCACCAGATCGGCGTCGCCGGTCACGTGGTGGACGCCGAGGGTGTACGGGTCGCCCGCGAGCGCGATCGCGGTGGCCTCGGTGTCGGCCGCGACACAGTCCAGCTCGATCCAGGCGTACAGCGTGGCGTCCCCGCCGCGGGCGACGATCAGCGAGCTCCAGGCCCAGCCGCCGGTGGTGAGGTGGTCCCAGCGCCGGGCCAGCGTGTCGGGGCTCGACCCCAGGACGGCCGAGAGCTGGGTCCAGCTGGCGCGCGGAGCGATCTGCAGTGCGTGGATCAATGACAGATCCGCCTCTCCCAGGACGGATTCCCCGGTCTGCATATGCCTCCTTGGCCGATCCCTGGGAAACCGTGGGTGTGGGCGCCAGGGCGCCCCAGGATGTGGACTGGGGCATATGCATTCAAGCCGCAGCGGCGATTGTTCGCCATTAAGGCTGGCATAAGTCACAGAATTGGACACAACCAGGTCGGGACAGAACGGGACAGGGTGGTACGGGGGATGGAATCCATGGGGCACATGGGGAATCCGAAGAGCCCGCGGAATACGAGGAACGCACGGAGTACGAGGAGTACGAACAGTACGAGGTGCGCGAGCACGACGAGGAGCACGACGGGCAGGAGGGGCCCGGCGGGGGAAACGCCGGAGGCCGAGGTCCTGTGGGGCGAACCGGTCAGCGCCGACCAGCTGACCGCCGCCGAGCAGGGCTACGCACAGTGCGGACCCGCCGAACGCCTCCTGTGGGAACGGCTCTCCGTCTTCGAGGGCGCCTTCGGCCGGGAGGCCGTCCGCGAGGTCTGCGCCTCCGGCACGCTGCCGGCGGCGGAGATCGAGGCGGTCCTCGACCGGCTCGCACCCCTCGCGCTCCTCCCCGTCGACGACCTGTTCGACGGCGAGGACGGCGCGCCCCGCTACTGGATGCCGCACCCGATGCGCGCCGTCGGCGCCCGCCGCCTCACCGAACGCGGCGACCGCTGGGCCGTCGTCCTGCACCACCGGAGGTGGTGCGTGAAGCTGGCCCGGCAGGCCGCCGACTGGTGGCAGAGCGGCCGTCAGATCGACGCCAGGAACCTCGCCCTGCGGGAACTCCCCGACCTGGCCGCCGCGATGGACCCGACGACCGCCCCGCTGTCGCCGAGCGCCGAGGCCGGCACGTCCGTCGAGATCGCGGTCTCCCTCTGGTTCCTGTGGGTGGCCTGCGGGCGGATCGCCGAGGGCCGGACCCGGCTGCGGCACGCCCTCGCCCTGCACTCCGGCCCGCCGCCCGCCCGCGCCCTGTGGCTCGCCGCCTATCTGGAGCTGGAGTCGGGCCGCCCCGAGGACGCCGACCCGCTCCTCGTCCAGGCCTGGGCGACGGCCGTACGGGACGGGGACGGCCGGTGCCTCGGGATGCTGGCCCATCTGCGCGGCGCGACCGCCCTCTTCCAGGGGCGTACGCGGGAGGCGGCGGCCGAGTTCCGGGAGGCGCTCGTGCTCATCGAGGAGCAGCCGGAGTTCGGTCCGACCCGGGAGCTGTGCTGGGTCTCCCTCGCCCTGACCCTCAGCCGGACCGATCCGGAGGCCGCGCAGGAGGCCCTGGACCAGGCGGTGCTCGACACGGCGGCACGGCTGGCCTGGACGGGGCGCGACCTGTGGGCCGACGCCTGGGCGCACCACGCGCGGGCCGAACTCCTCGCCTGGGACGGGGAGCGGGAGCGGGCCGCCGAGCACGCCCGGCGCGCGCTCCGTGCCCATCTGGCGATGGGCACGATGGTCGGGGCGGCCTGCGCGGCCGAACTCCTCGCCCAGATGCGGGTCATGGTCGGCCGGATGACCTCCGCCGCCCATCTCCTGGGTGCGGCGGACCTGTTGCGCTCCTCGGTCTCCGAGGGGACGGGCCGCCCGGCGGAGTACTGCGCGACCTCGCGCGACCGCAGCGAAACGCTTCTTCGGGGGCTGCTCGACGACCGGGAACTGCGCCGCGCGTACGAAGAGGGCGTTCGGCTGGGCCTGTTCGCCCTGGCGAGCGAGGAGTAGGCCTCCTCCACAGACCGCTGGTTCGTCAGTCGGATTGTCAGTCGCGGTGTTTACGATGTCGGAATGTTCGCCTTCGTCGTGGCCGCCTTCTTCCTGCTGCTCTGCGGGGCCGGTGTGCTGCGCGACCGGCGCCGCTTCGGCAACGCCGTGTACCTCGGCCTGGCCGTCACCTTCCTCGGGATCGGTCTCCTCGCGGAGATCGACGCCGCCCCGCCCGGCGTCTCCGAGACCGCGATGATCCTCGTGCTGCTCGTGCTCGGCCTCGGCCCCGTGGTGCTCGCGGGCCTGCTCTGCGTGAACGGCGTGAAGATGGTCCGCAAGGAGGGCAGACGCCCGGCGAACCTGCTCTCGCTCCTCGCGGGCCTCGGCATGTTCGGGGTGATGGGCCTGATGGCGGCGGCGGTCGTCACGCACTCGCGAGCCCTGGGCCTGATCGCCGTCACGACCCTGCTCGTGCTCGGCTACGTCTCGTTCCTGTTCCTGTGCTTCGTCGGCTACGCGTTCCTGTACGGCCGCATGCGGCTCCGCCGCGACGCCGACTACGTGGTGGTCCTCGGCTCCGGCCTCGTCGGCGGGCGCCGGGTGCCGCCGCTCCTCGCGAGCCGGCTGGACCGGGGCCGGCAGGTGTACGAGACGCTGGCCGCGCGCGGCGGGGACGCACCCGTCCTCATCGCCTCGGGCGGCCAGGGCCCCGACGAGGAGCTGCCCGAGTCCCACGCGATGGCCGACTACCTGGTCGAGCGGGGCTTTCCGGCCGGGGCGGTCGTGCGCGAGGACCGCTCGCGCACGACCGAGGAGAACATGCTCTTCAGCAAGGAGCTGATGGAGCGGGACAGCCCCGGCTCCGCCTGCGTGATCGTCACCAACAACTTCCACGCCTTCCGGGCCGCCCTGATGGCCCGGAAGGCCGGGGTGGACGGCCAGGTCGTCGGCTCGCCCACCGCCGCCTACTTCTGGCCGTCGGCGACCATGCGCGAGTTCGTCGCCGTCTTCCTCCAGTACAAGGTGGTGAACCTCGGGATCTGCGCGGCGCTGATCCTGCTCGGCGTACTGGCGTGGTTCGTCCGCTGACCGTCGCGGCCGACGCGGCTCGCGGAGCTCGTACGGCTCACGGGGTGACGATCGGGAACTGCGGGTCGGGCGTCGTCACGTACGAGAAGAGCCGCGTGAGCAGCGCCGGGTCGCCCTCCACGCCGACCCCGACCTCCTCGACGCTCTTGCCCGCCAGCAGGCCGAGGAGCTGGACCTTGGCCAGTGTGAGCGTGAGCCCGGCGGGGGTGCGGGGCTCGGAGATCTCCCGGTGCGTGAGAGCGCCGTTGTGGAGGGTGAGGCGGCGGCGCGTCCCCGCGCCCGTCGGTCCGTCCGTCAGGACCAGGTCGACGGTCAGCTCCTCGTGCCAGGCGCGCGGCCCGTCGATCCGTACGGCGATCGAGTCGAGGAGCATGGGGACGGTGAGGGCCATCGCCATCTCGGGGTTGGACGTGTCGAGATCCGTCTTGACGATGCCCTGGCGGAGCTCCAGCGCCGAGGTGAGGTAGAAGTTGCGCCAGGTGCCGTTCTCGGCGCCGTACCCCAGCCGGTCGTAGACCGCGGCCAGGGCCTCCTTCGCCTCGACGTTCCCGGGCTCGGCGAACACCAGGTGGTTGAGCAGCGTCGCCGCGAACCGCAGGTCGTCCGCGTCGACGTACTCGCGGGCCTTCACGAGCATCTCGGCGGGCCCGCCGGCCAGCGCCACGTACCGCTTCGCGGTCTCGACCGGCGGGTGCTCCCAGAGGTGGGCCACGTTGCCGTCGAACCAGCCCAGGTAGCGCTGGTAGATCGCCTTGGAGTTGTGGCTCAGCGAGCCGTAGTAGCCGCGCGCGTGCCAGGACGTGGCCAGGGCGGGCGGCAGCTCGATCCGCTCGGCGATCTCCGGGCCGGTGAGGCCCTCGTTGAGCAGCCGCACCGTCTGGTCGTGCATGAACGCGTAGAGGTCCCGCTGCTCGGTCAGGAACCGCACCACGTTGTCGTGGCCCCAGGTCGGCCAGTGGTGGGAGGCGAAGGCGACGTCGTACATCCCGTGGAAGTACTCGATCGCCTCGTCGAGGTAGACGGACCAGACGCGGGAGTCGCGGACGACGGCCCCGCGCAGGGTCAGGATGTTGTGCATGTTGTGCGTGGCGTTCTCGGCCAGGCACAGGGCACGGAGGTCGGGGAAGAGGAAGTTCATCTCGGCCGGTGCCTCGGTGCCCGGGGTGAGCTGGAAGACGATCCGTACGCCGTCGACCGTCACCTCCTGGCCGGTGTCCGTGATGTCCACGGTCGGCGGGATGAGGCTGATGGTGCCGAGGGAGGTGGTCTGGCCGAGCCCGGCGGTGATCTGGGCATCGGGGGCCTTGGGGAGGTTCGCCCCGTACATGTAGGCCGCGCGGCGGGTCATCGCGTTGCCCGCGTACACGTTCTCGCTGACCGCGTGCTCCAGGAAGCCGACGGGGGCGATGATCGGCACGCCGCCCTCGGTGCCGTGCGGCAGGATGCCGCGGGCGCCGCCGAAGTGGTCGCCGTGCGAGTGGGTGTAGATCATGCCGGTGACGGGCCGGTCGCCGCGGTGCTCCGTGTAGAGCGCGAGCGCGGCGGCGGCGGTCTCCGTGGAGATGAGCGGGTCGATGACGATGATCCCGCGCTCGCCCTCGACGATCGTCATGCTCGACAGGTCGAGCCCCCGCACCTGGTAGATGCCCTCGGTGACCTCGTACAGGCCCTGGCGGGAGCAGAGCTGAGCCTGGCGCCAGAGGCTGGGATGCGCGGTGTCGGGGCAGTCCGCCTTGAGGAAGTCATAGACGTCGCCGTCCCAGACGGTCCGGCCGGTGGCGTCGGTCACCGTGCCGGGGACCAGGGAGCCGATGAAGCCCCGGTCGGCGTTCTCGAAGTCGGTGGTGTCCTCGAAGGAGGGCAGGGTGTCGCTCATGTACGGGGTGCTCCGTTCCGCGGGGGCGGTGATCGGCGTTCCGATCCATCTGACCACCGGGGCACTACGACCGCACTTCGGAGCGGCGGGAGCAGCGGGGTGTACCTACTCTGGAGGAGGGACGGCGGTACGGCGGTACGGCGGTGACCTACGGAGGTGCCCCATGAGGCGACGCCACCACTTCCACATCGACTACCTGGGACATTCGGTCTCCGCGACCGTCGAGACCGGGCACGCACCCGTCGTCGAGGTCCTCGTCGACGGCAAGGAGACAGGGCACGCCACGACGAAGGACGACCGTCCGGTCACCGTCCCGATCGAGCTGCCGACCGACCCGCCGACGGCCATGTCCGTACGGGCGACCCCGGGGCCCGGCGTACCGCGCTGCCTGCTGCTCGCGACGGCGGACGGGGAGCCGCACGTGATGCCGCCGAGGCTGTACTGAGGACGGGGCCCTCCGCCCCGGGCCGGGTCAGGAGAGCCAGGCCATGCCGATGATCAGGAAGACGACGAAGGCGATGGCCCCGGCGACGGCCGCCGTCTTGCGGGGGCGGCGCCGGGACAGCTCGGCGAGGCCGCCGGTGGCCGTGCCCACGCCGGCCGCAGGACGCTCGCGCCGCCGCGAGGCGGGGGCGGTGGGGGGCACGTGACGAGGCGCGGGCTGGTGTGCGGGCTGGTGCGCGGGCACGTGCTGCTGAGGGGCGTGCGGCGCAGGCGCATGCTGCTGCGACTGCTGAGGCTGATGGGGCTGAGGCGACTGATACGCCTGCTGAGGCTGATGCGACGGATGCGGTTGCTGTGACGGATGCGGTTGCTGTGACTGGTGAGGCTGATGGGCGGCGGGCTGCGGATAGCCGCGCCAGGCGCCAGAGGAGAACCAGTCGGCGATCGCCTGCGCCGAGGGCCGCTGCTCGGGCTGCTTGGCCAGCAGGCTCAGCAGGTACGTCTCGAAGGCGGGCGGCAGCGCCACGCCCAGCCGGCCGGGCGGCATCGGCGCGGTGTCGATGTGCTGGTACAGCAGGGCCGTGGCCGTGTCGGCACGGAACGGCGGGCGCCCGGTGAGGAGTTGGTACAGCACGCAGCCCAGCGAGTACACGTCGGACGCCGACGACGCCGACTGCCCGAGGGCCCGCTCGGGAGCCAGGTAGAGCCCGGTGCCGACGATCTGGCCCGTCGTGGTGAGCGCCCCGGAAGGGTCGTCGACGAACCGCGCGATGCCGAAGTCGGCCAGCTTCACCGTGCCCTCGGCGTCGACCAGCAGGTTCCCCGGCTTGATGTCGCGGTGCACGACCCCCTGCCGGTGGGCGGCCGCGAGCCCGGCGGCGGCGTGGGCGGCGACCACGGCGACCCGCTCGGGCGGCAGGACCAGCGGATCTGACGGGTTGCCCGCGAGGCTGTCGCCCTCGACCAACTCCATGACGAGGAACAGCTTTCCGTCCCACGTACCGAAGTCGAAGACGCCCACGACGTGCGGGTGGCTCAGCCGGGCCGCGGTCTGCGCCTCCAGCCGGAAGCGGTCGCTCGCGGAGGGGTCGGAGCCGTGGCCCAGCATCAGCTTCACGGCCACCGGCCGCCCGAGGACCTCGTCGGTGGCCTGCCACACCTCGCCCATGCCGCCCCGGCCGATACACACATGAAGCCGATATCGGTCCGCGACCAGCACCGGGAGACCACCCTTTCGACGATCGATCAACTTGACGGAAGGGAACCAGCGTAGAGCCGCCCGGCGCCGCGCCTCGCCGCGCTCCCCCTTCCGGACAGCCTCCCACCCTCCGGACAGCCTCCCACCCTCCGGCCTCCGCTCCTGGGCATGATGGCGGGATGCTGATCGAACACGACGGCCATGCGCCGACCGTCCATCCGACCGCGTACGTCGCCCCGACGGCGACGCTCTCCGGCGACGTGCGCGTCGGCGCCGGCTGCCGGATCCTCTTCGGAGCCGTACTGACCTCCGAGGGCGGCCCGGTGGAGCTCGGCGAGGGCTGCATCGTCATGGAGAACGCGGTCCTGCGCGGCACCCGCCGCGACCCCCTGACCCTGGGCCGGCACGTCCTGGTCGGACCGACCTCCTCCCTCGCCGGCTGCACGGTGGAGGACGAGGTCTTCCTCGCCACCGGCAGCCGGGTGTTCAACGGGGCGAGGGTCGGTACGCGTTCGGAGGTCCGTATCAACGGCATCGTGCACCTGCGGACGGTGCTCCCCGCCGACTCGACCGTCCCGATCGGCTGGGTGGCCGTCGGCGACCCGGCCCGGATCCTCCCGCCGAACGACCACGGCGAGATCTGGGAGACGCAGAGGGACCTGGACTTCCCCGGCTACGTCTTCGGACTGGACCGCCCGGAGGAGGGGGAGAGCCTCATGCCGGCCGTCTCCGAACGCTACGGCCGCGCGCTGGCCCGCCACCGCGACGACCGCCCGCTCTGACGCCCGCTCGTCCGCCCAGTCTCGCGCCCGCTCGACCGCCCGCCCCGCCCGGTGGACGACACCTGTGACGCGGGTGAACGGAAGGTGTCCCCCGACCGTTAGCATCACGGCGTTGTCGCTGAGCGTGGGACGGAGTGGGTCGTGGCACGACCGCGTATGGGTGTGGCGGTACTGACGATGGGCACGCGCCCCGCCGAGCTGCGGGCCCTGCTCGACGCCGTGGCGGGACAGGACGAACCGGCCACCCGGATCGTCGTGGTCGGCAACGGCACCGGCTCGCTCCCGGAGCTCCCCGAGGGCGTCACCGGCGTCGAACTCCCCGAGAACAGGGGAGTGTCGGGCGGCCGGAACGTGGCCATCGAGACGCTGCGGGCGTGCGGCGACGTCGACGTCGTGGTGGACCTCGACG
Organism: Streptomyces sp. NPDC042346; assembly: GCF_055581845.1. Lineage (NCBI taxonomy): Bacteria > Bacillati > Actinomycetota > Actinomycetes > Kitasatosporales > Streptomycetaceae > Streptomyces > Streptomyces sp. NPDC042346. The sequence goes on along the minus strand of NZ_JBVJEH010000004.1, from coordinate 248,774 downwards.
ACGACGGCCTGCTCGTCGAAACGGACGTCCTGCGCCGCCTCGCCGACCTGTACGAGGCCGACCCGGCCCTCGGGATCGTCTCGTTCCGCATCGCCGACGAGACCGGCGAGACGCAGCGCCGCCACGTCCCCCGCCTCGGGGCGAAGGACCCGCTGCTCGGCGGCGAGGTGACGACGTTCCTCGGCGGCGGCCACGGCCTGTCGATGCCGATGCTCGACCGGATCGGCGACTGGCCGGAGGACTTCTTCTTCACCCACGAGGAGACCGACCTCGCCTGGCGGGCCCTCGACGCGGACTGGAAGGTCCTGTACGCGCCGGAGCTCCTCCTCCAGCACCCGAAGACCAGCCCGGCCCGGCACGCCGTCTACTACCGGATGACCGCCCGCAACCGCGTCTGGCTGGCCAAGCGCAACCTGCCCGTCCTCCTGGTCCCCGTCTACCTCGGCGTCTGGACCCTCCTGACCCTGGCCCGCACCCGCTCCCTCCCGGGCCTCGCGGCCTGGTTCGCCGGCTTCGCCGAAGGCGTCCGCCGCCCCTGCGGCCCCCGCCGCCCCATGCGCTGGTCCACGGTCGCCCGCATGACCCGCCTGGGCCGCCCGCCGATCATCTAGGGCCTGTCCGGCGGGACCGCCACGGGATGCGAAGCGTTCCGGAGAGTGCTGCCATGGAAGAAGGGCTCTGTTCGGCCATGCCTTGCCGGATGAGACCGGATTCGGCCACGTCCAGCGAGCGGCGTGTACGGAATGGAGCAGACATGAGCGACGCAATCGAAGACATGGGACCCGTCGACTTCCTGGTCATCGAGTTCCCGGGCAAGCGCATGACGGGTGAGGCCTTCCCTCTCCTTCTCGACCTCGTCGACCGAGGCGTCATCCGCCTCCTCGACCTCCTCTTCGTACGGAAGGACGACGACGGGAGCGTCGTCGCGCTGGAGCTGGCGGACCTGGACGGTGACGGCCGGCTCGACCTGTCCGTGTTCGAGGGAGTGTCGTCCGGACTTCTGGGCCAGGACGACATCGACGAGGCGGGTGTGGCGCTCGAACCCGGCAGCGCGGCCGGAATCCTGGTGTACGAGAACCTCTGGGCCGCTCCCCTCGCGCGGGTGCTGCGGCGCGACGGTGCGCAGCTCGTCGCGGGCGGACGCATCCCCGTGCAAGCCCTGCTGGCCTCGCTCGACACCGCGGAGACGGCCGAGGGCGACCCGCCCGCCGCCTGACGCCGACGTCCCTGAAGCAAGGAGAACCCGAAATGCCAGGACTTCTTCGAGGGGTGGCACGCACGGCCGTGGTGGCCGGGACGGCGACCGCGGTCTCCAACCGGGTCTCCCGGCGCCAGGCGGGCCGCTGGTCCCAGCAGCAGGAAGCGCAGCAGGCCCAGCAGGCACCTCCGCCGCCGCCCCCTCCTCCGCCCGCCGCACCGGCCGACGACATGAGCAGCAAGATCGCTCAGCTCAAGGACCTCGGACAGCTGAAGGAGCAAGGCGTACTGACCGAGGAGGAGTTCGAGGCTCAGAAGAGCCGGATCCTCGGCTCGTGAACGCGCGCGGTCGCCCCCGCTCCGTAATTGTCGATTGATCGGTCCGCGCGGCGGGTCGTGCCGCGCGGACCTCGCGGGCGGCTGGGACGCTACCGGGATGGCACCGGGAACAGGCACGGCCGAAGGCTCCGCGAAGGCGCGACTCGTTCTGCTGGTACTGGCCTCAGGCCAGTTCCTGATGGCGCTCGACAGCTCCGTCATGAACGTCTCGATCGCGACGGTGGCCGAGGACGTCGGCACCACCGTGGTGGGGATCCAGGGGGCCATCACCGCGTACACCCTGGTGATGGCGATGTTCATGATCCCCGGCGGGAAGATCGGGGCCATGATCGGCCGGAAACGCGCCTTCGTCATCGGCTGCGTGATCTACGGATGCGGCTCCCTGACCACCGCCCTGGCACCCAACCTCACCGTGCTGCTGATCGGCTGGTCGTTCCTGGAGGGCATCGGGGCCGCGCTGATCCTGCCGGCGATCGTGGCGCTGGTGGCGGGCAACTTCCCCGTGGAGCGGCGCCCCGCCGCCTACGGTCTCGTCGCCGCGGCCGCCGCGGTGGCGATCGCCGTGGGCCCGCTGATCGGCGGCGTCGCGACCGCGTACTTCTCCTGGCGGTGGGTGTTCGCCGGCGAGGTCCTCGTGGTCCTGGGCATCCTCTTCTTCTCCCGCTCGATCGCCGACGCGGTGAGCGAGGAACAGCCGCGCATCGACGCCCTCGGTGTCGTGCTCTCGGCCCTCGGCCTCGGGACCTTCGTCTACGGTGTGCTCCGCTCCGACGAGTGGGGCTGGTTCCAGCCCAAGCCCGACGCCCCGGCCCTGTTCGGGATCTCCCTGACCGTGTGGCTGATGCTCCTGGGCATCGGGCTGATCTGGCTGTTCCTCCGCTGGGAGGCCCGCCTGGTCGGGCAGCGCAAGGAACCCCTCCTCGACCCCGCCATGCTGCGGAACACGCAGCTGACCGGTGGGCTGACGATGTTCTTCTTCCAGTACCTCGTCCAGATGGGCGTGTTCTTCGTCGTCCCGCTCTACCTGTCCGTCGCCCTGGGCCTGTCCGCGCTCGCCACGGGCGCCCGGCTCCTGCCGCTGTCGGTGACCCTGCTCGCCGCCGCGGTCCTCATCCCGCGCTTCCTCCCGGACGTCTCGCCCCGCCGAGTGGTACGCCTCGGGGTCGTCGCCCTGCTCCTCGGCGCGGTGATCCTGATGGCCGCACTCGACGCGGACGCCGGCGCGGAAGTGGTCACGATCCCGATGCTCCTGATCGGGCTCGGGATGGGCGCGCTCGCCTCCCAGCTGGGGTCCGTCACCGTCTCCGCGATGCCGGAGGAGAAGAGCGCGGAGGTCGGCGGTGTCCAGAACGCCGTCACCAACCTCGGCGCCTCGATCGGCACCGCACTCGCCGGATCGCTCCTGATCGCCTCGCTCACCTCGTCCTTCCTGGCAAGCGTCGAGCAGAACCCGGCGGTCCCGGAGAGCGTGAAGACCCAGGCGACCACCGAACTCCAGAGCGGCGTCCCGTTCCTCTCCGACGCCCAGCTGCAGAGCGCCCTCGAAGAGGCGGGCGCCGACGAGGAACAGACGCAGCAGGTCATGGACGCGAACGTCGAGGCGCGCCTCGACGGGCTGCGCGCCGCACTCGCGATCCTCGCCTTCGCCGCGCTCGTCGCCCTGTTCTTCACCCAGCGCATCCCGACGGTCCAGCCCGGCTCGACGAAGCCCTAGGGGGTGTCTTGTCGATCAGGGTCGGCGGTCGGATAGGCCCTAGCGACCCGAACCCGGCTCCCCCGCGGCTCCCCACCGGGCTCCCGAAAAGAGCCCCCGAAAAACCCTCCGGAAACCACTCAGGGGCCCGACCCGCTTTCGCGGATCAGGCCCCTGAACTGGTCTTACGGCTGTCGGGGTGGCGGGATTTGAACCCACGACCTCTTCGTCCCGAACGAAGCGCGCTGCCAAGCTGCGCTACACCCCGATGTCGCTGCTCTGTTCTTCACGTCGCGGCGACATCGCTTACTTTAGCCCACGCGCGCGCTGAGGCGAAATCCGGTTTTCGGAGAGCCGCACCGCAGGTCGGACGCGGTCGAGGCCGACGATCGCGAGGCCCAGGACGTAGAAGGCCGCGCCCAGGACGACCGCGTTGACGAGGACGCCGGCGTAGCCGTGGACGGTGACGTCGAGGAACGGGTACGTGTAGCGGGTGGGGGCGTCCGGGGAGATCAGTTCGCCGCGGATCAGGGCGAAGGCGAAATAGGCGCCCGGAGCCGCGAGCCACTGGGCGGCGTGGCGCCACCGCAGGGCGCCGGGGAGGGTGAGGAGGAGGAAGTCGAGCGCCGCGCCGATCGGGGTGACCGTGTGGAGCAGCTGGTTGGCGACGGCCTTCGCGCCGGTGAGGCGGGCGATCTCGGCGGCCTGGTTGAACTCGCTCGCCTCGTTGTCGAGGACCAGGTGGAAGACGAGGCCGACCACCGAGATGCAGAGCAGGACGCCGCCGGTCCACAGGGCGGGGAGCGGCGGGCGGCGGTTCCAGGCGCGGACGGCGCCCCAGCCGAACACCACGGCGACCAGCAGGTTCGACCAGATCGTGAAGAAGCTCAGGACGACGAGCACGCTCCCGTGGACGCACTCGATGACGAATCCCGTCGCCGCGCACAGGGCGATCAGACCCCGGAACGCCGCCACGAAGGGGCGGCGCGGGGCGGGAGGCAGGACGGCGGAGGCCGGTACGGCCGACGAGCCGGCGGAGTGGGGCGTGAGCATCTCCCCACCGTAGGTGCTTAGGTGCGCGCCGTCAGCGTGAGCAGGGTGACCTCGGGCGGGCAGGCGAAGCGGACCGGGGTGAAGCGGTTGGTGCCGCAGCCCGCCGAGACGTGCAGGTACGAGGTGTGGTCGCCGACCGTGTGCGTGGAGAGCCCCTTCACGCGGTCCGTGTCCAGGTCGCAGTTGGTGACGAGCGCCCCGTAGAAGGGGATGCACAGCTGGCCGCCGTGGGTGTGCCCGGCGAGGATCAGCTCGTAGCCGTCCGCCGTGAAGGCGTCGAGCGAGCGCAGGTACGGGGCGTGGACGACGCCCACCGTGAAGTCGGCCTCCGTGTCGGGGCCGCCGGCCACCCGCTCGTACCGGTCGCGCTTGATGTGCGGGTCGTCCAGGCCGGTGAAGGCCAGTTCGGCCTCGGGCAGCTTGAGCGTGCCGCGGGTGTTGGTGAGGTTCACCCAGCCGGCCGCGTCGAAGGCGTCCCGCATGCCCTCCCACGGGTTGTGGACGGCGCCGACGACCGGCTTGTTGCCGTTGAGGCCGTGGCGGCCCTGGACCTTCTCCCTCAGGTAGCGGCCGGGGTTGCGCAGCGTCGGCCCGTAGTAGTCGTTGGAGCCGAAGACGTACACGCCCGGGAACTCCATCAGCGGGCCGAGCGCGTCCAGGACCTCCGGGACGGCCTCGGTGTCGGAGAGGTTGTCGCCGGTGTTGACGACGAAGTCCGGGCGGAGCCCCGCGAGCGACTGGAGCCAGGCCCGCTTCTTGCGCTGGCCGCTCACCATGTGGATGTCGGAGACCTGAAGGACCCGCAGGTCGCGCATGCCGCGCGGGAGTACGGGCACGGTCACGCGGCGGAGCCGGAACGAGCGGGCTTCGAAGCCGGCCGCGTAAACGATTCCTGCCGCGGCTGTCGCCGTGAGACCTGCCGTGACCTTCAGGGGGAGCCCGTACCGTGCGCGCATCGCACCATCGTCGCAGACCCGGCGGGTGGAAATGTGCGGGCGGGTGGGGTGGGGCACCTGCCACACTTGACCCCATGACCACGCTCAAGGAGAAGCTCAAGGCCGACCTCGACGCCGCGATCAGGGGGCGCGACGAACTGCGTTCCTCGACCCTGCGGCTGACCATCACCGCGATCACCATGGAGGAGGTCTCGGGCAAGTCCAAGCGCGAACTCTCCGACGACGAGGTGCTGAAGGTGATCGCCAAGGAGGCGAAGAAGCGCCGCGAGGCCGCGGAGGCCTTCGCCCAGGGCGGCCGCGCCGAGTCGGCCGAGCGGGAGCGGGCCGAGGGCGTCCTCCTCGACGCGTACCTGCCGAAGCAGCTCAGCGACGAGGAGCTCGACGGGATCGTCGCCGCGGCCGTCGAGGAGGCGAAGGCGGCGGGCGCCGAGGGGCCGCGTGCCATGGGCGCCGTCATGAAGATCGTGAGCCCGAAGGTGGCCGGCCAGGCCGACGGCGGGCGTGTCGCCGCCTCGGTGAAGAAGCTGCTCGCGGGCTGATCAGCCGCCGCGGATCACGTACACGGAGTACGTACACGGAACACGTACACGGAACACGTACGAGGAAGGGCGCCCCACTCCTGGTGGGGCGCCCTTCCTCGTATCCGTCTGTCTGTCTCCGCGTCAGCGGTTTCCGCCGCGGCGGTTGGCGTTGCCGTCGCCGAACATGTCCGGCGGGATCGTGATCCCGGGGAACGGGTTCTTCGGCGGCTTCGTCTCGCCCGGCTTGGCGTCGCCCGGCTTCTTCGGCTTGTTCGGGCCTTCGTCGCCTTCCTTCTCCTTGTCCTTGGGCTTCTCGGCCCGCGGTACGGAGATGGTGTTGAAGCCCGGCTTCTCGTCGCCCAGGGCGCCCGTCATCGCGATCCGCCAGATGGGACCGGGGAGGCAGCCACCGCAGACCTTGTCGTAGTAGACGCCGCCGATGGTGAGGTCGAACATCTCGTCGCGCTTGCCGACGTCGTCGCCGACCCAGACGGCGGTGGACAGGTCCGGCGTGTAGCCGACGAACCAGGCGTCCTTGCGGCCCTCGGTGGTACCGGTCTTGCCCGCGTTGTCCCGGTCGGTCAGACCCGCCCGCGTACCGGTGCCGTCCTCGACCACGCCCTTCAGCATCTGGTTGATGGTGTCGGCGGTGCGGTCGGACATCGCCCGCGAGCACTTGCTCTGCGGCACGTTCAGCTTGTCGCCGTTGGCGGCCTTGATCGACTCGATGGCGACCGGGGTGCAGTACATGCCGCGGTTGGCGAAGGTGGCGTAGACGGAGGCCATGTCGAGCGGGGTGCTCTCCAGGCTGCCGAGCGTGGCCGACGGGCTCTGCATGATGTGCTTGCCCAGCTCGCGCTCGTAGCCGACGTTCTTCGCCATCGTCAGCGTCTCGCACAGGCCGGCCATCTGCTCCAGCTTGGCGAAGTACGTGTTGATGGACTTGCCGAGGGCACTCGTCATGTCGTACATGCCCTTTTCCGACTCGAGCTCGTTCTGGACGGACCAGTCGGCGTAGCCCGCCGGCTTGCCGTCGCAGCGCGTGAAGTCGTTTTCCTTCATGTTGATCTTCCACGGCGTGTCGAAGCTCTGCGCCGGGCTCAGCCCCTTCTCCAGGGCGGCGGCGGCCGTGATCGGCTTGAAGGTCGAGCCGACCGGGAAGCCGTACGTGGTGCCGCCCATCTTGCTGCCGACGGCGAGGTTGAGCGTCGTCTGGTGCTGCTTCTGGTCCAGGCCGTACGGGCGGGACTGGCCCATCGACAGGATCTTGCCGGTGCCGGGCTGGACCTGGACGACGGCGGTCGCGACCCCGTCGTCCTTGTTGACCTTGGCCACGGCGGCCTCGTTGGCCGCCGCCTGCGCCTTCGGGTCGAGCGTGGTCCTGACGGTGAGACCGCCCAGGTTCCACAGCTTCTGCCGCTCCTCGGCCGTCTTCCCGAAGACCGGGCTGCTGAGGATCGTCTTGCGGACGTAGTCGCAGAAGAAGCCGGCGCCGTCGACGGCGGTGATGCAGCCGTTCTTCGGCGTCTTGACCTTCAGCTTGAGCGGCGTGGCCTTCGCCTTGTCCGCCTCCGCCTGGCTGATGTCGTTCACGTCGGCCATCCGCTGGAGGACCACGTTGCGGCGCTTGGTGGCTTCCTGGATGTCGTTGATCGGGTCGTAGCGGCTCGGCGACTGGACGAGACCGGCCATCATCGCCGCCTCGCCCAGGGTCAGGTCGGCGGCCGGCTTGGAGAAGTACCGCTGGGAGGCGGCCTCGATGCCGTACGCCTGCTGCCCGAAGAACGTGATGTTGAGGTAGTTCTCGAGGATCTTCTTCTTGCCCAGCTCCTCCTCGACCTGGATCGCGAACTTCAGCTCGCGGACCTTGCGGCCGATGGTCTGCTGGGTGGCCTGCGCGACCTTCTCGGGGTCGTCGCCGGCCTCCTCGACGAAGACGTTCTTCACGTACTGCTGGGTCAGCGTGGACGCGCCCTGCGAGACCCCGCCCGACTGCGCGTTGCGGTTGATCGCGCGCAGCACGCCCTTGAGGTCGATCGCCCCGTGCTCGTAGAAGCGGCCGTCCTCGATCGCGACGATCGCCTTCTGCATGTACGGGGAGATCTTGTCCAGCGGGACGACCTTCCGGTCCCGCGAGTACACCGTGGCGAGGAGACCGCCCTCGGCGTCGAGAATGGTGGTGCGCTGACTCAGCGGCGGGGTCTTCAGGTTGGAGGGGATCTCGTCGAATCCCTCGACCGTGCCCTTCGCGGCCAAGCCGAGTGCTCCGGCCGCGGGCAGGGCGATGCCCGCCAGCACGGCTCCGGAGAGCACACTGACACCGAGGAACTTGGCGGCCTGCTGGGTCCCGGTCAGACCACCGCCCGAGCGCTTCTTTGCCATGGGGGCAGCCTACGTTCTCATTCGCCGGACACGCGTATATGCCTTGGCCTAAGCTGCTCACAACTGTCACAGCAGTGCGGTCTCGCATCAAGACCCGTGCGTGACATCGACATGAATTCCCGTGACCCCGAAACACGGGAAGCTCGTGTCCGTTTCCGGACCATGCGTCACCCGGTGTCTGAAATGGCGCCGGTGAGGAAGGGCGTATCCAGGCGGTATGTCCCCTATCACACGCATGTCCTTCGATCACTCCCCTGGGTGATCTGACGCGCACGCATAGTCCGTTCGGGCCATTCAAGATTGGGCCCGAAGGGGGTGTTGCGCTGTGCCCACCTTCCGTAACGTCCCAACTGGCAGCGGTGAATATGCCGCTGCCGCCGTGGGGGAGCCTCGATTCGGGAGAGGACGGCGCCGGTATGGGCTGGGTAGCTGACTGGAGTGCGCAGGCGGCCTGCCGCACTACCGATCCGGATGAACTTTTCGTGCAGGGAGCGGCGCAGAACAGGGCAAAGGCGGTGTGCACCGGATGTCCGGTGCGGACCGAGTGCCTCGCCGACGCCCTCGACAACCGGGTGGAGTTCGGTGTGTGGGGCGGCATGACGGAGCGCGAGCGACGCGCCCTGCTGCGCCGACGGCCGACCGTCACCTCGTGGCGCCGGCTCCTGGAGACCGCGCGGACGGAGTACGAGCGGGGTGCGGGCCTGCTGCCCGTGGCGATCGAGGACGACGCGACGTACGAGGCGTACGCCGCGGTCGGCTAGTCCCCGAGCGCGTACGGGAACGGGAACAGGAGAGGCTCAGGCCTAGGGCATGCGTCCGGCCGTGAGCCGGTCACCGATGGCCCGCAGCCCGGCGAGGTCGTGCACATCGCCGGGCAGGGCGGCCACTTCGGCCACCGCCACCTCGGGGTGGAGCGCGGTGAAGCGGTCGCGCGTGCGCTGCTCACGCGCGAGCACCCGCATGCGCTCGGCATGCAGGCGCAGAAGTCCCGCGGTGAGATGTCGTACGTCTACGTCTACGTCGTCATGTGCGTGTGCGTGTGTGCGTACGTCTGGGTGCTGTGCGGCCGGTTCGGCTGTGGGGGCAGCCTCGGGTACGGAAGGTACGGCGGCGGCGGTGGTGGCGAGGTCTGACAGCTCGGGCGACGTGGCCGGGGAGCCACTTCGAGCAGTCTTCCCGCCCCCCTGATCCGTCATGCGCCCCTCGTCAAGATTTTCCGCGGCGGCCCGCGCCCGCTCGGCCGAGAGGCCGGCCGCGCCGCTGCCGTGGACGCGATTGAGGACGAGACCCGCCAGCGGCATCTCCTCGGCCGCGAGCCGCTCCACGAAGTACGCGGCCTCGCGCAGCGCGTCCCGCTCCGGCGTGGCGACGACGAGGAAGGCCGTGCCCGGGGCCTGGAGCAGTCGGTACGTGGCGTCGGCGCGGGTCCGGAAACCGCCGAACATCGTGTCCATCGCCGCCACGAAGGTCTGCACGTCCTTGAGGAACTGGCCCCCGAGGAGCTTCCCGAGCGTCCCCGTCATCATCGACATGCCGACGTTGAGGAACTTCATCCCGGCCCGGCCGCCCACCTTCGCCGGGGCCATGAGCAGCTTGATGAACTTCCCGTCGAGGAAGGACCCCAGCCGCTTCGGCGCGTCCAGGAAGTCCAGGGCCGAACGGGACGGCGGCGTGTCGACCACGATCAGGTCCCACTCGTCGCGCGCCCGGAGCTGCCCCAGCTTCTCCATCGCCATGTACTCCTGCGTACCGGCGAATCCGGCCGACAGGGACTGGTAGAAGGGGTTCTCCAGGATCGCCCGGGCCCGCTCGGGGTCCGCGTGCGCCTCGACGATCTCGTCGAAGGTCCGCTTCATGTCGAGCATCATGGCGTGCAGTTCGCCGCCGTCGGACCCCTTGATCCCGTCGACCTTGCGGGGCGTGTTGTCGAGGGAGTCGATGCCCATCGACTGCGCCAGCCGCCGCGCCGGGTCGATGGTGAGCACGACCACGCGCCGGCCGCGCTCCGCCGCCCGTACGCCGAGGGCCGCCGCCGTGGTCGTCTTGCCGACCCCGCCCGCGCCGCAGCAGACGATGATGCGGGTGCCCCGGTCGTCGATGAGCGGGTCGAGCTCCAGCACGGGGACCGCGTCGAGGCCGGCCGTGTCGAGACCGGTCGGGTTGATACCGGATGCGTCGAGGCCGGTCGTAGAGACACCGGTCGCGTCGAGGCCGGTCGCGTCGATACCGGTCGGGCCGGGAGTCCCCTCGGCGGTCGCCTTCTCCGTCACGCGCCCACCCCTTGCTTCCGCAGTTCCTTCGCCAGCCGGTAGAGCCCCGCGATGTCCCCGCCGTCCCCGAGGAAGGGGAGCTCGTACGCGGGCACGCCGATGCCGTCCAGGACCGCCCGCTGCTCCCGCTCCAGCTCCACCCGCCGGGCGTGCTCGGCCGCCTGGTCGAGGAGCGGTTCGACGAGCCGCGTGCCGCCCGTGACGCCGGCGGAGGCCAGGCTCCGCGCGATCGCGTCCCGGTGGTCGCCGGAGGCGGCCCGTACCGCCGCCTCGTCGAGGACGTGCGGGCGGACCATGTTCACCACGACCCGCCCCACCGGCAGTTCGGCCGCGCGGAGCTCCGCGATGCCGTCCGCCGTCTCCTGGACCGGCATCTCCTCCAGGAGCGTCACCAGATGGACCGCCGTCTCGGGCGACTTGAGGACCCGCATGACGGCCTGCGCCTGGTTGTGTATCGGGCCGATCCTGGCGAGCCCCGCGACCTCGTCGTTGACGTTGAGGAAGCGGGTGATGCGGCCGGTGGGCGGCGCGTCCATGACCACGTGGTCGTAGGTGTGGCCGCCGTGCTTCTCGCGCCGTCTGACCGCCTCGCACGCCTTGCCGGTCAGCAGGACGTCCCGTACCCCCGGGGCTATCGTCGTCGCGAAGTCGATCGCGCCGAGCTTCTTCAGGGCCCGCCCCGCGCTGCCCAGTTTGTAGAACATCTGGAGGTAGTCGAGGAGCGCGCGCTCGGCGTCGATGGCCAGCGCGTACACCTCGCCGCCGCCCGGCGCGACGGCGATCTTGCGTTCCTCGTACGGAAGCGCTTCCGTCTCGAAGAGCTGTGCGATGCCCTGTCTGCCTTCGACCTCGACGAGGAGGGTGCGTTTGCCCTCCGTCGCGAGGGCGAGCGCGAGGGCGGCGGCGACCGTCGTCTTACCGGTACCGCCCTTGCCGCTGACGACCTGGAGCCTGCTCACGCTGTCGAGCCTAACCACTGGCGGCGGCGCCCAATCAGGAGGCCGCCCCGCGGCAGCGGATACAGTCGCCTCCATGACCAAGTGGGAGTACGTCACGGTGCCGCTTCTGGTGCACGCGACGAAGCAGATTCTGGACACCTGGGGCGAGGACGGCTGGGAGCTCGTCCAGGTCGTGCCCGGGCCGAACAACCCCGAGCAGCTCGTGGCCTACCTGAAGCGGGCCAAGTCGTGAGCGGGGCCGTCGAGGCGAAGCTCGCCGAGCTCGGCCTGACCCTGCCGGAGGTCGTGCCGCCGCTGGCCGCGTACCAGCCGGCCGTGCAGTCGGGCGTGTACGTCTACACCTCGGGCCAGCTCCCGATGGTGGGGGGCAAGCTCTCGGTGACCGGCAAGGTCGGCGACGAGGTCACAGCCGAGGAGGCCAAGCAGCTCGCGGCCACCTGCGCGCTGAACGCCCTCGCGGCCGTGAAGTCGGTCGCCGGTGACCTGGACCGGATCAAGCGGGTCGTGAAGGTCGTGGGCTTCGTCGCCTCCGCCTCCGACTTCACCGGGCAGCCGGGCGTCATCAACGGCGCGAGCGAGCTGCTCGGCGCGGTCCTCGGCGACAAGGGCGTGCACGCGCGCAGCGCCGTCGGCGTGGCCGTGCTGCCGCTCGACGCGCCGGTCGAGGTCGAGGTCCAGGTGGAGCTGGAGGCCTGACCGCCCGTAACCCCGCACAGTGCGTGAAGAGCCGGTTCCTTCGTGGGAGGGAACCGGCTCTCTCTCGTGCGTGGGAGGGGACCGGCTCTCGTACGTGAGACGGAACCGGCTCTCGCACGTGAGACGGAACCGGCTCTCGCGCGTCGGCGCGCGTCGGAGGGAACCGGCTCTCGTGCAATTGCGTGCTTGCGCATAGCATCCGCCCATGTCGAATGCTCAGCCGAACGGTCAGTGGTACCCGCCGGAATGGCCCGACCGCATCCGCGCCCTCGCCGCGGGCGAGCTCACCCCGGTGAGCCCCCGGCGCGCCGCCACCGTGCTCCTCCTGCGGGACGGGGCCGCGGGGCCGGACGTGCACATGCTGCGCCGCCGCGCCTCGATGGCCTTCGCGGGCGGCGCGTACGCCTACCCCGGCGGCGGGGTCGACCCGCGTGACGAGCAGCCGGTCCGCTGGGCGGGGCCCTCCCTCGGTGCCTGGGCCGCGCGCCTCGGGTTCGACGAGGGCGACGCCGCGCAGGCCCAGGCCGTGGTCTGTGCCGCCGTGCGCGAGACGTACGAGGAGGCGGGCGTCCTGCTCGCCGGGGAGACCGCGGACACCGTGGTCGGCGACACCACCGGCGAGGACTGGGAGCGGGACCGGGAGGCGCTCGTCGCCCGGGAGCTGTCCTTCGCCGACTTCCTCGACCGGCGCGGGCTCGTCCTGCGCTCGGACCTGCTCGGCGCGTGGGCCCGCTGGATCACGCCCGAGTTCGAGCAGCGCCGGTACGACACGTGGTTCTTCGTGGCCGCGCTCCCGGCCGGGCAGCGCACCCGCAACGCCTCCACGGAGGCCGACCGGACCGTCTGGATCCGCCCGGCGGAGGCCGCGGCCGGCTACGACCGCGGCGAGCTGACGATGATGCCGCCGACGATCTCGACCCTGCGCGCCCTGGAGCCGTACGGCACGGCCGCCGAGGCGCTGGGAGCGGCCGGGGACCAGGACCTGGCCCCCGTGCTCGCACAGGCGCGCCTGGAGGGCGACGAGCTGGTCCTGAGCTGGCCGGGGCACGAGGAGTTCACCAAGATCATCCCGGTCGGGGGTGCGTGATGAGCGACGCCGCCGCCCTGCCCGGGCAGCCGCGCGGGCTCGTCGTCTCCGGTCCCGCGACCGACCGCGCGGTGAACGTCCTCGCGCCGAACCCGTCGGCGATGACCCTCGACGGCACGAACACCTGGCTCCTCTCCGAGCCCGGCTCGGACCTCGCCGTCGTCGTTGACCCGGGTCCGCTCGACGAGGGCCATCTGCGCCATGTCGTCGAGACCGCCGAGAAGCTCGGCAAGCGGGTCGCGCTCACCCTGCTCACCCACGGCCACCCGGACCACGCCGAGGGTGCGGGCCGCTTCGCCGAGCTGACCCGGACCGCCGTGCGGGCCCTCGACCCGGCGCTGCGGCTCGGCGACGAGGGGCTCGGCGAGGGGGACGTGGTGGCGGTCGGCGGCCTGGAGGTACGGGTCGTCCCGACGCCCGGGCACACCTCGGACTCGCTCTCCTTCCATCTGCCCGCCGACCGGGCGGTGCTGACGGGGGACACGATCCTGGGGCGCGGCACGACGATGGTCGCGCATCCGGACGGGCGGCTCGGCGACTACCTGGACTCGCTGCGGCGGCTGCGCTCGCTCACCGTCGACGACGGGGTGCACACGGTCCTGCCGGGGCACGGGCCGGTCCTGGAGGACGCGCAGGGGGCCGTGGAGTTCTATCTGGCGCACCGGGCGAACCGGCTCGCCCAGGTCGAGACGGCGGTCGAGAGCGGCCACCGGACGGCGGCGGAGGTCGTCGCGCACGTGTACGCGGACGTGGACCGCTCGCTGTGGCCCGCGGCGGAGCTGTCCGTACGGGCGCAGCTGGAGTACCTGCGGGAGCGCGGCCTGGTCTGAGCGGCGGGTGGAGTTGTCACGATCCGGAACCGAGCGAGCCCCCGCCGCGTCGGTCGTCTTGACCTGTGCTTTACGCTCCGCTTACTTCTGGCCGTAGCTCTCGGGGGGAACGCCCGTGTTCGTCATCGCCATCCTGCTGGTCATAGCCGCAGTGGTGCTCTTCTTCGTCGGCCGCGCCAACGACTCCAAGGGGCTGAAGTTCGGTGCCCTCGGCGCCGTCCTGGCCGGTGTGTTCTCGTTGATCGTGAGCATGACCTACGTGATCAGCGCGTACGAGGTCGGTGTGCCGGTCGCCTTCGGCAAGGTGGGCTCGCCCATGACCTCGGGCATGCACGTGAAGTCGCCGTTCACCGACGTCACGACCTTCTCCACCCGCCCCGTCGACCTCAACCTCTCCGACAAGGACGTGGTCGAGGTCCGCTCCTCGCAGGGCGGTGTCATGTACGCCGAGGTGACGGTGAAGTGGGCCGTCGTCCCGGCCAAGTCCGTCGAGCTGTACAAGCTCGCGGGCAGCGAGGACGCCATCCAGCAGCGGCTCGTCTACCCGGACAGCCGGGAGATCGTCCGTAACGTCTTCGCCCGCTACACCAGCGAGCAGGGGTACGCCTCCGACCGCGAGAAGATCAACGCCGAGATCGGCGCCCTGATCAAGGAGCGCCTCGTCCCGCGCGGGATCGACGTGACCACGGTCAACCTGCGCAACGTGAAGCCCTCGGACTCGCTCCAGGGCCAGATCGACCGCAAGATCCAGCAGCAGCAGTCGACCGAGCGTGCCCTTGAGGCCGCCCGTACGGCCAAGGCCGAGTCCGACCGGCGCCGGATCGAGGCGGAGGGCATCGCCCGCGCCAACAGGATCCTCAACGACTCGCTGACGGACAAGGTCCTGATGAACCAGTGCATCGACGCGTTCAAGGAGGCCGCGGCGAAGAACCCGATCTACACCGTGCCCTGCGCGAACGGCGCCTCGGCCCCCGTGATCGTGGACGGCTCGAAGCGCTGACCGTCCCCGCACGTACGCGAAAGGCCGCCCCGGTCCGACGACCGGGGCGGCCTTTCGCTTACGTACGGAGGTGCCTACCGCGAGCGCTTCGCGAGGCGCTCCACGTCCAGCAGGATCACCGCGCGGGCCTCAAGACGCAGCCAGCCGCGCTGGGCGAAGTCGGCGAGCGCCTTGTTGACCGTCTCGCGGGAGGCGCCGACCAGCTGGGCCAGCTCCTCCTGGGTGAGGTCGTGCACGACGTGGATGCCCTCCTCCGACTGCACGCCGAAGCGGCGCGACAGGTCGAGGAGCGCGCGGGCGACACGGCCCGGCACGTCGGAGAAGACCAGGTCGGACATCTGGTCGTTGGTCTTGCGCAGCCGGCGGGCGACCGCGCGAAGCAGCGCGGTGGCCACCTCGGGGCGGGCGTTCAGCCAGGGCTGGAGGTCGCCGTGGCCGAGACCGAGCAGCTTGACCTCGGTCAGCGCCGTGGCGGTCGCGGTGCGCGGGCCCGGGTCGAAGAGGGAGAGCTCACCGATGAGCTCGCCGGGGCCGAGGACCGCCAGCATGTTTTCGCGGCCGTCGGGGGAGGTGCGGTGCAGCTTCACCTTGCCCTCGGTGACCACGTACAGGCGGTCACCGGGGTCGCCTTCGTGGAACAGCGCGTCGCCACGGGCGAGCGTCGCCTCACTCATCGAGGCGCGCAGCTCGGCGGCCTGCTCGTCATCGAGCGCCGCGAAGAGCGGGGCGCGCCGCAGAACGTCGTCCACGAGTTCTCTCCATACTGTCGACCTGCTCAAAGGACCTGGGTCCCATGATGCCGGACGCACAAAACAGTGCGATCAATCACAACAAGTTTGACGCACTTGGCTACCCGCGCGTACGGCAGGGGCCCGTTTGAGGTCCGATCGGCCATGCCCGGGGCGGATGTCGGTGGTGGCCCCTAGGCTGGCCGGGTGTCCAACTCGCCGGTGAGAGCGCAGGCCAAGGGGGCTGAAAGAGTGTCGGGCGAAGGTTATTCCGCTGTGGGCGAACACGGCGTGTCGAAGCGGGCGAAAGCCTCGAATCGGACAGTTGTGGGCTCCGAAACGGCCAAGTCGGCAGGGTCGGCCAAGTCGGCGGCCAAGGCGGCGGGGTCGGCCAGGGCAGCCAAGCCGGCGGGGTCGGCCAAGGCGACCGAGCCCGCGGAATCGGCCAAGGCGGCCAAGTCGGCGGGATCAGCCAAGTCGGCGAGGCCGACCAAGGCGGCCAAGCCCGAGTCGCGGCTCGCGATGGTCCGGCGGGCGCGGAAGATCAACCGCGAGCTCGCCGAGGTCTTCCCGTACGCCCACCCGGAGCTCGACTTCCGGAACCCCTTCGAGCTGCTCGTCGCCACGGTCCTCTCCGCGCAGACCACCGACCTGCGGGTCAACCAGACCACTCCCGCCCTCTTCGCGAAGTACCCCACGCCCGAGGACCTCGCCGCCGCCGTGCCGGAGGAGGTCGAGGAGCTGATCCGCCCGACCGGCTTCTTCCGGGCCAAGACCAAGTCGATCATGGGCCTGGCCGCTGCCCTCAGGGACGACTTCGGCGGAGAGGTGCCGGGCCGCCTGGAGGACCTCGTCAAGCTCCCCGGCGTCGGCCGCAAGACCGCGTTCGTCGTCCTCGGGAACGCCTTCGGGGTCCCCGGCATCACCGTCGACACCCACTTCATGCGCCTCGTGCGGCGCTGGAAGTGGACCGAGCAGGAGGACCCGGTCAAGATCGAGGCGGAGATCGCCGAGATCTTCCCGAAGAGCGAGTGGACCATGCTCTCGCACCGGGTGATCTTCCACGGCCGCCGGATCTGCCACGCCCGCAAGCCCGCGTGCGGCGCCTGCCCCATCACCCACCTCTGCCCCTCGTACGGCGAGGGCGAGACGGACCCGGAGAAGGCGAAGAAGCTGCTCAAGTACGAGATGGGCGGCTTCCCGGGCCAGCGGCTCGACCCGCCGCCCGGCTACCCGGGCCGCCCCGCGCCCCCGCTGGGCGCGAGTGGCTGAGACCGGCCTCCGGGGCCGAGCCGCCGGGAACGAACCCGTCCACCGATCGCGTTGTGAAACACGGGGTGCCTATGACGCGCACTGACGAAGACATCCACGGCGAGCACGTCCGTGGCCGAGAGGGCCGCGGCCCCGGCACCGGCGGCCTCGTCGACCGGGCCGGGCTGCCCGGCTGGCTCGGCCCCGTCGACCGGGCCGCCCGCACGGTCGCGCCCGAGCAGCTGAGCCGCTTCCTGCCGCCCGCGAGCGGCGCCGGCCGCCAGTCCGCCGTCCTCGTCCTCTTCGGCGAGGGCGAGCGCGGTCCCGAGCTGCTCCTCATGGAGCGCGCCGGCAGCCTGCGCTCGCACGCCGGGCAGCCCTCCTTCCCGGGCGGCGCCCTCGACCCGGAGGACGGCGACCCGGCGGACGGCGGGCTGCTGCGCGCCGCCCTGCGGGAGGCCCGGGAAGAGACCGGGCTCGACCCGGCGGGGGTCCAGATCTTCGGCGTGCTCCCGCAGCTCTACATCCCGGTCAGCGGCTTCGTCGTCACCCCCGTCCTCGGCTGGTGGCGCGCCCCGAGCCCGGTCGGGGTCGTCGACCCCGGCGAGACCGCCCGTGTCTTCACCGTGCCCGTGGCGGATCTCACGGATCCCGCGAACCGTGCGACGGCCGTCCACCCGAGCGGCCACCAGGGCCCCGCGTTCCTGGTCGAGTCCGCTCTGGTCTGGGGTTTTACCGCCGGAGTGATCGACCGGCTCCTGCACTTCTCCGGCTGGGAGCGTCCCTGGGACCGGGCCAAGCAGGTCCCGCTCGACTGGCGCTCATGACAGGCTGACCCCGGGCGACCGAAACGAATTTGCGAGGCTAACGACGGTGAACGTGCTGGACATCTTGTTGCTGCTCGCCGCCGTGTGGTTCGCCGTCATCGGATATCGCCAGGGATTCGTGGTCGGCATCCTGTCGGTGATCGGGTTCCTCGGCGGCGGTCTCGTCGCCGTGCTGCTGCTCCCGGTCCTCTGGGAGCAGCTGACGGACGACAGCGAGGTCTCGACCACGGCGACGGTCGTCTTCGTGATGGTGGTCATCGTCTGCGCCTCGGTCGGCCAGGCGTTCACCACCCACCTCGGCAACAAACTGCGCCGGCACATCACCTGGTCACCGGTGCGCGCCCTGGACGCCACCGGCGGCGCCCTCGTGAACGTCGTCGCGATGCTCCTCGTGGCCTGGCTGATCGGCTCCGCCCTCGCCCGTACCTCGCTGCCCACCCTGGGCAAGGAGGTGCGGAACTCGAAGGTCCTGCTCGGGGTCGAGCAGGTGATGCCGGATCAGGCGTCCGGCTGGTTCGACGACTTCAGCTCCACCCTGGCCCGCAGCGGCTTCCCGCCGGTCTTCAGCCCCTTCGCCAACGAGCCGATCACCCCGGTCACCCCGCCCGACCCGGCGCTCGCCGACAGCCCGGTCGCCGACCGCGCCCAGCGCTCCATCGTGAAGGTCGTCGGCACCGCGCAGAGCTGCGGCAAGGTCTTCGAGGGCACCGGCTTCGTCTTCGCCGACCGCCGGGTCATGACCAACGCCCATGTCGTCGGCGGGGTCGACGAGCCGACCGTCCAGATAGGCGGCGAGGGCAAGCTCTACGACGCGAAGGTCGTCCTCTACGACTGGCAGCGCGACATCGCCGTCCTGGACGTGCCGGCCCTCAAGGCGGAGCCGCTGACCTTCTCCGAGGAGGACGCCCGCAGCGGCGACGGCGCGATCGTCGCCGGCTTCCCGGAGAACGGCGCGTACGACGTGCGATCGGCGCGCGTCCGGGGCCGTATCAGCGCCAAGGGCCCCGACATCTACCAGCGGGACGAGGTGCGCAGGGACGTGTACTCGCTCTACGCGACGGTCCGCCAGGGCAACTCCGGCGGCCCGCTCCTCACCGACGACGGCGAGGTGTACGGCGTGATCTTCGCCCGCTCCCTCGACGACGTGAACACGGGGTACGCCCTGACGGTCGACGAGATCCGCGAGGACATCGAGCGCGGCCGGACCGCCGTCCAGGAGGTCGACACCCAGGCCTGCGCCCTCTGATCCCGCTCGTACCGCTTGAATCGCCCGTTCCCCGCGTACGCCGCTCGTTCCCCGCGTACGCCGCCCGTTCCCCGCGTACGCCGCGTACCCCCTAGGGGGTGTCGCGTGGATGCCGGAGCCGGGCCGAGACCCACCGGGCCCGGCGGCGCAGGATGCGCGAGATCCCTACCCCTTGCACGGCGTGCGCGTGGCCCTGGTCCTGCGGGCCACCCCTCTCTCGGGAGCCCGGCCCAGCGGCCGAGCGGCGGTTGCGTGCTGTGTCACCGTAGTCGTGCGTCCAGCCCATACCTCGACGTCTGCCCGTGGCCCAAGGTCGGTAACCGCCCGGGGGCCCGCCAATTGGAGTATGCGCCGGGCACATGGCCGTTCGACGGATGCCTGTACGTCAGAAGCGTGGCCGGACCGCTGTTCAGACGGTGTGTCAGCGGTCGGGCTCGGGGTCCTTCAGCCAGTTGACGAGCTCCGTGGAGAAGGCCACCGGGTCCTCCTCGTGCGGGAAGTGGCCGAGTCCGTCGAAGAGCCGCCAGCGGTACGGCGCCTCCACGTACTCGCCCGAGCCGGCCGCGCTGCGGGTCCGCATCACCGGGTCCATGGAGCCGTGGAGGTGCAGCGTCGGCACCCGTACGGGCCGCTTCATGCGCCGGTTGAACTGGATGCCGTCGGGGCGGGCCAGGGAGCGCACCATCCAGCGGTACGGCTCGATCGAGCAGTGCGCCGTCGACGGAACCAGCATCGCCCGCCGGTAGACCTCGACGGCCTCCTCGTCGGCGGGGCGCGGCCCCGACCAGTCCCGGATGAGCTCCCCGACGAGCGCCGCGTCGTCCGCGACGAGCCGGCGCTCCGGGAGCCACGGCCGCTGGAAGCCCCAGATGTGCGAGCCGGCCCGTGACTGGGAGAAGTCGGCGAGCATCGCCGACCGCCAGCGGCGCGGGTGCGGCATCGACGAGACGGCCAGGCGGCGCACCAGCTTGGGCCGCATCACGGCCGCCGTCCAGGCGAGGTAGCCGCCCAGGTCGTGGCCGACGAGCGCCGCGTCCGGCTCCCCGAGGGAGCGGATGACGCCGGTGATGTCGAGGGCCAGGTTGGCGGGGTCGTAACCCCGGGGCGTACGGTCGCTGCCGCCCACCCCGCGCAGGTCCATCGCCACGGCCCGGAACCCCGCGTCGGCGAGGGCCGGCAGCTGGTGGCGCCAGGTCCACCAGAACTGCGGGAAGCCGTGGAGGAGCAGCACCAGCGGGCCGTCGCCCATCTCGGCGATGTGGAAGCGGGCGCCGTTGGCGGCCACGTCGCGATGGGTCCACGGCCCGTCGAGCCGGACGGGCCCGCCGTTGCCGCTGCTGCTCTCGGGGAGGGTCATACGGACGAGCGTGCCACAGCGGAGGCCTTGTCCAGCGCCTTGGCCGGCTCCGGGCGCGGGTGGGGCTTCACCGTGGACAGCAGGGCGGCCGTCTCCTTCGCGGAGGCGATGGACTTCTCCGGCGGCTTCACCTTGCGGAACTTGGCGTACGCGATGAAGCCGAGGAGCCCGGCGATCAGTACGTTCGCCGCGAAGGAGAGCAGGAAGCACCAGACGAGGTTCCAGCCCCCGTTGCCGTTGTGCCCGCCGGTCCAGGTGTTGATGGCGTACGCGAGGGCGAAGCTCAGCATCGGCAGCGAGAACAGCAGCATCACGCCGGCGGTGATGCCCGCGACGCTGCCGATCGCGCCACGCTTGACGTCCTGCCTGATCTCGGCCTTGGCCAGGGCGATCTCGTCGTGCACCAGCGCGGACATCTCGGCGGTCGCCGAGGCGACCAGCTGGCCCAGGCTGCGCTCGGTCCCGTCGAACGGGTCGCTCATCGCTGCTCCCTCTTCTCTTCTGCGGTCCGAGGTTCTCTTCTTACGGTGCGAGTCCTCTTCTACGGTCCGAGTCAGATCATGCCGGACGGTCGGCCTCGTCGCGCGATGCCCCCGCCGCTTGGGCGCGCTCGCGGTGCTCGGCGGCCTTCCGCTCGTAGATCTCCGCCATGCGCAGGTGGTACGCCGGGTTGTCCTGCTCGTAGATGTCCGGGATGCCGTCGTGGTCCTCGTCGCGCTCCTCGTCGGCGATGAGCGCCTGGTACTTGCGGACCCGGAGCTTCAGCAGGACGGACGCGAGGACGGCCGCGATGAGGGAGCCGATGAGGACGGCGGCCTTCACCTCGTCGGTGAGGGCCTCGTCGCCGACGAAGGCGAGCTCGCCGATGAGCAGGGAGACGGTGAAGCCGATGCCGGCGAGGGAGGCGACGGCGAAGACGTCCGGCCAGGTCAGGTCGGGGTTGAGCTCGGCCTTGGTGAAGCGGGCGGCGAGCCAGGTGCCGCCGAAGATGCCGATGGCCTTGCCGACGACGAGGCCGAGGACGACGCCGAGGGTGACCGGCTGGGTGAAGACGTCGCCGATCGCCCCGCCGGAGACGCTGACACCGGCGGAGAAGAGCGCGAACAGCGGTACGGCGAGGCCGGCCGAGAGCGGGCGTACGAGGTGCTCGATGTGCTCGCCGGGGGAGTGCTTCTCACCCTCGCGGGTGGTGCAGCGCAGCATCAGGCCCATCGCGACGCCGGCGATGGTGGCGTGGACGCCGCTGTTGTACATCAGGGCCCAGATGACGAGGGCCAGCGGGACGTACACGTACCAGCCGCGGACGTTCGCGCGGAGCAGGACCCAGAAGAGGACGAGTCCGGCGACGGCGCCGCCGAGCGCGGCGAAGTTCAGGTCGCTGGTGAAGAAGACCGCGATGATCAGGATCGCGAAGAGGTCGTCGACGACGGCGAGGGTCAGCAGGAAGGCGCGCAGTGCGGACGGCAGCGAGGTGCCGATGACGGCGAGGACGGCGAGCGCGAACGCGATGTCGGTCGCGGTGGGTACGGCCCAGCCGTCCATCGAGCCGTTGCCGAGGGTGTTGACCAGGGCGTAGACGAGGGCGGGCGCGGCCATGCCGCAGATCGCGGCGATGACGGGGAGCGCGGCGGCCTTGGGGTCGCGGAGCTCGCCCGCGACGAGCTCGCGCTTGAGCTCGATGCCGGCGACGAAGAAGAAGATCGCGAGGAGGCCGTCGGCCGCCCAGTGCTGGATCGACAGGTCGAGGCCGAGGGCGCTGGGGCCTATGTGGAAGTCCTGGACCGTCTTGTAGCTCTCGGCCGCGGGGGTGTTGGCCCAGATGAGGGCGGCCACGGCGGCGAGGAGGAGGAGTACGCCGCCGACGGTCTCGGTGCGCAGGGCATCCGTGAGGTAGCGCCGCTCGGGCAGGGAGAGCCGGCCGAGAAACTTGCGGTCGGTGGGTGCGGACACGTGGGGAACCTCCGTCGGGCGGGCAGGGCGAAGCACATGCCGACCAGACTTCCCGGCGCACCTAGGTATTTCTGTCGCGTTCCTGACGCGGTCCTTACTTTACCTAACGAGCGAGGGTTGTGTCCGGCGAGAATCACTTTATGGATATCTGTGGCATTCGTCCCATCGGGGCCGGGCGTGCCCCGGCACGGGAAACGCCCGCCCCGAACGGTTCGGGGCGGGCGTTCACGTCGTTCCTGTCGTACGCGGCTGCTGAGGCTCAGTCCTCGCTGGACGTGGTCGGCAGCTGCGTCTGGATGAGCGACATGACCGAGGAGTCGGTGAGCGTCGTGACGTCCCCGAGCTCCCTGTTCTCCGCCACGTCGCGCAGCAGGCGGCGCATGATCTTGCCCGAGCGGGTCTTCGGCAGCTCCGCGACCGGCAGGACCCGCTTCGGCTTGGCGATCGGGCCGAGGGTCGCGCCGACGTGGTTGCGCAGGTCGGCGACGAGGTTCTCCACCGCGTCAGCGGATGATGTCACCGTCTCGCTCGCGGAGCCCCGCAGGATGACGAAGGCGACGATGGCCTGTCCGGTGGTCTCGTCGGCGGCGCCGACGACGGCCGCCTCGGCCACGGCCGGGTGCGAGACGAGCGCCGACTCGACCTCGGTGGTCGAGATGTTGTGGCCCGAGACGAGCATGACGTCGTCGACCCGGCCGAGGAGCCAGATGTCGCCGTCCTCGTCCTTCTTGGCGCCGTCACCGGCGAAGTACTTGCCCTCGAAGCGGGACCAGTACGTGTCGATGTACCGCTGGTCGTCGCCCCAGATCGTGCGGAGCATGGACGGCCACGGCTCGGTGAGGACCAGGTAGCCGCCGCCGCCGTTCGGCACCTCGTTCGCCTCGTCGTCGACGACGGTCGCGGAGATGCCGGGCAGCGCGCGCTGGGCGGAGCCCGGCTTGGTCTCGGTGACGCCCGGCAGCGGCGAGATCATCATCGCGCCGGTCTCGGTCTGCCACCAGGTGTCCACGATCGGGGTCTTGTTGGCGCCGATGTGCTCGCGGTACCAGACCCAGGCCTCGGGGTTGATCGGCTCGCCGACCGAGCCCAGCACGCGGAGGCTGGACAGGTCGAACTTCGCGGGGATGTCGTCGCCCCACTTCATGAACGTGCGGATCGCGGTGGGCGCCGTGTAGAGGATCGTGACGCCGTACTTCTGCACGATCTCCCAGAACCGGCCCTGGTGCGGGGTGTCCGGGGTGCCCTCGTACATGACCTGCGTCGCGCCGTTGGCCAGCGGGCCGTAGACGATGTACGAGTGCCCGGTGACCCAGCCGATGTCGGCGGTGCACCAGTAGACGTCGGTCTCCGGCTTGAGGTCGAAGACCGCGTGGTGCGTGTACGCGGCCTGGGTGAGGTAGCCGCCGGACGTGTGCAGGATGCCCTTCGGCTTCCCCGTCGTACCGGAGGTGTAGAGGATGAAGAGAGGGTGCTCCGCCTCGAAGGCCTCCGGGGTGTGCTCGGCGGACTGGCGGGCGACGATGTCGTCCCACCAGACGTCGCGGCCCTCGGTGAAGGCGGTGTCCTGGCCCGTGCGGCGGACCACGAGGACGTGCTCGACCTGCGGACACTTGGCGACGGCCTCGTCGATGGCCGGCTTCAGGGCGCTCGGCTTGCCGCGGCGGTAGCCGCCGTCGGCGGTCACGACCAGCTTGGCGTCGGCGTCCTGGATGCGGGAGGCCACGGCGTCGGCCGAGAAGCCGCCGAAGACCACCGAGTGGGCGGCGCCGACGCGGGCGCAGGCCAGCATCGTGATGGCCGCCTCGGGGATCATCGGCAGGTAGACGGCGACGCGGTCGCCCTTGCGGACGCCCAGCTCGGTCAGGGCGTTGGCCGCCTTGGAGACCTCGTCCTTCAGCTCGGCGTAGGTGATGGCGCGGCTGTCGCCCGGCTCGCCCTCGAAGTGGATGGCGACCCGGTCGCCGTGCCCGGCCTCGACATGACGGTCGACGCAGTTGTACGCCACGTTCAGCTCGCCGTCCGCGAACCACTTGGCGAACGGCGGGTTCGACCAGTCGAGCGTTTCGGTCGGCTCGGTGGCCCAGGTCAGGCGCTTGGCCTGCTCGGCCCAGAAGCCCAGCCTGTCCGCCTTGGCCTGCTCGTACGCCTCCGCCGTCACATTGGCGTCCGCGGCCAGCTCGGCAGGCGGCGCGAACCGCCTGTCTTCCTTGAGCAGGTTGGCCAAGGATTCGTTGCTCACGACATCTCCCTTTCCCAGGGCGTCCTCTGTGCGTATGTGTCCCGCGTCATAGCTCATCAGTCAGAGGCCCGGGTGACAAGAGCCTCCAGGGAATTGGTTTAGACCTGTGAGCTGATCGACGTGCGGTGGCCCCTTCTTCCCGAGCGGGTGGGAGAAGGGGCCACACAGTCTCACGGACGGGCGGAGCCGATGGTTCAGGACGCGCGCGCGGTCTCCAGACGAACCGTCTCCGGGTGAGCTGTCTCCGGGTGGGCTGAATCCGGGTGGACTGTCTCCGGGCGGGCTGAATCCGGGCGGTCCGTCTCGGGACGTTCCGGCTCCCAGTGGTCCGTCGGCATGACCTGGGTGAAGACGTCGTCGTAGCTGTGCACCTCGTCCGTGCCGGCGAGCAGGTACGCCTGCGCCTCGCCCACGTGGAAGTACATGCCGTGCAGCGTGAGGCTGCCCTCGGCCAGCCGGCGCGCCACCGACTCGTACGCCCTGAGGTGCTCCAACTGCTGCACCACGTTGGTCAGGCAGAGCTGCTCGACCGCGTCGGCCGGCAGCCGCCCGGAGATCCGGGCCCAGGCGTGCCGCCGGCTCGCCATCCGCTCCAGGCTCGGCCGGCCGTGCCGCAGCCAGCGCCGCAGCGGGGTCGGCGGTGTCGCCGGATCGTCCGGGCCGCTGCCCAGCAGGGCCTGCATCGCGCCGCAGCCGGAGTGGCCGCACACGGTGATCGACTCGACCCGCAGCACGTCCACCGCGTACTCGATCGCCGCCGCCACCGAGTCGTCACCGCTCTCCTCGCCGGGGAGGGGGACGAGATTGCCGACGTTCCGCACGGTGAAGAGGTCGCCGGGGCCGCTGGAGGTGATCATGCTCGTGACCAGGCGGGAGTCCGCGCAGGTCAGGAAGAGCTGCGAGGGGCTCTGGCCCTCGCGGGCGAGCCGGGCGAGTTCGTCCCGCACGAGCGGGGCGGTGTTCCGCTGGAACTTCCCGATGCCACTGGCCAGCCGCAGCCCCGACGTCCGCCGGGGCTCGGCGGCGGGCTCGGGGGCGGCCCGGTCCTGCTCGGCGGCGGGCCGCTCCCCGCACTGGTGGTTGTGCCACGGGGTCCAGGGCCGGCAGCAGGTCGGCGGGGCCGAGTCGGCGGCCGTACGGGCGGAGGGTTCGGCGATCCGGGCGCCGGACGGGCCGGTCGTCTCGACCGTGCCGCCGCGGGCGAGGTGCCCGGCCGTCCACTCGCTCAGCGTCTCGTAGGCGGCGTGGTCCATGAACGAGCCGTCCAGCTCGACCACCACGTGGGACCCCTGGGGCAGTTGGTGCAGGGCCCGGCTCAGCCGGGGGACGGCGAGGAAGGTCAGCTGGCCCCGTACGTGCAGCAGCTGCCTGCCGTCCCGCTCCTCGCGGCTGATCCGGGTGCGGGCCAGCCGGTGCATCGCGACGGCGATGGCCACGGCGATGCCCAGGGCGACGCCCTCCAGGATGCCGACGAGGACGACACCGGCCAGCGTCACGGCGTAGACGACGACCTCGCGGTGCCGGGTGACCGTGCGGATGTGGGTGATGCTGACCATCTGGATGCCGACCACCATGACGAGGGCGGCGAGCGCGGCCAACGGGATCAGGTCGAGCACCGGGACGAGCAGCAGGGCCGCGAGCACGACCCACAGGCCGTGGAGCATGGTGGAGGCTCGGCTCACCGCGCCCGCCGACACGTTGGCGACGCTGCGGACGGCGACCCCGGCGACCGGCAGTCCGCCGAGCACCCCGGAGACCACGTTGGCCGCGCCCTGTCCGGCGAGCTCGCGGTCGAGGTGGGAGCGCGGGACGCTCCGGCCGAGGTCCGCGCGGGCGGCGACCAGCTTGTCGACCGCGACGGCGGAGAGCAGCGACTGCACGCTCGTGACCAGGGTGATCGTGAGCACTCCGGCGGCGATGCCGAGGACCGGGCCCTCGGGCAGGCCGGGCAGTGCGTGGCTGCTCCAGGAGGGCAGGTCGACGCGGGGCACGGCGAGCCCGGCGACGACGGCCACCGCCGTCGCCCCGGCCACCGCGACGAGTGCGGCGGGGACCTTCCGTACGAGCCGGCCGGCCCGCCCCGGGAGCTTCGGCCAGGACAGCAGCACCGTCACGGTGAGGGCGCTGATGGCGAGCGCGGACGGGTGGATGCGCGCCAACTGGGCGGGCAGGCCGAGGACGTTGTCCACGGTGGAGCTCTGCGGGGTGCCGCCGAGCACGATGTGCAGCTGGGCGACGGCGATGGTGACGCCGATCCCGGCCAGCATGCCGTGCACGATCGCGGGCGAGACGGCCAGGGCCGAGCGGGCCACGCGGAGGGCGGACAGGGCGAGTTGGGCGAGTCCGGCGAGGACGGTGATGGCGCAGGTGGTGCGCCAGCCGTACCGCTGGATGAGCTCCGCGGTCACGACCGTGAGGCCGGCGGCGGGGCCGCTCACCTGGAGCGGGGAGCCGCCGAACCGGCCGGCGACGATGCCGCCGACGGCCGCGGCGACCAGGCCGGCCTGGAGCGGGGCTCCGGTGGCGAGGGCGATGCCGAGCGAGAGCGGCAGGGCGATCAGGAAGACGGCGACCGAGGCGGACAGGTCCGCGCCGGCGACGCGGAAGCGGCGCGGGCCGTCCGGCGGGCTGTGGGGCCGCTGGACTCGGGGTCGGGTGGTCTCGGGTCGGGTGGTCTTGCGGGCAGGGGTGCAGAGGGTCATGTTTCCCGTCTCCTCCGGGGCAGCGCGGTCGCGGCTCGTGCGGGACGAACGTGGGGGTCGCGGCCGTGGGTCACGGCGTGCAGCGGCGGGATTCCGGCGGGATCCCGGGAGGGGTGGGATCAACGCTCGGTAAATGGATCGTAATGGAGAGTAAAGTCTCCGGCATTATTTTCGGGGCAAACAGGGCAATGATTCACCGGTTCCGGTGATAGACGAACGGATTGCCGCTTGTCGTTTCATCTCTCCGGCGGGTGCGGTGCGACGTTGACGCCGCTCGTACGGAACGTGCTCTGAGGAGAGGTGGGCGGATGCCAGCCGCCGGGAGAAGGACCGCAGTCCACAAGGCAGTCCACAAGAGGGCGCTCGCCGCCGGCGCCCTCGCTGTCGCCCTGATCACCGGCCTCGCCGGCTGCTCGGGCTCCGACGGCGCCGCGACGAAGGGCGTGCCGGGCGGGGCCGGGGCGGGTGCCGGTGCGGATGCCGGTGCCGGTGCCGGCGCCAAGAAGGGCCCGGCCGCGGCTCCACAGAACGCGGTGCGCCTGATCGGCGACGGCTCCACGGCCTTCACCGGCGCCCAGCCGCACCAGCCGGTCTGGCAGCGGCTCAAGCCGGGGGAGACCCCGCCGCAGTTCGTGGTCTTCTCGTGGGACGGGGCGGGCGAGGACAGCCAGAAGCTGTTCTCCCACTTCCGCTCGGTCGGCAAGAAGTACGACGCGACCATGACGTACTTCCTCAGCGGCGTGTACCTGCTGCCCGAGGAGAAGCGGAAGCTCTACGACCCGCCGCAGCACAGTGCGGGCCGCTCCGACATCGGCTTCAACGACGTCGAGGGCATCCGTGCCACCGTTCGCGAACTGCGTGCGGCGTGGCAGGAGGGCAACGAGATCGGCACCCACTTCAACGGGCACTTCTGCGGGCCGGAGTCCGGGGTCGGCAACTGGTCGCCCGAGGAGTGGAAGAGCGAGATCAACCAGGCGAAGTCCTTCGTCAAGAACTGGAAGACGAACGCCGGGCTCCGTACGGAGCAGCCGCTGCCCTTCGACTACGACAAGGAGCTCGTCGGCGCCCGCACCCCCTGTCTGGAGGGGCGCAAGAACTTCGTCCAGGCGGCGAGCGAGATGGGCTTCCGCTACGACACGAGCGGCGTCAACGACCAGATCTGGCCCAAGAAGGACCTGGGCCTGTGGGACCTGTCGATGCAGCTCGTGCCGGTCCCCGGCCGCGCCTTCCAGACGCTGTCCATGGACTACAACTTCCTGGTCAACCAGTCTCCCGGCACGACCCAGGGCGACGCCTCGCAGCACGAGTACTGGGGCAACCAGATGCGGGACGGCCTGGTGCAGGCCTTCGAGCGCTCCTACCGGGGCAACCGCGCGCCGCTCATCATCGGCAACCACTTCGAGTCCTGGAACGGCGGCACGTACATGCGTGCCATCGAGGAGACCATCGCGACGGTCTGCGTGCAGAAGGACGTCAAGTGCGTGTCCTTCCGCCAGCTCGCCGACTGGCTCGACGCCCAGGACCCCGACGTCATCGCCAAGATGCGCACCCTGAAGGTCGGCGAGACCCCGCAGGGCGGCTGGCCGGCCTTCCTGGCCGCCCGGCCGCCCGCCCCGGCGACCGGCGTCAAGCAGGCTGAACGACACTGACCCCTTCGCCCAGAACAAACCCGGGGTCGACCTGCGCCGCCAGGTCGGCCCCCGGCCCCTTTGTCCTTGCGCCGCTCGCGCCGCTCGGCGCCGGGGGCGCCTCACGGCTTCGGGGCGCTGCGCCGGACTCCGTCCGGCGGCGTGTGGCGCCGGGCTTCGTCAGCCGAGCTGCGGGACGGCCAGTGGTTCGCCGAGGACGAAGTCGGGATCGATCTGCGCCGCCAGGTCGGCCCCCGTTTTGGCGTTGCCCCAGCTCTCCGCGTTGCGCAGGTGGAAGTGGACCATCTGGCGGGTGTAGCGCTCCCAGTCGCGGTGGGCGTACGAGTCGTCGGCCGCGTCCTGGAGGGCCTGGAGCGACATGCGGTTCTCCGCCTCCAGGAGCTCGAAGCGGGGCGGGCGGCCCTTCTCCATCGCGCGGACCCAGTTCGAGTGGCCCACCGTCACCAGCAGGTCGTCGCCGACCTCCGCACGCAGGAAGTCGAGGTCGTCCTGGCCCTGCACCTTGTTCCCGACGACCTTGAGCGCGACGCCGAAGTCCCGCGCGTACTCCTTGTACTGGCGGTACACCGAGACGCCCTTGAGGGTCGGCTCGGCGACCAGGAAGGTCATGTCGAAGCGGGTGAAGAGGCCGGAGGCGAAGGAGTCCGAGCCCGCCGTCATGTCGACGACCACGTACTCGTCGACCCCGTCGACCAGATGGTTGAGGCAGAGCTCCACCGCGCCGACCTTCGAGTGGTAGCACGACACCCCCAGGTCCGACTCCGTGAAGGGGCCGGTCGCCATCAGCCGGATCTCGCCGTCGTCGAGCCCGACCGTGCGCGCGCAGGCCTCGTAGACCGGGTTGTCCTCACGGACCCGGAGGAACCGCGAACCCTCCCCGGGCGGCGTCGTCTTGATCATCGTGTCGGCGGAGACGATCCGCGGGTTGGAGCCCCGCAGGTACTCCTTGATGAGCGGCAGGTGCGCGCCCATCGCGGGCAGCGCGGCTGCCTCGGGCTCGGGCAGCCCGAGCGCGGCGCCCAGGTGCTGGTTGATGTCGGCGTCGACGGCGACGACCGGGGACTCGTTGGCGGCGAGGTGGCGGATGAAGAGCGAGGACAGCGTGGTCTTGCCGCTGCCGCCCTTCCCCACGAAAGCGATCTTCATGTTCACCTAGCGTAGCGGCATGAATGCACGGTGTGGTCAAGGTGCGTGAAGAAGACCACTCCATCGTGGGGCGGGCCGCCGGGGCGCGTAGCCTCCCTACTTATGAGTACGCACGCCTCTGACCCCTTGGCCGCCCTCGGTTCCCTGCCGGGCGTCGCCGACGCGGTGGACTCCGTACGCAAGGCCGTCGACCGGGTCTACGGCCACCGCGTGATGCGGCGCCGCAGCAACGAGATCTCCTCCGAGGCGGCGCTGCGCGGGGCGCGCGGCTCGGCCGCCCTGTCCGGCGCCGACTGGGCCCTGGAAGAGGTCCGGCGGCGCACCGACTTCAGCGCCGACGCCGAGGCCCGCACGGTCGGCGCCGCCCTGCGCCTCGGCGCGGAGGCCGGCCAGCTCCTCTCCATCTGGCGCCAGTCGCCGATGCGGGTACTCGCCCGGCTCCACCTGGTTGCCGCGGGCGACACGGGAATCTCGGGCGACACGGGTTTCGCGGTCGGCTCGGGCGGTGCCGACAGCTCGGCCGACTCGGTCGGGCGCCCCCGGCTGGACGGCGAGGCGGTCGACGAGCCGCTGATCGAGGCGCCGCTGCCGCTGCCTTCCGAGGTGGCCGGCCGTCTCGAAGGGCTTTCGGAGCTGATCGTCGCGGGCGGCGAGGCCCCGGCGCTCGTGACGGCCGCGGTGGTGCACGGCGAACTCCTCGCACTGCGCCCCTTCACCTCGTACAACGGCCTGGTCGCGCGGGCGGCGGAGCGGATCGCGCTGGTCGGCAGTGGCCTCGACCCCAAGGCGATCTGCCCGGCCGAGGTCGGCCACGCCGAACAGGGGCGGGCGGCGTACCTCGCCGCGTTCGAGGGGTACCTGTCGGGCACCCCGGAGGGCGTGGGTGCCTGGATCGCGCACTGCGGGCGCTCGGTCGAGCTGGGGGTCCGGGAGTCGACGGCCGTCTGCGAGGCGCTCCAGCGCGGCGCGGCCTGACGCGGAATCCGGTTCCGCTTCCGGTTCCGCTTCCGGGGGCCGGACCGGTTCCGATACGGGAGCGGTCCGGTCCTGGAACCGCTCCCGGCCCGGCTCCAGTTGCGATCCAGAGTCGGGCCGGAAACGGGTTGCGGCGGCACCAGGTCTGGTACCGCCGCTGGCACGTCTACCCAGTTACCATGCGTCCTCGATAAGTGCCCATCAGGCCGGGAACTTTGCCCTTGGCCTGGTGCGGCTGGCCCGTAATCGACGGGTCGACGTCGCGTGGGTGCTCGGCTTCTGTGCTAGGTCCGTGGGGCCTTCATGCTCAACAGGTGATCCTCTCGGATGTCCTCGGTCTCGCGGGCCTGATTCCTTTCTACTCCTGTCGGCGGGGAAGCGAAAGTGCTGGCTCCGCTTCTTTCCGTATTGCTCAAATCCGGGCAAAGTCGCCGGCGAGGCGATGGGCGAGCGCGGCCTGGCGGCGCCGGGAGGCGTACCAGACGAGTCCGGCCGCCGCCGCCGCGCCCACGGCCGCCGCCGCGACGAGTGCGGGCCGGGGCGGCATCCGGAATTCCGGCAGTCGCTGCTTGAGGCGCACCGGCTTGTCGAAGGAGAGGACCGGCCATTCGCGCGCCGTGGCCTCGCGGCGCAGCGTCCGGTCGGGATTGACGGCGAACGGGTGGCCGACGGCCTCCAGCATCGGGATGTCGGTCGCCGAATCGCTGTAGGCGTAGCAGCGGGAGAGGTCGTACCCCTCCGACTCCGCGAGCTCGCGGACGGCCTCGGCCTTCGTCGGCCCGTAGGCGTAGTACTCCACCTCGCCGGTGAAGCAGCCGTCCTCGCCGACCACCATCCGGGTGGCGACGACGCGGTCGGCTCCGAGCATCTCGCCGATCGGCTCGACGACCTCGGCGCCGGACGTGGAGACGATCACGACGTCGCGGCCGGCGGCGTGGTGCTCTTCGATGAGGGAGGCGGCCTCGTCGTAGATGATCGGGTCGATCAGGTCGTGGAGGGTCTCGGCGACGAGCTCCTTGACCTGGGCGACGTTCCAGCCTTTGCAGAGCGCGGAAAGATATTCGCGCATCCGCTCCATCTGGTCGTGATCGGCTCCGCCCACCAGGAACACGAACTGGATGTAGGCCGTCCGCAGGGCGGCGCGGCGGCTGATCAGTCCGCCCCGGTAGAAGGACTTGCTGAAGGTCAGCGTCGAGGACTTCGCAATGACCGTCTTGTCCAGGTCAAAGAAGGCGGCTGTGCGCGGCAAGGAGTGGTTTTCCACAAGCCAGAGCATAGGTGCCCGCCATTCGGCGTACGCTGGGGCGCGTGGGTTTGCCTGAGAAGGCTCTCGGGTACACCATGGAAGTCACGGATCGTTCGCGACCGTGCTAACCCGGTCCGGCTCCTCCCCCCCCGAGTCGGCCGGAAAGACGACCCCCGCTCTCCCCCCCGGCGGGGGTCGTCGCATGTCCGGAGCCGTTTTGGCCCTCCGCGTCATCGTCGACTCCTCTCTCCTTGCGCCTCGGCCGCGATCCGGCCGGTCTGCCGTCGAGCACTCGATTCATCACTCAGAGTAACCGGCAGGATGCGTTCCGGGGAGTCCCCGGAGGGGTGGCCCGGATATTCACAGGGCCTTGGTTATCCACAGTTTTTCGGTGAGATCTCCAAGATTTCCCGCATGGCCCCACGGTGATTCCTGTCGCGAAGTTCGCGGACGACAGGAATCACGAGAGGGGTGTGTGCCGTGAAGGGAACAACTACTTCCGGGGCCGGAGCCGGGGGCGCGGCGAGGGCTGCGGGGAGGACTTCGGGGAGCACGGCGGCGCCGGGCGGGACGGACGAGGCGCGCCGTGCCGGTCCGCTGATCGTCACCGAGGACCTCGCGCTCCTCGACGACCTCCTCCGGCTGTGCGCGGCGGCCGGAGTCGAGCCCCAGGTGCACCACCGGGTACCGGAGCGGCGGGCGAGCTGGACCGACCCGCCGCTCGTCCTGGTCGGCGACGACGCGGCGGCCCGCTGCCGGGCGGCGGCGCGTCGTCCGGGAGTCGTCCTCGTCGGCCGCGAGCAGGACGATCCGGGGGTCTGGCGACTGGCCGTCGAGGTCGGCGCGGAGTGCGTGCTGCGGCTGCCGGAGGCCGAGAGCGTCCTCGTCGACCGCATCGCCGACGCGGCGGAGGGCGTGGGGCGGCAGGCGCTGACCGTCGGGATCGTCGGCGGCCGGGGCGGCGCCGGTGCCTCCACCCTGGCCTGCGGCCTCGCGCTGGCCGCCGCGCGGACCGGGCGGCGCACCCTGCTCGTCGACGGCGACCCGCTGGGCGGGGGACTCGACGTGTTGCTCGGCGGCGAGCGGGAGGACGGCAGACGCTGGCCCGACTTCGCCGCCTCGAAGGGACGGCTCGCCGGCGGCGCCCTGGAGGAGTCCCTGCCCGCCGTGCGCGGTGTGCGGGTGCTCAGCTGGGGCAGGGAGCCCGCGGCGCCGGTGCCGCCCGAGGCCGTGCGGTCCGTGCTCGCCGCCGCACGCCGCCGCGGCGGGGTCGTCGTGGTCGACCTGCCGCGCGGGACCGACGAGGCGGCCACCGAGGCCCTGGCCCAACTCGACCTCGGGCTGCTCGTCGTCCCGGGGGAGCTGAGGGCCGTCGCGGCGGCCCACCGGGTCGCCTCGATCCTCGGCATGGCCGTGCGCGACCTCCGGGCCGTGGTCCGCGGGCCGTACGCGGCGGGGCTCGACGAGCGCTGGGTCGCCGACGCGCTGCGGCTGCCGCTCGCCGGTGAACTCCCCTACGACCCGGGGATCGTCGCCGACCAGGACGCGGGCGTACCGCCGGGCGCGGAGCCCCGCGGGGCGCTCGGCCGGTTCTGCGCGGCCTTCTGGGAGCGCGCCCTCGCCCCCGGCGGTGCGGCATGACCGGGCCCGACGCCGCGGGTGGCGGCGGGTTCGGGGCCGGCGGGGCGGGGCTGCTCGACGCCGTGCGGCAGCGGCTCGCCGCGAGCGGCGCCGAACCCACGCCGGCGCGGGTGGCGGCGGCGCTGCGGGCCCAGGGGCGGCTCCTCGGCGACGCGGAGGTGCTCGGCGCGGCCGATCGGCTCAGGTCCGAACTGATCGGGACCGGGCCGCTGGAGCCGCTGCTCGCCGATCCGGCGGTCACCGACGTCCTGGTCTCGGCGCCCGACCGGGTGTGGGTGGACCGGGGCACCGGGCTCGAACGGGCCCCGGTGTCCTTCCCCGACGCGACCGCCGTCCGCAGGCTCGCGCAGCGGCTCGCGGCGGTGGCGGGACGCAGGCTCGACGACGCCCGGCCCTGGGTGGACGCGCGGCTGCCCGACGGCACCCGGATGCACGCGGTGCTGCCTCCGGTGGCGGTCGGCTCGACCTGCCTGTCGCTGCGGGTCGTGCGGCCACGCGCCTACTCCCTGGAGGAGCTGGCCGAGGCGGGCACCGTGCCGCCGGGCGGCGACCGGGTCCTGCGGGCGCTGATCGACGCCCGAGTGTCGTACCTGGTCAGCGGCGGCACGGGGACGGGGAAGACCACCCTGCTCGCCTCCTTGCTGGGTCTCGTGGGGGAGCGCGAGCGGATCGTGCTCGCCGAGGACTCGGCGGAGCTGCGACCGGACCACCCGCACGTGGTGCGGCTGGAGGCGCGGCCCCCGAACCAGGAGGGCGCCGGTCTCGTGACCCTGCGGGACCTGGTCCGCCAGGCGCTGCGGATGCGGCCCGACCGACTGGTGGTCGGCGAGGTCAGGGGCGGTGAGGCCGTCGACCTGCTCGCCGCCCTCAACACAGGCCACGAAGGCGGCTGCGGGACTCTCCACGCCAACACCGCGGCGGACGTACCGGCCCGTCTTGAGGCGCTCGGGACGGCGGCCGGGCTCGACAGGGCGGCCCTGCACAGCCAGTTGGGCGCCGGCCTGTCCGTGGTGCTCCACCTCGTACGGGACCGGGACGGGCGGCGGCGGATCGCCGAGATCCATGTCCTGGAGCGGGACCGGGACGGGCTCGTACGGACGGTTCCCGCGCTGCGGTGGGGTGCGGCCGGATTCGAGCGGGAGCGGGGCTGGGAGCGGCTGCGGTCGCTGATCGGAGGCGGGACGTGGTGATCGTGGAGCTGGTGTCGGTACGGGCCGTGGCGGAGGGGGCGGCGGTCTTCTGCGCGGGGCTCGCCCTGTGGTGGCTCGTCGAGTGGCGGCGCGGGACCGTCCGCGCCCGGGCGGTGCTCGCGGGCGCCGTCCTGGACGAGCCGGGAGAGCGGGACGGGCGCCGCGTGGGGTGGGCGGCGGCCGCGCGGTGGCGGGCCTTGGTCCGGGGCCGGCGCGCATGGCTGTGCCTGCCGGTGGCGGGGGCGGTCGCGCTGCTGGGCGGGTCGCCGCTGCCGCTGCTCGCCGGGGTGGTCGCGGTGCCGCTGGTGGCGCGGCGGCTGCGGGCGGCCGAGCGGCGGAAGGAGCGGGAGGCGCGCGCAGAGCGGGTCGTGGCCCTGTGCGGGGCCGTCTCCGGTGAGCTGAGGGCCGGGTGGCAGCCCGCGCAGGCCCTGTCCTTCGCGGCCCGGCAGACGGGCGCCCTGGGCGACGAGGAGGCGGTGGTGCTCGCGGCGGCCCGGTTCGGCGGGGACGTGCCCGAGGCATTGCGGCGGGCGGCCGGGCGGGACGGCGCCGACGGGCTCGCCGGCCTCGCGGCCTGCTGGCAGGTGGCCGTGGACGGTGGTGCGGGTCTGGCCGCCGGGCTCGACCGGCTGGAGGCGGCCCTGCGGGACCACCACGAGCAGCGGGAGCGGCTGCGGGCCGAACTGGCCGGGGCCTGGGCGACGGTCACGGTCCTCGCGGTGCTGCCGGCGGTCGGGCTCGCCCTCGGCTCGGCCCTGGGCGCCGATCCGCTGCGGGTGCTCCTGCACACGCCGGCGGGCCTGGGGTGCCTGGTCGTGGGCGGTGCGCTGGAGGCGGCCGGGCTGTGGTGGGCCGCGCGGATCGTCCGGGGAGGGGAGCGGGCATGACGGAGGCCCTTCGGATCGCGGCGCTCCTGATCCTGGTGATGGTGCTGTGCGCGCAGGCCGTCCGGGAGGTGGTGCGTGAGCGGCGGGCGCGCGGGGTGCGGCGACGGGTGGAGAACCTGCTGGCGACGCCCGCTCCACGGCCGGGGAAGCGGGTGGCCAGGAAGGCCGGCGGCGGGTGGCCGACCCGGGGGAAGCGCTGGGCGGTGCCGCTCGCGGCGGCGCTCGTCGGCTGGGCGCTGCTCGGCGGGCTCGGCGGCCTGGGCGCGGGGGTTTTGGCGGTCTGCGGGGCGCGTTGGAGACGGGCCGTCCGGAAGCGGTCGGGCGCCTCGTCCGGCGGCGAGGCGGCGGCTCGTCACCTTCCGCTCGCGGCCGATCTGTTGGCCGCTTGCGCCTCCGCCGGGGCGGGTCCGGGAGAGGCGGCGGAGGCGGTGGGCAGGTCGCTCGGCGGCCCGCTGGGCGAGCGCCTGACCCGCACTGCGGCCGAACTTCGGCTCGGGGGTGAACCGGCCGAGGTGTGGCGGAGGTTCGGGGCGATACCGGGCGCCGAAGGGCTGGCCCGCTGCATGGAACGGGCCGGTTCCTCGGGCGCGCCCGCAGCGGAGGCCGTCGCCCGGCACGCGGCCGGCCTGCGGGCGGGCCGCGCCCGGACGGCCGCGGCCCGGGCGCGCCGGGCACAGGTGCTGATCAGCGCACCCGTGGGGCTCTGCTTCCTGCCGGCGTTCCTGGCGGTGGGGGTGGCGCCCGTGGTGATCGGGCTCGCGGCGGGACTGATGGGTCGATGAACGCGACGACAGGGCGAGACGAGGAGAAGGAGATCGGCATGACGGACAAGACGGCGGCGACCCGTTCGGCGAAGGGCGCGGCGATGGGCACGGGAAAGGGCGCGGCGATGGGCACGGGAAAGGGCGCGGCGATGGGCGCGGGGAAGTGTGCGGCGATGGGCGGGGTGAGGGGCGCGGTGAGTGGGTGGTGGCGGGTTCGGCGGCGGGGCGCGCGGTCCGACACCGGGATGACGACGTCCGAGTAGTCAAAAGTGTTGCCATGCACCCTCACGGACAGGGGTCAGTCTACCCGCACGAGGGCTCGGTGGGCAGGCTCCAGGCGTCCGCCGAGGCGGCCGAAACGATCTTGCCTGTGGGGCGTATCTGCGCCCCTGGCCTGCGGTTTTTCCCTCCCTGGGGGTATCGCCCCGAGACTGCTCACAGGCGTTGACGACGGCGACCTGTGCCGCAAGATCGACACGAAGAAGCGCCCGACCAAGCGAGCTGGTCGGGCGCTCTTACTTGCGGGCATCTAGCGACGCCTACGCCTGGCGGAACTCGCCGTCCACAGCGCCCTGCACGAAGGCATTGAACTCTGCGGCGGTGAACGCCAGCGCGGGGCCGTCTGGGTTTTTGCTGTCACGCAGCGCCCGACCGCCGTTAGGAAGGGTGGCAACCTCGATGCAGTTGCCGTTGTTGCCGGAGTAGGAAGACTTCACCCACTCCAGCCCGGCAGCCGAAGCGCGCTCGATGTAAGGCTTCACCGTCTTATTCCATTTCCTTTATGGCGTCCAAAATGAGCGCCCGTGAATTGCTGACGTTGGCTGCGGCCATGTTCAAGCGCCGAAACAGTGTGGTGTAGGTGTCAACGTCATCCGGCTCCTCGTAGTACAGGGTACTGGTCGGCGATTCGGCATAAATGATGTCCGTCTCGCTCGATGCCGGGAAGCTCATGATGACGAACGGTCCGAAGAGGCAGGCGTTCATAGGGTCGTCCTGCGGCAGCACTTGAAGTTGCACGTTCGACCGCCTGCTGTCCTCCACCAAGGCTTCGAGCTGCGCTTTCATCACCTCGTGCGAGCCGACGCGGTGGTGCAAGACGCTCTCCGCGATGATCACCCAGAGCTGCAATGGGTTGTCGCGCGTGAGGACTTTACGACGCTCGCTGCGCACGTTGATCTGTGTCTCAACGTGCTCTTTGGTGGCGTCCGGTGCCTGCAACTCGATGAGCGCTTTGGTGTAATCCGGCGTCTGAAGTAGCCCAGGAATCAGGTTGGTTTCGACGTTATACAGCTCGGCTGCATCCCACTCGACAGCAACGTACGCGGCATACGCAGAATCAACGGCGTTGGTGTAGCGCGACCACCAACCCTTTTTCTTGGCCTCGCGTGAAAGTTCTTCGATCTCGGCACGTTCGGCGGGGTCGGTGACGTTGGTGGCATCCATCCAGGCGCGCAGGTCGGGCAGGCGGATGCCGGACTGGGCGTTCTCGATCCGCCCCACCTTGGACTCAGCCGAACCAAGCACTTTCGCGATGTCGGCATGAGTCATCTCGGCAGCGCTGCGCAGCTCACGAAGACGCCGCGCCAACCGTCGTTGACGGATCGTCGGGTTGCTGTTGATGGGCACGTTTGCGCCCCCTCCTCTGCTTCTTCGTGCAGGTCAAGTGTGCCGCTCGCGCACGGTGGCGGCAACAGTCTGTCACGGCTCCCCAAAGTGGGTACTTGACACTTTGGGGACTCCACGATGCACAGTACCTACGGTGGCGATGCTTGAAGTTGGCGTTCCGCACTTCGGATCGTCGCAAGCTCTCCCAAATCCGACTCAAGGGAGCAAATATGGCTGTTCAGAGGACGGAGCAGGTGCGGCGGTACCGGCGACAGCGACCTACGGTCAGGGCCGCCCGAGTGGACGCCAGGGCGTTAGCCGACAAGTGGCAGCACCCGCACATCGCGGATGACTTGGAACTGCTGGTTTCAGAGGTGGTCACGAACGCCGTGATCCACGGCACCACCGGCCGAGGCAGTCAGGTGCATGTGCACTACCGCCTCCTTGACGACCGCTTGCGGGTAGAAGTGCGCGACGCTGCGCCCGGCCAGCCGCGCTTGATGCGGGCGGTTTCCGTGACCGGCGAAGTCCGCGACCACGGACGCGGGTTGATCGTCGTTTCCTCGCTTGCGCACCGCTGGGGCATGGTGCCCAGGGTCATCGGTAAAAGCGTGTGGTTCGAGATTCTGCTGAACAAGCAGGCGGCCAGCGACACCCCGGAGGTGGAGCATGCCGCTTGAACCGGCGAACGTACGCCCCCTGATCTACGGGTACGTGCGCGCCCTTCCTGAACTCCCCGTCCACGCTGTCGCGCGCCTGCGCCAAGAGCTGACCGACTTCGCTGATCGCGAGGGGTTCGCGCTGGTCGAAGTCTTCGTAGAACACCGTTGGTTGGACACGGTGGCATGGGATGCGTTGGTCATGAGCTGCAACCGTCACGACGTACGCAACGTGGTCGTGCCGGACTTCCGACACCTGCACTCGTTGCCGGTGCTGTCCCGCGTGATGCAGATGGTCATCGAGGAGACGATAGACGGCTGCGTCTGGGTCGCTCGCACGGATGCCTCCGTACTGTCACCCCGGAGCGTGAGCGAATGAACGACGCGACCAAACCGCATCTGATGTACGCAACGAGTCTGCGATTGGCTGCTGTGCCGTCTGCGGTCAGTTGCTCGCGCATGTTCGTTCAGCAGACGTTGCAGCGCTGGAAGGTGCCGGACTACATCGACGTGGCCGAGTTGGTGGTGAGCGAGCTTGTCACCAACGCCGTGAAGATGACCGGGATCACCGACCCGCAGCCGAAGTGGACGGCAATAAAAGCGGAGCACGTCATCGGGGTACAGCTTCGGATCATCGACGCACGGCTGTACGTCGAGGTCTGGGACAGAAGCACCGTCGCTCCCGTGAAGAAGAATCCGGACGACGACACCGAGGGCGGGCGCGGCCTGGTGCTCATCGAGGCCCTGACCGAACGGTGGGATGTCTACCGACCGGAGGCGGGCGGGAAAGTCGTCTGGGCTGAAATGTCACTCTCCGAACCGCCCAAACCGCCGCCCCACCCCGCCATGCCCGTGCGAGTACCGGGTGAGACCAAACCGCCGGGTGGCCGCATGGAGAAGGTGGCGACCACGGCCTTGATGCAACGCGTCCTTGATGGACTCCGCCAACTCGTCTGATCCGACCCACAAGACAGGTTCACCATGACTGACACTCCCATCGCGTATGGGTATCTACGCCTGCGCGCTGGCGCAAACGACGATGAACTTCGACTCGCAGAGGAGGGGCTGAGCAAGTATGCCGAAGCTCACGGGCTGGAGCTGGCGCGCATCCTCTACGAGGACGGTCCTGGCATCTCGCCGGATCGACTGGTTCGTCGGCTCCGCCACGACGGCGTACGTCACGTGATCGTGCCGTCTCTGGAGCAGATCACGGAGCACCGAATTCTCGGTGAGTTGGTTGAAGCGGCGATCGAGCGAGAAGCCGGGGCGGTGCTGCATGAGACGAGCGCAGCCAGCGAGGACGTGCCCTGCTTATAGACCGTGCACACACCTACACGAAGACGCCGCCCTGATCCGCTGGATTGGGGCGGCGTCGTGCTGTGCGGTGAGTGCGCTCGATCCAGGGGCTGTGGCCGGCGCGGGTTTGGTCGTCCGGTTCTACACCTCTCCCGCGGCGCTGCTTTGCTCGCGCTTCTTAACCCGCTCGATGCGTGCCTTGAGGCTCGACGCATCTACGTCCGTGGCGCTCAGCAGTAGCCGCACCACTTCATCGGTGACGCTGTCCGGAGCATCGTCGCCCACCGTCCGGTAGAGCCCATCGAGCAAGATGGTTGCCGCGTGGATCGTGCGCCAGTCGTTCAGACCTCGTTGCGTGGTGACGACTCCGCCAAGCCTGCTTACGCGAAACGGTGGGTGCTTGAAGATCGGGTCCATCCCGAGCGCGATCTTGCCGCCAAGGAGCACCGATTTACGGTCCAGCAGGGTGGCGCGCTGCTGCAATTCGTCACGGTTCGCCGGTGGGGTGTCGTAGTACGCCCGCATCATGGCAACCGTCAGTGCCAGGCTGTCATGGCTCAGCTTGGCCACCCGGTAGACGTAGCGCACCAGCTCGTTCACGCCGTCCTTGGGCGCGTAGACACCGCCCCGGTCAGCTTCAAGGATCGTGTCGATGACCGGTGAAAGCAGCCGGTCATACGCGGCGCGCAGCACCTCGTACTTGGTGGCGTAGTGGTTGGCGATCGTGGCAGCGCTGACCCCTGCGGCCTGGGCGATTTGGTCGAGGCTGTAATCGTCCCGCTCCTGCCCCTCGTACAGATCAAGCGTGCCGTTGACGATCGCTTCTCGCGTGCGCCTGCGCTTCGTCTCGGCAGCTCGCTGCCGTGGTCCGGGCGGTTCCTCCATGCCGCCACTGTAGCCCAGGTAAGCCGTAGGCCAACTTGGGGCTTGACCTATGTTGGGGCGCACCCTACTTTGAAGTCATCGATCTAAGCGCCGCGGCCGGCGGCCTTAGAACGTCCCGACCTACCGGCCGACTCTCGACAGGTAGATGGAGGGCTTCAAATGGGCAAGGACTTGGTGCTTGGTGGAGGCGGACAACTCGGCGGGGGTGGCCGGTTGGAACGTCGGCCGTCTCGCTCTGTGCGAGCGGTTCAGCGACGGGCCGACGCCGACATGAACCGACTCGTCAACAGCGGCGAGTACGAGGACGTGAAGGCGATGATCCGGAAGCGGATCACCGAAGACGGCTTGCAGGACGTCGTGGACATCTACCGGCTGGGCGATGAACTGGCCGCTTCAAACCCCGGTGCAACGGGCCTGTTGAGCGAGATCGTCATGGAGTTCGCCCGCACCACCGCGAGGGACATCCGCGACTTCGGCCGACGCCGGAGCATCTGAGATGGACGCTCAACAGTGGCTCGGCGTGCTGTGTGGCGTCGCCATCCTTGCGGGGCCGTGGGCGTGCATGCAGGTCGTGGAGTTCTTCGAGCGACGCCGACAGGAGCGAAAGACCCGCCCGCTTACCGAGTACGAACAGCGCCTCGTGATGCAGCAGCGCAAGCGTGCTGTCGTCCGCCACCTTCGGTCGGTGGCCCGAGGGGATGGAGAGTAAGTCATGGAATGGCTCGGACTTTTTTGGATCGTGGTGTTCCTCGGAACGCCGCTTCTCATCGGTGGACTACTGGGCAAGAAGTTCGGCCCGGCGCAGCAACGCCGAAGGCGCAAGCGTCAGGTCGAGGCGGCCATGACGCGCTACTCCTACGACGCCGATCTGTTCGACGAGGTCCTGGACGACATGCGGCGCGATCGGCGCCTCCGTCGTCGCTACTGATCAACGCACCCGGCCCCCGCTCCAAGTACCGCCGCTTCAAG
The DNA here is from genome assembly GCF_055581845.1 of Streptomyces sp. NPDC042346. Classification (NCBI taxonomy): domain Bacteria; kingdom Bacillati; phylum Actinomycetota; class Actinomycetes; order Kitasatosporales; family Streptomycetaceae; genus Streptomyces; species Streptomyces sp. NPDC042346. The sequence goes on along the minus strand of NZ_JBVJEH010000004.1, from coordinate 206,579 downwards.
GGGAAGGCAGCCCCGTTCGGGGCCATCGCCACCCCTTGCCCGGTTCTACGGAGTGGGGGCCGAGCTGTTGGTTCTTCCGCATCTACTCACCGCCGGCCTCGGGTCGTTGGTCGGCGGTACTTACCCGAGGACGAAGCATGAGGAAAGCGCGAAGTTTTCTACTCACCCTGCTGCTAGCTGCTCTGACGATTCACGTGCTGTGGCTCGCGGTTGAACCCCTGATCCCCTACATCGTGGGAGCGCTGGCCGTGGTCGTGGCGATGGGGTTCGTCTACTACAAAATGACTCGGTGGTAAAAACTACACATCATATACTCATGTTTTTATGCCACAATTAGGTATGGCATGAGTTTCACCGAAATCACATTAACCCTAGTCATCTTGGCGCTCACAGGTAGCGCCATTTTCTTGGGACTCATTGCTATGGGCGAATCCGACAGCGGCCGTGTTCCCTACCGGCTGACCTTCCCTTCCGATCTCGCCGCCGCTCAAGTGGTCGAGTGGATCAGGCGAATAAGCGGCACCATCCAAACAGGCCCGCGGCGGCTCGCTGGTGCCCCGTCCATCGTGTTCGAGGTGTGGGCGGATGAGCGCGGCATCATCCACCGGCTGCTCGTCCCCAAAGAACACGAGCGCTTCATCGTGCCGCAGTTGCGCACACTGGTGCCCGGCATCACCGTGACGCCAGATGTAGAGGTGCCGCCGCACAAGTGGACGACGGCTGTTGAGCTTGGTCACTCCAACCCCGGCCGCACGCTCGACGTCGAAGGAACGGTGCCTTCAAGCCTGCTGACCAACATGACGGGCCTGGGCCGTGGTGAGTCGCTGCTCTTTCAGTGGGTCGTCTCCCCGGCTGTACGGCAACGTCCACCAGCGCAAGGCCGCGAGGCAACCAGCGTCCACTACAGCGTGGTGGGTCAGCTTCTCGGCGGCACCAGGAGCGCGGGCAAGGACGAGATCAACGACCGCCGCACCAAGCTGAGTGAACCCAACTTCATCGGGGTGCTTCGGCTGGCAGCTCGGGGACGCAACAAGCGGCACGCGATGAGCCTGCTTGCTCCCCTCCGGGACACGCTTCGCAGTGTCGGCGGCCAGTACAACGGCTTCAAGAAGCGGCTTGTGCCGGAGGGCACCATCATCAAGCGCCTGGAGCGGGCGAGTAGTCCGGCCCTCTACCCGGCACAGGTGTCCACCTCAGAACTTGCCAGCCTCGTCGCCTGGCCGGTAGGTGGAGCCCACTTTGTCGGCCTGCCACGGGCGCGGACTCGACAGCTTCCAGCAACGGCAGCGATCCCGCGTGCGGGCGTCGTGCTCGCCCTCTCGACCTTCCCCGAACAGAAGGATCGACCGCTGGCGCTTGGTGTCCACCAATCAACGCAGCACATGCAGATCGTAGGTCCGACCGACTCAGGCAAGACGACGTTGCTGAACAACATTGGTGTTCAAGCGATGCAGGCCGGCCGCGGGTTGATCCTCATCGAGTCCAAGGGCGATCTGTTCAAAGCGCTCCGCGACCGCGTGCCAAGTCACCGCATTCAAGATGTCGTGCTGCTCGACGTGACCGACACGGATTACCCGGTGGGCTTCAACATCTTGCAGGGCAGCCCCTACGTGGTCGCCTCGGATATCCAACGACTCTTCGACCACCTGTACCCACAGGACGCCCGAGGGGTGCGTGTGCGTCAGGGCTTCTATCACCTGATCCTGACGCTTCTGATGAGTCGCAATGCCACAACGCCCATGACGTTCGCGGACATTGGCGCGCTGGCGGTGCCGAGGGCCGATCAAGCGGAGTTCTCCGACAACTTGATTCGCGGTGTTTCACACGTCGAGGAGCTGGCCGGTTGGTGGCAGGACATCACCAACATGCCGCGCACGCAGCGGGACTCGTATTTCCAACCCATCATTGACCGGACGTGGCAGCTCAACAACCGCCGCTCCATCCGCAACATCATCGGGCAGAGCAACAGCACCGTTGATCTCCGTGAGGTCATCCGAGGCAACAAAATCCTGCTCGTCAATCTGGGCCGTGCCACCGAAGGAAAGGACACGGCTGGACTGGTCGGCAGCCTTCTCCTGAACGCTATTTGGAGCGCCGTACAGGGCGGCGCGGCGAACCCGTCCAACCCGACTGCGCTGATCTTGGATGAGTTCCAGGACTTCATCAACCTGCCGATTGCCCCGGCCGACATGTTCGCCCAAGCGCGCAGTATGGGGCTCGCCATGACGGTGGCACACCAGCATCTAAGTCAGCTCTCGCGCGAGCTGCAAGACGCCACCCAGAACAACGCGCGTTCCACGGTGGTATTTCAGACCTCCGCCGACGAGGCGCGACACTTTGCCCGTCAGTTTGGCCGCAGCGTGAGCGACGAGGATTTCATGAACCTCGGCAAGTACGAAGTCTTGATGCGCCTTGCTACTACTGAGGGCGTGAGTTCGCCCGTCACCGGAAAGACTATGCCGCCGGTAGATGCGACCGGAGTAGCAGACGAAGTGCAGCGCCTATCCCGAGAACGCTTTGCCCGCCCGGTGGCCGAGGTGGAAGCGGAGATTTCAACGCGTCGCGCCACGCAACCCAAGCCGGAACGACCTAATCGACCCCACTTCGGCGGGCCGAGGGCGGAGGGTCAATAATGCGGAGCATTCAAGGCGTCCTGTCCGAAGTCGCCTACGCCGAACGTAGTTGCCAGTATCTAACCGATGCCTTGCGGGCGGTTGAATCGTCCGTCCAGGGCATCGTTGAACTGGCTGAAATCCAGGAATCCGGGATAGAGGCAGTGACCAGGGATACGGCAGCGTCCCTCAGATATCACCTCGACATCGCGACGCGCTACGTCGAAGACTGGAAATCCCACATCGAAAGCATGGCGACCTAGGTGAACCCCCTGGGGCAGCTATAGGCCAGCCCCAGGCGTACACCCACCCCGGCACGTCGTCTCACCAGCGACGATGCCACCCCCACCAGCATGACTACCTATGGAGCACACTCAATATGGAACTGACATACCGAGACTATGAAATCTTGAAGTTGGTTGGCACCTTTGGCCAGCTAGCTTCATCACACCTGAAAGAGCTTGTATTTGCGGATCGCTCGCACACCATCCCTGACACCGTTCTGAAGCGCCTAAAGGAGCTGGGCTACCTCGCATTGGTAGGAAGACGTGCCAGCGGTGATAAGGGTGGCGCAGGGGCGTACACGTACAAGCTCGGCCGGTACGGCCGCTCATTGCTGACGATCAACCGTACGGCTTCGCCCAATGTGAATGATCACGCCCTCATGGTTGCCGACACATACCTTGAACTTCGGCGAGCGGAAAACGCGGGCGTTCTAAGGGTGCTCGACTGGGAGGTTGAACGCCCGGTTCCACCACTCGTGCGCGCGGATTTGTTCGCCGCTGTCGAGTACCCGCAGCAAGGGCGAGTGAGCCAGTATTACCTAGAGATCGACCGGCAGAGTGAAGCACCAAAGCGCATCCGCGAAAAGATCGCCGGGTATTGGCGGGCAGTCGAGGTAAGCGAAAGCGACTACTTCCCGTTCGTCGTGTTCGTGGTGAAGAACGAGGCGCGTAAGAGGGAGCTTGACCGAGTGTTCAAGCAGTTGCCCGCAGACCGGCAAGAGATGGTGCGAGTGTACCTACTGAGCGAACTAACCCCCGAACTCATGCAGCTTTGATGACGTTGACTTTTCTACACCGCTAACAGAGGTGAAAAGTATTGATTAACAGAGGCGAAAGGCGCATAATAAAGACATAAAGTAAGAGCCCCGCGTGCGGCAGGACTCCTACAGGTTTCGGCTAATCAAAGTAGCCAAAACCATTGCTATTAATAGCACCTCCTGTCGCTTTGGGCAAGGAGGTTATTTTTTACCCAGAACAAGACGCCGCGAGGAACGAAGAAATCAAAGCAACGTAAACAGCGCCGGAAGCGCGGACACTTCTCGGGTCGGCTTCCGATAGCGCAGGAGACAACAGAATGAGGATTCAGAACATAGCAAACAAGATTGAGGCGTTAGGGGGCACTTGCCGGATCGACAGCCACCCACGCGAAGACAACCGCCATATCGTGAGGTTGACCGGCGCACTTGGCCGGTACGACATTGAAGCCATCGACTACGGCGCACCGTCGCCTTTATCGACCGACGCGGACGTATCGGTGATCGCATTCAAGCGCGGAGGCGACGAGTCCGACCCAACGGCGGATTACCCCGCGTGGATATTCCTTAGAACGATCGGCTCTCTAGAACAGCTTGTTCCTAAGCGCGCAAAGGCAGCAGCGTAATGAGTCGCTTCAAAGAGATGGACGGCTACGTCGTTGATACCTGGGGTGGCGGGGTCATCATTGGTGAAGCAGTCCGAGCGAAGCGACGGCGCTTGCCACGAAGGGCGCGCAGCCAGGTTGAACAGAACGTCGCCATAGCGGCCGGGGTGCTGCTTGGTTGCTGGCTGTCGTTCGCTTTCGTTCCGGCGTAGGTCGTCGCGGTCAACGTCGGCGGCCTGGCGCTGATCGTTACGCGTGACCTACCCCCTTCCGCCGGCGTCGCGTGGATCGGCTCGATCTACCGCAGCCCGCGGTGCCGTGGTGGTCGTCGGCACTACCCGCCGCCAGGCGCCGGGATAGCTGTTACCGACCCAAGCCTGTTCGCGGGCTGCGGAAATGATGCAGCAGTCACCGGCACGATGGGTGTCGGTAGGACGGTACGTAACAGGGGTGGCCGCGGGACGCACTGAACAGCCCCGACCTAGGGGTCGTGGCCGGCGCGGCCTGAGTGGACGCGATCTATGCGGCGTGGTGCCGTCGGTAGACCCGGACGTCTTCGACGTGGTCGGCCGCCTCAGAGGCCCTGCGAGGTGGGCGCGCGGGTCAGACGGGATGAAACCTGTCTTCAACGCTGGATGCACGCACACGCGATCTCATGAGGTCTCAGCGCTATGCAGCGGTGGGCTTGGGGTTCAACGCGATCCGGCAGAAGTAGTTGAACGAGTCGGCTTTCCCTCTCTCAGCGGCCTCGACCGACAGACGTACGGCGGCGTCCTGGTGCTTCCACGCAGCCTTGAAGACAGCGTTCACGCTGTTCGCTGGCACCTTGAGACGGCTGCCGATCTGTTGGACGACACGACGCACCTTGCGGAGCTTGGCCAGGAACTTCAACGAGCGCTCCCAGTGGGTTGGTTTGCCCTCGCTCCCCGGTACAGGGGTCGTCCTGGTGGACTTGGCGAACCAACGGCTTGGGGTGTCCTTGTCCTTGGCGACCTCTGCCAGGTCGAGCAAGTCTTGCAAGTGCCCCTTGCGGATAAGCGACTTGAACTTGTTGCGGTACATCTTGTTGTCGATCAGGTCGTCAACCTCCTGTGGGATCTCCTGTCCTTCTATAGAAGTAACGGAGGCGCTTTCGCTTGCCTTATTTCTATAGAATGCTCGCCGCGTTAATGTTGCTTTGATTTTCTCAGCCATGCTGTTTTCTCCTCACCCCCGATTTTGGGCAACACAAAATCATCCCCGTGCGGGGGTACTAACTGTTGGTTTGAACGGCTCGGCGTACCTGCGTGGTGGCAAGGGTTCTTAGAAAAGACAAGAGCCCTCTTTCGAGGGCTCCGAATGCGTCTAACTTCAGTGCTACTTCAATAGTAAACAATGCAGACATAATAGTCAACACTATTTATGCGCGAAATGAGAACGGATAGAATACCCCCAATACCGATGGGCTAGCGCATAAATTCTTTGGCACTGAATGTTAGACGCTAGCTTGCCATAAGTATAATTGGAATTCATTGAATTTGCAAACAAAACAAAAGCCACCCCTAGAGGGTGGCCGTGATCCGTACTGCTTATGACTGTGCGAGACCTAGGTGTTTCTGTAGTGCTCGCACATCGTCCTCGACACGGGTAACTTGAAGGGTGAGGGCTGCCCGCTCTTGCTGATCGTCCTCGACTACCTTGGCGATACCGTCCACCATCTCTGTGACGTGTTCAAGCTGCTGCTTGGTAGCCATATCGTCTAAGCGCTCGTGCACTTTGCCGAACTCGGTTTGCATGTGGTTGAAAAGTTTGGTGAATTGGTCTTCGCTCATATGTCACCCATTATGCGCTACTTCCGAGGAAGATCAAGCGGCAAGCTCCTGCTTAGCGAAGAAGTCGCGAAGTGCCGCACTGACAATCTCGTAGTCTTTCACCTCTCGTTCCACGGCTTCGCGCTTGACTTGCTTCACCATGTCGGCAGGCAAGTGTGTTGTGTACTTGACCACTAACGGTTTTGTGGGCTCCTCCACTTCCCTACTTGTGGGCATGTGGTCTTTCAGTAGTGTCGGTTGGTTCATCGTGTCCTCCTATCGTGCTGCTTTGGTTTGGTGTTGCCGACCTAACGTGCGGGCCGGCTCGGCTTGTCTGGGGGCTTCTAAGAGCCGTTCAGCGAGCCGTATCCACGTTGGCTGACTGGTTAGCTGGTGTTGCTTTGGGTCGAGGCCAAGTACCCCTGTTACGAAGGACCTGGCGTGCGTTCCAATCATGTCGTGAGTAATCGTGTGATTGCGCTTCATCTTTCATGCTTTCTCTTACGCTATCTATTGTAATTGAATGCACGCACTAATTCAATAGCTCACGCGTTATAGAAAGAGTGAGCTATAGAACTCTATAGTTCTATAGCTAGATAGAGAATGCGTGCAGGAAAGGGCGATAGCTATTGTGAGGGAATGAGCGCTCGTGTTATCTTGAAAGTGGAGAACAAATAAATAATGGCAAAGAAAATCGCAATAGCCATCCATAAGGGTGGTGTAGGGAAGACGACGACCGCTAAGAACATCGCTGCTGCGATGGCGCTTGCAGGTCATCGAACCCTGTTGGTGGACTTGGATGAACAAGCCAACGCCACCAAGGGACTAGGGATTGATCCTGCCGATCAACCGGTCACACTGAACAACCTGTTCGTAAGCCCCGAGATCGAGACGACCTCGGCTGTGCTGGAGACGCTGGTTGATGGACTTCATCTGATAGCCGGACACCCGGACTTGTCGCGTACCGAAACAGGTATGGCGCTGCAACGGACTGATCCGACGGCACCTGACCCGATCGCGGCGCTTAAGGGACTGCTCGCAGAGCTGGAAGACGACTACGACTTCATCATCCTCGACACGCCGCCGTCGTTGAACTACATGACCATCAACGCCCTGGCGGCGGCTGACGAGCTGGTGATCCCAGCCGCAGCGAGTGCGTACAGCCAGGACGGCTTGGCTCGCACCATCGAGGCATACGAGAGGGCGGTGGGGAGCTACAACCCAGCGCTACGGCTCCGGGGCATCTTGGTCACGCGCTTCAAGCGCACGCTCGCATCCTCGGCCGTCTTCGACGGGATAGGGGAGGCGTACAAAGACCTCGTGATCCCACAGCTCATCGTGGAGTCCACCGCAGTGGATGAAGCCGAGCAACTGAATCAGCCGGTAGTGCTCTATGACCCGCAGAGTCACGCCGCGCAAGGGTATAAGCGGGTCGCGGAGATACTGACCAATGGCTAGAGATTTCAAGAAGCAGATAACAGAGCGGAAGACGACGGCACCTCGTGTTGCCATCCCGCAGGTTGATCCCGAGGCACCCAAGCCCACGCCGGCCTCGATGGTGAGTCCAGTGGAACCACCCGCTGCACCGCAGCAGGTAGAACCCACCGAACCAGCTCGTCCCGCGGTGAGCGACCAGGCGCCTGTCTCTGAGCGGCCGATCTACCTGACACCGGTGGACACCGATGAGCAGCCGATCAGCAAGGGTCTGGCCATGTACCCATCGCGGCACACACAGATCGTCCGGGATATTGCCTACATCGAGGGACGCCGCCCGTGGAAGATTGTTGATGACGCACTCGAAGAGTATGTGGTGAAGCACTATGGCAAGCAGTACAAGAGAAAATAGAAAGTATGACTCTTTATGAGTAACGACATAGCGTGCCCATATTGCGGTGGTGTTCTCAAGAAACTACCAAAAGCGAATACCAAGTGCTCTCATTGTGGCAACACGGTTTACGTTCGCGCGAAGCAACCTTTTTATAGCAAGAGCTTGCTCACCCAAGAAGAGAAGCTGACATCTGATGAGTTCGAGTCGCTTACTAGCGCCTGGGGTTTTGATGTCACGCGCGACACTTACGAGCAGACGAGGGAAGAGCTGTCGAAGCGTTGGAACGTCAATGCACAATGGGACGACGTCACATGGTCAATCTACGAGAAGCTATGTAACAGGTTCGCGCAAGTTCCTGATTATAATCAGCTCTCGATCGTGTACGCATATATGGCAGCTCACTTGTACCGACGGCGCAAGCCATTTACTCAAACTCTAGCTGAGCATCATCGTTATCGAGTCATGCAATTTTCTTCTCTTGGTTTTAAGAGGGTTCGAGTTGATACACGTTCGTACGGTTGTAATGCCTGCGAAGCGATGACGGATGAAACATTCACAATCACAGACGAGCTTGCGCGAAACCCGCCGTTGCCGCCGGAGGGTTGCACGTGTGTTTTTGATAGAGGGATTGAGCCTGGATACTGTGCTTGCAGCCTGTATGCGCAAGAGTAGGGCCGAACTAAGCTTTGACTTTGGGTCGCACAATCTATGTTTTGCGACCTTAGATTTTAGCTAACAGGGGTGGAGAGTATGCAGGCCATAACTCATGGCTGGTGTCCAGAGCGGCCATGGCGTCGAGCTGGCTGCCCACGTGTTGACGGATTTCCTCGGACGTGGTGAAGCTGGCGAAATCTGCCAAGCTAGCTATTCCACAGGATAGATGTTTTGCAACTCCCTTGCGGCGGACGAGAAGTCATGGCCTCGTAAGCGTTCCCCCGCCTCGTCCTGACTGCGCGGCTTCCACGGCCTTCCGCCGGCCTCGCCTGAGTCGGCTCTTTCTACCGCCGCCCGCGGAGCCGTGGTGGTCGTCGGCATCATCCGCCTACGGATCAGTTTCCAATATTGACGATTGCCCACATTGTATAAAGTAGCCATGCCGTTCCGGCAAATGCTACGACTAAAGTTAGGCGCACATACTCCTGCGACTTGGTGCGACCATTGATAATAGGAAACGCCAACAAGGCGGTAGCGAGAAAAATAGCTAAGGGGTAAATGAGTATGTAGTTCACCCACAGTGAAAACGCCATGAGGATTAATAATACGAAGAGAACAATTTGCTCTCGGCTGTAAACTGAGTTCTTCTTTATTGCTTTATTCATTTCCTTCCATTGTAGCAACTTGACGTATGAATCCCAAATGAAAAGGCCCCCGGATCGATTGCTCGAATCCGGGGGCTGACTCTTCAGTGGTTCTTTCCTACTAACCCATCTGCCCCTCGAACAGGGTGGCGTAAGCCTCCTGGCCGAGAGCGTTCGGGTGGAACGGGAAAGCGAGACCGTTCACGGCCTCATTGACGTTATGGAAGTACGAGTCACCAGAGGAGCACATCTCGTGTCCTATGAAAGGCGATCCCGCCCCATTCGCGTCAACAAGGTGCAGCCGACTGTTGAAGGTGCTGCTTTCCCCCTTGATGAGGTTAACCGCATCAAGGATCACGCCATCAAGGCGAGTCACGATGTCGCGGGCCGCCTTAGCGTCGTCCCATCGCTGGCCGCCCGTAGCACTGTCCGAAAGGAACAGGCATCGCGAGTCGTGCGGGTCGCTCGACTGCTTTACCGGTGCCACATGCGGATAGTTGACCACGTAGACCTGTGCGTTCGGCGCTGCCTGAAGAATGGCCCGATAGGTATCCTTCAGATTGCCGAGCAGGCCCGTTTCGATGTTGGCTTTCGCCGTGGTGTAGGCACTAGTACCGATAGCACACGTTTCCAGTACGCACGCCTTGCCGAACGGAGTGAACCCGATGTCATTGCCACCAATGGAGATGGTGACGTACTTCGTGTTCCCGTTCAAGGCGTCGAGCTGCTTGGGCTCAGTCTTGAATCCGATGTTCTTGATGTGCTTGGATTCTGCCCCAGAGCACGCTACGAAACCGGAGCCACTTCCCACCCCCACTGATCGCGACGAGTTGGTGTTGCCACTCATGATCATCGAGTAGGCAGTCTGACTACGGTGACAGGTGTTGTCCCCGCTGTCGGTACCGTTGATGAACGGAGGTACGCCCTCTCCAGAAGAGAAGGAATCCCCCATTGCCACATACGGCACGCCTGCTTTCCCGCTGATCACCGCACCGCGCGGGTAATCCAGGCCGAGGCCTGACACCGTGACGGGGAACAGCTTGTTGTCACTACACACGCTGGCGCAGCGTTCTGCCATAAGGTGGAGCGTGTTCTGACCCGCGGTGAACTGATTGGCGAAATACCCAAAGGTGCTGCCTTCATCGCGGTTCAGGTTGCCACGCATTACCATCTCGGAGTGCACAGTTCCATCCGGGTTGAACACCCCGATAGAAATGCTTCTCCGGTACTGACCGTCACTCGTGAGCAGTTGCCCCGCTCGGACGACGGTGATCCTGCCGGTGGTGTCCACCACGCTTGATGTGCCCGAGTAGCCGTTGCCACTGGCGTCCTGGTTCGGAAGTTCCTTGTCCCAAACCTTGATGCCGGAAGCGTTGAGCTTCACGAGCGCATTGACCGTCTCCGAGGTCGGTGCTCCAGCGACAACCTTCTTCCGCTGGACGATGACGTACGCGCCGCCATCCGGCGTGGGCATAGTTCTGACATGCCCCGCGCTGAACTGACCGAAGGATGACGACTGCGCGGTCCATGCCACGTTCTTCGTCATCGGGTCGTACGCCGACAACGTGAAACTAGCTGTGCTACCCGACCCCACGAATGTGGGGTAGAACAGACGACCAACTGCGTTGAAGGTGAAACCCCAACCGTCAGTGTTGTAGCTGCCGGACGGTGAACCGAGGCTCACGCCCGCATAGCTGTAGTAGGTGATCCTCTGACCGGAGTACCACTGCACTGCGACGCCGTCCTTGTAGGCGTACAGCTTAGTGTTGCAACCTCCTTGGGCTTGAACGTCCAGCACCTTCTTCGGCTGCGTCGTGCCCGGCTCCACTCCGGGAGTCAGACCGATCAGCCGGCCGCTGCCGTTGATGAAGTAGATGTTGCCGTCCGCGCCGACGACGGGAACCGTTTCATTGCTGGTGCACCCGGTCGGGTACTTCCACTTGAGTGTGTTTCCGTTGTACGCCAGCAGGTTAGATCCGTAGCTCATAGAGCCACTGACCATTCCCGCAGGCGAACCGTAGATGTCGCCGTTCTTGTCTATGGCCGGTGTCCAGATGCAGTTCGGCACCCCGTCGATGGACTGGGTTGCTGAAAGTTCTTGGATCAGTTGGCCCGTAGCGCTGTACGACTTCAAGTTGGAGTACGCGTTGTTGGCGTAGCTGCATGGCATGATGACGCTCCCTGTCGGGCTCGTCACCATGCCCGTCCCGTATCGACTTGCTGCGACCGAAGGCCACTGGGTCGCCGGAATGGACTCCGCTGCTATCGCCGTCCCCGGAGAGACGAACATGACCAGCGATGCCAGCATGCCCGCCAAGGCGAGCATGATCGGCGTCCGCGCATTGTTTCTGCGCATGATGGTTTCACCAACTTCCTGATTGCTTGGTTGTGAATGAACGAGGAACGAAAAAAGGGTGGCTGCACCTGACGGCGCTGCCACCCTCTGAAACATTCCTTTTTGACTGAAGAGTCAGCTTATTTATGACACATTCTTCAAACTGTGCAAATGGTAGAAAAAACAACACCTGTCATTACTGGAGGTGGATAAGTTCATGGGTTAGTCCCCGCCCCGGCTGGATGCCAAGGGCGGGGTTCCGTTTCAACTGCCGGGAGCGTTGACAGGAAACGGAGAATGGGGATTACACGTTGCCGTTGCCGACTCGGGTACCGGGGACACGTCCACGGGTACCGCGAGCGTTCTTGAGAACGGTCGGCATGTCCGGCGCGAGCTTGTTGAAGTCCGCCAGACGCATCGCGACCTCACGCTTTTCTCCGCCGGGAATGGTGATCTCCAGCATCACCAGATCGTCGATCGTCTTGAACGAGTCGACTTCCTTGATCTGGACGTCCAGCACCTTGGGCTGGTCGATACCGGGGTGTTCACGCACCACCACCTGGGCGAATTCTTCGTCCGGCCCGACCTCGCCATTGAGGTCGGACTGCTTCATGGGCACGATGGCCATTTCTGCTCCACTGGTCGGACTGTTGGCCGTGCTGTATTGCGTTCGGCCTTATATATTTACGCATAACATGCGTAGGTTGCATATGGTGGAATTGACCACAGCTCTCGTTTATGGGGTGATATTGCTTGTCTTCGTTGTATAATTAAAGGTAGGAGATTCAATCATGACGACAGAAGACTTAGAACGATTACGGCAATCGACAGCAAAAAGCGGAGTGCCCCTGAAAGTGGAGCACCCCGCTACGATTGCCAAGCTGGCACTACTTGTTAGTGGAGCCAAACTATCTCGATCAGATCGGGATCGAAGCGCCAGCCGTTCCACATCTTCTGACCCGAGCGGCCAGGGTGAATCACGACCTTCTCGACAACCAGCCTGATCACGCTAGCTTTCCAATCCATGCTGGCTGTCTTCCACGTCTCGCGCAGTCCGCCGTCAGTCGGAACGGCCAGACGCTTAGCCTTGGCGCTGAGAAGTTGCTTTTTCTCGGTCTCCGCGACCGCGAACTTATCTTTGATCGTCTGCACCATGACGCGGTAGTCGTCCTTGTCGTGCTCACCGGCTGCGTACTCGGCGGCCAGCACTTCACGGCGCGTCTGTAGTTCGGAAAGCTCTTGGATCAGCTCGGCCATGCGCAGCTCGTTGTCGGCCGGAGCCAGCGCCGTTGCGATGTCCGGAGAGTCGAAGCGTTCCAAGACTTGCTCGGTGACGAACTGCTCCACCGGATCAGCGATGCGGAAGACAGAACAACACCCAAGACGGCTCCCGTCTCGCTCCCACTTCTTGCAGGCGTAGCGACGTTGGGTCTTGCTGCTGCCGTCCGCGTAGTTGTACGTCTTGCCTTGGCCGTACATGTGACCGCCGCAGTACTGACCCACCTTGTCGGTGTCGCGCCACGCTCCGCCGCACTCTGTGATGCTGCTGAGAAGGTAGGAGCGCGCGGCAACGCCGCTGCCCTTCTTACTCACCCAGTACTTTTCGCGGCCGTCGAACATGGCCTTCAAGGCGTCGTGTTCGGGGCGGGTAAATATGAATGGCCACTTAGCGCGATGGCGCTCGTCGTGGTGAACGCGCGTGCCACCCGTCTCCGGATTCTTCAGACACGGGCAGTCGGTGGGATGACCCGTCGGGTCAAACTGGACGTAGCACTCTTTGAGTAGTGCCGTCTTGAACGGGCCGACGCGCCAGAATTGGCCGGTCGCAGTGATGATGCCGCGCTCTTTCCAGTCCTTCATGATGGTGAACTGAGCGTCACCCGCCAAGATGCGACGCTTGCCCTCTTGGAGGATGGCGACTTCCTCTTCCCGCACCTGGTACGGGTCACAGATGTCTTTACCGGTGATCGGGTTGTGCCCGATGACCTTGCCGTATCCATAGGTGCGACGGCCGCCGCTGGTCTTCCCCTCGCGTGCGTCCGCCAACTTCTTACGTAGGACGCGCTCTTGCAGCTCCTCGGCTTCACCGGCGTCGTTGGCGGCCTGGTAACGCGCCATACGGCGGTTAGCGGCGAACTGAAGGTCTAGGGACTGGCTGCGCGCGTACAGATACTTGACGCCCTGCGTGCGAGCCAACTTGATCTGGCGCTCGGTTTCTTCGGGCTTGCGCGTCAGGCGGTTGGTCGTGCAGGACAAGATGATTTTGACCGGCCCGACCTCGGCTTGGCCCATCATGTCTTCGTAATCCGGGCGGTACTCGGTGGTGTTCGTACTAGCCGAGATGTCGTTGTCGCAGTAAATGCGAACGAGCCTTACGCCGAGATAGTCGGCGAAAGCTCGCAGATCTTCTTCTTGGCGCTGAACGCCTAGCTTCTGTCCTTCTCGGTCATCGCTGATGCGCAGATAACCGAATCCGAGTTGTCCTTTCAAGCTGTCTTGCATGATTCGCGTTTTCCTTTACATGATCAATTGTAAAGGATGCACAGAATTTTGACGAGTACGCGGTCGGCACGATCGCCGCGGCGGCCTTCGCGGCCGTGCTCTACAAGATCGTGACGAGCGGGACCGTCTCGGGAGCGCTCGAGTCGATGATCGGCAAGGCCCTCGATGCGCCGTTCTGACCGGGGGTTCGTGACCGTGGAGGCGGCCATGGTCCTGCCCGTCCTCGCACTGTTCGCGGTGACCCTGCTCTGGGCGCTGGCCGCGGCCGCCGCGCAGATCCGGTGCGTGGACGCGGCGCGGGCCGGGGCCAGGGCGGCGGCCCGCTCCGAGCCGGTCGCCGCCGCCGAGGGGGCCGCCCGGGCCGCCGCGCCCGAGGGGGCCCGGGTGTCGGTGACGCGGTCGGGGGAGCTGTGGCGGGTGACGGTGGAGGTGGCGGCCCTGGGCCCCGGGGGCATGGGAGTGACCTTGCGGGCGGGCGCGGCGGCCCTCGCGGAGGACACGGTGGGCGAGGGCCTGGAGAGCGGGGGCCCGCCGTGATCGCGGGCAGCAGGGCAGGTCGGGCCGGCCGGGCAGGTCGGGTAGTCCGGGCCGGTCGGGCAGTCCGGGCAGTCCGGGCAGTCCGGGCCGGTCGGGCAGGTCGGGGCGACGGGGCAGGTCGGGGCGACGGGGCCGGTCGGGGCGATCGGGGGGTGGCGACCGTGTGGACGGCGTTCGCGGCCTGTGCCTTGTGTGTGGTGTTCGGGGCGGTGCTCGCGCTCGGGCAGGCGGTGGCGGCCCGGCACCGGGCCGGGGGTGCCGCCGATCTGGCCGCCCTCGCCGCGGCCGACCGGGCCCTGTGGGGCGCGTCCGAGGCGTGTGCCGCCGCTTCCCGGGTGGCCGCCGCGCAGGGCGCCGAGCTGCTGCGGTGCGTCGTGCGCGGCGAGCTCGCCGAGGTGACCGCGCGGGTGGCGCACGGCCCGTACCGGCCGGAGGTCAGCTCTCGGGCGGGGCCTCCGGGGCTTCCGGGGCCTCCCGCAGGAGTTCCGTGAGGAGCCGGACCGCGCCGCGCTTGTGCAGCGGATCGTTGCCGTTGCCGCACTTCGGGGACTGGACGCAGGAGGGGCAGCCCGCCTCGCACTCGCAGGAGGCGATGGCCTCGCGGGTCGCCGTCAGCCAGGCCCTGGCCGTGTGGAAGGCGCGTTCGGCGAACCCCGCGCCGCCCGGGTGACCGTCGTACACGAAGACGGTCGGCAGGAGCGTGTCGGGATGGAGGGGGACGGAGACGCCGCCGATGTCCCAGCGGTCGCAGGTGGCGAAGAGCGGCAGCATGCCGATGGAGGCGTGCTCGGCGGCGTGCAGGGCGCCCCCGAGGATCTCCGGGGTGATCCGGGCGGCGTCGAGCTGGTCCTCGGTGACCGTCCACCACACGGCCCGGGTGCGCAGGGTGCGGGGCGGCAGGTCGAGCTTGGTCTCGCCCAGCACCTCGCCGGTGATCAGACGGCGGCGGAGGAAGGAGACGACCTGGTTGGTGACCTCGACGGAGCCGTAGCAGAGGCGGCCGGCTCCCCAGGGGATCTCGGTGTCGGTTTCGAGGACGGAGACGGAGGTGGTGTCGCGGGCGGTGGTGGAGTACGGCGGGACGGCCTCCTCGACGAGGGCCACGGAGTCCTTCAGGTCGAGCTCCCGCACCAGATAGGTGCGGCCCTGGTGGAGGTGGACGGCGCCCTCGTGGACGGCGGTGTGGGAGGCGGCCTCGTCGACCGTGCCGAGCAGGCGGCCGGTGCCGGCCTCCACGATCCGGACGGGGCTGCCGCCGCCGCCCCGGATGTCGGTGAGGTCGGCCGCCCGCTCGCGGCGGGTCCAGTACCAGCCGGTGGACCGGCGGCGCAGCAGTCCGGCGCCCTCCAGCTGGGGCATCAGGCCGGGCGCGGCCGGGCCGAAGAGCGTCAGGTCCGCGTCGGTCAGCGGGAGCTCCGCGGCGGCGGCGCACAGATGGGGGGCGAGGACGTAGGGGTTGTCGGGGTCGAGGACGGTCGACTCGACCGGTTGTTCGAAGATCGCTTCCGGGTGGTGGACCAGGAAGGTGTCCAGCGGGTCGTCCCGGGCGACGAGGATCGCGAGGGCGCCCTCGCCCGAGCGGCCGGCGCGACCCGCCTGCTGCCACAGGGAGGCCCGGGTGCCCGGGTAGCCGGCGATCACGACGGCGTCCAGGCCGGAGACGTCCACGCCCAGCTCCAGGGCGGTCGTGGCGGCCAGGCCGAGGAGCTCGCCGGAGTGCAGGGCCCGCTCCAGGGCGCGGCGCTCCTCGGGCAGGTAGCCGCCCCGGTAGGCGGCGACCCGGCGGGCCAGGGCGCGGTCGGTCTCGGCGAGCCGTTCCTGGGCGATCACCGAGATCAGTTCGGCGCCGCGCCGGGAGCGGACGAAGGCGACCGAGCGCACGCCCTGCCGGGTCAGGTCGGTCAGCAGGTCGGCGGTCTCGGCGGTGGCGGTGCGGCGTACGGGAGCGCCGCGCTCGCCGTGGAGCTCGGTCAGCGGCGGCTCCCACAGGGCGAACACCAGTTCGCCGCGCGGGGAGGCGTCGTCGGAGATCTCGGTGACCGGCAGCCCGGTGAGGCGGCCGGCGGCCAGGGCGGGTTCGGCGGAGGTGGCCGAGGCGAGGAGGAAGACGGGATCGGAGCCGTACCGGGCGCAGATCCGGCGCAGGCGGCGCAGCACCTGGGCGACGTGGGAGCCGAAGACGCCCCGGTAGGTGTGGCACTCGTCGATCACGACGTAGCGCAGGGCGCGCAGGAAGGAGGACCACCTGGGGTGGGAGGGGAGTATGCCCCGGTGCAGCATGTCGGGGTTGGTCAGCACGTAGTTCGCGTACTGGCGGACCCACTCGCGCTCCTCGACCGGGGTGTCGCCGTCGTAGACGGCGGGGCGGATCCGGGTGCCGAGCGGGCCGGCCAGTTCCCGTACGGCGCGGCGCTGGTCGGCGGCGAGGGCCTTGGTGGGCGAGAGGTAGAGGGCGGTGGCCCCGCGACCGTTGGGGGCCTCCGCGCCGTCCAGGAGGGTCGTGAGGACCGGGGCGAGGTAGGCGAGCGACTTGCCCGAGGCGGTTCCTGTGGCGATCACCACTGACTCGCCGTTCAGAGCGGCCTCGGCGGCCTCCGCCTGGTGGGCCCAGGGGTGCTCGATCCCGGCCTCCTGGATCGCGCTGATCACCTCGGGACGGATGAGGTGCGGCCAGACGGCATGACGGCCCTCCCGGGCGGGCATGTGCTCCGTATGAGTGATGCGCGCGGCCCGACTCTCGCCCGCGGAGAGCCGGGCGAGGACCACGCCGGGGGAGGGGCGACTGCCCGTGTCCCCGGCTGGACGACGGGGGCGCTGATTCTTGGCCATCGGCACCGAGTGTGTCACTGCCAGGACGGACAATGCTTCCAAGGCGTCGTGCATGACAGCCGGTAAGTGATTGAATGCCATTGCGGCTGGCGATCAGTTCCCTGGCTCCGCCTGGGAGGCCCGAGGGGGCGATCGCCCGATAGCAAGGTGCTGGAGGATCCGTGGACCTGTCCCTGTCGACTCGCAATGTGTCCGGCGCTGGTGGTGACCGTACGGTCGTCGAGGTCGGTGGCGAGATTGATGTGTATACCGCGCCCAAGCTGCGCGAGCAGTTGGTCGAGTTGGTGAACGATGGCAGCTACCACCTGGTTGTCGACATGGAGGGCGTGGACTTCCTCGACTCCACCGGCCTGGGTGTGCTCGTCGGTGGTCTGAAGCGCGTCCGCGCGCATGAGGGCTCGCTGCGTCTGGTCTGCAACCAGGAGCGCATTCTGAAGATCTTCCGGATCACGGGGCTCACCAAGGTGTTCCCGATCCACACGTCGGTCGACGAGGCCGTCAACGCGGTCGACTGACCCAGGGGGATCGCATGGCCACCGTTGAACTCCGATTCAGCGCTCAGCCCGAGCACGTCCGTACGGCCCGCCTGGTGGCGGCCGCGGTCGCCCGCAGGGCCGGAGTGGACGAGGCGGTCCTCGACGAGGTGCGTCTCGCCGTCGGTGAGGCCTGTTCCCGTGCGGTCGGGCTGCATCGCAGCAACGGCGTCACGACCCCCATCAGGGTCGTGCTGACCGAGGAGGAGAAGACGTTCTCCATCGAGGTCGGCGACGAGGTGCCGGGCGCGGGCGTGGCGGCGGCGGATGCCGCCGGTGTGCCCGGTGCGCGGTCCTCGGCCCCGGCCGACGACTTCGACGACGCCGACGGTGAGGACGAGATGGGTCTCGCGGTGATCCGCGGGCTCGTCGACGACGTCGAGGTGAGCGCCGGCGAGGACGGCGGCACCATCCGCATGAGCTGGCCGACCAGCCCGGCGGACGTCCTGTCCTGACGCCGCCCGACCGGTACACGTACGACGAGAAGAGGCCCCGCCCTGTGCGGGGCCTCTTCTCGTTGCCCGAAAGGGCGCATCCGCTTGGTGCATCCGCGCGGTGGCTCAGCAGGGTCCCCGTTCGTGCCGGTTTGCCTCCCTATGATCCGTCCCCATGGACCCCACTTCGCTCGCCGCGGCGGTGCTCACGAGCGGGAACCGGACGATCGTGGTCGTCGTCGCGGCCGTCGCCCTCGGCGCGCTGGTCGTCGCGCAGCTCCTCGTCCGCCAGGTGCTCGCGGCCGGCGAGGGCACCGAGAAGATGAAGGAGATCGCCGCCGCCGTGCAGGAGGGCGCGAACGCCTATCTCGCGCGGCAGCTGCGTACCCTCGCCGTCTTCGCGGTCGCCGTCTTCTTCCTGCTGATGCTGCTGCCCGCCGACGACTGGTCGCAGCGCGCGGGACGGTCCCTGTTCTTCCTGGTCGGGGCGTTGTTCTCGGCGGTCACCGGATACGTCGGCATGCGCCTCGCCGTCCGGGCCAACGTGCGGGTCGCCGCGGCGGCCAGGGAGGCCACCCCGGGGCCCGGCGAACCGGAGAAGGACCTCACCGAGGTCGCGCACCGGGCCATGCGGATCGCCTTCCGTACGGGCGGGGTCGTCGGCATGTTCACCGTCGGCCTCGGGCTGCTCGGCGCCTCCTGCGTCGTCCTCGTCTACGCCGCCGACGCGCCGAAGGTCCTGGAGGGTTTCGGGCTCGGCGCCGCGCTCATCGCGATGTTCATGAGGGTGGGCGGCGGGATCTTCACCAAGGCCGCCGACGTCGGCGCCGACCTGGTCGGCAAGGTCGAGCAGGGCATTCCCGAGGACGACGCCCGCAACGCCGCCACCATCGCCGACAACGTGGGCGACAACGTCGGCGACTGCGCGGGCATGGCCGCCGACCTCTTCGAGTCGTACGCGGTGACGCTGGTCGCGGCGCTCATCCTCGGCATGGCCGCCTTCGGCGACTACGGCCTCGCGTTCCCGCTGATCGTGCCGGCCATCGGCGTGGTCACGGCGGTGATCGGCATCTTCGCGGTCGCCCCGCGGCACGCCGACCGCAGCGGGATGAACGCGATCAACCGGGGCTTCTTCCTCTCGGCGGCCATCTCGCTCGTGCTGGTCGCCGTCGCCGCCTTCGCGTACCTGCCGTCCTCGTACGCCGAGCTGACGGGCGTCACCGAGCCCGGCATCCCCGGCCACGGCGGCGATCCGCGGGTGCTCGCCCTCGTCGCGGTCGCCATCGGCATCGTCCTCGCCGCGCTCATCCAGCAGCTCACCGGCTACTTCACCGAGACCGGCCGCCGTCCCGTGCGGGACATCGGCAGGTCCTCGCTCACCGGACCCGCCACCGTCGTCCTCGCGGGCGTCGCCCTCGGCCTGGAGTCCGCCGTCTACACGGCCCTGCTGATCGGGCTCGCCGTCTACGGCGCGTTCCTGCTCGGCGGCGCCTCGATCATGCTGGCGCTGTTCGCGGTCGCCCTCGCCGGGACGGGCCTGCTCACCACCGTCGGCGTGATCGTCGCCATGGACACCTTCGGCCCGGTCTCCGACAACGCGCAGGGCATCGCGGAGATGTCCGGGGACGTCCGCGGCGCGGGCGCGCAGGTCCTCACCGACCTCGACGCCGTGGGCAACACCACCAAGGCCATCACCAAGGGCATCGCCATCGCCACCGCCGTCCTGGCGGCCGCGGCGCTCTTCGGCTCCTACCGGGACGCCATCGCGACGGCGGTCGCCGAGGCCGGCGGGATCGGCGCGATCGGCGGCGCGGCGGACCTGCTGACGCTCTCGATGGACATCTCGCAGCCCAACAACCTCTTCGGACTGATCCTCGGAGCGTCGGTCGTGTTCCTCTTCTCCGGGCTCGCGATCAACGCGGTGTCCCGGTCCGCCGGTGCGGTGGTGTACGAAGTGCGGCGGCAGTTCCGCGAGCACCCCGGGATCATGACGTACACCGAGAAGCCCGAGTACGGGCGGGTCGTCGACATCTGCACCAGGGACGCGCTGCGCGAACTCGCCACGCCCGGGCTGCTCGCCGTGACGGCCCCGATCGCGGTCGGCTTCGCGCTCGGTGTCGGCCCGCTCGGCGCGTACCTCGCCGGGGCGATCGGCACGGGCGCCCTGATGGCGGTCTTCCTCGCCAACTCCGGTGGCGCGTGGGACAACGCGAAGAAGCTGGTCGAGGACGGCAACCACGGCGGCAAGGGCAGCGAGGCGCACGCGGCGACCGTCATCGGGGACACGGTCGGCGACCCCTTCAAGGACACGGCGGGACCGGCGATCAACCCGCTCCTGAAGGTGATGAACCTGGTCGCGCTGCTGATCGCCCCCGCGGTCGTGAAGTTCGGTTACGGGGACGACGCCAGCGACGGGCTGCGGGCGGCGGTGGCCGGCTTCGCGGTCCTCGTCGTGGTCGTCGCGGTGCGCTTCTCCAAGCGGCGTTCGGTGACCGTCTCCTGACGTGTCGTCCGTCTCATTCCCCGGGCGCCGGAGGTGTCCGGGGAGGCTTCTCCCTTGGTTCAAATGACTGCAATGTGGGATGAATCCCTCCCACGAAAGGTGGAAGTAGCCCGTTCGGCGTGTATGTTCCGGGGCCGAGAGCCTTGGAAGGGACCGATCCGGTGAACAAGAAGCTTGCGGCCGCACTGTCCGGCGGTGCGGTACTGGTGCTCGCGCTGTCCGGTTGCAGCGACGACGAGGGCAACAAGGTGGAGGACTGGGCGAAGACGTTCTGCGACCAGGCGAAGCCTCAGATCCAGAAGCGGGCCAACGCCCACCAGATCATCATCTCGACGGCCGCCGACAGTAAGCCGGCCGAGATCCAGGCCGCCGACTCGAAGGCGTTCCAGGACATCGCCGACGCCGACCGCGCCCTCGCCAAGGCCGTCGAGGCCGCCGGTGCCCCGCCCGTCGAGAACGGCGAGAAGGTCCAGCAGGACGCGATCAAGGAGCTCAACGCCACCGCGGTGGCTTACATGGGCCTCAAGAAGGAGGTCGACGCGCTGGACCCGAACAACCAGCAGAAGTTCGCCGACGGCCTCCAGAAGGTCGCCGACGGGCTGACCAAGATCGAGAAGATGGACCAGGCGGCGCTGGCCAAGCTGGAGGAGGGCGAGCTGGGCCAGGCGATGGCCAAGCAGCCCGGCTGCCAGAAGCCCACCGCCTCGGTCCCGCCGAAGACCTCCGGATCGGCCACGGCCTCGCCGAAGGCCGGCTCGACCTCCTCGGACAAGGGCGCGGACGCGGACGCGGGCTCGGGTTCGGGCGCGGACTCCGACGCGGACTCCGACGCCGACCCGGGCTCCTCGGGGCCGAGCAAGAAGGCCTCCGCCAAGCCCTCCCAGAAGTCCTCCCCGAAGTCCTCGGAGTAGGTCTTCCCCACCCCGGCGGCGGCGATCGGCCGTCCGCCGCCGGGTCGGCCGCCCGGATGTCGGTGGCGGCCGTCACAATGGGATCCGTGAGTACGACCAGCCTGCCTCCCCGCCTCCCGGTGCCCGCGCACGCCGACCGTCTGCGCGAGGCCCTGCTCGCCGCCGACTACACCGCCGACGGACTGCTCGACCTGCTCGGCGCCCCCGCCTACGCGGCGCTCGCCCGCAGCGAGACCGTGCCCGCCCTGCGCGCCACCCGCGGCGACTCGCCGCTGGAGACCCTCGTCCGGCTCTTCCTGCTCCAGCGGGCCGTCCCGTACGGGAGCGCCGCCGCCGCGCTCCCGCTGGACGAGGCCCTCGCCGACGGCTGGGTGATCCACGAGGACGACGCCGTGCTCGCCACGGTCGACGTCCGGCCCTACGGAGGCGAGGACGGCGGAAACTGGTTCATCGTCTCCGACCTCGGCTGCGCCGTCGGCGGCGCCGGCGGCATCGGGAAGAAGGCCGAGGGCGTCGTCCTCGGCGTCGGCGGAGCCTCCACCACGCTCGCCGGGATCACCGTCCGTACGCCGGTGTCCTCCGCGCTCGACCTCGGCACCGGCTCCGGCATCCAGGCGCTGCACGCCGCCCAGCACGCCACCCTGGTCACCGCCACCGACCTCAACCCGCGCGCCCTGGACTTCACCCGGCTCACGCTCGCCCTCTCCGGGGCCCGCGAGGCCGAGCTCCTCGAAGGCTCGCTCTTCGAGCCGGTCGACGGCGACACGTACGACCTGATCGTCTCCAACCCGCCGTTCGTCATCTCCCCCGGCGCCTCGCTCACCTACCGGGACGGCGGCATGGGCGGCGACGACCTGTGCCGCACGCTCGTGCAGCAGGCGGGGGAGCGGCTCAACGACGGCGGATACGCCCAGTTCCTCGCCAACTGGCAGCACGTGGAGGGCGAGGACTGGCAGGAGCGGCTGCGGGCCTGGGTGCCGCGCGGCTGCGACGCCTGGATCGTGCAGCGCGAGGTCCAGGACGTCACCCAGTACACCGAGCTCTGGCTGCGGGACAGCGGTGACCACCGCGGCGACCCGGACGCGTACCGCCTGGCGTACGGGCGCTGGCTCGACGAGTTCGAGGCCCGCAGGACCAGGGCGATCGGCTTCGGCTGGATCACCATCCGGCGGAACGCCGCGGTGGAGGCCGGCGAGACCGAGCCCTCGATCCTGATCGAGGAGTGGCCGCACCCGGTCGAGCAGCCCCTCGGCGACACCATCCGCGCCCACTTCGCGCGCCAGGACTACCTGCGGACCCACGACGACGCCGCGCTCCTCGCCGACCGCTTCACGCTCGCGCCCGAGGTGATGCAGGAGCAGGTCGGGCTGCCGGGCGCCGAGGACCCCGAGCACGTCGTGCTCCGGCAGAACCGGGGCATGCGCCGCGCCACGAAGGTCGACCACGTCGGCGCCGGGTTCGCCGGCGTGTGCGACGGCACCCTCAGCGCCGGCCGCATCCTCGACGCGATCGGGCAGCTGATGGGGGAGGACCCGGTCATACTGCGGGACCGCACCCCGCAGGCGATCCGGCTGCTCGTCGAGGAGGGCTTCCTGCTGCCCGTCGGGGAGACGCCCGGGGAGTACGGAGAGTTCGGGGAGCACGGGGAGTTCGGCGGGGAGAGCGGCGCTTGATACGGATCGAGCTGGACGAGGCCTCCCTCGGGGCGACCAGGATCGCGATCAGCCCGCTGCGGGACGCGTTCTGTTCGATGCACCTCGCGCTGCCGCACCGCCACCCGTCCTGGCCGTACCAGGAGTGGGTCGGGCAGGCGCGCGAGGTGTGGCGGGAGGACGACCGGCTCCGCCCCCTGTGGGAGCTGTTCGCCGTGGGACGGGCCGAGGTCTCCGACTTCCTGCTGCCCCGGCCGTTCGGCACGGTCCACGTCCACGAGGAGCTGGCCGCGCTCCGGGCCACCGACCCGGAGTTCGTCCGCGCCCAGGCCGCCGTCTGCTATCCCGGCATGGACGACGCGCCCTTCCTGCAGCCCTACCTGAAGGAACCGGAGGCGGCCTGCGCGGCGCTCGCCGACGCGTACGCGGCCTACTGGGAGGGCGCGGTCGAGCCGTACTGGCCGACGATGCGGCGGCTCGTCGAGGACGAAGTGCTCGTCCGGGCCAGGACGTTCGCGACGGAGGGCGTCGACGCGCTGTTCGCGGGCCTGGAGACGCGGGGGCGATGGCAGCCCCCCGTACTCGAACTGACCAAGTACATCGACGCGGAGTACGCGCCCGGGGAGCGGCGGCTCGTGCTCGTGCCGCTGGTCTTCGCCGAGGGCTGCCGGCTGTACTCGACGGACGACCCCGAGGTGTTCGCGCTCAGCTTCCAGGCCCGGGGCGCCGCCGCCCTGCGCGAACCGCCCGAGCCCGTCGCCGAGGACCGGCTCGGCCTGATGCTCGGCCGGGGCCGCGCGGCGGTCCTGCGCGAGCTGGGCGGGCCGCTCACCACGGCCGGGCTCGCCGACCGGCTCGGCCTCGCGCCCAGCACCGTCTCCGAGCACCTGTCGGTGCTCTCGGAGGCCGGTGTCGTCACGCGGCACCGCGTCGGGCGCTCGGTGTACTACCAGCTCACGGACACCGGCCGTTCGCTGCTCGCACTGCTCGCCGGGGAGGGCGTGCTGCGCGCGGTCGCCTGAGCCGTCGCCGCGGAGGCGGGGCGGGCCCGGGCCGGGCCGGGGCCGGGCCCGGGGGCCTGGGCGACGATTCGAGGGCTCGGGCGACGATTCGGGGGCTCCCGAATCGATGGCCCCGGCCCTGCGCGGGCTTCTACCGTCCGCCGCATGCTCGCAATCGAGGCGGACGCGCTGCGCCGCACCTACACCAGCAGGGCCGGGTGGCTGAAGCCCCGGCGGACCGAGACCGAGGCCGTGCGCGGGGTCACCTTCGAGGTGGCCCCGGGGGAGCTGTTCGGCCTGCTCGGCCCCAACGGCGCCGGCAAGACCACCACCATCAAGATGCTCAACACCCTGCTCCTGCCGACCTCCGGCACGGCCCGGGTGTTCGGCCACGACGTGGCCCGCGACCCCGTCGCCGTACGCCGCAGGATCGGGTACGTCTTCGGCGGCGACCGCGGCCTGTACGACCGGCTCTCCGCGCTCGACAACCTCCGCTACTTCGCCGAGCTGTACGGCGTCGAGGCCCGCGACCAGAAGCGGCGCATCGCCGAACTCCTCGACCTGGTCGGCCTCGTGGGCCGGGAGAAGGAGCGCGTCGAGGGCTACTCGCGCGGCATGCGGCAGCGCCTCCACATCGCCCGCGGCCTCCTCCACCGCCCCGACGTGCTCTTCCTCGACGAGCCGTCCATCGGCGTCGACCCCGTCGCCGCACGCGACCTGCGCCGTACGGTCGCCGACCTGGCCGCGAGCGGCACCACCGTCCTGCTCACCACGCACTACATGGCCGAGGCCGACGAGCTCTGCGGCCGGATCGCCGTGATCGCGGGCGGCCGGATCCGCGCCCTCGGCACGCCCGAGAGCCTCAAGTCCCGTGTCCGGGGGCGGGACGTGCTGGAGATCGAGGCGTACGGGGTGGACGAGGAGCGCCTCGACCGGGTGCGGCGCCTCGACGGAGTGCGGGGCGCGTCGGTCGAGGACCGGGGAGCGCTCCAGATCGTCACCGTGCAGACCGGCCGGGGCTCCGCCGAGCTGCACGGACCGGTGCTGACCGCGCTGGACGGCGTACGGATCGGACGGGTCACGAGCCGCGAACCGTCCCTGGAGGACGCCTACATCGCGATCGTGGAGGAGGCGGCGGCGACGGCGGCGGCGGCCGTCCCGGACCAGTCCGCGGCGCCTGCCGAGGAAGCGTCCGAGGGCGTGTCCGGTGGCGTGTCCGAGGGCTCGTCCGGGGGCGTGACCGGTGACGTGTCCGAGGGCGTGTCAGAGGAGCTGGCCGTATGAGGCACGTCCTGCGGCTGATCCTCGTCGGCGTGCGCACCCATGTCTCGTACATGTCGCGTTCCCCGATCGAGATCACCTTCGCCGTCCTCGTCCCGCTCGTCTACGCGACCCTCGCCGTCTACCTC
This sequence comes from Streptomyces sp. NPDC042346, assembly GCF_055581845.1. NCBI lineage: Bacteria > Bacillati > Actinomycetota > Actinomycetes > Kitasatosporales > Streptomycetaceae > Streptomyces > Streptomyces sp. NPDC042346. The sequence continues at coordinate 180,761 of NZ_JBVJEH010000004.1, read as the reverse complement.
TTCCGGGCGGCGGGCGACCCCGACCGGCTGCTCACCGCCTCCGTCGGCGCCGGACTGATGGGCATCTGGGGCTCGGTGCTCTTCGGTTCGGGCGGCGCCGTGCAGAACCAGCGGTGGCTCGGCACCCTGGAGACCCTGGTCGTGGCGCCGGCCCCGCTCGCGCTCGTCCTGCTCCCGATCACCCTCGCGACCGCCGTCATCGGCACGTACGCGATGGGCGCGACGGTCCTGTGGGGCGTGGTCCTCTTCGGCGTCCCGCTCGACTTCGCGCACCCGCTGCTCTTCCTGCTCGCCGTGCCGGTGTGCGTCCTCGCCCTCGGCATGATGGGGCTCCTCCTCGCCGCCACCTTCGTCCTGCTGCGCAACGCCAACGCCCTGGCCAACCCGCTGGACACCCCCGTCTGGCTGCTGTCCGGGCTCCTCGTGCCCGTCACCGTGCTGCCCGCCTGGACGCACCCGCTGTCCTGGGCGCTGCCCACCACCTGGGGCGCGCGGGCCGTGCACGCGGCGACCTCCGGCGGGGACGTGCTCACGCCGCTGCTCGCCGCCGTCGCGCTCGGGGCCGGATACGCCCTGGCCGCCGTCCTCGTCCTCGGACGGGTGGAGCGCCGGGCACGCGCCGCCGCCACCCTCGCCCTCACCTGAAAGGCCAGACAGAGATGTTCCGTTTCCTCGACACCGCCCGGCTCGTCGTCGTCGGCGGCGCGATCTCCTACCGGGCCCTCTTCAACTGGACGACCCCGCCGATGTTCATCGGAACTCTGCTGGTGGGGCCGCTTCTCCAGGTTTTCTTCTTCGTCTTCCTCGGCCGGGAACTGGGCGTCGCCGACGACCGTTTCCATCTCGTGGGGAACGCCGTCCTCGCGGCTTCCACCTCCTGCGTGTACGGCGGCACGATGGCCGTCGCCAACGAGCGGCGGTACGGCACCCTCGGCGCCGTCCTGCTCTCGCCGCGGCACCGGGTCCCGCTCTGGACCGGCCGCGCCCTCCCGTACGTCCTCAACGGGCTGTTCGTCAGCGCCTTCGTGCTCACCGCCGCCGCGCTCGTGCTCGGGCTGCCCGTGCCCGCCGGGGCGCTGCCCGGGCTCGCTCTGGTGCTGCTCGTCGCCGCCGGTGCCTGCTCGGCCTTCGGGCTCGCGCTGGGGGCGCTCGGGCTCCGCTTCCGCGACGTGTTCCTGGTGTCCAACGTGGCGAGTTCGGTGCTGCTCCTGCTGACGGGCGCGGCCGTGCCCCGGGGGTCCCTGCCGGAGTGGATGCGGTTCGCCGGGGAGCTGCTGCCGCTCACGCACGCGGCGGACGCGGCGCGGCAGCTGACCGCGGGCGGCGGTCTGGACGGGTCACTGCTCGGGACCGAGCTCGCGGTGGGTGCCGGCTGGGGCCTGCTCGCCGTCGCCCTGCTCGCGGCCTTCGAGCGCGGCAGCCGGCGCCGGGCCACCCTCGACACGATGTGACGGAGGACGTGACGAACGAGAAGGAGGGGAAGTGAGGGGTGGGTCACTACCGGCCATCTTCGTGAAACCGTACGGGACGGTCCGCGTCGTTCACCCGGAATTCGCACCCTCGATGCCCGGAGGTGTCAGCCTCGGCCTCGGGAGACGAACACCGCACGTGGACGGAACGGGGTACGGGCATGGAGAGCGGGCCGGCGATCTTCGCGGGGGCGGCGTTCACGCTGTTCGGGGCCGCGCTGCTGCTGTGGACCACCGTACGGGCGCTGCACCGTGAGCCCGTCGCGTACGGGGTCGCCCCGCGGACGGCCGTGGCGGTCACGAGCCTCTTCGGCACCCTCTTCCTCCTGCTCGGCGTCTGGTGCTTCGGCAGGCTCTGACTCCTTCTCCGGATCCGTCTCCGGACTCTCTCCGGCGCTCCGGTGCGTCCGCCCGCCCCGCCCGACCGGGAGTCCGGGCGGCAGGAATGCCAGGACTCGGGTTACCGTTCGAGTGGCCGTTGCGGGCTTTCGCCGTTTGACACGGGGGCGGGTTGTACCGTCACACTCCGCAGCGACGGGAGCGTCACCGTCCGTGCCGCTGCCGTGCGTGCCAGTGCCGTACGTGCCAGAGAGTGTCGATCCGGAGAGAAGAGCGAAGTTGTCCCCGACCAGCGAGACCGCACACGGCGGCCGCCGACTCGTCATCGTCGAGTCGCCTGCCAAGGCGAAGACGATCAAGGGCTACCTCGGCCCTGGCTATGTCGTCGAGGCGAGCGTCGGGCACATCCGCGACCTCCCCAGCGGCGCCGCCGAGGTGCCGGAGAAGTACACCGGCGAGGTGCGCCGGCTCGGAGTCGACGTCGAGCATGACTTCCAGCCCATCTATGTCGTCAACGCCGACAAGAAGGCGCAGGTCAGGAAGCTCAAGGAGCTGCTCGCCGAGTCCGACGAGCTCTACCTCGCCACCGATGAGGACCGCGAGGGCGAGGCCATCGCGTGGCACCTCCAGGAAGTCCTGAAGCCCAAGGTCCCGGTCCACCGGATGGTCTTCCACGAGATCACCAAGGACGCGATCCGGGAGGCCGTCGCCAACCCGCGCGAGCTCAACCAGCGCATGGTCGACGCCCAGGAGACCCGCCGCATCCTCGACCGGCTGTACGGCTACGAGGTCTCGCCGGTCCTGTGGAAGAAGGTCATGCCGCGGCTGTCCGCCGGCCGCGTGCAGTCCGTCGCCACCCGGCTCGTCGTCGAGCGGGAGCGCGAGCGCATCGCCTTCCGCTCCGCCGAGTACTGGGACCTCACCGGCACCTTCGGCACCGGCCGCACCGGTGACGCCTCCGACCCGTCCTCGCTGGTCGCACGCCTCGCGGCGGTCGACGGCAAGCGCGTCGCGCAGGGCCGTGACTTCGGCGCCGACGGGCGGCTGAAGTCCGACGCCGTGCTCCACCTGGACGAGGAGAAGGCCCGGGCGCTCGCCGCCGCGCTCGCCGACACCGCGTTCGCCGTGCGCTCGGTCGAGTCGAAGCCGTACCGCCGCTCCCCGTACGCCCCCTTCCGCACCACGACCCTCCAGCAGGAGGCGAGCCGCAAGCTGGGCTTCGGTGCGAAGGCGACCATGCAGGTGGCGCAGAAGCTGTACGAGAACGGCTTCATCACCTACATGCGTACGGACTCCACGACCCTGTCCGACACCGCCGTCTCGGCGGCCCGGGCGCAGGTCACGCAGTTGTACGGCGCCGACTACCTGCCGGAGAAGCCGCGCGTCTACGCGGGCAAGGTCAAGAACGCGCAGGAGGCGCACGAGGCGATTCGTCCTTCGGGTGATCGTTTCCGCACCCCGGCGGAGACCGGCCTCAGCGGCGACCAGTTCCGGCTCTACGAGCTGATCTGGAAGCGGACCGTCGCCTCCCAGATGAAGGACGCGACCGGCAACTCGGTCACCGTGAAGATCGGCGGCCGGGCCTCCGACGGCCGCGACGCCGAGTTCAGCGCGTCCGGCAAGACGATCACCTTCCACGGCTTCATGAAGGCCTACGTCGAAGGCGCCGACGACCCGAACGCGGAGCTCGACGACCGCGAGCGGCGCCTGCCGCAGGTCGCCCAGGGCGACGCGCTCACCGCCGACGAGATCACGGTGGACGGCCACGCGACGAAGCCGCCGGCCCGCTACACCGAGGCCTCGCTGGTCAAGGAGCTCGAAGAGCGCGAGATCGGCCGCCCGTCGACGTACGCGTCGATCATCGGCACCATCCTCGACCGCGGCTACGTCTTCAAGAAGGGCACGGCCCTCGTGCCGTCCTTCCTGAGCTTCGCCGTCGTCAACCTCCTGGAGACGCACTTCGGGCGGCTCGTCGACTACGACTTCACCGCCCGGATGGAGGACGACCTCGACCGCATCGCGCGGGGCGAGGCCAAGTCCGTGCCGTGGCTGAAGCGCTTCTACTTCGGTGAGGGCGACGGCACGGGCCAGGGCGGCGCCGCGGACGCCGGGAACGGCGACGGCGACCACCTCGGCGGTCTCAAGGAGCTCGTCACCGACCTCGGCGCGATCGACGCGCGCGAGATCTCCTCGTTCCCCGTCGGCAACGGCATCGTGCTCCGCGTCGGCCGCTACGGCCCGTACGTCGAGCGCGGCGAGAAGGACGCGGAGGGCCACCAGCGCGCCGACGTCCCCGAGGACCTCGCGCCCGACGAGCTGACCGTCGAGCACGCCGAGGAGCTGCTCGCCAAGCCGAGCGGCGACTTCGAGCTGGGCACCGACCCGGTCAGCGGCAACCAGATCGTCGCGAAGGACGGCCGCTACGGCCCGTACGTCACGGAGATCCTGCCCGAGGGCACCCCGAAGACCGGCAAGAACGCGGTGAAGCCGCGCACGGCCTCCCTCTTCAAGTCGATGGCGCTCGACACCGTCACCCTGGAGGACGCGCTCCGGCTGATGTCCCTGCCGCGGGTCGTCGGCGCCGACGCCGAGGGCGTCGAGATCACCGCGCAGAACGGCCGCTACGGCCCGTACCTGAAGAAGGGCACGGACTCGCGGTCGCTCACCGACGAGGAGCAGCTCTTCTCGATCACGCTCGACGAGGCCCTCGCGATCTACGCGCAGCCGAAGCAGCGGGGCCGGGCCGCGGCCAAGCCGCCGCTGAAGGAGCTGGGCACCGACCCGGTCAGCGAGAAGCCGGTCGTCGTCAAGGACGGGCGCTTCGGCCCGTACGTGACGGACGGCGAGACCAACGCCACCCTGCGCACCGACGACAGCGTGGAGACGATCACGCCGGAGCGCGGTTACGAGCTCCTCGCGGAGAAGCGGGCCAAGGGACCGGCGAAGAAGGTCGCCAAGAAGGCCCCGGCGAAGAAGGCCCCGGCGAAGAAGACGGCCACGAAGACGGCGGCGAAGAAGACCACCGCCGCCAAGACCACGGCCGCCAAGAAGACCGCCGCGAAGAAGACCACGACGGCGAAGAAGACGACCGCCGCCAAGAAGACGGCGGCGTCGCAGCCGGAGTAGACGCGGAACGTGAGAGAGCGGGAGGGGCGGGGGCCGATGGCCTCCGCCCCTCCGGCGTTTGCCCGGGTCGGGGGCCCTGTCGGCTCTAGTGTTCGCCGTCTCGCGTCGGTCCCGTCACAGGGTCGTCCGGATGTTCGGTCGGAGGCCGCAGGGAGCAAGGACGTCCGGATAGGGTGGACGGATGACGCGAGCAGAGCAGCCAGACCGCCTCGGCGATTCCGACGCCGCACTCGTCGCGGATTCCCAGGAGCGTGCCGTACGGGCCCTCCTGCACCATCAGCCCTTGCGCCGGCTGTGGGGCGCCCAGGTGGCCGGCGGCGTCGGTGACGCCCTCGCCCTCCTCGTCCTCGTGCTCCTGAGCCTCCAGGCGGCCGTCGTCGAGGGGGCTCTCGGGGGCGGATACCGGGGCGCCGCGTTCGCCGTGGCCGCCGTCGTCGGTACGCGCCTGCTGGCCTCGGTCCTCTTCGGGGCCGTCCTCCTCGGGCCGCTCACCGCGCTCACCGGGCCCGACGGCCCGCTCGACCGCCGCTGGACCATGATCGGCGCCGACGGACTGCGCATCGCGCTCCTCGTCATCGCGCCCCTGTGGATCGACTGGCTCCCCGGCAGCGCGCTCTGGTACCTCCTCGGCACCGTCTTCGTCACGGGCGCCGCCGAGCGGCTGTGGACCATCTGCCGCGAGGGCGCCGCGCCCGCGCTGCTCCCCGCCCCGCCGCTGGAGGGCGACGCCGTACGGCCGCTGCCCGACCACCTCGGCGCGCTGCGCCGGCTGTCCCAGCGCACCGGCTTCCTCGTCGTGCCGGCCGCAGCCGGCGTCCTGCTCGTCGCCACGCTCGTCGGCGAACTGCTCGGCACCGGACTCGACTGGTTCTCGCTGCACCAGGCGGCCCTCGGCTCGTACGTGGCCGCCGGACTCTTCGCCGCCTCCGTCACCGGCCTGTACGCGATGGCGCTGCCCGGCGGGAAGACCCCGAGGCCCCGCTCGCCCCTGGAGGGGCTGCGCCGCCCGTCGGCAGAGAAGGGCGGCGCGGAGGGTGCCGCGGCCGCGAAGGGCCGCACCGGCGTCCTGCCCCTGCTGGTCCTGACCTGCGCCACCGTCGCCGGGGCGATCGCCGCGGCCGCGTCCCTCGCCGTCCTCCACGCGTACGACCTGGGCGGCGGCCCCGTCACGTACGCGCTGCTGATCCTCGCGCTCAGCGGCGCCACCGCCGTCGGCATCCGCACCGCCCGCTCGGTCCTGCCCGTGCTGTCCCGGCGCCGGCTGCTCGCGCTCGCGACCGCCGTCACCGGCGTCGCGCTGATCGCCATGGGCCTGGTCCCGGACACGGCGACCGTGCTGTTCCTCGCCGTCCTGGCCGGGTACGCGGCCGGTGTCGCGGCCAACACCGGCCACACCCTCGTCGACCAGGAGACCGAGGAGCCGCGCCGGGCCCGGACCACCGAGCACCTCCAGGCCAACGCCCGCGTCGGCATGGCCGTCGGCGCGCTCGCCGCGCCGCTGCTTGCCGCCGCCATCGGGCAGTACCGGCTCGCCTCGGAGGGCGGCGTCTTCGCGCACGGCGGCGCGGCCCTGACGCTCGCCCTGGTCGGCGCCCTGCTGCTGCCGGTCGCCGCGCTCGTCCTCGCGAAGACCGACGACCGCGCCGGTGTCCCGCTCCGCCGCGACCTGCGCGACGCGCTGCGCGGCTCCGACCCCGCCCAGGCGGCCTCCCCGACCGGCTTCTTCATCGCCCTGGAGGGCGGCGACGGCGCCGGGAAGTCCACGCAGGTCCAGGCGCTCGCCGAGTGGATCCGCGCGAAGGGCCACGAGGTCGTCGTCACCCGCGAGCCCGGTGCCACCCCGATCGGCAAGCGGCTCCGCTCGATCCTCCTCGACGTGTCGTCGGCGGGGCTCTCGAACCGCGCCGAGGCCCTGCTGTACGCGGCCGACCGCGCCGAGCACGTCGACTCCCTGGTCCGGCCCGCCCTGGAGCGGGGCGCGATCGTCCTCTCCGACCGGTACATCGACTCGTCCGTGGCCTACCAGGGCGCCGGCCGCGACCTGTCCCCGACCGAGATCGCCCGCATCTCCCGCTGGGCGACGGACGGGCTCGTCCCGCACCTCACCGTCGTCCTCGACGTCTCCCCGGAGACGGCCCGGGAGCGCTTCACCGAGGCGCCCGACCGGCTGGAGTCCGAGCCGCCGGCGTTCCACGCGCGCGTGCGGGCCGGTTTCCTCGCCCTCGCGGCCGCCGACCCCAGCCGCTACCTCGTCGTCGACGCCGGCCAGGAGCCCGAGGCCGTCACCACCGTCGTACGCCACCGGCTCGACCGGATGCTGCCCCTCTCCGAGGCCGAGGTGAAGGCCGCAGAGGAGGCCCGCCGGAAGGCCGAGGAGGAGGCGCGGCGCCTCGCCGAGGAAGAGGCCGCCCGCAAGGCCGAGGAGGAGCGCCTGGAGCGCGAGCGGCAGGAGCAGCTCGCCAAGCTCCGTGCCGAGGAGGAGGAGCGCAAGCGGCGCGAGGAGGAAGAGGCGCGCCGTCTGGAGGCCGAGCGGCAGGCGGAGGAGGCCCGCCGGAAGGCCGAGGAGGCCCGGGTCGCCGCCGAGCTCGCCGCCGAGGAGGAGCGCAAGCGCCTCGCCGCCGAGGAGAAGGCCCGCCTGGAGGAGCAGGAGCGGCTCCGCAAGGAGGCCGAGGAAGCGGAGCGGCTGCGGGCCGAGGCGGAGGAGCGCCGCCTGGAGAAGCAGCGCAAGGCCGAGGAGGCCCTGCTCCGGGCCGAGGAGGCCCGCCGGATGGCCGAGGCCGCCGCCGCCGCGAAGGCGGCGGAGGAAGCCGCGCTGAAGGCGGCCGCGGAGAAGGTCGCCGCGGAGGCGGCCGCGAAGGCCGCCACGGAGAAGGCCGCTGCCGAACGGGCCGCCGCGGAGAAGGCCGCCGCCCAGCGTGCGGCGGCGGCGGAGGCGGCCGCGGCGAAGGCCGCCGAGGAGAAGCGGGCCGCGGCGGAGCGGCGTGCGGTGGCCGAGCAGCGTGCGGCGGCCGAGCGGGCCGCCCGGGCCACCGAGGTGTCCGCGAACGAGGTCACCGTGCCGACGCCGGTCGTGAAGCCGGACGCCAGGGCGGATGCCGGCTCGACGGACGCCAAGCCGGTCGCCGGGACCGAGGCGCCCACGGTGGCGCCCGACGAGGTCACCGTGGCCACGCCGATCGTGAAGCTGCCGGAGGCCGAGACGGCCGTCCTGCCGCAGATCCGGGACCCGCGCGCCGTCGACGAGACCGCCGTCCTGCCTCCCGTACGGGATCCCCGGACGGCCGACCCCGCCGACCGGGTGCCGCAGGGCATCTTCCGTGACGAGCGGCAGCAGCCCCGGCCGGCCCCGGAGGCGCACGGCGCGAACGACCGGACCCGTGAGCTGCCCCAGCTCGACGAGAACGGGCAGCCGCGCCGCCGCTCGGACTGGGCCGAGGAGACCCCGCTCGACGATCTGCCGACCCTCGCGGACGAGCTGTTCGGCCCGCACGACGACGACGAGAACGACCGCCGCCGTCGCCGCTGAGCATCGAGGGTCCGGGTCGAGGGTGTAGCCAGCTCCACCCTCGACCCGGAAGCCAGCTCCATACCGCCGTGACCTGCGGTTTTCTACCGTTGTCGGCATGATGACGACAGCAGCGACGGAGAGCGGTGCCGCACTCGCCCTGGAAGGGGTGAGTCGGACGTACGGACCGGCCAAGCGGTCCCGTGGGGCCGACGGGGCCCGTGGATCCCACGGCGGCGTGCCCGCGCTCGACGGCGTGCACCTCGTCGTGCCGCGCGGGCGGTTCGTGGCGGTGATGGGCCGGTCGGGTTCCGGGAAGTCCACGCTGCTGCGCTGCGCGGCGGGCCTCGAACGGCCCACGGCGGGCACGGTACGCATCGGGGGCACCGACCTCGCCACGCTGAAGGCGGCCGGGCTCACCCGGCTGCGGCGCGACCGCGTCGGCTTCGTCTTCCAGTCGCTGAACCTCGTGTCCGCCCTGAACGTGCGGGAGAACGTCACCCTGCCGCTGCTGCTCGCCGGCGCCCGCGCGGGCCGGGAGCTCGACGAGCGGGCCCTGGCCGGTCTCGCGGCCGTCGGCCTCGCCGACCGGGCCGAGGACGTGCCGGAGAACCTCTCCGGCGGCCAGCGGCAGCGGGTGGCGATCGCCCGGGCCCTCGTCAACGAACCCGAGGTCGTCTTCGCCGACGAGCCGACCGCCGCCCTCGACCCGGTCACGGCCGCCGGGGTCCTCGCCCTGCTGCGGCGCGCGGTGGACGAGCGCGGCCGGACCGTCGTCCTCGTCACGCACGACCCGGTGGCGGCGGCGTGGACGGACGAGGCGGTGTTCCTGGAGCGCGGCCGGCTGGTCGGCCGCCTCGACCGGCCGGACGAGGCCGGGGTCCGCGCGGCCCTCGGCGCGCCGGCCGGCCGGCACCTGGCGGTGGCACGGTGAAGCGGGTCGGAAGCGGGGCCGGGAACCCGGTCGGGAACCCGGCGGTGCGGCTGCTCGCCGCCCGGTCGCTGCGGACGCACCGCAAGGCGTGGGCAGCCGTGTTCGCGGCCGTCGCCGTCACCTCGGCGCTGCTCGGCGCCCTGGCCCTCGCCGTCGGGTCGGTCGGACTCGGGCACGCGCGCGTGGAGCGGTACGCGGCGGCGCCCGTCGTCGTGGCGGGCGACCAGGAGATCAGCTGGACGACCGACCCGTGGGGGAGCGAGCCGACGACCGTCTCGACGGGCCTGACCGAGCGGGTACGGATCCCGAGCGCGGCCGTCGACGTCCTGCGCGAGGTCCCGGGCGTCCGGGCCGCGGTGCCGGACGACACCTTCGTCGTACGGGAGCCGGGGGCGGGTGCCGGCAAGGGATCCGAGACGTACACCGGGCGGTCCTGGGAGGCCGCCGCGCTCGCGCCGTACACGCTGCTCGACGGGCGGGAGCCCCGTAAGGCCGGAGAGGTCGTGGTCGGGGCGGGAGTCGGGGCGGAAATCGGGGCGGGCATCGGGGCGGGAGTGGGGGCGGACATCGGCGACGGAGCCCGTTCCGGTGCCAAGGTCCGGGTCGGGGAGACCGTGGCCGGGCGGACGGTCGTCGGGGTGGCCGACGGCCCGGCCGCGCTCTACGTCACGGCGCAGGAGGCGCGGCGGCTCGCCGGGCACCCGGGCGCGGTCGACGCCGTCGGGGTCCTCGCCGAGCCCGGCGTCCCCGTGGACACCCTCCACGCGCGCGTGCGGGCCGCTCTGGACCGTGCCGAGCTCAAGGACACCGCGTCGGGGCAGCCCCTCCGGGCGCTCACCGGCGACGGCAGGGGCGGCGCCGAGCACCTCGCCGCACCGCCCGCGCGCGCCGAACTGCTCGCACTCCTCGCCGCCGTCTCCGGAACCGTCCTCCTCATCGCCGTCCTCGTCCTGTCCTCGCTCGTCGCGCAGGCGCTCGGCCAGCGCGGCGCCGAGCGGGACCTGCTGCTCGCGGTCGGCACGACCCCCCGTCAGCTGCGGGCCGCCGCCGGACGGGAAGTGACCCGGGTGGCGGGCGCGGCGGCGGTGCTCGGCGCGCTCGCGGCCGTACCGACGTTCCTGGCAGGGTGGTCGACGCTGCGGGCCCGTACCGGAGTCGTACCGGAGGGGCTGGTCCTGCCCACGCCGCCCTGGCTGTTCGCCGGCTCGCTCGTCGTCGCCGCCGTCGTGGTGGGACTCGCCCGGTTCGTCGTCCTCTTCTCGACCCGCCGGGCGGACCGTCAGGGGACGGGGGCCGTGCGCCGTGTCAGCGGGCTCGTCCTGCTCGTCCTCGGCGCGGCAGCCGCCGTGACGGCCACCACGCAGGGCGGCGAGGCGGCCGGCGCCGCGGCGAGCGCGGCCACGGTGACGCTCGTTACCGGGTGCGCGCTGCTCGGGCCGTGGATCGCGCGGGGCGCGATGCGGATCCTGGACGGGCCGTTCCGCCGGCTCGGCGGGGCGCCCGGGCGGCTCACGGCGGCCGGGGCGGCAGCGCACTCGCGGCGGCTGGGGGCGGCCCTCACCCCGGTCGTCCTCGTCACCGCCTTCGCGCTGGTGCAGCTCACCGCCGGCTCGACGATGGGCCGGGAGGCCGAGGCGCAGGCGAGGTCCGCGACCACCGCCGACCTCGCGGTCACGGGGACGACGGCGGAGCAGGTGCGGAGGCTGCCGGGGGTGACCGCGGCGACGGACGTGCTGCGCTCGACGGTCGTCCTCGCCCGTACGGAGGCCGGTTCGCCGCGCCTCGACCGGCTCCCGGTCCTCGGCGTGGACGCCGACGGTCTGGAGGGCACGCTCGACCCGGGCGTGGTCGCGGGCGACCTGGCCGGACTCGCGGGGCGCGGGACGGTCGCGGTCGGCGCGGACACGGCCGACGCGCTGGACGTGCGGCCCGGTTCGACGGTGGCCCTGCGGCTCGGCGACGGCACGGAGAAGCGGCTGCGGGTGGTGGCGGTGTACACGCGCTCGCTCGCCCTCGGCGCGTTCCTGCTGCCGAAGGCCGAACTGGCGCCGCACATGACCGACCCGTACCCCGCGCGCGTGCTGGCGGCGACGGAGGACAGGCAGACGGCCGCCGCCTCCACCGCCGTCGTACCGGAGCAGGTGGCGACGCCCGGGGCCGAGCTGAAAGGGATCGTCTCGGCGGCGGTCGTCACCGCGATCGGCGCGCTCACCGTCCTCGCCGTCCTGAGCACCCTCGCCCTGATCGGCGCCGGGCGGCGCGGCGAGCTCGCGCTGCTGCGCCAGGTGGGCGCATCGGCCGGTCAGGTGCGCCGGATGCTCGGCCTGGAGGCCGGGTTCCTGACGGCCACGGGGCTGCTCCTCGGGGTGGCGGTGGCCGCGCTGCCGCTGACCGCCTTCGCCTGGGCCCTGACGGGCGGCCTGCCGTACCTGCCGCCCGCGCAGGCAGCGCTGATCGCGGGGACGGTGGTCGTCACGGTCGTGGCGGGCGTGTTCCTGCCGGTCTCGGGGCGGAGGTGGAGGTCCGGGGCCTGAGCGCCCTCGGGGGCCTCAGACCTTGAGGTACGCGAGCACGGCGAGGACCCGGCGGTGGCCGCCGCTGTCGCTCGGCGGCAGGCCGAGCTTCGCGAAGACGTTGCCGATGTGCTTGTGCACGGCCCGCTCGGTCACCACCATCGAGCGGGCGATCGTGCTGTTGTCGTGCCCCTGGGCCATCAGTTCGAGGACCTCGCGCTCGCGCGGCGTGAGGGAGTCCAGCGGGTCGTCGCGGCGCCGGGCGAGCAGTTCGGCGACGACCTCCGGGTCCAGCGCCGTACCGCCGGCCGCGACCCGCTCCAGGGCGTCCAGGAACTCGTCGACCCGCCCGACCCGGTCCTTCAGGAGGTAGCCGACGCCCCGGGCGCCGCCGCCGAGGAGCTCGGCCGCGTACGTCTCCTCCACGTACTGGGAGAGGACGAGCACGGGCAGCCCGGGCAGCTGCTCGCGGGCCGCGAGCGCCGCCCGCAGCCCCTCGTCGCGGAAGCCGGGCGGCAGCCGTACGTCGAGGACGGCGACGTCCGGGCGGTGCTCCAGGAGCAGCGGCAGGATCTCGGGGCCGGTGGCCGCGACCCCGGCGACCTCGTGGCCGGAGGAGGACAGCAGCAGCACCAGGCCCTCTCTGAGGAGGGCGTTGTCCTCGGCGATCACCACACGCACGGAAGCTCCACTTCGATCACGGTCGGGCCCCCTTGGGGGCTGGTCAGTCGTACGGTGCCGTCGAGTGCGGCGACCCGGCGGCGCATGCCCGTCAGGCCGGAGCCGCCGCGCTCGCCGGCCTCCGCCCCGCCGTGGCCCTCGTCCTTGACGAGGACGCGCAGGCCGGCGGGCCGGCGGGCGAGGGCGACGGAGGCGCGGGCGGCGCCGCTGTGCTTGGCGGCGTTGGTGAGGGCCTCGGCGACGACGAAGTACGCGGCGGCCTCGACGGCGGCCGGGGCACGGGGGCCGTCGGCGGCGTCGGGGACCGCGTCTCCGGCGAGGCCCGTCACCGACACCGCCACCTCCAGACCGCTGCTCGCGGCGAGCGCCCGGACCGCGCCGGTCAGACCGCGGTCGGTGAGGATCGGCGGGTGGATGCCGCGCACGACGTGCCGCAGCTCGGCCAGCGCCTCCTCGGCCTGCTCCTGCGCGTCGTCGAGGAGTCTGCGCGCGGCCGCGGGATCGGAGTCGTACGCCCGCCTGGCCAGGCCGATCCGCATGGAGAGCGCGACCAGCCGGGCCTGCGCGCCGTCGTGCAGGTCGCGTTCGATCCGGCGCAGCTCGGCGCCGTGCGCGGCGACCGCGCCGGCCCGGGTGGCGGTCAGCTGCTCGATACGGGCGGCGAGCGCGGCGTCCCGGGCGGCGGACGGGGCGGGGGTGAGCAGCGCGCGCGACCAGTCGGCCTCCAGAGCGGCGAGCCGGCCGATCAGCGGGAGCACCAGGGGGCGGTGCCCCGCGAGCCCCGCCCAGACGCCGTCGACCACCACCGCGCACACCCACACGATGAGCGAGGCGCACCACAGCAGCACGCCGTAGACGGCGTGCGCGGCGGCCCAGATCAGATCCCCGTGCGTGCCGGGGTCGGTGACGGCGGTCCGCACGCGCGCGGGGAGGGGGCCTTCGAGCGGCAGGTACGCCTCCGGGACGGGCGTACCGGTCCTGGCGGCGGTACGGCTCCGCTCCCGGCCCGCGAGCAGGCGCAGCAGCAGGACGGTCTCGGGGAGGACTCCGGCGCCGATGACGGTGAGGGTGAGGACGGCGGTGAAGAGGAGGACGGCGGCCATCAGCTGACAGAGGACCGCGAGCGCGGCCCCGGTGAGGAGATGGAGCCAGGCCCGGGCCGCTTCCTTGATCGCCTCGCGCATTCCGCAAGGGTAGGCGGCGCTGATGACGAGGACGGTGGTGCAGGCTCCACCATCGGTCCGGGGGCGGGCTCCGCTGTGCGGGGACGGGGACGCGACGAAGATCGAATCACCACCCGCCACGACGCGAAATCCCCCGGCCTTCCGGACCCCCGAACCCCCGCACCCCCGCACCCCCGCACCCCCGCACCCCCGCACCCCCATGCCCCCATGCCCCACACCCACACCCACACCCCTGGAGATTCTTATGCGATTCCTGCTCTGGCTGCTGTTCACGGCGGGCGTCCTCGTCAACCTCTACGTCAACACCTTCTCCGGCTGGACCGGCGCCGCGCACGTCGCGGCGAGCATCTGCTCGGGGGTGTTCGTGCTCGGCTCGGCGGTCGGCCTGTGGCTGACCCGCGCCCGGGCCCGCGGCGCGGTCTGACGGCCGGTCGGCAGGGGTTGTCAGAGCGCTGCCCCACAATGGGGGGCGTACCTGAGGAGGGGCAGACATGGCCGTATGGGACGACCTGGTCGGACAGGCGAAGGTCGAGGAGCAGCTGGCCGCCGCCGCGCGCGACGCCGACGCGCTCGTGACCGCCCATGCCGCCGGAGAGCCCGCCCCCGAGGCGTCGAAGATGACCCACGCCTGGCTGTTCACCGGCCCGCCGGGGTCCGGGCGGGCGACCGCGGCGCGGGCGTTCGCCGCCGCGCTGCAGTGCGTGAGCCCCGACCGGGCGATGGGCGGGGTCCCGGGCTGCGGATTCTGCGACGGCTGCCACACGACCCTCGTCGGCACCCACGCGGACGTGGAGATCGTCCGTACGGACCTGCTGTCCATCGGTGTGAAGGAGACCCGCGCGCTCGTCCGGCGCGCCCAGCTCTCCCCGGCGGGCGGCCGCTGGCAGGTCATCGTCCTGGAGGACGCCGACCGGCTCACCGAGGGCGCGGGGAACGTGCTGCTGAAGGCCGTCGAGGAGCCCGCGCCGCGCACGGTCTGGCTGCTCTGCGCGCCGTCCCTCGAGGACGTGCTGCCGACGATCCGTTCCCGCTGCCGGCATCTGACCCTGCGGACGCCGCCGGTGGAGGCGGTGGCCGACGTGCTCGTGCGGCGCGACGGCATCGAGCCGGAGGCGGCGTACGCCGCGGCCCGCGCGACCCAGGGGCACATCGACCGGGCGCGGCGGCTCGCCACGGACGAGCGGGCCCGGGCGCGCAGGGCCGTCGTCCTCAAGCTGCCGCTGCGGGTCGCGGACATCGGCGGCTGCCTCAAGGCCGCCCAGGAGCTGGTCGACGCGGCGGCGGAGGACGCGAAGCAGGTCGCGGAAGAGGTCGACGTCAAGGAGACCGAGGACATGAAGGCGGCGCTCGGCGCCGCACAGGGCGGCCGGATGCCCCGTGGCACGGCCGGCGTGATGAAGGAGCTGGAGGAGCGGCAGAAGCGCCGCAGGACGCGCACCCAGCGCGACAGCCTGGACCTCGCGCTCACCGACCTGACCGGCTTCTACCGCGACGTGCTCGCGCTCCAGCTCCGCTCGCGCTCGGCCATCGCCAACGTGGACGTGCGGGACGCGCTGGAGCGGATCGCCGGGGACACCACCCCGGAGCGGACCCTGCGCCGCATCGAGGCGATCCTGGCCTGCCGGGACGCCCTCGACCGGAACGTGGCACCGCTGCTGGCGGTGGAGGCGATGACGATGGCGCTGCGCGACTAGGGCCTGCCCGGCGGATCATGGCCGGGGTCGCGAGCGCGACCGGGGCCCGTCCACAGGCGTCCCACGCGATTGGACACGGTCCGTACTCGTCCGGATACGCTCCGGGAATGGACTCCAGGCGTTTGCTCCGTACGTCCGCCACGGCCCTCGCGGCCGCCGGACTGATCCTCTCCGGCTGCACGGGCGGAAGCGACGCCGCCGCGTCCCGTACGACGACATCGGCCGCCGCCCGGGCCTCCGCCTCGGCCGGGAGCGAGGCGCTGAAGAAGTACTACGGGCAGAAGCCGACGTGGCGCGACTGCGGTGTGCCGGGCTTCCAGTGCGCGACGCTGCTGGCCCCGCTCGACTACGCGAAGCCGGACGGCGGCGACGTCGAGCTGGCGGTCTCGCGGGCCCGGGCCACGGGCCCGGGGAAGCGGCTCGGTTCGCTCCTGGTCAACCCGGGCGGGCCCGGCGGCTCGGCCGTCGGCTACCTCCAGGGGTACGCGGGCATCGGCTACCCCGCCCCCGTCCGCGCCCGCTACGACATGGTGGCCGTCGACCCGCGCGGGGTCGCCCGCAGCGAGCCGGTCGAGTGCCTGACGGGCCCGCGGATGGACGCGTACACGCAGGTGGACCAGACGCCCGACGACGCGGCGGAGACCAACGCGCTGAGCGCGGCGTTCAAGGAGTTCTCGGCGGGCTGCGAGAGGCGCTCGGGGAAGGTCCTGGCGCACGTCTCCACGGTCGAGACGGCGCGTGACATGGACATCCTGCGGGCGGTGCTCGGCGACGAGAAGCTCTCGTACGTGGGGGCCTCGTACGGCACGTTCCTCGGCGCCACGTACGCCGAGCTCTTCCCCGACCGGGTCGGCCGCCTGGTCCTCGACGGGGCCATGGACCCGTCCCTGTCGGCGCTCGACCTCAACCGCGACCAGACCGCCGGCTTCGAGACCGCCTTCCGGGCCTTCGCCGCCGACTGCATCCGCACGGCGGACTGCCCGCTCGGCACGGAGTCGGTCGCGGCGGCCGGCGAGGCGCTGCGGGCGTTCTTCCGCGACGTGGACGCGAAGCCGGTGCCGACGGGCGAGAGCCGCGAGCTCGGCGAGTCCCTCGCGACGACGGGCGTGATCGCGGCGATGTACGACGAGGGGGCCTGGCCGCAGCTGCGGGAGGCCCTCACCCGGGCGATCGGCGGCGAGGGCTCGGGCCTGCTGGCCCTGGCCGACAGCTACTACGAGCGGGAGGCGGACGGCACGTACGCCAACCTGATGGACGCCAACGCCGCCGTGAACTGCCTCGACCTGCCGGCCGCCTACGCAGGGCCCGCCGACGCGGAGAAGGCGGTCCCGTCCTTCGAGAAGGCGTCCCCGGTCTTCGGCGAGGGCCTCGCCTGGGCAGCCCTCAACTGCACCTACTGGCCCACGCGGCCCACCGGCACCCCGCACCGCATCACCGCCGAAGGAGCCGCCCCGATCCTCGTCGTCGGCACCACCCGCGACCCGGCCACCCCCTACAAGTGGGCCGAGGCCCTGGCCGGCCAGCTCTCCTCCGGCACCCTCCTGACCTACGAGGGCGACGGCCACACGGCGTACGGCCGGAGCAGCGACTGCATCGACGCGGCCATCAACGCCTACCTCCTGGAAGGCACTCCTCCACAGGACGGAAAGCGCTGCTCACAGGCGTGATCCAGGGGTGGTCGGAGCACCCCAGGAAACTGTGTAGACTTGGCGGCGCTGCTGCACCCAACATGGGTCTGCACGGCAAGCCGCCTTAGCTCAGCTGGCCAGAGCAACGCACTCGTAATGCGTAGGTCTCGGGTTCGAATCCCGAAGGCGGCTCGGAATTACCCCAGGACTCACTCGCCGTGACCTGGGGTTTTTTCATGCCCCGACGAGACGGGGGCGGAACGCGATGATCTTCGCGCCCTCATGTGAGGCCGTCGTGAGGCCATCCTGCTCGTTTGCCTGCTCGACCGGCCTCTGCTTGGGCAGTCGAGACGCCCCGCGCGGAACCATGGCGGCTGTCGCCTCGGCAGCCTCGGCGGCGGCCTTGGGCATGACCGACTGATAGATGTCCCGGGTGATCCGGCTGTCGCTGTGCCCGAGGGTCTCGGACACGATCTTGACGTCGACACCGGCGGCCAGCATGAGCGAGGCGGCGACGTGCCGTAGATCGTGCAGCCGGATCGGCGGCAGTCCGGAGAGGTCGACGAGCCGCTCGAACTGGTCGGTCAGCCAACCGGGGTGAATCCGCTCGCCGTCCTCCTGGGTGAACACCCGGCCCGACTCGATCCACGCGGGCCCCCACTGGCAGCGCTCGGCAGCCTGCTTGGTCCGGTGCGCGTCGAGCACCTCGGCGGTGTACTCGTCGATCGAGAACACGCGCTCGCCACTGTCGGTCTTGGGCAGGCTCTCTATGACCTCCCATCCGTCCTGTACGAGCTGTGTGGCAATGGTCATCGAGCGACTCTCTGCGGAGTAGTCAGCCCACCGGACGCCGCACGCCTCGCCGCGCCGCAGACCCCGGAACGTGATCAGGTGGAACAGCGGCAGCAGTCGGTGCTTCGACTCGGCGAGGAAGTCGAGGAACTGTCCGGCCTGCTCGGGTGTCCAGACCATGACCGCCGAGGGGCGCTCGCCGGTCCGCACCCATGCGTCGACCCGCTCGGGCGTCCACACCATCGCCTTGGGTCGCTTGGCCGGGGTGAGCTCGACGTACGACGCGGGGTTGAAGGTGATCGCCCCGCGCGCGATGGCGGTGTTCAGCGCGGCCCGCAGCGTGTCGCGGATGTGCTTCTGAGTCGATGGTCCGGTGATCCGGCGGAACGGCGGCATCGCGTCAATGGCGTCCTTGAGGAACTTTCGGCGGCCGCGGTTCTCCAGTCCCTTCCACGGGATCGTCTTCAGCTCGTCGAGCGCCGCACGGCGCTGCACGTTCGCGTCGTGAGTGTCGGCGTTGGCCTCGGCGATCCCGGCGAACATCTCGTCGAGGTGCTGCACCGTGAGGCGGTCGAGGCGAATGTGCCCGATGTGGGGTTTCAGGTGGCACCTGATGTCGACCTCGTACCGGGTCTCGCCGCTCTTGCGGAGTGCCTTCTTACCGGCGAGCCACGCGTCGAGCCACTCGGCGACCGTCATGTGCTGTGTCAGAGACTGCCCGGTCGCGAAGCGACGCTTCGTCTCGTCGTAGTCCGGGATGTCCTCGCCGCTCGCCGACACCGTTTCGAGCAAGTCGGCTATGCGGCGGCGTCCCTCGGGGTCGGACTTCTTGTCGGCGATGTCCAGCAGCGCCGCGAGCGCGTTGATGTCCGTCTGTGCGTCGCCCTTGGTCTTGTATCCGCTGCGGCGGAAGCGGCGTCGGGTGCCGTCCTCGCGGGGCGGCAGTTCCTGAACCAGGCTCCAAACGCCGTGCGCTCGCTGCGACAGCTTCTTGCACGCTGCGCCGAGCTGCTTGTCGGTCTGCGGATCACGGCATCCGCAGCGCTTGGTGATCGTTCCGTTCATCTCGTCCTATTCCTCCGGTGTGACTGAGTCGGGGCTGTCGAGCATGTCGAGCCCCCTCATGTCCTCGATCAGATGACGTCGTAGGGCGGGGACCTTGAGGCCCGCGCGCACCATGTCGTCGATATGGCGTGCAAGTTCTTCGAGACGGTGCAGATAGTCGGTCTCTGCCTCGGCATCACCTCCCTTCGCTTGGTTGGCCTCGGTGCGCAGGTACGCCCTGTGGACGGCTGCGCGCCGCCGCTCGAACTCGGGGTACAGAGAGGCGGGATAGGCCGCCGTGGCCCACGCTGCGGCCCATGTCTGACCGGTTCCGGCGATCTGCCGGGAGTCGGTGACGTACCGCCCGTCGATCGGGCCGTCGAGCGTCGGCGTCGCCTCGCCAGTCATCCACTGCCACACCGTGTACGGGTCGCGCGGGTCGGCGGCCGGGACGGTGGGCACTGCTGCCTCGCTCCCAAGGGGGAGCAGCAGGAGCAACGGGGGCGTGGCGAGGGCGAGGCCGAAGACGAGTAGCTCATCGACGGTCACCGGACGGCGTTTCCTGCCCCCGCCGCCGGATCGGCCGGTCTCGATGCTGACGATCACGGCATATGTGAGGTCGGGGCGACCGAGGCGGGCGCATTCGGCGGCGAGCTCATCGCGGTTCATGCCGAGGCGCTCGCGGTGCCGGCGGATCTGTACGGCGACGACATCGCCCGCTGTTTGGTGATTGTGCATATCGCAAAGCTAGCTTTGTCTGTTGCAAAGCGCCACTCTTGATCGTACGTTGCTGATCTAGGCATTGATCGGCACCAACGGGCCGACGTGCACACCGATGTCACAGGGGGCCAATGATGAGCACCGCAGAACAGGGGATGACACACGACGAGCTGATGACGCTTCCGGTCGCCGTCCCGCTGGAAACCGCGAACCGTGCGCTGCACCTCGGTCGGACGACCGGCTATCACCTCGCCCGGATGGGTCGGTACCCCGTGCGGGTCCTGCGCCACGGGCGGGCGTACAAGGTGTCGCGGTACGACCTGCACAGGCACCTTGGCGTCGACATCGAACAGCCCACGGAGCAAGCCGACTGACGCCGCGAAAGCGCGCCGCCCGCCGGGCCCTCGGAGGAAGGGCGCGGCGGGCGGAGTTGTCCACGGTCGACTAGATGGGCAGTGCCCAACTCGGACCGTCCGGGGCGCCGAGCCACACCTGCTCGGTGCCCGGCGTGATCGTCATCCCGAACTCGGACAGGTGCGGCGAGCCGTGGCTCTCCCACATGGCGACCGCGTCCTCGACGGTGTTCCACAGCTTGAGGGGACCTCGCTGTGTCACGGTCCACCCGCCGGTCCCGTTCGGCCGGGTTCGAGCCTGCGAGCCCGTGGCGACGTCGAGCAGGATCTGCTCGGCCCCCATCCCGAGCCGCTCGGCCGACGGGGCGGCGAGCTGCGCCACGAACCGACCGGACCAGTCGTCGAGCAGGGCGGGGTCGATCCGGCTCGGCCGTTCCTCGCCGGGCAGCAGTTCGAAGGGGCCGTGCGGCGGCCGGTCGTGCGACCGGGCCATCATGAACGACGTGTACCCGGGCAGGAATCGGCCCGTCGCCCCGCCCTCGCCGTCGGCGGTCAGGCGCACGAGCCCGTGACCGAACCCCCATCCTGCGAGCGTGACGAGCAGGGTTCCCCCGGCCTTGATCTGCCGCAGCAGTCCGTACGGGACATGACGCATCGAGCAGAACGCGATCACGACGTCGTACGGCGCGTCGTCGGCATGGCCGCGCAGCCCGTCGCCTGTGATGAGCGTCGGGGCGTACCCGGCCTCGGCGAGGGCCTTCCGCGCCCGCTCTGCGGCGTCCGGGTCGGTCTCGATCGCCGTCGTGGTCCCCTCGCCGGCGATCTCGGAGACGCAGGCGGTCGAGTAGCCGGTGCCCGCGCCGATGATCAACACATGATTTCCCGGGGCGACGCCTGCCTGCTCGATCATCCACAGGATGACGCCGGGGAGGGTCGAGGACGACGTCGGGGTGCCACCGGTCACGGGCCCGGTGGCGTGCTCGGCGAGGACCCTGTCGAGCTGCGTCACCCATGTCTCGTTCTGGTAGGCGAGGCGCAACCACTCCTCCGCCGGGACGTCGTCGCGGCGCACGGGCGTCCACACGGTGACGCCCGGGGGCGGGCTCGGCTTGTAGATCGCGGAGCCGAGGAAGACCTCGCGAGGGACGGACTCGGCCGCGCGGCGCACTTCGGCATCGTGCAGCGTGTCGTCGTCGACGAGCTGCTCGACGAGCCGGCGACGCAGGGACGCGGCGGTGTCAGCGGTCATGCGGGGGTGCCCTTCTGGAGGGAATCGGCGAGCGCGCTCGCGATGGCGCGGCTCGTGTCTTCGTTGACGAATGCCCACTGTCCGTTCGGGTTGCATTCGAGGAACCACCATCGGCCCTCGCGATCGAGGGCGAAGTCGAAAGCCCCGAAGGTGAGCCCGAACGCATGAAGGTAGGAACGGACCGCGTCGCCGACGGCGGAGGGGACCGAGATCGGCGAGCAGGTGATCAGGCGTTGATCCTGTCGCCAATCGAGGTGGTCGCCGACTGTGTCGATGCGCGTCGCGAACAGCTCGCCGCCGACGGCCGCGAGGCGGATGTCGGCGATCTTCGGTACGCACGCCTGAAATAGGTGTGGGCAGAGAGCGATCGAGTCGTCGAGTTCGTCGGCCTGAACGGAGCGAACCCAGATGGTTCGGTTCCTGCCGTCCGCACCTCGCTGGTGTACGCCGTGCACGGGCTTGTAGATCACACGTTCGTGCTCGGCCGCGAACGCGCGGGCGTCCTCGGCGCTGTTCGTGACCAGCGTGTCAGGCACGGCCAGGTCGAGGTGGGCGGCGGTGGCGAGCTGCGCGAGCTTGTACTCGGCAGCTCGGTTCCGAACGGGGTGGTTCACGTGCAGCGCGTCGGGAAGCGCGGTCAGTACGCCTGTGTATCCGGCGCGGGACTGCTCGACGGCGAATCGCTGCTCGGGGGTCTCGGCCTGTCGGGGGTCACCGTACGGGGTGGGGCGTCGCCAGTAGACGGAGCGGACGGCCGAGAGGTCGAGGCGGCGGGTCCCGGTGGTCAGATCGCCGGCGAACCCGTCGGCTCCGATCCGTGCGCTCATCCGGGCGGGCTCGGGGAAGTCGGCGGCCGGGTCGAGCCGTACGACCGGGACACCCCGGTCGTACAGCTCGCTCACCACCAGATCCGCCGTGACGTCACCGAGTGCCGTGATGACGAGAACCGGTGAGTCGGTCATGTCAGTCCGACGCGGTGTCGTCGATCGAGTCCGAGTCCGCCGGCGCGGGCGGCTGCGCGCCGCCGCCATCCGCACCGGTCGAGGTCGAGGACGACGTCGAGTTGTTCGTGCCGTGCGTCCCCATCTCGACGCGCCGCCCGTCCGCGTCGAAGTAGCGCGTCACCTGCGAGTCGGGGTCGATCTCGGTCCGGGCGAACGGGAACTCGATCGTGTGGGGGTACGGAGCTAAGCGCCCCATGCCCCAAGGCTGTACCGCCGTGGCCATGCGATCTCCTTCGTGATCTTGGCTGTTTCGTCGGTGGTGCGTTCCGCCGTGCGCTCCGTGCGCGGGCGGAAGTCTCATGGGTCCGACCTCTGGCTACCCGCGCCCCTGCGACCTATGACTGCCGTAGGCGAGCGTGAACAGGGTCAGCGCGTGCCGTTGGGCGCGCGTGGGCGCCCAACGGCGCCACAGGGCCTCGAACTCGCGGTCGGAGCTCGGAAGGGTGAGACCGGGGGCCGCCGCGCAGGCCCATGTGCGCACGGCGAGGTCGGCGACCGGATAGATCGAAAAGTCCCCGGTGAAGTCGGCGGCGGCCGTGGCAGCGGTCCACGGACTGATGCGGGGCACCTCCCCGAGTTCCTTGGCCAGGCTCTCGGGGGCGAGGGTCGCCCACTGCTCGCCGTGTTCGAGAAATGCCTCGGCGGCGGCGCGCAGGGCGGCGCGGCTGAACGTCCCGCCCACGGCGGCGAACCCGTCGTCGGAAAGGGCGAGGACGACCTCGGGCGTCGGCGCGATGGCGAACTCGCCGGCCGACGTCACGAACCCGCGTCCGTACGCCGCGTAGAACGAGCGGTGTCGCTGCCGCGCCTGCCCGGTGGATTGGCGGAGGACTGCCGTAACGATCGCGTCCCACAACGAGGGGTTGGTGAGGCGGGCCACGGAACCCAAGCGCACCAACTCGTCGAGCAGCGGCACGGCTTCCTCGGGAGCGACGGGCAGTTCGATCGGAGACGTGTAGTCGACGAGCGGCTGCTCGGCGGCGGCGTCACCCGTAACGGCCCACAGGGCAAGGTGTTCGTCATGCGGGTTCCACACGGCGAGCCATGCGTCGCCCTGGTGCTCGACGACGCGTGCCTGCTCGCCCTTGGGGGTCGCACTCCACGCGGGGTGGTCGGCGATGATCTGCGTACTCATGAGCTCAATTCCGTTTGCCTCGGGCCGTGTTCGTTGTGGCGGGGCGAGTCAGGCACGCGGATTTCGAGGTACCGCAGAGGCTGCACCGACCACTCGGCGAGCGCACCGTTCCCCAACACCACGTTGAACCCGCACCGTTCACCCGCGTTCAGCAGACCGAGGGCCGTGATCCATCCGTCCTCGACCCACTCGATCGCCCGCTCGATCTCGCCCGGGGTCATGCCGAACACGTGGGCCCCGCGCACCTGCACACGTATGGCACGGATGGCCTCGCGTGCGGTCGGAAAGACGCGCGGGGCGAAAGCTGGCACGGCCTTACGGGATGTCGAAGTCGGGTACCGCAGCACGTAGAGCGCGAACCCCGCGCCTACGGACATCTCAGCCAGCCGGCCGACGGACAACCTTGCTCCGTTGACGGTGATCACACCGCTTGCCGCGCCCATACGCCGGACCTCCGGACTGGTGCCATAGTTGCCCCTCGCCGGCGCCGGCTAGGGTCGCCGCCGGCGAGGGGCAACCCTCGGGGGATCTCCCCAACAGGAGTGCGAAAGGGGAGATTTCCGCAGCAAAAGGCACGGTCTTGCCGAGATCGACCTCTCGCTGCGACGCAGAGCGACCGTACTGCTACGTGGGAAAGGGCGGCAAGTGTGCACCGGGGCATACTTGTCGCCCGGCATGGATTGGCATATGCAGGTGCCCCCCGACCGAGGCGGTCGGGGGGCACCGTTGCTACGGGTTGCTGGGTCCTACCTCAGCGCTCGGTCGGCGTCGTCGACCTCAACCCCGGCGATGAGGTGGTCGAACTCGCCGTTCTTGGCGCCGGCGATGAACGCGGCGAGGTTCTCGCGGGTCGTCGTGACGACGACCCCCGGCTCGTCGCTCTCATGAATCAAGATCGCGCCCGTCTCGTTCTCCGCTACGTGAATGCAGTTCTCTCCGCCGCCTCCGGAGAAAGAGGACTTCTGCCACTTGATGGGGGATGCGCTCATTCCCTTGGTCTCACAGTTCCCTAGCGATGTGGTGGATTAGCTGCCTCGATCCTTCCAGATCGAGTGAAGCGTGCTCGGCGATGTCGAGCAGGGTGCGGTACTTCTTCAATTCAGCCTCGGCGTCCAGGAAGCGACCGCCGAAAGCGCTGTCGATCTGCACCGTGTCCAATTCGGGAACCGAACCGCTTGCATACAGGACGGGCTGTGTCACTTCGATGAAATCCTCGCTCGTGAAAGGGATTACTCGAATGTGCACGGTGGGCAGCTTGGAAACCTCGATCAGGTATTCAAGCTGCTCGCGAACCACCTTGCGTCCGCCGAAGCGCATACGTAGGGCGGCCTCATGGATGATGGCTGTGTACTGCGGCGGCGGAGGGGCGCCCGTCTCCTCCTCGCGTTCGAAGATCGTGAACCGCTTCAAGCGGTGCTCGACGCGAGCCTCTACCTCATCCTCGGGCAGCTTCGGCGTGACACCGGAAAACAGAGCGCGCGCGTAATTCTCGGTCTGGAATGGCCCGGGGAATGTGATGCTCTGCATCGAGCGCATGGCAACGGCGTGGTGTTCCAACTCGGCGATGTTCAGCCAAGCAGGGTCGAGCTTGCCCCGGTAGTCGTCGAACCAATGTTGCCCTCGGTGTTCCAGGGCTATCGCGGAAAGCGCATCGATCAAAGGCTCGTTGTCGCACTGATAGAGCGTGGCCAAGCGCCGAATGCGTTCCACGCTTACGCCGATTTTCCCCGCCTCGATGTGGCTGATCTTGGCTTGGTCAGTCGACAGGAGGGCGGCCGCCTCGCGCGCCGTTTTGCCCGCTCGGTCGCGGAGCTTCCGCAGCTCGGCGCCGAGCCGTTGCTGCCTCGCGGTCGGATTCTCCCTGGGTGGCATTGGTCCCTTCCCCTGTCGTTGACCCGAGTCTGCCGCGTAACCGTGCCTTGGGTCCACCTCGTAGTACCGGAAGAGGGGGGCAGCCTTGCCCCGGGGCATGTATGCCCCCTACAGTCCAGGGCAGCACCGCGCCGCGCCAGTAAGCCCGAAGTGCAGCCGTAGCGCACGCCGTTGGTGTGCCCCGGGGGACGGCCAATGCCACGCATGGCGAGCGCGAGCTCATACCGCCGCGTAGGGAGACGACGAATGAAGAACGCAGTCTTAGCACCTCCCGCACCACCGCCCGTGACGGGCGCGAGCTACCGCCTCACCGCTCCGAGCCTGTCCACCACGCCGAAGATCGCGCGTGACTGGGTGGTCTCGATTCTTCGCTCGGGGCAGCACGCCCCGCTCGCGGAGCGAGCGCGAGTCTGCACCTCCGAGGTGGTCACCAACGCCTACTTGCATGGGCGTACGCCGCTGATCACCGTCGAGGTAACCCTCGGGCAGGGACGCGTGAGCGTTCTGGTCCGAGACGAGAACCCCTACGAGATGCCGAAGCTCATCCCGGTGGATCACCACTCTCGCGACGAGCACGGTCGCGGCCTGCTCATGGTCGACTGCTTCGCCGATCACTGGGACGTGCGCCTGACCGAGGCGGCAACAAAGGTCGTGTCGTTCATGCTCGTTGACCCCGGAAGGGAGGCGGCGGCGTGATCCGCCCGACCGAAGTAGAGGTATCGCCCGCAGGACGCCCCGAGATGCCGGGCGGCGTCTGGCTCCACTTCGACACTGTGCCGCTCGTAGAACTGACCGAGCAGACGGCGCGAGATCTCACGTTCGCCTTGGGCGAGCGCCTCGGCCTGTTCGTCTGCCCGCGCGACGCCGTAAGCGAGGTAGCGGGATGGTGATGGACACCGACCGGGCCTTACTCGGACTGATGATCATCTTCGCGAGCCTCGGAGTGCTCGTGCTCGTCGCGATCTACGCGTCGATTCCCGGCCCCCTCCACGCCGAGACCCCGCCGCCTGACACCGAGGGGCAGATCTACACCTGTTACTGCTGGCGTGACCCGATCCCGGTACGGGTCACGGTCGGCCCCGGCGAGCGTCGACGACATGCTCGCGCGCGGCACGCACGCCACCCCGCCCGCCCAGATACCCATGTCTCCCACGCGGGGGCGGGCGGCGGAGGAAGGGGAGCACCTCCCGTGCCTGTGCCCGCATAGGCCGCACGCACGGTGACCCCGAGCAGAGGGCCCTCGACGAGTGCACCGTCGAGGGCCCTCTCGCGTGCCCGCACAACGACAGATGACGCCCCCTGTACCCGACCTCGGCCGGGTACAGGGGGCGCGGTGCGTTCAGCGGGTGGCGGTCTGCCACACCGTGAGGGCGAGGCCGATCACGGCGACCACGGCGAGGACGCTCGGGAGCGGCCACCGGCTCTTTTCGAGGGCATCGAGCCTGCTCTCGTGGTCGGCGAGGCGGGCGTCGGTCTGGTCAGACCGCTGCACGAGCAGGGCGAGAGATCCGTCGACCTTGGCGAACCCGGTCTCGACGGTCGCTCGCAGCCGTTCAAGTTCGAGGGCGACGTCGCTTGGGGTCGGGTCGGTCACTGGCGCCCGTCCCGGTCGAGGGCGAGCAGCTCGTCGTCACGGGTCGGGGCCGTACGCAGCCATGACGGAAGCAGGGACTGCACGCCCGGGAGCGCCATCACTCGGGCGGTGCCGCCGGCGACGGCGAGCGCCGCGGCGACCCACGGCAGAGTGGCCGGGATGCCGGACGCGTCGACGATGGCGGGCAGCAGGACGGCGAGCGCGAGGGAGGTCTGCACGAGCGTGCGGAGGGTCCGGCGGGAAGCGTCGGTCATGAGGGGTTCCTCTCTTGAAAAACGGGACGCCCCGCCCGCGGCGCGGGCGGGGCGAGGACGGGGTGATCAGAGCTTGGGGACCTTGAGGGCGTCCCAGCTCTTACGGCCGGGCCACCCATCGGCATCGGTGCCTCGGTACCCGAGACGCTGCTGCCAACGGGCGTAGCTGTGCCGGTCCGCCTCGGTCCACTGCGGGCCGGGGCCGTCGCGGTAGGCCGAGCAGCCGACGGCGACGAGTCGGCGACCCATGGCCGTGACGATCGGCGAGCGCGGGGTGCGCTTGAACCACTCGGCACCCGGGAACGGCTCGTACCTCGGGGCGGGCGTGCCGGTGTTCCCCCCGCCACCCGGGCGCGGGGCGCCGCGCTGCACCCATGCGTAGAGCGGCCCGCCGGGGCAGGCGGTCGGGTGTCCGTCGCGGTGGCCCTTGATCTCGGCGCCGGCGTCGCCGTCGTGGCGCAGCCACTCGACGGCGTCGCGCAGTCCGGCGAGCTGCGCGTCGGTCGGCTCGGTCAGTCCCGAGCTGCCGAGCAGCGCACACACCGCGTAGTGCCCGGTGTTCAGTGCCGCCGTGCCGTTCGCGCCGGTCTTGCGGTGCGCGCCGCGGCCCTCGAACACGTAGCCGTGCGGGCAGACGAGCGCGTTGTACGCGATGTCGCTGTAGTTCTCTTCGTCGTTGGCGAGGTGGCTCGCCTGTATCGCGCGGACGCGCGGCGCGCACTGGTCGTGTGCGTCCGGGCGGCCGAGGGACTCGGGCACATGCGTGCCCTCATAGTGGATCTTCACGCCCCGGGTGCTGCCGATGTAGACGAGCGGATAGCGGGACGGGCGGGCACCCCACTGGGCGCGGCTGACGAACTTCAAAGGGCCCTCCGGGCATAGAAAAAGCCCCGGCCGTCGGGCACGGGGCGCGGTGTGGCGGGGCGGGCGATCAGGCGAGCGCCGCCCAGAAGCGGTTACTGCCGTTCTCCATCGAGGCGAGGGTGAGCGAGGCGGGGGCGGTCGCGCCGCCGGTCGCGTACGAGCCGAACCTGCGGACGGCGGTCAGGCCGAAGACGTTCGGCGGCGAGCCGAAACTCGACTCGGCGACGAGCATCATCGGGCCGTCGCCGGTGGTCGCGTTGTATTGGAAGCGCCACGCGACGTAGTAGAGACCGGCGGCGGCGGAGTAGGCGGCGGTGAGCGGGACCGAGACAGTCGCGCCGCCGGAGTTGTGGACCTCGGCGGGTTCGACCCCGGCGGTCGACAGGTCGGCGGTCTGCGCGACCCGGGTTCCGGACGAGTTGTAGAGCGCGGCCCACGAGCCGGTGGTGAGCCCGCCGGCATACCCGCCGAAGTGCCACGCGATCTTGGCCACGGACACCGGCGACCGCAGGTAGACGGCGGTGACCCGAATCGGGCCCGACCCGGGATAGAGCGGGGCGGAGTGCCCGACGGCGGGGTCGAACGCCCACGTCAGCAGACCGAGGTCGCTCGCTCGGAACTCGCCCCCGCCGAGCGCGTCCACGTACGACTTCCGCGCGAGGTGGGTGTCGGCGGTTGGCGCGGCCGAGCTCGACGGCACGCTGCTGAACGTCTTGGCGCCCGCGACGGTCTGATTGCCGGTGAGCAGAACGGCAGTTCCGGCCGCCTCGGCGCCGACGTCGGCGGCGGCGAGGGTGACCGCGCCGGTCTTGCCCGCGACCGAGGTCACCGGGATGCCCGACGGCCGTACGTAACGGGCGTCGGCCGCGGCCAGGTCGAGCGCGCCGACATCCGAGGCGGCGAGCACGACCACGCCGGTCTTGCCGTTGACCGAGTCGACCGCGCCGCCGCCCGAAAGCGGCGGGAGCTGCGCAGCGGGCACCTTCCCGTCGGGGCCGAGGGACGCGACCCCGCCCGCCGCCCCGGCGGCGCTCGCGGCGAGGGCGCCGACGTCGGCCGCACTCAGTACGACGGCCGCCTCGCTCTTCCCGTTGACCGACTGGACGACGCCGGCCGGTCCCGTGGCGCCGGTCGCCCCGGGATCGCCGCTGTCTCCCTTCGGGCCGGGGGTGCCGGTCGCCCCGGGATCGCCCCTGTCTCCCTTTGGTCCGGCGGTGCCGGCCGCCCCGGGATCGCCCCTATCTCCCTTCGGGCCGGGGGCGCCGGTCGCTCCGGGTTCGCCGCTGTCTCCCTTCGGGCCGGGGGCGCCGGTCGGCCCCGGCACACCGACGTAGTTCGGTTTCGTGGGGTCGGTCGGGGCGATGTCGGCGAGGTCGACCTCGGTCTGCGCCCGGGGCAAGAGGACGTTGTACGAGCGGCCCACGGGGATTCCGGCGAGCTGCTCGGTCACGATGTACGCCCATCCGGACGGGTCCATGTCGGGGGCGTCGGTGGCGGGCAGCGTGACCTCGAACGCGCCCTGCGCGTCGAGTTGCACGGTCACCGGGCCGCCGAGGATCACGTCGGCCTGCGGGAAGGTGAGTTGGGCCGGGGCGCGAAAGACGATCGCCCCGGACAGCGGGACGCCGTTCGGGGCGAGGAACCGGCCGCGCACGGTCACGGTGGGGATGGTGTCAGGAAGCATCGGCGGTGCCCTCCTTCGGCGGGGCCTGCGGGAACGGCGGGGGCTGCACCGGGAGGTCGACGCCCTGCTCGGGACCGGTGGTGTCGTCGGCGTCGGCCGTGAACGCGCGGGCCGCGGCGAGCGCCTGCACGGGCGGGTCGGGTACCTCGCTGCGCGAGTAGGTCCGCCGGGTGAACCCTCCGAGACAGGACACGCGCACGCCGTCGGTGCCTGCCTTCTGGCGGCCCTGAATCCGGACGAACACGAGCTGCTCGAACTCGGCGCGGTCGAGGGGGAACGTGTACCAAGCGGTCTTGCTGACCAGCGCACCGGCGTTGGCGGGGGCGGCGACGGAATCGGTCTGGATGTCGGACCAGCTCGCCTCACTGGCGAGCCGGTACTGCACCTTGATCTCGCACGTCGCGCCGGGTGCGGCGGCGAATTCGAGTTGCAGCGTGGCGACCGGGTTGTGCGCCTGGATGGACGCGAACCAGCAACCCACGAACGAGCTCGTGGTGATGACTTCGTTCGCGGGCGGGAGCGGCTGAAACGGCATGGGCAGGGCCGGCGAGCCGATTCCGCGACCGGACGTCGTGTCGTCACTGATCACGTGATGCCCGGTGCGATCCCAGATGCCCACGGCCTGAGTCCCCGCGCCGCCGAGGCCGGCGTCGGGGAAGGCCCGAATACTGAAAGCTGTCGTGCCGTCCTCGCGCTGCATGACGACGCCCTGCTGCTTGCTCCCGTCCGGGTGATTCCACCAGTCGGAGAAAGCTCCGACCCCGACCAGACCGGTGCCGTCGGGGGCGAGGACTTCCAACGATCCGCCCTCGGCGATGACCACCCTTCCGTTTGAGATCTGGTCCATGCGGGGGCGCATCTGCGCCCTCCCGCGTAGCTGCCGTACCTCGCTCTCGACCTTGTTGAGGCGGTCGAGCAGATCCTGCGGAACGAACGGCACTAAGGAACCTCCAAGAACAACTTGGCCGTCTCGGGACGGCCGCGTTCGGGTGGGGTGACGGAGACGCCGACGACGCGGTATCGGGCGTCGAGGGTGTCGGGGTGCCACAGGTCGCGGATGCGGAGCCGGATTGTCGAGCCGAGCAGGGCGGGCGTGATCGCTCCGCCGAGCAGCACCTCGACCTCGGGGATCTGCACCGGGGTGCGGGCCGCCGTCCAGTCGGCGCGAGCGT
The DNA here is from genome assembly GCF_055581845.1 of Streptomyces sp. NPDC042346. Classification (NCBI taxonomy): domain Bacteria; kingdom Bacillati; phylum Actinomycetota; class Actinomycetes; order Kitasatosporales; family Streptomycetaceae; genus Streptomyces; species Streptomyces sp. NPDC042346. Next base: position 149,951 of record NZ_JBVJEH010000004.1, on the reverse strand, counting down.
GGGCGTCGAGGGTGGTCTGCCGCTCGACGGTGGTGTGATCGCTCGACCCGTCGAGGCGCGGCCATCCGGCGGTGAGATCGTCGTCGTCGACCAGGAGCGGTGACATGAGCGGGAACGAGTCCGCAGCTTGGTTCCGGTTGATGGTTGCGCCCCGGGACTGCCACACGTTCGCTTTCGTGGTGGCGTCGACGGGCCACGTGTAGGTGAGCACCGGGCCGGGGTGGTCGAGGACTATGTCGGATGCCCCGGAACGAATGACGGGGTGCCCGAGTTGCAGCCGCTTGACCCGACGCCCGTCGGTGTCGCGGAACGACGCGATGCGCCACTCGAACCCGTCCTCGGTGGCGGCCAGGTCGTCGAGCAGACCACCGACGCTCGGTAGGTCGAAACGCAGATACGTGCGGTCACGTGTGACCCCGGACGTGTGCGTGTCGTACGTGATCCTGATGTCACCGCCCTTGGCGTCCTGGGCGTAGTCGACGAGATCCCGCACGATGTCGAATTGGTCGACACCCTCGGCGACGTGCGTCTGATACAGGTACCGGCGATAGAGGTAGCTTTCCCACCCCCCGACTTGGATCTGTGCGCCGAGCCGGCCGCGGCTGTCGCTGGCGAGGGCGAGCGTCCACAGGATGCCGCCCCACCACAGATCGCGACCGCGCTCGACCCACACGCCGGTACGCCCCGGCACCAGAGCGCGGCGGGCTCGTTCCGCGAGGGCACGGTTAGGGATCGGCACCGTGCCGGTCATGCGGCCGGTCTTGCCGATGTAGTCGTCAAGGGACATGCCCTGTACGGGCAGGGAGTCGAGCACCTGATCGCCGCGCAGATCGCAGAAGAGCAGCCGATAGCCCGTCGCCGTCACGCCGGTCCGATCCACTGCAAGCCCAACTTGCTGTAGCTGCCGGGCACGTTGCTGAGCGCCGCACCGGACCACAGGGACATCTCGATGTAGTCGCCCGCCGCGAGGACGATCGGGCGGGCAGAGCCGTGGCCCTGCCCGCCCGACGACGACGGCAGGTAGCTGAGCTGGACGTCACCGGCGTTGTTGATCTGGACGCGGGCGCGGGCCTGCGTCGCTCCGTTCGGCCACACCTGATGTGCGTAGACGACGTACAGTCCGCCGACCGGTGCCGTGACACGGGTCGTGGCAGCCGACGACCACATGCCGGTGGTCGACATGGCGTCGGTGCCGGTCCACTGAATCTTGATGTAGCTGTTCGCGGGCACGTTGTACGTGTTGCTCTTGACCGTCGACACGTAATGCCGCTCGACGACCGGCCGCCACGATGCGGTGGTCTGAGACCAGCGCATGAGCTGCCCGTCGTGGTCGGCGTACTGGCCGTCGTACGCGCCGGCGTCTGCGGCGGTGCCGCCGGGTGGGATGCCGCCCGCCGCGACGGTGTACCGGCGGCGATCGGTGAGGTGGCTCGACCAGTTGATGCCGCCGACGCCCGCCGAGGTGCCCGGAAGTACCCGGATGTCCCACAGTCGCAGACATGCCGGGGGGAGGATCGGCGGGCTCGGGGTGGCGGTGGCCTCGCCGATGAACACCTCGATACGGGCGAGGTTCTGCCCGTGCTCGTCGAAAAGCTGGTCGAGCACCCGCAGCGCCACGGTGTCGATGCGGGTGAACTGAGCCTCGCCGTCGGTGATCGTCACGGTCTGCGGGGCGTCGAGGGCGACCGGGTAGGCGCCCTGTGGGGTGGTGCCCTGTACGACGGCGCGGCCGGGGGCGATCTGTAGCGCCATCGCGCCGGCGCCGGTGGCGGCGAACGGCGCGCCGCCGGGGATCACGCCGTCTCGGGTGCGCAGTTCCGTCTCGGGGGTGTACGTCCCCAGAGGGGCGAGGCGGGTGTCTTCTCGGGTCTGCCCGGTGGGCAGGAGCCATGCGGGGCGCACGGTCACGGGCGGGACCTCCTTACCAGTAGGCCGAGCGATAGCGCACGGTGACGGAAGCTGTTGGGTCGGTGCTGCCGGGGGCCGCGCGGAACGCGAGGGTCGACGTGCCGGGCGGCAGCGTCCATGTCTGTTCGGGCACGCTGCGCGCGGTCGCGGTGTAGAGCCGCGAGGCGGTCCTGTTGAGGGTGACGGTGCCCGCGCGGGTGTCGACGGCGAGCACGTCGCCGGCCGCGAGCGGTAGGTCGTATTCGAGCGTGTCGCCGGTCTCGATGCGGGTCAGGGACGGACGCTCGACGGGACCTCGAAACTCGACAACCGGGTGCGTGTCCGCATCGCCGAGGTTCGACACGGACAGTGCGCCGGTCGACCCGGGCTCGCCGAACCCGAGCGGCCAGCCGAGCGGCCAGCCGAGGCCCGGCTCGGACGACGGAAGACGCCCGGGGGCGACCCGCTCGATCAGGTCGTACCGGCGCGGGTCACTCGCCTCGAACTGCATCGCGCCGCCGATGGCGACACCGATCGCGTAACCGCCCGTGCCGACCGGCACGGTTCGCCGGATGCACCGGGCCCACGAGAGCAGCGGCGGGGAGTCGTCGAGTTTGATCACGAGGGGCTGCTCGTCGTCGCGAAGGGCCGTCGCGGCGGACAGGGCTCGCACGGCGGTGCTCATGCGTCCCGGCTCGGTGCGGATCACGACGCCGTCGAGGGTGATCGTCCTCGGCTCGGCGAGCAGCCGGCCGGGGTAGGCGCCGTGGGCGTCGGAGCGGTTGACGCTTCCCGAGTCGTAGGCGGGTGTCTCCTCCCACCCGGTCAGGGACTCCCACCCGTAGGTGGTGCGGGGGCCGAGCAGCAGGTCGCCGAACTGCACGTGTCCGGGGAGGGTAACCAGATCACCGGGGGCCAACTGGTCACCCCCTCGCCTTGGCCTGCCACGCGAGCGCGGCGGCCGTCTGATCGGCCGTCGCCGCACCGGCGTGCCAGTTCTCGATGTGGACCGTCGGGCCCCAACCACCCTTAGAAGGAATTCCGTTGGCTGACGCCCCGGCGGTGGCGAACTGCGGGGCGGCGGGGACCGAGACGAGCTTGCGCATCGTGCGGTCGACGGCGGGCGCACCCGCCTTGATGCCCTCGACGATTCCAGCGGGGATGAACTTTCCGATCTTGTCGCGCATGAGCCGCGACGGCGATTTGATACCGAGTGCTTTCGCGATCGGTCCGGGGATCAAATCCTTGGCCCAAGACATCAAGGTCGACTTGAGCCATGAGCCCATGCCCTTGATGCCACTCCAAAGACCCTTGATCAGATCCTTTCCCTTGTCGTAGAGCATCGAGCCGAAATCGCCGAAATAGCCCGCGATCTTGCCGGGAAGTCCTCGCACCCACGCGAGCATTTCACCGGCCTTACGAGCGGTGCCCGACTTGATCGAATCCCAATGCTTGATGATCAGGCCGACCAAAGTCCAGTTGAGGAAAAAGTCGACGATCCGGCCCGGGATTCCCTTGACCCAATCGACCGTGGCATTCCAGATGCGGAGCGTTCCGGCCTTGATCGAATCCCAATGCTTGATGATGAGACCGACCAAAGTCCAGTTGAGGAAAAAGTCGAGGATTGCCTGTCCGATTTCCTTGAGCTTTCCCCACACCCAATCCCACGCCGCCTTTGTGGCGGACACGATCGTGTCCCAGTTGGCGACGATCAACGCCACGATGCCGACCACGGCGGCGATCACGAGCGCGATCGGGCCCATGGCGAGCAGCCACGCCGCAGCCATCCGGGCACCCTGTATCAGGGACTGCGTCCCCATGAGCACCCATGCCGCGACCACCCGCACAGCAGCCGCGGCGGCGCCCGCGCCCTGCGCGATCCACCCCGCGAGCATCGTCGCGTTGAGGGCGACGAACCGTGCTGCTGCGGTGGCACCCGCCGCTGTCTGTGTGGCCCAGCCTGTGACGACGGCGGTCGTCGTCGTCCACGCCGTGATACCGAGCGCGACAAGCGTCGGCATCATCAGGACGGTGATCACACCGGCGGCGATCGAGAGCGCCGTCGAGTGCTCGGAGATCCACCCGGCGGACGAGCTGAACGCCCCGCCGAGGGTGCCGAGGACACCGGCCGCCACCTCAAGAGCCGGAACCAGATAGGTGCCGAGGACCCCGACGACCTTTTGCTCAATGCCCCTCTTGAACGCCTCGAATTTGGTCGCGGCGTTGTCGTGCATCGCGTCGCCGGCGGCGTCCGTCGCGCCCTTGACGTCGCCCAGCGCCTTAACGGCACTGGAGGGATCGAGAGAATACATCGCGCGCTGCATATCCTCGGCCTTGGTTCCAAAAAGGCCGAGCGCGATCTCGGATTGCTTGGCGGGGTCCTTGACGTTGCGCAGCCGGTCGAGGACTTGATCGAGCGCCTTTGCCGCTTCCGGTCCACCGGTCTGGAAGACCTTTTGCATCTGCTCGGCGGAAAGGCCGAGATCGGTAAAGGCGGTCGCTGTCGTCTCGCCCATTCCTTGTGCCATCAAGGTGAATTCCTTGAGGCTGTCGGCGACCGTGTCGGCGTCGCGCGCGCCGCCCTTGAGGCCCTGCTGCAAAAGACCCATCGACGTCTGAGCGTCGAGGCCGAGCTGCCGAAATTCCGTCGGATATTCGGAAAATGTATCGAGCAAATCCTCGGCGACGTCGACGCCGTTCTGCGAACCCTTGACGAGTACGTCGAGCGCTTCCTGCGCCGAGTCGGCAAGGCCGTTCTTCATCATCGTGCCGACCGCACGAGACACTCGGCCGACGTCCTCGCCCATGACCGAGGCGGCGCTCGCGACCTGAGTCGCAAGCGCCTTGACCTGTCCCTGAGTTGCTTCGGGAGGGAGCAGGCCGTTTCGGGCAACCCCCTTGATGATCTCGGCGCCTTCCTCGACCGAGTCGACGATCGCGCCCGCGTAGAGATCGCCCGCGACCTGGCCGTACTGCTTGGCGACCGGACCGGTCGCGCCGAGCTGCGCCTCAAGCTGCCCCGGGATCTTGCCCTGTTCGAGGGCCTTCCCGACCCCGGCCATGAGGGCGCCGCCGATCGCGCCGCCGATCGCTGCGGCGGCGAAGCCTTTCAAGGCGGTACCCATGCCGGAACTCGCCTGCTCGGCACCATCGGCCGCACCCTCCGCGAGCCCGTCGCCGAGGGCGTCGCCCGCAGCTTCACCGGCGCGATCGGCCTCGGCGGCGATGCGGTCGCCGCCCGCCTGCACTGCCGCGCGGGCGCGGTTCATCCCGGCGTCGGCGCCCGAGTCGTCGATCGTGACCGCGGCGGCGAGTTCGCCCACCATGAGTGCCATGGGGCCTCACCTCCTGCTGTGCGTGGCTCCCGTGGGGGAGGGCTCGGGCGGAGAGGTGAGGACTCGCGCGAGGCGGGACTCGGCGGAGAGCAGGGCGAGGATGCGCACCCGCAGCCACCGCCAGGACCGGGCGCGCAGCAGGCCCGGGGCGCCTAGGTCGATGCCGTAGATCTCGTGCAGATCGGCCTCGACGAGCGGCCACTCGGCGAGGATCTGCGCCCACGTCAGTGAGGCTTGCGGCCCTTCTTGGCCTTTGCGCGGGCGGGTGCCGGGCGGGTACTCGTACCACTCGTAGAGCCCCGAGTCGGGGTCGAGCTCGCCGCACCCGATCGGTTCCGGCGAGCTGCCCGATTCGGGGCCAGTCGAGAAGGGTCGCCGGCCGCGTTCCAGTAGCGTTCGGCGGCGCCCTTGTCCTGCGCGATCCACACCATGGCGGTGATCGCGCAGTGCTTGAGTGCGGGCCACTTCACGCCGTCGGCGACCATCTCGTCATGGGCGGGGCCCAGTACCTCGCGGTACAGGTCGCGCTCGGCGGCGTCGCCGAGCACCTGCTCGTCGGCCTTCCCGCCGTCGGCCGCCACGGCGGCGGCGTTGATCAGTGCCTGCGTGCGCAGACCGATCTCGGCCGACGGCGCGGGCACGGTGTAGAGCTTTCCGGCGACGGGCAGTTCGAGCCGCTCGTCGAGTAGCTCGTCGAGTTCCTCGAAAGCCATCAGGCATCACCCGCCTTGAGCGTCTTCGCCTCGGCGGCGGCGAACGTACCGCCGCCGGCGAGCGGGTTCGTGATCTCGACGAGCGGGCCCGAGCCGGTCAAGGTGACCTTGATCGTGTCGACCTCATCCGGGCCGCCCCCGTCGGGCTCCCACGTGACCAGCGCCGAACCTTCCTGTGCATCGTCGGCTCCGTTGCGGTCGAAGTACCGCACCCGTACATAGCTCTTGGCGCCGAACGAGCGCGACGCCTTCCTGAGCGCTTCCTGCGCCGCGTTGAATACCCCGGTCGTCGGGTGGGCGCGGTGCGCGAGGGTGGTCTCGATGGACCACGCGAGCATGGTCACGGCCTGCTCGCTCCATCCCTCGGCGTCGTAGGTCGTGACTTCCTGCTGAGTCGGTTCGATCTTCGGTGTGAACTCGGTGATCCCGGGGACGAGCGTCCACAGCGGGGTACCGGGAGTCGTGCCCATATCCAGTTCAAGGCGGTACCGGCGCGCGAGCGCGGTTACGGTCTCGGCCGGGGGCGTCGGTGTACTCAAGTGGGCGCCTCCTATTCGAGGTTGGGGTGCGCCCGGTGGGCGCGAACGTGAAAGTTGGCGGTCCGCTCCCAGCGGCCCGAGGCGTCGGTGCCGATCGGGGCGGCCGAGACGCGAATGACGAGCTGCACGGGGACGGCCCCGAACCGGTGCGGGCCGCTGCCGTGCAGCAGCTCGTGCACCTGGTCGTCGAGGGCGTCGACCTCGCGCGGGTCCGCGCCCGCGCGGGTGCGGACCTGAATCCCGGTGGTCGTGTCGGTCAGCACCGGGGAGTCGGCGACCGGGTAGGCGGCGAGGCAGATACACCGGTCAGGAGCGGGCGGAAGGGCTGCGATCGTGATCGCGGTCTCGCCCGCCGCGTACACGCCGTCGGGCCGGTAGACGCCGACGCCGGCAGCGGAGAGCAGGCGAGCGAGACCGTCGAGCAGGTCGACGGTGTAGGTCATTAGCAGTGATGTCCTAGGTGGTGCCTATGCTCGGCGGCATGGCTCAAGGCAGACCAGATATCCCAACAGCGCTGCGACGTGCGGTACTTGTGGAAGCAGGGCATCGGTGCGCGATCCCGACGTGCAGACAGGTGCCGGTCGATCTGGCTCACATCAGCCCGTGGGTCAAAGTCAAAGAGCACACGTTCGAGAACTTGATCGCGCTGTGTCCGACGTGCCACGCACGTTTCGACCGTGGTGACATCGACAAGCGGTCGATGCTCCAGTACAAGAGCAACCTTGACGTGCTCAACCATCGCTATTCCGACATCGAGCGCCAGGTGCTGCGATTCCTCTACACGCGGGTTATTGAGGGGGTGGCCCTCGCCATCCCCAGTGCGATGGGTTGGATGGTGCACGATCTGGAAGAGGACGGACTCGTTGAGTTCGACGCCGACGACCCCGGTCAGGCGGAGTTGAACGAGTCGGGAATCCTGCTGACCGCAAAGGGCCGAGACTTCATGAAGCGGTGGTTCACCGCGATGCCGATTGATGAGACCTAGCGCAGTGCCCGCCGAACCTGTGCGGCGATCAACGCCTGCACCTCGCCCGCCGTCTCGGGCAGAACGCCCTCAAGGAACTTGGCGGAGCGGCCGGGCGCGTGCCGGGCTGTCATGTCCTCGTGGACCCTGCGCGCGTACGGGGTGTCGTAGCTGACGGCGGCGGTCATCTGCTGCTCGTCAACCGATGTCGCGCCCGAGCGTTCGAGGGTGCCCTCGGCGATCGGCACGCGCTGCCGGCTCGCGGCGAGGACGTGCTCGGCGCCGAGCAGCAGACCCCGGGCCGCGGCCTCGCGGATCGTGTCCGAGGCGGCAGTGCCGTTCCAGCGCAGTCGGGCGCGGCTCATTCGCACATCACCTCTGTGGATGCGGGGACCGGTAGGCCCGGGGCGGTGTGTACTGCCGAACTGATCGCTGTCGTGATCCGGCCGCCGGGCAGCGTCACGCGCGACCCCGCCGGACAGCCCAGACCGGGGGCGGCGATGATCTGCGCGGTGCTCGTGACCTCGCGGCCGTCGGCGGCGCGCGCCATGCGCACGGCCTCGCCGACGAGCGCGGGATGCTCGACGAGCGGCCCGTACGTTGGGCCGTACGCTCCGTCGCCGAGGTAGGTCTCGACGCCGACCCGGTGCCGCAGCAGGGACGGCGGTACTCGGGTTACCACTGCTGCACCTCACCCGGGGTGAGACCGGCACGCAGCAGCGCGCGGGCCGCGCGCGGGGCGAGCTCGACGCCGGACGCGCCCGCTGTTGAGGCGGCACGGCCGGACAGGCTGACGGGGCCGATCGAGACCGAGTCCCATCGGCCCTGCGCCCCGGTGCCGTCGTCGCCGGCGGCGAGCCAGAACTCGACCTGCGCGCACGTCGCCGAGCTGAGCGCGGCGGAGATCTCGGGATCGGTCGGGTCGCCGTCGTCGTCGACCGGGTAGATCGCGGTCAGCAGGGCCGAGTCGATGTCCTCGCCCGCCCGCGCGATCAGCCGCTCGGCGTCTACCGGGGCAGGGGCGCCGAGCCAAACGGCGAGGGCCTCGGGGGTGGTGTAGGGCTGTCGGGCCAAGGTCACCCCCTTGCGCGCCGGGAACCGGAACGGCCCGCCGACTTGTCGTCTGGCGGGCCGTCCGGCTCGGTGTCGGGCGTCTCGCCCGGCGGGTCGTCGTCGAGGGGCTCGACGTCGTATCCGGCTCCCTGGCAGTAGCCGATGATCGCGATGTCGTCCGTGACGGCGGTGCCGTCGGTGAAGCGGAGACCGCCGGGGCCGTCTCCGGTGTAGTCGCTGACGGGGGCGGTGATGCGCACGTTCATGGGCATCACGCGCTCTTGATGTTGCGTAGGACGGCAGCGGCCTTGGTTGCCTTGAGGACCGGGGCGAGCGGCCCCATCTCGACCTCGCCGAGCTTGACCGCGCCAGAGCTGTTGAAGTCGGGAAGCCACGTCTGCACGAGCGGGACGGACGCGACCGAGGCCCCGTGGAACCCATCGAGCCCGTACCTGATCGCGTACAGGTCGCCGAGCCCGGTCACGTTGCCACCGGTCCCGGCGCCGTCGGGGTCGCGGGTGACGAGCCCGATCACGTCGGCGTTCGAGCCGGCCTTGCTCTTGAGGTCCACCAGGGGGATGCCGTTGTACGCGACGACCGGGCGGCCGAACGCGTCCGTGGACTTGTCGATCTGATCGGTCCACGCGGCGACGGCCTTGAACAGTGCGAGCGTCTTGCGGTTGCCGTAGATCACATCAGGGGTGTCGTCCATGGTGGCGAGCCACGAGTCGATGTGGCGCTGTGCGGCGAGCGCGCCGGCCTTGTCGTTGATCGACGTCCAGTCGAGGAACCCGGACGCGACCCCGTTCGCGAGCGGCAGGTACTCGGTGTCGGTGCCCGTGAGGATCTTCGAGAGCCCGTCGAATCCGGCTGTGTCCGTGGCCTTGTCGCCGTTGATCACGGCGTCGGCGAACTTGGAGCGGGCCGCCTTGATCTTCTGGGACATGTTGAGCGCGACCGCGCCGGACGCTGATGCGCCGATGCGGGAGATCACCCGGTCGACTCGGAACGAGCCACCGAGCGGCACGAGATCGACCGTGTAGCGCTGCGTGGTGACCTCGGCCGGGGTGTACTCGCTGTTCAGCTGTCGGAACTCGGCGTTCGCCTGCGTGATCAGGCGCCGGTATCCGTAGGTCAGGGTGTCGCCGCCGCCGGTCGGGTTGACGCTGTTGTCGAAGGTGAGTCGGTCGAGGATGTCCGAGCTCTTGCGGAACTCGTCGATCACGGTCAGGTCGAGGTCGTCGGTTGCGTTGTTCCGAGCCTCGGCGAGGGAGGTAGGCAAATCGATTCTCCTTGGCTGGTCAGCCGCTGGTCATGCGGGCGGCGACGGCGTCGTGCAGGGTGGTCGCGCGCCGCTCGCCGGCGGGCGGACCGTTGAACTCGCCGCCCCCGCGCGGCGGCGCCGGGGTGGCGCGGTAGAGGTCGGGGTCGGCGTCTACGGCCGCCTTGATCGCGGCGGTGAGCTTGTCGGTGAACCCACTGTCGAGCGGGTCGAGTTCGGCGACCGAGGCGAGGAACGAGCGGCTGTTGAGCAGGCGGTCGCCGCGCGCCCCTTCGTCGGCGGCGACTCGGGCGACGGCGAGCTCGACCCGGGCGGTCCGCAGCTCGGCGGCGTGCTCGGAGAGCAGCCGGTCGCGCTCGGCGACGGCGGCGGCCAGGGCGGCGGGGTCCTGCTTGCTCTCGCCGCCGTTCGGGTTGAGCGCCCGGGTCACGGCGTCGAGAGCGGCGCGCAGTTCGTCGCGCTCGGCCATGACCGTCTCGGCGCGGCTGTTGGCCTCGGCGAGCTGCTGCTCGGCGGCCGGATCGGTGGCCGGCGGCGCACCGGGCGCGGGGTTCGGGTCGCCCGACGGCGGGGCGGGGTTCGGGTCGCCGCCCTCGCCCGAGCCGCCCTTGATGGGCCAGATCGGGCGGCCGTCGCGGCGGTGGCCGAGGGCGCGGTCGCCGGTGCGCGGGTGCACCGGCAGGGTGTCGCGGATGTGCTCGGGCATGAGTGCTTGGCCCTCCGAGGGTGTCGTGCGGGCATGAAAAACGGCCCGCCATGAGCGGGCCGCAGTGTGGGACAGAAGAGCTTTCAGATCTTCGGGCCGTACTCCTGCACGAGGCTGGCAACTCCGAGCAGGAGGGCGATGAAGAGCATCTGCTTTAGGTGAAACGAGCGAGTGTGAGGTGCGTCATCGGCGCGCAGGTCGCGAATCCTCACATCGACCAATGGTGCGTTACTCGTCAGTTGTACGTCTGAGCCATCGACAAGTAGCGAGTAGCTGAGGCGCTGCCCCACCTTGATGAGGGCTGGCCCAAACTCCAAGGTAGAACCAGCGATCGTTGGGGTCGGGGCAGAGTTATGACTCGACGAACTCGTCGCCTGGAGAACAGAGATGATGGGAGCGCCGAACTCTAGACGAATGGGGCTGCTGTTGTCGTAGTCGTTACGCGTGATATCCCGTCGCCCGCGATTCCAAAGGGCTACTTCCACGATCTGGGGAGCCGCCACAACCCTTCCCTGGTGTCGCAACTCCAGGTCATCGCGCACCCCCGTGGGTGCTTGAATCAGCGCCGTCACCCGCCGGATTCCGATGTCCAGCCGCTTGCCCGCAGTCCCAACGCGGTGAGTCACCCAGATAGTTCCGATGCCGACCGCTGCGGCTATGGCTACACCAGCCGCCGTCCAGAAGGTCCCGGACTCGTAGAACGCGCTCGCGAGATACATGGACGTACATCTAACACAGCGCCGCACGAGGTGGGTTCCGGACCTGTCAGCTACCGGACCTAAGCTGTGCCTTTCCATAGCCGCGTACCCATGCCGCGGTCAGCCGGGGGTCGGTGAAGCGGGGGCAGACGGTCGGCGGGTGTCCGGCTCGTGCGGCGGCGAGACCGGCCTGCCGAGCTCGTAGGGCGTCCTCGCGGAATCCCAAGCGATCACCCCCTAGAACTTGCTGCGCTGGTTCTCGCGTGCGTTCCGGGCGGTCTCGCCGGCGCCGGTACGGACGCCGGTCACCTGCTCGGTGAACTCGGCGAGGGTCAGCCGCGGCGAGACGTCTTCCCAGAACCTGATCAGGTCCTCGCTCGCCCTCGCGTACGCGACGTGGGAGGGGCCCGAGAACAGGCTGCGCGGGTCGACGCCGGCGGCCTCGGCGCGACGGTTCAGCATGTGTCCTCGGGTCGCGTCCTCGGCGGCGAGCCACTGCACGTATACGTGCTCGGCGTACATCTCGCGAATCTCCTCGCGGCTGTACGCCTCGCGCGCCGCCCGGTCGGAGAGCTCGCGCTCGTACGCCCACCGCTCGACGGCGGACATGTGCTCGGTGCCGTCCGGGCCGCGCTCGACGTCCGCCCCGTACGGCCCCCACTCGTCGGGGTCCGCCGGGGGAGAGTCATCGAGGCGGATCGGGTACATCGCGTCGTCGAGGGCGTCCCGCGCGGCGAGGGTGTCGGCGACCGTCGCGCCGGCCGCGGGTGGTGGCGGGGCGGGCGGGTGCCGGCGGTCGATCTCCCCGGCGATCCGCTCGGCGTCCGCCGGGGAGGCGTAGCGGATGCCCCACACGAGCAGATCGTCGCCGAGCTCGGAGAGATCGTCGGCGAGGCGCCCGCCCGGAAACAGGGAGTCGAGCAGGCGGCGCCGGTGGATCTCGGCGCCGATCGCCGGACGGTCCTCGGGCACGTGCCGCGCCCGGGTGGCGAGAGCCTGCTCGGACATCCCGAGCAAGTCGGCCCGCACTCCGGGCATGGCGGCGTCGACGTCTCGGCGGTCGGCCTCGGCCATGACGCGCAGCAGACCGTCGTCGTCGAGGTGCAGCGCGACGCGGGCGAGCTCGTCGTCGCTGAACTCGGCGAGGCTGTCGACCATGCGTCCGCCGGGGCGGATGCGGTCGAGCAGCGCCTGCTCGTCGCGGCGGTCTGCCTCGGCGGTGATCCGGTCCCGGTCGCGCTCGTCGAGCACCCCGGGCCGCAGCGCGGCGCCGAGCTGCTCGTCGGTCATTTCGGGCAGCGTGCGGTCGTCGCCCGCTCGTACGCGCGCGGCCTCGAACGGGTCCGCCCCCGGGCCGCTCGGGGTACCGGGGCGGCCCGCGGTGCCGCCGTCCGGCGGGAGGTTGCTCGCGCCGGGCTGCTCGCGCTCGCGGCGGCGGATGAGTTCGGGGTGCTGCGCGAGGTGATCGCGCATCCGGCCCTGCCACTGCCGCACTCGCGCTTCGGCCGCTTTCTTGGCCTCGGGCGTCGCGGCGACGGCGGCGCGGTTCTTCCACTTCCTGATGGCGCGCTCGATCGCCCTCTGCCGTTGCGTTGCTTCGTAGCCGGCGGGGTCCTCGGAGTGCTCGACCGGCGCCCGGCTGACGCCGGGGAGATAGGCGCTCGTGCTGTGTCGGCAGTTGGGGTGTTGCAGCCCGGAGCGGCGGGCGTCGTCGAGCGATCCGGCGACGTGTACCTGCACCGTGCGGTTGTCGTCGGTGGCATGCTCGACCTCGATCGTCCGGGCGCCGCCCGGTCCGTCGAGCGCAAGCACCTTGCCCTCGAATGGGTCGCAAAGATCGCAGTTGTGGGGGGCGTTGGAGACGATCACGAGTGAGACGCCGGCGGCGCGCAGCTTGTCGCCGTGCGCCTCGACCGCGGCCCGCCCGACGGCGGTCCGCACTGCCATCTCGGCGTAGCTCGTCATCTGCCACGCGCGCCCGCCCTTGTCGACGAACGTCCGCAAGCCCCGGTCGGCGAACCTTTCGAGGGCGCGCTGCGTGGCCTGCTGCCGGGTGTCGATCCCGAGTAGCGGCGTCGCCGATACCTCGCTGATCACCTGTCGGTATCCGTCCTCGACACCGCGCAGGATGCCGCGGTGCGTCTCGGTGACGAGCTCGATCGTCTCGGTGGCGAGCCGATCAACGGCTCGGGTGTTCGGGGTGCTGTCCGTGATTCGGCGGGCGTCGCCCTCGGAGAGGGCGCCGAGCTCGGCAAGGCCGGCCCGCGCCCCGATCTCGTAGGCCTCGGTCACGGCCGAGAACACCTCAAGATCAAGGGCGGTTCCGAGCGCGTCGACGACGCCCTTTGCCGCCCGCCGCAGCGACTGGACGTCGCGCAACTTGGCAACGGCCCACCCTGGGGCGTCGAATCCGTCGGCGAGCTGCCGCGCGACGATGCCGAGCAGGCGCTGCTCGCCGTCCGCGTACAGGTCGCGGACGGCGGCCGAGAGATCCTCGGCCATGCCGGGGTGAACACCCATGTCACCCCCGGCCCCGCTGTGCGTTAGCCCTCAGCGTCGTTAGTGCCGTCGGCCGATCCCTGCCGCAGGGATCGCCGTACCTCCCGAAACGCGTTGATGAGATCAGGAAGCTGACGCAGCGTTGCGGCCGTGAGGGTGATCGAGAGCCCGAGAGTGCCAAAAGCGGCGATGATCACGCTGGTGGTGATGTCCATGGCGCTGAGCATGGGCGCGGCCCTCTCGGCAGCGCAAACGCCCGCTGACCTGCATAAACGGCCGCGGAGAATGAATTTCTATCGAATTTCGACAAAAGGGTAGTAAGGTACTTTCCCCACCCAAAACGGGCTATTCGGGAAATGTTGCGCGGCTGACCTGCGCCTCTTGCTGAACCTCGTTTGTCTCTCTGGATATTGAGTTAACCAAGAGGTGGTTTGTTGGAATCCCGGAAAGCTCGTTCTGTGTTTGGCTGAAAATCTCTGGTGCGTGGCTCAATCTTTCGCGCTGGTGTTGGCGTCCTACCCCGTTCGGTCGGCAACCTCAGCAGCGGTACAGCACGACATGGGTTGTCAGCGGTCGCCGGTACGGTCGTGCTATGACCTCTGTGCAGATCAAGCCCGGCGACGTCAGGACGCGCGCGGAGCTGAAAGCGATCTTCGGTGGCGGCCCGCAGGGCGGAATCATCCCGTCACGCACGACCGACAACATCCTGCTGTTCACCGATCACGAGAGCGCCAAGGACTTTGGCTATCAAGACGGTTGGCTCGCTGAGGAAGACAAGTCGGGCCCGATCTTTGAGTACACCGGGCAGGGGACCCGCGGCGACCAAACCTTGAGCGGCAACAACGGGTCGGTCCTGCGCCATGTGGAAGATGGTCGAGCTCTGCACCTCTTCATCGCGGTCGGGTATGTCGGCGGCGGAACGACCGGGGCACGGACGCATCGCTACGTCGGCGAGTTCGTGCTCGACGCAGACGACCCCTTTGTGATGCGCCAGGTTCTCGACTCGGAACAGGAAATGCGGTGGGTGTACGTCTTTCGCCTGCGGCCCGTGGCCGGTGTTGAGCAGGCACCCGAGGACTTCGTTCCGATTGCCCCCGAGACGGTCACCACGAAGGTGCCGGCGACGCCGATCAGCGACCCGGCTCTCGCGGCGCTTGAGCTCAAGCCTGCCGAGGCCACGACGAGCGAGACGATCAAGCCCGAAGCCAACAGCGGGAAGAAGATCACGCGCAAGCCGACCGAAGGGGTCGAGGTCAAGCGGCGGGAAGCAGAGTTGAGCGACCGGTTCCTCGCCTTCCTGACCGGGCAGGGGCACAGCGTCGACCGGATCAAGATCCGTGTTGAGGGGCTGAACTCCACCTTCTTCACTGACCTGTTCGACTCAACCGATAACGCCCTGTACGAGATCAAGGGCAACATCAGCCGCAACGCCATCCGAATGGCCATAGGGCAGCTCATCGACTACCGGCGGCACATCACCCCCAAGCCTGATCATCTCGTGGTCCTGCTTCCGGAGTGCCCCGACCATGATCTCTGCGACCTGGTCGAGGCCGGCGGTATGACCCTCATCTACGAGGACGGAGACAAGTTCGTCGGGTGGCCGGTCGCCAACTAGACGAGCTGTCCGCTCTGCATCGGGTCGGGCACTGCTGCGCCCGACTCGATGTTGATGCGGTCGACCTCGGCCTGCACGTCTGCCGCGTCCCACTCGGGGTGCAGCATCCGAACCTTGGTTTCGGCTGAGACCGCCTGCGCCTGCTGGAGTAGGGAAAGGGTCTGTGCGAGCGAGGACGTGTCTTCGGTGATCGAGTCGCCGAACGCCACACTCGGCCGCTCGGGCACGATTCGCGGCGTGAACAGTGCCCTGTCGAGCAGCAGCAGGACGTGCAGCATGTCGGCGACGGGCGGCGACCAGTACCTCACCTTCTTGCCTCGGGTGACCATGCTCTTTCGCTCGCGCGCCCGTACCTCGGTCGCGGTGACCGCGGCGCCCTGGTCGCCGAGCCCGAACGTCGCCGCGGAGTATCCGGCGCTCATCACAGCTTGCCGGGTGATAGCGGTCGAGGTGCGCTCGTGCTCGTCGACCCTGATCGCGAACTGATTCAGCGTGATTCCGGCGCCGCCCTGCTCGGTCGGCGGGATGTTGAGCAGCGTCCAAATCTCGCGGTCGTCGTCGAACGATGCGCCGCGGCCCGGTCCGTGGTCCCGTAGGTATCCGTCGGGCACGAGCAGCCGTGCGCGGGCGAGTCGCAGGTCGCGAATCCAGCTCGACCACGTCGTATCGAGCGCGTCGAACAGGTCGTATAGGGGAGCGTTGAAGTCGGACCGGCCGAACGGCGATCCGCGGTGCTTCCGGTGGGGGCGGATGTTGGGGCAGTAGGCGGCGGTCAGCAGGTCGATACCGGTCTCGATCGCGTCGCCCTCGGGGCCGAGTGAATCGGCGAGGGCGGCGACCTCCGGGTGCTCGATGAGCGGCACCCGCACTCCGAGGCTGTCCTGCGAGCCCTGGTAGAGCCCATGCTCGATCCGGCCCGGGGCGTGCCGTTCAAGGTGCCGCCATACAGTGACCGAATCCGAGGCGAGCTCGCGCCAGAAGGTCACGGCGACGAGCTGCCCCCATCGCCATTCCGGCATAGAGGCGTCGGGATGAACGGTGGTGAGCAGCGGCCGGCCGACGAGCGAGCGATCCCACGTGACGCGTAGGTAGACGCCGCCGAGCGCGGCGGCGACTTCGGCCGCTTCGAGCAGGGTGTTCGCGATGCCGTCGGACTCGGCGAGCTCGACGAGTCGGTCCTGCGTGGGTGTGTCAGTCACGGTGAGCTCGGGAGGCTCGGCGAACAGCAAATCAGCGCTCGCGGTCGCGATGTCTCCGGGCAGGGGAATGTGTAGCCGGTGATCAGGCGTCCCGGGCTGCGCGGCGCGCTCGCGCCCCCACAGCCGGCGCCGGCCGTCGTGGCCTTGCGGGGCGTTGCGGTAGACGGCGGCGAGCCGGTCTCGGTCGCCGGAGTACCAAGCGTCGTCGACCTTGATCTCGGCGTAGTGCCGGGCGAGGCTGGGCGGCGGCCACGGCACCCCGTTGTCAGGAAGCGGCACAGCTCACCCCCCGTCGTACCCGGGCACGCTGCGCGGCGCACGGCCGGCAGTGCCGGGTGCCGTTCGGGGCGCGGTACGTGTTCGCTTGGTCGAATCGGTGTCCGCGGGCACAGTGCGTTTGGCGTGCGCGGCGGGCGGCCGGACTGATTCCGCGGCGGATGTTGGTTCGGGTGGTGACCACTTCGAGGTGGTCGGGGTTCGCACAGTGTCGGCGGCGGCACAGGTGGTCGATCACGAGTCCGCGGGGAATTGGGCCCCGTACGAGCTCGTAGGCGACGCGGTGCGCGTACTGCGGGCGTCCGGCGACCTTGATCTGCCCGTAGCCGTTGGGCTTGATGTGGGCTGTCCAGTCCCAGCAGCCGAGGGGCCCAGGGGTGACCTTGTCGAGGAACCGGTCGGTCAGTGAACGGGGCACTCGATCACCCCCTCGACGTGCTCGGGTCCGCGGCGCGGCGCAGCGCACCGGGCGGGAACGGGGGAGGGGTCAGACGAGTAGGCCGCGCCACTCATGGACGGTGCTGTGCACCACGTATCGCAGCGCGTCGAGCGAGTGATCGTCTTGCTTGACGGGGCGGTCTTCACCGCGGGCCGCGGCGGCGTCGTCCCATACGTACGTGGAGAACTCGGCGAGCAGCCCCTCGCACGAGCGATGGATCAGTAGCCGGCCAGCGTCGAGCGCATTCGCCACGCTGCGGATGCCGTCCAATACGGCGTTGTTGGCGCGGGCGACGTTCGGGTATCCGTCGGCCCAAAGCTGAGTCGAGAAGCTCGTCGCGCTCGGGTCGATGAACGTCCACTCGGGCCGCACGCCCTGCTCGGCGATCCACTCGCGGACGGCGCGGCTGTACTGCGCGTCGGTCATCTGCCGGTGTACGGCGCGGGCGTCGTGTCGCCACTCGCTCACCGCGTACAGCCGGCCGTTGGCGCCGAGGCCGAGCAAGATTGCCACGAAAGGGTTGCTCGTGCCGTAGTCCACGCCGGCCCAGTAGCGGCGCATCTCGGGCAGCTCGTCGACGACGTGCTGCTGCTCGTCGTACATGTCGTAGATCGCGCCCTCGGCGACGACCCACTCGCCGAGGATCATCCGGCGCCGCCACAGACCGGTGTATTCGGCGGACAGTGCCTTGACGTACGACGGTGGCAGCGCCGGATTGTCGGCGAGCTTGAAGTGCCAGGAAGCGAGGTCGAGCTCGTGCTGCCGGTCGAGGTACTTCATCTTGAGCCAGTGCCGCGGCGCGTCCGGGTTCGTGGTTCCGATCAAGAGGGCGCGGTCGACGCTGAGTCGGGCGAGTAGCTGCGTAAAGAACGCTTCCGGCAGCAGCGTGACCTCATCGGCGTACGCGACGGACGCGGTCAGACCGCGCAGTCGGCCCTCGGATCGAGAGTCACTCGCACCGATCAGGTGCACGACTCGGCCGAGGATCAAAGCCGTTGTCGCGCCGCGGGTGTGATGGACCTCGGCCGCGGTGTCCGAGAACAACTCGGGATCTTGCAGCGGCTCGATCACGTTCCGCTCGATCGTGGCGAGTGACCGGCCCACGATCAGGATCAACCCCGAGGCCGGCGCTCGCCGGACGGCGAGCAGGAAGCGCAGCAGCGACGAGATCGTCTTGCCGCTACGCACCGAGCCGTGCCACAAGTTGATACGGCGCGTGGCCTCGCGGATCGAGCGCAGTTGCTTGTCGGAGAGATGTCCGGCCGAGGGGATCACCCCCCGTCGGCGTCATCTCCGGGCGGCCCGAGCAGCGCGTCGGCGAGGCGGTCGAGCATCCCGCCGGCGCTCGTTGCCTTGGTGTTGCGGGTGAGCTCGGCGACCTTGGCGTGTACCTCGGTCAGTGCTCGCGCGGCGGTGGCGTAGTCGCGAGCGTCTCGTGCGGAGTCGGCCTCGCCAACTCGCTCGATCTGAGCGAGGGCCCCGTCGAGGGCGTCGTCGGCGAGCTGCTCGCGCCGCACCGCAGCATCTGCTCGGCGGGCATCGGTGGCGGAGGCGACACGCGCCCCGCCCGAGAACGAGAGTCCCTCGGCGGCGGCGATCTTCGAGACGGTGGCGGCACCGCGGCCGAGTTCGCGGGCGATCTGGTTACGGGACTTGCCCTTGGCGTGCAGCCGGCGCACTGCTGCTCGGTCGGCGTCCGTGATCGGGTCGGCCACGGGATCACCTCCCATTGCGACGGGTTGGCCTGCCACTTTTTCAAGATTCTTTAGAATCGCGACTTCTTGAGAAATGTCGGAATTCTGAATTCGGCTTGCGTGTCACGGATCGATCTCCTACCAGGGACGCGTCTCAAGTCGCCTGCTACTCGCGCGACTTTGAGTGCGGCGTATGCGTTGCGGCACAAGGGTGATTAGCCCGTTTCGTGTTTGATTTGCGGTATATATCCCTGCACATTGTGAAAAGGCCGGGATGCAGATCGGCTCTCGGTGTGTCTGGCTACGACAAGTAAGGGGAGTGCTCGTGAAGTCATGGCGAAGCAAGCGTGCGGAGATGAGGCAGAAGGAAACTCGGCGTCGACACCCGCTCGCCGATCACGCGCGTGAAGCGTGGATCGTGATCGTGGTTGTGGTGGTGGTTGCTTGCGCGCCGCACCTCAGCCCGGAGGCCCTGAGTCTGATAGGTGTCGTGGCCACGCTGCTCGGCTCGCGTGTGCGGCCTCAGTCTGCTCGGTAGGGGCAGTACTGAGGTGAACTGAACGCCCCCGTAACCGCGTCGCGTCGGGGTTGTTCGAGCGGGAGCGCTTCCGGGCACGCCGGAGGCGCTCCCGACTCTAGGTCACGAATCGATAACGGCGCAAGCGGTTGTCGAGCGAGATGCTCGTGTCGACCGGCATCGTGTGCAGCGGCCCTCGCTGTGCCGCCGCACTGCGCGCAGGAGGACACGCCGTCCCTTAGCGCCCCGATGTGGCTTCCGCCCGGGAGAGGGAAAAGGGGGAGTAGCGACCCGCTTCAAAAAAACCGAACACCCGAGTACGGCGTGCGGGCTTGGTCCTCGACTCGATCACTAGAGCAGGTGGTCGATTCGAGCAGCCATGCCGCCGGATCGACCACCCTTCCCAGGAAGGCGAATTGGTCCGTATGGAAACGGTCGGTTGGGCTACGGCGGCGGTGGCCGGACTCGGTGGATGTGCACTCGTTGTGGGGTATGCCCTTGATCAAGTGCCCGCCCTCGCAGACAAGGCAGTACGAGCCATCGCCGCGGTGCGCCGCTTGCGCGACGAGTGGCGGCGAGGTTGATGGGTGTCCGCGCACGAGCAGTGCGGTCCGCAGCGGGACCGTACCGTTTCCCCATGACCTTCCCGCCGCAGCCCCCAGTACCCAAGACGTCAGATGTGCAGCCCACGCCCCGGCTGCTGGAACGGTCAGCCGAAGCGATCACCCGCGCGGTGACGCAGGCCGAGGAAGCGCTGAGTCGCGGTCGCAAGGGCCGAGGTCGCTTGCTGGACTTGGCCGCGATCAAGGACGGGGCGAGCGGGAACAAGCAACAGGCGAGACTCTGGCTTTACGAACTACTCGATCAGTCTGTCGACCTCGCGCAGCGCAATGCGTTCGATCACTTGCGGGCGCTGCCCGCCGACATCACCCGCGAGCCCGCCCCCGGTCTTTCGCACCTGACCCTCGTCCGTGCAGCCATGGAAGCGGGCGGAATGTTCAACTACCTGACCGATCGTGACGTCAACGTGCACGAGCTGCTCGCGAGGATCGCCGGACTTCGACTAGCCGACATCGACAGTGCGAAGCGGTTCGCGGCCTCGCACACTGGGCGCCCTGACCTGGTTGCCATCGTGCAGAAAGCCGAGACAGAACTGCTCGACCTGCTCGCTGCTGCCGGGATCACACACAAGAAGGACAAGAACGGCAAGCCCCTGAAAACCGAGATCGATGGCCACTCGGCAGATGGCGACATGAAGATCGCCAAAGCTGCACGGGCGTTCATCGGGCATGACGAGCACGACCCGTACAACCTCCTGTCGGGGGGTGCCCACAGCCGGTCATGGATGCTCAGCGGAGCAGCCGAAGCAGCGCCCGCCGGGTCCATCCTCTACATGTTGTGGTTTGTCGAGACTCTGCTGATCGCATGGCTTGAACGATGGGCGGCGTACACCGAATTCGAGCCCGAACCGACCGTATCCAAGATCGTGCAGAGTCTCCGCTTCACCATCTCGCGGGCCGCGACGGGTGACTTCAACGCCGCCTGAGCACAAGGAAAACCGGCGCCCGCCCCCGACTTCTACCGGGAGCGGGCGCGGTGCGCGTTCACGCAACTAGGCTGCCGATGTCCACGCCGAGCGCGGCGATCAGCTCGGGAAGGTCGTCCCACTCCCACACCCGCGCCCGCTCCGTGCGGTCGAGGGGAACAGGGGCCGAGCAGGTGTGCCCGCCCGAGCAGGTCACGGTCGGCGGCCCGTCGGGTGCACTGCGCAGGGTGAGCTCGCCCTCGCACCACGGGCACGGCTCGGGCAGCAGGGTCTCGCGCTGGTCGAGGCCGAGCGCGCGCAGCACCCGGGCCTCGGCGATCCGCGCCGTGCGCCGCGCTTCGTGCAACAGGTGCAGCGGCAGCACTTCGAACGGCGGGGCGCTCACTGCGCCGTCGAGCTCGCGCTCGGGCGCGGTGTCCTCATCCTGCACACGCCCCTCGATCCACACGCACGCCCAGTGCAGCCCGTGCGCTCGCGATCCGGTCGCGCGCCGACTGTCGGGTGCGCTCGGATCGGCGCACAGCCATGCACGGGGGTCGCCCTGCTCGGTGCGCTGCACTGCGGCGGCGAGCGTGTCGGCGAGGTCGAACACGAGCCGCTCGACGCCGCGGCCGGCGTCGAGGGCGCCAAGATTGAGCGGGGCGGGGTGCTCCCTCAACACCAAGGGGGCGCGGTCCTCGACGAGCAGCTCGTTGTCGCCCTCGCGCATGGTGTGCGCGAGTTGGCGCGGTGGCCAATGGTCGGCCGGCGGTTCCTCGATCGCGAGCAGCAGCTCGGCCCACCGGCTCCGGATCGTCCGCAGCGCGGTCACAGTTTCTTGCACAGCCTGTGCGTAACTCATAGGTGTACACCCCCGGTTGTGGTCGTCCGCAACGCCTCGGCCTCGGTGGCGTACTGGTCGCGCTCGGCCTCGGTCTCGACGATTGCCTGCTCGGCGGCGGCGACGCGGTGCCTCAGTCGCAGTGCGGCGGCCTGCTGCCCGCCGGCCGAGCGGCGGAAGTTGTCGCAGTCGGCGATCTCGGCCTCGACGAGCTGCCGCAGCCGCGCCGAGTCCTCGGGGCCGAGCACGCCGCGGTCGGCGCGTGCGAGCAGGACGCGGGTTGCTCGGCGTCGGTCCTCGCGTACCGCCTCGCGGGCATCGCTCCGACCGCGCCGAGACCGGGTGCGGGTAGGGGTGTTCGTGGTCATGGTGTGGTCTCTCCGTTCTCGGCTCGGCGCGGCGTCGTCGAGCAGGTGGTGCAAGTTGTCAGGCACGGCCGGCGGCCGAGGCGGTCGTCGATCCGTACCGCGTAGGTGGGGGCGGCGCCGAGGGCGAGCAGGGTTGGTCTCACGGGGTGATTCCTCCGTCTCACGGAGTGGTTTCGCTGTCCGGTCGAGCACGACACAGCAGTCGGTCGAGGGCGCGCCGAGCGCCGCGGGTTTCCCGCGCGCGAGGCGCGACCGGTCGCGCCGGGTAGCTGTCGGTCATGTGCCATCCGTCGAGGGCGAGGCGGTCGGCGAGGGAAGCGACGACGAGCGAGGCGAGGTGCGGGTGCACGTCGAGCTCGTCGGTCAGGTGCGCGGCTATCACGGCGCGTGCGGCGGCGGGGATCATCGGGCCTCGCCCCCGCCGCTGGTGTGCCGAGCGCGAGCGTCTCGTCGAGGCGCGGGCGGTTGGCACATGATCCGAGCGAGGCGCACCTGCTCGTCGTCTGCCTGCTCGCCGTCGCTGCGGTGGGCGAGCAGTGCCTCGACGCGCGAGGGGTGCACGCCGTTGAGCGGTCGCCGGCCCTTCCCGCGGTTGCGGAAGCTGCTTCGGCATTGCGCGTCGACGGTGGCGAGGCAGTAGGGGCATGGGACGCCGAGCGGGTCGGGGATGCCCTCGGCGACGAGCTGCTCGCGCCGCGCGCGGGCCGGCCGAAAGTGAGCGAGCTCGGCGGCGACATGCGCGGGCAGGTATCGGCGAGGGCCGTCGCCGACTCCGGACATGAGCGCGGCGAGGCGTTTCTGCCCTGCTGCGTTGATCTCGGCCCGGTACTGCGAGGGCGTGGCGTGTCCGCGGGCGACGGCGGCCCGGGTGCCGAGCAGTTCCTCGCGCCATGCTGCGGGGTCGTCGGGGTTGGCGGCCGGCACGGGGTCGGTGTGCCGGTTCATGAGCTCGGCCCGATGCGGCCCCCATGCGGCGAGCAGGTCGTGCGGCTCGATCGGCCGGTACTGCGAGGATCGGTTCCCGCCCTGCTGCTCGTAGTAGCGGCGGGTCGCGCGGGCAGCGTCCCATGCGACATCCGGCATGGTGGCCGGGACATCGGCGACGGCGGCCGTCCATTCCGCGATGGTGCGGGCGGACTGCTGCGGATCGGCGAGGGCACGGCGCACCCGCGAGTCGAGCGTTCCGGCGAACGCCAACAGGGCGGCGATCTGCTGCTCGTTCATGGGGTGCTCTCCTTCTGTGCGTTGATTAGGGCGAGGCCGGCAGCGAGGTTGTCCGCGTAGCTCGCGGTCGACGACGTCTGTCGGGGCGCCGGGCTCGATGGGCGGTCGAGGTCGGACCAGACCTTGAGCCAGTAGCGGGCCGCTTTCGGGGCCTCGCCCGGGACGGTGCGTCGGGCGGCGAGCCCGACCAGGGCCTCGACGCCGTGTTGCTGCATCAACCGGTAGACGTCGCGCATCTCCCCGAGGCCGAGGGACCACCGGACGGTGATCGAGGCCGCGGCGAGGGCGTCGTCGAGCGGGCGCAGTTCGGGAATCAACGCTGCCGAGCTCACGCGCGGCTGCTGCTGAGGTTGTGGTGAGTAAGTAGGTACGTTCTGGGGGCCGCTCACCGACCCCCCGGGGCCCGATCCTCGGCCCTCCCCCGGACCGGTATCCGATCCCCCCGGGGCCGATGTCCGGCCCTCCCCGGGGCCGCTCACCGGCCCCCCGGGGGCCGATTCCCGGCCCGGGCCGAAATCCGGTCCGGGCCGATCCTCGGCCCCCTGCTCATCGAGGAGCGGCAGACGATAGACGGTCTCGCCGCCGGGCCCGACCCACCCCTCGACGACGGCGAGCTCACCCGAGGCGAGCAGGGCGTCGACCGCCTGCCGGACGGTGGAACGGGCGGCGCGGGTCCGCTGAATGAGCGCGGCCGTACCGGCGTAGGCGACGCCGTCGGCGCCGGCGCGGTCAGCTATCGCGAGCAGGACCAGACGAGCGGCGCCTCGGGCGCGGGACCGGGTCCATACCCAATCTGTCGCGGCGAGGCTCAACGGAACGTCTCCTTGCGGGATTCGGGTCGCCGGGTGGCTCGGGCCGTCCGGCGATGGCGGCGGGTGTGTGCTTGGCGCAGCGGTTGCCGACGATGTAGCGGCGGGTGCCGATCGCGTGGCAGTAGGCGCCCACGGCCCCGTTCCAGAAATCGCAGATCACGCCGCGGGCCCGGATTCGCCCACGTACCGGGCGTAGACCACGTGGCGGGCGACGTCCTTCTCGACCACCGTCCGGGCAATCGCCTGGAACGAGCCCGCCGGGGCGTACGACGCGAGCTGAGCGGACCGGATGGCTTGAGCGGCCGAGGATGCTCGCGCGCTCGTTTCCTTCTCTTGGATCTCGGCCCACTGGTTGGGGTGCGCCTTGAGCTGCGCGACGAGTAGTGCGTGCTTGGTGTTCCGCTGCCTGCTCGGCGGCGGGCCGGCGATGAACTTGACCGTCACTTGATCCCCCTCCTTCTGTCCATGAACGCGAACAGGCACAGCGCGAACCATGTCCGGAACGCTTAGAAAGTCTGTTCGTGTTCGCGAACAGGACCAACGTAGGCAGGGCAGAAACCCAACGTCAACGCACTTAGGAGGTGTGCAA
Source organism: Streptomyces sp. NPDC042346 (assembly GCF_055581845.1). Taxonomy (NCBI): domain Bacteria; kingdom Bacillati; phylum Actinomycetota; class Actinomycetes; order Kitasatosporales; family Streptomycetaceae; genus Streptomyces; species Streptomyces sp. NPDC042346. The sequence continues at coordinate 125,176 of NZ_JBVJEH010000004.1, read as the reverse complement.
CCGGGCAAGATCGCTGGTTAGATGAGACTGTTCGCGTTCTGCGACAAGAACGGAGATGAGACCGTGTCGGAGAGCGACACCCCCATAGGCGGGCCGGCGGCCGATGGGGCGGACGAGCCCGCCCGTGCCGGCGAATCGGGCGGCTACCCCTTTGCGGACATGGTCAAGGCGGGGCTAGACGTGAGGGGCGAGACGCTGCGGAGTTTCTCCGAGCGGGCCGTCGACCCCGAGACCGGCAGGCGCATCCCGCACAACCAGCTACCGAAACTGGCGAAGGGGGAGGGGTACCGGCGCGAGCGATGGCTCGTCGGCGCCGTTGCCGCCGCCCTCGGCCGCCCGCTCGAACAGGTCCAGCGGGCCGCGTCGGAGGAGTGGACGGGGCTGCGAGTCGGAGACCCGTTGCGAGCGAGCACGCCCACTACAACCGTTGTCGTGGCTTATGAGTCTGGGACTACGGCTGATGATCTTCCCTTGCTTAAAGAGAAGCTAATAAGCCTCGGCCTCGGGAACATCCGAGTGGTGTCGGCAGAGGTCGGTGACTCAGAGGCGTAAGCGCGTGACCTGCGGTGTTTGTGCGGGTATGTTGGTTGAGCTCTTGCCTCGGACATATGTTCGAGTGTCGGGGCTTCGCCATGCCACAAGGGGGGGCATCTTGTACCGCGTCCGCCGTACCCGACTCGACGACCAAGCGCCGGCCGCAGGCGCTGCCGATGCCGCCGAACGTCACATCTTGATCGACGACCGGCACATCACCGACACCGGCGCCATCGCCCTAGAGCTCGTGCTGAACGCCCTTCCCCCCACTGGGGGCGGCAGCGATCGAGCTAGCGGGCCGCAACCCAAGAGAGACCCCGGCAAGGCGCAGGGCTGAGACGGCGGAAGGGGCCCCACGGTGCGAACCGTGGGGCCCCCTTCCTTGTCTGCGGTTGCTCAAGTCGACCCTGGGAAGCCGTTCCCGGGTAGGTAGTCGGTCTGCCTTAGGTGGGCGGCTACCTCCTCAAGCGCATGGACGAAGCCGGCGCTGCGCTCGTCAGCGTCGGACCCCTTGGTTCGTTCCGTCTCTCTTTCGGCCCACTGGCTCAGGTGCATGGCGATGTGCAGGTGGTTGCGGTACAGCTCTGCGGCCGGGCCGCTGAGCGCATTCCGCGCTCGCTCCTCGTCCCAGTCGAGTTCGCTTGTGTCGAAGTCGAGCAGCTCCGCGTCAGAGTGGTGCATTGGGCCCCTCTCTCGGAAATACACACATTCCGGTCATCTTGCCCTGAGCTGGGGCCCTCATCAACAAGGAAGGGGGCGCGCTGTGCCCGCTGCGCGACCCTTCCCGGTTCGTGGCGGATAGTCAGCGTGTGGCCCTCGTGTGGCCGTACTGCTCTGGAGCAGTCGGCACCGGATGACACTCGAACGTGCGGTGAAGCTCTCTGACCTGCACGTTTCGACACTCGCCGGTGCCGACTGGAATCCACCATCACGAACGATCTTGAGCTCGTAATGCGTAGGTCTCGGGTTCGAATCCCGAAGGCGGCTCGGAATTACCCCAGGACTCACTCGCCGTGACCTGGGGTTTTTTCATGCCCGGGTGCGGCTGCGGCCCCCGGGTCGGGTTCCTGGTGTGGGGAGTCTTCGCCCTGCCCGCCCGACTGCGCCCATGAACGGCCGCCCGGTCAGCACGCTGTGTCAGTGAGGCTGGTGGTGCGAATGCTCCGAGCAGCTCTGCTGGGGCCGTTGTGAAGCCTGAGGGATCTGAATATAAACATTCCCCACACGATTGAGTGGCCCGGGTTGGGAAGGCATTCCGCGTTCTTCTCGGGGAGCCATCCTTGAGCGTAGATAGTCGGTGAACATGGGATGTGGATGATGCCGGATGTCTTCGATCAGATCGAATGGAATGTGCGGGAAATTTTTGGGGAGGATCCGATTTGCGTACATGTTGGAAATGTGAAGGAGTGTGACATCAAGCGGCATTATGCTTATTCGAAGTTCCGTGCCGAGGCGATCGCGTCCGGTATCCGATCGGCTCCGAGTTCTCGCCTGTGGGAGTCTTTGATTGCCATGGGGAGGCTGTGTGACCTGAAGGGTGGAGACACGTGGAGACTGGTCATCCTCGACTGCATTGTTCCCTGTTTCCGTTCGCTGTCTTCGAGAATCTCCCGTGATTTTCAAGTCGAGCGTGATGAGATCCGCTCGGGCATGGTGGAAGCCGCCTTGGAGGTCTGGGCGGACACTGTCATGGGGGTTCCGCCGTGCAGCGTCAGGGATCGAATGGTGAAAGCGGCCTTCGAATCGGCCTTCCGGCGCGGGAACGCCTCCTCGCCGGAAACCTTGATGGGTGACGCCGAAGTGATCTTCTCATCAGAAGTGGCTGACCAGGACTCTGCGTTGAGGGCGGCGTCGATCATCGACGTCAATAGTATCCGTGACGCGGCTGTCGCAGAACAGATCAGAGGTGAGCGTTTCGGGGCGCTGCTTCAAGGGCTGGATTGCTTCGATAGCGTGCGGGGTTTTCATGACGAACTTCGCAACGGTCGCCGTTCGGGGTCGATCGGTCAGGCTGTGAAAACCTCGGGGCTGCCTCGATCCGGCATTTCTAACCCGAACCTCTACTATTACGCCTCGGACCTCTACCCTTCGTTCATTGGCCTCCGTGAAGCCGCAGGAGTGATAGGGATCGCCGAATCCGCAGCCCATCGACTCATCAGGGCAGGGCAGTTCCCCTTCCCTGTGGCGAGGGTGGGTCGGAGTTACAGGGTCTCCGTCAGGGCCCTCATGCACTTCAAGGATATTCCGGACACCATCGTTCATGTCGACGATATTGAGAACGGCGCCTTCCATGCGAACGGCGGCGTGCGGTAGGTCGCTTAGTGACCCGTGGTGACGAATTGGAGATACCAGCGCAGGTCGAAAGTGCGGAAACGCTCCGTGCTCGCGGCGGCTGCCGAGTGGGCCGAGGTGCTTACGTCGGCGCTCCGGTATCCGACGTGCCGCGGAAGCCGGGACAGTACGCTGAGTCCAGCGGGATCGGGCCCGCTCGCATGGTGTCCGGGAGGTGCGTCATGACTGCCGAGATGGCAGCCCCTGCGTGGATGCACGAGCAGATCACCGCAGAGCAGTACGACTCCTGGTCCGAGGAGCAGTGTGCGGGGATCGAGATCGTGGACGGGATGGTCGTCGTGAGTCCCAGCGCGTCCAAGCGCCACAATCGGCTGGCTCGGATCATGGCGAATGCCCTTGAGGCCGCTGCGGGGCCGGACTGGAACGCCGATACCGACTTCGATGTCCGGCTTCAGGACGTCCCGCTCACCAACCGTCGTCCCGACGTCGTGGTGTACCGCGCGGACACGATCGACATCACGCCCACCCGTCCCGAGCACGTGCTGCTGGTCGTGGAGGTTGTCTCGCCGGGGTCGGAGACCACCGACCGGATTGTGAAGACGGACCAGTACGCCAAGTCCGGCATCGCCTTCTACTGGAGGGTCGAGCAGGCCGTGACAGGCGTCCCCCTGGTGTACACCTATGTTCTCGACCCCGCGACCAGGGCCTACCGGGACGGGGACGTGTTCACCGGTGTCGTCAAGGTTTCGGCTCCCTTCCCGGTAGAGGTCGACCTCGGCCAGATCTGAGGTCGTGCCGGCCATCCGCAGGGCGGGCGCGTTGTCGCATACCAGGGAAGCTCAGGCGCGGTCACACCCCAGGACTCACTCGCCGTGACCTGGGGTTTTTTCATGCCCGGGTGCGGCTGCGGCCCCCGGGTCGGGGAGTGGACCCCTTGCTTGGCCCATTGGTCTAGTCCAAACTGATCGATTGACGAAGCCTCTGCAGAGTCGGCCACGCACGCCCGCAACGCCGCCCCGGTCATGATCGACAGGTCGCGGTCATCGGATGAGGGGGATGCCATGTCAGAGAGGACGGCGGCCACGGGGCTTCCCCGGGGAGGTCCGGCAGGCGAGGCGGGGCCGTTCGGCGCACGGCTCCAGTCGTTCCGCAGACGGGCCGGACTGAGCCAGGAAGTGGCCGCGGCGCGGGCCGGGATCAGTACCAGGGCGCTGCGCGACATCGAGCGCGGCCGGGTCCGGCGGCCCCAGTCGCGCACCCTCCAGCGGCTGGCCGAGGCGCTCGGGCTGACCGTCGGCGAGATGACGGACCTGCTGACCGCCGCCCGCACCGGGCCGCCGCGCGACGCCGTCCGGCCGCGCCTGCTGATCCTCGGCCCGCTCTCCCTCCAGCGCGGCCAGACCCCCGTCCCCGTCACCAGCCCCATGCTGCGCCGCCTGCTCGGACTCCTCGCGCTCAAGCACCCCGAGCCCTCCACCCAGCAGGAGATCACCGACACCCTCTGGCCGTCCGGGCCGCCCAGCTCCCACCAGAGCCTCGTCCACACCTACGTCAGCCAGGTCCGCCGCCTCCTCGAACAGGGCGCGCTGCGGACCGTCCCGCCGCCGACCGTCGTCCGGACGCCCACCGGCTACCTCCTTGAGGCCGCCCGGAACCAGATCGACCTCGGCCACTTCGACGAACTCCTCGCCCGGGCGAAGCGCCTGCTCCGCTCCCGCGACCCCGCGGCCGCGTACGAGTCGCTGACGCAGGCCCTGCAGTGGTGGCGCGGACCCGTGCTCGCCGACGCGGACCCGGTGCTGCGCCAGCACCCCGCCGCCGTCGTCGCCAACGAGCGGCGGGTCACGGCCGTGCTCCTGCACGCGGATACGGCGCTGCTCCTCGGCCGGCCCGAGGAGACCGTCCCGGTGCTCTGGGACATGGTGAACGCCGAGCCCCTGCACGAGGGTCTGCACGCCCGGCTCATCCTCACCCTCGCCAGCTGCGGCGAACAGGCCGCCGCCCTCAACGTGTTCAACCGCCTCCGCGACCGGCTCGACGAGGAACTGGGCATCGCGCCCAGCGCGGAGGTCCGCGACGCACAGCTGCGCGTACTGCGCCAGCAACTGCCCCACGCGCTCCGCCGCCCCGACCGCCCCGCGCCGCCGCCCGACCGCACGCCCCCCGCCGGCCCCCTCCCGGCCCAACTGCCCGCCCGGGCCGGCTCGTACGTCGGACGGCGGCGGCAGATGCGGGAGCTGGACGCCCTCGTCTCGCCCGACCCGGCCAGACGCACGCACATGGTGGCGGTCGTCGGCGCGCCCGGCGTCGGCAAGACGGCCCTCGCCAAGCACTGGGCGCACGCGCGGCGCGAACACTTCGAGGACGGGCAGCTCTTCGTCGACCTGCGCGGCCACTCCCCGCTCCCGACCATGCGCCCCGGCGACGTCCTGGCGCAGTTCCTCCGCGCCCTGGGCGCCCCGCCCGACCAGCTGCCCGCCGACGAGGACGAGGCCGCCGCGCTGTACCGCACGCTGCTCGCCGACAAGCAGATGCTGATCGTCCTGGACAACGCGCGCGACGCCGAGCAGGTCAGACCGCTCATCCCCGGCGCCCAGGGCTGCGCGGTGGTCATCACCAGCCGCAGCCGGCTCGCCGGTCTCGTCGCCAGCGACGGCGCCCGCCAGCTCGTCCTCGACGTCCTCGATCCCGACGAGGCCCGGCAGCTCCTCGGCAGCACCATCGGCGAGAGCCGGGTCGCGGCCGAGGAGGAAGCGGCCCGCAGGCTCGTACGGGTCTGCGGCGGCCTGCCGCTGGCCATCCGGATCGCCGGCGCCAACCTCCTCGCCCGCGACGCCGGCATCGCCGACTACTGCGCCGAGTTAGCCGGCGACGACATGCTCAGCCGGCTGCGCATCGAAGGGGACCGGCGCTCCACGGTGCGGGCCGCCTTCGACCTCTCGTACCGCGAACTCCCCGCCGCGGCCCAGCGGACGTTCCGCCTCCTCAGCCTGATACCCGGCCCCGACGTCACCGTCGCCGGCGCCGCGGCGCTCACGGACGCCACCCCGGCCGCGGCGGCCGGACTGCTCGTCAGCCTGACCAACGCCCATCTCGTACGGGAACGGGCCCCCGGCCGGTTCGGGCTGCACGACCTGCTGCGCTCCTACGGCCGCGAGCTGGTCAGCCGGGACGAGGCGCACGCCGCCCGGCAGCGGCTCTTCGACTGGTACCTCCACCACACGGACGCGGCCGCCCGGCTGCTGTACCCGGCGGAGGCGGCGGAGTCGGTCATGGAGCCGTCCGCCGCCACGGCGCCCGCGGGCGCGCTCGTCTTCGCGGACCGGGGGCAGGCCTCGGAGTGGCTGGACAGCGAGCGGGAGAACCTGGCCGGCGCCGTCCTCCAGGCCTCCGGCGTCGGCTTCACCGCCATCGCCTGGCGGCTGGCGGAGAGCCTGCACGACTATCTGTCGGTGGGGATGTACACGGGCGACTGCCTCAAGGTCGCGACCGCCAGCCTGTTCGCCGCCGTCGCCGACGGCGAGCTGCGGGCCCAGGCCGCCGCCCAGTTGCGGCGCGCCGAATGCCACTGGGTCCTGGCCAACAACGCGCAGGCCATGGAGCTGTTCTGCAGTGCGCTGGAGCTCGCGCGGCAGGCCGACTGGCCCGAGGGGCAGGCGCTCGCTTTGCGCCGCATCGGCGCCGCCCACCAGAGCGACGGCGCGGTGCGGCCGGCCTGCGACCACCTCTCCCGGGCCCGTGAACTCACCCGCTGCGGCACCGGGGCGGAGACGGACGGGGGCCCGCTCGGCTGACCGCCCGGCTCCGGTCGGTGCGCCGAACGTCGGTCGGTCCGGTGCGGTCCGGTCCGGTGCGGGGTCGGTGCGGGTTCGGTCCTGGTGTGGCTCGGTTCGGTCCTGGTGTGGCTCGGTCCGGGCCGGTCCGGTCCCCGTCCGGTCCGGTCCCCGTCCGGTCCGGTCCCCGTCCGGTCCGGTCCCCGTCCGGTCCGGTCCCCGTCCGGTCCCGGTCAGGTCCCCGTCCCGTCCCCGTCCGCTTCCGGCGGCAGGACCAGGACTCCGGCAGTTGCCCCGGTTCTGCCGGTTACCCGGGGGTCGCTCGCCCGCGACCGGCAGAACCGTAGGTCAGCACCGGTGCGCGCGGCCTTCCGGGGGCTTCCGTTCCTCTGGTCCGGCTGTAGGAGCCCGCCCAGGCCGGAACCGTACGGTGGCCGCACCGGAAGGCCGTTCCCCGTGCCGATTCATGAGGTGACACGTTGCCACAGCTCACGTTGGCCTCCGCGGCCACCCGTGCCCAGCGCGTTCCGGGACCCTCTCCTTTCGGTCATGCCCACAGCCCGCACCATCCGCGCGTTCAGAAAGGTGACGATGGAATCCCCGGCACAGACCCCACGTCAGGAAGCCCGGCGCGCAGCCGAGGTGAACGAGTTCGTGGTCGCGTTCTACGAACGCACCATCGGACGTGCCGACTTCAGTCCGTCCGGGATCGCCGAAGAGCTCGGCGTCCCGCGACAGTACGCCGAGCAGGCGGTCGGCGTGCTGCGTGAATTACGTCTGGTCAAGCCGTCGGAGGGCGACGCGGACCGGCTGGTCGCGGTCAGCCCGGAGGCCGCCCAGATGGAGCTGCTGATCCCCCTGGAGCGGGAGATCCTCGACAGCCGCAACCGACTCGAAGGATTCAAGGGGCAGTTGAACTCCTTCGTGGCGGCCTTCCAGAAGCAGGCCAGGACCCGTCGCGCCGAGCCGGTGGTGATCACCGACGACCGGGAGGAGATCGAGCTGCGTCTCCTGGAGGCCGCCCAGGGCTGCACCGCCGAGGTCCTCGTGATGCAGCCCTGTGTGGCCCGCGAGACCCCCGAGTTCCGGCTGGCCCGTCCGCTGGTCCTGGAGGCCGTACGGCGCGGGGCGCAGGGACGGATCCTCTACCCCCACACCGCCCGCGGCGACTCCGACACCCGCGCGCACCTCGGCGAACTCCTGCCCGCGGGCGGGCAGGTGCGCACGGCCAACGAGGTGCCCGACCGCTTCCTGGTCTTCGACCGGAAGACGGCGTTCATCCCGGCCGGCGAGGGCGACGCGATCGCCGTCGTCTACGACGGCGCCGTCGCGGCCTTCCTGGCCGGACTGCACGCCCGGGTCTGGGAGTCCGCGTTCGACTTCGACTCCGGCGCGGCCGGCTACGCCGGGACGATGGGGGACCTCAAGGCGACCCTGCTCGACCTGCTGGCCTCCGGGGCCAAGGACGAGGTGATCGCGCGCCGGGTCGGCATGTCCGAACGGACCCTCCGCCGCCATGTCGCCACGATCATGCAGGACCTGTCGGCCTCCAGCCGCTTCCAGGCCGGCGTGCTGGCCGCCCGTACCGGCCTGGTCGACCTGGCCCTGCGGGGTGCCGCATGAGCCGCTACGACCGACTCGCGTACACCCCGTCGGTGCGCCGGGTCCAGGAGGAGATGGGCAGCGCCACGGCGACCGACCGCCGTCTGCGGGAGCCGGTCGGGGAGGCCGATCCGCTCACCGGCGCCGAGGTCGAGTTCATCCGGAGCCTCGACGGCTTCCTGTTCGCCAGCGTGGGCGAGACCGGCTGGCCGTACATCCAGTTCCGGGGCGGTCCGCCGGGGTTCGTGCACGTCCTGGACGAGCACACCCTGGGGTATCTGGACGTCCGGGGCAACCGGCAGTACATCACCACCGGCAACGTGCGCGGCAACGACCGGGTCGCGCTCTTCTTCATCGACCACGCCCGGCAGACCCGCCTCAAGGTGTACGGCCGCGCGACCGCCGTCTCGGCCGGCGAGAACCCCGCGCTCGTCGAGCGCCTGGACTCGCCGCGTACCGACGGCACCGTCGAACAGCTCGTCACCATCCGGGTCGAGGCCTTCGCCTGGAACTGCCCCAACCACATCACCCCGCGCTTCAGCCAGCGCGAGGTCTCCGAAGCCCTGGCACCGGTCCGTGAGCGTCTCGCACGCCTGGAGCAGGAGAACGCCGCCCTGCGCGCGGAACTGGCGGACCGGCCGGCCCGCTGACCGGCATGCCCGGTGACGGACCGGCCCGCTGACCGGCATGCCCGCCGGCGGCCCGGCCCGCTGACCGAATTCGGCAGCCGGTTTCGGTCCTTGAGGGAACACCCTTCGGAATCCCATTCTGGATTCAGCAAAGAGCCCTCGAAGCGAACGGAGACATCGCGCGATGGTCAGCGAAGTGATCGACCGAAACGACCGGTTCCGGGGAATCCTGGACCGGCTCGCCACGAAGTCGATCGATGACTACTACAACCCGTACCGGCTGTTCGAGTGGCCGGACCGACTGCCCGAGGACATGTGGTGGATGAGCCCCGAGCTCACCACCACGTACGGGACGGAATGGGCTGAGAAACTCACTCCGCAGCAGCTCCACACGCTTTCCAAGCACGAGAGCATCAATTTCTACAGCCTCAATGTGCACGGCATCCGGGAACTGCTCATCGAGGTGGTCGCCCGGATTCACACCGCCGGTTTTGAAACGCCTTCGGAGTTCTTCCACCACTTCATCGGCGAAGAGAACGAGCACATGTGGTTCTTTGCCGAATTCTGCCTCCGCTACGGCGGGAAGATCTACAAGCAGCCCGCCGGCGGCGCGGAGGTGGCCGGCTCCTCGGCCAAGATCCAGAGCCTGCTGGTGTTCACCCGCATCCTGATCTTCGAGGAGCTGGTCGACCACTTCAACTCGGCGATGGCCGAGGACGAGCGGCTGCACGAGACGATCCGCGGCATCAACCGGATCCACCACCAGGACGAGTCCCGGCACATCGCCTTCGGCCGCGAACTGGTCAGCCTGCTCCACCAGGACCTCAAGGAGACCGCCACCGAGCAGGAACTGGACGAGATCTCCACCTATCTGCGCCGCTACCTGAAGCACAGCTTCGACTCGCTCTACCACCCGCAGGTCTACCGCGACGCCGGCCTGGAGAACCCGCACGAGCTGCGCCGGTCCCTGATGGAGTCGCCGGCCCGCGCCGAGGCCGAGCTGCGCACCTTCCGCAAGACCGCCAAGTACCTCGAGAAGACGGGACTCATCCGATGAACCGCCTGACCGGGAGCGACGGCGCGCCCGCACTCGCCATCCTCGGCCCGCAGGCCACCCGGCTCGTCAAGGAGCTCGACGGGATCTTCGCCGGCTGGGGAGTCACGGCCGGCGCCGAGGAGATCAGCGCCCCGCCGCTCTTCCCGGTGACCGACCTGGAGAAGTTCGACGTCTACACCAACTTCCCCCAGCTCGCCTGGGTGGCCGGCTCGCTCGATCTGAACGACGATCAGCACAAGCCGGTGGAGGGGAAGTTCGGCCCCGGCGCCGTCACCGAGGCGCGGTACGGGCTGCCGCACGCCACCTGCTACGGCGCGTACCTCTTCCACGAGGGCGACCGGGTCGCCGACGACTCCCTGGTGACCCTGGTCAACCGCTGCTTCCGCAACGAGGACCACTACGGCGGGCTGCGCCGCCTCGCCAGCTTCCAGATGCGCGAGATCGTCGCGCTCGGCACCTTCGACCACACCCAGCAGGTCATCGCCCGCTTCACCGAGCGGATCCAGGCCTTCGTCGGCGCGCTCGGCATCGACCTGGGCAAGGTGCCGGCGGGAGACCCGTTCTTCCGCAACGACAACGGCCGCGCCCTGATGCAGAAGCTCAGCCCGGTCAAGTACGAGTTCCAGTACGGCGACCTGGCGATCGCCTCCGTCAACACCCACCGCAACTTCTTCGGCGAGCGCTGCGACATCCGGCTGGAGTCCGGCGAGCACGCCTACACCTCCTGCGTGGCCTTCGGGCTCGAGCGCTGGATCGCCGTCCTGACCGAGCACTTCGAGGAAGACCTCGACGCCGCGCTGGCCGCCGTGCGCGCCGCCGCCGCGCCGTCGTCGTGACCCAGCCGCTGATCGGCGTCGACCTCGTGCCGTTCGCCCGGGTCCGCGAGCTCCTCGATCCCGGCATCGGGCCGCTGCTCAGGCGGTACCTCTCCGCCGAGGAGCTGAGCGTCTCCCGGACCCCGGACGGAGCGCCCGACCAGGCCAGGATCGCGGGAAGGCTGGCCGCCAAGGAGGCCGTCTTCAAGCTCCTCGGCGCCGTGGGGCGGCCGGTTCCCTGGCAGGGCATCGAGGTCCTGCGCGGCCCCGGCGGCCGACCCGGGATCCGACTCTCCGGCAGGGCCGCCGAGTTGGCCCGGGATGCCGGACTCGGCCCGATCGACGTCAGCATCAGCCACGACGCCGGCTTCGCCATCGCCGTCGCGGCCTCCTCCACCGTGCTCGATCACCCTCGCTCGCACGTCGAGCCCGTCTCGCGCGCCGAGCCCGTCTCGCGTGATCCGGCCCCGCGCGTCGAGCCCGTCTCGCACGTCGAGCCCGTCTCGCGTGATCAGGCCCGCCCGCGCGTCGAGCCTCTCGCGCACGCCCACTCCCTCTCTCCCGACCACCCCATCTCGCAGCAGTCAGCGACTCCGAAGGGAATGCCATGAGTTCCGCAGGTATCGACAAGGTCCGGGACTGGATCCTCGGCCGTCACCCCGAGCGCACCGAGCTCGCCTCCGACGTCGACCTCATCGAGAGCCGGCTCGTCGACTCGCTCGCCTTCGTCGAGCTCGTCTACACCATCGAGGACGCCGCGGGCGTCGAGATCGACTTCGACAACATCGACATCGAGGACTTCCAGACCCTCGCGACCATCGAGAAGGCGTTCTTCGCCTGATCCCGAGGAGGGATCTTCACCATGGATGCAGTCTCGTACACCGCACAGTGGATGGCCGCGGCCCGCGCGCAGGAGTCCGAGCGGGAGGACGCGCTGTTCGTCGACCCGCTGGCCAAGGACCTGGCCGCGCCCAGGGGCTTCGAACTGATCGAGCGCTACGCCGGCGGCGGTCTGCTGCCGTTCATCTCCATCCGGACCCGGTTCCTGGACGACGCCATCCGCGACGTCCTCGCCGAGGGCGGGATCCAGCAGGTCGTGCTGATCGCGGCGGGCATGGACACCCGGGCGTTCCGCCTCGACTGGCCCGAGGGCACCGAGCTCTACGAGGTCGACCACGCCCTGCTGATCGCCGAGAAGCGCCGCCGGCTCGACGCCCTCGGGGCCACGCCGCGCACCGACCGGCGCGAGGTCTCCGCCGACCTCACCAAGGAGTGGCTGCCCGACCTGGAGGCCGCCGGCTTCGACCGCAACCGCCCGACCCTGTGGGTCGCCGAGGCGCTGACCTTCTTCCTCACCGAGGACCAGGCCGCCGGGCTGCTCCAGCTGCTCGCCTCCGCCTCGGCGCCCGGCAGCCACCTGGCCTTCGACATCCTCGGCCGCGCCCTGCTGCGCAGCCCGTTCTCGAAGCGCTGGCTGGACACCCTCGCCGCCGACGGCACGCCGTGGATCTTCGGCAGCGACGAGCCCGAGGAGTTCCTCACGGCGAACGGCTGGAAGACCACCGACCTGCGCGAGCCGGGCCAGCCCGGCGCCGGCGAGGGCCGCTGGCCGTACGAAGTCCAGCCGAGGGACCGCCGCGGTGCGAACCGGCTGTGGCTGATCCGCGCCGAGATAGCGACGGCCTGATGGGTCAGCCGACCACGGCCACCCCGGCCGCGGACCGCCTGATCACCCTGGAGCGGATCGAGTCGTACCTGCCCGAGCGCAGCGTGCGGATCGAGGAGCTGGGCGAGCGGCTGGGGCTGCGCCGGGCCGAACTCGGGGTGTTCCGGAAGTTCTACGGCCTGGACACGCTCCGCTTCGACCCCGAGCTCCCGCTGCTCGACCTCCTGCGGCCCGCCGCGCAGGGCGCCCTGGCCGCCCTGCCGGAGGGCGGCCGGGTGGACTACCTGGCCTACGCCCACGTCACCCAGGCCGTGGCCCCGGCCGACGTGGACATGGCCCAGGTGGTCAGCGACGACCTCGGTCTCGCCGGTACCGAGGCCTTCGGCCTCAGCCACCAGGCCTGCGTCAGCAGCCTCGGCGCCATCGAGGTGCTCGGCGAGCTGCTGCGGGCGGAGGGCGCCGAGGGCGCGTACGCCCTGATGGTCACCGGTGAGCAGGCGTACTCGCCGATGGTCCAGCTCGTCCCCAACACCTCGATCATGGCCGACGCCGCCGCCTCCTGTCTGATCACCCTGGACGGCGAGGGCGATGTCGTCCGCTCCTTCGCCACCCGGACGCTGGGCGAGTACGCGCAGTGGCTGGAGCTGACCGCCGAGCAGAACACCGAGTTCGGCGAGCAGTACGGCAAGCGGATCTCCGAGGTCATCCACCAGGCCCTGACGGAGGCGGGACTGACCCTCGACGACGTCGACCTGGTGATCCCGCACAACGTCAACAAGCTGGCGTGGCGGCAGACCATCAAGGAGCTGGGGGTGGCTCCGGAGAAGGTGTTCCTGGACAACGTCCCGCGCTACAGCCACACCTTCGCGTCGGACGTCTTCGTCAACTACACCACCCTGCGGGACGCCGGCCGTCTCGTGGACGGCGCCCACTACCTGCTTGTCTCCGTCGGCCTGGGCGCCACCTTCGGCGCGATGGTGATCACCCACCGCGCGGGGGGCGAGAAGTGATGAACCGTCAGGAAATCCTGCTCGTCATCGAGAAGGCGCTCAGCGAGGTCCTGGAGCGGCCGATCAGCGGCCTCACGGAGGAGACCGCGCTCTTCGACGAGCTCCAGCTCGAATCCATCGCCGTCCTGGGTCTCCTGATGACCGTCGAGGAGGCGACCGGGATCGCGGTCGACCCGGACGAGCTCGACATCGACCACCTGCGGACCATGCGGTCCTTCGCCGACTACGTCGAGGCCGCACTCCGCGAAGCAGAGGGGACGTCATGAGCGGACTCGCCGTCCGGGCCGCCGCGGCGGTGCGCTCGCCGCGGGGCCGGGCGCCGGCCGACCGCCCGGCCGCGCTCGACTACTACCGCGACCTGCTCACCCCCTTCGGGGAGAAGCCGGACGAGGAGCTGCTGAACCGGGGTGCGCACGTCTACCACCGGGACCTCGCGGACCTGCTCGTCGCCGACGAGGGCGTCGGCCGGAGCCGCCCGGAGCTGCTGATCGTCACCCACGCCCTTCCGGACGTGGTGCCGTTCACGGCGGTCGCGCCGCACCTGACCGGTCGCCTCGGCGGCCGGGCGGCCAACTTCGCGATCGCCGAGCAGGGTCTGGCCGCACCCTTCACCGCGCTGCGGATCGCCTCGGCGTACCACCGCGCGGGGCGGGCAGCGGAGGTCGTGCTCGCGGTCCTCGAACAGACGACCCTGCCGACGCCCTTCCCGCTGGTCCAGGAGACCCCGCTGATCGACTCGGCCGCGGCGCTGGTCCTCGGGACCTCCGGTGACGATGCCGGGGCCGGGGCCGGGGCCGGGGCCGGGGCCGGAGCTGGGGCCGGGACCGGTGACGATTCCGGCCTGCGGTTCGTCCGGGCGCACTCGGCCGGTTCGGCGGCGGACGCCCTCGGCGAGGACGCCCTGGGCGCGGACCTCGGGGAGGACGGCACGCTCCTCGTGCTCGGGCCCTGGGTCACCGAGGACCTCCCGGAGCGCTCCGCCGTGCGCCGGGTGGCCCCCGGCAGCTACTGCACCAGCCTCTGGCTGGAGCTGGCCGACCACTGGCAGGAGTGGCGGGACACGTACCGGCGCGTCGTCCTGTGCGACACGGACCCGCGCTCCGGCCGCAGCCACGTGGCGCTCTTCGCCCACGGCGAGGGGTGACTCCCGCGCGGCCCCCAGGGGGTGAGCTCGTCCACCACGTCCCCGCCGTGGTGGACGGGCTCGCTCCCGGTTGGCCGTACGCGCCCTCGTAGGGGCGTTTCGGCCGGGCCCGGCCCGGCCTCGACAGACATCGGACAAGGCAACCGAAGGGAAGGTCGGAACACGATGACCACGGCTGAGACCCGGACCATCAGACTGGACTCCGCGAGGGCCGGGACCGGCCCTGCGACCTGGGGGCAGCGGGCGATCTGGGGTGTCGTCACCCGGCTCGGCGACGACGCCCCCCGGTACAACGTGCCGGTCGACCTCCCCGTCAGCCCGCCCCGCCCCGCGTCCCGCGTCCTCGCGGACGTGACCGAGCTGCTCCGGCTCCACGACAGCCTGCACACCAGGTTCCTGGCGAACGGCGAGGACGGCCTGGAGCAGGTCGTGGACGGCAGCGGCGAGCTTCCGGTGGAGATCCGTACGTGCGCGGCGGCGCGCGCCGCCGAGGTCGGCGCCGACCTGCGCAAGGAGCTCGCCGGACGCTCCTTCGACCACACCCGGGAGTGGCCCCTGCGGGTCGGCCTGGTGGAGTCCGACGGCCTCGTCCACCGGCTCGTGCTGGTCGGCGCGCACACCGGCATGGACTACTGGGGTCTCGGCATCCTCCTCCGCGACCTGGAGGCGGTCGTCTCGGGGGAGACCGCCGCGTCGCTGCGCCAGGCACGCCCCTCCCTCCAGCCCCTGGACGCCGCCGAGGTGCAGGCCTCGCCGCTCGGCCGCCGCCGGGACGAGGCGGCCCGCCGCTACTGGATCGAGCAGCTGACCGCGGGCCCCCGGCAGCTCTTCCAGGAGCCCGCGGCGCCGGAGATCGCGGACGATCCGACGCGGATGTTCCCCAACGCGCTGCTGCGCTCGCCCGCGCTGGCGATCGCCGTCGGACGGGTGGCGGCCGAGCTGGAGGTGAGCGACGCCGCGGTGCTGCTCGGCGCGGCCTCCCACCAGCTGGCCAGGATGTCCGGGAGCAGCGACGTGCTGTTCCAGGTCGTCGTGGGCAACCGCTTCCAGCCGGCCGCCGCCGCGGCGGTCAGCACGGTCGCGCAGGAGGCCCTGTTCCGGCTCACGGACGCCGACCGGGACTTCGAGGACGCGGTGCGGCGGACGCGGTCCGTCGCGTTCAGCGCGTTCCGCCACGCCTCGTACGACAAGTGGGCGCTGGACCGTGAGGTCGCGCTGCTCGTCGAGAAGGGCGAGGCGGCCGACCACTCGTACTGGTGGAACGACACCCGCGACCCGGGCGTCGGGCCCTTCGACTCCGTCGAGAAGCCGCGGGCCGCGCTGAGCGAGCTGATCGGCCGGACCGAGCTGAGCTGGCCGACGGAGTTCCTGCCCCGCAAGAACGTCTCGGTGGCCGTGGACGTGCTGACCGCCCCGGGCGCCCTGGACCTCGCCATGACCGCCGACCCGGCGGTGCTCAGCCGTGAGGGGATGGAGCAGTTCCTCCGCGGGGTCGAGCGGCTGATCGTCGCCGAGGCGATCGCGCTGGGGGACTGATGGGCGCGTTGACACCCGAGCGGTACGCGGGAATCGCCTGGACGGGCGAGGGGTACGAGGTCGAGGTCCTGGACGGCGCGGGACGCCGGCTGGTGGAGCCGAGCGGCTGGAGCGGCGCCCAGGCCGCCGAACTCATCGCCTGGCTCCGGGACTTCGACGGCGGGCGGGCACCCGCCGTCGTCCTGGACAGCACCAACGGCCTCCTCGACGGCCCGATGACGGCGGCCGGCCTCGATGTGTACCGTGCGGATCCCTGGCTGCTGCCGCCGCGGCCCGGGTTCGGCTCCGTCACGGCCCGGGAGCTGGCGGAACGGGCCCGGAGCGCGCCAGGCGAGCTGGCCCGGGTGACCGCCGAGGGCGGCACCCTGACCGGCCGCGCCGAGGAGTACTTCGACGGCGTGCGGCGCGGCGAGCCGATCGTGGCGGCGCTGACGGCGGCCGGACGCTGCTTCGAGCACGGCAGCCGGGACACCCCGCGGGTCGCGCTCACCTTCGACGACGGCCCCGATCCGGTGCACACCCGCCAGGTCCTCGACATCCTGGACCGCTACGGGGCCCGGGCGACGTTCTTCTGCGTCGGCCACCACGTCGCGGCGCTGCCCGACCTGGTGCGCCGGATCGCCGCCGCGGGCCACGAGGTGGGCAACCACTCCTGGTCGCACCCCTACCTGCCCGACCTCACGCCCGAGCAGCTGCGCGAGCAGCTCGACCGGACGGCGGAGATCGTGGCGAAGGTGACCGGGGAGGAGGCGCCGACCCGGTTCCGGCCGCCGTACGGCGCGCTGAGCCCCGAGGTGCTGGCCGCCCTCGAGGGGTATCCGACCACGCTGACGATGTGGGACGTGGACACCCGCGACTGGGCGAGGCCGGGTCCGGAGCGGATCGCGGCGACCGTCCTGGATTCGGCGGGGCCGGGCTCGGTGGTGCTGATGCACGAGGGCGCCGGCGATCGCGCCCAGACCGTGCAGGCCCTTCCGGCGATCGTCGAGGGCCTGCTCGAACGCGGCCTGGAGCTGGTCACGGTGGGGGAACTGGCCGCGCCTCCCGGACCCGACGGCCCGCGCCCGCCCGCCCGATGAAGACCACGATCAACGACCGAAGGGTTTGAACAGTCATGGAAGAACGCCTCGCGGATCACACCGCGGACCGCACCGCGGCGGGCGCGCCCCCGCCGACGAAGGACGGGCCCTCCTCGGGTGAGCCGGCGATCTGGTCCCGTAACTTCCGGTACTACTTCACCGCCCGCAGCGCGGGCCTGCTCAGCTGGGCGATGCTGCCGGTCGCGGTCTCGGCCGGTCTGCTCAGCGGCGGGTACGGGCTGGACACGGCGGGCTACTCGATGGCCTTCCTGGTCGCCCCGTTCGCCGGCCTGGTGCTGTTCGGCGGGGTCCTCGCCGACCGGTTCACCGCCCGCCGGATGATGATCATCGCGGACCTGGCCAACCTCACCGCCCACGTCCTGCTGGCCCTCCTGTTCATCCACGGCATCGACCATCTCTGGCAGCTGTACGCGCTGTTGGTGGTGGCCGGTACGGCCAACGCGCTGTTCCAGCCGGGCGCCTCCTCGACCGTTCCGCTGGTCTCCCGGGACGTGCAGGGCGCCAACGGCGTCCTGCGCACCTCCGAGGCGATCACCGGCCTCGGCGGCCCGGCGCTCGCCGGTGTCCTCGTCGGGTTCGGGTCCACCGGCTGGGTGATGGTGATATCCGCCGTCGCCTACGGGACCAGCGCGATCTGCCTGTTCGTGCTCCGGCTCGGCGTGGTCCCCGCCCCGCCGGCCGGCCAGAGCCTGTGGCGCAACCTGGCCGTCGGCTGGCAGGAGTTCAGCTCCCGCAGCTGGCTCTGGGGCGTGATCCTCATCTGGATGTTCTACGCGGTGCTCTCCTGGGGGCCGCAGCTGTCGCTGGCCGCCGGTGTGATCGTGCCCGAGCACGGCGCGAGCGCCTTCGGTCTGGTCAACGCCGCACTGGGCGCCGGCACCGTGGCCGGCGGTCTCCTCGCGATCCGCTACAAGCCCCAACGGCCGCTCGCCGCAGGGGCCGTGGCGATGATGGCGTACCCGCTGTACCCGCTCGGCATCGTGCTGGGCTGGCCGGTCTGGCTGCTCTGCGTCGCCCAGGTCCTGGTCGGCGTCGGGATCGGCGTCTGGGGCGTCATGTGGGCCACCAGCGTGCAGACCCAGGTGCCGGGCGAGGTGCTCAACCGCGTCCACGCCTACGAGGTCGCGGGCTCCGTCGGCATGTACCCGATCGGCAGCGCGCTGGCCGGACCCGCCGTCGGTGCGTTCGGCACCGACGCGGTGCTCATCGTGGGGGTCGTGGTCGGCTTCCTCACCACGGCCGCCCTCCTGGCCACCCGACCGATCCGCACCCTCCAGCGTGTCCCGGACCGCGCCTGACCACCACCTGACCGGACCGGGGCCGACGGGGGGCCCTGGCCGGCGAGGTGCCGGCGCGGAGGGCCCCGGCCGGCGAGGTGCCGGAGAGGGGGCCCGGTGAGCGCGGCGGCGCTGTGGAGAGCGCGGCCGCACACGCCCGCCGAGGGCGTGCACTACCTGGTCGCCCGGAGCGAGGACGTCCTCGGCGCGCTGCCCGTCGCCGCGCCGGACCGCGCGGCCGCCGCGGAGCTGCCACCGTGGCGGGCCCTGGAGCACACCGCTTCCCGCACCCTGCTGCGGGCCCTGCTGCGGGAGCTCGGCGAGGACCTCCGGGGCGGCCCGGTCGCCGCCCGCCCGGGCGGCCGGCCGTTCCTGCCGGACCGGCCCGATCTGGGGGTGAGCCTCTCGCACTCCGCCGGCTGGGTCGCCGCGGCCGTCGGACGGAACCGGGACGTCGGCGTCGACGTACAGTCCCCGTCCCCCGTCGGCGACCGGCTGCTGCGGTTCTGCTGCTCGCCCGAGGACGCGGACGCGCTGTCCGCCCTGCCCGAGGCAGGCCGCAGACGCGAGTTCGCGTGGATCTTCACGGTCAAGGAGGCCTGTGTGAAGGCCGTCGGCGCGGGCTTCGCCGGCCGTCCCTGGAGCGTGCCGGTGGCACGCGGACAGCAGACGGGCGTCTGGGACGGCGTCCGCTGGTCCGCGCCACGCGCCGGCCGGCCGCTGCCGGTCGGCTGTGCCTGGACCGGGCCGCGGGTGTTCCGACAGGTGGGCGGCGGTGGCGGTGGCGGGCCGTGAGCCCGTAGAACACCACCAGCGACCGGCGACCGGCAACCGGTACGGGGAACGAGAGGGCAGCATGAGCGCCACGACAGAAGCCAGCGGCGAACCGACGGGTGGCGGGGAGCCGACGGACGGCGGGGACCTGCCCTTCACCGATCGGACCCGGCTGCGGCGCATGCGGGAGAAGGGCAGCCACCGGCGGGCCGACCTGGACGCGGTCCTCGCGGCGGGCTTCCTCTGCCACCTCGGGGTGCCCGTCGACGGGACGACGATGGTCGTCCCCACCGCGTACGGCGTGGACGGCGACCGGCTGTACCTCCACGGCTCGGTCGCCAGCCGCAGCCTGGTCCAGGCCCCCGACACCACCGTCTGCGTCACGGTCACCCATGTCGACGGTCTCGTCCTCGCCCGTTCCGTCTTCGAGCACGGCGTCAACTACCGCTGCGCGATGGTCTACGGCGTACCGCGGATCGTGACCGACCCGGAGGAGAAGCTGCGCGGGCTGCGGGCCCTCACCGAGCAGAGCTCGCCGGGGCAGTGGGAGTACGTGCGGCAGCCCAGCCGCAAGGAGCTCGCCGCGACCGCCGTCCTCGCGCTCGACCTCACCGAGGCCTCGGTGAAGACCCGCAGCGGCCCGCCGGACGACGGCGACTCCGAGGACGCGGCGCTCGGGCTGTGGGCGGGTGTCCTGCCCGTCGTGACCACCTTCGGCGAGCCGGTCACCGACCCCGTCCTGCCCGAGGACCTCGCCCCGCCCGCGCACGTCGCCTCGCGCGCGGGACGCGTGCTGGGGGAGATCCCCGGGGAGTGACCGGGGGAGTACTCGGAGAAGGGATGGGCTCAGGCCCGGGTCGAGTTCTCCGCGAGGAGCCGCACGGTCAGACGGCTGAGGTGGCCCTCGTCCGCCAGGACGTCGACCGAGGTGATCCTGCCGTCGAGCACGGTGAAGGCGAAGACCGTGCGGGGCCGCCCGTCGCGTGACAGGACCAGGCCCGCCGACCCGTCCACCAGGGCCTGGCGGGCCTCCCGGGTCCGCCCGGCGAGGGCCAGGGCCACGGCCACCGCCCCGTGCGCGGGCCGCACCCCGGTCCGTACGGCGGTGGGGTCGGCCCGCAGCGCCACGTCAGGGTCGAGGAGCGCGAGCAGCACCTGGGAGTCCCCGGTCCGCGAGGCCGCCAGGAAGGCGGCGACGACCTTCCGCTGGCGTGCCGGGTCGGGTTCCGGCATCTCCTCGGTGCCCTCCATCCGGTGCCGGGCCCGGCCGGCCAGGTGGCGGGCGGCGGCGGTGCTGCGTTCCAGAACGGGGGCGATCTCCTCGTACGGGACGTCGAACAGGTCGTGGAGGACGAAGGCGAGCCGCTCGGGCGGGGTGAGGGCGTCCAGGGTCGTCAGGAGGGCGCGGCCCGCCGGTCCGCTCCGGTCGGTGTCCCAGGGGTCCCACGGGTCCCAGGGGGCGGTCCGGTGGGTCTCGCGCGAGCGGAGTCGGTCCAGGCAGTTCCGGGCCAGGGCGTCGAGCGGCCGTTCGTCGGCGGTGTCGCGGGTGGCCGTCTCGGCCGTCTCGGCCGTCTCCCGGGCCTCCTCCGCCACCGACTGATCCGCCGGCTGATCCACCGGCTGATCCGCCGACTGATCCGCCGACTGATCCGCCGGCTGATCCGCCGGCTGCTCTCCGGCCTGCTCCATCGCCTGTTCCACCGCCTCCTCGGCCTCGTCGAACGAGCCGAGCAGCCGGTACGCCATGGCCTTCAGGCGCGGCTCGTGCACGTGCTCGTGGCCGTCGTGGGCGGCGGGGACGTCGTCGTCATCCACAGGTCGTGACCTCCGTGTGGCGAGGCTGTGGCGAGGCAGGGAACGGCCGTCGTCGGGGCGTCCTCCGGGACGCCCCGGCGCGACCGGGGGTTCGCCCGGCGTCAGTCGCCGTGGCCGGTGCCTCCGCTGCCGAAGCCGCCGCTGGAGATTCCGCCCCACTTGCGCTTCTCCTCGCTCGGCGGATCCGGAGAGGTCTCGGTGCCCGACGTGCCGGGGCCCTTGAGCTCGTACGGCATGAGGCGGTGCTCGCCGTCGTTCTGCGGCATCTCCGCAGGCCTCCGGTACTCGGACATCTCGCCCGGCAGCTGGTCGGTCTCCGGCCGGTGCGGCTGATCCTCCGGTTTGGGTGTCGCGGACTCGCGGTCGCGGACCCGGAAGCCGAGCCAGACGGCCGCGACGAGGACGGCGACGATGACGAGCCCGCCGAGAACCTGTCCCAGGCCTGACTGCCAGACCCCAGCGGCCAGGCTCTCTGCTGCGCTGAGAGTGTTCATACTTCAGGATTACCCGATTCCGCTTCTTTGGACCCGTCGGGCGAGGCCCACGTCGAAGATTTCCTCGACGATGTCGTCGAACTTTCCCTGAAACATTTCCCCACCCCCGTCGCGTCAATGAGGTGTACGGCGACCACACCACGTGACCGCGAGGGAAAGGAGGGGCATGAGAAAGTCCCGCGCGGACGAGTTCCTGGAGTTCGCCTCCGCACGCACGGGGCACCTGTTCCGTTCCGCATGCCTGCTGACCAGCGGCGACACCCATCTCGCCGAGGACCTCACGCAGGAGACGCTCGGCCGGATGTACGCCCAGTGGGGCCGCATGGCACGGATCGGCAACCCCGCCGCGTACGCCCAGACCGTCCTCGTCCGTACGTTCCTCAGCCACCAGCGGCGCCGCTCCGCGACCGAGCGCCCCCTCGGCGAGCTGCCCGACCGCGCACCCGAGAACGGCGAGGACCCGGCACTCCGGATCGCGCTGCTCGACGCACTGGCCGGACTGGCGCCCAAGGACCGGGCGGTCGTCGTGCTGCGGTACTGGGAGGACCGCAGCATCGAGGAGACCGCCGACTCCCTGCACGTCAGCTCCGCGGCCGTCCGCACCCGCTCCGTACGGGCGCTCGCCAAGCTGCGGGAACGGCTCGGCGGCAACATCGCCGAGTTCGCCACCCGCTGACCCGCTGACCCGCTGACCCGCTGACCCGCTCACGAACCGACCCACTCGCACCCCACAGACTTCTCACCCACGAACCGGAAACGGTGGTTTCGGCATGTCCCAGAACGAAGGATCCCCGCACGAGGGCTTCGAGGAAGAGCTCGGCGCGGTCCTGCGCAGCACGGGCGAAGGCTTCTCCGTGGACGGCCGGCGCGAGCTGGTCGAGGGCGGACTCACCCGCGGCCGGCGCCGCCTGGTGCGCCGCCGCCTCGCGGTGACCGGCGGCGCCCTCGCGCTCGCCGCCGTCGGCATCGGCGGCGTGTACGGCGGGTCGGTGCTCAGCCCCACCGGCAAGGCGACGAACGCCGGCGTGGCGGCCCCCAAGCCCCAGCCGAAGAACGAGTCCGGCAAGGCCGCGCCCGGGCTGCCGGGTCAGGCGCAGATCCCGGTCAAGGACATCGCGGCCGTCATCCAGGCCAACACCCCTGCCGGGCAGTGGCGGTTCGAGAACCTGGACGGCAAGGGCCAGTCGGCCCTCGGCGTCTACGACGACGGCGACGGCGAGGCGGCCGTCTCGGTCGGCCTCTACCGCGCGGGCGCCGGCGAGGCGGGCTCGGGGCAGGTCGAGTGCCCGAGCAGGGCCCACGTCCCCTTCGACAGGTGCGCCAGCGAGCGGCTGCCGGGCGGTGACCGGCTGATGGTCATCCAGGGGTACGTGTACCCCGACAAGCGCGAGGAGACCAAGAACTGGCGGGCGGTCCTGCTCACCAAGGACGGCTTCCTCGTCGACGCGAGCGAGTACAACGCCGCCGGGGAGAAGGGCGCCGCGATCACCCGCGACACCCCGCCCTTCACCGCCACCCAGCTGAAGGCCCTCGTCACGTCCGGCGACTGGCGCGCGCTGCTGAAGAAGCTGCCCGCGAACCCGAAGACGGAGGTCTCCCCGGGGGCGCACCAGGCGCCCGGTGAGGCGAGCGGCCCGGCCATCCGGTCCACCCTGCGTTCGCTCCTGCCCAAGGGCCTCCAGGTGAAGGACAAGGGCGGGGACTACGGCTACGGCTTCCTGGTCGTCGACGACGGCGAGGGCAAGAGCTTCGTCGAGATCAACGTCCAGCCCGACATGGCGGACGCGGCCGGCGACATCTTCCGCGGCGGCGACATCACCGTCCTGCCCGACGGTCGCCGGGTCAAGGTCACCCAGCAGCCCGCGGAGAAGGGCGGCTCCGGTGCCGCCTCGTGGAGCGTCGACACCATGACGCCCGAGGGCTTCCGGGTCGTCGTCTCCGCCCTGAACACCGGTGGGTACCACCAGGACGCCACGCGCGCCGAGCCCGCGCTGACCGTGGCGCAGCTGAAGGCGATCGCGCTGAGCCCCAAGTGGCAGAAGCTGCCCACGAAGTAGGACCTGAACGAACGGGGGAGCGAGGGGTGGTGGGCATCGGCCCGCCACCCCTCGTCCCCGTCTCCCCGTACGCCTACTTGGCGTCCGCGTACCGCTCGACCGTCGCCGTCGTGAACGGGAACCGCACCGGCGTCTCCCCGAACGCGATCCGCCCCGCCTCGTCCCCGGCCGCGCTGATCGCGGCCGTGACCGCCTCCGCCTCCTCCGCAGGGCAGTGCACGATCACCTCGTCGTGCTGGAAGAAGACCAGCTCCGCCCGCATCCCCGCGAGGGAGCGCCGCAGCGCCGCCAGCATCAGGAGCGCCCAGTCGGCGGCGCTTCCCTGCACGACGAAGTTCCGGGTGAAC
Source organism: Streptomyces sp. NPDC042346 (assembly GCF_055581845.1). Lineage (NCBI taxonomy): Bacteria > Bacillati > Actinomycetota > Actinomycetes > Kitasatosporales > Streptomycetaceae > Streptomyces > Streptomyces sp. NPDC042346. The sequence continues at coordinate 101,254 of NZ_JBVJEH010000004.1, read as the reverse complement.
CGGCCGCGCGCCCGGGCGTTCCCCGAGGCGTACCCGGGAACGAACTCGCCCTCGTCCGCCGCCGGTTCGCCGCCCTCCTGGGGCAGCCCGGCCTCGTCGTCGTCGCCCGCGCCGACCGCCTTCGGGCTGGTCCTGCCGAGCCAGGTCCGGACGAGCCGGCCCTCCTCGCCCGCCTTCGCCGCGTCGTCGACGTAGGCCACCGCGCGGGGGAAGCGGCGCCGCAGCGCCGCCAGGTTCTTCAGGCCGTCGCCGCTGGTCTGCCCGTAGATCGCGCCCAGGAGCGCGATCTTGGCGTGGTCGCGGTCGCCGGAGAAGGCCCGGTCGGAGAGGCGGGTGTACAGGTCGTCGGGGTGCCCCGCGACCTCCATCAGACCCGGGTCCCGGGAGATCGCGGCGAGGACGCGCGGCTCCATCTGGTCGGCGTCGGCGACGACGAGCCGCCAGCCCTCGTCGGCGACCACCGCCCGCCGGATCACCTTCGGGATCTGGAGCGCCCCGCCGCCGTTGGTCGTCCAGCGTCCGCTGACCGTGCCGCCCGGCAGGTACTCGGGGCGGAAGCGGCCGTCGCGCACCCAGTCGGCCAGCCACGACCAGCCGTGCGCCGTCCAGATCCGGTACAGCTTCTTGTACGCGATGAGCGGCTCCACCGCCGGGTGGTCGACCTCCTCCAGCTCCCAGCGGCGCGTGGACTTCAGCCGGATCCCGGCCTGCTGGAAGGCCTTCACGACGTCGGCGGGGAGATCCGGCCGGACCCGGCGCCCGAAGGCCGCCGACACCTCGTCCGCGAGCTCGGCGAGCCGGCGCGGCTCGCCCCCGCCCGCGTACCGCTCGCCGAGCAGCTCGTGCAGCAGGTCCCGGTGCACGTCCGCCCGCCACGGCAGCCCGGCCCGGTGCATCTCGGCGGCGACCAGCATTCCCGCCGACTCGGCGGCGGTGAGCAGCCGCATCCTGCCCGGGTGCTCGGCCCGGTCGTGGCGGCGGAGCTGCTCCGCGTAGACCGCGAGGAGCCCGTCGAAGGGCACGGAGACGACGGGCCGGGGCTCGAAGAGCGAGTCCTGCGAACCGGGCTCGGCGCTGCGCTGCGGCGGATCGGGCGGTACGGGAGCGTCCCGCAGGCGCGCCCAGGCCGCCGCCGCCGAACGGGGCTCCCCGAGCCGACCCTCGTGCCCGAGGAGGAGCTGCTCGGCGTCCTCCACGTCGTAGCACCGCTCGACCCGGACCCCGGCGGCGAGCAGCCGCGGATACACCTCGGCCGTCGACCGCCACACCCAGCGGGCCACGTCGGGGCGGGCGCGCACGGCCGCCGCCAGGTCCGGCTCACGCCGCACGTCCCCGGCGGGCAGCCCGTCCTGGCCGAGGGGCACGAGCAGCGCTCCGTCCCCCTCCGCCTCGGCGGCCAGCGCCCACCTCTCGCTCATGGATGCGAGTCTGGCACCCGCCACTGACAGTGCCGGGTCGCGACATCACCCGACCGCCGGACGGGCCTGCGGACGGGGCTGCGGACGGCCTGCGGCGGCCCGCAGGAGAGACCCGCCGGAGAGACCGCCGGACAGGCCCACGGACACGCCTACGCCGCCGCGTGGAAGAGCGCGGCGGCCTCGCCGCGCGAGTCGACGCCCAGCTTGTTCAGGATGTTCGCCACGTGGAACTTCACCGTCGACTCGCTGATGTGCAGCTCCTCCGCGATCCGCCGGTTCCGGTGCCCGAGCGCCAGGTGCCGCAGCACCTCCACCTCCCGCTCGCCGAGCCCGGTCAGCGGGTGCGCCGCCTCGACCGGCGCCTCCGGGGTCGCCAGCGGGAGCGCCGCCGTGATCGTCGTGCCCCAGCCCGGCACCGCGTCCATGTCGAGCCGCCCGCCGAGCACGTCGAGGCGGTCCCGGATGCTGCCCGTCCCCAGGTCGCACGGGGCCAGGGCGCCCGCCCCGTCGTCCCGCACCGAGGCCCTCAGCTCGTGCTCGGTCAGCTGCCAGCCGACGTGGACGCGGCGCACCGAGTCCTGCTCCAGGACGATCAGGAGCAGGGCCCGGACGATCGCCCGCGCACTGTGCGCCACGTCCGCCGCGAGGGAGCGGTCCGTGTCGGGCGCGCCCAGGTCGAGCCGGACCGCGCTGTGCCGCAGCATCGGCCGCAGCTCCCCGGCGAGCCGCTCGAAGGCGTCCCGCGCGGGCTCCTCCGCGAGCTCCCGGTCCCGCCGCTGCTCGGCCCGCATGTCGATGAGCGCCGTGGCGGCCAGGTCGGTCGCGGTCGCCCGGGCCGTCGTGTCGTCGAGGGCCCGGCTGCGCAGCACCCCGAGGACGCCGGAGAGCGCCGCCGCGTGCGCGGTCGACAGCTCGGCGATGACCCGGGCCCGGGTGTCGGCCGCCGCGCGCGAACGGGCCAGGGCACCCGGCATCGCCTCCGTGGCGAACCGGTCGAAGTGGCTGGTCACCAGGTTCCACAGGGCCTGCGCCACGGTCAGCTCGGCCGCACCGGCCGGGTCGGCGCCGTCCTCCCGTACGAGCACGAGGACCGCCCCGCGCCGGGTCGCGTCGCTCTTCACGGCGACGACCTCGCGCGCCCGGCCGCCGATCGTCGCGACGCCCTGCCAGGGGTTGCCGGGGACGCCCGCCAGGAGCAGCGGCGTCAGTTCGGCGGCGGTCAGCAGCTCCGTACCGCCGAGGGCCTTGAAGGGGGAGTGGGCGCAGTGGGTGGAGAGTTCGGCGGCGTCCACGTGCGGGATCAGCGGGGCGAGGGCGGCCGAGACCTTGGGGAGGATCTCGCCGAGCGGCTGCCGGAGGATCTCGTACGCGGAGGTCAGGGTGAGCGCGTCCATGCGGTGCAGCGTAATCGCGGAGGGGCGGGGGCCGGCCGGTCTTTCGGACAGGTGGGACTGGCCGTTGGGAGGGCGGGGCCGGGAGGGAGCGGGGCGCAGGCTGGAGCACGACGAAGAGCGAGAGACCCGAACGGGCAGCGGTGGAGGCTGAGATGGCGGCGCAGATGGAAGCGATCGTGTACGAGGAGTTCGGCGGCCCCGAGGTGCTGCGCCACGAGACGGGTGTCGCCCTGCCGGAGCCCGGCCCCGGCGAGGTCCGGGTCAAGGTGGCGGCGGTGGGCGTCAACCCGGTGGACTGGAAGCGCCGTTACGGCTGGGTCGAGGAGTTCTACCCGACGACCTTCCCCGCCGTCCCGGGCCTGGAGTTCGCCGGTACCGTCGACGCGCTCGGCGAGGGCGTCACCGACCTGGCCGTCGGCGATCAGGTCCTCGGCTGGACGAAGACCGGCGCGTACGCCGAGTACGCCATCGCCGGCACCGTCGCGCCCAAGCCCGTCGGGCTCTCCTGGGAGGCCGCCGCGAGCCTGCCGGTGGCCGGGGAGACGGCCCAGCGGGTCCTGGACCTGATCGGGGTGCGGGCGGGCGAGACCCTCTTCCTGCACGGGGCGGCGGGCGTCGTCGGCTCGGTGGCCGTCCAGCTGGCCGTCGCGGCCGGGATCACGGTCGTCGGCAGCGCCTCGGAGTCCAACCACGCGTACCTGCGGGAGCTCGGCGCGGTTCCGGTGGCGTACGGGGAAGGCCTGGCCGAGCGGGTGCGGGCGGCCGCGCCGGGCGGCGTCGACGCGGTCTTCGACGCGGCGGGGCACGGCGTGCTGCCGGTCGCGATCGAGCTCCTGGGCGGGGAGGGGACGGCCGACAAGCGGCGGATCGCGACGATCGCGGCGACGGACGCGGCGGAGTACGGGATCACCTTCTCCGGCGTCTCGGCCGCCCCGGACGTCGTCCGCGCCGCGCTCACGGCCCAGGCCCGGCAGGCCGTCGAGGGCACCCTCGCGGTCCGGCTCGCCGACACGCTCCCCCTGAAGGAGGCGGCCCGCGCCCAGGAGCTGAGCGAATCGGGCCACGTGCGGGGCAAGTTGATCCTGGTCCCGTAGGACCGGGAAGTCGGTGGAGGTCGTCGGCGGAGGGTGAGAGGATCCTCCGCTGCGAGGCCCGGACCGACCGGCCGTGGAAGGCGACGACGATGATGTACGCGATACCCCTGGGGGACGACGGCGCGGAGCTGCGGCCGCTCGAACCGTGGCAGGCCGAGGAGTTCCTGGCGCACATGGACCGGGGGCGGGAGTTCATCGGCGCCCGCAACGGCCTCCCCGACGTCGTGACCGACCTGGAGTCGAGCCGGGCGTTCCTCCGCCTGTACGCGGAGAAGGTGGCGGCCGACACCGGCCGGATCTGCGGCATCTGGTCGGCGGACGGCACGCTCGTCGGCGCCGTCATCCTCCGGACGTTCGACGTCGCGAGCGGCCGGGCCGAGGCGGGCTGCTGGCTGGAGCCGGCGGGGGTCGGCAAGGGCCTGGTGACCCGGGCCGCCCGGGCGCTCGTCGACTGGGCGATCGAGGTGCGGGGGATCCGCCGCGTGGAGTGGGTGGTCTCCTCCGGCAACGAGCCCAGCATCGCGGTGGCCCGGCGCCTCGGCATGAAGCGGGACGGCGTCCTGCGCGAGAGCTACGCCTACCGGGGCGAGATCCACGACGAGGAGGTCTGGTCGGTCCTCGCGCCGGAGTGGCGGGCCGCGAAGAAGGCCGAGGCCTCTTCGTAGGGCTCCACGCGCGTGCGTGGAGGGGCGGCGACCCGGCTCCGACCCTTGTCGCCGCCCCGTGTCCCACCATCGCCGCTCAGCGCGTGAGCCGCCACGCGGGGAGGGCCGACGCGGCGACCGCGACCGCCGCGCAGACCGCCGCCGCGGCGCCGGCCGTGGCCCACGGGAGGACCAGGCCCACCGGCGCCGAGAGCGAGGCCAGGCCCGCCCCCAGGGTGCCGAGGACGGCCGCCGTCACGGCGAGGCCGAGGAGCGTCCCGATCGCGGTGGCGAGGAGCGCCTCGCCCGTGACCACCCGCAGGATCTGGGCCCGGGTGGCGCCGGCCAGCCGGAGGGACGCCAGTTCCCCGCCGCGTACGGAGGTCGCCATGAGGAGCGTGTTGGCGAGGCCGATCACCGTGTAGACGAGGGCGATGCCGAGGACCAGGATCATGCCGAGCCGGGTCTGCGGACTGCTCGCCGGGTGGCCGGCCGAGGCCCACGCGTCGGCGGTCCTGACGGTCCCGCCGCTCGCCTCCAGGGCCCGCGCCGTGGCCGCGCCGCCGCCGCGCGCCTCGATCCGGTCGAGGGCGGCGCCGGGTGCGTTCGCCCGGGTGACGTACGGCCCGTTGTCGCCGGTCCCGAGCGCGAGGACGGCCACGACCCGGAGCCGTACGGGACCGCTCCCGTCCGCGCGCCAGACCTCGACGGTCTCGCCGATCCGGCGCCGCTCGAACTCCTCGTTGACGACGATCGACCGGTCGTCGAGGTCCCGCAGGTCCCCCGCGACGACGGGCAGCCGCGCGAGCTCCGCGAACGCCGCCGGGTCGGCGACCGCCCGCGCCCCGTACTTCACGACGGCCTCGGCCCCGTCCCGTACGAAGAGCGAGGTCGACGCCGTGGAGGAGACGACCGCCCCGTCCGGCGCAACACCCGCCACCGGCCTCAACTCCGGTCCGCTCACCACGTACTGAGCGGCCGTCTGCTCCCGCGCCTCGACGCCCCGCGTCCGCGTGACGCTCGCCGCCGAGCCGAAGAGCGTCCCGGCGAGCGCCACGGTCACGAGGACCGGCGCGGCCACGGCGGCCGTCCGGCGCACGGAGGCGGCGCTGTTCTCCCGTACGAGCGTCCCCACGGCCCCGCGCAGCCGCAGCAGCCGTGCCACGGGCCGGACCAGGAGCGGGGACAGCAGGGCGACGCCGCCGGTCAGGAGCATCGGGAGGGTCGTGTACGTCTTCCGCTTCAGCAGCTCCGACGGTTCGGTGACGCACGTCCAGACGAGCAGCCCGAGCCCCGCGAGAAGCAGCCCGGTGCCGAGCAGGGCCCGGCCGAGCGGCAGGACGTCGGTGTCGACGTCCGCCTCGCGCAGCGCGGCCGTCGGGCCGACCTTCCCGGCCCTGCGGGACGCGGCGACCGCCCCGGCGAGCGCGACGGTCAGGCCCGTCCAGAAGGCGAGGTGGAAGGGCCAGACGGCGTCGCCGACCGCGAACCACTCGGGGGCGAGGCCGCCGTCGACCAGCGCCCGGGCCAGCAGTGGCGCACCGGCGGCGCCGAGCGCGCAGCCGGCGGCGGAGGCGACCACGCCGAGCACCGTCGCCTCGGCGAGGAGCATCCGGCGGACCTGCCCGGGGGTGGCTCCGGCGGTGCGGAGCAGGCCGAACTCGCGGCGCCGCAGGGCGACGGCGAAGGCGAAGGTGGAGGCGACGACGAAGACGGAGACGAAGGCGGTGACGCCGCCGGTGGTGCCGAGGAGGGCGTTGAGGCCGACGAGGGCCTGGGCGTCCCGCTCGGGATCGGGGTCGGCGTTCCGCCGTTCGTCGCCGGTGAGGACCTGGGCGCGGTCGCCGACCAGGGCCCGGACCTCGGCGGCGGGGGCGTCGACGCCGACGGCGTCGGGGCCGCCCGACGTGCTGACGGTCCAGCGGGCGCGGAGTTCGCGTACGAGTTCTTTGTCCACAGGCTGTGGACGGTCGAGTCGCTGCGCCACGGAAACGGTGTCGGGCCCGCGCCGCACGTCGAGCGTCAGCCGGTCCTGGCCCTGGACGACGACGGGCGACGAGGCGAACCGCTGGGGGGAACGCTCGGGCGCGTGAAACGTCGCGGAGAGCCCGAGGCCCATGGTGACGAGCAGCCCGACGCCGAGGGCGAGGGCGAGGAACCCGCCGAGGAAGGAGGACCAGCGGGTGCGGAGGCCGGACAGGACGACGGTCAGCATGCGAGGCTCCCCACGGGGGCGCCCGACGTTTCGAGACCCGCCATCCGGGCCGCGACCGACTCCACCGTCGGCGCCGCCAGTTCGCCCGCCAGACGGCCGTCGACCAGGAACACCACCCGGTCCGCGCGGGCCGCCGCCACCGGATCGTGGGTGACCATGACGATCGTCTGACCGTCCTCGTCGACCAGCCGGCGCAGCATGGCCAGGACCTCGCGGCTCGTCGTCGAGTCCAGCGCGCCCGTCGGCTCGTCGCCGAAGAGGACGGCGGGCCGGGTGATCAACGCCCGGGCGATCGCGACCCGTTGCTGCTGCCCGCCGGACAACTCCCCGGGCCGGTGCCGCTCCCGGCCGGCGAGCCCGACGCGCGCGAGGGCCTCCCGCACCTCCGTACGGGAGGGGCGGCGGCCGGCGAGGCGGAGCGGCAGGGCGACGTTCTGCGCGGCCGTCAGGCTGGGCAGCAGGTTGAACGACTGGAAGACGAAGCCGATCCGGTCCCGCCGCAGCAGGGTCAGACGCCGCTCGCTCAGCCCCTCCAGGGCGGTCCCGCCGACCTCCACGCTCCCGGACGTGGGCCGGTCGAGCCCGGCGGCGCACTGGAGCAGCGTGGACTTGCCGGAGCCCGAGGGGCCCATGACGGCGGTGAAGGTGCCGGAGGCGAAGTCGAGGTCGACGCCGTCGAGGGCGCGGACGTCACGGTGGTGGCGGGCGAGCCCCCGGAGCCGTACGGCGGCGGTGTCCGTGGCGGTGGTCGTGGCCGTGGCCGTGGTCGTCGTGGTCGTCGTCGTGGTCATGGCTCAAGCGAACCGTTTCCGCCCCCGCCGATCACGACCACTGCCGGGCGTCCCGGGGGTAGGGCCAGGCCTACCCCTCGCGTACGGCCTTCACGAACACGTCGAGCGCGTCGAGGGGTTCGCGCCCGCCGAGCAGCGCGCGCAGGTCGCTCTCGACGCCCGTTCCGTCCAGGAAGCCGTGCGCGATCGCCGAGTACGTGCTCGCCACCATCGGCACCTGGAAGGGCGCGGCCCCGGAGGCGGCGACGGCGGTGCGGGCGTCCGCGAGCGTGCCCGGGGCGTACGTGGCGCCCAGGGCCTCCGCGAGCTCGGCGCCGCCGAGGGGGCGCTCGCCGACGAGCTCGTAGACGCGGTTGCGGTGGGCGGCGGGGTCCGTGGCGACGGCGACCGCGACATCGGCGAGGTCCTCGCGGGCGACGGCGGCGAGCCGGCCCTCGCCGAGGGGCCCGGTGATGCGGTTCTCGGCGTCGGGGGCGGCGATCCCGGCGAGGAGCTCCGCGTAGAGGCCGTTGCGGAGGATGGTCCAGTCGAGGGTGGCGGACCGCTGGAGCCGCCGCTCGGTCCAGCGGTGGGCGAGGGCGTACGCGAGGTGGTCGCCGTCGCCGGAGAGGCTCGTGTAGACGACGTGCCGGACGCCCGCGTGCTCGGCGGCGGAGATCGCGGCGCCGTGGCGGGCGGCGACCGTGTCGTCCTCCCCGTACCCGGCGGAGACGAGGAGCAGGGTGTCGACCCCGGCGAAGGCCTCCGGCAGGGTCTCGGGCGCGTCGAAGTCGACGCGGCGGGTGGAGGGCAGGCCGGTGGGGCCGGAGGGCAGTCCGGCACGGGTGCCGGGCACTCCGGCGCGGGCGGCGTCGGCCGTGCGCGTGCCGAGGACGACGTCGTCGCGGCCGGCGAGACGGGCGGCGACGAGAGAGCCGAGGGCGCCGGAGACGCCGGTGACGAGCAGCATGTGTTCCCCCTGGGGTGGTGACGGCTGAGACCGCTGAGACCATCGTGGGGGGACGGCGGAGATCGCGGAAGGAGGCACTTTGATGTCCGAAGGGCACACGGAGGTAACCACGAAGGCGACCGCGGAGGCGGCCGTGGAGGTAACGGCCGAGCCGGTTGCCGGACCGGTGGTGACCTGCGCCGACGAGTGCGGGGTACGGGACGTCCAGGACCGGCTCGGCGACAAGTGGACCGTGCACGTGGTCGTCGAACTCGCCCCGGGCCCACAGCGCTTCCGGGATCTCCAGCGGCTGGTCGCGGGCATCTCGCAGCGGATGCTGACCCTGACGCTGCGCCGCCTCGAACGGGACGGACTCGTCTCGCGGACGGTCTACCCGACGACCCCGCCGCAGGTGGAGTACGCGCTGACCGAGACCGGCCACAGCATGACCCACCTGATCAAACAGCTGGTCGACTGGTCGCTCGACCACCGTGCGGTGATCGCCCGGTCGCGCGAGGAATGGGACACGAGGACGGCGTGAGTACCACCACCATCGACAAGGCCTTCGAGGCGCTGTACGCGAGCGACGACGCCTCGCTCGACACGGCGGCGTCGCTGCTCGCCGCCGACCGGGGCGCGGACGCGGAACTGGCACGGCGCGGCGAGGAGTTCGTACGGACGCTGTGGGGGAGGGGCTGGCAGCCGGCGGACCTGCTCCGCACGGCCCGCCGCGACCTCGCGGACGAACACGTCCGCGTCCTCGCCGCCCTGATCAGGACGGAGACGGCGGGCTACGAGCGCCTGCCCCACCGCTGGCAGGCGCAGCTCGACGAACTCGACGCACCGGACTCCGGGCCCGTCCGGCCGACGGGCCGCCCGGACCGCTTCTCGTACGCGACGACCGTCCTGGAGCTGTACCGGATCCTGGTCCGGCTGCCGAGGCTCGACGCGGTCGGCCCGGTCCCGGGCGAGACGCTGCCACCGGCCGCCGCGGGGGAGCCCCGCATGCTCACCCGGATCCGCGCGCTGCTCGCGAAGGCGGAGGCGACCGGATACCCGGAGGAGGCGGAGGCGCTCACCGCGAAGGCCCAGGAGCTGATGGCGCGGCACAGCCTGGACGAGGCGACGCTCGCGGCGGGCGCGCCGTCGCCGGAGACCCCGGGCGCGATCCGGATCGGGGTGGAGCCGCCGTACGAACAGGCGAAGGCGATCCTGCTGGACGCGGTGGCGACGGCGAACCACTGCCGGGCGGTGTGGAACGAGGCGTACGGCTTCTCGACGGTGGTCGGCTTCGAGGCGGACCTCGATCCGGTGGAGCTGCTGTACACGTCGCTGCTCGTGCAGGGGACGGCGGCGATGACGCGGGCGGAGGCGGAGCAGCGGGCGGGCGGCCGCAAGCGTACGAAGTCGTTCCGCCAGTCCTTCCTCCTGGCCTACGCCAACCGCCTCGGCGCCCGCCTCGCGACGACGTCCCGCCGGGTCGCCGCCGAGGCCCCGACACTCCTCCCGGCCCTCGCGTCCCGCGACCTCGCGGTCACGAACCGCACGGACGAACTCTTCCCGGAGACCCGGTCGACGAGGGTCCGCGCGGCCTGGGACGAGGAGGGCTGGAACCACGGCGCCACGGCGGCGGACAGGGCGGGCCTCCACCCGAACCGCCGCCCCTTGCCGTAGGACCGGGCCCGCACCCCGCTCAAGGGCGCGCACCCCGCACCGAGGCCCGCCCCTGCTCCTCCCGGTCCTCGGCCGGTCGGACGTGGGAGCGGTAGCACTGCTCACACCCCGCCCCAAGGGCCCGCACCTCGCCCCAAGGGCGGGGTGCGGGAAATGCCCGTTTGGTGGCGGTTCGCGGATACGCTCAGGGCCATGAGTTGGCTCCGGGCCCTGAAGGAGACCGCCCGCTCGGGGCTCACCGTCGAGCGACGGCGGCTCGAACCCGTCATCGCCGCCCGCGGCGCCCTCGGACTCGCCCTCGTCATCGGCTTCTCCCTCGCCCTCTTCGGCCCGTCCGTCGCCGCCTCCTCCGCCTTCGGCGCCTTCCAGGCCGCCATCGCCACCTTCCAGCGCTCCTGGCGCCCCCGCCCCACCCTCGCCCTCGCCTCCGGCGCCAGCCTCGCCCTGTCGACGTTCCTCGGCTACGTGACCGGCGCCGGCGACCATCCGATCCTCTTCCTCGGCCTGCTCCTGCTCTGGACGTTCCTCTCGGGGCTCGCCTGGGCCGCCGGCCCCACCGCCGGCATCATCGCCTCCTCCAACGTGGCGATGATGCTCGTGACGGTCACCCTCCCCACCTCCGTCGCCACCGCCGCCGGCCACGCCGCCATGATCTTCGCCGGCGGCGTCGTCCAGGCCGCCCTCGTCGTCCTCCTCCCCGTCCGCCGCTGGGGCGCCCAGCGCGACGCCCTCGCCGACGCCCTCGCCGCCGAGGCGGACTACGCCCGCCGCCTCCGCCACGACCCGGTCGCCCCCTTCGACCCCGTACCGCTCATGACGGCCCGCAACGCCGCCGCCGTGACCCCCCGCCAGGCCCGCAGCCGCCCGGCGGAGCTGCACGGCGCGCGGGGCCTCGCCGAGCGGATCCGCCCGGTCCTCGCCTCGCTCGCCGACCCGGCCGTCGGCGTGCCCGAGGAGGGGCCGCAGCGGGACCGCGTGCGCGAGCTGCTCGCCGCCGCGGGCGCCGTCCTCGACGCCGCCGCGCACGCGATCCGGCACGGCGAGCCGGTCACCCTCCCCCCGGCCGCCCTCGCCGCCCTCCGCACCCCCGACACGGGCGCGATCCTCTCCGGCCCGCCCCGCCGCGCCGCCCACCGGCTCGCCGCCCTGCTCGGCGACGTCGTCGAGACGGCGGAGCCCCGTACGGAGACGACGACCGCGGACGAGGCCCGCACCCGCCCCACGATGGTCCGGCTCGCACCGATCGTCCTCGCGAAGATGCGCGCCGAACTGCGCCCCGACTCCCCGATCCTGCGCCACGCCGTCCGCGTCTCGGTGGTCACGGCCGCCGGCTACCTCCTCGGCACCGCCCTCCCCTTCGGCCACGGCTACTGGGCGCCGATGGCCTCCGTCATGGTGATGCGGCCGGACTTCACGCAGACGTACGCCCGCTCGGTGGCCCGCTTCGGCGGCACCCTCGTCGGCGTGGCGCTCGCGACGGCGGTCGTCCAGACGGCCCACCCGGACATGTACCTGTCCGCCGCGCTCGCCGTCCTCTGCGCCTTCGGCATGTACCTGCTGATGCGCACGGGGTACGCCGTCAGCCAGGTCTGCGTCGCCGCGTACGTCGTCTTCCTGCTCGGCATGGACGGCGCCGGACTCACCCAGACGGTCCGGGAGCGCGTGCTCCTGACCCTCCTCGGCGGGCTGCTCGCGATGCTCTCGTACGCCGTCTACCCGGCCTGGGAGACACCCCGCCTGCGCGGCCGGCTAGCGGACTGGCTGGTGGCGGACGGCCGGTACGCCGCCGCCGTCGCCGCCCGGTACGCCGAACCCGCCGGCCGGTCCTGCCCCGACGTCCGCGAAGCGCTCCTCGCCACCCGCGCCGCCCGGGTGGCCTGGCAGGAGGCGGTGGACCGCGCGACCCACGAGCCGGTACGCCACCGGGGGCTCTCGCACGCGACGGCGGAGGAGGCCGGGCACGCCCTGGCGGAGTTCGGCCGGGCGGCGATGCTCCTGGAGGCGCACCTGCCGGACCGCGGCGCCGACCCGCTGCCCGCCGCCGCGGCCCTCGCGGAGGCCCTGCGCCGGTCGACGGAGCGGGGCGCGAAGGACCTGCGGGAACGCAGGCAGCCGCGCTGGGACGACCTGCGCGAGACCATCGCCGCCTGGTCGGCGGACCCGCTCGACCACTTCCTCCTCGACAAGAGCGCACGGCTGCTCCTCGACGCCCTGGACGAGCTCACGGCGGCGCTGCCGGATGCCACTCCGGCGCGCTAAAGGTGTCCTGTCGATCAGGGCGGGACACCAATTCCGGGATCGTGTCATCCGGCAGGGGGCCGGGCGGAGTTGAAAGGAGTGGAGAGCCAGACGGTCGCAGGCGACCGGACACGATGATCCCAGGAGCAACCGGATGAAGAAGTACCTGTCGGCCGTCGTCGCGGTGGCGGCCGCGGCGACCATCGCCGCACCGGCGACGGCGACGGCGACCGCCGAGACCACCACCGCCTCCGCCACCCGTTCGACCGTCGCCACCGCCGTGGCCCCGGAGGCGAAGACCACCCCGGTCAGGGCGACCCCCGCCCCCAGCCCCGTCCGTACCGTCCGCCCCGGTGAGCGCGTCGACGCCGGACAGGGCTGGACCGTGTGGCTGACGCGGCAGGGCAAGTACTGGTCGGGCCCGGACGGCTTCGAGAACTTCCGCAGCGTCGTCGACGGCAACATCGACCGGACGCAGCCGGGCGTGAGCCACCAGAGCGAGGGCGGCCCGGACGGCGTCTTCCACTCCGGCCTCTACTACGGGACCCGTGCCGCGGGCCGCGTCGAACTGACCGACGCGGACGGCCGCAAGACCGTCGCGACCCTCGTCGCGCTGCCCGGCCGCTCCGACTGGGGCGTCTGGTACGTCCACACCGGACCGTCGAAGAGCGGCCCGGCCGTCGCGCTGTACGACCGCTCCGGCAAGCTTCTCGCCGACCTGCCGGCCTGGGACTTCTGACCGGCTGTCCCCCCTGAGCGGGGGCGGGGCCCGGCACGGGGCTGGCCCCGCCCCACTTCACTCCTTCTCCCCCTTCCCCACTCGACGATCGCGAGGTCCGACACCGTGCCGCACCCCGAGTCCGCCGCCGAGGGCAACGGTGCCGAGGGCAACGGCGCCGCCGAGGACGACGGCTTCGCCGAGTTCGCCGTCGCCGCCTGGCCCCGACTGGTGCGCACGGCCCAACTGCTGACCGGCGACTTCCACGAGGCCGAGGACCTCGTGCAGACGACGCTGGCCAAGGTGTACGGGCGGTGGCGGCGGGTGCCCCGGAACGAGATCGACCTCTATGTGCGCCGGGCCCTCGTCAACAACAACCTCAGCCGCATCCGCCGCAAACGGGTCGCCCTGCTCCTCACACCCGTGCTCCCCGAATCGCTCCGGCACACGTACGCGGGACATGCCGAGGCCGTCGAGCAACGCACCGCGCTCCAGGAGGCGTTAGCGGATCTGACCGCCCGCCAGCGCGCCGTGATGGTGCTCCGCTACTGGGAGGACCTGACCGAGCTGGAGATCGCGAGCGTCCTCAACTGCTCGATCGGCACGGTCAAGACGCACGCCCGCCGCGGCCTGGCGGCGCTGCGCACCCACCCCCGGCTCGCCGCCGCCCCCGTCCCTTACGCCCCCGCCGCCCCGTCCGGAGCCCGCCGATGACCACGTCCGAAGCCGCACCCGACCCCGGTCACGGTCACGATCCCGGTCACGGTCCCGGTCCTCACGCGGACCCCTCGGCCGCGGCCGAGGCCGCGGCCGACTGGATCCGCGAGGTGTTCGCGAGCGAGGCCTACGACGTCACTCCGAGCCCGGTGCCGCTGGCGGCGCTCCGGCGCGTGGGGCGGAAGGCCCGTCGGCGCCGCCGCACGGCGACCTTCTCGGCGCTGACGGTCCTCGGCGCCGCGACGGCCGCGGCGGCCGTCGTCGGCGTGATGTCCGCGCGGCCGTCCCTGCCGGACCCCGTCCCGCTCGCCGCCTCGCCGTCCGCCGTCGCCCCCCGGATCCCCACGCCCAGGGCCACGCCCACCTCGGCGGAGCCCACCCCGACCCCGGTCCGGGTCGTCGCGTCCGGCGCCCGCGTCGACGCGGGCAAGGGCTGGAAGCTCTGGCTGACGGCGGAGGGCAAGCACTGGACGGACCCGGACGGGATCGAGAACTTCCGGAGCGTCACCGACGGCAACGTCGACACGGCCACGCCGGGCGTGACCGACCAGGCGTCGTCGTCCCCGGCGGGCGCCTTCCACTCGGGCCTGTACTACGGGTTCGGGACCCGCACGGTCGGCCGGGTCGAGCTCACGGACTCCGGGGGCACCAGGACCGCCGCCGTCCTGCTCGAACTGCCGGCCCGGCCCGGCTGGGGCGTCTGGTACGCCCACACCGGGCCGGAGGGCGCGGAGGCCGCCGTGGCGATGTACGACCGCGCGGGCAAGCTCCTCGCGAAGCTCCCGGGCCGGGCGTGACCGCCGGGAGCCGTCACCACGAGGCCTTCCGCACCCCCGGCAGGAAGCCCGCGTGCGCCTGCGCCGGGTGACCTGAGCTCCCCGGAGAGCCCTCCGGGGAGCTCTCCGTCGAGCCCGTCGTCCTCCGCGACCCAACCCCCGGGGCCGTAACGGCGTCCTCCATGGCGACCGAAAGGTCACAAGGTCAGGAGTCGTAGGGTGACCAGGGTGCTTCCGCCGTACTCCCTGGTAGCACGCTGCGTCGCGTAGCCGCTACGCCACCCCCCGTGCACGTGCATCTGCTCATGCATTGGCATATGAACACAGCTATGATCCGAGGAAGTTGACACCTGCACCAAGCAACTCGGGAGCTACCAGTGCATCATGCGCATCGCGCGTACAACGGCATGGCGGCCACGGAGCTGCGAGGCGTCGTCTGGCAGAAGAGCCGTCACAGCAACTCCCAGGGTTCCTGCGTGGAGTTCGCGAAGCTTCCGGGGGGAAACGTTGCCGTACGCAATTCGCGCCACCCCGACGGGCCCGCACTCGTCTACACGCCGGCGGAGATAGAGGCGCTCCTGCTCGGCGTCAAGGACGGGGAGTTCGACCACCTGGTGTGAGCGAACCCGGTGTCACCGGAGACATGAACGCGTGAAGGGCCCCGGCGGTCTCCGCCGGGGCCCTTCACGCGTACACCTCTACGCCTGTATCTGTCGCCTACTGCTCCGGGCCGACCCGGAACAGCGCCCACACGACCTTGCCCTGGAGCGTCCCCGCGAGCGGGTGCCATCCCCAGCTGTCGGCGAACGCCTCCACCAGGAAGAGCCCGCGGCCCGACTCCGCGGCGAAGTCCTCCTCGCCGCAGCGCGCCTCCGGGCTCACCCTGCTCGGGTCGCGCACGGCGCACACGAGGCGCGAGGCCCAGCGCATGAGATGCAGTCGCACGGGCGGGTTCTGGCCGTCTTCCTGGGGCGCGTCGTTGGGCACCGCGTGCCGCAGCGCGTTGGTGACGAGCTCGGAGACGACCAGGGCGACATCGTCGAAGCGCTCGGTCAGTTCCCACCGGTCGAGCGTCGCGCTGGTGAACTTCCTGGCCCCGCGCACGGCTTCGAACCGGGCGGGCAGGGCACAGGAGGCGGAGGTGGAGACGGCGCCGGGATCGATCGGCGGAAGGCCCTGCCGTAACGGCTCGAGCACGGTCGATCCATTCGTCCCCATGCGAGGCACTCCCGGGAATCGCGACTGTGGTGCGACAACACGACAACACGAACGAGTACGCGGCTGCGCGGGGTCCATGGTTCCGAATGAGACCACTGGATGCAAGGGCAGATGCACGTGCACGCGCCGGACCTGTCCTTCCCTGTGGTGAATCTGTGCATATCTTCTGCGGGTTGATGCACGGTTCGGCGCGTCCCGGACCCCGATCCGCCCCCGATCAGTCGAGCACATGCCCGGAAGTCGCCCCCTTTCCGTAATCGAATGTGTACGCGCTGAAGCGTTTGGTGGCAGAATCCGGGGCTCGACGGGGGCTCGACACCGTAATGGGGAGGCTGAGAGCCGTGACCGCAGGCGAATCCGGTGGAGCGAGCGGGAGTGTGGTGCGACGCATCCTGCTGGGCTCCCAGCTGAGGAGGTTGCGCGAGTCGCGCGGGATCACCCGCGAGGCGGCCGGGTACTCGATCCGCGCGTCCGAATCCAAGATCAGCCGCATGGAGTTGGGACGGGTGAGCTTCAAGGCCAGGGACATCGAGGATCTGCTCACCCTCTACGGCGTCGGCGACGAGACCGAGCGCGGCGCGCTCCTGGGCCTCGCCCGCGAGGCCAACGTCACCGGCTGGTGGCACAGCTTCGGCGACGTCCTGCCCGGCTGGTTCCCCACGTACATCGGCCTCGAAGGCGCCGCCTCCCTCATCCGCGTCTACGAAGTCCAGTTCATCCACGGCCTGTTGCAGACCGAGGCGTACGCCCAGGCCGTCGTCACCCGGGGCATGCCCGAGGCCCCGCGTGCCGAGATCGACCGCCGCGTCGCCCTCCGCCTGGAGCGGCAGAAGGTCCTCGTCTCCGAGCGGGCCCCGCAGTTCCACGCCGTCCTCGACGAGGCCGCCCTGCGCCGCCCCTACGGCGACCGCTCCGTCATGCGGGGCCAGTTGAAGCATCTGATCGAGATCTCCGAGCACCCCGGGGTCACCCTCCAGGTCATGCCCTTCAGCTTCGGCGGTCACGCCGGCGAGAGCGGCGCCTTCACGATGCTGAGCTTCCCCGAGTCGGACCTCTCCGACATCGTCTACCTGGAGCAGCTCACCAGCGCCCTCTACGTCGACAAGCGCGAGGAGGTCGCCCAGTACCAGCGCGTGATGGAGCGCCTCCAGAAGGACAGTCCGGATCCGGCCGAAAGCCGGGACCTTCTTCGGGGACTCCTTCAACTCTCCTGACACATCAGTACGATGACGCCACATCAGTCTGATCGCGGGTAGCGGGTAGAGGGGTCTCCACCATGTCGCACTTCACCGACCTGGCCCACCAGTACATCGACGGCGAGTGGAAGCCGGGCAGCGGCTCGTGGGACATCATCGACTTCAATCCGTACACCGGGGAGAAGCTCGCGTCGATCACCGTCGCCACCGCGGGTGAGGTCGACCGCGCCTACCGGGCCGCCGAGCGCGCGCAGGCCGAGTGGGCCGCGACCAACCCGTACACGCGCCGGCTCGTCTTCGAGCGCGCGCTGCGGATCGTCGAGGACCGCGAGGCGGAGATCGCGGAGACGATCGTCGCCGAGCTCGGCGGCACCCGCCTCAAGGCCGCCTTCGAGCTGCACCTCGCCAAGGAGTTCCTGCGCGAGGCGGTCCAGCTGGCGCTGCGCCCCGAGGGCCGGATCCTGCCCTCCCCGGTCGACGGCAAGGAGAACCGCGTCTACCGCCTCCCGGTCGGTGTCGTCGGTGTCATCTCCCCGTTCAACTTCCCGTTCCTCCTCTCGATCAAGTCGGTGGCGCCCGCGCTCGCCCTCGGCAACGCGGTCGTCCTCAAGCCCCACCAGAACACCCCGATCTGCGGCGGCACCCTCGTCGCCAAGGTCCTGGAGGAGGCCGGACTCCCGGCCGGTCTGCTGAACGTCGTCGTCACCGACATCGCCGAGATCGGTGACGCGCTCCTCACCCACCCCGTCCCGAAGGTCATCTCCTTCACCGGCTCCGACAGGGTCGGCCGGCACGTCGCCACGGTCTGCGCGCAGAACTTCAAGCACGCCGTCCTCGAACTCGGCGGCAACAGCGCGCTGATCGTCCTCGACGACGCCGACGTCGACTACGCGGTGGACGCGGCCGTCTTCAGCCGCTTCGTGCACCAGGGCCAGGTCTGCATGGCGGCCAACCGCATCCTGGTCGACCGCACGCTGGAGGAGGAGTTCACCGAGAAGTTCGTGGCGAAGGTGAAGACCCTGCGCGTCGGCGACCCGGCCGACCCCGCCACGCACATCGGCCCGCTGATCAACTCCCAGCAGGCGGAGGCCGTCTCCGCGCTCGTCGACCAGACGGTCGCGGCCGGCGCGACGGCGCTGCTCCACGGCGCGGTCGACGGGAACGTCGTCTCCCCGTCCGTCCTCACCGGCATCCCGGCCGACTCGCCCGTGCTGAGCCAGGAGATCTTCGGCCCGGTCGCGCTCATCGTGCCCTTCGACGGCGAGGAGGAGGCCGTACGGATCGCCAACGACAGCCCGTACGGGCTGAGCGGCGCCGTCCACACCGGGGACGTCGAGCGGGGCGTGCGGATCGCCCAGCGCATCCACACCGGCATGATCCACATCAACGACGGCACCGTGCACGACGAGCCGATCGTGCCCTTCGGCGGCGAGAAGCACTCGGGCATCGGGCGGCTCAACGGCGACGCGATGGTGGACGCGTTCACCACGCAGAAGTGGATCTCGATCCAGCACGGCCGGAGCCGTTTCCCCTTCTAGGACAGAAGCTGTCCGCAAGGGGCCGTAACTTGATGGGTGTCGGGAAGGGCCAAGGCCTCCCCGGCACCCATCGGCGTAGAACGTACGGAAGGCGGACACCATGGTTGCTCTCGTTCCCACCGAGGCCCACGGCGACGAGCGCGGCGCGCTCCTCAACTTCATCGAGACCCAGCGCGCCGCGATCCGCCGCTCGCTCCTCGGCCTCACCGAGGAGCAGGCGGCGAGCCGCCCCAGCGCCAGCGAGCTGACCCTCTCCGGGCTGCTCAAGCACGTCGCCGAGGTGGAGCTGAACTGGCTCCGCCTCGCGCAGCAGCGGCCGAACGAGAAGCAGCGCACCGAGGAGACCTGGGGCGAGGGCTTCCGGCTCGTCGGGGACGAGACGATCCCGCAGATCATCGACTTCTGGGCGGGCGTGGCGAAGGAGACCGAGGAGTTCGTCCGCTCGGTGCCGAGCCTGGACGACACCTTCCCGCTGCCGGAGGCGCCCTGGTTCCCGAAGGACGGCCGGGTGTCGATGCGCTGGATGCTGCTGCACCTCGTCCAGGAGGCGGGGCGGCACGCCGGGCACGCGGACATCGTCCGCGAGTCCCTGGACGGCAAGGGCTCCTTCGACCTGATCAAGCAGGAGCAGGGCTGGGGGTGACCCGCCGCGCGGACCCACCTTGCGGTCCGCGCCCCCTGTGTGCCCTGCGTACCCTGGTCAAGATTGACTAGGGAGGTGGGTGGGATGTCGGCGATCCGACTGCTCGTCCTGGGTGCGGTGAAGCAGCACGGCCGCGCCCACGGCTACCAAGTGCGCAACGACCTGGAGTTCTGGGGCGCGCACGAATGGTCCAACGCCAAGCCCGGCTCGATCTATCACGCGCTCAAGCAGATGGCGAAGCAGGGACTGCTGCGCGCCCACGAGATCGCGCCGAGCGCGGTCGGCGGGCCGCCGCGCGTCGAGTACGAGCTGACGGAGCAGGGCACGGAGGAGTACTTCACACTGCTCCGCGAGGCCCTGACCACGTACGACCAGAAGATGGACGTCCTGTCGGCGGGCATCGGCTTCATCGTGGACCTCCCCAGGGCGGAGGCGGCGGAGCTGCTGCGCCGGCGGGTGCGGGCGCTCGACGAGTGGCGGGACGCGGTCACGGAGTACTACACGCCGGAGGGCGGCCCGGGGCAGCTCGGGCACATCGGCGAGATCATGCACCTCTGGGTCCACTCGGCGGACGCCGGCAAGGAGTGGACGCTCGGCCTGATCGAGCGGATCGAGGGCGGGGCGTACGTGTTCGCGGGTGAGGGCGATCCCTTCGTGGGCGTGCTCGCCGAGGGCCAGGAGAACCCGTACGCGACGGGGTCCAGCGACCGATCCGCCGACTGATCCGCCGGCCGATCTCCCGACTGATCCGCCGGTCGATCCGCCGGCCGATCTCCCGACTGATCCGCCGGTCGATCCGCCGGCCGATCTCCCGACTAATCAAGGTTGACTAGTGGCTCGCGAGGGCATACCTTCCTTCGTCGGTGGCAAGTGGTCAAATTTGACTAAGGTGTTTTCGGGAGGAATCGGAATGCACACGGAAGCGATCCTCGTAGAGGGCGCACGGAAGCGGTACGGGGAGAAGGACGCCCTGGCCGGGCTCGACCTGACCGTCGCCCGCGGCACCGTCCACGGCCTGCTGGGCCCCAACGGCGCGGGAAAGACCACCACGGTACGGATCCTGGCCACCCTGCTGCGCCACGACGAGGGCCTCGTGCGCGTCGCGGGCCACGACGTACGGACCGAGGCGCGGGAGGTGCGCCGGCGGATCGGGCTGCTCGGGCAGCACGCCGCGCTCGACGAGGAGCTGGGCGGCCGGCAGAACCTGGAGATGTTCGGCAGGCTCCACCACCTGGGCGCGCGCGGCGCCGGGGCGCGGGCCGACGAGCTCCTGGAGCGCTTCGGCCTCACGGACACCGGCCGCAAGCCCGTCAAGCGGTACAGCGGCGGCATGCGGCGCCGGCTCGACCTGGCCGCCTCGCTGATCACCGAACCCGAGGTGCTGTTCCTCGACGAACCGACGACCGGGCTCGACCCGCGCGGCCGCGGCGAGGTGTGGGAGTCGGTGCGCTCCCTGGTCGGCGGGGGCACGACGGTCCTGCTGACGACGCAGTACCTGGAGGAGGCCGACCGGCTCGCCGACCGGATCTCGGTCGTGGACCGGGGGCGGGTCGTCGCCGACGGCACGGCCGACGAGCTCAAGGCGCGGGTCGGCGCCGACCGCATCGACGTCGTCGTACGGGACGCGGCGCGGCTCGACGAGGCGGCCGGGCTGCTGCCGGCGTCCCGGGCCGAGGTGAGCGTGGACGCCGACCGGCGGCTCCTGAGCGTGCCGGTGACGGACCGGATGGCCTCGCTCGCCGAGACCGTCCGGGCCCTCGGGGAGGCGGGGATCGAGGCGGAGGACATCGCGCTGCGACGGCCGACGCTGGACGAGGCCTTCCTGCGACTGACGGGCGGGGAATCGTCCCCCCGGAAGGAGGTGGCGGCATGAGCGCCGCGTACGTGGTGAGCGACTGCTGGACGATGACCCGCCGCGAACTGGCCCACTGGGCGCGGCAGCCCGTCCAGGTCCTGGTCGGGCTCGTGTTCCCGGTGATGATGCTGCTGATGTTCGGGTACCTCGTCGGCGGCGGGCGGACCGTCGACGGCGACTACGTCGACTACCTGGTGCCCGGGATGCTCACGCTGACCATGGTCTTCGGCCTCGAAGGCACCATGACGGCGGTGACGCAGGACCTGAACAAGGGCGTGATCGACCGGTTCCGGTCGATGCCGATGACCGACGGGGCGGTGCTGGTGGGGCGGGCGGCCGCCGACATGCTCCAGTCGGCGGCCGGGCTGCTCGTGATGGTCGGCGTGGGGTACGCGATCGGCTGGCGGGCGCACGGCGGACTCGGCAGCACTCTGGGGGCGTGGGGACTGCTGCTCCTCCTGCGGTTCGCGATGCTGTGGATCGGGATCTTCCTCGCCCTGGTCGCGGGGCGGGCGGAGCTGGTGCAGGCGGTGCAGATCCTGGTCTGGCCCGTCGGCTTCCTCTCCAACGCGTTCGCCTCGCCGGACTCGATGCCGGGCTGGCTCGGCACGGTCGTGGAGTGGAACCCGATGTCGGCGACCGCGACGGCGGTCCGTGAACTCTTCGGCAATCCGGGCGGCGAACCGGGGCACGTCGCGGCGGCGGTGGTGTGGCCGCTGGTGCTGCTCGCGGTCTTCTTCCCGCTGGCCGTACGGAGGTTCGGGCGGCTCGGAAAGTAGCGGCGCGGAGGCGGGAACCCGAAGGCGGCGAGCGGCCCCTGAGGGGCCCCTGAGCGGCCCCTGAGGGGCCCTAAGGGCTCCTGAAGGGCCGGGCGCCCGGTGGCTCAGTGGTGGAACGAGGTCGCCGTGCCCTTGTCGTGGGTGAACGGGTGGGGCTGGTTCCGCAGTTCGGGCAGCAGGCGCTTCAGGTCCTCGACGAACAGTTCGGCGAGGTCGGTCGAGAAGCCGTTGCGGCAGACCACGCGGAGGACGGAGAGGTCCTCGCGGTGGGCGGGGAAGGTGTAGGCGGGGACCAGCCAGCCTTGTTCGCGCAGCCGCCGGGAGACGTCGAAGACGTCGAAGGACGTGACGTCGGGCGCGGTGGTGAAGGCGAAGACGGGCAGTTGGTCGCCGCGGGTGAGGAGCCGGAAGTCGCCCATGGCCTCGATGCGTTCGGCGAGGCCCCGGGCCACGTCCCGGGAGGTCTGCTGCACCACCCGGTAGCCCTCGCGGCCGAGCCTCAGGAAGGTGTAGTACTGCGCGACGACCTGGGCGCCCGGCCGGGAGAAGTTGAGGGCGAAGGTGGGCATGTCGCCGCCGAGGTAGTTGACCCGGAAGACGAGGTCCTCGGGGAGTTCGGCGGGCGAGCGCCACAACGCCCAGCCGACGCCCGGGTAGACCAGGCCGTACTTGTGACCGGAGGTGTTGATCGAGGAGACGCGGGGGAGGCGGAAGTCCCACACCAGGTCCTCGTCGAGGAAGGGGGCGATCATGGCGCCCGAGGCGCCGTCGACGTGGACGGGGATGTCGATGCCGGTGCGTTCCTGGAGGGCGTCCAGGGCGGCGCAGATCTCGGCGACCGGCTCGTAGGAGCCGTCGAAGGTGGAGCCGAGGACGGCGACGACGCCGATGGTGTTCTCGTCGCAGAGCGCTGCGGCGGACTCGGCGTCGAGGTGGAAGCGGTCGCCCTCCATGGGGACGAGCCGGGCCTCGACCTCCCAGAAGTTGCAGAACTTCTCCCAGCAGACCTGGACGTTGACGCCCATCACCAGGTTGGGGCGGGCGCCGTTCGCGTAGCGGTCGGCGTTCCTCTTGGACCAGCGGCGCTTGAGCGCCATGCCGGCGAGCATGCAGGCCTCGCTGGAGCCGGTGGTGGAGCAGCCGACGGCGGTGGCCGGGTCCGGGGCGTTCCACAGGTCGGCGAGCATGGCGACGCAGCGGCGCTCCAGTTCGGCGGTGCGCGGGTACTCGTCCTTGTCGATCATGTTCTTGTCGCGGCACTCGGCCATGAGGACCCCCGCCTGGGGCTCCATCCAGGTGGTGACGAAGGTGGCGAGGTTGAGCCGGGAGTTGCCGTCGAGCATCAGCTCGTCGTGGACGATCTGATAGGCGCTCATCGGGGGCAGCGGACCGTCGGGCAGCCGGTGGCGCGGCGGGGCCTCGGTCATGCCGCCGATCGGGTCGGCCTCCCCGAAGAAGGGGTTGAGCGCGAGCCGGCGCTCGTGCTGGGGCGAGGAGGGGTCGGGACCCTGGTGCAGCGGCATGGGGGGCTCCTTCTGTCCGGGTGGGGGGAGAGGGGTCAGTGCAGGGGGGCGCCGTGTTCGTCGAGTTCGAGCTGGGGGCGTCCGCTGACGATCAGCCAGGCCGGGAGGGAGGCCAGGCAGAGCACGGCGAGCATCGCGGGGGAGGGGGCGAGGATGGCCCCGGTGAAGAGGCTGATCCAGCCCAGTCGGGTGGTGGCGAGCAGGACGCCGAGGACCGCGGAGGAGACGGCGACGGCGGGGTGGACCTCGGGGACGAGCGCCTGGGCGAGCAGCCCGAAGGCGGTCCCGATGAAGACGGCGGGGAAGATGCGGCCGCCCCGGAAGCCGCAGGAGGCGGCGATGAGGAGGGCGAAGAGTTTGACCACGGCCAGCTTGGCCAGCTCGCCGGAGGACCAGCTGCCGATCGAGGTGGTGAGCTCCTTGACCTGCTCCAGGCCCTTGAAGAGGGTCAGCTGCCCGCCGAAGGCGCCCAGGAGGCCGAGGACGAGACCGCCGAGGGGAAGCATCAGCATCGGGTGCCGCAGCCGGCCGAAGGCGGCGTGGAGGTAGGGGAAGAGGTAGCAGGAGGCGAGGCCGAAGACGGCCGCGGCGGAGGCGATGGTCAGGGCGGCGAGGAGGTCGGCCCAGCCGGGGTCGGTCAGCGGCGGCAGCCCCATGTCGAAGGTCGGCTCGGCGAGCAGCTCCGCGGTCATCGCGCCGGCGCCGGCGGCGACGAGCGGCGCGAACAGCCGGTCCCAGAGGGAGCCGCGGCCCGGCTCCCCCGCCAGGGCCTCGGAGATGGCGAGGGCGGCGGCCACCGGCGTACCGAAGAGGGCACCGATGGTGGCGGCCGAGGCGAGGGCGACCCAGGCGGCGGCGGGCACCGTGGGGGCCGCCTTGCGGCCGAGCCAGTAGGTGAGGGCGATGTTGGCGGTGATGATCGGGTTCTCGGGGCCGAGGCTGACTCCGCCGGCCAGCGCGAGGGTGGCCGCGAGCAGCAGGCCCGGCACCACCCCGGGGGAGAGCGGTGTCCCGCCGAGACCGCCGGAGGCCGGGTCGGGGCCGGCGTGTCCCGGCACCTTCCAGACGACGAGGCCCACGGCGATACCGGTCGCCGTGAGCATGACGATGATCCAGAGCGAGGAGTAGCCGCCGATGCCGAGGGCGTCCGGCAGGTCGTTCCAGAGCACGTCCTTGAACTCGTCCGCGAGGGCGCTGATCCCCAGGAGCACCAGGCTCGACCCGACGCCGATCGCGAGCGCGGGCGGGATCTGCCGCAGCTGGACCAGGCGGGGGGCCTTCGCGGGGGAGGGCGACGGCGTGGGTGGAACATGATCAGAAGCCACCGCCCCACCATAAGTGAGCAAAAGCCGCATAACATCCCGAGATTCGCCCGGAACCGGCTCGTGAGGGCTTGCACCTCACGTCACGTCAGGCCCGAGGCTGACACGCGTACCGACAGAGAAAGGGGCGGACGGCCGATGGGCTACTCCGTGGGACAGGTCGCCGGCTTCGCCGGGGTCACGGTGCGCACCCTGCACCACTACGACGCGATCGGACTGCTCTCCCCGAGCGGCCGCAGCACGGCGGGCCACCGCCGCTACGACGACGCGGACCTCGACAGACTCCAGCAGATCCTGTTCTACCGGGAGCTCGGCTTTCCCCTCGAAGAGGTCGCCGCCCTCCTCGACGACCCGCACGCCGACCCGCAGGAGCACCTGCGGCGGCAGCACGCGCTGCTGACCGCGCGGATCGGGGAGCTACGGAGGATGGCGGCGGCCGTCGAGCACGCCATGGAGGCGAAGAAGATGGGCATCAACCTCACTCCCGAGGAGAAGTTCGAGGTCTTCGGGGACAAGGACCCCGAGCGGTACGCGGAGGAGTCCGCCCGCCGCTGGGGCGGCACCCACTCGCACGAGCTGGCCCAGGCCCGCGCCGCCGAGTACACCAAGGAGGACTGGCAGCGCATGAAGGACGAGGTGGACGCCTGGGGCGCCGCCTACAGCGCCCTCATGGCCCGGGGTGTGGACCCCGGGTCCGAGGAGGCCATGGACCTCGCCGAGGCCCACCGCACCCACCTCACCACCTGGTTCTTCGAGTGCCACCCGAAGACCCACGAGCAGCTCGCCGAGATGTACGTCGCCGACGAGAACTTCCACGCCTTCTACGACGCGATCCACCCCGGCCTGCCCGAGCACCTGCGTGCCGCCGTCCGGGCGAACGCCCGGCGCCTGGCGGCCTGACCCGCGGGGGCGGCGGTGCCCGAGCCCGCGGGCCGGTCCCGCCGCCCTCGCCGGTCCTGCCGCCCACGCCGGTCCTGCCGCCCACGCCGGTCCTGCCGGTCCCGCCGGTCCCGCCGGCTCAGGCGCGGGGCGCGATCACCACGGCCGTGCCGTAGGCGCACACCTCCGTGCCCACGTCCGCCGCCTCCGTCACGTCGAAGCGGAACATCAACACGGCGTTCGCGCCGCGCGCCTGGGCCTGTTCCACCAGCCGTTCCATCGCCTGGTTGCGGGTCTGCACCAGCGTCTTCGTCAGACCCTTCAGCTCACCGCCGATCATCGACTTCAGCCCCGCGCCGATCTGGCTGCCCAGATGGCGCGAGCGCACGGTGAGCCCGAAGACCTCACCGATGACCTGCCGGACCTCGAAGCCCGGCACGTCGTTCGTCGTCACGACCAGCACGTCTGGGTGCGGCCCCTGGCCGCCTCCGTACTCCTCGATGCCCATGCGGCATGCACCTCCTGGCCTCCCACCCTCGGGCCCGCCGGCACGCTCCGCATCCCGTGGGAGCCAGGTGGAACCGGTCGCGTCCCGTCCACGTTGATAGCTTGGGGCGAGCCGTCCCCCCAAGCCCCCACCGACCGCAGGAGCCCGGAACCCGTGAACACGCTTGCCCTCGGACCGAGCTGGCTGGACCCGGACTATCTGATTCAGACCTTTGGTCCGATCGGTGTCCTGGCCATCGTCTTCGCCGAGTCCGGCCTTCTCATCGGGTTCTTCCTGCCCGGCGACTCGCTGCTCTTCACCACCGGCCTGCTGATCACGACCGGCAAGCTGGACATGCCGCTGTGGCTGATGTGCACGCTGATCGTGGCCGCGGCGGTCATCGGCGACCAGGTCGGCTATCTCTTCGGCCGGAAGGTGGGCCCGGCGCTCTTCACGCGCCCCAACTCCAAGCTCTTCAAGCAGGAGAACATCGAGAAGGCGCACGAGTTCTTCGAGAAGCACGGCCCGAAGTCGCTGATCCTGGCCCGCTTCGTCCCCATCGTGCGGACGTTCACGCCGATCATCGCCGGCGTCAGCCGGATGAACTACCGCCAGTTCATCACGTTCAACATCATCGGCGGCCTGCTGTGGGGCGCGGGCGTCACCCTGCTCGGCGCCTCCCTCGGCAAGATCGACTTCGTCCACAAGCACATCGAGATGATCCTCGTCGGGATCGTCCTGATCTCCGTCGTCCCGATCGTCATCGAGTACCTCCGGGCCCGCTCCCAGTCCAAGAAGGCCAAGGCCAACGGCGACCAGGGCGGCCACGGCACCGGACACGACGCCCCCGGCACCCCCAACCCCCCGTCCTCCCGCGGCCGCCACGCCAAGCGCTAGAGACCCGGGAAGCTTCTAGAAGCCCCTGGTGCGCTTCGCGGCCCGACGGGCCGACGCCGCACCGGGGGCCTGCATGAAGAGGCGCGCCAGCTCGCCTCCCAGGTTCACGCCGATCGCGATCGCCAGGGCCAGGGCCGCCGCCTTCGCCAGCGAGGCGAAGCCCTGGTCCAGATTGTTCTGGGCGATCGCGAGCACCCCGAAGTACGTCGCGGAACCGGGCAGCAGCGGGCCGATCGCCGCCGTCACGTACGGCAGCGACGACGTGTGGTGGTACCGGGCGATCAGCTGCCCGAAGAGCCCCACCAGACCCGCCGCCACGGCCGTCGCCATCACCGTGGACCCCTGCGCGGTCACCGCGATCGACGCGTAGATCACCCACGCCACCCCGCCGTTCAGCGTCGCGAAGAGCACCGTCTCCCGCGACTGCTGCAACAGGATCGCGAAGGTCGCGCACAGCACCATCGACGCCAGGATCTGCGTCACCGGCCGCTCCACCGCCCGCAGCGCCCCCTCGGGGTTCAGCTGCGCGTCGAACTGCACGGCGATGTACAGCACGGACAGCACGCCCACCACGATCGCGACGAAGAAGTACGCGACCTCCAGGAGCCGCGCCGAGGCCGTGATGTAGAAACCCGTCAGACCGTCCTGCACGGCCGCCACGAGCGCCCGCCCCGGGATCAGCGCGAACAGCCCACCGGTGATCACCGCCGACGGCCGCAGCTCCGCGTGCAGCAGCGTCAGGAGCACACCCATCGCCGCCGGCGGCATCGCCGCCACCAGGAACTGGTAGAACTCCGGCAGCCCGCGCCCCGCGCACAGCCACGCCAGCCGGTCGCCCAGCACCGCGCCCAGCGCCGCCACCAGGAAGACCGTCAGGCCACCGCCGAGCAGCACCGAGGCCGCACCGGCCAGCACGCCCGCCGCCGCCGTGAGGACCCACCCCGGATACGGATGCCGGTTCCGCCGTATCTCCGCGAGCCGCCGGTACGCCTCCTCGGGCGTCACCTCGTGCGCCCGCGCGTTGATGTCGGCGAGCAGCGTGTAGACCGCCGCGAGCCGCGTGTAGTCCGTGCCCCGCCGCCGTACCGTCCGGTTCGCCGTGATCGGGGCGTCCACGAGCGACGGCTGGTACGTGACGGACAACAGGGTGAACGTCACCGTCGGCTCGACCCGGTCAAGACCGTACGAGCGGCAGATCACGAACATCGCCGCCTCGACGTCCTCCGCGCCCTCCCCGCCCGCGAGCAGCAGCTCGCCGATGCGCAGCGTCAGGTCGAGCACGCGCGGCACCGAGGGCCCCGCCTCGTCCTCCTTGCCGGGCGCCTCCGGCATCGGCCGCTCGTGCACCGGCAGCCGCAGCATCGTCCGCATCCGGTCCTGCCACGGCGCGTTCTGCGGCAGCCGCACCAGGGGCAGCCCGTACGCCGGGGTGAACGCCGGCGGCGAGTTCTTCGCCGAGTACGTCGCCGGCGTCGCGAACGCCGAACCCTCCTGCTCGGCCGGCGGCTCGGCCGTCAGCCCCGGCGGAAGCGCGAACTCGGAGGTCGGATGCTCCTCCTCCGGCGGCGCGGGCTGCTCGACCCCGGCCGGCGGGACGAACGCGCTCCGCGCCTCGTCCGACTGCGGCTTCCGGTCCTCCGGAGCATCGTCCGCAGCACCCTTCGAGCCGTCCGGCTCCGCCACCACTCTGTCCGCCTCACTGCCTAGGGAACGGTGGCTTCCAGTATGAGTGTGCGACGGATGTGCGAAAGGCGGCACACCCCGAAGAGGTGCACCGCCTGTCACACGATCAGAAGATCGGCAGCTCGGAAGAGCGGGGCCTCAGTGGCCGCCCTGCTCCTTGGCGCGCGCGTAGGACTTCTCGATCTCTTCCTCGGCCTCGGCGCGACCGACCCAGTCGGCACCCTCGACCGACTTGCCCGGCTCCAGGTCCTTGTAGACCTCGAAGAAGTGCTGGATCTCCAGGCGGTCGAACTCCGAGACGTGGTGGATGTCCCGCAGGTGCTCCATGCGCGGGTCCGTGGCCGGGACGCACAGCAGCTTGTCGTCGCCGCCCGCCTCGTCCGTCATGCGGAACATGCCGATGACGCGGCACTTGATCAGGCAGCCCGGGAAGGTCGGCTCGTCGAGGATGACGAGCGCGTCCAGCGGGTCGCCGTCCTCACCCAGGGTGTTCTCGACGTAGCCGTAGTCGGTCGGGTAGGCCGTCGACGTGAACAGGCGACGGTCCAGGCGGATGCGACCCGTCTCGTGGTCGACCTCGTACTTGTTCCTCGATCCCTTCGGGATCTCGATGAGAACGTCGAACTCCACGGGTGGCTCCTCCTGAATCAACACAAGTGAATGCTCGCGACGACGCGCGGTGATTAAGTGTCCCTCACGGACGACCGTGATCGCGAAAGGGGCTGGTCATCTCATGCCGGAGCCGAGGATGTGGCAGCTCACGGCGGGCTCCGCCGCCCTCGGTCTGGCCCTGGCCGCCGTGGCGGTGACCACGGCCGGCCCGTGGGACTCCGGTCAGCGTACGGCCGAGCGGGCCCGCGCCGCCGCCCCCGTAACGGGTGGCGCGCATCACGCCCCGCCCCCGGCCCCCGCCGCGCCCCGCCGCCCCGCGCCCGCCCCCAGCGCCCCCGGCGTCCTCCCCGCGCTCCACGCCCCGGCCGCCGCCGAGCGCCCCGCCGGCCGCCCCGCGGACCTCGCCGCCACCCTCGTACCGCTCCTCGCCGACCCCGGCCTCGGCCCGCTCCGCACGGCCTCCGTCGTCGACACCGCCACGGGCACCCAGCTGTACGGCGAAGGCGCCGGCACCCCCATGACACCCGCCTCCACCGTCAAGATCGCCACCGTCGCCGCCGCGCTCTCCGCCCTCGGCCCCGACCACCGCATCGCCACCACCGTCACCGCCTCCGCCGACGGCCGCACCGTCACCCTCACGGGCGGCGGCGACCCCACCCTCGACCCGGCCCGCCTGGGGCGCCTCGCCGCCGACACCGCCCGCGCCCTCAAGGCCCGCGGCCACACTTCCGTACGCCTCGCCTACGACACGAGCCTCTACCAGGGACCCGAGCTCCACCCCATCGGCCCCAACGAGAACATCGCCCCCGTCACCGCCCTCATGACCAGCGAGGGACGCCTCGACAGGAGCGGCAGCGGCCCCGCGCCCCGCACCGCCGACCCGGCAGGCGACACCGCCACGGCCTTCGCCGGCCTCCTCACGGCCGCCGGCGTCAAGGTCACCGGAGAACCCACCAGGTCCACCGGAGAACCCACCGCGTCCACCGGAGAGCCCGGCAAGACCACCGGAGAGCCCGCCAAGGCCCCCGGAGGACCCACCAAGGCCCCCGGCACCCCCGCCGCCGCGAAGACCGCCGCCGCGAAGACCGCGGCCGCGAAGACCGCGGCCGCGAAGACCGCCGCCCCCCTCGCCCGTACGCACTCCGCACCCCTCGCCGACCTCGCCGAGCGCACCCTCACCCACAGCGACAACGACCTCGCCGAGGCCCTCGCCCGCCAGACCGCCCTCGCCCGCAAGCAGCCCGCCAGCTTCGAGGGCGCGGGGAAGGCCGTACGGGACGAGCTCGCCGAACTCGGCCTCCCCCTCGCCGGCGCCCGCTTCGCCGACGGCAGCGGACTCGACCGCCGCGACCGCGTCTCCGCCGCCCTCCTCACCACCCTCCTCACCCGCGCGGCCGACCCGGCACGCCCCGCCCTCCGCCCGGTCCTCACCGGCCTGCCCGTCGGCGGCTTCACCGGCACCCTCGCCGGCCGCTTCGACACCGCGCCCGCCACCGCGGGCGCCGGACTCGTCCGCGCCAAGACCGGCACCCTCACGGGCGTCAACACCCTCGCCGGCACCGTCGTCACCGCCGACGGACGACTCCTCGCCTTCGCGTTCCTCGCCGGCCGCACCCTCTCCCCGTACGAAGCACAGCCCGCCCTCGACCGACTCTCCGCGGCCCTCGCCGGACAGGGCTGACCCCCGGAACACCCCCGCCCCACCACCGACAGCCCCGCCCGGAACCCTCACCGATCGGGCGCCGAGACCGTACGGTTGACGCATGACGAGCATCGGTGGCGCAGGCACATCCGGGATGGTCGACTGGAACCTCGCGGTCGCGACCGCGACCCGCCTCGTGCGGCCCGGACCCGAAGTCAGCCGCGACGAGGCCCGCGAGGTCGTCGCCGAACTCCGCAAGCACGCCAAAGCCTCCGAGCAACACGTCCGCGCCTACACCCGGATGCTCCCCGAGGGCGCCGACGTCCACGACACCCCCGTCCTCGTCGTCGACCGCGCCGGCTGGATCAAGGCCAACGTCGCCGGCTTCCGCGAACTCCTCACCCCGCTCCTCGGCAAGATGCAGGAACGCCGCTCGACCACCCCCGGAAACGCCGTCCTCGGCGCGGTCGGCGGCAAGGTCACCGGCGTCGAGCTCGGCATGCTCCTGTCCTTCCTCGCCTCCCGCATCCTCGGCCAGTACGAGACCTTCGCCCCCGCCACCCGCGAACTCCCCGCAGGCGGCAACGGCGGCGGACGGCTCCTCCTCGTCGCCCCCAACATCGTCCACGTCGAACGCGAACTCGACGTCTCACCGCACGACTTCCGCCTCTGGGTCTGCCTCCACGAAGAGACCCACCGCACCCAGTTCACCGCCGTCCCCTGGCTCCGCGACCACCTCCAGGGCGAGATCCAGTCCTTCCTCGCCGCCACCGAGGTCGACCCCGGCACCGTCGTCGAACGCCTCCGCGAAGCCGCCCAGGCCCTCGTCGGCGGCCGCCCCGAGGGCGAGGCGGGCGAACCCTCCCCCTCCCTCGTCGAGATCGTCCAGACCCCCGAGCAGCGCGAGATCCTCGGCCGCCTCACCGCCGTCATGTCCCTGCTCGAAGGCCACGCCGACTACGTCATGGACGGCGTCGGCCCCCAGGTCGTCCCCTCCGTCGACGAGATCCGCGAGAAGTTCCAGCAGCGGCGCGCCCGCGGCGCCTCCCGCCTCGACCTCGCCCTCCGCAAGCTCCTCGGCCTCGACGCCAAACTCCGCCAGTACCGGGACGGCGAGCGCTTCGTTCGCGCCGTCGTCGACCAGGTCGGCATGGACGGCTTCAACCGCGTGTGGACCTCCCCCAACACGCTCCCCACCAAGGCCGAGATCGCCGCCCCCGCCGACTGGATCGCGAGGGTGCACCGTAAGGCAGACTCCTGAGACAGGTGCGCCGGACGGCGCAGGAACACGGGAGAACAACCCGCCAATCACCCATCCGAGGGACCCTGGGCATGGGGTGAGGCGTGCAATGCTCGGGTAACGGCCGGGTTTCTGTCACCATCGACGCACTCTGAGTGACCGAAACCCCCTTTCCGACCGTTAAGACTCCGACCGAGGCACCCCACCCCATCACGAAGGGCACCGGACATGGGTCCCCATCCTGCGGTCGCGGCGATACGCCTGGCGGTCCGCCGCGTACTCCACGACGTCCTCACCGAGCACCAGACCGACCCCACCACCGCGCACGACGGACGCGAACCCCTCGTCCTCGTCGCCTGTTCCGGAGGCGCCGACTCGATGGCGCTCGCCTCCGCACTCGCCTTCGAGACCCGCAAACTCCCCGTACGCGGCGGCGGCATCACCGTCGACCACGGCCTCCAGGACGGCTCCGACACCCGGGCCGCCGAGGTCGCCGGACGCATGACCGCCCTCGGCCTCACCCCCGTCGAGGCCGTCACCGTCACCGTCGGCCGCGAAGGCGGACCCGAGGCCGCGGCCCGCGACGCGCGCTACACCGCCCTCGACGCCGCCGCCGAGCGCCACGGAGCCGCCGCGATCCTCCTCGGCCACACCCGCGACGACCAGGCGGAGACCGTCCTCCTCGGCCTCGCCCGCGGCTCCGGCATCCGCTCCCTCTCCGGCATGGCCGCCGTCTCCGGCGCCGCCGGCCGCTACCGGCGCCCCTTCCTCCACCTCGACCGCCAGACCGTCCGCAAGGCCTGCATCGCACAGGAACTCGCCGTCTGGGACGACCCCCACAACAGCGACCCCGCGTACACCCGCTCCCGGCTCCGCCACGAAGGCCTCCCCGCCCTGGAGAAGGCCCTCGGCAAGGGCGTCGTCGAAGCCCTCGCCCGGACGGCCCAGCTCTCCCGGGACGACGCCGACGCCCTCGACACCTGGGCAGCCGACGCCGAGACCTC
Organism: Streptomyces sp. NPDC042346; assembly: GCF_055581845.1. Classification (NCBI taxonomy): domain Bacteria; kingdom Bacillati; phylum Actinomycetota; class Actinomycetes; order Kitasatosporales; family Streptomycetaceae; genus Streptomyces; species Streptomyces sp. NPDC042346. The sequence goes on along the minus strand of NZ_JBVJEH010000004.1, from coordinate 68,129 downwards.
CGTACGCGACGAGGCGGGCGCCCTCGAGTGCGCCAAGCTCTTCGGCCTGCCCTCCGCCGTACGCCGCCGCGTCCTGCGCCGCGCCGTCATCGCCGAGGGCGCCCCCGCGGGCTCCCTCTTCGCCCGCCACATCGAGGAAGTCGACCGCCTCATCACCGGCTGGCGCGGCCAAGGGGCCATCAACCTGCCCGGACGAGTCGAAGCCCGCCGCCAGGGTGGCAGACTGGTCATCCGGCAAGGCTGACGCACGCTGCAACGAAAGTGACCCGGGTGAACGAGAAGGACATGGGCACCGACCTCCAGTCGGTGCTCATCACCAAGGAAGAGATCGACGCCAAGCTGGCAGAGCTGGCCGCGAAGATCGACGCGGAATACGCGGGCAAGGACCTGCTCATCGTCGGCGTCCTCAAGGGCGCGGTGATGGTGATGGCGGACCTGGCTCGCGCCCTGTCCACCCCCGTCACCATGGACTGGATGGCCGTCTCCTCCTACGGCGCCGGCACCCAGTCCTCCGGCGTCGTCAGGATCCTCAAGGACCTCGACACCGACATCAAGGGCAAGCACGTCCTGATCGTCGAGGACATCATCGACTCCGGCCTGACCCTGTCCTGGCTGCTGTCGAACCTCGGCTCCCGCGAGCCCGCCTCCCTGGAGGTCTGCACCCTCCTGCGGAAGCCGGAGGCCGCCAAGGTCGCGATCGACGTCAAGTGGATCGGCTTCGACATCCCCAACGAGTTCGTCGTCGGCTACGGCCTCGACTACGCGGAGAAGTACCGGAACCTGCCGTTCGTCGGCACGCTCGCCCCGCACGTCTACGGCGGCTGAACACCCGGCGCAACACCCGGCCGGACGGGGAACCCGCACCGCCTTCCCCCCGTTGAACCACGGGAAGGCGGTCGCGGGCGACGATGCTGAGGTACCGTCCGAAGAACAGCTTTTTCACATAGCAGCACTCATGCAGCTCTCACAGCAGCATTTTCCTACGGGCAGGAGGGACGGGGCGTTCTCGCTCCGTATGGATGGACGTGAAGCGATACTTCCGTGGGCCGGTCATGTGGATCGTGCTGGCCGTCCTCGCCGTGGTCGTGCTGATGCAGGTCGTCGGCTCGTCCGAGGGCTACAAGACGGTGGACACCGGCAAGGTCGTCCAGGCGATCGACAAGAACCAGGTCAAGCAGGCAAAGGTCACCACCGGTGACGAGCAGATCATCAAGATCGAGCTCGTCGACGGTCAGAAGATCGACAACAGCAGCAAGGTCCAGGCCAGCTACATCGGCTCCCAGGGCGTCGACGTCGCCGACAAGCTGCAGGAGAAGTTCGAGGCCGGGCAGATCGAGAAGGGCTACACCGTCTCCCCGACGAAGCAGTCGCCCTTCGTCTCGATCCTGCTCTCCCTCCTCCCCTTCGTCCTCATCGTGGTCGTCTTCCTCTTCCTGATGAACCAGATGCAGGGCGGCGGCTCCCGCGTCATGCAGTTCGGCAAGTCCAAGGCGAAGCTCATCACCAAGGACACGCCCAAGACCACCTTCGCCGACGTCGCCGGCTCGGACGAGGCCGTCGAGGAACTCCACGAGATCAAGGAATTCCTCCAGGAGCCCGCGAAGTTCCAGGCCGTCGGCGCGAAGATCCCGAAGGGCGTCCTGCTCTACGGCCCGCCCGGAACCGGCAAGACGCTCCTCGCGCGCGCCGTCGCCGGCGAGGCCGGGGTGCCGTTCTACTCGATCTCCGGCTCCGACTTCGTCGAGATGTTCGTCGGTGTCGGCGCCTCCCGTGTCCGTGACCTCTTCGAGCAGGCCAAGGCCAACGCGCCCGCCATCGTCTTCGTCGACGAGATCGACGCCGTCGGACGCCACCGCGGCGCCGGCCTCGGCGGCGGTCACGACGAGCGCGAGCAGACGCTCAACCAGCTGCTCGTCGAGATGGACGGCTTCGACGTCAAGGGCGGCGTCATCCTGATCGCCGCCACGAACCGTCCCGACATCCTCGACCCCGCCCTCCTGCGCCCCGGCCGCTTCGACCGGCAGATCGCCGTCGACCGACCGGACATGCAGGGCCGTCTGGAGATCCTCAAGGTCCACCAGAAGGGCAAGCCGGTCGCGCCGGACGTCGACCTCGGCGCCGTCGCCCGACGCACCCCCGGCTTCACCGGTGCGGACCTCTCCAACGTCCTCAACGAGGCGGCGCTCCTCACCGCTCGCGGCGATCAGAAGCTGATCGACAACAGCGCGCTCGACGAGGCGATCGACCGCGTGGTCGCGGGCCCGCAGAAGCGGACCCGGATCATGTCGGACCGAGAGAAGAAGATCACCGCGTACCACGAGGGCGGTCACGCCCTGGTCGCGGCGGCCTCGCCGAACTCCGACCCCGTCCACAAGATCACCATCCTGTCCCGCGGCCGTGCCCTGGGCTACACGATGGTGCTCCCGGAAGAGGACAAGTACTCGACCACGCGCAACGAGATGCTCGACCAGCTCGCCTACATGCTGGGCGGGCGCGCGGCCGAGGAGCTCGTCTTCCACGACCCGACCACGGGCGCGGCGAACGACATCGAGAAGGCCACGGCCACGGCCCGCGCGATGGTCACGCAGTACGGCATGACCGAGCGTCTCGGCGCGATCAAGTTCGGCGGCGACAACACGGAGCCGTTCCTCGGCCGCGAGATGTCGCACCCGCGGGACTACTCGGAAGAGGTCGCGGCGCTGGTCGACGAAGAGGTCAAGAAGCTCATCGAGACCGCGCACAACGAGGCCTGGGAGATCCTCGTCGAGAACCGTGACCTTCTCGACAACCTGGTCCTCGCCCTGCTGGAGAAGGAGACGCTGGGCAAGGAGGAGATCGCCGAGATCTTCGCCCCCATCGTCAAGCGCCCGGCCCGCCCGGCCTGGACCGGCTCCTCCCGCCGCACCCCGTCCACGCGTCCGCCGGTGCTCTCCCCCAAGGAGCTCGCCCTGACGAACAGCGCGAACGGCACGGCGAACGGCTCGTCGGCCCCCGTGGACACCACCAAGGGCATCGACATCGCCCCGGTGGAAACCCCCGAGGACTGACGGTCCCCACCCGGAATGGCTGCCGCGCCCCCACAGGTTTTAGCCTGTGGGGGCGCGGCATTTCGCGCACTTCAGAGACGGAACGAGGCAAAGAGATGACCGACCCGGTGACGCTGGACGGCGAGGGCAGGATCGGCGAGTTCGACGAGAAGCGCGCCGAGAACGCCGTACGAGAGCTCCTCATCGCGGTCGGCGAGGACCCGGACCGCGAGGGCCTGAGGGAGACGCCGGCGCGGGTGGCGCGGGCGTACAGGGAGATGTTCGCCGGGCTGTGGCAGAAGCCCGAGGACGTTCTGACCACGACGTTCGATCTCGGACACGACGAGATGGTCCTCGTGAAGGACATCGAAATCGTTAGTCACTGCGAGCACCACCTCCTGCCGTTCCACGGGGTGGCTCACATCGGCTACATCCCGGCCGATTCGGGCAAGATCACAGGGCTGTCGAAGCTGGCACGCCTCGTCGACGTCTTCGCTCGCCGTCCGCAGGTGCAGGAACGACTCACCACGCAGATCGCCGATTCGCTGATGCGGATCCTCGACGCCCGTGGCGCGATCGTCGTGATCGAAGCCGAGCACATGTGCATGTCGGTACGAGGCATCCGCAAGCCGGGCGCCAAGACGACCACCTCGGCGGTACGTGGCCAACTTCGTGACGCTACTACACGCGCTGAGGCAATGTCCCTGATATTGGCTCGCTAGTAGCGGTCTGCCGAGAGTGCCCCATACCGTCCGGATCGGTGAGGTTGATCGCTGATCGAGGGGGACCGGTATGGGGTACGGGCTTGCGAGCAAGCAGCTGGTGAATCTGCTCGGGGGGTGCGCCCAGGCGAAGAGTGTGGCTCCTGGCGACGTGATGTGGACGCTGGACGGCGACCGGGCGGTGCGCACCACGGTCGCGGAAGTAGCCGCGGTCAAAGCTCGCTCCGCCGTCGAGGTGGTCACCGACCACATGACGTTCCTGGCCAGCCCGGACCTCTTGCTGGCCACCCCGGACGGCTGGACACATGCCGGGGACGCGGCGGGCACGACCGTGGCGTGGACGCACGCGCGCAAACTGTGCCGCGAGCGCTTCACGATCCGGCCGGGCTACGAGTTCGGCTACTTCGTGGGGGCTTCCGTGAGCCCTGGTAGGCCCGGACCGGGCGATGTCGGTGCGGACGGCTAGCCTGCGCGGATGGAGGAGGCGGTCTGCGACGGTCGGAGGGCAGCGGGGCGTCGTCGCCGGGAATCTGTCCGACTTCCTGTGGGTACTGGCCGACGGCTTCGGGCCGATGGAGGCCGCTCTGTACCCAGAGCGGGAGCCGCGCCCGGACCCGGCCCTGGCTGAGCTCGCCGAGCAGCACGCGAATACCCCGCGGCGAGCCGCCCGGGAGATCGTCGCCGAGGCCCGGGCGGAGTTCGGGACCTTCTCCGACGATCTCGACGAACTGTGTCGCTGAGCCTCAGGCCCGGGCCTTGCCCGGGCCTTCGCCGTTGTCGTCCGGGTCTTCCGGGAGTTTGCAGACGCGTTCCAGGAAGAGGGCCGCGGCGATGACTGCGATGCCCGCGGCGACCGCGAGGGCGGCGTAGAGGGCCTGGTCGCGGCGGGCCGGGACGTCCAGGGAGCCGAGGAGGAAGACGCCCGTGCCGCCGTACATGCCGGCGACGAGGGCGGCTACCAGGGCGCTCGCCTGGCCGAAGACCACCGCGCGGGCCGCCATCAGGGGCTCGACGCCCTTGGCGCCTGGGCGGCGCTCGCGCTGGGCCTTGAGGCGGGACCGGATCGAGAGGGCGGTCGCGGTGAGGACGACCGCGATCACGGCGAGGACGATCGGTGCGGCGATCGGCACGCTGGGGAGGGTGCCGACGGAGTCCCACAGGCGGGCGCCGCCCCAGGAGAGGATGCCCGCCACGAGGAACAGTCCGGTGAGCACCTTCAGCCGCAGTTGTTTCACCGGATGTCCTTCGCGTGTCGTCGGTCGTGGTCGTGGGCGGTCTGCCACGAAGCGTAACGACTACTCGGGCAGACGGAGTTCCAGGTCGACACGGGGCGTGACGCCTTCGCTGCCGAGGGCGGCGAGCAGTTCGGCGACCGGGCCGCGGCCGGGGAGCTGGGCGGCGGGGTCCACGTCGTGCCAGGGGGCGAGGACGAAGGCCCGCTCGTGGGCGCGGGGGTGCGGGAGGGTGAGGACGGGGTCCTCGGAGACCACGTCCGCGTACGTGATGATGTCGACGTCGATGGTGCGGGAGCCCCAGCGCTCCTCGCGGACGCGGTGGAAGGCCTCCTCGACGGCGTGTGCCCGCTCCAGGAGGGAGGAGGGCGGCAGGGTCGTCTTCACGAGCGTGACGGCGTTGAGGTACGAGGGCTGGCTGCCGGGCTCGACGCCCCAGGGCTCCGTCTCGTACACGGGGGAGACGGCCTTGACCCGGAGGCCCGGGGTGTCCGCGAGGGCGTCGACGGCCCCCTGGAGGGTCTCCAGGCGGTTGCCGAGGTTGGCGCCGAGGGCGAGGACGGCCCAGCGGGGGTTGGACAGGGTCGTGTCGGCCGCGTCGACGGTGGCGACGACGGACGCCGGTACGGGCTGGACGGTGGGGTCGCTCTGCGTCGGCTTCATCGTCGGCTCCGGGTGATCGTGATGGTCACGTCGTCGAAGGGCACGGTGATGGGTGCGTCCGGCTTGTGGACGACGACTTCCACCTCCTGTACCCCGGCGTGGCTGAGGCACTGCTGGGCGATGCGCTCGGCCAGGGTCTCGATGAGGTCGACGGGCTCGCCCTGGACGACGTCGACGACTTCCTCGGCGACGATGCCGTAGTGCACGGTCTTCGCCAGGTCGTCGTCGGCGGCCGCCGGGCGGGTGTCCAGGCCGAGGACCAGGTCCACGATGAAGGTCTGGCCCTCCTCGCGCTCCTTGGGGAAGACGCCGTGGTGGCCTCGGGCCTTGAGGCCGCGCAGCGCGACACGATCCACGCGAATCACTCCTGCTGTCGTAGTTCGGGTGGCCACGCAGCCGGTTGCGGACGGCCGGGTGTCCACTTCGAATCTACCTGCGGGGACCGACAGCGCTTGCCCTCGGGGCCAGGAGAGGGGCGGGACGGGGGTCCGCGGCGGGCCGGGACGAGGGGCCGTGGCGGGTCAGGACGGGGGTTCCGTGCCGTCGATTCCGGGGGGCTCGGTGTCCGTTCCGTCGGTCTCGGTGAGGACGGGCGAGGCGTGGTGGGACCAGATCTTCCAGCCGTCCGGTGTGCTGCGGAACACATTGGTGGCGACGACGAGCTGGCCGACGAGCGGGCCGAGCTCGGCGCCGTCCTCGGCGGGTCCGCCGCTGAGGATGTTCTCGGTGCACGTGACGACGGCGGTGGCGCCGGCCAGGGAGATCCTGAGGTCGGTGAGGAAGAACTGGATGTACTCCGTGTTCGCCATGATCAGGGCGTACGAGCGGAGCACCTCGCCGCGGCCGGTGAGGACGGGCCAGCCGGGGTGGACGCAGGTGATGGGGGTGGCCCCGTCGTCGAGCCAGAGGGCGGAGACGCCCTCGAAGTCGCCGGTCTCCATCGCCTCGTAGAAGGCGGTGTTGGCGGCTTCGACGGCCGCCTCGTCGGCGGCGCGGCCCGTTCCCGGGGTGCGGCTCACGCGGCTCCCTCGACGGCCCTGGCGACGCGAACGGCGTCGGCGGTGGCCCTGACCTCGTGGACGCGGACGGCCCACGCGCCCTCGTGGGCGGCGATGGCGGAGACGGCGGCGGTGGCGGCGTCGCGCTCGCGGGCGGGGGGCGGGGTGGCGCCGTCGCGGGTGAGGACGTGGCCGAGGAAGCGCTTGCGGGAGGCGGCGACGAGGAGGGGCCGGCCGAGGGCGCGGAGCTCGGGGAGGTGGGCGACGAGGGCCAGGTCGTGGGGGGCGAGCTTGGCGAAGCCGAGGCCGGGGTCGACGACGATGCGCTCGGGGGCGATGCCGCCGTCGATGACGGCCTCCAGGCGGGTGCGGAGTTCGGCGACGACCTCGGCGACGACGTCGTCGTACACGGCGAGGCTGTTCATGTCCTGGCTGAAGCCGCGCCAGTGCATGACGACGAAGGGGACTTCGGCGGCGGCGACGGCGGGGACCATGCCGGGGTCGGCGAGTCCGCCGCTGACGTCGTTGACGAGGACGGCTCCGGCCTCGACGGCGCGGGCGGCGACGGCGGCGCGCATGGTGTCGACGGAGACGGTGACGCCTTCGGCGGCGAGTCCGCGGACGACGGGGACGACGCGGCGGAGTTCTTCCTCCTCGTCGACGCGGCTGGCGCCGGGGCGGGTGGACTCGCCGCCGACGTCGACGAGGTCGGCGCCCTGGGCGACGAGGTCGAGGCCGTGTTTGACGGCGGCCGTGGTGTCGAACCAGCGGCCGCCGTCGGAGAAGGAGTCGGGGGTCACGTTGACCACGCCCATGACCGCGCAGCGGTCCCACTCCGGCAGGCCCTGGGCCGTGCCCCGGTCGATCGTCGTACTCATGTGTCCAGCGTAGGGCCCAGGGGTGGCATCAGGCCGCGTGGACCTCGCGTGCGACGGACGCGGGCGCGGTCGAGGGCGCGGAGGCGGAGGCCGTGGAGCGTGCGGGGGCGGAGGCGGGCGGGGACGCGGTGACGATGTGGGCGCAGGGCCTGGGGGCCGGGGCGGGGCGTCGGCGGGGGAAGAGCCGGGGGAGGGAGACGGTGACGAATCCTTCGGCGCGCATGGCGGCGAGGCCGATGCGGGGCAGGTCGCGGCTGTTGCGGTAGACGACGAAGCGGGGTTCCCAGCGGGGCCGGAACTTGGCGTTGAACTTGTAGAGCGACTCGATCTGGAACCAGCGGGAGAGGAAGACGAGGAGTCCGCGCCAGACGCGGAGGACGGGTCCGGCGCCGATCTTCTCGCCGCGGGCGAGGGCGGAGCGGAACATCGCGAAGTTGAGGGAGACGCGGTCGATGCCGAGGGCGGGGGAGGCCTGGAGGGCGGCGACGATGAGGAGTTCGTTCATGCCGGGGTCGGCGGAGCGGTCACGGCGCATGAGTTCGAGCGACATGCCGTCGGGGCCCCAGGGCACGAAGTGGATGATCGCTTTGAGGTCGCCGTAGGGGGAGTGGGGGTCCTCGCCGGCGTCGCTCTTGTGGGCGGTCGCTATGACGGCGTCTCCGTCGCCGGGGGCGCCGATGCGGCCGAGGGCCATGGAGAAGCCGCGTTCGGTGTCGGTGCCGCGCCAGTCGGCGGCGGCGCGGCGGACTCGTTCCAGTTCCTCGTCGTCGAGGTCGCGGACGCGGCGGACCTGGGTGGTGTAGCCGTTGCGTTCGATGCGCTTGACCATCTGGCGGACGTTGCGCATGGCGCGGCCGGCGAGGGAGAAGTCGGCGACGTCGACGATCGCCTCGTCGCCGAGTTCGAGGGCGTCGAGGCCGGTCTCGCGGGTCCAGACCTGGCCGCCGGTCTCGGAGCAGCCCATGACGGCGGGGGTCCAGGAGTGGGCCTTGGCCTCGTCCATGAAGCGTTCGATGGCGCCGGGCCAGGCTTCGACGTCGCCGATGGGGTCGCCGCTGGCGAGCATCACGCCGGAGAGGACGCGGTAGCAGACGGCGGCCTTGCCGCTGGGGGAGAAGACGACGCCCTTGTCGTGGCGGAGGGCGAAGTGGCCGAGGGAGTCGCGGCCGCCGTGCTGGTCGAGGAGGGCGCGGAGTCGGGTCTCGTCGTCGGCGGTGAGGCGGGCGGCGGGGTGCTCGGGGCGGAAGGCGAGGTAGATGGTGGTGAGGGCGGTGAGCATGCCGAGGGCGCCGAGGGAGTAGCCGACGGTCCAGTCGACGCCGCGGGTGTAGGCGACGGGGCCTTCGACGCCGAGGAGTCCGTACAGGACGTGTTCGAGGCGGTCGGTGAGGCTGGGGTCGCCGACGACGCGGCGGGGGTGGGCGCTGACGATGACGAGGCCGAGGGCGATGGATCCGGCGCCCATGACGACGAAGTTGGCGAGGGCCCGCCAGCGGCTGCGCGGGTCGGGGAGGGCGGCGAATTCGTCGCGGTGGCGCAGCAGGAGGGCGAGGAGGGCGAGGGAGAAGAGGGCGCCGATGACGGAGTGGCGCCAGACGAACTGGGCGGCGGCGCCGACGGGGAGGAGGACGACGGCGGCGCGCCAGGCGCGGCGCTTGTGGCGCTTGAGGCCGTGGGCGAGGAGCAGGAGGAGGACGCCGGCGCTGAGGGAGAGGGCGGCGGAGAGGTGGCCGAGGGTGCCGGGGAGGATCTCGGCGACGGCGTGCATGCGGCTGGCGCGGAAGCGGGGGAAGACTCCGGCGGCGATGTCGATGAGGCCGCCGAGGGTGCAGGCCGTGCCGACGAGGGCGGGGACCTTCTCGGGGCGGGGTCCGCGGAGAATCCGGCGTACACGAACCGGAACCAATCGCGATTTGTCCCCATCTACCGTGACAGACATGGCTTCCCGTACTTCCCGTGGTCCTGCGAGGGGTCTCTGACTCCGGCCGGGCCCTGCGGCGCGTTCGGCGGGCCGTACCGGCTGTGCGACCTCTATGACGGGGTGGTGCGGGGCCGGGTTCATCGGTTCACAGGAAATTCTTGGAAAGAAGGCTCGGTCGTCTCATGGGGCTCACCAGCAACAAAGTTCTTCTGCTGGCCGTGGTGCTGGCCGTGCTGCTGTTCCTCGCCACGGTCTGGCTGTGGCCGCGCCTGGCGCGGCGCGGGTGGCGTGCGGTCCTGGGGCGGGTGGGGTTGCTGTTCGTGACCCAGGTGGCGCTGTTCGCGGCGGTGGGTCTCGCGGCGAACCGGTCCTTCCTCTTCTACGGATCCTGGGCGGACCTGTTCGGGCAGGAGCAGGACATGGGGGTGGTCGTCGACCACGCGGCCGGCTCGAAGGACGTGCGGGTGGTCGAGAAGCAGGGGCTGAACGTGCCGGGCGGGTCCCGGCCGGACGTCGGCGGCCAGATACAGAAGGTCGTCGTCGCGGGGGACCGGTCGGGGATCGTCTCGCCGGCCTACGTCTACCTGCCGCCGGAGTACTTCCAGGCGCGGTACGCGAAGAGCACGTTCCCGGCGGCGGTGGTCCTCACGGGGTACCCGGGCACGGCGGAGAACCTGATCAAGGGGCTGAAGTACCCGAGGACGGCGTACACGCAGGTGAAGGCCGGGAAGATGCAGCCGATGATCCTGGTGATGCTGCGTCCGACGGTGGCGCCGCCGCGGGACACCGAGTGCGTGGACATCCCCGGGGGCCCGCAGACGGAGACCTTCTTCGCGGAGGACCTGCCGAAGGCGGTGTCGGAGACGTACCGGGTGGGGACGAAGCCCCGGAACTGGGGCTTCATGGGGAACTCGACGGGCGGGTACTGCGCGCTGAAGATCGCGCTGCACCACCCGGACCGGTACGCGGCGGGGGCGGGTTTCTCGGCGTACTACCGGGCGGCGGAGGACGTGACGACGGGCGACCTCTTCCACGGCGACGACCGGCTGCGGAAGCGGGGGGACCTGCTGTGGAGCCTGGACCACCTGCCGCGGGGGAAGTCGTCGTTCCTGGTGACGACGTCGAAGCAGGGCGAGGGCAACCTGAAGGGGACGCTCGACTTCGTGAAGAAGGTGAAGAGCCCGGCGCGGGTCTCGTCGATCACGCTGGAGAGCGGCGGCCACAACTTCAACACGTGGAACCGGGAGATCCCGCCGGGTCTTGTCTGGATGGCGGGGCGGCTCAGCGCGGCCTGACGCCTACTCCGTGGACGCCTTGGACACCTGGGATGCCGTGGACTCCGAGGACGCCTTGGACACCGTGGACTCCGCGGTGGCCCGGCGCAGGGCGCTGTGGACTCCCTCCGGGGTGAGGACGCCGAGCGGGCGGCCGTCGGCGCCGGTCACGGTGAGCCGGCCGGTGTCGTGCTGGAGCAGCACGGCGAGGGCGTCCTTGAGGGAGGACCCGAGAGTTACGGGGGCGGGGGCGCCGTCCCCGTCCACGCCCGCGTCCTTCGGGAGCGGGTCGAGGTCGGCCTCGGTGACGGGTGTGACGGCGAGCCGCTTGAGCCCGCGGTCGCTGCCGACGAAGTCCGCGACGTACGGGGTGGCGGGGGAGCCGAGCACGGTGGCCGGGGTGTCGAACTGTTCGATGCGGCCCTGCCCGTAGACGGCCATGCGGTCGCCCATGCGGACGGCCTCCTCGATGTCGTGGGTGACGAGGAGGACGGTCTTGCGGACGGTGGCCTGGAGGGCGAGGAACTCGTTCTGGAGGCGCTCGCGGACGACGGGGTCGACGGCGCCGAAGGGCTCGTCCATGAGGAGGACGGGCGGGTCGGCGGCGAGGGCGCGGGCGACGCCGACGCGCTGGCGCTGGCCGCCGGAGAGCTGGGCGGGGTAGCGGGAGCCGTAGACGGCCGGGTCGAGGCCGACGAGGTCGAGGAGTTCGGCGGCACGCGCGCGTGCGGCGGCCTTCTTCCAGCCGAGGAGGGCGGGGACGGTCGCGGTGTTGTCGAGGACCGTGCGGTGGGGGAAGAGCCCGACCTGCTGGATGACGTAGCCGATCTTGCGGCGCAGGGCGACCGGGTCGACGCCGGCGATGTCGCGGCCGTCGACGAGGACGCGGCCTGAGGTCGGTTCGACGAGCCGGTTGACCATCATCATCGTGGTCGTCTTGCCGCAGCCCGACGGCCCCACCAGGGTGACGAGTTCGCCCTCGGCGACCTCGAAGGAGAGGTCGTCCACGGCGGTGGTGCCGTCCTCGTACCGCTTGGTCACGTTCTCGAACCGGATCATGGTTCCCCATTCTTACCCCTGGACACCGGGGGTGTGTGAAGGGCGTGTTGCCGCATTGTGGCGGATCCCGGTGATTGTCGGTGGCGGGGGTTAGGGTCGTCAGACATACGTTCGGGGCGGGCGGACGACCCGGGGGGAGGGGCGGATGAGCACGCCGAACTGTCTGGTCACCAACGACTGGATATGCGGGGAGTATCTCCGCACGCGCAGCGAGGAACTGACGGAGGCGACCCTCCAGCATGTGGGAATCACGGTCGTGTCCGTGCTCCTCGCGCTGCTCGTCGCGGTGCCGCTGGCGCTCCTCGTGCGGGCCAGACCGCGCTTCGCGGGCCCGGTCCTCGGACTGACGACCCTGCTCTACACGGTGCCGTCGCTCGCGATGTTCTCGCTGCTCCTGCCCGTCTTCGGGCTCTCGGCCGCGCTCGTCGTGACCGGCCTCGTGCTGTACGCGCTGACGATCCTCGTGCGGAACACCCTGGCGGGGCTCGACGCCGTCCCGGCCGAGACGCGCGAGGCCGCCCGGGGCATGGGGTACGGCTCGTGGCGGCTGCTGTGGGAGGTCGAACTGCCGCTGGCGCTGCCGGTGCTGATGGCCGGGATACGCATGGCGACGGTCTCCACGATCGCCCTGACGACGGTCGGCTCGGTCGTCGGCCGCGGCGGGCTCGGCAATCTCATCGAGGACGCGCTGCCGACCTTCTTCAAGGCGCAGGTGCTCGCCGCCTCCGTGCTGTGCGTGCTGCTCGCCGTCACCGCCGACCTGCTGCTCCTCGGCCTCCAGCGGCTCCTGACGCCGTGGGCCCGGATACGGACCGCGCCGGGGGGTGCGTGAGATGGGCATCGTGACGGACGCCTGGACCTGGCTCACCACCGGCGCGCACTGGACCGGCGAGGAGGGCATCGGGCAGCGCCTCGCCGAGCACGTGTACGTGAGCGGGGCGGCCCTGCTGATCGCCTCGGCGATCGCGCTGCCGCTCGGGCTGTGGCTCGGTCATCTCGGCCGGGGCGGGGCGCTCGCGGTGAACGTGTCCAACGTGGGGCGGGCGGTCCCCGTCTTCGCGGTCCTCGCGCTGTTCATGGTCTCGCCCCTGCGGAACGCCGGCTATGTGCCGACCGTCGTCGCCCTGGTGCTGTTCGCGATACCGCCGCTCCTCACCAACGCGTACGTGGGGATGCGGGAGGTCGACCGGGCCGCGGTGCGGGCCGCGCGCGGCATGGGGATGACGGGCGGCCAGCTCTTCCTGCGCGTCGAACTGCCGCTGGCGCGGCCGGTGGTGATGGCCGGGGTGCGCTCGGCGGCGGTGCAGGTGATCGCCACGGCGACGGTCGCGGCCATGGTCGGCCAGGGCGGCCTGGGCCGGATCATCACGGCCGGCTTCGCCCTCTACGACACCGCGCAGGTGGTCGCGGGCGCCGTGCTCGTGGCCCTGCTCGCCCTCCTGGTGGAGGCGGTGCTCGCGGGAGCGGACCGGCTCCTGGCGGGCCCGTCGCGTGCGCGCGCATCGAATGACTGAACGACCTACTGAAGCCGATGAATGAGATGGGTGGTCTTGTGAACAGGGTCTCGCGTATCGCGGGTGCGGTGCTGGGGACGACGGCGCTGGCCGTCGCGCTCGCCGCGTGCGGTGGTGAAAGCCTGGAGGGGGGCGAGAAGAAGTCCGGCAGCGCCGGTGACGCGCCCGCGGCCGGGGAGAAGGGCTCGCTGGTCGTGGGCGCGGCGGCCTTCACCGAGGCGAAGGTGCTCGCCGAGCTGTACGCCCAGTCGCTGCGGGCCGCCGGATACTCCGTATCCGTCACCACCGTGAAGAATCGCGAGCTGTACGAGCCCTCTCTGGAGAGCGGCGAGATCGACGTCGTACCGGAATACGCGGCGACGATCGCGGAATTCCTCAACGCGAAGGTGAACGGCCCGAAGGCGCCCGAGGACAAGCCGGTCGCTTCCGGTGACGCGACCGCCACGGTGGAGGCGCTGCGGAAGCTCGCCGAACCGCGCGGCCTCAAGGTTCTCGCGGTCGGTGAGGCGGTCGATCAGAACGCCTTCGCGGTGACCAAGGAATTCGCCGAGAAGAACAAGCTGAAGACCCTTTCCGATCTCGGCCGCTCGAAGCTCAAGGTGAAGATCGCGGCCGGTGACGAATGCGCGGTACGGCCGTTCTGCGCGCCCGGTCTGAAGAAGGCGTACGGGATCGACGTGGCCGGCATCGACCCCAAGGGCGTCGGGACCCCGCAGGCCAAGCAGGCCGTCAAGGACGGGGTGGACCAGCTGGTCCTGACGACCACCACGGACGCCACGATCGACAGCTTCGGCCTCGTCTTCCTGGAGGACGACAAGAAGCTCCAGAACGCCGACAACGTACTGCCCGTGGTCAACGCCAAGGACGCCGGCGCCCCCGAGATAGCGACCGCCCTCGACAAGATCACCAAGGTGCTGACCACAGCGGATCTCGCCGAACTCAACCGCAAGGTGGACGCCGAGCGGGCCAAGCCCGAGGACGTCGCGAAGGAGTATCTGACGACGAAGGGGCTGCTCAACAAGTAGGTCCAAGGCGGGGGGAGTCGGCTCGAAACGGAACCGGAACGGTTCATCGCCACTTCTTGTGGCGAGAAGTGGCCAAGAGATTGCCGGGCCGACACCCCACATGGCGCCTACGCACGGTAAATTTCAGGCCATGCCACGTGGACGCCACCGCCATTCCCCGCCTCTGCACAAGTTGCTGCCGCCCTCCGCGGTCGCAGGCGCCGCGGTCGTGTGCGCCGCGGTCGCCTGGCTGCCCGGCGATCTGCTCGTCGTGCGGCTGCTCGCGGTCGCCGCCGCCGCGGCGGCCGTTACCGGTGCCGTCCTCATGCGCCATTGGGACCGGAGCGCCGGTGCCCGGGTCGCCGAGCTGAACCGGGCCCGCACCGCCGACCAGTGGAAGGCCGAGGAGCGGGTCGCCGAGCTGGAGTCCGACCTGGAGGAGTCCCGCGGCCTGCGGACCCGGCTCGACGCCAAGCTCCGCGCCAAGCGCGTCGAACTCGCCGGGCTGCGCGGCGAGCACGCCGACCTCCTCCGCCGGTACGCCACCGCGGAGACCGAGCGGGCCAGCGCCCTGGAGGGCCGCCGCGTCCTCGCCCTGGAAGCGAACGGCACGGCCGGCGCGAACGCCGAGGCCGGCGCCGGGGCGAAGGCCCTGCCCGCCGCCGGGTCCACGCCCACCCCGGAGGCGTACCGCCGCGCCGCGCAGGCCCTCAAGGACCTCCCGCGCAACGCCGCCGCCCAGCACGCCCGTCGCACCGCGGCGGCGGCCCGCGCGCGGGACCTCGCCGAGCGCGTCCGCGAGACGGAGGAGCCGCAGGGGAAGCACGCGGCGGCCGCCGGGACCGAGCAGCACAGCCGTACGGCCGCCCCCGCCCTCGGGCCCGCCCCCGCACCGGCGGCCCTGCCCGCCGGGCCCGCCGCACCCTCGTCGGAGTCCGCGGTGACGTCCGACGCCTCCGCGCCCCTGCCTGTCGCGCCCACCGGGATCGCGCCCCTGCCCGCCGTCCAGGCCGCCGCGGCGATCGTCCCGTACGCGGCCCGCAGGCCCGTCCCGCGCCCCGAGGGCGGTTTCGACTTCTTCGGTGCGCAGAAGGTGGCCGCGGCCATCGAGGCCGTACAGCACACGGACCTCGCCGACGTCGTGGGCGAGGAGGTCCTCGAAGAGGCCCTGGCCGCCGAGACCCCGTTCCTCGTCCCGCTCGCCCCGCTCCCGGCACCGGTGCCGCCCCGGGCTATCGGCGAGGTCATCGACCTGACCGCGCACGACGAGACCGAGCAGATCGACGTGGCCGAACTGCGGGGCGCGGTCAGCTCGTGACGTACCGGCTCGCTCCGCTCCCCGCGGCCGAGGCGGCCCGGCGCCGCGACGAACTGATCGCCCTGTGCGCCCAGGCCTTCGGCGGATCCCCCTGGCACGAGCCCCCGCTCGGCGCCGTACGGACCGTGGACCGGCTGCTCGACAGCGCCGCGCGGAGGGACGACTTCCGCGCGGTGGCCGCTCTCGACGGCGATGACACCGACGGTTCCGGTGGCGCCGGTGACTCCGACGGCACCGGCGCCGCCCTGCTCGGCTTCGCGGCCGGATGGACCGATACCGCCCTCTCCGGCGACGAGCCCGTCTTCGAACTCGCCGAGCTGGTCGTCGGCCCCGGCAGCCAGGGCCAGGGCATCGGCCGCGCCCTCCACGACGGGCTGCTCGCGGCCGGGCCGCCCGGGCCGGTCCTGCTCATGACCCTCGACGTCCCGGAACTGACGGACCGGTACACGCGCTGGGGCTGGACGGTCGTGGACCGCAGCCGCCCCGGCAAGGAGCAGCGCGACTTCGTCGTGATGCGCCGCCCCTGATCCCAGGAGCGGGCGGGCGGCCTACTTGTCGATGTCGCCGACGACGAAGAACAGCGAGCCGAGGATCGCCACCATGTCGGCGACGAGCGTCCCCGGCAGCAGCTCGACCAGCGCCTGGATGTTGTTGAACGACGCCGAGCGGAGCTTCAGCCGGTACGGCGTCTTCTCGCCCTTGGACACCAGGTAGTAGCCGTTGACGCCGAGCGGGTTCTCGGTCCAGGCGTACGTGTGCCCCTCCGGCGCCTTCAGCACCTTCGGCAGCCGCTGGTTGATCGGGCCCTGCGGCAGCTCGGCCATCCGGTCCAGGCAGGCGTCCGCCAGGTCCAGGGAGTTGTGCGTCTGGTCGAGCAGGCACTCGAAGCGGGCCAGGCAGTCGCCCTCCTCGCGCACGGCGACCCGCAGGGTGTCCTGGAGCTCCCCGTAGGCGAGGTACGGCTCGTCACGGCGCAGGTCGAAGTCGACGCCCGAGGCGCGGGCGATCGGCCCGGACACCCCGTACGCGTGGACCGCGGCCTGCGACAGGACGCCGACCCCGCGCGTACGGCCCCGGAAGATCTCGTTGCCGAGGACCAGCCGGTCGTACACGTCCATCCGCGACCGCACGTCCGCGACGGCCTGCCGCGCCCGCCCCAGCCAGCCCGCGGGCAGGTCCTCCTTGAGGCCGCCGACCCGGTTGAACATGTAGTGCATCCGGCCGCCGGAGACCTCCTCCATCACGGCCTGGAGCTCCTCGCGCTCCCGGAAGGCGTGGAAGACCGGGGTGATCCCGCCCAGTTCGAGGGGGTACGAGCCGAGGAACATGAGGTGGTTGAGGACCCGGTTCAGCTCGGCGAGGAGCGTACGGGTCCACACGGCCCGCTCGGGGACCTCCATGCCCAGCATCCGCTCGACGGCCATGACGACCCCGAGCTCGTTGGAGAAGGCGGAGAGCCAGTCGTGACGGTTGGCCAGCATGATGATCTGCCGGTAGTCCCGCGCCTCGAAGAGCTTCTCGGCGCCGCGGTGCATGTAGCCGATCACCGGCTCGGCCTGCCGGACCACCTCGCCGTCGAGCACGAGCCGGAGGCGGAGCACACCATGGGTCGAGGGGTGCTGCGGTCCGATGTTCAGCACCATGTCGGTGCTCTCCGCCGCGCCGCCGATTCCGACCGTCGTCTCCGTCATGCGGGACAGTATCCCCCGCCCCGTATCCGCCGCCCCACGGGTCACCCGGCGACGGGCGGGACCCGTCGGGTCAGCCAGTGGAAATCGCCCAGGCCGCCGCGGGCGGTCAGCTCGGCGGCCTCGCCGGCGGAGGCGAGCGCGCGGACGTAGCCGGCGGGATCGGTCGAGGCCAGCGACAGCGGCGGCCGCTCCCCGGACACCCCGAGCCGGCGCAGGGCCTCCCGCTGGGTGACCACCTCGACGACGGCACCCCCGCCTGCCCCGGCGCCTGCTTCCGTGGCGGTCCCCCCGCCGGCCTTCCCGCCTCCTTCCGCGCCGGTCCCCCCGCCTGCCTCGGCGTCTGCCTCCGCGCCGGTCCTCCTGCCGGCCTCGGCGCCGTCCTCCGCGCCGGCCCCCCCGACCGCCTCCGCGCACGCGTCCAGGGCCACGTGGGCCGTCAGGTCGCAGCTGCCGTCCGGGACCGGCGGCACCTCGCGGCCCGCCCGGAAGCCGGTCAGCGTGCCGAAGGGCGGCCGGGAGTCCCGTACGTGCGCGTAGTCGACGGCCACCGCGCGGCCCGCCGCGAGCGAGCCCACCGCCGCCGCCCACGCCTCGTCCCGGGGCCGCCCGATCTCGGCCCGCGCGCCGGGCTCGCGCAGCGGCCACCAGCGGGCCAGCCACTCCGCGTCCGGGCCCGCGACGGGCGCCCCGAGCCGCTCCGTACCGTCCGCGCGGACCTCCACGTACCGGACGACACCCGCCGCGTCCGCCTCGGCCACGTCCACCGGCACGTTGTCGAGCCACTCGTTCGCGAAGAGGAGCCCGCGCACGCTCGCCGGCTCCGGCAGCCGGTCCGTCCACACGATCCGCGGGTCGAGCCCCGCCGGGCGGGCGGCACGCTCGACCGCGTACGCCCGGACCGCGAGGTCCGTCCCCGCGGTCGCCGCGAGGACCGCCGTGAGCAGCTCGCCCCGCCCCGCGCCCACGTCCACCAGCGCGACCTCGGCCGTTCCCAGCTCCTCCGCGACCTCGCCCAGCAGCCTGGCCACGGCCCCCGCGAAGAGCGGCGACGCGTGGACCGAGGTGCGGAAGTGCCCCGCGGGACCCTCGGGGCGCCGATAGAAGCCTCCCGGGCCGTACAGCGCCCGTTCCGTGGCCTCGCGCCACCCCTGCCACTGACACGTCTCACCCGTCACGTCATCCGTCACGTGCCCCAGTCTCCACCTCGGGGAGTACGGGCCCGTCGCCAAGGATCGACCCCACGGTTGATCCCCGCACCTATCGACCTTCCCTACTCTGGGTGACGTGCAGCGCCTCTACGACTTCATCCGCAGACACCCGACGGGCGTCGACACCTTCTGGGCCGTCGTCCTCCTCGGGTTCTCCCTGCTGTGGGTGGCGACGACCTACCCGGCGGTCCACCATTCCGTCGCGTACGGGGTCGTCGCCGGCCTCTTCTCCCTGGTCGTGGCCCTGCGCCGACGCGCCCCGGAGAAGATGCTGCTCCTCGCCGTCGGCCTCGGCCTCGTCCAGCTCGCCTTCGGCCTGATGCCGTTCATGGCCGACTTCGCCATGCTCGTGATCGTCTTCACGGTCGCGGCGCACGACGGGCCCCGCTGGGCGTCCCGCCTCGCGCTCGTCGGCGGACTCAGCGCCTCCACGCTCTCGCAGCTGAGATGGAACACGGAGGGCATCGAGTCCGTCGCGGCCCGGATCTTCTTCACGGTCATCATGACCGTGCCGTTCGCGCTCGCCTGGGTCCTCGGCGACTCGCTCCGCACCCGCCGCGCCTACTTCGCGCAGCTGGAGGAGCGGGCCTCCCGCCTGGAGCGGGAGCGCGAGGCCCAGGCCAAGGTCGCGGTCGCCGCCGAGCGGGCCCGGATCGCCCGCGAGCTGCACGACGTCGTCGCGCACAACGTGTCGGTGATGGTGGTGCAGGCCGACGGCGCCGCCTACGTCATGGACTCCTCCCCGGAGACCGCCAAGCAGGCCCTGGAGACGATCTCCACGACGGGCCGGCAGGCGCTCGCCGAGATGCGCCGCCTCCTCGGCATCCTGCGCACCGGCGAGCACCAGGAGGCCGGCGAGTACGTGCCGCAGCCCGACGTGGGCCAGATCGAGGACCTCGTCGAGCAGGTCCGCGGCGCCGGCCTCACCGTCGACTTCGCGATCGAGGGGAGCCCGCGCCCGCTGCCCAGCGGCGTCGAGCTCACCGCGTACCGGATCGTGCAGGAGGCCCTCACCAACACGCGCAAGCACGGCGGTCCCGACGTCGGCGCGAGCGTCCGGCTGGTCTACTTCGACGACGGCCTCGGGCTGCTCGTCGAGGACGACGGCCGCGGCGCTCCGCAGGAGATGTACGAGGACGGCGGCGCCGACGGGCGCGGCCATGGTCTGATCGGAATGCGCGAGCGGGTCGGCATGGTCGGCGGCACGCTGGACGCGGGCCCGCGTCCCGGCGGCGGTTTCCGCATCAGCGCACTGCTCCCCCTCAAGCCGGCCCACTGACGGCTCTGCCGCCGCTGACGCCCTTCCCGCTGACGACCCTTAAGGAACTGACCTCATGTCCATCCGCGTGATGCTCGTCGACGACCAGGTGCTGCTGCGCACCGGTTTCCGCATGGTGCTCGCCGCCCAGCCGGACATGGAGGTCGTGGCGGAGGCCGGTGACGGCGTGGAGGCGCTGGAGGTCCTGCGGTCCGCGGCGGTCGACGTCGTCCTGATGGACGTGCGCATGCCGAAGCTGGACGGGGTGGAGACGACCCGGCGGATCTGCTCGCAGCCGGACGCCCCGAAGGTCCTGATCCTGACCACGTTCGACCTCGACGAGTACGCGTTCTCGGGGCTGAAGGCGGGCGCGAGCGGCTTCATGCTGAAGGACGTGCCGCCGGCGGAGCTGCTGGGCGCGATCCGCTCGGTGCACAGCGGCGACGCGGTGGTGGCGCCCTCGACGACCCGCCGGCTGCTCGACCGCTTCTCGCCGATGCTGCCGTCGACGGGCAAGGAGACGCGGGCCGTCGACAGCGCGCTCGCACGGCTCACGGACCGGGAGCGCGAGGTGATGATGCTGGTCGCGCAGGGCCTGTCGAACGGCGAGATCGCCGCCCGGCTCGTCCTCTCGGAGGCGACGGTCAAGACCCACGTGGGCCGGATCCTGACCAAGCTGGGCCTGCGCGACCGGGTCCAGGTCGTGGTCCTGGCGTACGAGTCGGGCCTGGTCCGCGCGGGCGGCGGCGGCGCCGCGTAGCGCCCTTCGCGCCCTCGCGGCCCGGCGTCCTCGCAGCCCGAGGTCTTCGCGGCCCGGGGTCCTCGCCGCCGGGCGCCCACGCGGCCCGGCGTCCCCGCGGCCCGGCGTCCTCGCGCTCTAGCGCAGCACGCTCTCCAGGAAGTCGCTGCCGAGCCGGGCCACGATGGTCACGTCGAGCTGGTGGAGCACGTACCGGCCGCGGCGCCGGGTCGTGATGAGGCCGGCCTTCTTCAGGACCGCCATGTGCCGGGAGACCTCGGGGGCGGTGATGCCGTACGCGTCGGCCAGCTCGCCCGTCGAGTACGAGCCCCGGGCGAGGCTGCGGCACAGCCGCATCCGCATCGGGTGCGCGATCGCCTCCAGACGCAGCTTGACCGTCTGGGTCGCGGCGGCGTCGCCGAGGTCGCGGGTGGCCACGGGGTACTGGACGACCGGCTGCCAGCCGGGGGTGTGCAGGGCGAAGAGGTGCGGCCAGCCGAAGGCGGTCGGCAGGAACGTCACGCCCGAGCCCTCGGCGCTCGTCCGTCCCTGGATCAGCTTGTCGACGACGATCCGGGAGCCCTGTTCGTCCTCCTCCAGGACCATCGCGGCCGAGGCGGCGGTGACGGCCTCGGCGAGGCCCTTGCGGCGCATCAGCTCGTTCTTGTGGCGGGCGTCGGCGGCGAGCTGCACGCCGACGCGGCACCAGGTGTCGGCGAAGAAGGCCTCGTCGCAGTCCTCCAGGAGCCGCCGGATCCACGCGCGCGTGCCGGGCGGGTCGGCGAGCATCCGCTCCACGAAGGCGACCTGCCGGGGGCCGCGCGCGGCGGCCAGGTCGAGGGCGCGGCAGCGCATCCGCTCGTCGACGAGCGGGGACGGCGCGCCGTGCGTGTAGTGGCTGGCGCAGGAGATCTCCAGGGCCGCGCCCACGTACTTCTCGTCGTCCATGCGGTCGAGGTCGTCCAGCTCCTCCGCGAGGGTCCCCTGGGGCCGCGGCGGCAGGAAGATGTCCGAGCGCGTGGAGCGCCACATGAAGTCGGCCTCGTGGAGCCGGTCCGCCAGCTCGGGCTTGAGGGCGGCGGCGGTCGTGGTCGTCCAGGCGTGGAGCCGCGGGTGGTGCGCCGGCTCGGAGAGGGCGTGCAGGGCGGCGCCCAGTTCGGCCAGGGGCGAGGGGCAGAAGAGGATGCGCTCCTGCGGCAGTCCGGTGATGTCGATCGTCACGCTCACGCCCCCATGGTGCGGGGTGCGGCGGGGGTGGTGTCGCGTCGTTTGACGAGGGCCGTCAATCGGCGCGCCGGAACGCCGGGGCGCGGCGCACGGTGAGGTCATGAACGCGCTGCATCAGTACCTCTTCGACACGTACCGCGCCGAGCAACTCGGCGAGCCCCTGCCGCCCGCGCCGGGCACCCACGACGTCGCCGTCCTCCGGGCGATCGCCGACCGGCGCCGCTTCGAGCGGGTGGTCGCCGGCCGCCCGGCGCACGGCGCCCTCCGCACGGCCCTGCGGCGGTGGCTGCACACCGCCTAGGGCCTGTACGGCGGATGACGGCCGGGGCCGCGCGCGCTCAGCCCTCGATCCGGGACAGGAAGTCCCGTACCGCCGCCCGGACGTCCGCCGCCGTCCACTCCAGGCCGGGTGCCGTCACCGTCAGCTCCGTCAGGGCGACCCCCGGCGGGCCGCCCGCGCCCGGGGCGAACCAGCGGCGGAAGAGGGCGGTCCCGGTGGCCTCGGTCTGCGCGACGGCCGCGGCCGTCAGGGCCTCGGCGGTGAACGGGAGCCAGACCTGGAACTGGTGGGTGTGCGGGACCTCCGGGTGGACCCGGAACCAGCCCACGCCCGCCTCCGCGAGCTCCTCCCGCAGCGCTTCGGCCACCACGCGGGCGTGGTGCACGTACGAGGGCAGCCGGGGCAGCTCGACGGCGAGGCCCCGGAGCGCGGCGAGCGCCGCCGGGTACTGCTGGAAGAGGAGCCCGCCGTACCGGTGGCGCCAGACCCGCGCCTCCTCCATGACGTCCTCGGGACCCGCGAGCGCGGCCCCGGACAGGCCGCCGAGGGACTTGTAGAACGAGACGTACACGCTGTCGGCGAGCCCCGCGATCTCCGGGAGCCCGCGGCCGAAAGGCGTCGTGCACTCCCACAGGCGCGCGCCGTCGAAGTGGACCACCGCGTCCCGCTCGCGGGCCGCCTCGACGACCTCGGTCAGCTCAGTCCAGGACGGCAGGACGAAGCCGGCGTCGCGCAGCGGCAGCTCCAGCATCAGCGTCCCGAAGGGCTCCGGGTGGTCGCGCACCTCCTGGGCCGTCGGCAGCCGCGGCTCGTCGGTCGGGTGGACCGTACGGAGCCCGGAGACCGCGCCCAGCGCCCCGCCCTCGTGGACCTCGGGGTGGGCGAGCGGGTGGAGGGCGACGACGGGACTGCCGGTGCGGCCGGCCCAGCAGCGCAGCGCGACCTGCTGGGCCATCGTGCCGGTCGGGAAGAACACGGCGGCGGGCATCCCGAGCTCCTCGGCCACGCGCCGCTCGACCTCCTCCACCAACACGTTGCCGTACGTGTCGAGGGGCGCGTCTCCATGGCCGGCGAGCTCCGCCCAGTCGGCGAGCTCGCGCAGCCGCTGCCCGACCGTCCCGTCGACGGAGGTGTCCCACAGCTTCCGCTCGGCGCCGCCCCAGAGCTTCGCCCGGTACAGCCGGGCCGCTTCCTCGTCCACGGGATCCGTATCTCCCACCATTTCCGCTTCCATGGGTCGATCATCACACCGCCGCCCACACCCTGTGGACAGCCACGGAGGAGCGCGAAACGCTGGCGTAGCATGACCAGAAATCGTCCGGTACCCGCCGAGGACTGGAACGGAAGGCCGTCCCCACCGTGAACGCACCCACAGCGCCAGAGCCCCGAGCCCCGGAGCCCCGCCCCGAGGACCGGCCCGCTCGGCTCACCGTCGGAGTCGTCGGCGCGGGCCGCGTGGGCCCCGCCCTCGCCGCCTCGCTCCGACTCGCGGGCCACCGCCCCGTCGCCGTCTCGGCGGTCTCCGACCGCTCCCGGCGCCGCGCCGCGGAGCTCCTGCCCGACGTCCCGGTCGTCGAGCCCGCCCGCGTCCTCGCCCTCGCCGACCTGGTCCTCCTGACGGTCCCGGACGACGCCCTGCCGGGCCTCGTCGAGGGCCTCGCCGACACCGGAGCCGTACGGCCGGGGCAGCTGCTCGTGCACACCTCCGGGCGGTACGGCGTACGGGTCCTCGACCCGGTCCGCCGGGCCGGCGCCCTCCCGCTCGCCCTGCACCCCGCCATGACCTTCACCGGCACCGCCGTGGACGTCCAGCGGCTGGCCGGCTGCTCCTTCGGGGTGACGGCGCCCGAGGAGCTGCGGCTCGCGGCCGAGGCCCTGGTCATCGAGATGGGCGGCGAGCCCGAGTGGATCGCCGAGGACGCCCGCCCGCTCTACCACGCGGCCCTGGCCCTCGGCGCGAACCACCTGGTCACCCTGGTGGCCCAGTCGATGGAGCTGCTCCGCAAGGCCGGCGTCGCCGCACCCGACCGCATGCTGGGCCCCCTCCTCGGCGCGGCCCTGGACAACGCCCTGCGGTCCGGGGACGCGGCCCTGACCGGACCCGTCGCGCGCGGCGACGCCGGCACGGTCGCCGCCCACGTCGCCGAGCTGCGCAAGCACGCGCCCGGCACCGTCGCCGGCTACCTGGCGATGGCCCGCACGACCGCCGACCGGGCGCTCGCGCACGGCCTGCTCAAGCCCGAGCTGGCCGAGGACCTCCTGGGCGTGCTCGCCGCCGACCCCACCCCCGCCGCCGACGGGCCGCAAGGAGACGACCGATGACCCTCTTCGCCCGCAACAGCACCGGGAGCACCGGGAGCACCGGGAGCACCGGGAGCACCGGGACCGGCGACGGCGGCCGGCGGGTTCGCCACGAGCCGGCCGAACTCGTCCCCACGGTGGAGGACCTGGAGTACGCGGCCGCCCACCACGGCCTGCCCGGCCACAACGCCGTCGTCATGACCATGGGCGCCCTCCACGACGGCCACGCCACCCTGATCCGCGCCGCCCGCGAGCGCGTCGGAGCCAAGGGCTTCGTCGTCGTCACCGTCTTCGTCAACCCGCTCCAGTTCGGCGCGGGCGAGGACCTCGACCGCTACCCCCGCACCCTCGAAGCCGACCTGGAGCTGGCCTTCGACGCCGGTGCGAGCGTCGTCTTCGCGCCCTCCGCCGACGAGGTCTACCCGGGCGGCGAGCCCCAGGTCAGGATCACCGCGGGCCCCATGGGCGAGCGCCTCGAAGGCGCCTCCCGGCCCGGACACTTCGACGGCATGCTGACCGTCGTCGCCAAGCTCCTCCACCTCACCTCGCCCGACCTGGCCTTCTTCGGCCAGAAGGACGCCCAGCAGCTGGCCCTGATCCGGCGCATGGCCCGCGACCTGAACTTCCCGGTCGAGATCGTCGGCGTGGAGACCGTCCGCGAGACCGACGGCCTCGCCCTGTCCAGCCGCAACCGCTACCTGTCGGCCGAGGAGCGCCGTACGGCCCTCGCGCTGTCCGGCGCGCTGTTCGCCGCCCGCGAGCGGCTCGCCGCCCAGGAGGCGCTGCGCGCGCGTGCAGCCTCCCTGCCGGGCGCCCAGGGCCGGGCCGAGAACCGCGCGGAGGCGCTCTCGCGGCTCGGCGAGGCCCGGGCCGCCGCCGACGCCCACGCGGTCGCGCAGGCGGCCGAGGGCGGCGCCGCCGAAGCCGTCCGGGCCGCCGCCCGCGCCGTCCTCGACGACGCGGCGAGGGCCGAGCCGCCGCTCAGCCTCGACTACCTGGCCCTCGTCGACCCGGCCGACTTCACCGACGTCGCCGGCGACCACGACGGCGAGGCGGTCCTCGCCGTCGCCGCGCGGGTGGGGACCACGCGCCTCATCGACAACATCCCCCTGACCTTCGGAGCCACCAAGTGACCGGAATACGGCTGCACGCGCCCGCACCGGGCTGGGCCATCGACGCCGATGTCGTCGTGGTCGGCTCCGGCGTCGCGGGCCTCACCGCCGCCCTGCGCTGCACCGCCGCCGGGCTCCGTACCGTCGTCGTCACCAAGGCCCGGCTCGACGACGGCTCCACCCGCTGGGCGCAGGGCGGCATCGCCGCCGCGCTCGGCGACGGCGACACCCCCGAGCAGCACCTCGACGACACCCTCGTCGCCGGTGCCGGGCTCTGCGACGAGGAGGCCGTGCGGCTGCTCGTCACCGACGGCCCCGCCGCCGTCCGCCGTCTCATCTCGACCGGCGCCGACTTCGACAAGACCGCCGACGGCGAGATCGCGCTGACCCGCGAGGGCGGCCACCACCGCCGCCGCATCGCCCACGCCGGCGGCGACGCGACCGGCGCCGAGATCTCCCGCGCCCTGGTCGAGGCGATACGGGACCGGGGGGTGCGCTTCATCGAGCACGCCCTCGTCCTGGACCTCCTCACCGACGCCGAGGGCCGTACGGCCGGGGTGACCCTGCACGTCATGGGCGAGGGCCAGCACGACGGCGTCGGAGCCGTCCACGCCCCCGCCGTGGTCCTCGCCACCGGCGGCATGGGCCAGGTCTTCTCCGCCACCACCAACCCGGCGGTCTCCACCGGCGACGGCGTCGCGCTCGCACTGCGCGCCGGGGCCGAGGTCTCCGACCTGGAGTTCGTCCAGTTCCACCCGACGGTCCTGTTCCTCGGCGCCGACTCCGAGGGCCAGCAGCCGCTGGTCTCCGAGGCGGTCAGGGGCGAGGGCGCGCACCTGGTCGACGCCGACGGGGTCCGCTTCATGCTCGGGCAGCACGAGCTGGCCGAGCTCGCGCCCCGCGACATCGTCGCCAAGGCGATCACGCGCCGGATGCAGGAGCGGGGCACCGAGCACATGTACCTCGACGCCCGTCACTTCGGCGCCGAGATGTGGGCGGAGCGCTTCCCCACGATCCTGGCCGCCTGCCGCCTCCACGGCATCGACCCGGTGACCGAGCCGATCCCGGTCGCCCCCGCCGCGCACTACGCCTCCGGCGGCATCCGCACGGACCTGCGCGGCCGGACCACGGTCCCCGGCCTGTACGCGTGCGGCGAGGTCGCCTGCACCGGCGTCCACGGCGCCAACCGGCTCGCCTCGAACTCGCTCCTGGAGGGCCTGGTCTTCGCCGAGCGGATCGCCGAGGAGATCACGGCCGCCGCCCCGCGCGTGCCCGGCGCCCCGGTGCCGCACCCGGCCCCGGTGACCCTGCCGCTGCCGGTGGCGGGCGCCCGGACCCGGATCCAGCGGGTCATGACGGCCGGTGCCGGGGTGCTCCGCTCCGAGCGCAGCCTGCGGGAGGCCGCCGAGGCCCTCGACGCCCTGCACAGCGACGCCCTGGCGGGCGGCAGCGACGACACCAAGGCGGCCGAGCCCGGCGTGGAGTCCTGGGAGACCACCAACCTGCTGTGCGTCGCCCGGGTCCTGGTCGCCGCCGCCCGCCGCCGCGAGGAGACCCGCGGCTGTCACTGGCGCGAGGACCACCCCGACCGGGACGACACGGCCTGGCACCGGCACCTCGTCGTCCGTCTCACCCCGGAGCGGACCCTCGACGTCCGCACCACCGACACCCCCGACTTCCCCCCGACCCTCGACGCCCCCAGGGAGCCGTAAGTGACCACGCCCGAGGAAGCCCGTCCCGAGCCCGTGGACGTCCCTCTGATCCAGATCAGCGCCCCCTCCGCGGCCCCCGAGGCCGGCGGCTGCGGCGACGGCTGCGCCTGTGGCGAGGGCGAGGAGTTCGAGTGCGGGCTCGACCCCGCGCTCGCCGAGCTCCTCGCGGACGCCGGCCTCGACCCCGTACAGGTCGAGGACATCGCCCACCTCGCGATCGCCGAGGACCTCGACGGCGGCGTGGACGTGACGACCGTGGCGACCGTCCCCGAGGAGGCCGTCGCCACCGCCGACTTCACCGCCCGCGAGGCCGGTGTCGTGGCGGGGCTGCGGGTCGCCGAAGCCGTCCTGTCGATCGTCTGCACGGACGAGTTCGAGGTCGAGCGGCACGTCGAGGACGGCGAGCGCGTCGAGGCGGGGCAGACGCTCCTCAGCGTCACCGCCCGCACCCGCGACCTGCTCACCGGCGAGCGCAGCGCGCTCAACATCCTGTGTCGCCTCTCCGGCATCGCCACCGCCACGCGCGCGTGGGCGGACGCCCTGGAGGGCACGAAGGCCAAGGTCCGCGACACCCGCAAGACGACCCCGGGGCTGCGCGCCCTGGAGAAGTACGCGGTGCGCTGCGGCGGCGGCGTCAACCACCGCATGTCGCTCTCCGACGCGGCCCTCGTGAAGGACAACCACGTGGTGGCGGCCGGCGGCGTGGCCGAGGCCTTCAAGGCCGTACGGGAGCTGTTCCCCGAGGTGCCGATCGAGGTCGAGGTCGACACGATGGACCAGATCGGCGAGGTCCTGGACGCGGGCGCCGACCTGATCCTGCTCGACAACTTCACCCCCGGCGAGACCGCGGAGGCCGTCGCGCTGGTCGCGGGCCGCGCCGTCCTGGAGTCCTCCGGCCGGCTGACCCTGGAGAACGCGGCGGCGTACGCGGCGACCGGTGTCGACTACCTGGCGGTCGGCGGGCTCACCCACTCCTCCCCGATCCTCGACATCGGCCTCGACCTGCGCGAGGTGCGGGCCTGATGCTGCTCACCATCGACGTCGGCAACACGCACACGGTCCTCGGCCTCTTCGACGGCGAGGAGATCGTCGAGCACTGGCGGATCTCCACGGACCCGCGCAGGACCGCCGACGAGATGGCGGTCCTGCTCCAGGGCCTCATGGGCATGCACCCCCTGCTCGGCGTCGAGCTGAGCGACGGCATCGAGGGGATCGCCATCTGCGCGACGGTCCCCTCGGTGCTGCACGAGCTGCGCGAGGTGACCCGCCGGTACTACGGGGACGTGCCGGCGGTCCTGGTGGAGCCGGGCGTCAAGACGGGCGTCCCGGTCATCACCGACAACCCGAAGGAGGTCGGCGCGGACCGCGTGATCAACGCGGCCGCGGCGGTCGAGCTGTACGGCGGTCCGGCGATCGTCGTCGACTTCGGCACGGCGACGACGTACGACGCGGTCACCGCGCGCGGCGAGTACGCGGGCGGGGCCATCGCGCCGGGCATCGAGATCTCGGTCGAGGCGCTCGGCGTGAAGGGGGCCATGCTCCGCAAGATCGAGCTGGCCCGCCCGCGGAACGTGATCGGCAAGAACACGGTCGAGGCCATGCAGTCGGGCATCATCTACGGCTACGCGGGCCAGGTCGACGGCGTGGTGGCGCGGATGAAGCGCGAGCTCGTCGGCCCGCAGGGCGACCCCTCCGACGTCACCGTCATCGCCACGGGCGGTCTCGCCCCGATGGTCCTCGGCGAGTCGGCGGAGATCGACGAGCACGAGCCCTGGCTGACCCTGATCGGCCTGCGGCTGGTGTACGAGCGGAACGTCTCCCGGATGTGAGGGCGGAGCCCTGCCCGGTGGTGATCATTCCGGCCGCCCGGTAGCGATCATTCCGGCGCGCCGGAATGATCGCTAAGAGAAAATTGTCCGATTAGCGCGTATCGTCGGCCCATGCCCACGCCATACGGATCTCGCGGCGGCATGGCATTCAGTGCGGACGAGCTGCGTGTGCTCCGACGCGCCCTTGCCATCGCCCTCCACCCTGCCCCCCTCCAGGACGAGGACGTCCAGGACTGCCTGCGCCTGGCCGAATCCGTGGACGAGGCGGTACGCGAGGCCGGCCGGCTGCGCGCCTTCCTCCTCGACGACCTGGCCCGCTACCGCGAGGCCCTCCCCGGGTCGCTCACCGGCTATCTGGGGCTCCTCCGGGACGCCCTGAGCGCCGGGTACGACCCCGGGGTCGACGACCTCGCCGCCCTGCGCGCCCTGCGCGGCAACCCGGCCGCCGCCGAGCTGCTCGCCCGCTGCCGGATCCTCGCCGAGCGCTCCGTCCGCGCCCGGCTCGCCAGGGTCTCCCAGGCGACGGGCTCCACCGCCCCCGCCGTCCCCGTCGGTGCGGCGATCGCGCGCGCGCGGCTGCTCGCCCTCCCCGGCGGGCGTGCGGCGGCCGACGAGCCGAAGCCGAACCCGCCGTCCGGCCCCACCCCCGGTGAGCGCCCGGTGCCCAAGCCCTCCGAGGTGTTCCCGCCGCGCCGACGGCCCGTACCCCCGCCCCCGCCCGAGGAGCGGGTCGCCGGATAGCTACTCTGGACGGCATGGACTACGTATCCGCGCTCCTGCCCCCCGTCGTGATGGCCGCCTTCTTCATCGGCCTCGTCGTCACGATCGTCAAGAGCCAGGGCGGCCCGAACAAGGCCAAGGAGGACGCGGCCGTCGACGCCGCGATCGCCCGCGCCGAGGCCACCCGCCAGACGGACGGCGCCGCCACTTCCTAGGCTCCGCGCCGAAGGCACCGCATCACCGGGACGTGCGACCTTTCGAGGTCGCGCGTCCTTTTTGTTGCGTTTCTCGACGGAAATAGCCGCTTGTCAACCCTTTGCGAACTAAGGTGGCACTGTGCCCCGTCCATTGGGAGAGCTTGAGGACGCCGTCATGACGCGCGTCTGGCAATGGAACCGACCGGTGACCGTCCGGGAAGTTCTGGAAGACCTCCAGCAGGAACGGTCCATCGCCTACACCACCGTCATGACCGTCATGGACAATCTCCATCAGAAGGGCTGGGTGCGCAGGGAAGTCGACGGCCGCGCCTATCGATATACGGCGGTCTCCACCCGGGCCGCATACTCGGCCGCGCTGATGAACGAGGCCTGGGCCCAGAGCGACAACCCCGCCGCCGCCCTCGTCGCCTTCTTCGGCATGATGTCGCAGGACCAGCGCGAGGCACTGAACGACGCCATCCGTATCGTCCAGCGCGACAACCCGCTCCCCGCCCCGCCCGAAGAGGCCGCGGAGACCGCTCGGGCCGCGAAGGCCGAAGAAGCCGTGTCCGACAAGGGCGCCGACGGATCCGAGGGCCAGGAGCGATAGCGTCCCCCCATGTCGCCGTCTGCTTCCCCGGCCGCTTCCGCGGCCTCCGCCAAAGCCGTCACCGTACGCAGGGCCCGCACCAGTGATGTCGCCGCGGTCCGCCGGCTCGTCGATCCTTTCGTCCAGCGCGGCATCCTTCTCGACAAGGCGACCGTGACCCTTTACGAGTCCATCCAGGAGTTCTGGGTCGCGGAACGCGACGAGGACGCCACGGTCGTCGGTTGCGGCGCTCTGCACGTCATGTGGGAAGACCTCGCGGAAGTCCGCACACTCGCCGTCGACGCCGACTTCAAGGGAGCCGGCGTCGGACATCAGGTGCTGGACAAGTTGTTGCACACCGCCCGATGGCTCGGGGTGCGGCGGGTATTCTGCCTGACCTTCGAAGTCGACTTCTTCGCGAAGCACGGCTTCGTCGAGATCGGCGAGACCCCGGTCGACGGAGATGTCTACAGCGAGCTCCTCCGTTCCTATGACGAGGGCGTCGCCGAGTTCCTCGGTCTCGAACGAGTGAAGCCGAACACCTTGGGCAACAGTCGCATGCTTCTGCACCTGTGACCCGGAACCCCGCGGCGAACCCGATGCGAACCCGAAGCGATCCCCAAGCGATCCCGAACCGGATCCCTATGTCCGAATCGCGCATGTTTCCCGCGCCGTCGGGGTTCTGAACCTCTCCCAGGGGTTTGTGTTTTTCCGGGAAAAGCGGTTTCCTTTCCGCGTACTGCATTTTCGATGAAAGGAAATCCGGTGGCACAGAAGGTTCAGGTCCTTCTTGTCGACGACCTCGACGGCGTCGAGGCGGACGAGACGGTGACGTTCGCGCTGGACGGCAAGACCTACGAGATCGACCTCACCACCGCCAACGCGGAAAAGCTCCGCGGCCTGCTCGAGCCGTACACCGCGGGCGGTCGTCGTACCGGAGGCCGCACCACCGGTGGGCGTGGAAAGGGCCGTGTCGCGGCCGGTAGCCCCGACACCGCCAAGATTCGCGCGTGGGCCAAGGAGAACGGCTACGACGTGAACGACCGCGGTCGTGTGCCCGCCACCGTCAAGGCCGCCTACGAGGACGCGAACCGCTGAGGCGACAGCTGCTGAGGCGCCGGGCCACCGGTCCGGGCACTCAGCAGCCGCGCCCGGTGGCACTCCGCGGCGGCTGCGGCCACGAGGCGCACCAGGCAGGGGGCGTCCGCACCGCTCCAGGGCGCGGACCGCAGGGCCGGCAGCGAGGACTCCACCTCGCGCCCCGGCACGGGCGCCCGCAGCCAGACCGCGGCACCCGGCGCGCCGGAACCGCCCCGCCCCGGGGGGAGGGGCGCGGTCATCCGGCCGTCGGTGCCCAGGATCGCGAGATCCAGTGAGATCCCGCCCCACTCGAGCCAGTCGAGCAGCCCAGGGAGCTCCTCCGCGCTCCCCGCGGCCACGAGCAGCCGCATCCGGCGCCCCATCAGGGCCACCGGACCCGTCGCGGCGCCCATCCGGCGCAGCACGCCACGGCCGGCCGCCGCTGGCAGCTCCAGGACGTCGAAGCGCAGCCCCGTGACCAGCTGTACCGGGGGGCCGGCCACCGCCGCCCAGCCGAGCTCGTGCTCGTACCACCGCGCCAGACCGCCGGCGTCGACACCATCGCCATCGCCGTCGAGCGGCGAGCGGGGGAACGGGACGGTGAAGGCCATGCCCTGGGCAACTCCCGCGAAGCCCTCTTGGTTACGCCCGCGACCCGTCGGCGACCCGCCCGCGATCCGTCCTCGGTGACGTCCGTGGCGACGTTCGCGGTGACGCACGGTCCCGCTCCGGACGCGCAAGGTGTCCGTGATGGGGCGTACGGGCGCATTCGGCAGCGCAAGGTTGTTCGCTGGTAGCGGAGGGAACCGGGGTGCGCCGCATGGAGTGTCAGTGCTTACGGGTAAGACATTCCTAGTGGAGAGGGGCGACTCGCGGGCTTCTGCGTCTCACGTTCGCCATCGGCGTACTCAAGGCGCGGGTAACTACTTGGCCTGCGGGAACATCGTCTCGCACCATCGGGTTGGAGCATTTGTCGGTTGTTCGGCGGCAGGTCTCCCCGCGGAAGAGGGGTGATCCGGACGGATGTCGGCAGTTGGAATGAGCGGTCCCCGCTTGCGGGACTAAGCTGCGGAAGGACAGGGAGGGGATCGACCCCTAACTGACTGACCGCTCTGAGGAGCGATTAACGATGTTCGAGAGGTTCACCGACCGCGCGCGGCGGGTTGTCGTCCTGGCTCAGGAAGAAGCCCGGATGCTCAACCACAACTACATCGGCACCGAGCACATCCTTCTGGGCCTTATCCACGAGGGTGAGGGTGTCGCCGCTAAGGCCCTGGAGAGCCTCGGGATTTCGCTCGAGGCGGTCCGCCAGCAGGTGGAGGAGATCATCGGTCAGGGGCAGCAGGCCCCGTCCGGGCACATCCCCTTCACTCCTCGTGCCAAGAAGGTCCTGGAGCTCTCGCTCCGCGAGGCCCTCCAGCTCGGCCACAACTACATCGGCACCGAGCACATCCTGCTCGGCCTGATCCGCGAGGGCGAGGGCGTCGCCGCCCAGGTCCTCGTGAAGCTGGGCGCCGACCTCAACCGGGTGCGGCAGCAGGTCATCCAGCTGCTCTCCGGCTACCAGGGCAAGGAAGCCGCCACGGCCGGCGGCCCTGCCGAGGGCACCCCCTCGACGTCCCTGGTCCTCGACCAGTTCGGCCGGAACCTCACCCAGGCGGCCCGCGAATCCAAGCTCGACCCGGTCATCGGGCGCGAGAAGGAGATCGAGCGGGTCATGCAGGTGCTGTCCCGCCGCACCAAGAACAACCCGGTCCTCATCGGCGAGCCCGGCGTCGGCAAGACCGCCGTCGTCGAGGGCCTGGCGCAGGCCATCGTCAAGGGCGAGGTGCCCGAGACCCTCAAGGACAAGCACCTCTACACCCTGGACCTCGGCGCGCTGGTCGCCGGCTCCCGCTACCGCGGTGACTTCGAGGAGCGCCTGAAGAAGGTCCTCAAGGAGATCCGCACCCGCGGCGACATCATCCTGTTCATCGACGAGCTCCACACCCTCGTGGGTGCGGGTGCCGCCGAGGGCGCGATCGACGCCGCCAGCATTCTCAAGCCGATGCTGGCCCGCGGTGAGCTCCAGACCATCGGTGCCACCACGCTCGACGAGTACCGCAAGTACCTGGAGAAGGACGCGGCCCTCGAGCGCCGCTTCCAGCCCATCCAGGTCGCCGAGCCGTCGCTGCCGCACACCATCGAGATCCTCAAGGGTCTGCGCGACCGGTACGAGGCCCACCACCGGGTCTCCATCACCGACGAGGCCCTCGTCCAGGCCGCGACCCTGGCCGACCGGTACATCTCGGACCGCTTCCTCCCGGACAAGGCGATCGACCTGATCGACGAGGCCGGCTCCCGGATGCGCATCCGCCGGATGACCGCGCCGCCGGACCTCCGCGAGTTCGACGAGAAGATCGCCGGCGTCCGCCGGGACAAGGAGTCCGCGATCGACTCGCAGGACTTCGAGAAGGCCGCCTCTCTCCGTGACAAGGAGAAGCAGCTCCTCGCCGCGAAGGCCAAGCGCGAGAAGGAGTGGAAGGCCGGCGACATGGACGTCGTGGCCGAGGTCGACGGCGAGCTGATCGCCGAGGTCCTCGCGACCGCCACGGGCATCCCGGTCTTCAAGCTGACCGAGGAGGAGTCCAGCCGCCTGCTCCGCATGGAGGACGAGCTCCACAAGCGCGTCATCGGTCAGAAGGACGCCGTCATCGGCCTGTCGCGGGCGATCCGTCGTACGCGTGCCGGTCTGAAGGACCCGAAGCGCCCCGGTGGCTCGTTCATCTTCGCCGGTCCGTCCGGTGTCGGTAAGACCGAGCTTTCGAAGGCCCTCGCCGAATTCCTCTTCGGCGACGAGGACGCGATGATCTCCCTCGACATGTCGGAGTTCAGCGAGAAGCACACGGTTTCCCGTCTCTTCGGTTCGCCGCCCGGATACGTCGGCTACGAAGAGGGCGGCCAGCTCACCGAGAAGGTGCGCCGCAAGCCGTTCTCCGTCGTCCTCTTCGACGAGGTCGAGAAGGCCCACCCCGATATCTTCAATTCCCTTCTCCAGATCCTGGAGGACGGTCGCCTGACCGACTCCCAGGGCCGGGTCGTGGACTTCAAGAACACGGTCATCATCATGACGACCAACCTCGGGACCAGGGACATCTCGAAGGGCTTCAACCTCGGCTTCGCGGCCCAGGGCGACACGAAGTCCAACTACGAGCGGATGAAGGCGAAGGTCAGCGACGAGCTGAAGCAGCACTTCCGCCCCGAGTTCCTCAACCGTGTGGACGACATCATCGTCTTCCCGCAGCTGACGCAGGACGACATCCTCCAGATCGTCGACCTGATGATCGGCCGCGTGGACGAGCGCCTGAAGGACCGGGACATGGGCCTCGAGCTCTCCCAGTCCGCGAAGGAGCTGCTGTCCAAGAAGGGCTACGACCCCGTGATGGGCGCCCGGCCGCTGCGCCGGACGATCCAGCGCGAGATCGAGGACACGCTGTCGGAGAAGATCCTCTTCGGCGAGCTGCGCCCCGGTCACATCGTGGTCGTGGACACGGAGGGCGAGGGCGACGAGAAGACGTTCACCTTCCGAGGCGAGGAGAAGTCGGCCCTGCCGGACGCCCCGCCGATCGAGGCCACGGGCGGCACGGGCCCGAACCTCTCGAAGGAAGCGTGACGCTCCGCTGAGCCGGTAGCGCTGAAGGGGCGGCCCCGGAACCTGAACGGTTCCGGGGCCGCCCCTTTCCGCGTGCTCAGGTGAGGATGCGTACCGTCGGCGCGAGGTGCTCGGTGCCTGTCAGATGCACGTCGTTGGCGTGGACCTCCGCCAGGCCCGCCAGCCCCGCCAGCGGGGCCACGTCCACCTCGCGCTCGGGGTCGGAGAAGAACGCGAACACCTGGAGTCCGGGAAAGGCCCGCACAGCCTGCTCGAACCGCGGCGTCTCGTCGTGGGCGGAGATCACGATCTCGCTGATCCACGGGAGGACGACATCCTCCGGGAGTGTTTCGAGATCCACGGCCGCGACGACGACCTGCCGGAGCTGCGTCAGCAGGGTCATCTCCCGCCAGTCGTCCGCGGTGATCGCGTGGGCATCCCAGAGCGTGAGCTGGCGGAGCCGGGAGGCGGAGCGCAGGCCCTTGATGCCTTCCGCCGGCCAGCCGCCGAAGGAGAGTGTCCGCAGAGGAGCCCTGGAGGGGAGGCCGCTCAGGCGCCAGAACACGGCGTCGGAGAACTCCAGGGACAGTGTTTCGAGCCGGGTGAGGCCGGCGAGCGGGGTGAGGTCGGGGTCGTCGCCCTCGCGCGTCAGGAACAGCATGCGCGGGTCGCAGGCGGTCAGGAGTTCCTCCAGCGCCCCGCCCGAGACGCCGTCGCCGATCTCCAGCCGGTCCGGGGTGATGCCGAGCCGCAGCAGCTCGGCCGCCTGGTCGTCGTGCACGACGGTGAAGTGCAGCTCGGTCGGGTCGATGACGGCGATGACCGCCTCGGCGTACGTGAGGGTGTCGAAGCGCTGCCACCCCCAGACGAGCTGGGCGCGGACGTCGAGCGTGGATCCGCGGGCGAAGCCGGCCAGGTAGGGGATGGCGGCGTCCGAGGGGATGTGCGTCGCGGTGGTCACCGCCATGAGGGCTTCCTCGTCCCCCAGCCCCTCCGGGCCCGGGAGCAGGTCCAGCACCATGCGGCCCGCTGTCGCCAGCTCGCGGGCCTCGTCGGCCGTGGGGGGCGGGACCAGTTCCGCCGTACGGGACAGGACCTGTTCCCGTACCTCCGGTGTCACCTCGGTCGCGTGGGTCAGCGCGGTCGCCGCCAGGATCAGGAGGCGGAGCTGGGTCCGGTGGTCCTCGGCGGCGTCCGCCGCCTTCAGGAGCTCGCGGAGGATCTCCGCGCACTCGTGGGGGCGGGCGTGGCCCACCGCCATGCGGATGACGTCCTCCCAGGTGTCGTCCGCGGCGTGCTGGATCAGGACGCCGATGTCCCAGACGTCCACCAGGGCCTTGGCGGCCAGGTAGTCCTGGAAGGTGCGGTGGACGAAGTCGATGGTGTCGGCGGTCGGTTCGCGCAGCAGGCCGCTGCGGTGGAGGAGGTGGGCGAAGACCCGGTCAGGGGCGTAGGCGGATGCCTCGACCATGGCGGGGACGGCCTCCGCGATGACCGACTCGGCGTGGGCGCGGTCCATCTGGAGCCGGCCGTTCCGAGTGAGCCAGTAGGCGAGCCGCTGGACCAGCTGGATCTGCGGGGCCGCGTCCAGGTCGATCCCGTACGGGTTCGCCATGCCCCGCTCCCGGTCGCGGCGGGACAGGAGCATCGAGAGCGCGGACTCGTAGAGCGCCTTGCGGCCCCGGGGCAGGTAGCCGCGCCGGTCGAGGTGTAGGGCGCAGACGAGGCCGCACATGAGGGGGTTGGTGGCGAGCTGGGCGACGTGTTCGGTGGTGTGGAGCGCGTCGAGGAGCTGCTGCTCGTACGGCTCCGCCTCCGGCCCGGCGGCCCGGTGCCACCGGCGTACGAAGGTGGCGACCTCGGTGCGGGACATGGGGGAGAGGACCAGATCGGTGAAGCCGTCCCGGGCCAGCCAGTCGTTGCCCACGGCGGTGGGGCGGGCGGTCACGAGCCAGCGGTTGCCCTCGTACGCGCTGAGCAGGTCGCGGAGCCACTCGCGGGCCCGCCCGCGCTCGGTCTCGGGGATCTCGTCGATGCCGTCGACGAGGACCAGCCCCCGCCCTGAGGCCAGGACCCGGTCGGCCCAGCCGTCGGGCGGGGTGAGCGGGCAGCCGGCGGCGGAGAGGAAGCGGTCGGGGGCCGGGAGCCGCTCGCCGTGGCGGGTGAGGGTGCGCAGGGGGAGGACGAAGGGGACGCGGCCGTAGAGGTACGCCATGCCGTCCGCGCGGTCGTCCGAGGCGGCGGAGACGGTCAGCCACTGGATGAGGGTGGTCTTGCCCGAGCCGGCGAGGCCCCGCAGGAGGACCTTGTCGTGGCGGGCGAGGGCGTGGTCGGCGCGGAGGTGGGACTTGGCGAGCTCCTGCCGTACGGGGATGGGCACCGTCGGCTCGACGGGGCCCGCCGCCTCAAGGGACAGGTACGCCACGTCCAGCGGCCATTCCTTCGCCGAGTGGTGCAGATCGATGCCGTAGATCGTCAGGCTGCCGTGTTTCTTCGCCAGGTGCGCCAGGTACCGCCGCTCGAAGGCGGCGTCCTGTGCGGTCGTGGTCGCGGTCCCGGTGAGAAGTGCGTCGACCTTGGCGATCAGCTCCGCCTGGCCGCGGGTCTGCTCGACCAGGCTGCGCGCCACGAACGTGGACCTCTGGGTGAAGAACTCCAGGATGTGGAGGCAGGCCCACTCGGTCATCGACTCCAGGTAGAGGACCGAGTCCGTGGAGAGGCCGTCGGGGGCCGGGGCCGCCGCGCGGAGGCGGCGGGCGAGGGCGTGGTGGCCGAGGCGGACCGCCTGGACGTCGTCCATGTCGAGGTCGCCGAGGGCGAGGAGGGCCGTCCCCAGGGTGTGGGCGACGGCCTCGGTCTCGTCCGCGGGGAACGGGGTCTCGCCGCCCTCGCCCAGGGAGCGCGCGACCAGCGTCGCCGCGAGCCCGCGGACGTCCTTCTCCGTCAGGGTGCGCTTCTCGCCGCGGAAGGAGACGAGGCCGGACAGCCGGATCGGGCGCGACTTCCCCGTGAGCCCCGCCCCTGGACCGTCGCTGACCAGCAGTTTCTTCAGTAGCGGGCCGATCGCGGCCGACGCGAGCCGGGTGCCGATGAGTGCCGGTTCCATGCCTGTCCCCCTGAAGATCCCCGAATCGGCCAGCGTAGTGCGGGACGGCCTTCCGGGTGGCTCGGTTGCGTGACCCAGGTCCCATTCGCGACCGGCGCCGGGTGACAAGGCGCACAGGCGTTTCGAGGGGTACTAACCGGAATAGTGGCGACGTTTAGGAGTGATTCGGGACGTTTAGGGATCAAGCGCCGGGCCTTTGGTCCCGGAGGGTCCCGAACCGGGCGGTGCGCGGCCTTTCGGGCAGTTCCGGCCGCCCTCGACGTGCGGTTAAACCGTTTCTCTTGTGGCGGTATGTCCGCTTTCAAGGGTTGAAGCCAAGGCCGTCAAGACCCGATCTCCCCCGGAGATCGCTACGACGCAATGTCGTAGATGGGGTGTTTTGGGCTGGGCGGGGGTCCGGGTTACCAAGGATGAGCAAGCCCGGCGCAGCGCACCGTTCGCGTCGGGTCCCGTACTTCCCGGAGGTTTTCCCCCGTATGTCGAAGCGCGTCATGAACCCCGCCGTCCGTATCACCGCCGTCGCTCTCGCCACCGCGGGTCTCGGAGCGTCGCTGGTGGCCGGAGCAGGGTCCGCCTTCGCCGCCGAGGGCAAGGCCGTCGCCCCGGTCTCCGTGACGACCGCGTCCGCCGCGGTCGCGGCCCAGGCCGAGACCCAGGCGCACGTCGCCGCCCAGGTGAAGGCCGCCGCCGCGAAGGCCGCCGCCCAGAAGGCCGCCGTCACCAAGGCCGTCGCCGTGAAGGCGACGCCCGTGAAGGCCGCGAAGAAGGCGACCCCGGCCTGGGTCAAGCCCGTCACCTCGTACACCCTGAGCGCCAGCTACAACCAGGGCGGCGCCATGTGGGCCCACAAGCACTCCGGCCAGGACTTCGCCGTCCCGACCGG
The DNA here is from genome assembly GCF_055581845.1 of Streptomyces sp. NPDC042346. Lineage (NCBI taxonomy): Bacteria > Bacillati > Actinomycetota > Actinomycetes > Kitasatosporales > Streptomycetaceae > Streptomyces > Streptomyces sp. NPDC042346. The sequence continues at coordinate 28,957 of NZ_JBVJEH010000004.1, read as the reverse complement.
CACCCCGGTCAAGGCCGCGGGCGCGGGCACCGTCGTGAAGGCCGGCCCGAACGGCGGCGGCGACGGCCCCGCGTACGGCAACGCGATCGTCGTCAAGCACGCCAACGGCACGTACTCGCAGTACGCCCACCTGTCGAAGATCAAGGTCAACGTCGGCCAGAAGGTCGCCGCCGGTCAGCAGATCGCCCTCTCGGGCAACACCGGCAACTCCTCCGGCCCGCACCTGCACTTCGAAATCCGTACGACCCCGAACTACGGCTCCTCCGTGAACCCGGCCGCCTTCCTGCGGTCGCACGGCGTGAGCATCTGACCCGAAAGGGCAGAGCAACCCCTCAGTGCGCTTCGTGCGCCTGGGTGAGCAGATCGAGGGCGACTTCGAGGACGGCCGCGCGCTTGTCCTCGGAGTCGCCCTCGACGTTGTCCATGAAGAACATCCCCGCGTGCAGGGTGAAGATCGCACTCACGCAGCGGACCCGGTCCAGCACGGCGAAATCGGGCTCCTGGACCAGGCCGCTCAGCTCCAGCATCCGCTCCTTGAAGGTCATGCCGATGCTCAGCTCGCGCACGGCCGCCTGGTTCTCCTGCATGAAGCGGAACAGCGGATACGCGCCGATCAGGGATGCCTGGTAGCGGCGCAGGATCTCCTCCCTGACCTCCAGCGTGCGCGGCTGCTCCCGCGCCCAGGCGATCAGCTCGTCCACGGGCCGGGTGAGGTCCTGGAAGATGCCGATGATGATGTCTTCCTTGGTCTTGAAGTGGTAGTAGAGCGCGGCCTTGGTGACGTCGAGGTGCTCGGCGATCTCGCGCAGCGAGGTCTTCTCGTAGCCCTGCTCGGCGAAGAGTGCGAGGGCCACGTCCTGGATGCGCTGGCGGGTGTTGCCTCGTGCCTGGGCCATGACTGCTCTCGCTCTCCGACTTTTACTTACTTGACGACCGGCTAGTTGCGGGTCTACCGTCCCCATCCTAGTAACTAGCCGGGCGGCAAGTAAGGGGATGGCGATGGCGACCACAGAGGCGGGGCAAGCGGTCGAGGGGAAGGAACCGCCGGCACGCAGTGTCCGAGTCGTCCTCCTCGCCCTGATGATCGCGATGCTGCTCGCGATGCTGGACAACATGATCATCGGCACCGCGATGCCGACGATCGTCGGTGAGCTCGGCGGCCTGGAGCACCTGTCCTGGGTCGTCACCGCCTACACCCTGGCCACCGCCGCCTCCACCCCGCTCTGGGGCAAGGTCGGCGACATGTTCGGCCGCAAGGGCGTCTTCCTCACCTCGATCGTGATCTTCCTGATCGGCTCGGCGCTCAGCGGCATGGCCCAGGACATGGGCCAGCTCATCGGCTTCCGCACGATCCAGGGCCTCGGCGCCGGCGGTCTCATGGTCGGCGTCATGGCCATCATCGGCGACCTGATCCCGCCCCGCGAGCGCGGCAAGTACCAGGGCATGATGGCCGGTGTCATGGCCCTCGCGATGATCGGCGGACCGCTCGTCGGCGGCACCATCACCGACCACTGGGGCTGGCGCTGGTCCTTCTACATCAACCTGCCGCTCGGCGCCGTCGCCCTCGCCATGGTCACCACCGTCCTGCACCTGCCGAAGAAGCAGCGCGCCACGGGCACCCGGATCGACTTCCTCGGCGCCGCACTGCTGACCGTCGGCATCACCGCGATCGTCCTCGTCACCACGTGGGGCGGCACGGAGTACGCCTGGGGCTCGGCCACCATCGTCGGCCTCGCGGTCGGCGGAGCCGCCGCCCTCGCCGCCTTCCTGTGGGTGGAGACCAAGGCCGACGACCCGATCGTGCCGCTGCACATCTTCCGCAGCCGCAACTTCACCCTGATGTCCCTGATCGGCTTCATCACCGGCTTCGTGATGTTCGGCGCGGTCCTCTACCTGCCGATCTTCCAGCAGTCCGTCCAGGGCGCCTCGGCGACCAACTCCGGCCTGCTGCTCCTGCCGATGCTGCTGGCGATGATGGTCGTCTCGCTGGTCGTCGGCCGGTTCACCACCAGCACCGGCAAGTACAAGATCTTCCCGATCGTCGGCGGCGTCCTCATGACGGCCGGTCTCTTCCTGCTCTCCACGATGGACACCGGCACCTCGCGGCTGACGTCCGGCGTCTACATGGCCCTCCTCGGTGCCGGCATGGGCTTCCTCATGCAGATCACCATGCTCGTCGCGCAGAACAGCGTCGAGATGAAGGACATGGGCGTCGCCTCCTCCTCCACCACCCTCTTCCGGACGCTCGGCTCCTCCTTCGGCGTCGCGATCATGGGCGCGCTCTTCACGAGCCGTGTCCAGGACGAGATGGCGGCGCGCGGCGGGTCCGGGCTCACGGAGCGGACCGCCCAGCTCGACGCGGCGAGCCTGGCCAAGCTGCCGGGGGAGCTGCGCGAGGGCTACCAGCACGCGGTCTCGGCGGGCACCCACTCCGCCTTCCTGCTGGCCGCGGTGGTCTCCGTCCTCGCCTTCGCCTTCGCCCTCTTCGTCAAGGAGGTCGCGCTGCGCGGCGCGGGTCCGGCGGAGCCGAAGGCGACGGAGGGCGACGACGCCCCGAAGGTCGCCGAGACGGTCTGAGGCGGCTCGGACGCTCGTGTACGACGGTGGGGCCGGTCCCGAAAGGGGCCGGCCCCACCGCCGTGTCCGTTCCACGGACCGCGTCAGTCCGGCAACTGCCCCAGCATCGGGAAGCTGCCCGTGTTCGTCGGCGCGTGGTCCGGCAGCCACAGCACCGCGATCGCGCCGCCGACCCCCTCGGGTCCCGTCGCCGAGGCCACGTTCCGGAAGGTCAGCCGGGCGCCGAGCACCCGCGCCTGGCCCGCCGCGATCGTCAGCCCCAGACCGTGGCCCTGGCCCGCGCGGTCGCTCGTCCCCGTACGGAAGCGGCTCGGGCCCTCCTTGAGGAGCGCCTCGGGGAAGCCCGGACCGTGGTCGCGGACCCGTACGACCCGGCCCTCGACGGTGACCTCCACCGGCGGCTTGCCGTGCTTGGCGGCGTTCGCCAGGAGGTTGCCCAGGATGCGCTCCAGGCGGCGCGGGTCGGTGTTCACCCAGGACTCGTGGACGACCCGGACGACCACCTCCGGATCGAGCGACCGCACCCGCCGCTCCACGAACTCGCCGAGCGCGATCTCCTGGAGCTCGGCCCGCTCCGACGCGCTGTCGAGCCGGGCCACCTCCAGGACGTCCTCGACCAGCGTCCGCATGGCCTGCGCCCGGTCCCGTACGAGCTCGGTCGGACGCCCCGGCGGCAGCAGCTCGGCCGCCGTGAGCAGCCCGGTCACGGGGGTGCGCAGCTCGTGCGCGATGTCGGCGGTGACCCGCCGCTCGGCCTCGATCCGCTCGTTCAGGGCGTCGGTCAGGGCGTCGACCGCCCGGGCCAGCTCGTCGGTCTCGTCCCGGACGACCCCGCCGATCGCGTCCCGTACGCGGACGTCCGTATTGCCCTGGGCGACCCGCCCGGCCGCGGCGGCGGCCTTCCGCAGCCGCCGCGAGAGCTGGCCGCCGATGAGCACGCCGAGCGCGCAGCCGCCGAACACCACCGAGACCGAGCCGATGACGAGCGCCCGGTCCAGATCGGTCATGATCGCCGCGCTGCGGTCGGCGAAGGGGATGTGCAGCGACAGCACGTCGCCGTTGGCGAGCGGCACCGCGGCCCACACGTCGGGCGGCCCGCCGTGCCGGTGCTCCTGCACGAAGGTGCCGCGCCGCCGGTCCTGCATCAGATGGTCGAGCTGGGGCGGCAGCGCCGGGTCGTTGATCTTCGTGCCGAAGCGGGGCTCCTTCGGCTTCGACGTCTCGTACATCCGCTGGGCGAAGAGCAGCCGCTCCATCTGCACCTCGCGGGCGTTGTCGAGCATCGAGATGCGGGCGGCGTTGTGCACGACCACGCTCAGCGTGACCGCGATGAGCGCGCCGACCGCCGCGATGGCGACGGCGATCTTCCAGCGGACCCCGGTACGGAGCGCGCGCGGCTTCACGGGTCGGAAGGACATCGGAAGGAGACCGTCCCCTAACCCTTGAGCTTGTAGCCGAAGCCCCGGACCGTCTCGATCCGGTCCTGGCCGATCTTGGCGCGCAGCCGCTGGACGTGGACGTCCACGACCCGGGTGTCGCCGCCCCAGCCGTAGTCCCAGACCCGCTCCAGGAGCTTGTCCCGGGACAGTACGGTGCCCGGCGCGGACGAGAACTCCAGGAGCAGCCGCATCTCGGTCGGGGTCAGCGCCACGGGCGCCCCGTCCTTGCGGACCTCCATGCCGTCCGTGTCGACCTCCAGGTCGCCGAAGGCGAGCAGCCCGCCGCCGTCCGCCGACTCGTCCCCGCGCTCGCCGGCGCCCGGCCCGCCCGCGTGGCCGAAGCGCCGCAGGACGGCCCGGATGCGGGCCATGAGGACGGAGCCGTCGAAGGGCTTCGTGACGTAGTCGTCGGCCCCGGCCTCCAGGCCGAGGACGACGTCGATCGAGTCGGCGCGCGCCGACAGCATGATCACCGGCACGGTCGACTCGTCGCGGATGCGGCGGCAGAGGCTGACGCCGTCCATGCCCGGCAGCATCACGTCGAGGAGGGCGATGTCCGGCCGCTGCGCCCGGAAGGCGTCCAGGCCGGAGAGCCCGTCGGGCATCGCCGTGACCCGGAAGCCGTCCCGCTCCAGGGCGAGCTGGGTGGCCTCACGGATCACGTCGTCGTCCTCGACGAACAGGACATGGGTTTCGGCCATCGTGCGTGCCCTTCGGGTTCTGTGCTGCTGCGGTGCTGCGGTGCTGCGGTGCTGCGGTGCTGCGGTGATGCCGTGTGGTGCTGCTGTGGTGGAGGCGGGACTCAGTTCGAGGCGGGTTCGCTCGGCGCCGGCTCCACGGCGGCCTCGCCGTCCCCGACGGCGCGGCTGTAGTCGTTGTGCACCCAGTCGTGCTGGGTGAACCGGTTCCCCGCCCAGCGGTACGTGATCACGTCCTCGCCCGAGGGATACGCGACCGGGTCGCCCTTCGCGTACACCTGCTTGGTGACGATCAGGTCGCCCCGGTCGATCGTGGCGTAGACCGCCGCGTCCTCCGCCATGAACACGTTCACGTACCGGTCGCTCTGCTTCCGGTAGACGTACGTGCCGATGCCGACGGCATCACCGCAGGTCATCACATTGACGACGACATCGGGAGCGGCACTGCCGGTGAGATTGCCGTAGGAGGCGTCCACCGGGTACGCGTCCGCGACGCAGGGCTTCAGATCGTCCTTGAGCCGCTCGCCGATCTTCGGGTCGGCCTTGAGCAGCGCGATCGGATCCACGCGCTCGGCGGACTGCGGACCGCTGGGCGCGGCGGGGGAGGAGGGGCTGGGCGCCGCCGCCGCGGTCTCGTCGACGCGGGCCGCGCCCTCGTCGCGGGAACCCGTGCCGCCGGTGGAGCAGGCGGCCACGGACAGCCCGACGGCGACGAGCCCGGCCACCGCCGTGACGCTCGCCGCCTTGACCGTACGGCGAGGGCGGCGCCGCCCGGTGCCGTCCCGGTCGCCGCCGCTGCCTCTGCCGCCGGGTTCTCCGCCGTCGGTTTCTCTACCGTCGGCTCTTCTGCCGTCGGTTTCTCTGCCGTCGTCGGAATCGGCGTCTAGGCCGCGCACCGCCCCCGCCCCCCTTCGTCACCTCGTACGTCCGCCCGCTCTCCCGTACGCCCCAGGGCGCGGGCGTCGAGGTCGCGGCTCTCCAGCTCCTGGCGGAGCCGGGCCAGCGCGCGGTGGAGCGTCGACTTCACCGTACCCGTCGACATCCCGAGCGCCGCCGCCGTCTCCTCGGTGCTCATCTGCTCCCAGTGACGGAGGACGACGACGCTGCGCTGCTTCGGCGCGAGGACCTTCAGGATGTCCATGAGGAGGGCCCGGTCGGCGTGCTGCTCGGTCGGGTCGTCGACGCTCGCGTCGGGCAGCTGCTCGGTGGGCACCTCTTCGAGCTTGCGGGAGCGCCACCACTCGGTACGGGTGTTGATCATGACCCGGCGCAGGTAGGCGTCGGCGAGGGACTTGTCGGCGATGCCGTCCCAGCGGCCGTACGTCCGGGCCAGCGCGGTCTGGAGGAGGTCCTGGGCGTCGACCGGGTCGGGGACGAGACGACGGGCACTGCGCAGCAGCGCGTCCTGCCGCGTGCGTACGTACTCCTCGAAGTCGAGCACCTCTCCGTGCCTCATCCGAACCGCCTCCATCCCCGTGACCAGCCATTTCCTCGTGTCGTGGACGACGCTACGGAGGAGTTGTCACGGGGCTGTGCGGGGCAGCCGTCGGTGGACGCACGGCTACCCATCGGTTGTGTAACAGCGGGAACGGAGAAGGTTTCGCGGCGGCCGCGTCAGGAGAGCGGCAGGCGGTAGCGCCCGCCCTCCAGAGGCTCGACGAGACCGTCCGCGACCAGGCCGTCCAGGGCCCTGGTCCGCTGCATCGGCTCGTCCCAGACCGCGTCCAGAGCGGCCTGCTCGACCGGATCCGTCGACTCGCGCAGCACCGCGAGGAGCCGGCCCCGCACCTGCCGGTCCGTGCCCGCGTACGTCTGGCCCCGCCGCGGCGGGCCGTCGTGCGCCGGCTTCCCCGCCAGCTGCCACGCGCAGCGCTCGGCGATCGGGCAGCTCCCGCAGTCCTCGTTGCGCGCCGTGCACACGAGCGCGCCCAGCTCCATCGAGGCCGCGGCCCAGCGGGAGGCCGTCGCCTCGTCCTCCGGGAGCAGCGCCCGGGCGAGCCGGCGCTCGGCGGCCGTGGTCGCGTTCGGCGGGTACTGGACGCCGGTCGCCGCCCGCGCGAAGACCCGGCGCACATTGGTGTCCAGGACCGCGTGCCGCTGCCCGTAGGCGAAGGAGGCCACCGCGGCCGCCGTGTACTCGCCGATCCCGGGCAGTGAGAGCAGCTGGCCGTGGTCGCGGGGGACGTCGCCGCGGTGCCGTTCCGTTATGGCCGTGGCCGCCGCGTGCAGGCGCAGCGCCCGGCGCGGATAGCCGAGCCTGCCCCAGGCGCGCACCGCCTCGCCGGGGGCCTCAGCGGCCAGGTCGGCCGGGCGCGGCCAGCGCGCGAGCCACTGCTCGTACACCGGAAGGACCCGGACGACGGGGGTCTGCTGGAGCATGAACTCGCTGACCATCACCCCCCAGGCTCCGGCTTCGGGACGGCGCCAGGGCAGGTCACGGGCGTGCCGGTCGAACCAGGCGAGGACGGGCCCGTGCAGCTCCGGGGGAAGGGAGGGAGCTACGGGGGCCGGGGGACCGGGGGGAGTGTCGATGGAAGTCATGGCACCCCGATCCTGGCACGTCCGCGGCGGGATCAGCGCGCGCCGTGGCGCGCGCGCTCGGACCGGTCGGCGTGTACGGAGGCGTGCGCGGCGGAGTGCGCCGCGGCGTGCGCCCGGGGCCCGCGCCCCGCGCACCACACGACGGCCGAGCTCCGGCTCGACCTCGCCGTCTCCACCAGGGACCGCACCGGCCGCTCCGCCGCCCGCATGACGACGAAGGCGACCAGGGCACCGAGCAGCAGGCCGACGGTCACGTCGTGCGGGTAGTGCACGCCGACGAAGACCCGGGAGAACGCCATGAGCAGCGCCATGGGCACGGTCAGCCAGACGATCCCGCGCCAGGACAGGGCGAGCGCGATGGCGGCGGCGCCCGCGATGGCCGAGTGGTTGCTCGGGAAGGACCAGTCGCCGTACGGCGGGCACTCCACGAGCGCGGCGGGCGCCCCGACGACCGCGCGGCACGGCCGTTCCTCGTCGACCAGCGACTTCAGCGCCTCGCTCACCACGTAACCGAAGGCGGTGGCGAGCGGGGCGAGCAGCGCGAGCGCCATCATCCGGCTCGATCCGTCACGGGAGCGCCACCAGCCGGCCAGGAACAGCACGCCGAAGAGCAGCAGTCCTGCCTCGGTCCACACCTCCGCGAGCCACTGGAACCAGTGCGGGGTGGAGTGGGCGAAGTCGGCGACGTCGAGGTAGAGCCGATCGGAGAGGTCGAGGAGGGAGTCCATGGTGGACGACGCTAACCGGAATTAGGAGCCCGCCGCCCCGGGCCAACGGCCAGAGCGACCCCCGACGAAAGTGGGGGGCCCGCCGGAACCCGCTGATTCCCCGCCGCTTCAGGCCTGTTCCGGAAAAGTTCCCGGCGCGGACGGATGTGATCATCGGCAAAACTTGCCGCCTCGGGCGGCGGGTGGGGCGGGAGTTGAGCCGGATCTCTCGTAAGGTTCGGGTCGTGGGATCTTTGCGCAATCCGGTCGGGCCGCTTCCCTCCACCATCTACTGGCGACGGAGGGCGGTGGCGCTGTGCCTGGTGGCGGTTCTCGCGCTGCTCGCCGTCTGGGCCGTCAGCTCGGGTGACGGCGGCGGGAAGAAGGCGAACGACGCCGCCAACGGCTCGTCGCCCACACCCCCTTCGATCACTCCCGGCCCCTCCGGCACCGGCCCGGCGATCAGCCAACAGCCCGGCGGCCGCGACGAGTCGGGCGAATCCGGCGAGACGTCGGGCGACGGCGGCAGCGGCGGCGACGGTGGTGACGGCGGCGGCTCGGCCGGCTCCGGTACGGACACGGGCTCGGGCTCCGGTTCGGGCGCCGACGGCGGTACGGACTCGGGCTCCGGCGGCACCGGGAAGAACGGCGACACCGACGGCGCGGGCGGCGACGGCGGCGCGGGCACCGGCGCGGGGCAGCAGGTTCCGGCCGACTCTCCGCTCCCGAACTGCCCCTCCGGAGCGCTCCAGTTGACGCTGCGCAGCGCCAAGCTCTCCTACGAGGCCGGCGAGAAGCCCCGCTTCCACCTGGTCGCCAAGAACACCTCGAAGGCCGCCTGCAAGGCCGACTTCGGCCCGCGCAGCGCGGTCCTGACGATCAGTGACAAGCAGGCCGACGCGGTCTGGGCCTCCGACGACTGCCCGCGCCCCGGCAACCCGCTCCTCCTGAGCGTCCCCGCGGGGGCCACGGTCACCCACACCGTGGAGTGGGACCGCGGGCGCAGCGCACCGCGATGCGCCACCGCCCCGGCGGGCCAGGCCGGCCCCGGGACCTACCTGGTGGAGGCGACGATGGCGGGCGCGAAGGTGCCCCCGGCCTCGTTCACCCTGGCCAAGGACTGAGCCGGGCCCGTTCCCGTGCCGTACGGCACGGGAACGGGCCCGCGGGATTCAGACGGCCGCCGCTCCCCGTACAGGCCCCGGAGCCCCAGGGCCTGTACGGCGGATCAAGGCCGGACAGGCCCTAGACGTACCGCTCCAGGATCGAGGACTCCGCCAGCCGCGAGAGGCCCTCGCGGACGCTGCGGGCGCGGGCCTCGCCGACGCCGTCGACGGTCTGGAGGTCGTCGACACTCGCCGCGAGGAGCTTCTGCAGCCCGCCGAAGTGCTCCACGAGCCGCTCGATGATCGCGCCCGGCAGCCGCGGCACCTTCGCGAGGAGCCGGTAGCCGCGCGGCGAGACGGCCGAGTCGAGGGTCTCGGGCGAACCGCTGTAGCCCAGGGCCCTCGCCACGACGGGAAGTTCGAGCAGCTCGGTGTGGGTGAGCGCGTCCAGCTCGGTGAGCGCTTCGGCGACCGTCCGCGAGCGCTTGGCCGTCGGCTCGGGCACGTAGTCCCGGACCACCAGCTCGCGCTCCGGCTCCACACCCGCGATCAGCTCGTCGAGCTGGAGCGACAGGAGCCGTCCGTCGGTGCCGAGCTCGACCACGTACTCGGCGATCTCGGTGGCGATCCGGCGCACCATCTCCAGTCGCTGGGCGACGGCGGTGACGTCCCGGACCGTGACCAGGTCCTCGATCTCCAGCGCGGAGAGCGTGCCGGCCACCTCGTCGAGCCGGAGCTTGTACCGCTCCAGCGTCGCGAGTGCCTGGTTGGCGCGGGACAGGATCGTGCCCGACTCCTCCAGGACCCGGCGCTCACCGTTCACGTACAGCGCGATCAGCCGCATCGACTGCGAGACGGAGACGACCGGGAAGTTGCACTGCTTGGAGACCCGGTCCGCGGTGCGGTGGCGGGTGCCGGTCTCCTCGGTGGGGATGGAGGCGTCCGGGACCAGCTGCACGCCGGCGCGGTGGATCTTGGTGATGTCCTTGTCGAGGACGAGCGCACCGTCGAGCTTGCACAGCTCGCGCAGGCGCGTCGCGGCGAACTCGACGTCCAGCACGAAGCCGCCGGTGCACATCGAGTCGACCGTCTTGTCCAGGCCGAGCACGATGAGCCCGCCCGTGTTTCCCCGGAGGATCCGCTCCAGGCCGTCGCGCAGCGCGGTGCCCGGGGCGACCGCGCTCAGGGCGGCACGCATCAGCGCTTCATTGCCGGAGCCCGCGCCGGACTTCCCGGGAGCTGTTGCCCCGTCCTTCGCTGCCACTGCACTCCTCCGGCTCGTACGGATGGGCGAGACCAGGGCAAAGTCTAGCGACACCACCCCGCCACCCTCCGCCGCGCGCCGGTCAAGGGTGCGGCGGAAGATCCCGAAGAGACCCTGTCGTGCCCCCTCGCCTACCCCTCAGGCTCCCTCGTCTACCCCTCGGGAAGCCCCCGGGCCACACCTCAGCCGTCTCCTGACCCCGACTCCGACGCCGCGAATCCCCCCGCTCCGGCGCCGTGAGTCCCGCGCTCCGGTGCCGTGGGTTCCCCAGCTCCGACGCCGCGAGTCCCCCACTCCGGCGCCGCGAGTCCCCCACTCCGGCGCCGCGAGTCCCCCACTCCGGCAGTCCCCAGGCTTACTCCTCCGCGCTCTTGGAGCGCGGTGCGCGGCGGCCGCGCGGCAGGACGAGCAGGGCGTCGCCCATGTCCGCGACCTCCGTCACCTTCATGCCGGCCGGGACCTTGCCCGGGTCCGGCGGGACCAGCGCGTGCGTGAAGCCCAGCCGGTGCGCCTCGGCCAGCCGGCGCTGGACGCCCGTCACCCGGCGGACCTCGCCCGCGAGCCCGACCTCACCGATCGCGACCAGGTTCTTCGGCAGCGGGGTGTCGCTCGCCGCGGAGGCGAGGGCCAGCGCGATCGCCAGGTCGGCGGCGGGCTCGGAGAGCTTCACGCCGCCCACGGTCGCGCTGTAGATGTCCCGCTTGCCCAGCGCGCTGATCCGGCCCCGCTGCTCCAGGACCGCCAGCATCATCGAGACCCGGGAGGTCTCCAGACCGGAGACGGTCCGGCGCGGGGAGGGGATCTGGGAGTCCACGGTCAGCGACTGGACCTCGGCGACGAGAGGCCGGCGGCCCTCCAGGGTGACCGTCAGACAGGTGCCCGGCACGGCCACGTCACGCCGGGTCAGGAAGAGCCCGGACGGATCGGCCAGGCCCGTGATGCCCTCGTCGTGCAGCTCGAAGCAGCCGACCTCGTCGGTCGCCCCGTACCGGTTCTTCACGCCCCGGACGAGGCGCAGGCGCGCGTGCCGGTCGCCCTCGAAGCTCAGGACGACGTCGACCAGGTGCTCCAGGAGCCGGGGCCCCGCGATGGCGCCGTCCTTGGTGACGTGGCCGACGAGGAGCGTGGACATGCCCCGCTCCTTGGAGGCCCGGATGAGGGCTCCGGCGACCTCGCGGACCTGCGCCATGCCGCCGGGCGCGCCGTCGATCTCGGGGGAGGCGACCGTCTGCACCGAGTCCATGATCAGCAGCGAGGGCTTCACGGCGTCGAGGTGGCCGAGGACGGCCGACAGATCGGTCTCGGCCGCGAGATAGAGGTGGTCGCTGAGCGCGTTGATCCGGTCGGCGCGCAGCCGGACCTGGCTCGCGGACTCCTCGCCCGTGACGTACAGCGTGCGGTGCTCGTCGCTCGCCGCCTTGGCCGCCACGTCGAGCAGGAGCGTGGACTTGCCGACGCCGGGCTCGCCGGCGAGCAGCACGACGGCGCCGGGCACCAGGCCTCCGCCGAGGACCCGGTCCAGCTCGTCGACGCCGGTCGAGCGGGCGGTCGCCTGCCGGCCGTCGACCTGTCCGATGGGCACGGCGGCGGTGGAGACCCGGCCGGCCGCGGTCGTCCGGACGGCGGGCGCGCCGTATTCCTCGACCGTCCCCCAGGCCTGGCACTCGGGGCAGCGGCCGAGCCACTTGGCCGTCTGCCAGCCGCACTCGGTGCAGCGGTAGGACGGCCGGTCCTTGGCGGTTTTCGTACGGGCAGCCATGGTCCACACCGTAGCGGCCCCCACTGACAGCGACGGCCAGGCCCGAGCCCGTCCTCGATCGAGTGACGGAATGTGAGGTTCCTGTCCCCTTTCGAGCGATAGCTTCACCCGTAAGAATGAGAACTGTTCAACCGGTACGAAGAGTCCCCCTTGCCCTGCCTACCGTCGCCCCGTGACGAGCAGCAGGCTGGATTCCCCCACACGCACCACCGGCGCACACCGGGCGCACCACGGCGCCGCGGAAGCGGAACAGGGACCGCGCACGCTCGGCCGGCGGCCCCCCGCCCGCTACGAGGCCGCCCTCGACGGCCTCTACACGTACTGCCTCTCCGTGCTCTGCGACCACGACACGGCCACCGCCGTCCTCGGCGACGTCCTCGCCGTCGCCGAGCGCCACCACGGCCGCTGCCCCTCCGACGAGGAGGGCCGTACGGCCTGGCTGTACGCGCTCGCCCGCTGGGCCTGCCTGCGCAGCCTCGGCGAGCAGCGCCGCAAGCGCCAGGGCGCCCACACCGGCCGCCCCGCCGTCACCGCGCCCGAGCCGCCCCCGGTCTCCGAGGAGACCGCCGAGCGCCGCCGCGCCGAACTGGCCCGGCTCGCCTGGCCCGAGGCCGCCGGCACCACCCCCGAGCAGCGCGAGGCCCTGGAGCTCGCCGTCCGGCACGGCCTGAGCCACCGCCAGGTCGCCGCCGTGCTCTCCCTCGACCCGCTCGCCGCCCGCGAGCTCCTCGCCACGGCCGCCTGCGAGGTGGAGCGGACCCGCGCCGCCCTCGCCGTCGTCGAGACCGGCAGCTGCCCCACCGTCGCCCGGCTCACCGGCGACCACCGGGTGCTCCTCTCCGCCGCCCTCCGCGCCGAACTCGTCCGGCACGTCGACGACTGCCCCCGCTGCCGCAGGGCCGCCGAGCGGGTGGGCGCCGCCGGGCCCTGGCCCGGCGCCGCGGCCCTCCCGCCGGACCGGCTGCCGCTCGTCGAGGCGCCCCGGGCCGCCGCGTACATGGCGATGCTGCACGTCCCCCGCGCGCGTGCCGGCGCCCCGCGCTTCTCGCCGACCGGTTTCCCCATGGACCCGAAGGACCACACGGCCCGCCGCGACCGGCTGCGGGCCCGCGCGGTGACGACCACCGTCGTCGCGGCCGTCGTGGCCGCCCCGGTCCTCGCCCTGTGGACCTCGTACCGCGGCACCCCGGTCGCCGACGAGGGCACCCGGGACGGGACCAGGATCAGCGCGCGCGAGGCGGACGACCCGGTGGACCCGGACGGCCGCCCGTACGACCGCTACGAGAACGCGGGCAACGCCCGCACCACCCCCGAGCCCCGCTTCACCCGCGGCAGCCGCTCCCCCGACGTCTCGGTCGAGGTCGTCAGCCCCGGCGGCCCCACGGGTTCCTCGGGACCCTCACGGCCCGGCGAGCCCGCCCCCGGCTGGCTCACGGTCGGCGCGCGCGGCTCCGGCGACCTCACGATGCTCACGCTCACCGCCGACGGCGGCTCGCCCGTGGCCTGGTCCCTGTGGACGGACGCCCCCTGGCTGTACGTGAGCCGGGCCTCCGGCACGCTCCGCCCGGGGGAGACGGTCACGATCGTCGTCCGCGTCGACCACGGGCGCGAGCCCGCGGGCGCGTGGAGCGCCCGCGTCGGCGTGAACCCCTCGGGCGCGGTGGTCAGGATCGACGGACAGGGGCCGACGACCCCGCCGGTCACGCACCCGGGCACGCCGCCCCCGACGACGACCGACCCGACCACGCCCCCGACGAGCCCGCCGACGACGGATCCGACCACACCCCCGCCGACGACGACCGACCCGGGGACCACGCCCCCCACGACACCACCGACGAGCCCGCCGACGACGGACCCGACGACACCCCCGCCGACGACGGAGCCGACCACACCGCCACCGACGACGGACCCGACGACCCCGCCGACGACCGACCCGACGACACCCCCGCCGACGACGGACCCGGGCACGACGGACCCGGGGACACCCCCGCCGACGACGGACGACCCGCCGCCGTCCGGCCCCTGAGAGACCGGGGCGGCCAAAAGACCTGGTCGGCTCGGCCCAAAAGGGCCGAGCCGACCAGCCGGCTAAGAGACCGGGTCGGCCGGGTGCGGGGCCACCAGCGGCAGCTGCGAGGCCAGCCGGGCCTCGCACAGCCCGACCAGGACCTCGTACGCCTCCTGGCCCATCATCTCCGTGAGCTCCGGCCGGTACGTGACGTAGACGGGCTCCCCGGCCCCGTGCGCCGAGGTGGCCGAGGTGCACCACCAGTGCAGGTCGTGGCCGCCCGGCCCCCAGCCCCGGCGGTCGTACTCGCCGATCGACACCTGGAGGACCTTGGTGTCGTCGGGCCGCTCGATCCAGTCGTACGTCCGGCGCACCGGCAGCTGCCAGCACACGTCCGGCTTGGTCTCCAGCGGCTCCTTGCCCTCCTTGAGGGCCAGGATGTGCAGCGAGCAGCCCGCGCCGCCCGCGAAACCGGGACGGTTCTGGAAGATGCAGGACCCCTCCCAGCGGCGGGTCTGCCGGTCGCCGTCCTCGTCGAGCTGCACCCAGCCCGAGTCCGTACCGACGTCGTGGAACTGCCACAGCTCCGGCGTGAGCCGGGCCACGTGCGACGCGACCCGCTTCTCGTCGTCCTCATCGGAGAAGTGCGCGCCCAGCGTGCAGCAGCCGTCGTCGGCCCGGCCCGCCTGAATGCCCTGGCAGCCACTGCCGAAGACGCACGTCCAGCGCGAGGTCAGCCAGGTCAGGTCGCAGCGGAACACCTGCTCCTCGTCGGCCGGGTCGGGAAACTCGACCCACGCCCGTGCGAAGTCCAGCCCCTTCTCGTCCGGCTCCACGCCCTTGCCCCGCTTCTTGGCGCTCTTCACGGCCTTCTCCGCTTTACCGGCCTTACCGGCCTTCACACCGGTCCCACCGCTGCTGTCCTTGCCCGGCTTCGCCTGCTTCGTCTTTGGCACAACGCCAAGCGTATGCGGGCCGGACCAGTAGCGTTCCGCCCATGAGACTCGGAGTCCTCGACGTCGGTTCGAACACAGTGCACCTGCTGGTGGTGGACGCCCACCCCGGCGCCCGCCCCCTGCCCGCCCACTCCCACAAGGCGGAGCTGCGGCTCGCCGAGCTTCTCGACGAGCGGGGCGCGATCGCGCCCGACGGCGTCGAGCGGCTCATCGCGACCGTCCGGGACGCGCTCCTGGCGGCCGAGGACAAGGGGTGCGAGGAGGTGTTGCCCTTCGCGACCTCGGCAGTGCGCGAGGCCACCAACGCCGACGCCGTCCTCGCCCGGGTCAAGGACGAGACCGGGGTCGACCTCCAGGTCCTCACCGGCGAGGAGGAGGCCCGGCTCACCTTCCTCGCCGCCCGCCGCTGGTTCGGCTGGTCCGCCGGCAAGCTGCTCCTCCTCGACATCGGCGGCGGCTCCCTCGAAGTCGCGTACGGCATCGACGAGGACCCGGACACGGCGGTCTCCCTGCCGCTCGGCGCGGGCCGGCTCACCTCGGGCTGGCTGCCCGGCGACCCGGCCGACACCGCCGACGTGAAGGCGCTGCGCCGGCACCTCCGTGCCCAGATCGCCCGTACGGTCGGCGAGTTCAGCCGCTTCGGCCGCCCCGACCACGTCGTGGCCACCTCCAAGACCTTCAGGCAGCTCGCCAGGATCGCCGGCGCGCCCGGCTCGGGGGACGGCCTCTACGTCCAGCGCGTGCTGTCCCGCAAGTCCCTGGAGGAGTGGGTCCCGCGCCTCGCGGCGATGACCGTGCCCGAGCGCGCGGCGCTGCCGGGCGTCTCGGAGGGCCGCGCCCCGCAGCTCCTCGCGGGCGCGCTCGTCGCGGAGGGCGCGATGGACCTGCTCGGGGTGGAGGAGCTGGAGATCTGCCCGTGGGCGCTCCGAGAGGGCGTGATCCTGCGCCGCCTGGACCACCTGCCGGAGGAGTAGGCCGGGGGAGGAGCGGAGGGGGGCGGGAAGCGGCGCGCGCGTGCCCCCACTTCCTCCGCCGCCGGGCCCCACTCCCCCTTGCCGCCGGCCCCCACTCCCTCCGCCGCCGAGCACCCCACTCCCTCCGCCGCGCGAGCACCCCACTTCCCCCCCGCCCCCCGCCGGGCACCCCACTCCCCCCGGCCGGGCCCCCGCGCCCACCCGCCCCCGCACCGGCGTGACCGGAACCACCTCCCGGGCCCCCGGCCCGCCCCGTACCCTGTCGGGGTGGCAGAACCAGTGGTGCGCATCCCGGATGCGAAGGTCGCCCTGTCGACGGCCTCGGTCTATCCGGAGTCGACGGCGACGGCCTTCGAGATCGCCGCGCGCCTCGGGTACGACGGCGTCGAGGTCATGGTGTGGACCGACCCGGTCAGCCAGGACATAGAGGCGCTGCGCCGCCTCTCCGACTACCACCGGGTCCCGATCCTGGCCGTCCACGCCCCCTGCCTCCTCATCACCCAGCGCGTCTGGTCCACCGACCCGTGGGTCAAGCTCCAGCGCGCGCGGGCGGCGGCCGAGAAGCTCGGCGCGTCGGCGGTCGTCGTGCACCCGCCGTTCCGCTGGCAGCGGCAGTACGCGAAGGACTTCGTCACCGGCATCTGGCGGATGGCGGACGAGACGGACGTCCGGTTCGCCGTCGAGAACATGTACCCGTGGCGGTACAAGGACCGCGAGGTGCTCGCGTACGCCCCCGAGTGGGACGTCACGAAGGACGACTACCGGCACTTCACCGTCGACCTCTCGCACACCGCGACCGCCCGCACCGACGCCCTCGCGATGATCGACCGCATGGGCGACCGCCTCGGCCACGTCCACCTCGCCGACGGCAAGGGCTCCGCCAAGGACGAGCACCTGGTCCCGGGCCGGGGCACGCAGCCCTGCGCCGAACTCCTGGAGCGGCTCGCGCTCACCGGCTTCGACGGCCACGTCGTCATCGAGGTCAACACCCGCCGCGCGATGTCAGCCGCCGAACGCGAGGCCGACCTCGCCGAGGCCCTGGCCTTCACCCGCCTCCACCTCGCGTCCGCCGCGGGCCGCCCCACCCGGGTCCCGCGCCCATGACCGAACCGGCCCCGCGCCGGCGCGGCCGCCCGTCCCGTACCGGGGAGGACAGCGGACCGGGCGCGCGCGAGCGCATCCTGGAGGCGGCCCGTACGCAGTTCGCCGAGCGCGGGTACGACAAGGCCTCGGTCCGCGGCATCGCCAAGGCGGCCGGTGTGGACCCGGCGCTCGTGCACCACTACTTCGGTACGAAGGACGAGGTCTTCGCCGCCGCGATCGAGGTCTCCTTCGAGCCGGCGCTCGTCGTCCCGGCGATCCTGGGAGGCCCGCGCGAGGCCATCGGCGAACGGCTCGCGCGCTTCTTCATCGGCGTCTGGGAGAACCCGGTCAGCCGCGCCCCGCTCCTCGCGATCGTCCGCTCCGCGCTGACCCACGAGGCCGCGGCGAAGGTGCTGCGGACCTTCGTGCTCCGCCGCCTCCTGGAGCGGATCGCGGCCGAACTCGACGTACCGGACCCGAGCTTCCGGGCGGAGCTGGCCGCCTCCCACATGATCGGGATCGTGATCCTGCGGTACGTGATCGAGGTCGAGCCGCTGGCCTCGGCCGACCCGGAGGAGATCGTGGCCCAGGTGGCCCCGACGCTCCAGCGGTACCTGACCGAGAGCTGAGAGCGTCACCCGACGGCAACCGCCGGAACCTGACCGAAAGCTGAACATGCCGTCCGTCATACGGACAGGCTGTCCAGATCTTGGAGCGTCAGCGTACGCTCGAAGGCAAGCACACCCATCACGAGGAGCGAGCGACGATGCCCGAGCTGAGGTCCCGCACAGTCACCCACGGCCGCAACATGGCGGGCGCACGCGCCCTTATGCGCGCCTCCGGTGTACCCGGCGCGGACATCGGCCGGAAGCCCATCATCGCCGTAGCCAACTCCTTCACGGAGTTCGTCCCCGGCCACACCCACCTCCAGCCGGTCGGCCGGATCGTCTCCGAGGCCATCACGGCCGCCGGCGGCATCGCCCGCGAGTTCAACACGATCGCCGTCGACGACGGCATCGCGATGGGCCACGGCGGCATGCTCTACAGCCTCCCGTCCCGCGACCTGATCGCGGACAGCGTGGAGTACATGGTCGAGGCGCACTGCGCCGACGCCCTGATCTGCATCTCCAACTGCGACAAGATCACCCCCGGCATGCTGATGGCCGCCCTGCGCCTCAACATCCCGACGGTCTTCGTCTCCGGCGGCCCGATGGAGTCCGGCCGCGCGGTCCTGGTCGACGGCACCGTCCGCACGCTCGACCTGGTCGACGCGATGTCCGACGCGGTGAACCCGAAGATCTCGGACGAGGACATGCTCCGGATCGAGGAGAACGCCTGTCCGACCTGCGGGTCCTGTTCCGGCATGTTCACCGCCAACTCGATGAACTGCCTGACCGAGGCCATCGGCCTCTCCCTCCCCGGCAACGGCTCGCTGCTCGCCACCCACACCGGCCGCAAGGCGCTGTACGAGAACGCCGCGCGCACGGTCGTCGACATCACCCGCCGGTACTACGACGAGGACGACGCCTCCGTCCTGCCGCGCGCGGTCGCGACCCGCGCCGCCTTCGAGAACGCCATGGCGCTCGACATCGCCATGGGCGGCTCGACCAACACGATCCTGCACCTGCTGGCCGCCGCGCAGGAGGCCGAGCTCGACTACGGCCTGTCCGACATGGACGAGGTCTCGCGCCGGGTGCCCTGCCTGGCCAAGGTCGCGCCGAACGTCGCCAAGGACCGCACGTACTACATGGAGGACGTGCACCGGGCGGGCGGCATCCCGGCCATCCTCGGCGAGCTCTACCGCGCGGGCCTCCTCAACGAGGACGTCCACTCGGTCCACTCCCGCTCCATCAAGGAGTGGCTGGACGCCTGGGACGTCCGCGGCGGCTCCCCGTCGGAGGAGGCCGTCGAGCTGTTCCACGCGGCCCCCGGCTGCGTCCGCTCCGCGACCGCCTTCTCGCAGTCCGAGCGCTGGGAGGCGCTGGACGTGGACGCGGCCGGCGGCTGCATCCGCGACGCGGCCCACGCGTACTCGAAGGACGGCGGCCTCGCGGTCCTGCGCGGCAACCTGGCCGTGGACGGCTGTGTCGTGAAGACGGCCGGCGTCGACGAGTCGATCTGGACCTTCGAGGGCCCGGCCGTCGTCTGCGAGTCGCAGGACGAGGCCGTCGAGAAGATCCTCAACAAGCAGGTCACCGACGGAGACGTGGTCGTCATCCGTTACGAGGGCCCGCGCGGCGGCCCGGGCATGCAGGAGATGCTCTACCCGACTTCCTTCCTCAAGGGCCGGGGCCTGGGCAAGACCTGCGCGCTGGTGACGGACGGCCGCTTCTCCGGCGGTACGTCGGGCCTGTCCATCGGCCACGCCTCCCCGGAGGCGGCCTCGGGCGGCACGATCGCCCTCGTCGAGGACGGCGACCGGATCCGTATCGACATCCCGAACCGCACGATCGAGCTCCTCGTCGACGAGGCCACCCTCGCGGCCCGCCGCGAGGCGCTGAACGGCGTGTACGCGCCGAAGAACCGCGAGCGCAAGGTGTCGGCGGCGCTGCGGGCGTACGCGGCGATGGCGACGAGCGCGGACAAGGGCGCGGTCCGGGACGTGTCGAAGCTGGGCTGAGCCCGGGAGACGAACGACGGCGGGGAGCGGGTACGACACCCACTCCCCGCCGTCGTGCGTACGGGTCCTACCGGCTCACCAGGACGCGCGCCCGTCCTACCGCTTCACCAGGACGCGCGCCCGTCCTATCGCCTCACCAGGACGCGCGCCCGTCCTACCGCTTCACCAGGACTCGCGCCCGGCTACCGCCTCACCAGGACGCGCGCCCGACCTATCGCCTCACCAGGACTCGGGCTCGCGCGCGTCGACCGCGAAGACGGAGCCGTCGGGCGCCGTCCCGAACACCCGGTCCCCGGCCACCAGCGGCTCCGGAACCAGGGGCGCGTAGCCGAGCCGCCCGTTCCGCAGCCGCGGCCGGGTCTGGCCGATGAGCGCCCCGCGCTTGGTGTTGACGGCGAGCAGCCGCCCGTCCTGGACGGAGAAGTAGAGGCGGTCGTCGCCCCCGAGGACCGGTACGGAGACGTTTCCGGCGCCCGTCTCCAGCTCCCACAGCACCTGCCCCTTCGGCGGGGCGGTGTCGAAGGCGGTGAGGTGCCCGTTCGCGTCGAGGATGTGGACGACCGAGCCGCGCACGGCGACGCCCCTGACGTCGATCCGGTGGGGCAGAGCCAGGCGCCGTACGGAGTCCGCCGAACCGTCGGGGCCCAGCAGGACCAGGCCGTCGATCAGCGGGTCCTGGTAGTGGTCGGCGAGGAGGAGCGCTCCGTCGCCGGTGCGGCCCAGCGGGGCGAGATCGCCGTCCAGGTTCCGCTGCCAGACCACCTCGCCGGTCCGGGGGCGGACCGTGCCGACCCGCGTGCTCGTCCCGTCGGCCGAGGTCTCGGCGACCGACAGCAGCCCGGAAGGGGCGTCGTACGCGCCGAGCTGCGGGACCCCGAAACCGGTCAGGCCGTGCCGCCAGAGCTCTTTCCCGCTGTGGCTGTCGAGGGCCCGGAACCCGCCCCGTCCGTCGGACAGGACGACGGCGCTGCCGGCCGCCCGGTACAGCTCGGGGGCGCCCTCGGTCTCGGCGACGCTCCAGCCGGGCGCGCCGCCGCCGGCCGCGTACGCCCGCAGCGGGCCCGTGGGCGCGGCGGCGCCGACGAGGCCGTCGGCCAGGAGGACGGGGGAGGTCGGGGTCTCCGAGTCGATGGGCGTGGTCCGCGACCAGAGGACCCGGCCCGTGACGGGGTCGAGCCGGGCGATGCCGACGCCCCGGGCCACGCAGTACAGCGCGCCGCCGCCGTGCGCGCAGGCGGGGGCGGCCGTCGGGCCCCGCTCCTGGAGCGATGTCCGCCAGCCCGCGAAGGCCGTGGCCACCTCGTCCGGGCGGGCGGGCGTCTCGGGCCCGCCGTCGGCGGGCGTGCTCAGCGCCCCGTAAAGCCCCGCGCCGGTCAGCGCGAGCACGGCGACGACGGCGGCGGTCAGCCGCGGCCGGATCCGCGGACGCCGGCGGCGCGGGGGTGCCACGGTGGTCGTCCGTACCGGCGTGTCCGCGTCCCAGGCGGGAGAGACACCGGGCTCGCCGCCCTCCGGCAGCGTGGGGCGCCGCCGCTGCGCCGGTATGAACGCCTCCGGCTCGTACGAGGGCGGCAGCAGCCCCGACATGATCTCGGCGGGCGTCGGCCGCCCGGCGGGGTCCTTGGCGAGGCAGCGCGCGACGAGCGGCGCCAGCTCCTCCGGCACGCCCGACAGATCCGGCTCGTCGTGGACGACCTGGTACGCCACGATGTACGGGCTGTCGGAGTCGAACGGGCCGTGTCCGGTCGCCGCGTGCACGAGGACCGAGCCCAGCGCGAAGACGTCCGCGGCGGGCCCGACCTCGCGCGGCCGCTGGAACTGCTCCGGCGCCATGAAGGGCGGCGACCCGATGAGCTTGCCGGTCTCGGTGTGCAGGTCGCTGTCGACGGGCCGGGAGATGCCGAAGTCGATGACCTTGGGGCCGGTGTCGGTGAGCAGGACGTTGCTGGGCTTGAGGTCCCGGTGGACGACCCCGGCGCGGTGGATGTCGCGCAGCGCCTCCGCGAGCCCGGCGGTGAGCCGGCGCAGTTCGGCGGGGGACAGGGGGCCGTTCCGCTTCACCTGGTCGGCGAGGGTCGGCCCGGGCACGTAGAGCGTGGCCATCCAGGGGCGTACGGCATCGGGGTCGGCGTCGACGACCGGCGCCGTGAAGGCCCCGCTCACCCGCCGGGCGGCCGCGACCTCCTGGCGGAAACGGGCCCTGAACTCGGGGTCCTCCGCATACCGAGCGTGCACGACCTTGACCGCGAGCCGCAGGCCGGAGGCCGAGGCGGCGAGGTGGACGACTCCCATGCCGCCGGACCCCAGACACGCCTGGAGACGGTAGTCGCCCGCGTACTCGGGCCCCTCCGCATCCCGGTCGGCACCGGTACTGCGCAACGGTGGCATCGCCCACCCCCGTGTGATTCCCCGTCACATCACGCGCGTGCGCGACCCGACGGAGCCTAGTCCATGGTGCCCGCGATGTCGGAGGGGCTTGCTAGCCTGCGCGTCGCAGAGAGTGAAACTCGGCGTAGCGCTTTTGCGCCACAGGGGGAGGACACGATGGGAACCGACGACAAGCAGGTCACCGCGGACCTGACGGCGACGGCGACGAGCGCGGTGAAGCGCTACGCGCTCGCCCCGGGCTACCGCGTCAACGTGCGCTCGGGCCCGAGCACCCAGTACCCGATCGTCCGGTCGCTGGCCGCCGGCTCCACGGTGCCGATCCACTGCCAGAAGCCCGGCGAATGGGTCAACGGCCCGTACGGCACCACCAACCTCTGGGACAACATCGCCCCGGGCGAGTACATCTCCGACGCCTACGTGAAGACGGGGAGCGACGGCTACGTCGCACCGCGCTGCGCCTGAGGCCCTCCTCCTCCGCTCCGGGGATAATCGACCTCGTGAGCGACGACGAGCAGACCCCCGGCCCGGAGCAGACCCCCAGCACGACGGCAGGCGGCCCGCAGCCCGAGGAGATCCGTTTCTTCGGTACGACCTGGGTCGACCACACCGGCCACTACGCGCTGCGCCGCGTCGGCGTGGCCGCCGGCTCGCTGGCCGCCGCCGTCGCGGCCTGCTTCGTGCTGCGCTTCGCCTACGAGGGCCTGGAGATCGCGGACATCGGCGGCTTCGTGAACATGCTGGTCGTCGTCATGTTCGCGGTCTGCAGCGCCATCGCCTTCCGCAAGACCTGGGAAAACTTCCTCCGGCGGCCCGCCGACCCCGGCCGCGAGGAGTCCCTGCGCAGCCTGAAGGCGATCGGCTTCATCGGCTCGCTGCTCGCCTACTTCTTCCGCTGCTTCACCGAGGCGCCCGGCGAGAAGCTGCGCCGCGCGGAGTACGAGACGTCCCGCGCCCAGTACGAGAAGCGCCGCGGCACCCGCACGGGCAACCCGGCCGCCCGCAAGAAGCCCAAGCGCAAGTAACCCCGGCGCAAGCGCCCACGCCGCCACGCGCATCCCCACCCCCACCCCGCCTCGCCCCCGCCCCCGTCAGCCGCGCCCGGATGCTTGACGGCCGGCACCCCCAGGAGCACTATTCATCACATGATGAATTCCCCGACGGGCGCGACAGGCTCGACGGAACCGGCCCGGGCAGCCGACGCCACCGCCGCCATCACCGCGCACTCCCTCACCGCCGTCCGCGGCGAACGCACCGTCCTCCGAGGCCTCGACTTCACCGTCCCGTCCGGCCGCATCACCGGCCTCCTCGGCCCCTCCGGCTGCGGCAAGACCACCCTCATGCGCGCGATCGTCGGCACCCAGGCCAAGGTCGGCGGCACCCTCCAGGTCCTCGGACGCCCCGCGGGCGACCCCGCCCTCCGCTCCCGCATCGGCTACGTCACCCAGGACCCCTCGGTCTACGACGACCTCACCGTCCGCCAGAACCTCGACTACTTCGCCGCCGTCCTCTTCCCCGGCCGCGCCCTCCGCCACGACCGCCGCACAGCCGTCGACCGGGCCATCACCGACGTCGACCTCACCTCGCACGCCGACGCCCTCGCAGGCAGGCTCTCCGGAGGCCAGCGCAGCAGGGTCTCCCTCGCCGTCGCCCTCCTCGGCACCCCCGAGCTCCTCGTCCTCGACGAACCCACCGTCGGCCTCGACCCCGTCCTCCGCCGCGACCTGTGGAACCTCTTCCACCAGATCGCCGCCGACCGCGGGACGACGCTCCTCGTCTCCTCCCACGTCATGGACGAGGCCGAACGCTGCCACCGCCTCCTCCTCATGCGCGAGGGCGAGATCCTCGCCGAGGACACCCCCGAAGCCCTCCGCCGCCGCAACGACACCGCCACCGTCGAGCAGGCCTTCCTCCACCTCGTCGACGCGGCCGCCGCCCGAGCCGGCCACCCCGGACCAGCACCCGCCCACGAGGAGCCCCGCTCATGAACGGCGCCCGCACCCTCGCCACCGCCGCCCGCGTCCTGCGTCAGCTGCGCCACGACCCCCGCTCGATCGCGCTGATGCTCCTCGTCCCCTGCCTGATGCTCTTCCTGCTCCGCTACGTGTTCGACGGAAGCCCCGGCACCTTCGACAACATCGGCGCCTCCCTCCTCGGCATCTTCCCGCTCATCACGATGTTCCTGGTGACCTCCATCGCCACCCTCAGGGAACGCACCTCCGGCACCCTGGAACGCCTCCTCGCCATGCCCCTCGGCAAGGCCGACCTCATCGCCGGCTACGCCCTCGCCTTCGGCCTCCTCGCCGTCCTCCAGTCCACCCTGGCCACCGGCCTCGCCGTCTGGTTCCTCGGCCTCGACGTCGTCGGCTCCCCCTGGCTCCTCCTCCTGGTCGCCCTCCTCGACGCCCTCCTCGGCACCGCCCTCGGCCTCTTCGTCTCCGCCTTCGCCGCCTCGGAGTTCCAGGCCGTCCAGTTCATGCCGGCCGTGATCTTCCCCCAGCTCCTGCTCTGCGGCCTCTTCACCCCGCGCGACCGGATGGCCCCCGCCCTCGAAGCGATCTCCGACGTCCTGCCCATGTCGTACGCCGTCGACGGCATGAACCAGGTCCTCCGCCACCCCGAGATCACCGGCGACTTCGTCCGCGACGCCCTCGTCGTCGCAGGCTGCGCGGTCCTCGTCCTCGGCCTCGGCGCGGCCACCCTCCGCCGCCGCACGGCATGACCGCCCCTCGGACACCCGCGCACCGCCCCGCCCGCCGGTGAAAGGATGACGACACGTACCCCCCTCCGGCGAGGTGAACAGAGCCATGACCCAGACCGTCGCAGTCCTCGGCACCGGCAAGATCGGTGAAGCGCTCCTCAGCGGCATGATCCGTGCCGGCTGGCGCCCCGCGAACCTCCTCGTCACCGCCCGCCGCAGCGAACGAGCCGAGGAACTCCACGCCCGCTACGGCGTCGAGGCCGTCACCAACGCCGAGGCCGCCAAGCGCGCCGACACCCTCATCCTGGCCGTCAAGCCCCAGGACATGGGCCGCCTCCTCGACGAGCTCGCCCCCCACGTCGCCGCGGACCGCCTCGTCATCAGCGCCGCCGCCGGCATCCCCACCTCGTTCATCGAGGACCGCCTCACCACCGGCACCCCCGTCGTCCGCGTCATGCCCAACACCCCCGTCCTCGTCGACGAAGGCATGTCCGTCATCTCCGGCGGCAGCCACGCCACCCCCGCGCACCTCGTCCACACCGAGGAGATCTTCGGCGGCGTCGGCAAGACCCTCCGCGTCCCCGAGTCCCAGCAGGACGCGGCCACCGCCCTCTCCGGCTCCGGCCCGGCGTACTTCTACTTCCTCGTCGAGGCCATGACCGACGCCGGCATCCTCCTCGGCCTGCCCCGCGCCCAGGCCCACGACCTCATCGTCCAGGCCGCGATCGGCGCCGCCGTGATGCTCCGCGACAGCGGCGAGCACCCCGTCAAGCTCCGCGAGGCCGTCACCTCCCCGGCCGGCACCACCATCAGCGCCATCCGCGAGCTGGAGAACCACGGCGTACGGGCCGCCCTCATCGCCGCCCTCGAAGCCGCCCGCGACCGCAGCCGCGAACTCGCCTCCGGCAACAGCTGACGCCCGCCCGCCGGGGTCACCGCACCCCGGCGGAAGCCGAAGCCCCCTCCACCACGTCCCGCGCCGTCACGACCTTCGCGAACCCTCCCCCGTGCAGCGAGACCGCCGTGGCCTGCGCGAGCTCGTCGGCCGTCCGCGACCAGCCGAACGGCCCCTCCAGGTCGAACGTGTGCATCGCGTCCAGCGGGAACACCACCTCGTACCCGAGGTTCCCGCCCATCCGGGCCGTCGTCTCGTTGCACATGTTCGTCTGGATCCCGACGATCACGATCTGCGCGACGCCCAGCCCGGCCAGCCACCCGTCCAGCGACGGCTCACCGTAGAAGGCCGAGTTCACGGACTTCGTCACCAACAGCTCGGGGCCCGCACCCTTCCCCCGCCGCGCCTCGACGAAGTCCTTGAAGTCGTTCCCCACGTACCCCTTCCGCAGCGGCGAACCCGAGCCCAGGGAGTCGTGCCGCACGAAGGCGACCGGCCGCCCCGTCTCCTGCCACAGGTCGATCAGCGCCGCGATGTTCTCCTCCGCGGCCGGGTTGTTCCGCTTCCCCCAGAACTCCTCCTCGAAGCCCTTCTGCACGTCGACGACCACCAGCGCTGCGTTCTCCGCGATCTCCATACCGACGATCCTGCCGCCGCACAGCACTCGCTCCCAGAGGGATGAATGCCGGCGATCGATGGTTTACTGCCACCCGTGGAGCCGACCCCCGCACCCCGCCCCCAGCGCATCGCCCTCCTCTCCTTCCCCGGCATCCGAGCGTTCGACGTCTCCGTCATTAGCGAGGTCTGGGGCAGCGACCGCACCCTCCGCGGCGTCCCGCCCTTCGAACTCCGCAGGGTCGCCACCGACCCGCACACCCCCGTCCCCCTCCGCGGCGGACTCACCCTCACCCCCGACCGCCCCCTCGCCTGGCTCGACGAGCTCACCACCACGGACCTCGTCCTCGTCCCCGGCATCGAGGACCCCGACGCCGACCTCCCGGCCCCCGTCCTCGACGCCCTCCGCCGCGCCCACACCGCCGGCATCCCCGTCGCCTCGCTCTGCGCGGGCGCCTTCGTCCTCGCCCGCGCCGGACTCCTCGACGGCCGCCGCGCCGTCACCCACTGGCACCTGGCCCAGACCCTCGCCGCCCGCCACCCCGCGATCCAGGTCGAACCCGACGCCCTCTTCGTCGAGGACTCGGGCATCTGGACCTCGGCCGGCACCGCCGCCGGCATCGACCTCTGCCTCCACCTCGTCCGCACCGCCCACGGAGCCGAAGCCGCCGCCACCGTCGCCCGCTCCATGGTCACCGCCCCCTTCCGCACGAGCACCCAGGCCCAGTTCATCGAGCACCCCACCCCACGCGCCGACCGAGACGCCGACACCCTCGCCGCCGTCCGCGCCCACGCCCTCGCCCACCTCGACGAGCCCCACACCGTCGCGAGCCTCGCGGCCCACGCCGGCATGTCCCCCCGCTCCTTCGCCCGCCACTTCCAGGCCACCACCGGAACCACGCCCCTGCACTGGCTCATCGCCCAGCGCGTCGCCGCCGCTCAGAAACTCCTCGAACGCACCGACCACCCCCTCCCCGAGGTGGCCCGCCGCGCGGGCTTCGGCAGCGAGGTCACGATGCGCCAGCACTTCGCCTCGCACCTCGCCACCAGCCCACGCGACTACCGCAGCGCCTTCCGTCACCCCGCGGGCAACAACCCGATCGCGCGATAGGCCCTGTCCACCAACGGCCGCGCCATCCCCCGGGCCCGCTCGGCCCCGTCCCGTAGCACCTGATCCACATGGCCCGGATCCACCGCGAGCTCGGCATGACGCTCCCGCAGGGGCCTCAGCAGCTCGACGACAGCGTCCGCCGTGTCCTTCTTCAACGCTCCGTACGATGGATATACACCGGCCAGCTCCTCGGGGTTCCCATCCGTCGCGGCCGCCATCAGATCGAGCAGATTTGCGATCCCCGGCTTGACGTCCCGGTCGTACTCCACGTCCCGCCCGCTGTCGGTCACGGCCCGCATGATCTTCCGCCGCACGGTCTCCGCGTCGTCCAGCAGATAGACGATCCCGGCCCCGTTCGCGTGCGACTTCCCCATCTTCGACGTGGGGTCCTGGAGATCCATGACCCGCGCGGCCACCCGCGGCCGCGTCGCCCTCGGCACGGTGAACGTGTGCCCGTACCGCTGGTTGAACCGCACCGCCAGGTCCCGGGTCAGCTCCACGTGCTGCGTCTGGTCCTCACCCACCGGCACCTCGTCGGTCCCGTACGCCAGGATGTCCGCCGCCATCAGCACCGGATACGTCAGCAACGACAGCCGCACACCCTCCCCGGCGGCCCGCGCCAGCACGCTCTTCTCCCTGTACTGGATCATCCGCCGCAGCTCGCCGTCCGTGGCCGTGCACTCCAGCAGATACGAGAGCCTGGCGTGCTCGTCCACATGACTCTGGACGAACAGCGTGCAGAGCTCCGGGTCCAGCCCCGCGGCCAGCAGCAGCGTCGCCGCCTGCCGGCTGAGCCGCCGCACCCGCCCCGGATCGTGCTCCACGGTCAGCGCGTGCAGATCCACGACGCTGAACAGCGCCTCCGCCCGATGCTGATCGACCTCGACCCACCGCCGTACGGCCCCGAGGTAGTTGCCCAGCGTCAGATGCCCGGTGGGCTTGACCCCGCTGAAGATCCTCGTCATCGCGTTCCTTCTCCCTCGACTACGGGCCGCCGGCCCGACGGCCCGGCTCCCGGAGGGGGATACGCGAACGGCCGCCGAGACGGCGGCCGCTTGGTGCATGCGCGAGTGCGGGCCGCCGGTCAGGCGGCCCACCACTGGGTGGTGTGCGCATGCGTACTCATACGGAGAGCCTACGCCCGAGGACGGGGGTTGACACGGGATTACCCGGTCCGTAGTGTTCTCCGAGTTGTCCGACGTGAGCACCGGCCCCGGTCGGCCCCGGACAGCCATTCCGCAAGACCTACAGAAGCTGACGACGCTTTGCCGTGCCGTCTGGCTTTTCGTGTGTTTTTGCGAAATGAGGAATCCGCGTTCGAAGGTCTGAGCGCAAGCCGCCCGATTAGCGTCGGAGGCAGGAATTCGCTAAAGTCTCACTCGTCGGAACGGCCCAACAGCCGGAAAGACAAACCCCGCTGACCGGGGGTCAGACGCCGAAAGGATCTGATAGAGTCGGAAACGCCGGAAGGGCCTGACGCGAAAGCGAAACGGACCGGAAAGCACCGAGGAAATCGGA
>NZ_JBVJEH010000003.1:596936-902500 GCF_055581845.1 Streptomyces sp. NPDC042346 | reverse complement strand
CCCGCCGCACCCGCTGCGAGGGGCGTCAGCCCAGGTAGGACCGGACCTCGGCGGCGGCCTCTTCGCCGTACGCCTTGGTGAAGCGGTCCATGAAGTTGGCGCGGCGCAGGGTGTACTCCTGCGTGCCCAGGGTCTCGATGACGAGCGTGGCGAGCATGCAGCCGATCTGGGCGGCGCGCTCCAGGTCGGCGCCCCAGTGCAGGCCGGTCAGGAAGCCGGCGCGGAAGGCGTCGCCGACGCCGGTCGGGTCGACCTTGGCCGTCTCCTCGGGGCAGCCGACCTCGATCGGGGTCTCGCCGACGCGCTCGATGCGGACGCCGCGCGAGCCGAGGGTGGTGATCCGGTGGCCGACGCGGGAGAGGATCTCCGCCTCGGTCCAGCCGGTCTTCGACTCGATGAGGCCCTTCTCGTACTCGTTGGAGAAGAGGTAGGTGGCCCCGTCGAGGAGGGTGCGGATCTCCTCGCCGTCCATGCGCGCGATCTGCTGCGAGAAGTCGGCGGCGAACGGGATCGACCGGGAGCGGCACTCCTCGGTGTGGCGGAGCATCGCCTCGGGGTCGTCGGCGCCGATCAGGACCAGGTCGAGGCCGCCCACGCGGTCGGCGACGGCCTTGAGCTCGATCAGTCGGGCCTCGCTCATGGCGCCCGTGTAGAAGGAGCCGATCTGGTTGTGGTCCTTGTCCGTGGTGCAGACGAAGCGGGCGGTGTGCAGGACCTCGGAGATCCGCACCGAGGACGTGTCGACGCCGTGGCGGTCGAGCCAGGCGCGGTACTCGTCGAAGTCGAAGCCGGCGGCGCCCACGAGGAGCGGGCGGCTGCCGAGCTGGCCCATGCCGAAGCAGATGTTGGCCGCGACGCCTCCCCGGCGCACGTCGAGGTTGTCGACGAGGAACGAGAGGGAAACCGTGTGGAGCTGGTCGGCCACGAGCTGGTCGGCGAACCTTCCGGGGAAGGTCATGAGGTGGTCGGTGGCGATGGAGCCGGTGACTGCGATACGCACGGCGGGGCGCTCCTGCGGGAAGGCGGTAATGACAGTTCACGCTACCGGGTGGGGAGCGCGCTGCCGAACAGGGGAAACTACCCCAGAGTAGGCCTTTTCCCCGGAGCACCGGGATGCATACGGTGCGCCCATGAGCCTGCACCCCGCTCCCCGTGAGCGTCACGTGTCCGAGCTGAGCCTCGCCCAGCTGCGCGGAGACAGCGCGCGCATGGTCCCGCACTGGGTCACCCCGGCCGCTCCGGCCCCCGCCCCGGTCTCCCCCGCGCTGATCCACGGCGTCGTCGTCCCGGCCGCCTCGGCGCGGCTGATCGACGCCACCGCCGAGTACGGCGGCTGACGGACGGAACCGTCCGCCCGCCCGCTCCGTCCCACCGGTGTCTTCCCGCAGGGATGCCAGGGTCCGAAGGAGCGATGCCGTGAGCGGTACGGAGAACGGTCGGAGTCGGCGGGGGCTGCTCGCGGCCTCGGTGACGGCGGGCGTCCTGCTCGCCGGAGGCGGCGGGGTCTACCTCGCCGTCGCGGCGACGGCGCCCGGCGAGGCCACGCCGGCCGGGGCCGGCAGCCGGGCCGACAAGGCGGCCGCGCCCCCGCCGCTCCGCCTGGAAGGCGGAAGCGCGGGGACGGACGGCGGCGGCGGTACGGGTGACGGTCCCGGTATCGCCCCCGGCGAGCCCGACCCCGGAGGCGGCCCGAACGGGACCGTCTACACAGCCAAGGGCCCACTCCCCCAAGGGCCCTCCTCGGCCGCGGTCCACCGGCCCGAGGGCCTGGTCACCTCGGCGGAGGTGACCAGGCTGGCCGAAGCGCTCGGCATCGCCGGGAGCCCCGCCCTGGTGGGCGAGGTCTGGACGATCCGGCCCGAGAAGGACGGCTCCGGGGCGCGCCTCGACGTGGCGCGGAAGGCGCCGGGGAACTGGACGTACTCCTGGTACGACGGCGGCCCGGCCGGCGACAGCTGCCTCAAGGGCAAGGCGTGCCCTCCGCCGGGCGAGACGAAGCCCTCCGCCGGCGGTTCGCCGGTGAGCGAGGCGGCGGCGAAGGCGGCGGCCGCGCCCGCACTGAAGGCGATCGGCCAGGACGACGCCAAGGTGTCGGCGACGCAGGTGATGAACGGCTCGGTCCGGGTGGTCAACGCCGAACCCGTGGTGGGCGGGCTGCCGACCTACGGCTGGTCGACGGGGCTGCACATCGGGCCGGACGGCCGGCCGGTCGCCGGGAGCGGGATGCTCAAGGAGCCGGCGAAGGGCGACACGTACCCGGTGATCGGGGCGGAGAAGGCGCTCGCCCAGTTGAACGAGGCCTCGAAGGGCACCGGCCCGATCGGCATCGGCGGCTGTGCCACCGACCCGCCGGCCGGGGCACCGGAGACGGGGAAGCCGGACGCCGGGAAGCCGGACGCCGGGAAGCCGGACGCCGGGAAGCCGGACTCGGGCAAGCCGGAGACGGGGAAGCCGGACGCCCTGAAGCCCGGCGCCGGGGTGCCGGAGTCGGAGAAGCCGACCGTCGGGAGGCCCGATCTGGGCGAGCCCGGCACCGGGTCGAGCTCTCCGGGTGCGCCCTGCCAGACGATCGTGGACATGGCGCCGCCGGACCAGGTGCCGGTGACGCGCGCGGTGTTCGGTCTGGCCGCGCAGGACGTGGCCGGCGAGCGGCTGCTCGTACCGGCGTGGCTGTTCACGGCGGACCCCGCGGACGCGGCGCCGTACACGGTGACGCGGACGGCGGTGGCCCCCGAGTTCCTGGTGCCGCCGGCGAAGCCCTCGCCCGCGCCGACGCCGGATCCCGACGAGGGCACGGCTCCGGCGCGGCAGGTCGAGTCCTTCCGGACCGAGGGGGACGGCCGGAAGCTGACCGTCACCTTCTGGGGCGGGGTGTGCAGCGACTACACGGTCACGGCGCGGGAGAGCGCGGACCGGGTCACGGTGCGGGTGAAGGAGACGCCCACCGACCCGGGCAAGGCGTGCATCGCCATCGCGGTCGAGGTGACGAAGACGGTGACGCTCGACCGGCCGCTGGGCGACCGGCCCGTCGTGGACGGGGCGAGCGGGGAGGCCGTGCCGCGCCGCTGATCCCCCGGGGCTGTCCGGCGGATCAGGCGCGACCCCGGCCATGATCCGCCGGACAGGCCCTAGGGGGTGTCGGCACATGCGCGAGGGCGGCGGCCCGGGTGTTCCCGGACCGCCGCCCTCGCGTTCGTGCTGGTACTGCTTAGCTGAACGAGTCACCGCAGGCGCACGAGCCCGTGGCGTTCGGGTTGTCGATCGTGAAGCCCTGCTTCTCGATGGTGTCGACGAAGTCGATCGAGGCACCCCCGAGGTACGGGGCGCTCATGCGGTCGGTGACGACCTTGACGCCGTCGAAGTCCTTCACGACATCGCCGTCGAGCGAACGCTCGTCGAAGAACAGCTGGTAACGCAGGCCGGAGCAGCCACCGGGCTGAACGGCGACGCGCAGGGCCAGGTCCTCGCGGCCTTCCTGGTCGAGGAGGCCCTTGACCTTGGCCGCGGCGGCGTCGGACAGGAGGATGCCGTCGCTGACAGTGGTCTTCTCGTCCGATACGGACATCTGCTTCTCTCCCGGTGTGTACGGAGACTGCTTGCCGACGGTGGTAACCATCGGTGCCCCGGATTCATTCCGGGCCGCGTGGGGTCTTCCCTCTTTCATGCTCGCACACCCTGTCCAGGAGCGCGGACGGCGAATTCGTCACATCGACACTATGGACATCGTCAACGTGACGTGAAGCGGTTATGATAGATAACGTCATTTCGACGAAAAGGTTTCTCCGAAGAAAGGGTGCGTGACGTGACCACCGCCCAGCCCCTGGATGTTCAGCCGACGCCGCTCGCCCTCCTCCTGCTCGGCCGCGAGGCCGACCCGAAGAGCGAGCGCGGCGTGGAGTGTCCGGGCGATCTCCCGTCGCCCTCCGACCCGGACCTCGTGGAGCGCGCCCGCGCGGCCAAGGAGAAGCTCGGGGACAAGGTCTTCGTGCTCGGCCACCACTACCAGCGCGACGAGGTCATCCAGTTCGCCGACGTCACCGGCGACTCGTTCAAGCTCGCGCGCGACGCCGCCGCCAAGCCGGAGGCCGAGTACATCGTCTTCTGCGGCGTGCACTTCATGGCCGAGTCGGCCGACATCCTCACCACCGACGACCAGAAGGTCGTCCTGCCGGACCTGGCGGCCGGCTGCTCGATGGCCGACATGGCCACCGCCGAGCAGGTCGCCGAGTGCTGGGACGTGCTGACCGAGGCCGGCGTCGCCGAGCAGGTCGTGCCCGTCTCGTACATGAACTCCTCGGCCGACATCAAGGCCTTCACCGGCAAGCACGGGGGCACGATCTGCACCTCGTCGAACGCCAAGCGGGCCCTCGACTGGGCCTTCGAGCAGGGCGAAAAGGTCCTGTTCCTGCCGGACCAGCACCTGGGCCGCAACACCGCCGTCCGCGACATGGGCCTGTCCCTCGACGACTGCGTGCTCTACAACCCGCACAAGCCCAACGGCGGGCTCACCGTCGAGGAGCTGCGCGCCGCCAAGATGATCCTGTGGCGGGGTCACTGCTCGGTGCACGGCCGCTTCTCGCTGGACTCGGTCAACGACGTCCGTGAGCGCATCCCGGGCGTGAACGTCCTGGTCCACCCGGAGTGCAAGCACGAGGTCGTCGCCGCCGCGGACTACGTGGGCTCGACCGAGTACATCATCAACACCCTGGACGCGGCCCCGGCCGGCTCGAAGTGGGCGATCGGCACCGAGCTGAACCTGGTCCGGCGCGTGGCCAACGCGCACCCGGACAAGGAGATCGTCTTCCTCGACAAGACGGTCTGCTTCTGCTCGACGATGAACCGCATCGACCTGCCGCACCTGGTGTGGACCCTGGAGTCCCTGGCCGAGGGCAACCTCGTCAACCAGATCAAGGTCGACGAGGAGACGGAGAGCTTCGCCAAGCTCGCCCTGGAGCGGATGCTGGCGCTGCCGTAACGATTCCCCGGATACGGGAGAAGGGGCGCCCCGCGCGATCGCGGGGCGCCCCTTCGTCATGCCGTACGGGTCAGACCGCAGCCGGCTCCTTCGCCTGCGGCGGGACCGTCACGTCGACGGCCTTCGCCTCCTTCTTCGCCGCCTTCTTCTTCGCGCGGCGCTCCTTGCGGAGCTCCACCAGCGCGTAGAGCGTCGGGACGAGGAGCAGGGTCAGCAGCGTCGAGGTGATCAGACCGCCGATCACGACCACGGCGAGCGGCTGGGCGATGAAGCCGCCCTCACCGGTGACGCCGAGGGCCATCGGCAGCAGGGCGAAGATCGTCGCCAGGGCGGTCATCAGGATCGGGCGGAGCCGGTGCCGGCCGCCCTCGATCACCGCTTCGACGACGCCAAGGCCCTGGGCCCGGTACTGGTTGATCAGGTCGATCAGGACGATCGCGTTGGTCACGACGATGCCGATGAGCATCAGCATGCCGATCATCGCCGGGACGCCCATCGCCGTGTCCGTGACCACCAGCAGACCGATCGCGCCGGTCGCCGCGAACGGGATCGAGACCAGCAGGATCAGCGGCTGGATCAGCGACCGGAAGGTCGCCACCAGCAGCATGAAGACGATCGCGACGGCCGCGAGCATCGCCAGGAACAGGTTGGTGAAGGCCTCGCTCTGGTCCTCGGAGACACCGCCGATGCTGGCGGTGGCGCCCGCGGGCAGGTCGAGGGCGTTGATCTTCGACTGGAGCGAGGCGCTCACCGCGCCGGTGTTGTCACCGGTCGGCTTGGCCGTGATCGTCGCCGCGCGGGCGCCGTCGATCCGGGTCATGGAGACCGGGCCGGGGACGAGCTCGACGGTGGCGATGTCGCCCAGCTTCACCGGGCCGAGCGGCAGGGCCTTCAGCTCGGCGAGGGTGGTGGCGGGCTTCGCCGAGGTGATGAGGACGTCCCGCTCGCTGTCGTCGAGGATCGCCTTGGCGGCCGGGGTGCCCCGGACGGCCTGGGCGACGATCGCGCCGAGCGAGCCGGTGTCGAAGCCCGCGTCGGCCGCCTTGGCGTTGGCCTTGACGGAGATGCGCGGGACGGACTGGGACAGGTCGCTCTGGACGTCGGTGACGTCGTCCATCCCGGCGATCGCCGTACGGACCTCCTCGGCGGCCTCCTTCAGGACCTTCGGGTCGGCGGCCTTGACGACCACGCTCAGGTCCTGGCTGCCGAAGCCGTCACCGGCGGCGATGGTGGTGTCGCCGATGCCGTCGAGGCCCGCGAGGGCCTTCTCGATGGAGGCGCGGGTCTTCTCGTACGCGTCGGAGTTCTCCAGGCTGATCTTGTACGAGGCCTGGTTGGAGCCGGTGCCGCCGCCGAAGGCCGCCATGAAGCCGGAGGAGCCGACGGTGACCTGGTAGTCCTTGACGCCCTCGGTCTCCGCGAGGACCTTCTCGATCTTCTTCGCGGCCTCGTCGGAGGCGCTCAGGCTGGTGCCGGGCGCCAGCTCCTGCTGGATGCTGAGCACCTCCTGCTCGCCCTGGTCGAAGAAGTTCGTCTTCAGGAGCGGGGCCATGCCGAAGGTGACGACGAGGACGACGAGCGCGATGGCGAGGCTCATGATGCGGCGCCGGGTCGCGAACCGCAGGACGGGCACGTACA
The DNA here is from genome assembly GCF_055581845.1 of Streptomyces sp. NPDC042346. Lineage (NCBI taxonomy): Bacteria > Bacillati > Actinomycetota > Actinomycetes > Kitasatosporales > Streptomycetaceae > Streptomyces > Streptomyces sp. NPDC042346. The sequence goes on along the minus strand of NZ_JBVJEH010000003.1, from coordinate 895,887 downwards.
GGCGCTGGAGACGGCTCTTCTCCTCCTTCTCCTCGGCCAGCCTGCGGGCCTCCGCCAGGTCCTCCGAGGTGCCCTTGGGGGCGCGGAGGAACCAGTACGAGAGGACCGGGACCACGGTCAGGGAGACGAGCAGGGAGGCCAGCAGGGCCGCCGTGACCGTCAGCGAGAACGAGCCGAACAGCTCGCCGATCATGCCGCCGGTCAGACCGATCGGCAGGAAGACGGCGACGGTGGTGAGGGTGGACGAGGTGACCGCGCCGGCCACCTCGCGGACCGCGGTGATGATCGCGCTCTGGCGCTCCTCGCCGTAGCCCAGGTGACGCTTGATGTTCTCCAGGACCACGATCGAGTCGTCGACGACCCGGCCGATGGCGATGGTGAGCGCGCCCAGGGTCAGCATGTTGAGCGAGAGGTCGCGGGTCCACAGCACGATCAGGGCCAGGACGACCGAGAGCGGGATGGAGACCGCGGTCACCAGGGTCGAGCGGATCGAGGTCAGGAAGACCAGGATCACCAGGACGGCCATGACGAGGCCGAGAGCGCCCTCCGTGGTCAGACCGGAGATCGCCTTGGCGACGGCCGGGCCCTGGTCGGAGACGACGGTCAGCTCGGCGCCCGCGCCGAGGTCGCGGCGCAGGTCGGGCAGCTTCTCCTCGACGGCGTCGGAGATGGCGACGGCGCTGCCGTCCTTGTCCATGGTGGCCATGACGGCGAGGCTGGGCTTGCCGTTGGTGCGGGTGAGGGAGACGCTCGGCGACTCCTCCTGGCGGACGGTGGCGACGTCGCCGAGGCGGACCGCCTTGCCCTTGCCGGGAGTGGCCGACGGGATGCGCAGGTCCTCGATCTGCCGCAGGGAGGTGAAGCCGCCGCCGACCTGGATCGTGCGGCTCTTGCCGGCCTCGGAGAAGGAGCCGGCCGGCATGGTGGCGCCGCCGGAGCGGAGCGCCTCGGCGAGCTTCATGGAGCTGAGTCCGGCCGCGGCGAGCTTGCGCTCGTCCGGGACGACGGAGATCTGGAGGTCCTGGACGCCGCTGACGGAGACCTGGCCGACGCCCTCGATGCCTTCGAGGGCGGGCACGACGGTCCGCTCCAGGAGGTCGGCGAGCGCCTGCGGGTCCTTGTCCGACGCGGCGGCGAGGACGACGGTCGGCATGTCGTCCGTCGAGCCGGCCACGACCTGCGGGTCGACCGAGTCGGGCAGCTGGGCGCGGGCCCGGTTCACGGCCTGCTGGACGTCCGCGACGAGCTGCTTCGTCGACTCGTCGCCGTAGTCGAAGGAGGCCATGACGACGGCCATGCCCTCGGAGGCGGTGGAGGTGACGCCCTTCAGGCCGTCGACGGCCTTGAGGTTGCTCTCCAGCGGTTCGACGACCTGCTTCTCGACCACATCGGGAGAGGCCCCCTGATACGGGGCGAGGATCGAGACCATGGGCAGCTCGATCGAGGGGAACAACTGCTGCTTCAGCTGCGGTATCGCGATCGCCCCGAACACGATCGCGACGATGGACATCAGCCCGATCAGGGCCCGTTGCGCGAGGCTGAATCTGGACAGCCAGGACATGGGGTCTCTCTTCTGTGGCGTACTCGTCGGCAGGCGGGAGCAGCCAAGACCCCGGCCGTGATCCGCTGGATCCGCCGGAGGTGCCCCCCCGCCTACACGATCCGCCATCGGCGCCGGGAAATCCTCGGCCCTCGGGTCCACATCCTTATGCCCCGCATACCGCGCCTGGAGTACGCCGGAGCCCCCGGTCACTCCACCCTCGGGCGTACCAGACCCGATTCGTACGCGGTGACCACCAGCTGGGCCCGGTCGCGGGCGCCGAGCTTGGCCATGGTCCGGTTGACATGCGTCTTCACGGTGAGCGGGCTGACGTCGAGGCGCTCGGCGATCTCGTCGTTGGAGAGGCCGCCGCCGACGAGGACGAGGACCTCGCGCTCCCGGGCGGTGAGCGCGGCGAGCCGCTCGGAGTAGGTGCGGTCGCCGGCCGTCAGGGGTTCGAGCCCGCCGCCCTGCGCGAGGAAGGTGGCGATCAGTCCCTTGGTGGCGGCCGGGGAGAGGAGGGCCTCGCCGCCGTGGGCGATCCGGATCGCGCCGAGCAGCTCCTCCGGTTCGGCGCCCTTGCCGAGGAAGCCGGAGGCCCCGGCGCGCAGCGACTGCACGACGTACTCGTCGACCTCGAAGGTGGTGAGCATGACGATGCGGACGGCGGCGAGCTCGGGGTCGGCGGTGATCGCGCGGGTCGCCGCGAGGCCGTCCGTGCCCGGCATCCGGATGTCCATGAGGACGACGTCCGGCCGCTCGGCGCGGGCCAGCTCGACGGCCTGGGCGCCGTCGGCGGCCTCGCCGACCACCTCCATGTCCGCCTCGGAGTCGACCAGGACCTTGAAGGCGCTGCGGAGCAGGGCCTGGTCGTCGGCGAGCAGTACCCGGATCGTCATGCGTCCTCCCCCGTACGGGTCGTCACGGGCAGTATCGCCTGCACCCGGAAGCCGCCGCCGTAGCGGGGTGCGGCGGTCAGGCTGCCGCCGAGGGCGCTGACCCGCTCGCGCATGCCGAGGAGGCCGTGGCCGCCGGAGTCGATGGCGGTCCCGGGCTGCGGGGCGCCGTTGTCGAGGACGGTGATCTCGACCGTACGGCCCACCCTGACGACGCTCACCTCCGCCTCGGCGTCCGGTCCCGCGTGCTTGCGCACATTGGTGAGGGCCTCCTGCACGATCCGGTACGCGGCCAGGTCGACGGTCCCGGGCAGGGGCCGGTCGCCGTCGGTGCGGGCCAGGGCGACGGGGAGGCCGGCCTTGCGGAAGCTGTCGAGGAGTCCGTCGAGGACGGCGAGACCGGGAGCGGGCTCGGTGGGCGCCTCGGGGTCGCCGGACTGGCGCAGGAGCCCGACGGTGGCGCGGAGCTCGTCGAGGGCGGAGCGGCTGGCCTCGCGGACGTGCGCGAGGGCCTCCTTGGCCTGGTCGGGGCGCTTGTCCATGACGTGGGCGGCGACGCCGGCCTGGACGTTCACCAGGGCGATGTGGTGGGCCACGACGTCGTGGAGGTCGCGGGCGATCCGCAGCCGCTCCTCGGCGACCCGGCGGCCGGCCTCCTCCTCGCGGGTGCGCTCGGCCCGCTCGGCGCGCTCGCGTATGGCGTCGACGAAGGCCCGGCGGCTGCGGACGGCGTCCCCGGCGGCTGCCGCCATGCCGGTCCAGGCGAAGACGCCGAGGTTCTCCTGCGCGTACCAGTCGGTCGGGCCGAAGATCATGGCGGCGGCGGTGAGCATCGCCATCGTGACGAGTCCGACGCGCCAGGTGGTGGGGCGATCGGTGCGGGAGGCGACCGTGTAGAGCGCGACGACGGCGCTCATGGCGATGGGGGCGGGCCGGTTGTCGTTGATCAGCTCGAACAGGCAGATCGTGACCGTGAAGCAGAGCACGGCGAAGGGCCTGCGGCGGCGCAGCACCAGCGCGGCGGCCCCCGCGACCATGATCAGCACGCTCCACACGTCGGGCGGGTGGTCGCCGAAGGTCGGCCCCTCGGGACTGCCGTGCGGGCTGGTGAAGGACCCGGCGACCATGCACAGCAGCGTGCCGCACGCGATCGTCGCGTCGAAGGCGAGCGGGTGCGCACGGAACCAGTCGCGGAGGCGGGCGTAGAGGGTGCCGGTGGCGGGGCCGGTGGGGGTCACGTCGAGGAACGGTACGGGGAAAGCGGCGACGAGGGGAAAGCGCGGGGCTCCGCCGCCGGGACGAGGGGGAAAGCGCGGTGTCCCCCCGCCCCGGTGGGGGCGAGGGGACACCGGTGGTCTTCGTGGGTGTCAGCCTGGGATGAGGCCGTCGTCGGCGAGCATCTCGCGGACCTCGTCCAGGCCCGCGTCCGGGGCCGGGAGGATCAGCTCGGAGGGCTCCAGGGCGTCGTCCGGGAGTGGCTCGCCGAGCCGGCGGACGGCGTCGAGCAGGGCGCCCAGTGTGCGGCGGAAGCCCTCGGTGTCCCCCGACTCCATCTCGTCGAGCAGCTCGTCGTCGAGCCTGTTCAGCTCCACGAGGTGGCTGTCGGCCAGCTTCCACTGGCCCTCCCCCATGATCCGTACGATCATGACGCGTCCTGTCTGTCGCCTGGCTTACGCCTACTTCTCGAAGCGCGGGTGGGACTGCTGCTGCTGGGTACGGTCCTGCGGCGCGGCCTCGCCGCCGCCTTCGAGCGCCTGCTGCTGCGCCGACGGACCTCCGGCCAGCTCGGCCTTCATCCGCTGGAGCTCCAGCTCGACGTCCGTACCGCCCGAGAGCCGGTCCAGCTCCGCCTGGATGTCGTCCTTGGCGAGCCCGGACTGGTCGTCGAGGGCGCCCGAGGCGAGCAGCTCGTCGATCGCGCCCGCGCGCGCCTGGAGCTGGGCGGTCTTGTCCTCGGCCCGCTGGATCGCGAGACCGACGTCGCTCATCTCCTCCGAGATGCCGGAGAACGACTCGGCGATCCGGGTCTGGGCCTGGGCGGCCGTGTAGGTCGCCTTGATCGTCTCCTTCTTCGTACGGAAGGCGTCGACCTTGGCCTGGAGGCGCTGCGACGCGAGCGTCAGCTTCTCCTCCTCGCCCTGCAAGGTCTGGTGCTGCACCTCCAGGTCGCTGACCTGCTGCTGGAGCGCGGCCCGCCGGGACAGCGCCTCGCGCGCCAGGTCCTCGCGGCCGAGGGCGAGGGCCTTGCGGCCCTGGTCCTCCAGCTTGGCGGACTGGCCCTGCAACTGGTTCAGCTGGAGTTCGAGCCGCTTGCGGGAGGTGGCGACGTCGGCCACGCCGCGCCGCACCTTCTGCAGCAGCTCCAGCTGCTTCTGGTAGGAGTAATCGAGCGTCTCGCGCGGATCCTCGGCCCGGTCAAGGGCCTTGTTCGCCTTCGCGCGGAAGATCATCCCCATACGCTTCATGACACCGCTCATGGGCTTCGCGCGCCCCCTTCTGACGGACTACGGCTCCAGCTCTCCAACAGGTCCACAGTACGGGCCCTGCATCCATTACCGCACTGTTCGGAGCGGGATGCGCTCCTCCCCAAGGACGACTGTGCGCGGCCTTCCTCCCGCCCAGGGTGTAGATGGATCTAGGGGGTGGCCCGGGAAACCCGCGCGTCCTCCGTGCTTACCGCCGTAGACGCAGTCCGTTAGCGGATCGTTCCCGCCCGGGCTGGGGTCCATGCCCACCACCCCGTACCCTTGGGTTTTGTGTTCCGTAGCCGTTCGAAGGACGAGAAGGCCCCCACCGACAAGGTGACGGCGGACCCTTCCACCACTCAGCCCCGCGACCCCGAGGCCCCGAAGGGCCGCCCGACACCGAAGCGGAGCGAAGCGCAGACCCAGCGTCGGCGCGCCGCGACGGTGCCGACCGACCGCAAGGAGGCTTCCAAGCGCCAGCGCGAGGCGCGTCGCTCGGACCTGGCCCGGCAGCGCGAGGCGCTGGCGAGCGGTGACGAGCGTTATCTGCCGGCCCGCGACAAGGGCCCGGTGCGCAAGTTCGTGCGCGACTTCGTCGACTCGCGCTTCGCGATCGCCGAGTTCTTCCTGCCGATGGCCGTGGTGATCCTCGTGCTGTCGCTCTTCGGGAACGCCAACCGGTCGCTGCAGAACATCTCGCTGCTGCTCTGGCTCGGCGTGATCATCCTGATCGTGATCGACTCGGTCGGCATCTGGCTCCGCCTGCGGAAGCAGCTGAACGAGCGCTTCCCGAACGAGCCGAAGCGCGGCGCCGTGGCCTACGGCCTCATGCGTACGCTCCAGATGCGCCGACTGCGGCTGCCGAAGCCGCAGGTCAAGCGCGGAGAGCGGCCCTGAGCGCCGACAGCTCGGGCCTCGGCGGGCACGCTTTCGACGAGCGGGCCCTCGATGATCGCGCCTTCGGCGTGGACGCGTCGGCGACGGGCGGCGCCGTGCTGCCCGCCGTCGCGCACTGGCCCGCCGGGCACGGCGGGCTGCGCGACACCATCCGGCAGGAGGTCATCGCGCGCCAGCTCGACGAGCAGATATCCGCGCGCTACCCCGTGGGGCAGCGGCTGCGGATCCTCGACGCGGGCATGGGACAGGGCACGCAGGCGCTGCGCCTGGCCCGCGCCGGGCACACCGTGACCGGCCTGGAGGCCGACCCCGAGCTGCTGAAGGCGGCGCGCGAGTCGCTGGCGACGGAGCCCGCCGGGATCCGCGAGCGGGTCCGCATGATCGAGGGCGACGGCCGCGAGACCGGCGTCCACTTCCTGCCCGGCAGCTTCGACGTGGTCCTCTGCCACGGCGTGCTCATGTACGCGGACGAGCCGGACGCCCTGCTCGCGGGTCTGGCCCGGATGCTGGCCCCCGGTGGCCTGCTCTCCCTGGTCGTACGGAACGGGGAGGCCCTCGCGATGCGCCCGGGGCTCGCCGGTGACTGGTCCGGGGCCCTCGCGGGCTTCGACAGCGATGTCTACACCGACGACAACGGCGTGAAGGTGCGGGCCGACCGGCTGGACGCGCTGACGGCGACGCTCGCGGGGATCGCGGCGCCGCTGCACGCCTGGTACGGGGTGCGGGTCTTCACGGACGGCATCCCGGCCGAGACGGGCCTGCCGGCCGCCGAGGAGCTGGACCGGCTGCTCGCCGCCGAGGACCGGGCGGGCCGCACGGAGCCGTACCGGCGGATCGCGGCACTTCTGCACCTGTGCGGCGTACGGGGCTGAGCCCCGCCGGATCCCGGCTCCCTGGTGAGCGCCCGTACCTGATCGGATGCGCTCGCCGGGCCCGGTGCCGGGGGCGCGCCGATACTCCGGACATGGACGTATCCCGTGGCCGACGGCTCCTCCTCCCGCTGACCGCCGGGGTCTGCGGTCGTCCGGATCGACGCGGCGAGCAGCCTCGGCTCCGGGGTCGTCCACGACGGCAAGGGGCACGTCGTCACCAACGCGCACGTGGTCGGCCAGGAGAAGACCTTCAAGGTCACGGCCGAGGGGGTGGGGGGGGGGGGGGGGGGGGCCCCCCCCCCCCCCCCCCCCCCGCCCCCCCCCCCCCCCCCCCCCCCCCCCCCGCCCCCCCCCCCCCCCCCCCCCCCCCGCGCCCGCGCCCCCCCCCCCCCCGGCCGGGGGGGGCCCCCCCCCCCCCCCCCCCCGGGGCCGGGGGGGGGGGGGCCGCCCCCCCCCCCCCCCCCCCCCACCCCCGTGCCGACAGGTCCTAGCCCTCCGCGTCCAGGGGCATCGGGCCGTAGATCTTGGCGCCGTCCTCCGAGAGCGTCACCTGGTCCGCGCCGCCGCCCAGGAGGTCACGCCAGTGCTCCCCGATCCAGCTCTCGGCGTCGCCCTGGGTGGTGAACTCCTCGGGAGCCACCACCGGCTCGACCTCCGTGCCGTCGGACTTCTCGAACCGCCACGTCCATGCCATGTCCGCCTCCAGGCGCTCACCGGATGATCGGTTTCCTGCCCGCAGCGTAGCCGGGCGCGCACGCCTCGCGGTGGCGCGGGAGGATCTGAGGGTGGAACTGACTCTGCTCGGCACCGGCGCCCCCCTCGGGCTCCCCCGCCCCGACTGCCCCTGCGCCGTCTGCGCGCTCTCCCGCGGTACCCGGGCCCGGGCCGCGACCGCGCTGCTCGTGGACGGGGCCCTGCTGCTCGATCTCACCCCGGGGGCCGCGCTCGCGGCGGCCCGTTCGGGCCATTCGCTCGTGGGCGTGCGGCAGGTGCTGCTCACGCATCCGCACGACGGGCCGGCCGTGGAGGTGCCCGCCGGGCTGCCGACGGCCGGAAGGGTGCCGGACGGCCGGGAGTTGACGCTGATCAGCGGGCACCGGGTGCGGGCGGTGCCGATGGACTCCCCCGGCACGGGGTACGAGGTGACCTCCGCGGACGGCGAGCGGCTGCTCTACCTGCCGCCGGGCGGGGCTCCCGCGGGGCTTCCGGAGGACCACGGCGCGCCGTACGACATGGTCGTCGCCGATGTGACGGGCCGTCCGGACGCGCTGGCGCGGCTGCGGGCGACCGGGGCGGTCGGCCCGGCCACCGAGGTGATCGCGGTCCATCTGGACCACGACGTGCCGACGGGGGCGGCGCTGGACCGGCGGCTGGCGGCGGCGGGCGCGCGGGCGGTGCCGGACGGGACGACGCTGTACGTGGGCGAGTACCACGAGGTGCCGGACGTGCCCCGGCGGACGCTGGTGACCGGCGGGGCCCGGTCGGGGAAGTCCGTGGAGGCCGAGCGGCGTCTGGAGACCTTCCCCGAGGTGCTCTACGTGGCGACGGGCGGGACCCGGGAGGGCGACCCGGACTGGGCGGAGCGGGTGGGGCTGCACCGGGAGCGGCGGCCGGGTGCGTGGCGTACCGCCGAGACGTGTGACCTCGTACCGCTGCTCGCCGAGGACGGTCCCGCGCTCCTGATCGACTGTCTGTCGCTGTGGCTGACGGACGCCATGGACCGGGTGGGCGCCTGGGACGACGAGCGGTGGGCGGACGGCGGGCAGACGGCGCTGCGGGAGCGGACGGCGGAGCTGGTCGCGGCGGTGCGGGCCACGCGCCGCACGGTCGTCGCCGTGACGAACGAGGTCGGCTCGGGGGTGGTGCCGGGCACGGCGTCGGGGCGTCGGTTCCGGGACGAGCTGGGCCGGCTGAACGCGGCCTTCGCCGAGGAGTGCGAGGAGGTCCTCCTCGTGGTCGCCGGTCAGGCGCTGGTGCTGCGCGGGTAGGGTTCCCCCACCGAAGGCCCTCGCTGATTGTCACAAGGCGGAACTGGTGAACCTGGACGACTTCTCCGATCTGATCGAGCGCCCCGACGGCGGTATCCGGCGTGACGCCGAGGAGCGCCGTGAGCGGCTGGCCGTGCCGCCGGGGGCGCTCGGGCGGCTCGACGAGCTCGGTGAGTGGCTGTCGGCCGCGCAGGCCTCGGTCAAGGTGCGCGCGATCGAGGCGCCGAAGGTGGTGCTCTTCGCGGGCGACCACGGGGTGGCCTCGCTCGACGTGTCGGGCCGCGCGCCCGGCACCGCGCACGAGCTGGTGCGCGCGGTCCTGGACGGGGCGAGCCCGATCGCCGTCCTGGCCCGCTCGACGAACGTGCCGGTACGGGTCGTGGACGCCGGTCTGGACTGCGAGCCGGAGCTGCTGCCGGCCGAGGTGGTGCGCCACCGGGTGCGGCGCGGCAGCGGCCGGATCGACGTGGAGAACGCGCTGACGGTCGAGGAGACCGAGGCGGCGGTCCGGCTCGGCATCGCGATCGCCGACGAGGAGGCGGACTCGGGCACCGATCTGGTGGTGCTCGGGGATCTGAGCGTGGGCGGTACGACCCCGGCGTCGACGCTGATCGCGGCGCTGTGCGGGACGGACGCCTCCGTGGTGACGGGCCGGGGCGGCGCCGGGATCGACGACCTGGCGTGGATGCGCAAGTGCGCGGCGATCCGGGACGCGCTGCGGCGGGCCCGGCCGGTGCTCGGCGACCAGCTGGAGCTGCTCGCGGCGGTCGGCGGCGCGGACCTCGCGGCGATGACGGGCTTCCTGCTCCAGGCCTCGGTGCGGCGGATGCCGGTGATCCTGGACGGGGTGGTCGGAGCGGCCTGTGCGCTGGTGGCGCAGCGGGCGGCGTTCCGCGCGCCGGACTGGTGGCTGGCGGGTCAGGTGAGCGGGGAGCCGGCGCAGGCGAAGGCTTTGGACAGGATGGCGCTCAACCCTCTGCTCGACCACGGCGTCCATGTGGGTGAGGGAACCGGGGCATTGCTCGCGCTTCCCCTCGTCCAGGCCGCGGCGGCCTTCGCCGCGGAGCTGCCCGAGCGACCGGATCCGACCACTCCGGACGGCGAGGGCTCCTCCGAGGTCTGACGGGGAGAAGCGGGAAAGACGGATCGTCCGACTCCGGGGCGGCCACGCGCGACGCGCGCGTGGCCGCCTCCGGCGTCTCCGCACGACAAGCGATGCCCCATATGATCGCTTTTCATGGGAGAGGTCCGTTTGTCCGCCGAAGCAGCGCCCCGAGGCTCCACCGTCCGTTCGCGGCGCAGCGCCGCGTTCGCCGTCTGGTACCTGCGCGCCGTCACGTTCATCAACTTCCTCAGCGCCGTCTGGGTCTCGTTCGGACAGGACCTGCGCCGCCACAACGAGGACAACTACTTCACCCCGTACATGCTCACCGCGGGCTTCGCCTCGGGCGTCTTCACGCTCTTCCTGGCGATCACCATGCGCCGCCGCAAGCGGGCCGCGTGGATCCTCAACATGGTGCTCGGCGGCCTGTTCCTGCTGCTGTTCGCCGTCGTGATGGTCTTCCCGGAGATCCGGCAGCACACGCAGAACTGGATCTCGCTCGCCCTGACCGCCGCCTTCGTCCTCGCGCTGCTGCTCGGCCGCAAGGAGTTCTACGCGAAGGGCGACCGCTCCAACCCGCTGCTCGCCGCGATCGTCGCGGTCGGCGGACTGCTCGTCACCTCGCTGCTCGCCGCCGTCCTGGTCACCGTCACCAACACCTCCACCGCCCCCTCCACCTTCCTGGAGCGCTGGCGGTACGGCGTGATGCGTCTGGTGACCCTGGCCAGCGACGACTCGCGCTTCGCCGGGATCACCACGCCCGGCTGGGTCGACGTCACCATCAACGTCCTCTCCACGCTGCTGCTCTTCGCGGTGCTCTTCGCCGCCTTCCGCGCCCGGCGGGCCGTCGACCCGCTGACCCAGGAGGACGAGGACCGGCTGCGGATCCTCCTCGACAAGCACGGGGACCGCGACTCGCTCGGCTACTTCGCGCTGCGCCGCGAGAAGAGCGTCGTGTGGTCGCCGAGCGAGAAGGCCGCCATCGCCTACCGGGTGGTCGGCGGGGTCTCCCTCGCCTCCGGCGACCCGATCGGCGACCCCGAGGCCTGGCCCGGCGCCATCGAGCCCTGGCTCGCGGAGGCCCGCGAGCACGGCTGGATCCCGGCCGTGATGGGCGCGAGCGAGGAGGCCGGGGTCATCTACGCCCGGCACGGCCTGGACGCCCTGGAGCTGGGCGACGAGGCGATCGTGGAGACCGACGAGTTCACCCTGGACGGCCGGGCCATGCGGACGGTCCGGCAGGCCTTCAACCGGGTCAAGCGGGCCGGCTACGAGGTCCGCATCCGGCGCCACGAGGACATCCCGGGCGAGGAGATGGACGAGCTGCTCCGCAAGGCCGACGACTGGCGGGACGGGGCGACCGAGCGGGGCTTCTCGATGGCCCTCGGGCGGCTCGGGGACCCGCACGACGGGCGCTGCGTGATGCTGGAGTGCACGGACGGGCAGGGGGCGCTGCGGGCCGTGCTGTCCTTCGTGCCGTGGGGCCCGAAGGGCCTCTCGCTCGACCTGATGCGCCGTGACCGGGACTCCGAGAACGGCCTGATGGAGTTCATGGTCATCGAGCTCCTCCAGCGGGCCAAGGAGATCGGGATCACTCAGGTCTCGCTCAACTTCGCGATGTTCCGCTCCGTCTTCGAACGCGGCTCGAAGCTCGGGGCGGGACCCGTGCTGCGCATGTGGCGTTCCCTGCTCAGCTTCTTCTCCCGCTGGTGGCAGATCGAGTCGCTGTACCGCGCCAACGCCAAGTACCGACCGATCTGGGAGCCCCGATTCATGCTCTTCGAGAAGAGCGCCGATCTGCTGCGCATCGGCCTCGCCGCCGGCCGGGCCGAGGGCTTCCTCGAAGCCCCCGGGCTGCCGAAGTGGCTGCACCGCAAGCATCTGGAGAGTGGGCGTTGAGCGGCTCGGTCACGCGTTTCGCTCGCCGCGAGTGGGGCCCGCTGTTCGGCACCGTACGGACGGCGCTCGTCGTACGGAGGTGGCGTGCGGTCCCGATGACGCTGGCCGCCGTCTGTCTGACGGGCCTCTTCCAGCTCGTGCAGAACCAGGACTGGGGCTACCAGCCGGTCCAGGACATCGGGTCCGTGCGAGCCGAGGACCCCCTGTGGCTCGCCCTGCTGCGGACCCCGCTCTCGCTCTTCGTCCCCGCGCTCGACCTGCCCGTCTGGGGCGCCCTGGCGCAGGTCCTGCTGGTGTTCGGGATCGCCGAGATCTGTCTCGGGCGGTGGCGGACGCTCGCCGTCGCCTATCTGGCCACGCTCTGCGGGACGCTGTACGCGCGGGTGGCCATCGCCCTCGGACCGGGCACCCCGTTCGGTCTTCCGGCCTCGGACGCGCAGGTGGTCGACACCGGCCCGTCGGCGGCCGTCGTGGGTCTCGCCGTCTACGTCTGCTGGCGCTACCGGGCGTGGTGGACCGGGGGCGCGGTGGTCGTCGCCATGGTCGTCGAGGTGTTCGTCAAGCCGAATCTGGCGGGCAAGGAGCATCTGGCCGCCATCGCGGGCGTCCTCGTGCTCATCGGGATCGAGGCCTTGCGGGAGCGGCGTCAGGATGGCGGCGGGTTGGAGCTCCGGCCCGGGACCCGTTCCTGGAAGCCGCCGATCAGGTCCTGAAAACGGCGCCGCACCTTGGTCCAGCGCTTGTCGTGGCGGTACGTACGAATGCGGGAGCGGGCGCGGGCCTTGTGCCGGCGCCCGTAGAAGCGGCGGGACCACCAGGAGCCGGGGCGGGCCAGGCGGACGGCCCCGACGATCGCCACGGGCGGGACCAGGGTGCCGATCACGGCCATCCGGAACTTCCCCTTCACCAGGGCGATCAGGACGAAGAGGAAGTTCACCGCCAGGGTGAGCAGGAACGTGGCCCGGTCCTGGCGTTCGTCGGCGGTCATGTCGTCCACGCCGAGCGGGGAGAAGCCGCTCAGGGCGAGGCCGACGAGGGCCGCGGTGAGCACGACCACCTCGACGCTCTTGCGGCCCTCGTCCGTCCAGTACACGTCGTCGAGGTGGAGGATCAGCGCGAACTCGTCGAGGACGAGCCCCGCGCCGATCCCGAAGACGACGGCGAAGAGCCCCGCGCCGAAGCCGTGCCGGCCGCTGCCCACCGCGCCGAAGCCGCCGATGACGGTGAGGACGACACCGGGCACGACGTGATGGATGTGGAGCCCCCCGGAGGAGACGTTCTTGAAGGGGCCCTTCCCCGCCCTGATGAGCCGGGTGATGGTCCGGGTGACCAGGAATGTCAGGACGAACGAGGTCAGAGCGAGCAGCGTCGGGAGCTTCCCCGGCTCGACGATGTTCCGGGTGAACCAGTGACCCATGCCACCCCGTTCCGATATGAGCGTTATGCGTAATCTACCGTCCGGGGGCGGCGATTACCCTGCCCGGATGGACGGCCTGCGTTTCGCCTTCGGCACCCTCACGGTGCTCCCCGCCCGCATCACCCGCTGGGACCGGGACGCGGCGCGCGCCGGCATGCTCTGCGCCCCGCTCGCCGGCCTCGTCGTCGGCCTCACCTCCGCCGCGCTCGGCGGGACGTTCCTGCTGCTCGGCTCGGGGCCGCTGCTCGCGGCCGTCGTCACCACCGCCGTCCCCGCCGTGCTCACCCGGGGCCTCCACCTCGACGGCCTCGCGGACACGGCGGACGGCCTCGGCAGCGCCAAGCCCGCCGAGGACGCGCTGCGCATCATGAAGCAGTCGGACATCGGCCCGTTCGGCGTCATCACGATGCTCCTCGTCCTGCTGGCCCAGATCGCCGCGCTCGCCCGGCTGTACGAGGAGGGCTGGGCGCACGGCACGGTCGCCGCCGCCCTCGCCGCGACCGTCGCCCGCCTCGCCCTCACCCACGCCTCCCGCCAGGGCGTCCCCGCGGCCCGCCCCGAGGGCCTCGGCGCGATCGTCGCGGCGACGGTCCCGGTCCGCTCGGCGACCCTCTCGACCGCGCTCGTCCTGGTGGCGTGCGCGGGCGCGGGCCTCCTCCTCTCCCCTTACGACGCGGTACGGAACGTCCTGGCGGCCGGCGCGGGCCTGGGCGCGGCGGCGCTGCTGCTGCGCCGGTGCGTGCGGCGCTTCGGCGGGGTGACGGGCGACGTGTTCGGCGCGGTGGAGGAGACGGCGGCGACGGTGGCGCTGGTGGCGCTCACCCTGGGGTGAGCCGCCGGGCAGGCCCGGACACGGGCTAGCAGGGCTTGCGCCAGACGCCCAGCTCGTACCGCTTCTGCATCGAGCTGAGGCCCAGCTTCCGGGCCTGGGGGCAGAAGTCGCCGGTCTCCCGTTCGTACTCGACGTGGAAGACCGCCTTGCCCGCCGCCACGAACGGGGCCAGGCGGCCGCATTCGTCGTACTCGGCGCACTGTTCGTTGACCGCGAAGTCGAAGTCAGGGAGCAGCCTCGGGATCTGGTCCAGGTCGTTCTTGAGGCCCACCGCGAGACCCCGGTCGTGGGCCAGACGGGCGACGAGGCGGTTGTAGCGGAGCTGGTCGGCGGCGGTGAGCGGGAAGCCGGTGCGGTTCTTGTAGCCGTCCATGTTGTCGGGTTCGACGGCGTCGAAGCCCTTGTCCCGGCACATGTCGAGCCGCTTCGCCATGAGGGGTTCGAGGACGTCGGTACGGCGGATGTCGAGCCAGCGCTCGCCCTCCCAGCCGTTGCCCTTGCCGAGGACGGACTTCGGGAAGCGGGCGGCGTCCGGGCGGAACTCCTCCCAGGCGCCGGTGGAGAGGTAGCAGATGACCTTGCGGCCGCGGGCGTGCAGGTCCTTGACCGTGGACGCCGGGTGGTCGAAGCCGTCGATGTCGTACACCGGGACGTCGACCGTCGGATCGAGACGGCCGCTGAGCTGCCACTGCCAGGCCAGGCCGGGCTTCGGCCGCCAGCGGTCGTCCGGCGAGGGCTTCGGGTCGGGTTGGGGGGCCGTCGTACAGGCCGTGGCCAGGAGCAACAGGCCCGCGAGCAGGGGCAGCAGACGTCTCATCGGGCGGGCTCCAGGAGGTGCGGCAGGGTGCCCCAGGGGTGCGCGCCCGTGCCGGGGACCGCGCAGTGCACGGGGGTGGCCGGGCGGACCCCGGGCGGGGCCGCGTAGACGAGGTGGCAGTAGTGCGGGGCGATGGGGAGGTCGAGCGTCCGGTACGTGTCCCAGGGGCCCTCGAAGGTGACGAGGAGGTCGGCGAACTCCTCGTATCCCGGGTCCGGGTGGGCGCCGTGGTTGAGGACGAGCGTCGCGGCCCCGGCGGCCCGGGCCGCGACCGCGATCCGCCGGTAGTGGGCGAGTCCGCCGGGTGCGGTCGTCACCTGGTCGAGGAAGGTCCCGTCGGCGCCGTACCAGTCGCGGTGTCGGAGCAGTTCGGTGACGACCTCGGCGTGCGGGCGGCGGCCGTAGGCGGTGTCGACGTACCCGAGGACGCGCACGCCGGCCTCCCGCAGCCGCGCCGCCGCCTCGGCGAACGCGGGGTCGGGCGCCTCGCCCGCGCCGCTCGCCGGGTTGAGGACGACGCCGTGGAGGGAGGGCGCGGCGGCGACGAGGGCCGACCAGGCCTCGGGGCGGTCGGCGGGGTGCTCGTAGTACGGCACCAGGAGGCAGGGCGTCATGGTCCCCCCTACGCGCGGTGGGCGGTCGGTCGTACCAGCAGAACACAGGTGAGGACGGCGAGCAGCGCCGCCGCTCCCCCGGTCGCCGCCGGGCCCGCCGCGGGCACGGCGGTCTGCGCGGCCGCCGCGATCAGGCACACGGCCGCCGCGCTCCCCACCGCGCCGAAGGCCTGGAGCAGCAGCCCCAGCCAGAGCACGGTCCCGATCACGAGCAGCGAGGCGAGGCGCGGGAGCGTCGGCCAGGGCGCCCCGGGCCAGGCCAGGGTCGCGGCGAGGGTGAGGCCGACGAGGACGGTGAGGTAGCCGCCGAGGCAGAGGACGAGGGTGCCGGTGACCGCCCTGCGGAACTCGCGGGCCGTGGTGAGGGTCCGCAGCCGGGCCAGGCTCTCGCCCCGGAAGCGGTGCAGCAGCCACTCGGCAGGCCCCATGGAGAGGGTCAGCGCGACGACCGCCCCCGCGCCGCTCACCAGGTCGTCCCCGATGCCGGCGCGCAGGACGAGCAGTCCGCTGCCGAGGCCGAAGAGTCCGTACGGGACGGAGGCGGCGCGCGGCGGCCCGCCCCGGCCCGCCGCCCCGCGCCGCACGCCCGGCCGGAGCACGAGCGCCGCGCACGCGACGGCGGCGGTGAGCGAGGCGAGGAGGAGCCCGGCCCGCAGGAGGTCGGGCAGGTCCCAGCGGAAGGCGGGGACGGCTCCGGCGAGCGGCAGCAGGGCGCGGAGCAGGGCCCGTTCGCGGCCGAGGACCAGGAGGACGGTCGCGGCGGCGAGGTAGAGCGACTGGCCGGCGGCGAACAGGGCCGCCGGGAGCTCGCCGGGTCCCGCGACCGCGAACGCGACGGCGGATCCGGCGAGGGCGCCCGCCGGGGCGCCGGTGAGCAGGGTCCGGGCGGCGGCGGGCCGGTCGCCGAGGCCGAGCCAGGTGTACGCGCGGTGGGACAGGGTCTGGTTCCAGACCCAGCCGGTGACGGCCCCGGCGAGGAGCGGGATCGTTCCGCCGGGGAGCCCGAACCGGCCGGGCTCGCCGGCGAGGAGGGGTGCGGCGAGGACGTACGCGAGGCCGGGCAGGGCGAAGACGAGCCCGCGCAGGAGACAGCCGGCGAGTTCGCCGTGCCAGGGCCCGGTGGGCGGCGCCTCCGGTGCGGGGTGGCGGCGTTCCCCGCGCGCGTAGAGGTCCTCGGCGAGGGCGAAGGAGTCGGCGCGGCCGTAGGTGAGGCGTATGTGGTCGTCGGTCATGCCGTCGGATTCGAGGAGCGCGGCGATCTCGTCCGGGTGCACGGCGACGGCGACGAACGCGTCCAGCCGCTCGGCGAGTGCGTCGAGGGGGTCGACGGCGAGGCCGTCGTCGGCGGGAGCGTCGTCGGCGGGTGCGTCGTCGGCACGGGCGGGGACGGACGGGGCGTCGCCGGCACGGGCGGGGGCGGACGGGGCGTCGGCCCGGAGGGCCGTGGAGCCCTCGCGTCGGGGGCGGGGGATCGCCGGGAGCGGGGTCTCCGCGGTCGGCGGTTTCAGCCAGAGGGAGCCGCTCATGCCGGGGTGCCTCCTGCGACGAGGACGGTCGGGGTGCGGCGGGGGGCGGGGAGGCGGATCGTCCAGGCCTTCGGGTCGAGGCGGGGGCGGGGGGCCGGGCGTTCGCCGGCCAGTTCGCGGTAGATCTGGCGGAAGCCGTCCACGGAGCGGTTCAGGGTGAACCGGTCGATGACCCGCTGCCGTGCCAGGCGGCCGAGTTCGGCGCGCCGGGCCCCGTCCCGGAGCAGTTCGGTGACGGCGGCGGCCATGACGGCCGGTTCGCGGGGCGGGACGACGATCCCGGCGTCGCCGACGGCCTCCCGTACGCCTCCGACGTCCGTCGACACGGTGGCCCGGCCGCAGGACATGGCCTCGATGAGGGAGAAGGGGAAGCCCTCGCTGATGGAGGAGAGCATGACGACGCTGCCGGCCGCGTAGGCGCGCGGCACCTCGGAGACGCGGCCCTCGAAGGTGATCCCGTCGGTGACGCCCAGCTCGGCGGCGAGCTTCTCCAGGCGGGTGCGGTAGTCCTCGTTCCCGGCGGGGACCGGGCCGAACAACCGCAGCCGCAGCTCGGGGAGTTCGGCGCGGCTGATCGCGTAGGCCCGGATCAGGGTCTCCAGGTCCTTGATGGGGTCGACCCGCCCGCACCAGCTGAGGGTGGGGGTCTCGGGTTCCGGTCCGGCCTCGGGGAAGAGGGCCGGGTCGACGCCGTTGTAGACGGTGCGGATGCGGTCGGCGGGGGCGCCGCCGCGCTCCTCCCAGCGCCGGTTGTACTGGTTGCAGGGGGTGATGAGGTCGGCCTTGCGGTAGCCGAGCGTGTTGAGCTCGCGGTAGAAGCCGAGCATGAGGGCCTTGACGGGCCAGCGCTGCGCGTCGGTGCGGTAGCCGAGGTAGCGCTCGCGGAGGTAGATGCCGTGTTCGGTGAGCAGGAAGGGCACCCCTTCGAAGTGCTGCGCGGCGAGGGCCGGCAGCGTGGCGAGGCCGCTGGAGACGGCGTGGGCCACGCTGCCGGTGGCTATCCGGGCGGCGAGCGGGCGCAGGGCGTGTTCCAGCAGGTCGGTGGCGGTGAGCGCGTCGTGGACGGTGGGCCGGGCCGCAAGCGTCGGCAGGTGCGGCATGGTCCAGATCCACATCAGGGAGCGCAGGGCCGGTTCGGAGCGCAGGGCGGAGGTCAGCCGTCCCTGCCGGGCCAGTTCGGCCAGTTCGTACAGGCTCGTGCCGAAGTCGCAGCCCGCCTCCGGGTCGAGGAGGGCGAGGAGCAGGCGTTCGTACGCGTCGAGGAAGCGGCGGCGTTCACGCCCCCGCAGGGACCGGCGCGCTCCGGCGAACAAGCCGGGCGCGGCCGGCCCCTGCGGGTGGCCCCAGAGGGGGAACGCGGTGTGCCGGGTGATGTTGGGCGGCAGCTCCCAGGTGACGGGTTCACGGCCGCTGCCGGTGAGGGCGAGGATCTCGAAGTCGACCTCCGGCATGCCGCGGACGAGCTGGTCGCACCAGGTGCTGACGCCGCCGTGGACATGTGGATAGGTGCCTTCGGTGAGCATGGTGACATGACGGCCACTGCTCGGCATGTGCGTTTCCCCCCAGGACGTGCTGGTCAGGCGGTCGGGAGCGTGAGCGTGACGGCGGTCTGGAGCAGTTCGGGCGCGGTCCAGGCCGAGCGGGTGCCCGCGTAGGCCGAGCCGAAGACGGTCGAGCCGAGCAGGGCCTGCTTGCGGGTGCCCTCGGGCGCGGTGACGGGCGCGGTGAGGCCGGCCGGGGCCTTGACGGTGACCGTGGTGCCGATGCGGTAGGCGGTGACCTTTCCGGCGGCGATCGCCTGGTCCCAGGCGGCGCGGCGGTTCAGCTCCGTACCGACGTCCCTCTGGGCCGGGTTCACCAGGGGTGCGCTGGGTGCGAACAGGGCCCGGTAGTCGGACAGTACGCGGTCGAGTACGGGGTAGAGGAGCCGTTCCTCGGCCAGGTTGGACTGGTGGACGTAGTGCGGCCGGGGGTCGTTGCCCAGGACGTGGGAGAGGGCCGTGCGGGCCTCCTGCGGGACGATCCGCCCGGCGTATCCGGTGGTGGTGGGGAGCGGGGCGGGCAGGCAGGTGGAGAGGGGGTTGTCCTCGCAGGCGCCGCTGCCGCCGTCGGCGCGGGAGGTGTAGATCCAGTTGTACTCGTCGGTCATCTCGGCGGCGGTGCCCACGTTGTAGTACACGTTCATGGGGTGGCGGGGCACGGTCTTCGCGGCGCTGCTCCCCGTGCCGACGGAACGCTGCTGCGGTTCGCGGGAGTTGTCGCTCGCGGTCCATTTCACGCCGTTGTCGGCGAGGGCGCCGGAAAGGTTCGGGTTGTCGGCGGGCTGCTGGGGCAGGGTCTTCAGACCGGAGTGCTCGCCGGTGACGAGTTCGGAGCGGTCGACGGAGATGCCCTTGCCGACGGCCCAGTTGTGGTTGTTCCTGATCTGGCCGGAGAGCTCGGAGCGGCTGACCCAGAGGGTGTTGCCGGCGAGGTCCTTGGCGCACCGCCAGGGGACGGTGGTGTTGTCCTGGACGCAGCCGAGGAAGGGGTGGGTGTAGGTGTGGTTGATCCACCGGTACTGGGCGCGGTCCGCGACGAGCTGCGTGGTGAGCGGGTCGGTGCCGCCGTGCTCGGTCTTCCACTGCTCGCCCTGGCCGCCGTTGTAGACCATGTCGAGGGTGAAGCCGGAGGCCTTCTGCCAGGCGGCGGCGTACTGGGCGTCGGCGGCGGTCATCCTGATGGGGTCGACGCCCTCGCCGTCGTCCTCGACGCAGTCGAAGTCGCCGGGGGTGCAGTTGAGCGCGGGGTCCCAGCGGGCGTCGGGGGCGAAGACGTCGTCGACGTGGACGGAGAGGTAGTTGCGGCTCTGACCGAGGTGGACGCCCTGGGTGAGCCATTCGACGATGCCGCGCGCGAGGGCCCGGAACTGCCGCTGGTACTGGTTGTAGGCGAAGGTGACGACGAGCTCGCGGCGCCCGTCGGCGGTGTACTCGCCGATGAGGCTGGCCCGGCCGCCGCCCGTGACGGGGATGTCGACGTAGCTGGTGAAGCCGGCGCGGGGGCGGCCCGCGTAGCCGTAACTCTCGGCGATCGCCGGGTCGTTGTCCTCGAAGGTGAGCGCGCCCGCGAGGTAGCGGAAGGGGCCCGTCTTCCCCGCGGCGGTGACGCCGGCCGTGGTCCCGTCGAGGACGCCGGACCAGCCGCCCTCGTTGGTGTAGTCGAGGCCGACGCCGGGGTGCGACCAGGTGTAGGCGTCGACCTGCGGGATCCCGAAGGTCCGCTCGTACGCCTGGAGCGCGGTGTGCTCGGCGGAGTCGGGGCCGAAGGCGCTCTCGTGGGGCAGGACGACGCCCTGGTACTTGGCGCGGGGGCGCCCGTCGAGCGTGTCGCTGAGGAAGGCCGGGTCGAGGACCGGACGGTTCGGGTCGTTGAGGTCGATCCTGCGGTACGGGACGCCGGAGCCCTTCAGCTCGGCGGTGATGGCCTCGACGGCGCTGCCGCCGTCGTCGACGACGAGGACCGTCAGGTCGACGCGGGGCGCCGGGGCGGCCACCGCCTGTGCGGACGGCACGACGGTGGCGAGCAGCGCGGCGGCGGCGAGCACGGCGACGCGCGCGGTGCGGGGCGCGGGGCGCGGGGCGGTGCGGGACGAGGTGCGGCGGGCGGTTCTGGGCGTGCGGATTCGGCCGGAGTCCATCGGTGGTGTCCCCCCTCTGCAGGCCCGTCCCGGGCCGAGGCCGGACCGGCGGGACCTGTGGAGATGATGCAGATGATGCAAAGGCGCGAGCGTCACCCTTGCGGGAATGAGGCGAGTGTGGACGAGCTCTCCGACCCTGAACGGTAAACATGAAAGAGACACCACGGATGAGTGAATCACTGCCGCCGTGAGCGAACGCGGTGAGCGAGCGTAGGCTCGTTCTCGGCGCTCTCCGGGCCGAAATACGATGCGGCGGGCACGGTCGGCCCATCCCTCGACCGCCACAGAACTCAATGGAAGCGAGAATTCACCACCGTGACTGCTCTCACTCTCAGCACTGCCGGTGCGGCGACGCTGCGCGCCGACGCCCTCGTGGTCGGCGTCGCCAAGTCCGGGAAGACGCTCGTCGTCGCCCCGGGCGGCGAGGCCGTCGACAAGGCCTTCGACGGGCGGCTCGCCGCCGTCCTGGAGACCCTGGGCGCCTCGGGTTCCGAGGGTGAGGCGACGAAGCTGCCCGCGCCCGCCGGTCTCAAGGCCCCCGTCGTCCTGGCCGTCGGCCTGGGCACCGCCCCCGAGGACGGCGAGCCGTTCGGCGCGGAGACCCTGCGCCGTGCCGCCGGCACCGCCGCCCGCACCCTGACCGGCGCGAAGAAGGCCGCCTTCGCGCTGCCGATCTCCTCCGCCGAGGACGCCGCCGCCGTCGCGGAGGGCGCCCTGCTCGGCGCGTACGCCTACACCGCGTACCAGGAGAGCGCCAAGGACGCGAAGAAGCCGCTGGCCGAGGTCGCCCTGCTCGGCGCCAAGCCGCGCGACAAGGCCTACAAGGCCGCGGTCGAGCGCGCCCTGGCCGTCGCCGAGGAGATGAACCGCTCCCGCGACCTCATCAACATGCCGCCGAACGACCTCTACCCCGAGTCGTTCGCCGCCATCGTCGCGGCCGCCGGCAAGGAGCACGGCCTCAAGGTGCAGGTGCTCGACGAGAAGGCGCTCGACAAGGGCGGCTACGGCGGCATCCTGGGCGTCGGCAAGGGCGCCGTCCGCGGCCCGCGCCTGGTCCGCGTCGCCTACACCCACCCGAAGGCGGAGAAGACCCTCGCCCTGGTCGGCAAGGGCATCACCTACGACTCCGGCGGCATCTCGCTGAAGCCGGCCGGCCACAACGAGACGATGAAGTGCGACATGAGCGGTGCCGCCGCCGTGTTCGCCGCCGTCGTCGCCGCGTCCCGCATCGGTCTCGCCGTCAACGTCACGGGCTGGCTCGCCCTCGCCGAGAACATGCCGTCCGGCAACGCCACCCGCCCGGGTGACGTGCTGCGCATGTACAGCGGCAAGACCGTCGAGGTCCTCAACACCGACGCCGAGGGCCGGCTCGTCCTCGCCGACGCGCTGACCAAGGCCTCGGAGGAGCACCCGGACGCGATCGTCGACGTGGCGACCCTGACCGGCGCCATGGTCCTGGCCCTGGGCAACCGCACCTTCGGCATCATGGCCAACGACGACGACTACCGCACCGCGATCCACGAGGCCGCGGAGGAGGTCGGCGAGGCGTCCTGGCCGATGCCGCTCCCGGCGGACCTGCGCAAGGGCATGGACTCCCCCACCGCCGACATCGCCAACATGGGCGAGCGGATGGGCGGCGGCCTGGTCGCCGGTCTCTTCCTCCAGGAGTTCGTGGGCGAGGGCATCACCTGGGCCCACCTGGACATCGCGGGCCCGGCCTTCCACGAGGGCGCCCCGTACGGGTACACCCCGAAGGGCGGCACCGGCTCCTCGGTGCGCACCCTGGTGAAGCTGGCCGAGCTCACCGCCGCCGGCGAGCTCTGAGCACACCCGTGACAGGGGCGGCCCCGGGCCTCGCGCCCGGGGCCGCCCCTGTTCGCGGCTCTCAGCGACTGTTCGCTCGCGACGAAATCCGTAGGTTCGTACGCTGCGGCGATCGCTCCGTACGGACGATCGGCCGTCTCAGAGCACGGCCCCGCGTCCCGCCATCCGTCAACAAGTGCGAAGATGGGTTCTCGGCAGGACAGGGCCCCCACCACAGGGCCGAAATAAAGCGGCCGAACACCAGCCGCCGCCCGGTCATCGAAGACCGGCGACGAGCGCACATGCATGGAGGACGTGACGTGGCGAACGACGCCAGCACCGTTTTCGACCTAGTGATCCTCGGCGGCGGTAGCGGCGGTTACGCCGCGGCGCTGCGCGGAGCGCAGCTGGGCCTGGACGTCGCACTGATCGAGAAGAACAAGCTCGGCGGCACCTGCCTGCACAACGGCTGCATCCCGACGAAGGCCCTGCTCCACGCCGGCGAGGTCGCCGACCAGGCGCGCGAGGCGGAGCAGTTCGGTGTCAAGGCCTCCTTCGAGGGCATCGACATCAAGGGCGTGCACAAGTACAAGGACGACGTGATCTCGGGCCTGTACAAGGGTCTGCAGGGTCTCGTCGCCTCCCGCAAGGTGACCTACATCGAGGGCACCGGTCACCTGTCCTCCCCGACCTCCGTCGACGTGGACGGCCGTCGCGTCGAGGGTCGTCACGTGCTCCTGGCCACCGGCTCCGTGCCGAAGTCGCTCCCCGGCCTGGAGATCGACGGCAACCGGATCATCACCTCGGACCACGCGCTGAACCTGGACCGGGTCCCGGAGTCGGCGATCATCCTCGGCGGCGGCGTCATCGGCGTCGAGTTCGCCTCGGCGTGGAAGTCCTTCGGGACCGACGTGACGGTCATCGAGGGCATGAAGCACCTCGTCCCGGTCGAGGACGAGAACAGCTCGAAGCTTCTTGAGCGCGCGTTCCGCAAGCGCGGCATCAAGTTCAACCTCGGCACCTTCTTCCAGTCCGCCGAGTACACCGACAGCGGTGTCAAGGTCACGCTGGCCGACGGCAAGACCTTCGAGGCCGAGGTGCTGCTCGTCGCCATCGGCCGCGGCCCGGTCTCCGCCGGCCTCGGTTACGAGGAGCAGGGCGTCGCGATGGACCGCGGCTACGTCCTGGTCGACGAGTACATGCGTACCAACGTGCCGACGATCTCGGCCGTGGGCGACCTCGTCCCGACCCTCCAGCTCGCGCACGTCGGCTTCGCCGAGGGCATCCTCGTCGCCGAGCGTCTCGCCGGCCTGAAGGCCGTGCCGATCGACTACGACGGCGTGCCGCGGGTGACGTACTGCCACCCCGAGGTCGCCTCCGTCGGCATCACCGAGGCCAAGGCCAAGGAGATCTACGGCGCGGACAAGGTCGTCGCCCTCAAGTACAACCTCGCGGGCAACGGCAAGAGCAAGATCCTCAAGACCGCGGGCGAGATCAAGCTCGTCCAGGTCAAGGACGGTGCCGTGGTCGGCGTCCACATGGTCGGTGACCGCATGGGCGAGCAGGTCGGCGAAGCACAGCTGATCTACAACTGGGAGGCGCTGCCGGCCGAGGTCGCGCAGCTCATCCACGCCCACCCGACGCAGAACGAGGCGCTCGGCGAGGCCCACCTGGCCCTGGCCGGCAAGCCTCTGCACTCCCACGACTGACGCTGACGTCATCACAGGGCGCGACGACCACTTTCCGCAATTCGTTAGGAGCAACTGAAACCATGTCGGTTTCCGTAACCCTGCCGGCGCTCGGCGAGAGCGTCACCGAGGGCACCGTCACCCGCTGGCTCAAGGCCGAGGGTGAGCGTGTCGAGGCCGACGAGCCGCTGCTCGAGGTCTCGACCGACAAGGTCGACACCGAGATCCCCGCCCCCGCCTCGGGCATCCTGGCCTCCATCAAGGTCGCCGAGGACGAGACGGTCGAGGTCGGCGCCGAGCTGGCCATCATCGACGACGGCACCGGCGCCCCGGCCGCGGCTCCGGCCCCGGCCGCCGAGCCCGTCGCCGCCCCGGCCCCCGTGGCCGAGGCTCCGGCCGCTCCGGCGCCGGTCGCCGAGGCCCCCGCCGCCGCCCCGGCGGGCGGTGCCGCCGGCACCGACGTCGTGCTGCCCGCGCTGGGCGAGTCCGTCACCGAGGGCACCGTGACCCGCTGGCTGAAGTCGGTCGGCGAGACCGTCGAGGCCGACGAGCCGCTGCTCGAGGTCTCCACGGACAAGGTCGACACCGAGATCCCGGCCCCCGTCTCGGGTGTCCTCCTGGAGATCACCGTCGCCGAGGACGAGTCCGCCGAGGTCGGCGCCAAGCTGGCCGTCATCGGCGTCGCGGGTGCCGCTCCGGCCGCCCCCGCCCCCGCTGCCCCGGCTCCGGCCGCCCCCGTCGCGGCCCCGGCCCCGGTGGCTCCGGCCGCCCCGGTCGCGGCTCCCGCTCCGGTGGCTCCGGCCGCTCCCGTGGCCGCTCCGGCCCCGGTCGCGCCGGCCGCCCCGTCGATCGCTCCGGCCCTGGTCACCCCCGTCGCCCCGGCTCCGGCCGAGGACGGCGCGTACGTGACCCCGCTGGTCCGCAAGCTCGCCACCGAGAACGGTGTCGACCTGGCGGCCGTCAAGGGCTCCGGCGTCGGCGGTCGCATCCGCAAGCAGGACGTCCTCGCGGCCGCCGAGGCCAAGAAGGCCGCCGCTGCCGCCCCCGTCGCCGCTCCGGCCGCTCCGGCCGCCGCGAAGGCTCCGGCCCTCGCGGTCTCCCCGCTGCGCGGTCAGACCGTCAAGATGACCCGCATGCGCAAGGTCATCGGCGACAACATGATGAAGGCGCTGCACGGCCAGGCCCAGCTGACCTCGGTCGTCGAGGTCGACATCACCAAGCTGATGAAGCTGCGCGCCCGCGCCAAGGACGCGTTCGCGGCTCGTGAGGGCGTCAAGCTCTCCCCGATGCCGTTCTTCGTCAAGGCGGCGGCCCAGGCGCTGAAGGCCTTCCCGGTCATCAACGCCCGGATCAACGAGGACGAGGGCACGATCACCTACTTCGACACCGAGAACATCGGTATCGCGGTGGACTCCGAGAAGGGTCTGATGACCCCGGTCATCAAGGGTGCGGGCGACCTCAACATCGCCGGCATCTCGAAGAAGACCGCGGAGCTGGCCGGCGCCGTGCGCGCCAGCAAGATCACCCCGGACGACCTGGCCGGTGCGACCTTCACCATCTCCAACACCGGTTCGCGCGGCGCGCTGTTCGACACGATCATCGTGCCCCCGAACCAGGTCGCCATCCTGGGCATCGGCGCCACCGTGCGCCGTCCGGTCGTCATCAACCACCCGGACCTGGGTGAGACGATCGCGGTCCGCGACATGACGTACGTCGCCCTGTCCTACGACCACCGTCTGGTGGACGGCGCCGACGCCGCCCGTTACCTGACGGCCGTCAAGGCGATCCTGGAGGCCGGCGAGTTCGAGGTCGACCTCGGCCTGTAAGGACCCGTCGGGCCCCCGTGAAGGGCCCTGCGAGGCCACGTGAGGGCCGGCCCGCCGGTCGGCAACGTAACGAGCCTCACCTGCGGCGCCCCCGTCCGGAAGTGTTTCCGGACGGGGGCGCCGCCGTATTGTCTAAGGGTCAACACTCCCCGAGGAGCCTTCATGACCGTCCCCGTCGTCCACTCGCTGCGCGAACAGATCCGCGAGCACATCGTGGAGGGGATCGTCAGCGGCCGCTGGAAGCCGGGCGAGCGCATCGTGGAGCGCCGGATCGCGACCGAGCTGGAGGTCAGTCAGACCCCGGTCCGCGAGGCCCTGCGCGAGCTGGAGTCGCTGCGCCTGATCGAGTCGGCGCCCAACAAGGGCGTCCGGGTCCGCAATCTCACCGCGGCCGACCTGGAGGAGAGCTACCCCGTACGGGCCGGTCTGGAGCAGATCGCGGCCGAGCTGGCGGCCGGGCGGCTCGCGGCGGACTGCTCGGCCCTGGAGCCGCACGTGGCGGCCCTCTACGAGGCGGACGCGACCGCCGACGGCACGGCGCAGGTGCGGCACACGGTGGCCTTCCACCGGGAGCTGGTGAAGGCCGCGGGGAACGGCGTCCTGCTGCACACCTGGGAGACGCTCGGCATCGAGGTCTTCACGGCCCTGTCGATCCGCTGGCTGGGCACGGTCCAGAAGTCGTACGCGGAGGAGCACCAGGAGCTCGTGGAGGCCTTCCGCCGGGGCGACCCGAACATCGGTGCGCTCGTGAAGGCCCACGTGCTGGGCTGCGCGCCCCGAGCCTGACCCCTGACGTCACGCACAGTGAGCGGGTCCACCCCCGGGTGGGCCCGCTCATTCGTGCGAGCACGCCCTCAGACAGCCGCTCCCACCTGCGAGAACAAGGCGAAAACAAGGCAAATTCGAGGCACCCGGTGCCCTCGCGCCTGGCACCCTGTGCCGACTTTCTCGATCTGAAGAGGTTTTCCCCTTCAACCCTTTGATCGATCATCGATCGCTGGCTTACAGTCTTCCGCGGGCCTCACCCGGCCCTTCGCCCTGTCCTGCCAGACATGGCCCCCATCTCTACCCCACCTGTCCGGAAGGCGGCGATCATGACCGATCCCGTAGGCAAGATTCCGAGCGAGCTCGACCAGCTCCCGGACCGTGACACCGAGGAGACCGCCGAATGGGCGGCCTCCCTGGACGCCGTCACCAAGGCCGCCGGCCCTCACCGGGCCGCCTACCTGATGCGTCGTACGCTCCAGCACGCCGAGGGCGCGGGCCTGGCCCTGCCCAAGCTCCTGGAGACGGACTACGTCAACACCATCCCCACCTCCGCGGAACCGTCGATCGGCGAGTTCGGCGGCGACGAGGAGATGGAGCGGAAGATCACCGCCTGGAACCGCTGGAACGCGGCCGCGATGGTCACCCGTGGTTCCAAGTACGGCGTCGGCGGCCACATCGCCACCTTCGCCTCGGCGGCCTGGCTCTACGAGACCGGCTTCAACCACTTCTTCCAGGGCAAGGAAGCCGACGGTTCCGGCGACCAGCTCTACATCCAGGGCCACGCCTCCCCCGGCATCTACGCCCGCGCGTTCCTCGACGGGCGCCTCGACGAGGCCCAGCTCGACAACTTCCGGCAGGAGTCCGGCGGCAACGGCCTGCCCTCCTACCCGCACCCGCGCCGGCTGCCCTGGCTGTGGGAGTTCCCCACCGTCTCCATGGGTCTCGGCCCGCTCTCCGCGATCTACCAGGCGCGCTTCAACCGCTACCTGACGAACCGTTCCATCAAGGACGTCTCGGCCTCCCACGTGTGGGCCTTCCTCGGTGACGGCGAGATGGACGAGCCCGAGTCGACGGCAGCCCTCGCGCTCGCCGCCCGCGAGGGTCTGGACAACCTGACCTTCGTCATCAACTGCAACCTGCAGCGCCTCGACGGCCCGGTCCGCGCCAACTTCAAGATCGTGCAGGAGCTGGAGGCCCAGTTCCGCGGCGCCGGCTGGAACGTCGTGAAGTCGCTGTGGGGCAACGCCTGGGACGAGCTGTTCGCGCTCGACACCACCGGCGCCCTCGTCCGCCGCCTCCGCGAGGTGCCGGACGCGCAGGTCCAGACGTACCAGACCCGCGACGCCGCCTACATCCGCCAGGACTTCTTCGGCAAGGACCCGGCGCTCGTCGCGATGGCGCAGCTGCTGAGCGACGACAAGATCCTGGAGTGTTTCCACCTCTCCCGCGGTGGCCACGAGCCGCGCAAGGTGTTCGCCGCGTACAAGGCCGCCCTGGAGTTCAAGGGCGCGCCGACGGTCATCCTCGCGCAGACCGTCAAGGGCTTCACCCTCGGTGAGGGCTTCGCGTCGAAGAACGCGAACCACCAGATGAAGAAGCTGACGACCGACGAGTTCAAGAACATGCGTGACCTTCTTGAGCTCCCGATCTCGGACGCGCAGTTCGTCGACGGCCAGGTGCCCTACGGCCACCCCGGCGCCGACTCCCCCGAGGTCCGCTACCTCCAGGAGCGCCGCGCGGCCCTCGGCGGCCCGGCCCCGACCCGCCGCACCCACCCGCTCGCCCCGCTGCCGGCCCCGGCCGACAAGGCGTTCGCGGCCTTCGACAAGGGCTCCGGCTCGCAGTCGATGGCGACGACGATGGCGTTCGTGCGACTCATCAAGGACCTGATCCGCGACAAGGAGACCGGCAAGCGCTGGGTCCCGATCGTCCCGGACGAGGCCCGTACCTTCGGTATGGAGTCGCTGTTCCCGTCGCTCGGCATCTACTCGCCGAAGGGCCAGACGTACGAGCCGGTCGACCGCGACCAGCTGATGTACTACAAGGAGGCCAAGAACGGCCAGATCCTCAACGAGGGGATCACCGAGGCCGGCTCGATGGCCGACTTCATCGCCGCGTCCACCGCGTACTCCACGCACGGCGAAGCGATGATCCCGTTCTACATCTTCTACTCGATGTTCGGCTGGCAGCGGACCGCCGACCAGATGTGGCAGCTCGGCGACCAGCTCGGCCGCGGCTTCCTCGTCGGCGCGACCGCGGGCCGTACGACCCTGACCGGTGAGGGCCTCCAGCACGCCGACGGCCACTCGCCGGTGATCGCGGCCACCAACCCGGCGGCGCTGACGTACGACCCGGCGTTCGCCTACGAGGTCGCCGCCATCGTCAAGGAGGGTCTGCGCCGCATGTACGGCGAGGCCGCCGAGGGCGAGGACCAGAACGTCTTCTACTACCTGACGGTCTACAACGAGCCGATGCCGCAGCCGGCCAAGCCGTCCGGCATCGACGAGGGCATCGTCAAGGGCCTCTACCGCTTCAACACCGCGGAGTCGGCCGGTCTCGACCTGCCCGCGAACGCCTCGCGCATCCAGCTCCTCTCCTCCGGCACGGCGATCCACTGGGCCCTCGAGGCGCAGAAGACGCTGGCCGCCGAGTGGGGCGTGGCCGCCGACGTGTGGTCCGCGACCTCCTGGACGGAGCTGCGGCGCGACGCCCTGGAAGCCGACGCGGCGCTGCTGCGCGGCGAGGAGCAGGTGCCGTACATCCGCCAGGCCCTGGACGGCATCACGTCCCCGGTCCTCGCGGTCTCCGACTACATGCGCCAGGTCCCGGACCAGATCGCGCAGTGGGTCGAGCAGGACTGGTCCTCGCTGGGCGCCGACGGCTTCGGCCTGTCGGACACCCGCGCGGCGGCCCGCCGCCACTTCGGCGTCGACGCCCAGTCGATCGTCGTCGCGGCGCTCGCGCAGCTGGCGCGGCGCGGCGAGGTCCAGGCGACGGCCGTGAAGGAAGCGCGCGAGCGCTACGGCCTGTAAGGGCCCTCACGTCCCGAGGGGCCGTGCCCGTACTTCTCGTACGGGCACGGCCCCTCGGAGCGTCCGGGGCCTGGCCGGGGCCTGGCCGGGGCCTGGCCGGGGCCTGGGCCGTCCAGCCCTGGGGCCTGGCGAGTGAGCCGAAGGGGCGCGGCCGGGGGAACGACCCCGAGCGCGCGGAGCCTCCTGAGGAACGAAGGAGGCGAGCACGGTCGGGGTCGTGAGTCCGGCTGGAGCGCCCCGGAGGCGAAACCGAGCCCCGAGAATGGGCTTCATGCGTGCCGCCCGCCTCATCAAGTTGGTCCTGCTGCTCCAGTCCCGTCCGTCGATGACGGGGGCCGAGCTCGCCGCCGAGCTGGAGGTGTCGGAGCGGACCATCACCCGTGACGCGCTCGCCCTCTCCGAGGCGGGGGTTCCCGTCTACGCGGACCGGGGGCGGGCCGGCGGCTACCGGCTGATCGGCGGCTACCGGACGCGGCTCACGGGGCTCGCGCGCGGCGAGGCCGAGGCCTTGTTCCTGTCCGGGCTGCCGGGCGCGCTGCGCGACCTGGGGCTCGCCGACGCGGCCTCGGCGGCCCGGCTGAAGGTGTCGGCGGCGCTGCTGCCCTCGCTGCGGGACGCCCCCGACGCGGTGGGCCGGCGCTTCCATCTGGACGCGCCCGGCTGGTACCAGGAGCCGGAGACCCCGGAGCTGCTCGCCCCGGTCGCGGAGGCGGTCTGGGACGACCGGCTGCTCTCCGCCCGCTATCTGCGCGGGGACGGCGAGGAGGTGGAGCGGGAGCTGTGTCCGTACGGCCTCGTCCTGAAGGCCGGTGTCTGGTACGTGTGCGCACGGGCGGGCTCCTCCGTCCGCACGTACCGCGTGGACCGGTTCACGGCGGTCGCCGTGGGCGAGGAGCGCTTCGTCCGGGACGAGGACTTCGACCTGCCGTCGTTCTGGGAGGAGCGGGCGGCGGAGTTCGCCCGCTCCCTGCTGCGCGCCGAGGTCGTGCTGCGCGTCTCGGAGGCGGGTGCGCGGCGGCTGCCGTACGTGACGGACCGCGCTGCGGCCGAGGAGGCCCTGGCCGCCGGGGAGCGGGACGAGGCGACCGGCCGGACGACCGTGAGGCTCCGGGTCGAGAGCGAGGAGGTCGCCTTCTCCCAGCTGCTCGGTCTGGGCGCGGAGGCCGAGGTCCTGGCCCCGGACTCCCTCCGCGCCCGCTTCCGGGAGGCGGCCCGAGGCCTTGGGGACCTCTACCGGTAGTCGTTCACGTCCGGGTCGCCCTTCTCGTCCGCGAGCATGAAGCCCCAGGCGTCCGGCTGCGAGCCGTCCGCGTCGGTGAAGCCGTACTCCCCCGCGAGCTGACCGCTCGACAGCGACAGGCCGTTCCAGCGGCGCCGGTCGGGGTCGGCGGCGAGAGCGGCGACGGCCCGTCCCACGTACACCGGGGACTCCGCGACGGCGAAGCCGGGGATCTTCTCGACGGCGTCGCGCCAGTTCTCCTCGGTGACGCCGAAGGCGGCGAGCATCTGCTCGGACCTGAGCCAGCCGGGGGTGAGGGCGACCGCCGTGCCGCCGTACTCCTCCAGTTCCTTGCCGAGGCCGAAGGCCATCCGGAGCGGGGCGTTCTTGGCGAGGTCGTAGAAGAGGTTCTCGCGGAAGCGGGTGCCGTTGTACTCGGTGGTGCCGTCGGTGAGCTCGACGACGAGTCCGCCGGGGTTCCGGATGAGCAGCGGCAGTGCCGTGTACGAGGTGATGACGTGCGTCCGGATGCCGAGTTCGAGCATCCGGAGGCCGCCGGTGAGGTCGTTCTCCCAGGTCTTCTTGCCGAAGACGAGGAGGTGCTCGCCGCCCCACACGTCGTTGACGAGGACGTCGAGGCGGCCCCGCTCGCGGTCGATGCGGTCGACGAGCGCCCGGACCTGGTCCTGCTCCAGATGGTCGGTGGGCACGGCGATGCCCTCGCCGCCGGCGGCCGTCACCAGTTCGGCGGTCTCTTCGATGGTCTCGGTGGCCCGGCCGACCTCGCTGACCTTCTCGCGGGTGGTGCGCCCGGTGACGTACACCGTGGCTCCGGCCGCCCCCAGCTGGACGGCGATGCCCCGTCCGGCGCCCCGGGTGGCTCCCGCGACCAGGCAGACGCGTCCGTGCAGCGGCTTCTTCTCGTGTGTCTCCGTCGTCATGGAATCCAGACTGGCAGGGAAGTGCGACATCTTCTGTCTGGATTCATTTCCGGAATTCTTCGGGCATTCCGGGTGCGTCGCGCTCGCCGAGACAGGATGCTGGTCCCGTGATGGACGAGACGGAGTTCTGGGAGATCATCGACACCACCCGCGAGGCCGCCGAGGGCGACCCCGAGGAACACGCCGATCTGCTTGTGGAGCGGCTGACCCGGCTGGATCCCGACTCCGTGCTCGACTACGCCCGCCATTTCGAGGCCCGCTACAACCGCGCGTACCTCTGGGATCTCTGGGGCGCGGCGGCCGTGCTCCTCGGCGGGGCGGGCGACGACACCTTCGACTTCTTCCGCTGCTGGCTCATCGGCCAGGGCCGGGAGGTCTACGAGGGCGCGGTGCACGATCCGGACGGGCTGGCGGAGCTCCTCGACGACTTCGACACGGAGATCGACGGGGACGGCGAGGAGATCGGCTTCGCGGCGGACGAGGCGTACGAGCAGCTGACCGGCGCCGAGACCCCGGACCTGGGCATTCCGGTGCCGGGCGGGGAGCCGCTGGGCGCGCCCTTCGACCTGGAGGACGACGACGTGCTCGCGGCCCGGTTCCCGCGGCTGTGGGAGCGCTTCGGGGCCGCGTAGACGGTGAGGGACGGCAGAGGTACGGACCCGGGGGCCGTCCTCCCCCGAGACTTCGTCCAGGGGGGACCCCCACCCCGGGTCCGTACCGGCTCTGCCGCCCGTCAGCCCTGCTGGAGCTGCGGGTTCTCCTGGCCGAGGATCATGTCCGTGCGCGGCTGGAGCGCCGGGAAGAGCTGTTCCGGCTGCGGGATCGCCCAGTACTTCCCCTCGGCGACCATCTCGAAGACGCGCTCGGCGTGCTCCTCGGGCGTGAGCCCGTGCTCGTCGGCGAGGGTCTGCAGGTGCTCGTTGAAGGCCGCGATCTCGGGCGGGGTGCCCTCGCCGGGCCTGGCCGCCTTGAAGATCTCGCTCTTGACCGAGCCGGGGGTCACGACGGACACCTGGATCGGCGCGCCCTTCATGAGCATCTCGTAGTGGAGCGACTCGGTGAGGGCGAGCGTGCCGAACTTGGTGACGCTGTACGGGGCCATCAGCGGGCTCGGCAGCATGCCGCCGATGGACGACACGTTCACCACCCAGGCCTTCTCGCCGCGCTCCAGCATGCGCGGGACGAAGGCGCGGATGCCGTTGACGTAGCCGCCGATGTTGATCCGGAGCATGGCGTCCCAGCGCTCGGCCGGGATCTCCCAGGAGTAGCCCATGGCCATGATCCCGGCGTTGTTGACCAGCAGGTCCACCGTGCCGAAGCGGGTGTACGCGTGGTCGGCGAGGGCCTCGACGGAGGCGGGCTCGGCGACGTCGGTCACCACGGCCTCGACCTCGGCTCCGGTGGCGCGCAGTTCCTCCGCGAAGGCGGCGAGCCGCTCGGCGGCGACGTCGGCGAGGACCAGCTTCATGCCGAGTCCTGCGGCGTGCCGGGCGAGGCCGGCGCCGATGCCGGAGGAGGCGCCGGTGATGACGGCCGTGCGGCCGCCGAACACGTCCCGGGCGCTCATCAGAAGTGCGTTCCGCCGTCGATGCGGACCTCGGTGCCGGTGATGAACCTGCCGTCCTCGCTCGCGAGCATCGCGACGACGCCGGCGACGGTCTCGGGGCCGGCGAAGCCCTGACCGAGGGCGGGGGCGAGCTTCATGAAGAGGGAGAGGTCGGCGTCCTCGGGGAGGCCGGGGCCGACGCTCTGGCGGCTGGCGCCGGTGCCGTCGGTCATGCCGGAGGAGATGGAGCCGGGCTGGACGGCGGTGAAGCGGATGCCCTGCTTGGCGTACTCGGCGGCGAGGGCGTGGGTCATGGACTGGATGCCGCCCTTGCTGGCCGCGTAGGCCGCCATGTAGGGGTGGGCGAACATCGCGGAGGTGGAGGAGAAGTTCACGACGGCGGAGCCGTTGCCCTCCAGGAGGGCGGGGATCGACTCGCGGATCATGAGGAAGGTGCCGGTGAGGTTGATCCGGATCACCTGCTCGAAGGAGTCGAGGCTCGTCTCGTGGGTGTGCGAGGAGCGCAGCACGCCGGCCGCGTTGACCAGGACGTCCAGGCCGCCGAGCGCCCCGACGGCGGCGGCGACGCCGGCCCGTACGGAGGCCTCGTCGGCGACGTTCACGACGACGGTGGTGAGGCGGTCGACGGCGTCGCCGGCCTTGGCGACGGTGTCCTTGAGGCCGTCCTCGCTGATGTCGGCGGCGACGACCCGGCCGCCCTCCGCGAGCACGCGGAGCACGGTGGCCTGGCCGATGCCGGAGCCACCGCCGGTGATGAGGGCGCGGCGTCCTTCGTAACGGGTCAGCTGGTTCATGGTGGCAACCTCTCGATGTCAAGCTTTCCGTGGAACGCTGCCACCGTACGCCCGAGTGGCACGTTTTGCCAGAGATGCACGTCATGCACTTCCGGCAGCCGCGGGCGTACGCTTCGTACGGTGAGCACCAAGCCCCCCTCCCTGACGGAGCGCCGCAAGGCCGCGACCCAGCTCGACATCGCCCGCGCCGCCGCCGAGCTCTTCACCGAGCGCGGCCCCGACGGCACCACGGCCGAGGACATCGCCCAGCGGGCCGGGGTCGCGCTGCGCACCTTCTACCGGTACTTCCGCTCCAAGCAGGACGCCGTGGCCCCGCTCCTCGCGGGCGGCGCCGACCGCTGGCGCGAGCAGCTCTCGGCGGCCGGTCCCGGGGCCGGGCTCCCCGAGGCGCTGGAACGCTCGATCGCCGCGTCCCTGACCCCGGAGGACGAGGCGGCGGCCGAGGGGCTGCTCTGGACGCGCGGGCTCCTGCGGGCGGCCGCCGAGGACCCCGCCCTGCGGGCCGTCTGGTACCGGGTCAATCAGGAATCCGAGGAGAAGCTGCGCGAGGTCCTGGCCGGGCTCGCGGGCCCTGAGGCCGACCCGCTGGAGCTCCGGCTCGCGGCGGCGGCGGCCACGGACGCCATCCGGATCGCCCTGGAGAGCTGGGCGGAGTCGGACGCGCCGGTCCGCGGCGAGGGCTCGCCGGCCGCTCTCGCGGTCCGCTGCCTGCGCGAGCTGATGGGCGGGATGCGGCTGCTCGGGGACGCGGGTGCCGGGGGCGGCTCGGGGGACGGCTCAGGGGACGGCTCAGTCCAGTAGCGAGCGGCCCATCAGGACGTCGTCCACGTACTCCCCCTCGATCAGCAGCTCGCCCGGCAGGACGCCCTCGACCGCGAAGCCCTCGGAGGCGTAGAGCGCGCGCGCCGGTGCGTTGTGGCCGAGGACCCGCAGGGTGATCCGGCGGGCGCCCTCCGCGCGGGCCCGCTCCACGGCCGCCCGCAGCAGGGCTCGCGCCACGCCCCGGCCCCGGGCGGACTCGGCGACCACGAGGCCCTGGATCTGGCGCACGTGGGCGGTGGCGGCGAGCGGGGTCGGCAGGGCGAGCCGGATGTAGCCGACGACCTCGCCGGGCGCTTCGCCGGGCGCCCCTCCGGGCGCTCCGCCGGCCGTCGCGCCGGCGACCTCCGCGACGAGGTAGTCCTCGGGCCGGTGGCGGGCGTCGAAGAAGGGCTCGTACGGCTCCGTGGGGGCGGGCAGCACCGCGTGGAGGGGCGACCAGGCGGCCCGGTCGAGCGCGGCGAGGACGTCCTCGTCCCCGGGTTCGGCGATACGTATCTGCGTCTCCGGCACGATCATGACGGCCACTGTGCCACGCACGGCACCGGGAGGGCAGGATGGGCGTATGCAGCGTTCCGCCACCCGCAAGCGCATCGCCGTCACCGGCGCCTCCGGACTCATCGGCAAGGCCCTCGTCCGCTCCCTGCGCGCCGACGGCCACGACGTCCTCCGCCTCGTCCGGCGGCCAGCCGCGACCGCCGACGAGGTCGAGTGGGACCCGAAACGGCTGTACGTGGACGCCGCGGGGCTCGTCGGGGTGGACGCCGTCGTGCACCTCGCGGGCGCCGGCGTCGGCGAACGCCGCTGGACCGAGGCGTACAAGCGGGAGATCCGCGACAGCCGGGTCCTCGGCACGACGGCGATCGCCCAGGCGCTCGCCTCGCTCGCCGAGCCGCCGGAGGTCCTCGTGTGCGGCACGGCGCTCGGCTGGTACGGCGACACCGGCAGCCGCGCGGTCGACGAGAGCGCGCCCGCCGGGACGGGCTTCCTGCCCTCGGTGTGCGTGGAGTGGGAGGCCGCGGCGGCCCCCGCCGAGGAGGCCGGCATCCGTGTCGCCTACGCCCGCACCGGCCTGGTCGTGGCCCGCGAGGGCGGGGCCTGGGGGCGGCTCTTCCCGGTCTTCCGCGCCGGAATCGGCGGGCGGATGGGCGACGGCCGCCAGTACTGGTCCCACATCTCCCTGCACGACGAGGTGGCCGCCCTGCGCCACCTGGTCGACACCCCGTCCCTGTCGGGGCCGGTCAACCTCACGGCCCCCGAACCGGTCACCAACCGCGAGGTGACGGCCGCGATGGGCCGCGTGCTGCGGCGGCCGACGCTGTGCACGGTGCCCGCGCCCGCCCTGAAGCTGGTGCTCGGGGACTTCGCCCAGGACGTGCTGGGCAGTCAGCGGGTCCTGCCGGGGCGGCTGTTGGAGTCCGGCTTCGACTTCGCCTTCCCGACGATCGACGACGCGATCCGCGCCGCCGCCCGCTGAGCCCGCCGAGCCCGCCGAGACCGAGCCCGCCGAGCCCGCCGAGCCCGCCGAGCCCGCCGAGCCCGAGCCCGCCGAGCCCGCCGAGACCGCCGCATCTGCCGAACCCGCTCGGCCCCCCGCCCTCCGTACCCCCGCCCGCGCCCCTCTCTCCGCCCTCCCGCCTCCCCGGCCTCCCCCTGCGCTCCCCCGTGCTGCGCGCGCACCGGTGCGCGCGGGCCGACTTCCGTGGGAGCGCTGCCTAGGATCGTGGCGAACTCGGGCATTCCGGGGGCCTGTTGGGGGCATAGGCCTCCCACTGTGGGGGGCATGAGCCTCCCACCAGCCGCGCCGATCCTGGGGAGGGGCACGTGCTCAGCAGCTCAAGTACCGCACAGCGAACGGACGTCGCGGAGGTCGTCGACGTCGTCATCGTGGGGGCCGGGATCGCGGGACTCGCCGCCGCCCACCGGCTGACCGGGGCCGGGCTCTCGGTCGCCGTCCTGGAGGCCGAGCCGCGGGTCGGCGGCCGGATGGCCACCGACGCCGTCGACGGCTTCCTGCTCGACCGGGTGGGGCCCCTGCTCACCCTGTCGCCCGAGGAGCTGCGGGCCGTGCCGGGGCTCG
This sequence comes from Streptomyces sp. NPDC042346, assembly GCF_055581845.1. Classification (NCBI taxonomy): domain Bacteria; kingdom Bacillati; phylum Actinomycetota; class Actinomycetes; order Kitasatosporales; family Streptomycetaceae; genus Streptomyces; species Streptomyces sp. NPDC042346. The sequence goes on along the minus strand of NZ_JBVJEH010000003.1, from coordinate 858,806 downwards.
ACGGCCTCGTGCTGCGCCCCTTCGCCCCTGGCGTGCTCGTGCACAGCGACGGCCGGTACGCGCGGTGGGGCGCCCCGCACCCGCGCCGGGCGGCCGGTGCGCACCGCGGCGGCGGTCACCGGAGCGTGGGGGGAGCGTTCAGCATGGCACGCGCCCTCGCGAGCGCCCCCCGGCGTCCGGCGGCCTCGCTCGACCAGGCACGGCTCGGCGCGTCCCTGGTCCGGCTCGCCGCGACCCCGTCCCAGCGGCTGCTCGCCCGCCCCGAGCGGACCGCGCGCGAGGCCCTGAGCGCCCGGCTGCCCGCCCGGACCGTGCAGGGCGTGCTGCGGCCGCTGCTCGCGGCGCTCCTGGGCGACCCGGACCTCGGTACGTCGAGCCGGCGGGCGGATCTGGCGCTGCGCGCCTTCGCCCGGGGCCGGCTCGCCGTACCGGAGGGCGGTGCGGCGGCCCTTCCGGAACGGCTCGCCGCCGCGCTGCCGCCCGGCACGGTCCGTACCGGCGTCCGGGTGACGGAGGCGTCCGTCTCCCGGGTCACGACCGCCGAGCACGGGGTCGTCGGCTGCCGCGCGGTGCTGCTCGCGACGGGGGCGCGGAGCGCGGCCGAGCTGCTGCCGGGCCTGCGGACGCCCGCCTTCCACGCGGTGACGGTCCTCCACCACACGGCGCCCGCGGCGCCCACCGCGGACCCTGCGCTGCTCCTGGAGTCCGACCCGGGCGGGCCGGTGGCCCACACGGCCGTGATGAGCGCGGTCGACCCGGCCCGCGCCCCGGAGGGCCGGGTCCTGATCACCTCGACGGTGCTCGGGGCGCCGCCGGACGACACGGAGCGCCGGGTCCGCAAGCACCTCGCGACGCTGTACGGGACGTCGACGGACGAGTGGGAGCTGCTCGCCCTGCACCACACCCCGGACGCCGTGCCGGCGATGCCGCCCCCGCACGACGCCCGCCGCCCGGTCCGGCTGCTCGCGGGCCTGTACGTGTGCGGCGACCACCGGGACGCGGGGACGCCGCACGGCGCCCTCGCCTCGGGGGCACGTGCGGCCCGCGCGCTCCTCGGCGACCTGGGCTTCCGGCTCCCGAAGGAGGACGAAGAGCCGGCGGAGGAGGCCGCGTGACTCAGCCGATGGCGGCGACGCGGTCGCGGTAGGTGCGGGCGGCCGCGGCGTCGCGGTACGGCTCCAGGCGGCGCTCGAAGTCGCGTACGTACTCGACGGCGCGCGCCGACCGCATCTCGGAGGCCTGCTGGGCGGCCTCCGCACCGAGCGCGCAGGCCTGGTCGAGCTCGCCGAGGGCGAGGCGCGAGGTGGCGAGGACGACCCGGCAGAAGAGCCGGCTGCGGGCGAAGCCGGGCGCGCGGAGCTGGAGCGCGCGCTCGGCGTGCTGGGCGGCGGGCCGGTACTGCTGGAGGTCACGGTGGCAGTGCCCGAGCTCGTCGGCGAGCTGGGCCTCGTCGAAGAGCCTCGCCCAGTAGGGCACCTCGTCGCCCGGCCGGGCCGCTTCGAGGGCCCGCTCGGCCCGTACGAGGGAGGCGCTGCACGCGCGGGCCTCGCCGAGGACGGCGTGCCCGCGGGCCTCGATGGCGTGCAGCATCGCCTGGACGACGGGCGGCGCGGCGGGCCCGACGCCCTGCTGGGCGACCCGGGCGAGCTGCACGGCCTCGCGCCCGTGGCCGAGGTAGACGGCCTGGCAGCTCATGGTGAGGAGCACGTACGAGCCGTAGGCCCGGTCCCCGGCGGCCTGGGCGAGGCGCAGGGCCTGGACGAAGTAGCGCTGGGCGAGGCCGTGGGCGGCGATGTCGTACGAGGTCCAGCCGGCGAGCCGGGTGAGGTCGGCGGCGGCGGCGAAGAGGCGGCGGCCGACGGCCTCGCCGTAGGTGCCGCGCAGCATCGGCTCGGTCTCGTGCTCCAGGTAGCGGACGAGGGCCTGGCGCGCGTGGCCGCCGCCGTAGGCGTGGTCGAGGGTGCGGAAGAGCTCGCCGACGGAGCGGAGGGCGGCGATGTCCCCGCTGGAGACCCGCTGGCCGGGCCCCCGGTCCGTGCCGCGCTGCCGGGGCACGGAGAAGCGGCCCTGCGTCGGGACGCGCGGGTCGCCGGTGATCCGCGGGTCGTGCGGGACGCGGGGTTCGTGCGGGGAGCGGAGGTCGTGCGGCGCTCGGGGGTCTCCGGCCGCCCCGCCGGGCGCCCGGGAGCCGGGCGGGCCGGGGGCGAGCTCGCCGCGGGCCACCCGGTCGTCGGCGCGGCCGATGAGCCAGTCGCGGCTGGGGACGACGAGTCCCGCCGGGGTGAAGGCGATCTTGCGGAGTTCGGCGTGGCTGCCGGAGTCCTTGCGCCAGAGCCCGCTGACGATGTCGACGGCCTCCTCGGGGGTCGCCGCGAACTCCAGGCCCGCGTAGACCGGCGCGCAGGCGTCGAGACCGAGGTCCTGCGCGGAGAGCCGGCGGCCGAGGCGCCGGGTGAAGACCTCGGCGATGAGGGCGGGGGTGGTGCCGCGCGGCTGCTGGCCGCGGAGCCAGCGGGTCACGGAGGTCTTGTCGTACCGCAGGTCGAGGCCGTGTTCCAGACCGAGCTGGTCCACCCGTCTGGCGAGGCCCGCATTGGAGAACCCGGCTTCGGCGATGAGCGCGGCGAGCTGGCGGTTCGGGATGCGCTGCGGTGGTCGTTCCGTCATCAGCTGTGCGGTCTCCTGCCTTCCGGGCCCAGGTGCAGCCCGTTCGGACCCTCATGGAACGGCGCGAATTTAGCGGTCCTCACGGCCCGTACCGCCACCTTCGCCCCACATTCATCCGATCGTGTGAGGATTGACGGCGTCGCTGACGTAGCCGTCTCGGTCCATCTGACGGAGGGGGTGACCCGGCACCGCCCGTAGACGGACCCCCGGCGGCGCATCTACACGCGTCCCCGGCACCCCCGTACAGGTGTCCGTGGTGTCGCCGTACAGTGGCATGGGCGCGAATGACGCGTGGTGCCCCGCCGGCCCGGGATGATCCCCGGAACCCGGCCGCGGCACCCAGGAGGAGGCATGGCCGTGAGTGAGCTGCGATTCGTCCGCCTTGGATTCGGCGCTGATGCCGTCGACTACCAGGTGGCCTGGGACAAGCAGCGCGAAGTGCACGCCGCACGGTTCGCCGACGAGACCGCCGACACCTGTCTGCTGCTCGAACACCCGCCGGTCTACACCGCGGGCCGGCGCACGGCGGAGAACGAGCGGCCGCTGGACGGCACGCCCGTCGTGGACGTGGACCGCGGCGGCAAGATCACCTGGCACGGCCCCGGCCAGCTGGTCGGCTACCCGATCATGAAGCTGCCCCGCCCGGTGGACGTCGTCGCGCACGTCCGCCGCCTGGAGGACGCCCTGATCCGTACGGCCGCCGAGTTCGGCGTGGAGACGAGCCGGGTCGAGGGCCGCAGCGGCGTCTGGGTCCTCGGGGACCCGGTGGAGGACCGGCCGTCGTTCGGCGGGCTCTCCCTCGACTTCGACCCCCGGCTCACCGACGAGGAGTTCGATCCGCGGCTGAACGGCCCCGAGTACGCCCCGTCCAACGCCGGCCAGCGCCGCGAGGACCGCAAGCTCGCCGCCATCGGCATCCGGGTCGCCAAGGGCGTCACCATGCACGGTTTCGCGCTCAACGTGAACCCGGACAACGCGTGGTTCGACCGGATCATCCCGTGCGGCATCCGCGACGCGGGTGTGACCTCGCTCGCCAACGAACTGGGCCGGGACCTCACGATCGAGGAGGTGCTCCCGGTCGTGGAGCGCCATCTGCGGGAGGTCCTGGAGCAGGCGGAGCTGAGGCCCCGCGAGATCGAGCGTCCGGCGGAGCCGGCGCCGGTCTCGCCCTGAGACCGCCCCCGAGGAATGCATGGCTCTGGCCACAGGTTGGCCAGACGTAAAGGCATGGGAAGCAACGGGCGTACCCTGGTGTGCGCCGAAGAATCGAAGCTACAGGAGCCGATGTGTCCGCAGTCGCACCCGACGGACGCAAGATGCTGCGCCTGGAGGTCCGGAACGCCCAGACCCCCATCGAGCGCAAGCCCGAGTGGATCAAGACCCGCGCCAAGATGGGTCCCGAGTACACGAAGATGCAGAGCCTCGTGAAGAGCGAGGGCCTGCACACGGTCTGCCAGGAGGCGGGCTGCCCCAACATCTTCGAGTGCTGGGAGGACCGCGAGGCGACCTTCCTCATCGGCGGCGACCAGTGCACCCGGCGCTGCGACTTCTGCCAGATCGACACGGGCAAGCCCGAGGCGCTGGACCGTGACGAGCCGCGTCGCGTGGGCGAGTCGGTCGTCACGATGGACCTGAACTACGCCACGATCACGGGCGTCGCGCGCGACGACCTGGAGGACGGCGGCGCCTGGCTGTACGCGGAGACCGTGCGCCAGATCCACCAGCAGACGGCGGAGCGCGCCGACGGCCGGACCAAGGTCGAGCTGCTCGCCCCCGACTTCAACGCGGTGCCGGAGCTCCTGAAGGAGGTCTTCGACTCGCGCCCCGAGGTCTTCGCGCACAACGTCGAGACGGTGCCGCGGATCTTCAAGCGGATCCGTCCGGGCTTCCGCTACGAGCGCTCGCTCGACGTCATCACGCAGGCGCGTGACTACGGTCTGGTCACGAAGTCGAACCTGATCCTCGGCATGGGCGAGACCCGCGAAGAGGTCAGCGAGGCGCTCCAGCAGCTGCACGACGCGGGCTGCGAGCTCATCACGATCACGCAGTACCTGCGCCCCTCCGTCCGGCACCACCCCGTCGAGCGCTGGGTGAAGCCGCAGGAGTTCGTGGAGCTCAAGGAGGAGGCCGACGAGATCGGCTTCTCCGGTGTGATGTCGGGCCCGCTGGTCCGGTCGTCGTACCGTGCGGGGCGTCTGTTCCAGCAGGCGATCGAGAAGCGCGGCGCGGTGGACAACGCCACACAGGCTGTGTGAATCGGAGCACAAGTAGTTACCGGCCGGTAGTGGCCGGATTCGACGCGGCCCGTACGGCCCCGCAGCTCAGCGGGGACGTGCGGGCCGCGTCGGCGTATGCGGCGTCGCGCACATGGCCGCATCAACGTTTCATCAGTGTTTGACCAGCGGGTCACGCCCTGGTAACACCGATCTGTGAGCCTGATTTCACTCACCGCCACCACCCGCTCGCATCCCCCCACCTCTCATCCGCAATCGAGGGAGGACCCCGACATGCCGGCCGCATCGACGCACGTCCGCGTCACCGCGATCCCGTCCGTCACCGACGCCCTGAAGGCCGTGGAGGCCCTGCTGCTCGGCGCCGGGCAGCGCACCGCCCGCCGCAACGCCTGGACCTCCGTCCTGGAGGACCGCCGCCACGCCAAGGACCGGGTCGAGGCCCAGCATGTGATGGAGGCCGCGTCTGGCCACGCCTCGCGAGCCACGTAAACTTCAGGACATGGCGAGGAAGGCAAACACGGGCAGCGCTGACGCTGCGAACCAGGGGCGGCTCAAGCAGATCGCCCTCACGTACAAGATGACCCGAAAGGCTGACCCTAAGGTCGGACTTGTCGTCGCAGGCGTGGGCATCGTCGTACTCGGTGTCCTCCTCGCGATCGGCTTCCTCATCGGTCATCCGGTCTATCTGGGCATCCTGGGCTTCGTCCTGGCGCTCCTGGCGGCGGCCATCGTGTTCGGGCGGCGCGCCGAGCGCGCGGCCTTCGGGCAGATGGAGGGCCAGCCGGGCGCGGCGGCGGCGGTGCTGCAGAACGTCGGGCGCGGCTGGACGACGACCCCCGCGGTCGCGATGAACCGCAGCCAGGACGTCGTGCACCGCGCGGTCGGCCGCGCGGGCATCGTGCTGGTGGCGGAGGGCAACCCGAACCGGGTGAAGACTCTGCTCGCGGCCGAGAAGAAGCGCATGAGCCGTGTCGTGGTGGACGTGCCGGTGCACGACATCATCGTCGGCGACGGCGAGGGCCAGGTGCCGCTGAAGAAGGTCCGCACGACCATGCTCAAGTTGCCCCGCGTGCTCACCGGCCCGCAGGTCACCGCGGCCAACGACCGGCTGCGTGCGATGGGCGACCTCATGAGCAACATGCCGCTGCCGAAGGGTCCGATGCCGAAGGGCATGCGGATGCCGCGCGGCGGAAAGACGCGCTGACGCGCCCGACCCCGTACGTGAGAAGGGCCCCGGACCACACGGTCCGGGGCCCTTCTCACGTACTCGGGGGTTCAGATGCGGACCTGGACGGCGCCGGAGAGGCGGTCGTGGAGGCCGCGGCCGTCGCGGTCCCAGATGAGGGCCGGGATGGCGAGGCAGACGAGCACGGAGCGGATCGCCACGCGCGGCAGGCTCAGCCGGCCGCCGTTCGCCGAGACGACCCGCAGACCGAAGAGGCGCTTGCCGGGAGTCGAGCCGATCGTGCCGACGGTCAGCACGCTCAGGACGAGCAGGAGCACCAGGGCCCAGTTGCCGGTGGCCTGGTTGTAGCCGTCGGTGATCAGGCCGTATGCGATCAACAGGCAGAGGGCCCAGTCGGCGGCGAGAGCGCCCAGCCGGCGGCCGGGGCGGGCGATCGAGCCGGGCCCTTCCTCGGGCAGTCCCAGCTGCTGACCCCGGTATCCGAAGTCCACGCCTGCTTGCTCCGCCGCGGCGCGGGGGCCGGAGAGCCACGATCCGAGTGCTTGCCTGTTGTCCACCCGACCACCGTACTGCGCCCGTTTTCGATCACTTCCGGCCGGGTCGGCCCAGGCACGTCGCAGCGCGCCGCACACCCGCTCCGGTTAACTTCGACGAAACAAATGGGTCATGCTTGAGAAATCCCGTCTGCCTATGGTCGGGTCCAGCGTGTGCCACCGCACTGGCCGCACGACCGAGCTGCAACCCCGCCCCTCCCCGGGCCGGGAGTAGGAGGAGTTGGATGTCCGAGAAGCACGGGTTCCAGAACGCCGACGAGGTCAACAAGTTCATCAAGGACAACGACGTCAAGATGGTCGACGTCCGGTTCTGCGACCTTCCGGGCGTGATGCAGCACTTCACGATCCCGGCGACGGCCTTCGACCCGGCGGAGGAGCTCGCCTTCGACGGCTCGTCGATCCGCGGCTTCCAGGCGATCCACGAGTCCGACATGTCGCTCCGCGCCGACCTGTCGACGGCCCGCGTGGACCCCTTCCGCCGCGACAAGACGCTGAACATCAACTTCTTCATCCACGACCCGATCACGGGCGAGCAGTACAGCCGTGACCCGCGGAACATCGCGAAGAAGGCCGAGGCGTACCTCGCCTCCACCGGCATCGCCGACACCGCCTACTTCGGCCCCGAGGCGGAGTTCTACGTCTTCGACTCGGTGCGCTTCGAGACCTCGGCGAACCAGGGCTTCTACCACATCGACTCCGAGGCCGGCGCCTGGAACACCGGTTCGGAGGAGAACAACCGCGGCTACAAGGTCCGCTACAAGGGCGGCTACTTCCCGGCCCCGCCGGTCGACCACTTCGCCGACCTGCGCTCCGAGATCTCCCTGGAGCTGGAGAACGTCGGCCTCCAGGTCGAGCGCCAGCACCACGAGGTCGGCACCGCCGGCCAGGCCGAGATCAACTACAAGTTCAACACGCTGCTCGCCGCGGCCGACGACCTGATGCTCTTCAAGTACATCGTGAAGAACGTCGCCTGGCGCAACGGCAAGACCGCGACCTTCATGCCGAAGCCGATCTTCGGCGACAACGGCTCGGGCATGCACGTCCACCAGTCGCTGTGGGCCAACGGCGACCCGCTGTTCTACGACGAGACGGGCTACGCCGGCCTCTCGGACACCGCCCGCTACTACATCGGCGGCATCCTCAAGCACGCCCCGTCGCTGCTCGCCTTCACCAACCCGACGGTGAACTCGTACCACCGCCTGGTCCCGGGCTTCGAGGCCCCGGTCAACATGGTGTACTCGCAGCGCAACCGCTCCGCCGCCATGCGCATCCCGATCACGGGCTCGAACCCGAAGGCCAAGCGCGTCGAGTTCCGCGCGCCGGACCCGTCCTCGAACCCGTACCTCGCCTTCTCGGCGCTGCTCCTCGCGGGCCTCGACGGCGTCAAGAACAAGATCGAGCCGGCGGAGCCGATCGACAAGGACCTGTACGAGCTCGCTCCCGAGGAGCACGCGAACGTCCAGCAGGTCCCGACCAACCTGGAGGCCGTCCTCCACGCCCTCGAGGACGACAACGAGTACCTCCAGGCCGGTGGCGTCTTCACGTCCGACCTGATCGAGACGTGGATCGACTACAAGCGCACCCACGAGATCGCCCCGATCCAGCTGCGCCCGCACCCGCACGAGTTCGAGCTCTACTTCGACCTCTAAGCCGGACGCGCCTCACGTACGAAGGCCGTCGCACCCGGAGCTCCGGGTGCGACGGCCTTCGCCGTCTCCTCGGTCCCGCCCGGGGTCAGCGGCCGTAGCGGATCAGGGCGCGGACCATGCGGCAGGTGGTGTCGGAGGGCGGGTGGATGCCGATGTCGGCGGCCGTCGTGCGTATCGTCGCGTTCGTGGCCTTCGACGGGACGTAGACGCCGGCGTCGAGGAGGGCGATCGCGAGACGCATGGCCTTGAGGCGGCGGTTGTGCGTCACGTACCACTCGCGGGGGCGGCCCGCCGGGAGCGGCTTCCTCTGGAGGGGCTTCCAGGGTTCGAGGGACGGTGTCCGGATCACGGCGAGAGCCATGGGCTACCTCCTGGCGAACGATGGGGTGCGGGCCCTCCCCGGGACCCTCACCTTCACCCCTTATTTTAGTGGCCCCCACTGACAATCGCCCCTGGCCAGACAGGGTTTGGGGGGTGGTGGCGGGAGGCCTGGGGGGTACCGTGGGGGCATGGAGATCTGGATCAATCCCGCCTGTTCCAAGTGCCGCAGCGCCCTCACCCTGCTCGACGCCGAGGGCGCCGATTACACCGTGCGGCGCTACCTGGAGGACGTGCCCTCGCCCGAGGAGATCCGGCAGGTGCTCGACCGGCTCGGGCTCGAACCGTGGGACATCACGCGGACGCAGGAGGCCGTCGCCAAGGAGCTCGGGCTGAAGGAGTGGCCCCGGGACGCGGCGAACCGGGACCGGTGGATCGAGGCGCTCGCCGGGCACCCCAAGCTGATCCAGCGGCCGATCATCACGGCGGAGGACGGCACGGCCGTCGTGGGCCGGTCGGAGGAGGCCGTGCGGGACGCCCTGTCCCGTTGAGCCGTCGGGGACACGGGCAGGGCCGGGAGGGAGTGCGGTGAGCGGGACGGTGAGCGGGACGGTGGACGGAGGGCCCGGCGGGCTCGGGGTCGATCTGCATCTGGAGCTCGGTGCGGGCGGCAGCCGGCGGGCCGTGCTCGCCGAGGCGCTGCGCGAGGCCGTCCGCGGCGGACGCCTTGCGCCCGGGACCCTGCTGCCGCCCTACCGGTCGCTCGCCGCCGACCTCGGGATCGCCCGGAACACCGTCGCCGACGCCTACGCCGAGCTCGTCGCCGAGGGCTGGCTGACCTCCCGCCAGGGCTCCGGGACGCGGGTGGCCGAGCGGGTCCTCGCTCCGGCCCCCGGACCGGCACGGCCCGCCGCGCCGGCAGCGCTCCCGTACGACCTCGTCCAGGGCAAGCCGGACCCCGGCGCCTTCCCGCGCGCGGCCTGGCTGGCGGCCGCCCGGCGGGCGCTGACCGCCGCGCCCCACGAGGCCTTCGGCATCGGGGACCCGCGCGGCCGGATCGAACTGCGCCGGGCCCTCGCCGCGTACCTGGCCCGGGTCCGGGGCGTACGGACCACCCCGGACCGGATCGTGATCTGCTCCGGCACCGCGCACGCCCTGCGGCTCCTCGCGCGCGTTCCCCTGGCGACGCACGCCCGCGAGAAACCCGCCCGCCAGACGGCCGCCCACAAGGCGCCGCCCCGTCCCTGGGCCGTCGAGGCCTACGGACTCCCCTACCACCAGGGGCTGCTGGGCGAGGCGGGCATCCACACGCTGCCCCTGGGCGTCGACGAGGACGGGGCGCGCGTCGCGGAGATCCCCCCGGAGGCGGGCACCGTCCTGCTCACCCCCGCCCATCAGTTCCCCACCGGCGGGCCGCTCCACCCCGAACGCCGGGCCGGCGTCCTGGAGTGGGCGCGGCGCTCCGGCGGGCTCGTCGTGGAGGACGACTACGACGGCGAGTTCCGCTACGACCGGCGGCCGGTGGGCGCCGTCCAGAGCCTCGACCCCGACCGGACCGTCCTCCTCGGCTCCGTCAGCAAGAGCCTCTCCCCCGCGCTGCGGATCGGCTGGATGTGCCTGCCGGAGGCCCTGGTGGACGGGGTCGTCGAGGCGAAGGGCGTGCGCGAACCGCACACGTCGGCGACGGAGCAGCTCACGCTCGCGGAGTTCGTCGACTCCGGCGCGTACGACCGGCACGTCCGTCGGATGCGCCAGCACCACCGCGTGCGGCGCGACCGGCTGGTCTCGGTGCTCGCGGAGCGCGTGCCGGCCGTCCGGGTGACCGGTCTCGCCGCCGGGCTGCACGCGCTCGTGGAACTGCCCCCGGGCACGGAGCGGGCGGCCGTCGCCGCCGCGGCCCGGCACGGGGTCGCCGTGGAGGGCCTCGCGGACTACCGGCACCCGGAGGCCCTGGGCCCGGCCCTCCCCGACGGCCTCGTCGTCGGCTACGCCACGCCCCCGGACCGGCTGTACCCGGCCGCCCTGGACGCGCTCTGTCAGGCCTTGTCCGCCGCGCTCTGAGCGGCGAGCCGCTCCGCCTCCGTCAGGATCTCGGTCAGCCGGAGGCCGAAGCGGGCGTCGCAGGGGTGCGGTTCGCCGGTGCGGGCCGCGGTGAGCAGGGCGTCCACGGCCGCGCCGAAGGCGTCCACCGCGCCGCCCCAGCGGGGCAGTTCGGCCCGGCCGGCGGTGCCGTGCAGGGAGAGCGTCACCTCCGCCGCCTCCGGTGGGGCGCTGAGCGTCAGGGTGGCCGTGCTGCTCGCGCCCGAGCTGTGGCGCAGGACCAGGTGGTGGGTGTCCTCCGGGCCCGGCACGGCCGTGATCGCGGTGACGTCGCCGAGGACCGGCAGGTAGACGGAGAGGACGTGCGGGCCGACGTCCCACAGCCCGCCCTTCTCCCGCCGCCAGGGCGAGGCCGCGTACGCGCTGGCGGAGCCGGGGCCGTAGAGCGAGCCCAGCCAGTGCGCCTCGCCAAGGAACCAGCCGCCCGCCGCCGCCCGCTCCTCGATCCAGCGGGCCGTCGTCTCCGCGAAGCGGAGGGTGCAGAACACGACGGAGGCGACTCCGGCCTTCTCCGTCGCCTCGGCGACCTCGCGGGCCCCCTCGACCGTCGTGGCGACCGGCTTGTCGAGCAGGACGTGGCAGCCGGCCCGCGCCGCCCGCACCGCCAACGGGGCCTGGACGTCCGGCGGGAGCGCGAAGGCCACGGCGTCGCTCGCCGCGAAGAGGGCGTCCACGTCGTCGTACGCGCGCGTGCCGGACGCGGCGGCGAGCCCTGCGGCCGCCTCCGGGCGTCTGCCCCACACGCCGCTGAACTCGATGCCCGGATGCCCGGCGAGCGCGGGCGCGTGCGTGCGGGCGGCCCAGGGGCCGGTGCCGAGGAGTCCGATACGGGGCTTCGCGCCCGGGTGCTTCGCCATGCCCCCAGTCTGCCGGGTGCCACCGACAGCGAGGGGTCCGGGCCGCCCGGGCCCGTAATCCGCTGGCGGGGCTCCCCCTCCCCGGTGTTAGCGTTCGACGGCCGGCCGCGGGACTTCGGTGCGACTTCCGGAACCTGCCTATGAAGCAACGTCTTCGCTGTTCGTGCCCCCATTCCCCGGCCGGCGCCCACGAGAAGGGGAGAGCCTTGTCCGAGCTCGTCGCCGCCGAGGACGTGCTCCTCTTCGTCAACGCCGCCGTGACCGCCACCGGCCAGCGCGAGTTCCGCTCGTCCGCCGCCGCGCAGCACTTCTCGCTGCGGTTCGTCCACGAGTACGTACGGGTCAACTACCGGCCCGTGTACGCCGCCGCGCTCGCCCTCGACATCAACCACCACAACGCCGCCCTGATCGTCGAGCAGCTCCTGCGCACGCCCCACGACGCCGGCGGGCCCGAGGCGAAGCGGGCCGAGGGACGGCTGATCGCCGCGCGGCTCGCGCTGCTGCCGCCGCAGCGCGTCTACCGGCTGTTCCGCACCCTGCGCGCCGCCGGGGTCAACAACCGCCGCACGCGCGCGATCGTGCGCGCGTGGCTCGCCGCGCGGCCCGATCCGACGCTGGACGCCGTGAAGTACCGGCCCGGGATGAAGGCCGCCCTGCGGCACGTCCACGGGCGGCCGGCCGACCCCGAGACGGGCGACTTCCTCTTCGCGCCGGGCCGCCGCGTCCGGTACGAGAGCGCCACCCTCGACGCGTACCGCCGCGCGCACTACGAGCAGACCGCCCTGTACGAGCTGCCGTTCACGGTCGCCGAGGGTTTCGCCGCGCGGCACAAGGTGCCCCGCGCGGTGTTCCTGGAGCGGATCGCGCCCCGCATGACCCGGCTGGAGCGGCTCCGGGCGGACCGGACGACGCGCGCGGTCACCGGGGCGGGGGCCGACCTGTCCGTCATGCCGCTCACCCGGCTCGCGCTGTACGTCCTCGCGCTGCCGTTCGGCGAGCGGGTGGCGCGGCGGGCCGAGCTGACGGGTGCGCTGCGGGCCGCCGCCCGGCGTGCGGCCGGGCCGTACGCGGGGAGCTGGGGGCGGGTCGCCGCCGTGCTCGACGACAGCTTCTCGTCGTCCGGTTCGACGGTGAAGCGGCGCCGTCCGCTGGCCGTCGCGCTGGGCTGCCACTTCCTCCTGGAGGCCCTCGCGGCGCCGGGGGCGTACACCGCGCTCTGGACCTCGGGCGGCTCCGATCCGCTGCTGGTCCGGCCGTACGGGCCGACGCCGCTCGGCCTGCGGATCCTGGACGCCCTGGAGACCGGCCCCGACCGGGTCGTGATCGTCTCGGACGGCTGGGACAACGCGCCGCCGGGGCTCGCGGGCGAGGTCCTGCGGGTGTGGCGCGCGCGGCTCGATCCCGGGCGCCGGACGAGCGTCGTGCACCTCAACCCCGTATACGACGCGGAGGGCTTCGACGTGCGCCGGCTGGCGCCGAGCGTGCCGACGGCCGGGATCCGGGACGCGGAGGACCTGGCGGCCCTGGTGGAGATCGCGCAGTTCGCGGAGGGCCGGACGGGGTTCGCCGAGCTGCGGGCGTATCTGGACCGGCGCGTGGAGCTGTTCCTGCCGGCCGGTCCGAAGGAGGCCGGGGGATGACGCGGATCGATCTGACCGGGCTCGACGTCCGGCCGGCGCAGGTGTGGGGCGGGGTGCGGATCGTGCCGCTGGTGCGGGACGAACCGGTGCCCGGGCTGCGGCTGCGCCGGGAGGTGTACGAGGGCTCGGGCCTCGGCGCCGTGGACCTCGGCGACCGGACGACGTACACCTCGTACGTCCCGCACGGCTTCGTCGCCGACTGGACGGCGCCGGGGGCGGCGGCCGGGGCCGGAGCGGAGTCCGCCGTGTACGGGACCCTGCTCGGCGGCGAGGGCGCGCCGTCCTCGTGCGTGCCCGTGCGCCGCCTGCACCGGCTGGCGAAGCGGCGGCCCGCCGAGCGGCGGCTGCGCTTCCTGCCGCTCCACCTCGCCCTTGAGGGGTATCTCGCGCTGCACTTCGGCGGGCCGTCCGTGGTCTGGGACGACTGGTCGCGCAAGGCCCTCGGGCACGGTCTCTCGCCGCGCGCCGAGGCGGCGTACGCGGGGTGGACGGTGCCCGGGCTCGCGGAGGCCCTGCGGATCTTCGAGCTCCATCCGGGCCAGTGCGGGCTGCTCCTGTACGTGGCCGACGCCCTGGCCGCGGCCTTCGTCGTCCCGCACCCGGACGACTACCGCCTGCTGCACCCGACGCTCGTGGAGGACCTGTACGGGGAGCTGGTCCACCAGTACGCGTACTACGGCGGTCCGGTGCCGGAGTTCACGGCGCGGATCCGGGACGGCGCCGGCGGCATCCGTACGCTCGCGGACCTGCGGGCGGCGGCGCGCGCGCAGGAGCGGGCCTGGGTCGAGGCGCACGACGGGCTGATGGCGCGGGACCTCCTGGAGACCTCGTACGCCTTCGAGCGGGTGTACCGGATGGGGGGCTTCGACCTGCACCGGTTCCTGCCGCCGTTCCTGCGGGACGGGCGGGAGCAGCACATCGGCGAGCTGATCACCGACCACAAGGGGCGGGCGGCCTATCTGAAGACCTTCCGGCTCTCCGAGAAGCAGATCCGCAAGGGGCACCTGCTGCGGGTGCTCGCGGACCGCGACTGGCACCTGGAGCGGACGGCGGAGGCCCTCGGCACCTCGTACGCGGAGGTGGTGCGGCGGATCGAGGCGGCGGGGCTCGGGGCGCTGCTCGACGCGCACGTCGTCGCACGGCGCCTGCGGGAAAAAGAGGAAGGCTGAGTAACACGGGGTTCACAAACGGGCAACCGACGGGAAATCCCGTGTTGCGAAGCTGCGACCGGACACCGACACCGCAGCTTCTCGCAGCGCAGCGAGCCGCCGCGCACCCGCAGCAGCACGCACAAAGGATGACGCCCGTGACCTTCAAGGCTGAGTACATCTGGATCGACGGCACCGAGCCGACCGCGAAGCTCCGCTCCAAGACGAAGATCATCGTGGGCGGCGGCGCCTCGCTCGACGAGCTGCCGATCTGGGGCTTCGACGGTTCCAGCACGAACCAGGCCAAGGGCCACGCCTCGGACCGCGTCCTCAAGCCGGTCTTCGTCTGCCCGGACCCGATCCGCGGCGGCGACGACATCCTGGTGCTGTGCGAGGTCCTCAACACGGACATGACGCCGCACGACTCCAACACGCGTGCCGCGCTCGCCGAGGTGGCCGCGAAGTACGCCGCGCAGGAGCCGATCTTCGGCATCGAGCAGGAGTACACCTTCTTCGACGGCGAGCGTCCGCTCGGCTTCCCGGTCGGCGGCTTCCCGGCCCCGCAGGGCGGCTACTACTGCGGTGTCGGCGCCGACGAGATCTTCGGCCGTGACATCGTCGAGGCGCACCTGGAGAACTGCCTCACCGCGGGTCTGGGCATCTCCGGCATCAACGCCGAGGTCATGCCGGGCCAGTGGGAGTTCCAGGTCGGCCCGCTCTCCCCGCTCGTGGTCTCGGACCAGCTGTGGGTGGCCCGCTGGCTGCTGTACCGCACGGCCGAGGACTTCAAGGTCTCCGCGACCCTGGACCCGAAGCCGGTGAAGGGCGACTGGAACGGCGCGGGCGCGCACACGAACTTCTCCACCAAGGCGATGCGCGAGGGCTACGACGCGATCATCACCGCCGCCGAGTCCCTCGGCGTGGGCTCGAAGCCGCTCGACCACGTCAAGAACTACGGCGCCGGCATCGACGACCGCCTGACGGGCCTGCACGAGACCGCCCCGTGGGACGAGTACTCCTACGGCGTCTCGGACCGCGGCGCCTCGGTCCGCATCCCGTGGCAGGTCGAGCAGGACCAGAAGGGCTACATCGAGGACCGTCGCCCGAACGCGAACGTGGACCCGTACGTGGTGACCCGCCTGCTGGTGGACACCTGCTGCGAGGCCCTGGAGAAGGCCGGCCAGGTCTGACCCTCCGGTCCCGTCCCGGACCGCCGCACGCGCACCTCCGGAGAGGCGCCCACCGTTTCGTACGGTGGGCGCCTCTTCCGTCATGTGGGATGGACGACACGGGGTTTGGCCGGGGAATGACTCGTCGAGGGCATTCCCTTCTGGTTCAATAGGGATATGGCCACGATGAAGAACGAGACCGCGACAGGTCGCTGCGACCTTGAGCCGTTCTGGCCTTCCCGGCAGCACGACGACTTCGACCGAGTCTGTTGCCGCGCGAGGAACGCGTCGGCCCTCTAAAGCCCCCGATCGGTTCGGTCCGATCCCGGCCTTCGGCCGACGCGCACGACGAATGACGTACGACGCCTGTCCGTTCGTTTCTCCGCGCGAAAGAGCTGACCTTCCATGGCCCACATCCAGACTGCCCCCCTCGCCGCCGTCCGCCCCGGGCGCCACCGGCTGCGCGCCGTCGACCCCAACGAGGTCGTCGGTCTCCCGCCGCTCTCGCCGCTCGCCCAGCTCTCCCAGGTGGCCGACCTGCTGCCGCCGGGTGCCACCCTGCTGCCCGCGCCGCAGCACGCGCTGCCGACGCTGCCGGGGCGCCCGCCGATGGTCGGGTACCTCGTGCTCGTACCGGCCGATCAGCAGCCCCCGGCGCCCGTGGCCGCCCCCGTCCCCGCGCCGTCCTCGGCCGCGGAGGAGCAGGGGCCGGTGACCATCGACGGGGTCCGGCGGATCGCCGTCGTCGACGGGGAGGAGCTCGACCTGACATATCTGGAGTTCGAGCTCCTCGCCCATCTGGTGGCGAACCCCCACCGGGTGCACACCCGCGACCAGTTGGTCACGACGGTGTGGGGGTACGGGCACGTGGGCGACGGCCGTACGGTCGACGTGCACGTGGCCCGGCTGCGCCGGAAGCTGGGCGCCGAGCACCGCCACACGATCCAGACCGTGCGGCGGGTCGGCTACAAGTACACGCCCTGATCCCGGACTTGATCAGGCGTTCCGCGTGGACCTCGCCCTCAGCCTCGCCACGAGGGCGAGGGTGAGGTCCACCGCGAGGAACAGCAGCAGGCTGAGGCCGAGCAGCGGGACGAACCAGCCGACGAGGGCCGTGACCGCCGCGAGCGGCAGCAGCATCGTCACCGGGACCTTGCGCCAGGCCCCGCGCGCCACCGGGCGGCCCGGGCGGCGCTGCCACCACATGCGGTAGCCCCAGAGGATCAGCAGGATCAGGGCGAGCGCGAGGGCCGCGAGCGCCAGCTGGTTGAACAGGCCGAGGAACACTCCGGTGTGCGCGTCGATGCCTATGCGGGTCAGCTTGGCGAGGAGCGGGTAGTCGGCGAAGGCGAGGCGGTCGAGGACCGTGCCGTCCGCCGGGTTCACCGCCGCCGAGTCCAGCTCCAGCGGGAACTGCGTGTCGGTCTCCTTGACCACGTACCCCTTGCCCTCGGCGGGCAGGACGACCGAGATCCTCGGGCTGTCGATGCCGACCGCGCGGGCCGCCTCGACCGCCTTGTCGACGCCGATGTCCGGGCCCTGGGCGGTGGTGCCGCCCTGCGGGTGGCCGCCGCCGTGGCCCGCGTGCTCCGAGCCGGCGCCGGCCGCGCCGTCGAGCGTCGCGGTGAGCGTGGGGGTCGCGCCGCCGAGACCGTCCTGCACGGTGCCGATGTTCTCGCCCGCGTACCGCGACCAGGTCAGGCCCGTCGCGGAGAGCAGGACGAGTCCGGTCACGGCCCACAGGCCGACCGAGCCGTGCCAGGAGAGCGTGCGGCGGCGGGACTTCGGGCCGCCCTCGGGGACGAACAGCGCGCGGCGGTTCTTCCTGCGGCGGCCGAGCCAGAGCGCCAGACCGCCGAGGGCGATCACCCACAGCCAGCTCGCGGCCAGCTCGCTGTAGTTGCGGCCGAGCTCGCCGAGGTGCAGATCGGCGTGGAGTCCGTCGATCCAGGTGCGCAGCGGGAGGGCGCCGGAGCTGCCGAAGCTGGGCAGCTGGCCGCGGACGTCCCCGGTGTACGGGTCGACGAAGACGGCGAGCGAGGTGCCCTCGGGGACATCCGGGTCGGCCATCAGGACCCGGGTGGTGGCGCCCGGTTCGGCGCCGGGCCAGACGGCGGTGACGGTGCCGTTCGGGTTGACCTTGCGGGCGGTGTTCACCTGCTGCGAGAGCGGCAGGGCGGTGTCGCCGACGGGGACCTCCAGCTCGTGCGCGTAGATCACCTTCTCGGCCTGGAAGGAGAGCGCGTAGAGCAGGCCGCTGGCGGCGGCCACGAGGAGGAACGGGGCGACGAGGACGCCCGCGTAGAAGTGGAGCCGCAGGACGAGGGGGCGCAGGGCGCTCCAGGTGCCCGCCTTGCGCGGAGCGGTGGTGTCGGGCGTCTCCGACGGTGGCGCCTCGGTGGTGTCGGGGCGTGCGGGATCGTCGATGGTCATGGCTGACCGTCCTTGGAGTCGGTGGGACAACGGGAGGAGACCCCCGGTGTCAGACGTGTGCTCCGAGGGCCGTGGCGCGGGGTACGGACGGCCGGGGCGGCCCGCGCCGGGAGACGGTGTGCGCGAGGACGACGGTGTGGGGACGGTGGGCGTGGCCTCGCGTCCTGCGGACCGGGCCGCACGGGGCCTCGGGGACGCGGACGCGCGCGCACAGCAGGCGCAGCGGGGTGAAGGCGTACGCGAGGGCCGCCTCGGCGAGCGTGAAGAACGCGGCTTCGCCGTGGGCGAGCCAGAGGCCGCAGAGGAGTGCGGCGAGGAGGTGGACGGCGAGCATGCCGGGGTCGGAGTCCATGGCCGCGCCCGCGCTCATGGCGGCGTCATGGGCGCCTGTCGTGCCCGCCATGACGTGCGGGGTCGTCATGCCCGGCATGTGCATCGCGTCGTTCGCGGTGTGCGCCGACGGGTGAGAACCGGCCATCGAGAAGAGCAGGTGCAGCGCGCCCTGGAGGACGAGCATGGCGCCCGCGATCGTCGGCACGCCCCGGCGGCGGCCGGCGGCGGCCCAGGCGGCGACGGCCGTCGCGGCGAGGGCGCCGAGCAGGCCGGACGCCGGGAGCTGATGCGCAGACATGGACGAATGCCCCACGGCGGCCAAGGTCACGCACACCACCGCGAAAAGCGCGGCTCGCAGGGCGCGCAGCGGCGACCGGGCATCCGTCATCGCCCGCCATGGTGCCATCCCGCCATCTGGCCGAACAGACCCCCTCCCCCCGGGCTCGCGCGTTCCTCCTGGGCCCGACTCGTTCCTCCCCCGGTCCGGCGCGTTCCTCGTGGGCCCATTGCGTTCCTCGCCCGCCCGGTGCGTTCCTCCCCCGGTCCGGTGCGTTCCTCCCCCGGCGGAATCCTCCCGGAGCGGAATCCCCTGGCCCCGCCCGCCGCCGCCGGGCACTCTTCGATCATGAAATTGCTGATTCTCGGTGGTACGGAGTTCGTGGGTCGCGCGGTCGTCGAGGCGGCGCTCGGCCGGGGCTGGGAGGTGACGGTCTTCCACCGGGGCCGCCACGCGCCTCCGGCCGGAGTCCACTCCCTGCACGGCGACCGCACCGCGGGACCGGACGGTCTCGCCGCCCTCGCCACCGGCTCCTGGGACGCCGTCGTGGACACCTGGTCGGCCGCGCCCTCGGCGGTCCGGGACGCGGCCCGGCTGCTCGCGGACCGGGTCGGGCGGTACGCGTACGTGTCGAGCCGCTCCGTCTACTCCTGGCCGCCGGCCGCCGGACTCGGCGAGGACGGCCCCCTGGTGGAGGGATCGCCCGACGACGGGGACATGCCGTACGCGGAGTCCAAGAGGGGCGGCGAGCTCGCCGCGACGGCCGCCTTCGGGGCGGAGCGGACGCTGCACGTCCGCGCGGGCCTGATCATCGGCCCGTACGAGAACGTCGGCCGGCTCCCCTGGTGGCTGGGCCGGATCGCCCGCGGCGGGACGGTCCTGGCGCCCGGGCCGAGCACCCTCCCCCTCCAGTACGTCGACGCCCGCGACCTCGCCGAGTGGACGCTCGACGCGGTGGCGGCCGGGCTCTCGGGGCCGTACAACCTCGTGTCGCCGCCCGGGCACACCACCATGGGCGAGCTGCTCGACGCGTGCGTGCGGGCGACGGGCGCGGAGGTCGAGCTGCGGTGGGCGGAGCCGGAGGCGCTCCTCGCGGCCGGGATCGAGCCCTGGTCGGAGCTGCCCGTGTGGCTGCCGCCGGGCGAGATGTACGACGCGATGCACACCGCCGACGTCTCCCGGGCGGTCGCGGCCGGGCTGCGCTGCCGGCCGGTCGAGGAGACCGTCGCGGACACCTGGGCGTGGCTGGAATCGCTCGGCGGTGTCGCGCCGAGGCGCCCCGACCGGCCGGAGGTCGGACTCTCCCCCGAGCGGGAGGCGGAGTTCCTGGCGAAGCACGCCCTCGGCGTCGAAAGCCACTGACGAACTGCCCCACTTCGGACGATCCACTACGGTCGACAGGAAAGTGGACGAATCGGAGGAGTCGACGCCCATGCCCGCCATCCCCGCAGCCTCCGTCGCCAATCTCCGCGACCTCGGCGGCCTGCCCCTCGGTGACGGGCGCGCCGTCCGGTCCGGTCTCGCCCTCCGCTCCGCGCAGCTCGACCGGCTCGACCCGGCCGAGCCGGTGGTGGCGGACCTCGGCATCCGTACGGTCGTCGACCTCCGGACGGAGAGCGAGCGCGGCGACCGGCCGGACCACCTGCCGGCCGGCGCGCGGCTGCTCGTCGCGGACGTCCTCGCCGACCATCTGGCCGTCAGCGGGCTGCCGCCCGCCGCGCGGCTGAAGATGCTGCTCACCGACCCCGCGCTCGCCGAGGAGCACCTCGGCGGGGGCCGGGTGCGGGCGGCCTTCGCGCGCACCTACCGGACCTTCGTGTCCGGCGACTCCGCCCGCGCCGCGTACCGCGCCCTGCTGACGGAGCTGGGAACGCCGGGGGCCGGGCCGGTGCTCTTCCACTGCTCTGCGGGCAAGGACCGGACGGGGTGGGCGGCGACGGTCGTCCTGTCGCTGCTGGGCGCGGACGAGGAGACGGTACGGACGGAGTACCTGTCGGTGAATACGGCGGTACGGCAGGCGTTCGCGCCGATGATCGAGGGGTTCACGGCCCAGGGCGGGGACCCCGAGCTGGCGCTGGACCTGATCGGCGTCCTGCCGGAGTACCTGGCGGCGGGGCTCGACGAGGTGGCGGTCCGGCACGGCTCGATGGAGAAGTACGTACGGGAGGGTCTGGGCGTTCCGGACGAGGTGACGGAGCTGATCCGCGAGCGACTGACGGTCCACTCGGCCTGAGCCGCCGCCCGGGCCGCCGCCGGGACTTCCGGGCGGCACCGGGCGCCGGGGTGACCATCGGAAGAATCGCTCGTTCTGCTGAACGTGAGCACCCAGGATCTCGACCCCTCGCCCGTGGGCCCCGTCGACGTCGAGCAGGCCGAGGCCGCGCTCGTCGAGCGGTATCCGCGCCTCGTGCGCATCGCCTATCTCGTGCTGCCGCCGACGCTCGGCCGCAACCGCCGGGTGCTGACCGCGCACGCGCTCGTCCAGCGCTCGCTGCCGCGCCGCCGGGTGCCGGGTCCCGCGGTCCCGGGTCCCCGGCGCACCGAGGACGCGGTCGATCCCGGCTACGCGTACGTGCGGGGCGAGGTGCTGCGGCAGGCCCTGATCGCCGGGCTGCCGCTGCGGCGCCGCGCGCTGCCGCGCCGGGCCCAGTTCCCGCCGCTGCTGCCGCAGGTGTGGGGGCTGCGGGTCTTCCCGAGGGTGGGCGGCGCGGACGAACTCGCCCTGGACCAGCGCCTGTCCGCCCTCTCGGGCGCCGGCCGGGCGGCGTACGTGCTCCGCGGCCTGGAGCGCCAGGGCGACCCGGAAGTCCTGCGGGTCCTGGCCGCGGCGGGCGTCACCGACCCGGCGGCGGCCCTGGCGGAGGCGGACGCGGTCGACGCGGCGGAGGAGTACGACGACGACCCGTCGGATTCGCCGGGTACCGCCGACGGGACCGGCCGCGTGGGCGGAACCGGGAGCCCGGGCGGCACCGGAGGCCTGGGCGGGACCGGAGGCCCGGCCGGATCCGGGAGCGCGCGCCGGCCCGGCGAACCGGCCCTTCCCGGCGGGGACGGCCGCGCCGAGAGGGTCGGCGAGCAGGCCGGGCCCGGCAGGACCGGCACCCCGGGCACCCCGGGCAGGCCGGGCGACCGCGCCCGGCTCGCGGACGCCTGGCGCCGCGAGGAGAACGGCCCCGCCGGAGGGCCCGGCGACGGGCCCGGCTACGGCGAGGACACCCGGGACGACGGAGGGCCCGGAGCCTCCGGGAGGGACGGCGGCAGTGGTGCCGCCGCCGGGTACGGCGGGCGGCGGGGGGTGCGGGTCAGCGGCGCCGCTCTGTTGGAGTCGGCCGAGTTCGACCCTTGCTCCTTGCAGGCCCGGCCGACCGATCTGCTGCGGCGGCGGCAGCATGCGCGGGCCGCGCTCGTCGCCGTCGCCGCGCTCGTCGTGTGCGGGACGCTGCTCGGCCTGCCCGGGGACGGCTGGGGCAGAAACGGTGCTGCCGCCCCCTCGTACGCCCGTAACCCCGCCGCCGAGGCCGCGCTCGACCCGGGTGCCGTCAAGCGCGTGCCGCCCGCCGCCTGGCCCGCGTCGACCCGGCAGGACTTCTCGGTGTGGCCCGCGCGCGGCGGTCTCACCGGGGACCGTGCGCTGCTGCGGCGGGCGCTCGCCGTGTGGGCGCGGCCCGGGCTCTCCGTGCAGTCCTCGGCGACGCCCGGGACGCCCGTGGGGCCGCCGATGGGGCCGCCGCAGTTGTTGTTCGCGGGGCTGGTGGACGGGGTCCGGGTGGTGCTCTTCCACGACGGGCTGCGGGCCGTGCGGTACGCGGAGCCGGTGGCGGGGGCCTCGGGCGCCGCGCTGGACTTCGCGCGGACGGACGCGGCCGACGCCGTCGGTGCGGCCGCTCTCGTGGTCTCCCGGGCCTCGGGCAACGTCCGCTATCTGACGGCCCCTTGGGTGCGGGAGGCGGGCGTGCGGGACCTGCTCGCGCCCGCGAAGGAGCCGTGGCCGCTGGCCCGGGACGCGTACGGGGTGACCGAGCCGGTGCCGAGTCCCGCGCAGGCGCAGGGGTGCGAGCGCTGGAACTCCCTCCAGGTGCGGGACGGTTCGGGCACCCGGCTGCTCACGGACCTGGGCGAGCTGGCGCCGGCCCGGCTCCTGTGGGGGCCGCCGGACGCGCCGGCGGACGTGACGGCGAAGGAGGCGCGCGAGGCGTGGGCGCGGACGGCCTGCCAGCTGACGGCCGTACGGGCGCACGGGGTGCGGTCGGTGAACGCCTGGCGGTTCGCGACGCAGCCGCTGCCCGAGGGCGCCGGGCGCGGCACCTGGGTGTGCACGCGCGCCGAGACCTGGCGCGGCACGGGCAGCCGGGTCCTCGCCCAGTTCCTCGTGCCGTCGCCGAAGGCGCCGGCGGCGCTCGCGGCCCGCTCCGAGGGTTCGCCCGCGTGCGGGGTGCGGGATCCCCGGGTCCTCGCGGGCGTGCTGTGGCGGGCGCCGGGCGGCGGGTGGTACGTCCTGGCGGCGGGCAGCCCGGACGTCGCCTCCCTGGAGACCTCCGGCGGGGTGAAGGGCCGTGCGGCCGGTCCGGTGCTCGCCGTGAAGGCGACGGCAGGGGCGCGGGCCGATCTGGACGGCACCCTGCGGGACGGCACGCGGGTGGCCGCGCTGCGCTAGGGCGCGCACCCAGGGCAGACGGGACCTGCAGTCGGTTCGTCCCGTACCGCCGCTCGTTTCACCGCCTTCAGAGCTCCAGCCTCAGATAGGAACGATCGTCGTAGCTGCTGTGCCCAGGCTTGACAGCTTTGGTCCCCGCCAGTTCGTCGACACACAGAGGGTCCGCGGTGAGGAGCGTCTTGAGGTGGGATTCGGAATCGGCGAGGGACGGCAGGATCGCGGGATAGCCGTCGCTGGCAAGGACGAGGTCCGTGACTCGCGAGGGTACGTCGGCCACCGTGATCAACTCACGAGGTACGGGGCGACCGTCGAACGCGCCGTAGGCGAGATTCCCCGCCTGAAGGTTGTTGACGAACAGCGACTGTCGGGTGAGGAGAGGCATGATCGCTTCACGGCCGGGGTCGTGTGCCGCCAGCTGTTCCGCCGAGGTGCCGCCCAGCATCTCCGCTTTGAGGACCGCCACGCGCATGGCCGTATTGATCAGATCCACCTGCTTGCGCGACTGCCGATGAGCGAGGCCTTCATACCAGAACCCCACATCACCGATCTGCCACAACTGTCGACGCGCGGCCGAGAACAGGGTGACCGACGCGCTCGGACGCAACTCCGCGGCCAATTCCGGCGGAAGGCCATCGGCGACGGCAGCGGTGAGGGCTCCTGCCGCGGCGTACACATCAGCAGACGGAGGCAGTCGAGGAATCACGTCGGCCAGGACGAGCATCACATGGCGGCCGCCCGTCAGGCCCCGGTATCGCGTCCCGGTCTTATCGGTCGCGCCATCGATGACGGCAACGTACCCGTCGCAGACCACGATGCCGTCCTCGCATTCGTCGAGGTTGCCGCTCTTGGGAATCACCGACCGCTCGAGGATCTTCACGCCGAACAGGATGACACCGATGGACCCTTCGGGCATGCATACCTGCCGTACGCAGGCACACCCCCCGATGTGGTGCAGCACGGAAAGAGTCAGATCTCCACGGTGTACAGCATCCTCGGCCTGACAACGTGACCGTCCTGCAGGACCTCCGCCTCGACGAGCACCGCGAAGTCGGCGGGCAAGCTCCTGGCGTCACCGTTTTCCGCCAGCCAGCGCGCCGCCGCCACCGTGCCGAAGGTATGAGAACCGCCGACCAACACGATGCGCTTGTCGTGGGCGAACGGATTCGGCGCACGCACGACGTATCCGTAGTCGTGCACCACCCGCTCCCCGATCGCACGCCCTTCGTAGACGGTTCCCTGCCAGCGGATCGAGCTGCCGTCGACGGTGAAGGGGAGCTGCGGCACGGCTTCCAACAGCTTGGAGGTGACAGCGTTGTTCTTCGGCCCGCCCAGGGTGAGTACGTCCGCTTCGAGGTCCCTTCCCGGCGTCTGGGACGAGAGCAGCACCTGCTCCAGGTCGATGCCCCGATAGGCCCGGGCGAGCAGCGGTACCAGCAGGGACATGGCTCGCACCTGACCGATGCCCGTGGTCGGCCGCGAGTACTCTCCCGTATGCACCTCGGCGGACGCCGCGACGACGACCACGAGCCTGTTGCCGTCCTCGTATCGCCAGATCCTTCGGGCGGGCCATTGGCGGAGCACCAGCCACCGCACGTAGGCCACCCCAGCGGCTGCAGCACCGCCGACGATCAGCGAAAGCAGTTGGTCCCCCACTGCTCCCGTGATGTTCTCGAACAGATCCCCCAACATCCCCGGATGATAGCCGAGCGCGACTTGTCGAGCTACCGACAACTTGGCCCAGATAGAAGGGACTTGTGTGCCGCTGGCGCCGCTCGACGGGCGCACCCCGCCCGACGTCTGTGTGGCATCGGCTTCACCCGGTCGGGCAACCGCACTGGTTCGCTCACGGGCAGCCCGCCGCGAACAACTCGACACACACCCCTTCTCGTAACGCCTACCCCTCAGTACATTGACGGCATGTCTAATACGCAGCCTGCACCGGTGGCGTCGGAACACGTCGAGCTCAAGGCCCGCAAGGTCTCCTTCGACTGGGCGGAGACCCCCCTCCACTGGGTTCCCGGCGACCCCTTCACCACGCACACGATCAACGTGCTGCACCTGCTGCTCCCGGCGGGCGAGCGGTGGTTCGTGCACGTCTACAAGCAGGCCCTGCCGTACATCACCGACGACCGGCTGCGCGAGGACGTCATCGGCTTCATCGGCCAGGAGGCCATCCACTCCCAGGCCCACGACGACGTCCTCCCCCACCTGAGGAAGCTGGGCCTCGACCCGACCCCGTACACCGCGCAGGTCGACTGGTTCTTCGAGAAGCTCCTCGGGGACCGGACCCTGCCGCCCGGCCGGCCGCGCCGCTGGTGGCTGATGGAGCGGGTCGCGATCATCGCCGCCATCGAGCACTACACCGCCTTCCTCGGCAACTGGGTCCTCAACGCCGACGAGCTCGACCGGCGCGGCGCCGACCCCGTCATGCTCGACCTGCTGCGCTGGCACGGGGCGGAGGAGGTCGAGCACCGCTCGGTCGCCTTCGAGCTCTTCATGCACCTCGACGGCGGCTACCGGCGCCGCGCCCGCACCTGGGCGCTGGCCTTCTCCGCGCTCGTCTTCCTCTGGCAGCGGGGCGCCCGCTTCTTCATGGAGAACGACCCGAGCCTCCTCGACGGCAAGGCCTCCTTCGGCCAGTTCTACCGCAAGGGCCGGCAGGGCATGCTGCCCTCCACCCCGTCCATGCTGCGCTCCGTCCCCCGCTACCTCAGCCGCGCCTACCACCCCTCCCAGGAGGGTGACACCGCGCAGGCGCTGGCCTACCTCGCCTCCTCCCCCGGCGCCAACGGAGGCCACTGATGCCGCGGTTGGCCACCGTCGCCCTCGTCGCCGGCGCCGCGCTGCTCGTCCGGCGCGCCGTGCGCAGCCGGATGTCCACGGCCCCGCTGTGGCCGATGCCCGCCCTCGACGTGCCCGTGTCCGGGTACGGCCGGGGCAGCACGGTCCCCCGCCGGGTCCTCGTGACCGGGCGCGCCACGCCCGCCGACGGTGTCGTCGAACTGCGCCTGGAGGGCTCCGGGTTGCCCGCGTGGCAGCCGGGCGCGCATGTCGACCTCGTCCTGCCCTCCGGGCTCGTGCGGCAGTACTCGCTCTGCGGCGACCCGGCCGACACCGGCTCGTACACGGTCGCGACGCGCCTCATCGAGGACGGCCAGGGCGGTTCGCGCGAGGTCCACGAGCAGCTCCACGAGGGCACGGAGGTCGAGATCCGCGGGCCGCGCAACCGCTTCCCGCTGGTCGACGCCCCCGCGTACGTCTTCCTCGCCGGCGGCATCGGCATCACCCCGGTCCTGCCGATGGTGCGCGCCGCCGAGGCGGCCGGGGCGGACTGGCGGCTCGTGTACTGCGGGCGGAGCCGGGCCACGATGCCGTACGCGGAGGAGATCGAACGGCTCGGGGGCGACCGCGTCACGGTCGTCGCCGAGGACGAGTCCGGCTTTCCCGAGCTGGACTTCCTCGCGCACGTGCCCGTCGAGACCCTCGTCTACTGCTGCGGTCCCGACGGGCTGATGGACGCGGTGGGCGCGGCGATGCCCGAGGGCCGGGTGCCGCGCCTGGAGCGCTTCTCCGCCGCCGCGCCGGCCGGCGGCACCGCCTTCGAGGTCGAACTGCGCCGCTCCGGGCGGACGGTGACGGTGGCGGCCGACCAGTCGGTGCTCGCCGCGGTCCGCGAGGAGGTGCCCGGCCTCATGTACTCCTGCCGGCAGGGCTTCTGCGGGACCTGCCAACAGCGGGTCCTGGAAGGGGAGATCGACCACCGGGACGAGCTGCTCACCGACGCGGAGCGGGACGACTCGATGCTGATCTGCGTCTCGCGCTGCGCGGGGAAGCGGCTCGTCCTGGACCTGTAGGCCCTCTCAGGGCTTACGGCAGGATCAGCCAGTCGAAGGCGAGGGCGGCGAGCAGGCCGCTCACCAGGAGCCAGGTGGCCAGTCGCGTACGGCCGTTGCGGGAGAGCTCGATCACGACGCCGCAGAGGATCATCGCGAGGCCGTACACGCCGACGACCAGGACGGACGTACGGCTCGCGAGGCGGATCACCAGGACCACGGCGAGGGCGACGAGCAGGACGGACGCGGCGGCCACGCGGAGCCGTCGCGCCTGCTTGGGCGTGAGGCCGCCCGCCAAGGGCGCCTCGTCGGCGTCCTCGTCGAGGATCTCGTCGGCGTCCTCTTCGGCGTCCTCTTCGAGGATCTCGTCGGTCTCCTCGTCGGTCTCCTCGATGGCCTCTTCGGAGGTCTCGTCGGTCTCGGGGGCCTCAGGTGCCTCGGGGGCCTCGGCGGCCGGGGTGTCCTGGTCGGAAGCGGTCATGGAGCAGGAGCGTAACGGACCCCGTTAGGCTGTTCGTATGACGACCGGGGTACGCCGCAGGATGGGCGTCGAGGAGCGCAAGCAGCAGCTGATCGGGGTGGCTCTCGAACTCTTCAGCCACCGCTCTCCCGACGAGGTGTCCATCGACGAGATCGCCGCCGCCGCGGGGATCTCGCGACCGCTGGTCTACCACTACTTCCCCGGGAAGCAGAGCCTCTACGAGGCGGCGCTGCGGCGGGCGGCCGACGAGCTGGCGGCCCGGTTCGTGGAGCCGCCGCAGGGCCCGCTGGGGGCGCGGCTGCTACGGGTGATGGGCCGGTTCTTCGACTTCGTGGACGAGCACGGGCCGGGCTTCGCGGCGCTGATGCGCGGCGGTCCCGCGGTGGGCTCCTCCACGACGAACGCGATGATCGACGAGGTGCGGCAGGCCGCGTACGAGCAGATCCTGGCCCATCTGAAGGTCGACCGGCCCTCGGCCCGGCTCGAACTGGTCGTCCGCTCCTGGGTGTCGCTCGCCGAGTCGACGGCCCTGCTCTGGCTGGACGGCCGCCGGATCCCGCGCGCGGAGCTGGAGTTGCAGCTCGTGCACGACTTCGCGGCGCTGGCCGCGGTGAGCGCCGCGTACGACCCGGAGATGGCGGAGATCCTGGTCGGCATCCTCGCCGACGAGCCGGCCGACGGCCCCTTCGGGGACCTGGTGGCCCGGCTCGCCGCGCTCGTGCCGGCGGCCGGGGCGGCGCCCGCCGTGTCCGCCGTGCCCGATCAGCGCTTGCGGTAGGACACTTCGAGGTCGCGGATCTCGACGGAGAGCCGGACGTTCTCGGTCGCCTTGACGTACTTCGGCAGGAGGGCGAGGACGGCCTTCGACAGCCGGATCTTGGTGTCGTCGGTGCGGCCGTGCAGCAGGGCGATCTCGACGTGGACGATGACGTCCTCGGTCGATCCGTCGCCGACGACCGTCTCCTCGACCTCGCGGAAGCGGGTCTTGCAGGCGTCGAGCGTGGCGTTCACGGTCTCGACGACGAGCGGGTGCAGGGCGAGCGCGAAGCCGCGCCGGTCGAGGGGCGCGGAGTAGTCCACGGTGATCTGCGGCATGGGGTCACTCCCGGACGGTAGGGGTGCGGATGTCGAATGTCTGGCCACACCTTTACGGTGATCGGCATGACGACACAAGTGACCTTCCGGCAGGCGGACGACGGCGATCTGGACCTTCTGGTGGGGCTGTTCGACGGACTGGCCCACTGGATGGTGCGGAACGGGATCGACCAGTGGAAACCGGGTGCGAAGGGCGCGGAGCACTTCCGGGGGCGCATCGCCGACGGTGAGGTGTGGCTGGCCCTCGACGGGGGCCGGGCGGTCGGCGCGTACGAGCTGTGGTGGGAGGACGAGCAGGCCTGGGGCCCGCAGCCGCCGGTCGCCGGGTACGTGCACCGGCTGATGACCGACCGGGAGGCGGCGCCCGCCGGGGCCGGGCGGGTGCTGCTCGCCCACGCGGAGGAGCGGATCGCGGCCCGCGGGCGGGAGGTCGCGCGTCTCGACTCCATGACGAGCAACCCGCGGCTCCGTACCTACTACGAAGCCGCGGGCTACCGGGCCGTCGGCGAGGAACCGGGAAAGGTCGCCGCCGACGGCACGCGCTACGGGGTCATCCTGTGGGAGAAGGCGCTCACCCGGCCGTGAAGACCGCCACCGTCCGGGCCGGGACCGTGAAGGTGCCCGAACCGGCCTCGTAGGACGCGGACTTCACCACGGGGTCCGAGCCGTTCGCCTGGACCGGGTGGAGGCGGTAGCCCTTGCCCGCCAGGTCCGCGACCTTCTGCGTCCGCTGCCCCGGGGTCGCGTTGAGGACGACGACCAGGTCGCCGAGGCGCATGGTGATGACGCCGGGGGTCTCCTCGCTGCCCGAGAGCGGGAAGGACAGGGCGGACTGGACCTGACCGGCCGTGGCCAGGGAGAACACCGGCTCGGTGGTGCGGATCTTCTGGAGGTCGCGGTAGGCGGCGGAGGCGCCGTCGATCTGCTCGCAGCCGGCCGTCAGGGCCGGGTTCACGAGGAGCGGCTTCCCGTAGGACCACTTGGCCTTGTTGTCGGGGGCCGGGGGCAGGCCGCGGCCGAAGCCGTTGCCGTCGCGGCAGTCCCAGTGGATCGCGTTGAACCAGTCGCCGCTGTCGTACGAGTTGCGGTCGAGGGACTTGGAGCGCAGCAGGTCCGAGCCGGCCTGGGAGAGCGCCGGGCCCTGGGAGAGGGTGGCCGTCGCCATGGCGAGGACCTGCATGCGGGCCCGGTCCGTGGCCGGCGTGCCGGCCGGGAGCTTGAACGCGAGCGCGTCGTACAGGGCCTCGTTGTCGTGGGCGTCGACGTAGGCGAGGGCGTCGCCGGGGGCCGCGGCGTAGCCGGCCGGGGCTCCGTTGTAGTCGACCTCGGAGCCCTTGACCGTACGCCCGGAGGTGTCGGTGAAGGTGTACGCGGCAAGGTTGCCGGTCAGGCCGACCTTGATCAGGTCCTGGTAGTGCAGGAGGCGGGCCTTCTGTTCGGCCGGGGTGCCGTTGGCCGTCGAGGAGTTGGGGTCGGTGAAGAGTCCGGAGGCGAAGCCCTGGACGCCCGGGTCCTCGTCGAAGGGGCCGCCGCCGCGCACGGCGTCGCGGGCGCGGTCGGAGAAGGTCGCGACGCCGGTTCCGGCCATGTTCTTCTGGGTGGCCTGGACGAAGCGGGAGTCGTCGGCGATCTCGCCGAAGTTCCAGCCCTCGCCGTAGAGGACGATCGCCTTGCCGTCGACGCCGTCCTTGGCGACGGTCAGGGCGTCGAGGGCCTTCCGTACGGCCAGGATGTTGGCCTTCGGGTGGTGGCCCATGAGGTCGAAGCGGAAGCCGTCCACCTTGTAGTCGCGGGCCCAGGTGACGACCGAGTCGACGACGAGCTTGCCCATCATGGCGTTCTCGGGCGCGGTGTTGGCGCAGCAGGTGGAGGTGGCGACGGTGCCGTCGGCCTGGAGGCGCTGGTAGTAGCCGGGGACGATCTTGTCGAGGACGGACTTGTCGGACTGTCCTGCGGCGACGGTGTGGTTGTAGACGACGTCCATGACGGTGCGCAGGCCGTTGCCGTTGAGGGCCTGGACCATCTGCCGGAACTCGACCGTGCGGCGGGTGCCTTCGGGGTCGGTGGCGTAGGAGCCCTCGGGGACGGTGTAGTGCAGGGGGTCGTAGCCCCAGTTGTAGGCGTCCTTGGCCGCGGCGGCGGCGACGCAGGCCTGCTGCTCCTCGGAGTCGGGGGCGTAGACCTTCAGGTCGCAGGCGGGGGTGGTCTGGTCCGACTTCTTCTCGGGGATGGTGCCGATGTCGAAGGCCGGGAGGAGGTGGACGTAGGAGGTGCCGGAGGCGGCGAGGTCGCGGAGGTGCTGCGAGCCCTTGCTTCCCTTGTCGGTGAAGGCGAGGTAGGTGCCGCGGTGGTCGGCCTTCGCCGTCGGGTCCGCGATCGAGAAGTCGCGGATGTGGAGTTCCTGGATCTGGGCGTCCCGCAGCGGTACGGCGGCGGGCTTCCGCAGGTTCTTCCAGCCCTGGGGTGCGAGCCGGGTGTCGGTGAGGTCGACGGCGAGGCTGCGGGCGGAGTCGGTGGTGAGGGCGGTGGAGTAGGGGTCGGTGACCTTGTTGACCACGACCTTCTGGACGCTGGGGGCCCAGACCTTGACCTCATACCGGTACGGCTTGCCGGTCCAGGACTTCGGGCCGGTGACCGACCAGACGCCGGAGCTGTCGTCGCGGCGCATGGGCACGGTCCGGCCGTCGAGTTCGAGGCTGACGGACCGGGCGGTGGGGGCCCAGAGGGAGAGGCTGGTGCGGCCGTCGCGGAAGGTCGGCCCCAGGTTCGCGCCGGTGGCCTTCGTCGCGTACAGGTCGTCGAGGACGCCGGCGGTCTGGACTCCGGTGGCGGCGAGCAGGGCGCCGTTGGCCGCGCGCTGGGTGGCGACGAGCTGGCCGCGGAGGGAGGCGCGGACGCGGTCGGCGTCGCGCGGGTCGAGGGTGAAGGCCGGGTACTCCTTGAGGTGCGGGTACTTCGCCTTCTGGGCGTCGCTCAGGGAGGAGGGGGTGAGCCGGAGCCACTGGCCCTCGGTGTTCAGGGCCCCGTCGGTGACGGTGATCCCGCCGTCCTTCGCGTACACCAGCTGCTGGCTGGTGGCGTCGGTGGTCTTCACCTTCCAGACGACGGTGTTCCGGTCGATCCACTGGGCCTCGGCCTTGGTGAGGTCGAGGTTCGGGGCGCCGCCGACGGTCGGGAGCAGGTACTTCTGCTGGCCGGAGAGCGCCCAGATCTCATGGCCGTAGGTGGCGAGGTCGAGGGACTGGTCGGTGGGCAGGTCCTTCTCGTCGCCCTTGTGGAGGATGTACGAGAGGGAGGTCGCGCCCTCGGTGAGCGGCACCTCGTAGACGGCGCCGTACGCGTCGAAGCGGACCGGCAGGAGGGGCTTGGACCAGTCGGTGGGCTGGGCGGCGCCGGTCCAGGTGTGGAGGCCCCAGCCGTCGTAGTTCCCGTCGGGCCGCTGGTAGTGGACGACGGCCTTGGTCTTGTCCTGCGGGGCGGGGGCGGGGGCGGTGTCGGACTGGCCGTCCTGGCCCTGCGTGATCCAGACCTCGCCGGTGCGGCCGAGGGTGATGCTCCGCTGGGGGCCGTCGGCGGCGCCGTCCTTCTCGACGGTGTAGGAGACGGTGGACGCGCCGTCGGGGACCTTGACCCAGGCGAAGGCGCCGTGGGCGTCGCGGCCGGTGAACGCGCTCTCCTGGCCTGCGGCCTTGAGGGTCCAGCCGTCGTAGTTCCCGTCGGGCCGCTGGTAGTGGACGACGGCGTACGTGCGCTCGACGGCGACGGGCTTCTCGGGTGCGGGGACCTGTCCGGCGGTGGTGGTGGCGGTGGCGCTCGCGGTGCGGCCCGCGCTGTCGACGGCGACGGCCTTGTAGCGCAGGGCCGTGCCGGCGGCGGCGGTCACGTGCTGGGTGACCTTGTAGGGGGCGTGGTCGGCGGTGCCGAGGGTCTGCCAGCGGCCGTTGCCGACCTGGGCGGCGAAGACGACGCGGTTGAGGCCGCCGCCGGTGACGTCGGCGGTGAGCTCGACGGTGCCGGTGGCTCCGGCGGCCGGGGCGTCCAGCGTCAGGCTGGGCCCGGTGGCCGGGGCCGGGAGGGCGCGGTCGGCCTTGAGGACCAGGGAGGAGAGCCCCGGGACGGTGACGGTGACCTTGCCGTCCTTCGCGGCGACGGCGCCCTGACCCCCGTACAGGGCGTGGAAGGCCGCGGAGTCGACGGGGACGGTGACGGTCTTCTCGGTGGTGGCGCTGTTGGTGGCGACGAGGTACTCGGTCCGCGTCTTCGTGTCCGTACGGGAGAAGGCGTAGACGGAGCCTTCGGCGAGCCGCTCCTGCTGGACGCCGTCCCGGAGGGCCGGGTGCGTCTTCGTGAGGCGCGACAGTTCGGCGACGGAGGCGTAGACGGGGTGCTTCGTGTCGTACGCGTCGGTGGCGTGGGTGCGGTCGGTGCCGAGCTGGTCGTCGTCGAGGTAGTCGGCGGCCCGGGAGGCGAAGAGGGGCTGGCGGGCGTCCTTGTCGCCGCCGGCGCCGGTGAAGCCCTGCTCGTCGCCGGAGTAGATCACCGGGTTGCCGCGGGACAGGAACATCAGCTCGTTGGCGAGCTCGGCCCGGCGGAGGAGTTCGGCGTCGGAGGCGTTCGGGTTGTCCTGCTTGAGGAAGGTGCCGATGCGGCCCATGTCGTGGTTGCCGAGGAAGGTCACCTGCTCGTAGGCGTTGGCCTTGTCGGTGGTGTACCGGTAGTCCTCGGCGAAGACCTTCGCGAGGCGGTCGGCGCCGGCGCCCTGGGAGGCGAAGGCGCGGGCCGCGTCCTGGAAGGGGAAGTCGAGGGTGGCGTCGAGGCGGCCCCGGGTGACGTACGGGGCGGTGACGGTGGTGTCGGCGGAGTAGACCTCGCCGAACATGAAGAAGTCCTCGCGGCCGCGCTTCTTGGCGTACGTGTCGAGGGCGGTGGCCCACTGGGTCCAGAAGTCCAGGTCGACGTGTTTGACGGTGTCGATGCGGAAGCCGTCGATCTTGAAGTCGCGGACCCACTTCTCGTAGATCCGCTCCATGCCCTCGACGACCTCGGGGCGCTCGGTCCACAGGTCGTCGAGGCCGACGAAGTCGCCGTACTCGGCGGACTCGCCGGCCCAGGTGGAGTCGCCCCGGTTGTGGTACATCGTGGGGTCGTTGAGCCAGGCGGGGACCTTGGTGTTCGCCTTCTCGACGGGCGTGTACGGGAAGGAGCCGGCGTCGGTCTTCCCGATCGCGGTCCGGTCGTCGAAGGGGCGGCCGTCCTTGTCGAGGTACGGGTAGGCGCCCTTGGGGCGGTAGCCGTACTTCTTCTCGGCGTAGTCGACGGTGTCGGCGGTGTGGTTGGTGATGACGTCGAAGAAGACCTTCATGCCCTTGGCGTGGGCGGCGGCGATCAGCTTCTCCAGGTCCTCGTTGGTCCCGAAGTGCGGGTCGACCTGGGTGAAGTCGGTGATCCAGTAGCCGTGGTAGCCGGCGGAGGCGTCCTTGCCCTCGCCCTGTACGGGCCGGTTCTTGAAGATCGGGGCCATCCAGATGGCGGTGGTCCCGAGGCCCTTGATGTAGTCGAGCCGCTGGGTGAGGCCCTTGAGGTCACCGCCCTGGTAGAAGCCCTTGTCGGTGGGGTCGAAGCCGGTCTGGGTGCGGCTGCCGGTGAGGCCGCCGCGGTCGTTGGACGTGTCGCCGTTGGCGAACCGGTCCGGCAGGACGAAGTAGAACTGCTCGCGCGTGAGGTCCTGGCGGGCGGGCTCGGCCGCGAGCGCGCGGTCGGAGGGCGGGGCGGGGGGCCGGGGCGCGGCGGCCGCGGGGACGGCGGGCACGAGGGCCGCGCACAGGGCGGCGGCCAGCGCGACCGCCGTTCTCTTGGGTGTCACGGGGGTGCTCCCTGGAGGAGGGACGGGGGTACGGGTGGGAGGGCCGCCCCGTTGGAGGGGCGACCCTGCGAGGAGGGGAGAGTCAGCTGCGGAAGGTGTCGTTCAGGACGATCTGGCCGGAGGCCGGGACGGTCGCGGTGCGGTTGGCGCCGGACTCCCAGGTGACGTTTCCGGCGGCGTCCTTGCGGACGTACTTGTACTCGAAGGTCGTTCCGGCGGGCAGGCCGACGGTGAGCTTCCAGACGGGGTACGCGGCAGGGTCGAGCTTCAGGGCGGAGGCCGGGGCCCAGTTGCCGAGCTCGGCGCGGTTGCCGGTGACGTAGATGTTCTGGCCGGTCACCGTGGTGGCGGTGGCGTTGAAGGACGCGCCGGCGGTGGCCGGGGGCGTCGTCGGCGGCGTGGTGGGGGTGGTGCCCCCTCCGCAGCCGGTGGCGTTCACGTGCAGGGCCAGGGCCGTGTTGGCGGCGAGGGTGGCCGTGAACTGGCCGGACGAGTTCACCGTCACGGGCGTGTTCGACTGGACGTCGCAGTAGGCGCCGGGGGCGAGCTGCGTCTGGAAGGTGCGGGTGAGCGCCGAGGACTCGTGGTTGATCGCCACGTACGCCTTGGAGCCGCGGCCGAACGCGATCGCGTTGTTGCCGTTGTCCCACCAGTCGGTGACGGACTGGCCGCGTGCCGCGTTGCGGAAGCCGACCATGGAGGAGATCTCGCGCCAGGCGTGCTGGCACTTCCAGCCGTCGGTGTAGCAGGCGTTCACCTGGCCGCCGTTGGGCGGTCCGGCGTCCTTGTCGGTCCACTCGTAGCCGGAGTGGACGTCCGGGGAGCCGTAGGGCCAGGCGAGCATGAAGACGGAGGCGAGGGTGTAGTTCGCGCCGTCCTTGTAGCTGAGGGTGTCGCCGCCGCGCTCGGTGTCGTGGTTGTCGACGAAGACGCCGGACTGGCCGGAGGGCATGTAGCCCCAGGCCTCGCCGAAGTTCTTCAGGTGGGCGAGCTTCTCGCCCTGGACGACGCGCTTGAGGTCGCGGGCGTAGCGGAATTCCTGGACGTCTCCGGTGCCGAGGTACTCGCTCGGGGAGACGGCCTCGCCTGCGCCGTGGATGGCCTCCTGCTTCCAGTAGGCGTTCGGGTTGCTCAGCCGGGACTTGATGTTGGCGAGGTCGGCGGCCGGCATGTGCTTGGCGGCGTCGATGCGGAGGCCGTCGACGCCGAGGGAGAGCAGGTCGTTCAGGTAGCCCGCTATCTTCCCGCGGACGTACTCCTCGCCGGTGTCGAGGTCGGGGAGCTGGACCAGTTCGCAGTTCTGGACGTTGCCGCGGTCCTGGTAGTTGCTGATCGAGGAGCGGCAGTCGTCCATGTCGGAGCCGGAGTAGAGGCCCGGGTAGTCGTACTTGGAGAACGGGGTCCCGCCCGTTCCCGTGCCGGAGCCGTTCGCCATGTGGTTGACGACGGAGTCGGCCACGACCTTGACGCCGGCCGCGTGGCAGGTGTCGATCATGTTCTTGAAGGCGGTGCGGTCGCCGAGGCGTCCGGCGATCTTGTAGCTGACCGGCTGGTACGAGGTCCACCACTGGCCGCCCTGGAGGTGTTCCTGGGGCGGGGAGACCTGGACGTATCCGTATCCGGCGGGGCCGAGGCGGTCGGTGCACTCCCGGGCCACCGAGGCGAACTTCCACTCGAACATCACCGCGGTGACGTCCTTCTCGCCGGGCGGGGTGGCCTGCGCGGGGGCGTTGCCCGTGACGGCCACAGCGGCTCCCGCCACGAGGGCGAGTGCAGCTGCCACGGTCTTTCTGGCCATGTTTCCTCCTGCTGACTTCACTGTCGCAAGAAGTTGCCGAAAGTATCAGCAACTGTTTTCAGCCGTGACCGTACGAGTGCCCCGACGCCCGGTCAACCCTCCGGACGCCGCTCCGGACACCTCAACGCAAGTTGTTACGAAAGGACTTGCGGGACCCTGCCGGGCGGCTGCGCCGTGGAGCCGCGGACCACCAGCTCCGGCTGGAAGACGAACTCCGTGCGCTGCACGGGGTTTCCCTCGATCTCCTCCAGGAGCGCGCCGACCGCCGCCGTCGCCATCGCCTGCACCGGCTGGCGCACGGTGGAGAGCGGCGGGCTCGTGAAGGCGATGAGCGGCGAGTCGTCGAAGCCGACGACGGAGACGTCCCCGGGCACGTCGAGGCCCCGGGCGCGGACCGCGCGGATCACGCCGAGCGCCATCAGGTCGGAGGCGCAGACGATGCCCGTGCACCCCTCGCGGAGCAGGATGTCGGCCGCCGCGTGCCCGCCCTCGACGCCGAACAGCGTGGGCCTGATGAACCGTTCGGCCTCGGCCCGTTCGATGCCGAGGAGCTCGTACAGCTCGGCGGCGAAGCCCTCGGCCTTGCGGCGCGACGGCACGTACCGGGTGGGGCCGATGGCGAGCCCGATCCGCTCGTGGCCCAGCTCGACGAGGTGCCGCACGGCCATGCGGGCCGCGGCCCGGTCGTCCGGGGAGACGAAGTTGGCGTCGATGTGCTCGTTGTAGCCGTTGATGAGGACGAACGGCACGCCCCGGGCCGCGAGGCGCGCGTAGCGGGCGGGGTCGGCGGTGGCGTCCGCGTGCAGCCCGGAGAGGAAGACGATGCCGGACACCCCGCGCTCCACGAGCTGTTCGACGAGCTCGTCCTCGGTGGCGCCGCCGGGCATCTGCGTACAGAGCACCGGCGTGTAGCCGTGGCCGGCGAGGACCTGCTCGACGACCTGCGCGAACGCCGGGAAGATCGGGTTGGTCAGCTCGGGCACGACGAGCCCGACGAGGCCCGCGCTGCGGCGTTTGAGCCGTACGGGACGCTCGTAGCCGAGCACGTCGAGCGCGGCCAGCACCTTGTGCCGGGTCGCTCCGGCCACCCCCGCCTTGCCGTTGAGGACCCGGCTGACGGTGGCCTCGCTGACACCGGACTGGGCCGCGATGTCCGCGAGCCGCGGGGCGCCGTTCCCGGCGCCCCGCGGCAGGGGGATCGTCACACCGCCCACCAGACGGTGGTGTCCGCGGGGAGTTCGATCTCGTCGTCGACGATCCGAATCTCCTCGTTGGAGAGGAGGAACCGGCCGGGCAGCGGGACGGAGATGGCCCGGCCGGTGGTGTTGGCGGTGCAGACGAAACCGTCGCGCCGGAAGACCAGGACGCCCTCGGGCGCCTCCAGCCACTCCAGCGACTCGCCCGCACCGAGTTCGGGACGCTCGCGGCGCACGGCGAGCGCGCTGCGGTACAGCTCCAGGGTGGAGCCGGGGTCGCCGGCCTGCGCCTCGACGCTCAGCGCGCCCCAGGTCGCGGGCTGCGGCAGCCAGGAGCCGCCGTCGCCGAAGCCGTACGAGGGGCCCTCGACGGCCCACGGGATCGGCACCCGGCAGCCGTCGCGGAAGCCGTCCTGGCCGCTGGCCCGCCAGAACGACGGGTCCTGGCGGACCTCGTCGGGCAGGTCGGTGACGTCCGGCAGGCCGAGCTCCTCGCCCTGGTAGACGTAGGCCGAGCCGGGCAGGGCCAGCATCAGCAGGGTCGCGGCCCGGGCCCGGCGCAGGCCGAGCTCGCGGTCGCCGGCGGTCCGCAGTTGGGTGCCGAGGCCCGCCGGGTTGGCGAAGCGGGTGGCGTGCCGGGTGACGTCGTGGTTGGAGAGCACCCAGGTGGTGGGGGCGCCGACCGGGCGCATCGCGGCGAGCGAGTCGTCGATGACGCGGCGCAGCTCGGCGGCGTCCCAGTGGGTGCCCAGGTACTGGAAGTTGAAGGCCTGGTGCATCTCGTCGGGGCGCACGTAGTTCGCGGTGCGGTCGACGGTCGGGGTCCAGGCCTCGGCGACGAGGACGCGCTCGCCGTCGTACTCGGAGAGGACCTTGCGCCAGGAGCGGTAGATCTCGTGGACGCCGTCCTGGTCGAAGAAGGGCATGACGTCGTTGCCGAGCAGCTTCAGCTGGTCGTGGGCGCCGATGTCGGGGAGGCCCGGGGCCTTGACGAGGCCGTGGGCGACGTCGACGCGGAAGCCGTCGACGCCGATGTCGAGCCAGAAGCGCAGGATGGAGCGGAACTCGTCGCGTACGGCCGGGTGTTCCCAGTTGAAGTCGGGCTGCTCCGGCGCGAAGAGGTGGAGGTACCACTCGCCGGGGGTGCCGTCGGCGTCCTGGGTGCGGGTCCAGGCGGGGCCGCCGAAGATGGACTCCCAGTCGTTGGGCGGCAGTTCGCCGCTCTCGCCCTTGCCGGGACGGAAGTGGTAGCGCTCGCGCAACGGCGATCCGGGGCCCTCGCGCAGTGCCCGCTGGAACCACTCGTGCTGGTCGGAGGAGTGGTTGGGGACGAGGTCGACGATGATCCGGAGCCCCAGCTCGTGGGCCTCGCGGATCACGGCGTCGGCGTCGAGGAGCGAGCCGAACATCGGGTCGATGGCCCGGTAGTCGGCGACGTCGTATCCGGCGTCGGCCTGCGGCGACGCGTAGAACGGGGAGAGCCAGACGGCGTCGACGCCGAGTTCCTTGAGGTACGGCAGCCGGCTGCGGACACCCTCCAGGTCGCCCATGCCGTCGCCGTTGCCGTCGGCGAAGCTGCGCGGGTAGACCTGGTAGATCACCGCGTCTCTCCACCAGCCCGTGTGCGTGCCGGTGGTGGGGGCGTCGGCCGGGGTGGCGAGATGCTGGGTCATGTCTTCCCTGGGAGGTAAGGAGGTGTGTTCGGGCGGGGTGCTCAGGGCCGTCAGCCCTTGACGGCACCGGCCGACATGCCGGTGACGAGGTGCCGCTGGGCGAAGAGGAACACCAGGGCGGCGGGGACGGCGATGAGCACGGAGGCCGCGGCCATCGGGCCCCACTGGGCGCCGTACTGGTTGACGAACTTCTGGAGTCCGCCGGCGAGCGTGAGGTTCTCGTCGCCGACCATGAAGGCGGAGGCGTAGGCGACCTCGCCCCAGGCGGTGATGAAGGAGTAGAAGGCCGTCACGGCGATGCCCGGCTTGGCGAGCGGCAGGATGAGCCGCCAGAAGGTGCCGAAGGGGGTGAGTCCGTCGACGTAGCCGGACTCGTCGATCTCGCGCGGGATGGTGTCGAAGAAGCCCTTCATCATCCAGGCGCAGAACGGGACGGCGATGGTCAGGTAGGTGATGACCAGGCCGACCGGCTGGTTGAGCAGACCCATCGACGCCATGATGTTGTAGATCGGCACGATGAGGACGGCGACCGGGAACATCTGCGTGATGAGCAGGGTCCACATGAGTCCGCGCTTGCCGGGGAAGCGGAAGCGGCTGACGGCGTAGCCCGTGGTGGCGGAGATGAAGACGCCGACGACGGTGGTGAGGCCGGCGACGAGCAGCGAGTTGCCGAACCAGGTGAGGAACGGGGTGTCCCTCAGGAGGTTCGTGTAGTTCTCGAGCGTCGTCTCCTTGAAGAAGTCCGTGGTGATCGCGAACTCGGCGGGCTTCAGGGAGGTCAGGAGCACCCACAGCACCGGGAAGACGGCGATCACGGACGCCACGATGAGCGTGAGGTGCAGGGCGACCGAGGCGAGCGGCGAACGGCGGCCGCGGACCGGGGCGTTCACGGTCCGGGGAGCGGCCTGGGGAGTGGCACGGCGGGTGGCACGGCGGGTGGGGGTCGTGGTGGTCACCAGACTTCTCCCTGCTTGCGGAGGACTCGCCGGTAGACCGCGGCGAAGAGCATCAGGAGGACCAGGATCAGGACGCCCCACGTCGACGACTGGGCGAAGTCCCGCGGGCTGACCTCGAAGGAGAACTTGTAGGCCTGGGTGACGAGGATCTGGGTGGCCTCGCCGGGCCCGCCCCGGGTGAGCAGGAAGATCACCGGGAACATGTTGAAGGTCCAGATGGTGGAGAGCAGGATCACCGTCGTCGACACCGAGCGGAGCCCGGGCATGGTGATGTGCCGGAACCGCTGCCAGGCGTTGGCGCCGTCCATCTCGGCGGCCTCGTACATCTCGCTCGGGATGGACTGGAGCCCGCCGAGGAGGGCGACCATCATGAACGGGACGCCGAGCCAGACGTTGACGAGGATGACCGAGAACTTGGCCCAGGTGGGGTCGTTCAGCCACGGGACGGCGTCGATGCCGCCGCCCGCGAGGACCTTGTTGAGCAGACCGTTGTCCTGGTTGTAGAGGAAGCGCCAGGCGAAGACGGAGACGAAGCCGGGCACGGCCCAGGGCAGGATCAGCAGCAGCCGGTACGCGGAGCGGCCGGCGATCTTGCGGTTGAGGATGTTGGCGAGGCCGAGGCCGAGCGCGAAGGTCAGCGAGACGCAGGACACCGTCCACAGCAGCGTCCAGCCCAGGGTGGACAGGAACTGACTGCCGGTGAGCGCGTCGGCGTAGTTGTCCAGGCCGACGAAGTCGTAGGTGGCCGGGATCTCGTTGACGCCGATCGACCGGGCGACGTTCCGCTCGTTGGCGTTCGTCAGCGACAGGTAGATGCCGCGGATCAGCGGGTAGCCGATGATCACGGCGATCACGACGATCACCGGGGCGACCATCGCCCAGGCGTACCAGTGGGTGGAGAGTGAGCGCTTCGCAGCGCGCCGGGACTTGCCAGTTCCGCGGCTCCGGCCGCGGGCGACACTGTCGCCCGCGGCCTTCGCCACCGACTGGCTGGGGGTGTCCACAGCCATCAGCCGGCCTGCCTTCCTTCTTCTTCCTGCGTCTTCGCTACTGCTGCGCCTGCGGCTTCGCCTGCGTCTTTCCCGCTACTTCCAGTCCTTCAGGAGCTTGCGGTAGGCGTCACCCGTCGCCTTGGCGCCCGCGTCCGGGGAGGTCTGGCCGGTGAGGACCTTGGTGTACTCGGTGACGAGCGGCGCGAAGAGGCTGCCGGTCTCCGGGATCCAGGGGCGCTCGACGGCCTTGTCGACGACCGGCTTGAAGAACGTGATCATCTCGTTGGTGGCGACGTCCGACTTGAGGTAGACGGACTGGCGGGTCGGGAGGAGGCTGAGCTCCTTCGCGACCGTGGCCTGCGTCTCGGCCGAGGTCATGTACTCGGCGAAGGCGTAGGAGGCGTCGAGGTTCTTGGAGCCCGCGTAGACGGCGAGGTTGTGACCGCCCTGCGGGGCGCCCTGACCGGCGGAGCCGGCCGGGACCGGGGCGATGCCCAGGTTGGCCTTGTCCTTGAACTCCTTGCCGGCGTAGGTGTCGGCGACGGCCCACGGGCCGTTGATCATCATGGCGACCTTGCCGTCCTTGAAGGCCGTCTGCATGTTGTTCCAGCCGTCGGTCGCGTCGGTCTTGGCCGCGCCCGAGTCGACGAGGTCCTTGACGACCTTGAAGCCCTTCACGCCGGCCTCGTTGTCGACGGTGACCGTCTTCTTCTCGGCGTCGACGAGGTTGCCGCCCTCGCCGTACAGGAAGGAGAGGAACCAGTACGCGTCGTCGCCGCGGAGGTACAGGCCGGTCTTGCCGGTCTTCTCCTTGATCTTGGCGGAGACGGTCTTGAGATCGGCGACGGTCTTGGGGACCTCGACGCCGGCGTCCTTGAAGATCTTCTTGTTGTAGAAGATGCCCATGGAGTCGATGACCTGCGGGACGCCGTAGGTCTTGCCGTTGTACTTGGTGGAGGCGGCGGCCTGCTCCAGGAAGTCGTCCGCGTCCTTCAGGGCCGTGGTGCCGTCCAGCGGGGCCAGGTAGCCGAGGTCCGCGAACTCGGGGGTCCAGGCGACCTCGGAGCGGATGACGTCGGGGGCGCCGGAGCCGGACTGGGCCGCGTTCTTGAACTTGTTCTGCGCCTCACCGAAGGGCACGTTCACATACTTGACGGTGACCTTGGGGTGCTGCTTCTTGAAGTCCTCGGCGACCTTCTTGAAGACCTTGTCCTCGGAGCCGACCGTGGACGTGTCCCACCAGGTCACGGTGCCGGAGAGCTCGCCGGAGCCCTTCGAGCCGCCGCCGTCCGAACCGCTGCCACTCCCGCACGCCGCCAGGGAAACGCCCAGGGCCGCGACCAGCGCGGTGGCCGCTATGCCACGCCGCATGTGAACTCCTTCAGTGATCCCGGGGAGACGAGGGGGTCGAACCTTCCTCATTGCGACCGCTCCCTCGCGGCGCTCCGGGTTGGCAGGAACGTAACAGGGATGAAAACGCGCCGAAAGACCTTGCGTGAAATTTCTGCAAGACCCGGGGATCGTTACATCCGCGTGTCCCGAAGGTTGCCGAAGGGTCGGTTGACAGGGGCCGGAGCAGCCCACTTCCGGACAGAACGCCCTCATGGCGGCGCACCGGCCTCCGGCGGTTCGCGCCGCAAGCCTTGCAAGACCTTGCGCAATCTCGCGACATCCGCCCCGAATCCACCCCGACGGGCGTTCGGTGGGCAATACGCGCTGTGACCGGTACAGTCCATCCTCATGACCGCGCGGCTTGCCGACATCGCAGCCCAGGCGGGGGTCAGTGAAGCCACAGTCAGCCGCGTGCTCAACGGCAAGCCCGGTGTGGCCACCGCCACCCGTGAATCCGTGCTTGCCGCACTCGACGTGCTCGGCTACGAGCGGCCCGTACGACTGCGTCAGCGCAGCGCCGGGCTCGTCGGCCTCATCACCCCCGAGCTGGACAACCCGATCTTCCCCGCGCTCGCGCAGGTCATCGGGCAGGCCCTGACCCGGCAGGGGTACACGCCGGTCCTCGCCACCCAGACCCCCGGCGGATCCACCGAGGACGAGCTCACCGACATGCTGGTGGAGCGGGGCGTCGCCGGCATCATCTTCGTCTCCGGGCTGCACGCCGACACCACCGCCGACATGACGCGCTACGACCAGCTGCGCGGCAAGGGCGTCCCGTACGTCCTCCTCAACGGCTTCTCCCCCAAGGTCCAGGCGCCCTTCGTGTCGCCCGACGACCGGGCGGCGATGCGGCTCGCGGTGACGCACCTGGCGGCGCTCGGCCACACCCGGATCGGGCTCGCGGTCGGTCCCAAGCGGTTCGTTCCGGTGCTGCGCAAGATCGAGGGCTTCCAGAAGGGCATGGAGGAGCGGCTCGGCCTCGGCCCCGAGGAGTCCGAGGAGTTGATCCAGCACTCCCTGTACACCCTGGAGGGCGGCCAGGCGGCGGCCGGTGCGCTGATCTCCCGCGGCTGCACGGCGGTCGTGTGCGCGAGCGACATGATGGCGCTCGGTGCGATCCGGGCGGCCCGGCAGCAGGGGCTCGACGTGCCCCGGGACGTCTCCGTCGTCGGCTTCGACGACTCTCCGCTCATAGCCTTCACGGATCCGCCGCTGACCACCATCCGCCAGCCCGTGCAGGCGATGGGCCAGGCCGCGGTCCGCGCGCTGCTCGAAGAGGTCGGGGGCACCCCGGCACCGCACTCCGAGTTCGTCTTCATGCCTGAGCTGGTCGTTCGCGGTTCGACGGCGTCGGCCCCGTCCTCCGGCTGAGGGTCTCCTGGGGGAGAACCCCTCCTTCCTGAGAGGGAGCGGGTGCGCTCGGAACCCGACCGGGGGATGATCGGTCGGAGGGACGGGATCTGGCAAACTCTCTGCCTATGGGTGAAACGACCGTGAAGAGTTTGGACGACCGGACGACCCCGTCGTCACCCATCGTGGCCGACGGCAGGTGGTCCCGCATGCGTGGGCGCGTACCGCGCCGACCCACGATCTGGTTCGAGATCGCGCTCATCGCGATCAGTTACTGGACGTACTCGCTGATCCGCAACGCGGTGCCGGAGCAGAAGACGCAGGCGCTCAAGAACGCGGACTGGATCTGGCGGACCGAGGATTCCCTCGGCCTCGCCTTCGAGCACGCCGTCAACCACGCCGTGAACTCGGTGACCTGGCTGATCGTGTCGATGAACTACTACTACGCGACGCTGCACTTCGTCGTGACCATCGGTGTGCTCGTGTGGCTGTACCGATGGCAGCCGGGCCGTTACGCGGCGTTCCGTACGGTCCTGTTCGCCACCACCGGTGTGGCACTGGTCGGTTACTACCTGTACCCGCTCGCGCCGCCGCGGCTCATGACCGGCCAGAACTTCATCGACACGGTCCTCGTCCACGAGACGTGGGGCTCGATGGCCTCGGGCAACCTCAAGCACGTGTCGAACCAGTACGCGGCGATGCCGTCGATGCACATCGGCTGGTCGCTGTGGTGCGGGCTGACGATCTTCCTGCTGGCCAAGGCGCCCTGGGCGAGGATCCTGGGCCTGCTCTACCCGACGGTGACGCTCGTCGTGATCGTCGCGACCGCCAACCACTTCTGGCTGGACGCGGTAGGCGGCATGATCTGCCTGGCCTTCGGCTTCCTCGTCTCGTACTTCTGGTACGGCTCCCGGCCGCACCGGCTCCCGAAGCTGGTGGAGCCGGCCGTCCCCGTCGCCCAGGGTGGTCCGCGCCCGCCGGAGAGCACGGAGGACGCGGACCAGGAGGCGGAGCGCCCGGTCGGTTCCCGGAGGTAGCGGGTCCCGCCGCTCAGTCCTGCCTGTACGCGATCCGGCCACCGGTGACGGTGAGCCGGATCGCTGTCTTTGCGACCTCGTCCG
Source organism: Streptomyces sp. NPDC042346 (assembly GCF_055581845.1). Classification (NCBI taxonomy): domain Bacteria; kingdom Bacillati; phylum Actinomycetota; class Actinomycetes; order Kitasatosporales; family Streptomycetaceae; genus Streptomyces; species Streptomyces sp. NPDC042346. The sequence continues at coordinate 813,837 of NZ_JBVJEH010000003.1, read as the reverse complement.
CCGGGGCCTCCACGGGGTCCGCGGCGAAGGCCGTGAGGTCGGCCCGGAAGCCCGGGGCGATCCGGCCGGCGACCGTCTCCTCCCCCGCCGCGACCGCCGCGTGCGTCGTCATGCCCTCCAGGGCCATCAGACCGGTCAGCCCGTGCCGGGCCGAGGCCGCGCCGCGCGGGGCCCGGGCGGTGGCGAGGACCTGACGGGCGTCGTGGTGGGCGATGGGCCAGTCGGAGCCGAGGGCGAGGTGCGCCCCGGCCTCGCGCAGGTCGCGGCAGCGCCAGGCGCGGGCGGCCCGCTCCTCGCCGAGCCGCTTGGACCACTCGTCGGTGTGGTCGGCGCGGGTGTACGCGGTGTGCGGCGGCTGCATGGAGGCGACGACCCCGAGCGCGGCGAAGCGGCCGAGCTGGTCGTCGGGGACCGTCTCGATGTGCTCGACGCGGTGGCGGGGACCGCCCGTACCGAGGGCTTCCACGGTGTCGAGGACGTGCCGGACGGCGGCGTCCCCGATCGCGTGGGTGGCGGTGCCGACCCCGGCGCGGTGGAGGTGCGCCACGGCGGCGGAGTACGCGGCCGGGTCGGGCCAGAAGGCGGCGGTGCCCTGGCCGTGGCAGTCGGCGTGGTCCAGCCAGGCGGTGCCGCCCTCGACGGTGCCGTCCATGAAGAACTTCACGCCGCCGATCCGCCACAGCCGGCCGGCCCGCTCCTGGAGGCGTACGAAGCCGTCCAGCTCCTCCTCGGTGGCGCCCGGCATGCACCAGGGCGCGAGGCGCAGGCGCAGCGGCAGGTCGCCGTCCTCCTCCAGGGCGGCGAGGAGCCCGGGCACGTCGTGTCCGCCGAGGTCCATGACGTGGGCGCCGGTGAGGCCGGTGGCGGCCATGCCGGTGAGGAGCTCGACGAGCCGGTCGCGGCGCTCGGCGTACGGCTGGGCGGGCAGGACCGGGGTCAGCAGGTCCATGGCGGCGTGCTCGACGAGGTGCCCGGTGGGGCGGCCGTCGGCGCCGATGACGATCTCGGAGCGCTGGGTGAAGGCGCGCGGCCCGTCGATGCCCGCGGCCCTGAGGGCGGTCGCGCTGACGAGGGCGGAGTGTCCGTCGTAGAGGCGCAGGTGGGCGGGGGCGCCGTCGAGGACGTCCTCGATCAGGTCGCGGTGGACCGGCCGGCCGCCGAACGCGTTGTGGTCGAGGCCGAAGCCGAGGACCCAGCCGTCGCGGCGCTCGGCGGTCCTGAGGGCGGCGCGGAGTCCTTCGAGGTCGGTGACGCCCGAGAGGTCGGTGCCGGTGTACATCTCCAGGCCCCAGACGGGGTGGCTGTGGGCGTCGGTGAGGCCGGGCGTGAGGGTGGCGCCGGCCAGGTCGACGGTCTCGGTGCCGGGTCCGGCCCAGGAGCGGGCGTCGGCGGCGTCGCCGAGGGCGGTGATCAGTCCGCCATGGACGGCGATGGCGGTCGCGCCGGTGAGTTCGGGGTCGCGGACTCGGGCGTTGACGAGGACGAGGTCGGGTGCGGACACGAGGGGTCGGTCCCTTCGGTAGGGGGTTCGGTGGCGAAGTTCGCGTAGACCTCGGGGCGCGTGCGGCGGAGCCGGTACGCGAGGAGGAGCCCGAGGAGGAAGACGGCGGGGACGAGCGAGACGAGCACGGTGTTGACGGTCGTCGAGGCCGCGGTGAAGAGCTCGATGTTGGCGGCGACGAGCCCGATCGCCCCGGCGAGCAGGACGAAGGCGGTGACGGGGGCGACGACCGTGCGGAGGAGGCCCTCGCTGTGGTCGATCCGCCGGAAGAAGAAGGGCACGGCGAGCGCGGCGAGCAGCTGGAGGACCATCAGGCCGAGCATGCCGGGGGTGTTCACCCAGAGCAGGAGCTGTTGGTACGGGTCGGCCCCGGCGAGCGCGAAGGCGAGGACGACGACGGCGCCGAGCACGGTCTGCGCGGCCCCCGCGACGTACGGGGAGCGGTGGCGGGAGTGGATCCGGCCGAGGGTCTTCGGCAGCACGCCCTCCTCGGCGAGGGAGAGGGTGTAGCGGTTGATGGCGTTGTGGAAGGCGAGGAGGGACGCGAGGACGCTGGTGACGATGAGCACGTGCATCAGGTCGGCGGCCCAGGCTCCGACGTAGGTGGTGATCGCGGCGAAGAAGAGGCCGCCGGGGTCGTCGGCGGCGGCCTGGACGACCTTGTCCTCGCCGAAGGCCTGGATCACGGTCCAGACGACGAAGGCGTAGAAGAGGCCGAGGAAGGCGACCGCGAGGTAGGTGGCGCGGGGGATGGTGCGCTCCGGGTCCTTGGCCTCGCGCCGGTAGATGACGGTGGACTCGAAGCCGGTGAAGGCGGCGAAGGCGCAGGCCAGGACGGCGGCGGTGCCGCCGGTGAGGACGTGGGCGGGGGCGAGGCCGCCGAGGGAGAGGCCGTGGGCGCCGCCGTCGATCAGGACGCCGCCGGCGAGGAGGACGAGGATGCCGGTCTCGGCGACGAGGAGGACGCCGAGGAGCTTGGCGCCGAAGTCGATCGAGCGGTAGCCGCCGTACCAGATCAGCAGGAGGCCGGCGAGGGAGACGGGCAGCCAGGGGACGTGGTGGCCGGTCAGGGCGGTGGCGGTGTCCGAGGTGGCGGAGCCGAGGAGCCCGTACACGCCGATCTCCATGCCGTTGTAGCCGAGCATGGCGACGAGGGCGGCGGCGATGCCGATCGGTCGGCCGAGGCCGCGGGTGATGTACGCGTAGAAGGCGCCGGCGCTGCGGACGTGGCGGCTCATGGTGGTGAAGCCGACGGCGAAGACGGTGAGGGTGAGGCCGGCCAGGAGGTAGCCGACGGGGGCGCCGATGCCGCCGAGCAGGATGGCGACGGGGGCGACGCCGGCCATGACGGTCAGCGGGGCGGCGGCGGAGACGACGAAGAAGGAGATGTCGGCGGTGCTGAGCGTGCCGGTTCTCAGCCCCGGTGGCTCGTCGGGGGTGCCCTTGGGCATGGGTGAGGACATGGGTGGGGAAGCCCTTCCACGGCAGGAAACCTAAAGGCTTTCGGTTTTCGCAATGTAACCTCGGCTCCGACGATTCGGGAAGACCCGACGTGGACCCCAAGTGGACCTGAACAGGGAGTGACGATTCATGGGCCGGCCGCGCAGACCTCTCCTCGACCGGGAGCGGATCACCACCACGGCGCTCGAAATCGTCGACGAGCAGGGCGAGTTCAGCGTCCCGCAGATCGCGCGACGGCTCGGCGTGCAGACCGCGTCCGTCTACCACCACGTGGACGGCCGGGACGGGATCGTGGAACTGCTCCGCGAGCGGGTGGCCGCCGCGATCGACGGCGGGACGCTGGAGCTGACCCCCTGGGACGAGGGCATGGCCGCCTGGGCCCGCTCCTACCGCGCCGCCTTCGCCGCCCACCCGCGCGCGATCCCGCTGCTCATGACCTCACCGGTGCGCGCGCCCAAGGTCCTCGCCCAGTACGAGCAGGCCGTCGGCCTCCTCCTCGACGCCGGGTTCGCGCTGCCGGACGTCATGCCGGTGATCATCGCCCTGGAGAACCTGGTCCTCGGCTCGGCGCTCGACCTCGCCGCCCCGGAGGCGATGTGGGAGCTCGCCGACGAGACGGCGACCCCCCGACTGGCCCGCGCGCTCGGCGCGGTGCCCGAGGGGCGCGCGGACCAGGCCTTCGAGCTGGCGCTCACGGGGTACCTGGCCCACGTCCGGGAGGTCTACGCCCCGTAGGGACCGGGGGGCGGGGGCGGCAGGGGATCGCCGACCGCCGCGACGCCGCGACGCACATGCTCGCGCATGTCGGCGGCCCTATCCTGAGGGTGTACGGCCCTCGGGGTCCCGGCCGCTCCGACTCCCCCGACACGGTCCACCGCCCGCGGTGGTCCCGTGACAGGAGGCAGAGAATGCGCTTCCACCGCAGATGGGCCGCCGCTCTCGCCGCCACCGCCCTCCTTACCCTCGGCGCGTCCACCACGACCGCCGCACCCGCCGCGCCCGCCGTGCCCGGTCCCGGAGGGCTCGTCGTGAGCTACCAACCCGCCCAGACCGAGGCGGGCCTGACCGAGCAGCAGTTCCTCCAGGAGAACGAGGTCCTGGAGAGCGCCGCCGCCCACGCGAACGCCCAGATCGGCCTGCCCCGGGACATCCCCCTGGTGGCGGTGAGCTGCGACCCTCCCAACGCCTACTGGGATCCGGAGTCCCAGGCCATCCTCTTCTGCTACGAGTACGCCGCGCTGTTCCGCGGGATCTTCTCGGAGCGCAACACCGAGGGCACTCCCGCCGAGCAGGCCCGGGCCACCGACGAGGACGTCATCGGCGTCTCCAACAGCACGGTCTTCCATGAGCTCGCGCACGCCCTCATCGATGTCTACGACCTTCCCGCCACGGGCCGGGAGGAGGACTCGGCCGACCAGCTCGCCACGCTGCTGCTCTCCGAGGACTCGCTCCACCAGGGGTACGCGATCAGCGACATCGAGGCGTGGGGCGCCCTCGCCGAACTCTCCGAGCAGGGCGACCTCAGCGACAAGGTCGCCGACGATCACGCCCTGGACTCACAGCGCTACTACAACGCCATCTGCTGGCTGTACGGCTCCGACCCGAAGACCTACGAGTTCGTGGTCCGCACCGAGGCCAACCCCGAGGGCTTCCTGCCGGAGTCCCGCGCCGTCCGCTGCCCCGGCGAGTACACACAGATGCAGGAGGCGTGGAGCACCCTGCTCGCCCCGTACCTGAAGTGAGGGGTCCTACGCCCCGTAGAACAGCTCCTCGACGACGGCCCTCGCGCGGCGGGTGACGCGGCGGTAGTCGTCGACCAGTTCCCCGACGTGGCCGGGGACGTACCCCAAGTACCGTCCGACCGCCGCCAGTTCGCGCGGCTCCGAGGGGAAGGTGTCGCCGGGGCGGCCGCGGACCAGCATCACCGCGTTGCGGACGCGGGTCGCGAGGACCCAGGCCTCGTCGAGGGTCTGCGCCTCCTCCGTCCCGATCAGGCCCGCCGCGTGCGCGGCGGAGAGGGCCTCGCGGGTACGGGTCGTCCGCAGCCCCGGTTCCGCCCAGCCGTGCCGCATCTGGAGCAGCTGGACCGTCCACTCGACGTCGCTCAGGCCGCCGCGCCCCAGCTTGGCGTGGAGCGTCGGGTCGGCGCCGCGCGGCAGCCGCTCGGACTCCATCCGGGCCTTGAGGCGGCGGATCTCGCGGGCCGCGTCCTCGCCGAGGCCCTCGGCGGGATAGCGCAGCGGGTCGACGAGCTCGATGAACCGGTCCGCCAGCTCCCGGTCGCCCGCCATGGGTTCGGCGCGCAGCAGGGCCTGGCTCTCCCAGACGAGCGACCAGCGGCGGTAGTAGGCCTCGTACGACTTCAGGGTGCGGACCAGCGGGCCGCTCTTGCCCTCCGGCCTGAGGTCCGCGTCGATCAGCAACGGCGGGTCGGCGGTGGGGAGCTGGAGCAGTCGCCGCATCTCCGAGACCACCTTGTTCGCGGCCCGCGTCGCCTCCTGCTCGTCGACGCCCTCGCGCGGCTCGTGCACGAACAGCACGTCGGCGTCGGAGCCGTATCCCAGCTCGTGTCCGCCGAAGCGGCCCATGCCGATGACGGCGAACCGGGTCGGGAGCGTCTCGCCCCACTCGGCGCGCACGGCGGCCCGCAGGGCGCCCGCGATCGTCGCCGCGTTGAGGTCGGTGACGGCCTCCCCCACCCGGTCGACGAGCGCGCCGGGGTCGGACTCCCGGGGGTTGTCCTCGGTGCCGTACGAGCCGATGAGGTCGGCCGCGGTGGTACGGAACAGCTCCCTGCGGCGCACTCCGCGGGCCGCCGCGACCGCCTGCTCGGCGTCGTCCGCGCGGCCCACCGCCGCCAGGACCTCCTGCTCCAGGTGGTCCCGGCCGCGCGGCTTCAGGCCCTCCGGGTCGCCGAGGATCGCGACCGCCTCGGGGGCGCGGAGCAGCAGGTCGGGGGCGAGGCGCCCGGCGGACAGCACCCGGGCGAGGTTCTCGGCGGCGGCGCCCTCGTCCCGGAGGAGCCGGAGGTACCAGGGGGTCTTGCCGAGGGCGTCGGAGACCTTGCGGAAGCCGAGGAGGCCGGCGTCCGGGTCGGCCGAGTCGGCGAACCAGCCGAGCAGCACCGGGAGCAGCGTCCGCTGGATCGCGGCCTTGCGGCTCACCCCGGCGGAGAGCGCCTCCAGGTGGCGCAGGGCGGCGACCGGGTCCCGGTAGCCGAGGGCTTCGAGGCGCTGCCCGGCCGCCTTCGGGCTGAGCCGGATCTCGCCGGGGGCGAGCTGGGCGACGGCGTCGAGCAGCGGCCGGTAGAAGAGCTTCTCGTGCAGCCTGCGGACGACGGCGGCGTGCCGCTTCCACTCCTTGTTGAGCGCGGTAACCGGGTCGGTGCGCAGGCCGAGGGAGCGGCCGAGGCGGCGCAGGTCGGCCTCGTCCTCGGGGACGAGGTGGGTGCGGCGCAGGCGGTAGAGCTGGATGCGGTGCTCCATGGCCCGCAGGAAGCGGTACGCCTCGTCGAGCTGGGCCGCGTCGGCGCGGCCGACGTAGCCGCCGGCGGCGAGCGCGGCGAGCGCGTCCAGGGTCGTGCCGCTGTGCAGGCCGGCGTCGCTGCGGCCGTGCACGAGCTGGAGGAGCTGGACGGCGAACTCGACGTCCCGCAGACCGCCGGGGCCCAGCTTGAGCTCGCGCTCGACCTGGGCGACGGGGATGTTGTCGACGACCCGGCGGCGCATCTTCTGCACGTCGGGGACGAAGTTCTCGCGCTCGGCGGCCTGCCAGACGAGCGGGGAGACGGCGTCGATGTACTGGGCGCCGAGCTCCGGGTCGCCCGCCACCGCGCGCGCCTTGAGCAGCGCCTGGAACTCCCAGGTCTTCGCCCAGCGCTGGTAGTAGGCGAGGTGGGAGGAGAGGGTGCGGACGAGGGGGCCGTTGCGGCCCTCGGGGCGGAGGTTGGCGTCGACCGGCCAGATCGTGCCCTCGATGTTGGTCTCGGAGCAGATCCGCATGAGGTGCGAGGCGAGCCGGGTCGCCGCCTGGAGCGCCTTCCCCTCGTCGGCACCTTCCATCGGCTCGCCGACGAAGATCACGTCCACGTCGGAGACGTAGTTGAGCTCGTGGCCGCCGCACTTGCCCATCGCGATCACGGCGAGGCGGCACTGGGCGGCGTCGGCGGGCGCGGCGGTACGGGCGATGGCGAGCGCGGCGCGCAGGGTCGCCGTCGCCAGGTCGGCGAGCTCGGCGGCCGCCTGCGCGACGTCCGTCGTGCCGCACACGTCTCGGGCCGCTATGGCGAGCAGGCAGCGGCGGTAGGAGACGCGCAGCGAGACGGCGTCGGTGGCGTCGGCGAGCCCCTGCTCGAACTCGGCGACCCCCGGGTGCAGGTCGGCCGCCTCGTACGTGACGAGGGTCTCCCAGTCGCGGGGGTGGCGGGCCAGGTGGTCGGCGAGGGCCTCGGAGGCGCCGAGCACCCCGAGGAGCCGGTCCCGGAAGGGCTTGGCGGAGAGCAGGGTGGAGGTGAGGGTCTGCCGCTCGGTCTCGGGCTGGGCCTCGACGAGCCGGACCAGACCGCGCAGGGCGAGGTCCGGATCGGCGGTGGCGCCGAGGGCGTCGAGGAGGACGGCGTCGCCGCGGAGGGCGGACAGTTCGGGCACGTCGAGGAGCCGTTCGGCCCCCGAGGGATCGGTGAACCCGTGCCGCAGCAGACGTGAGAACGTACTGCTCCTGCGCCCCGGCACCGTCATCCGACCGCTCCCTCCACGCACGCCCGTCCCGGTTCTCCCACAAGGTCGGGCCCGGGAGATCGAGCCTATCCGGAGTGGGGGGCGCGGGCGCCCAGGCCTTCGGATCGAAGCGGATCACACGTGACATCTCGCACATCGATCGCTTTTCGGACCCAATGAACCGTATTTCTTGAAAGTCCGTCTTGTTGTGCGTGCACCACCCCCGCACGCCCGACCGACCGATGTCCCGTCCTTCTCTTCCCTGTGAAAGCGCGCCCTCACCGATGCCCGTCCGCCTCCCCCGCCGTCCCGCCGCCGCCTCCCGTCGCGGGGTCCCCCGACGCAGAGTCGTCACGACGGCCGTGACGGCCGTCCTGGTGGGCGGCACCTTCGCCGGTCTGCTGTCGGTGACGACGGCGCCGGACTCCTCGGCGGCCGCGGTTCCCGTTCCCCCGCGGACACCCGCGGGAGGGGGGATACGCCCGGTCGAGGCGCCCGGGAAGGCACGCCCGGCGGAGGCGCCGGCCGCCGCGTCCGACGGCGCGTCCGTGGTGCAGATCGTGGCGCACCCCGACGACGACCTGTTCTTCATGAACCCGGACACCTCCCAGTCCATCCGCTCCGGCAGCCCCCTGACCTCCGTCTACCTCACCTCCGGCGAGTCGGACGGCGTCAACGCCCGCCCGCGCGACGCCGCCGGCACCGAGCCCGACAAGGCGGGGTACGCCGAGGCCCGGCAGAACGGCATCCGCGCCGCGTACGCCGAGATGGCCACCGGCAGCCGCATCAGCCCCTGGGACCGGGTCGCGATCCCCACGGCCGGCGGCGCGACCGCCGAGCTGGACACCCTGCGGGCGAAGCCGCACGTGAAGCTGGTCTGGCTGCAGATGCGCGAGGCCGGGGCGACCAACGGCGACCGCCCCGAGAGCCTGAACGGCCTGTGGCACGGCCGGATCCCCGCGCTCGCCTCCCAGCGCGCCTCCGGCACCCCGGTCGCGGCGGACTTCACGTACACCAAGGAGCAGGTCGTCGCGACGGTGACCGGGGTCCTGGAACGCTTCCGGCCGACCTTCGTCCGGATGCAGGACCCGACCTCCGGCAAGGTCCCCGGCACGGACCGCTACCAGGACCACCAGGACCACCTGTACGGCGCGCGGTTCGTCCAGGCCGCGCTCGCCCGGTACGCGGACCTCCCCGGGCACCCGCACCTCGGCGTCCAGAACTACCTCGGCTACCCGACCAGCGTCCTCCCGCACACGCTCGACCCCGAGACGGCGGACGCGAAGCTGAAGACCCTGAAGACGTACGCGTGGATGGACGGGGTCAACGACTGCGGGACCGTCTCGGGCTGCGGCGACCTGAAGGTGGCCGCGCGGCCCGCGGGCCGGGGCTGGACGCACACCATCCGGTACGCCCGGGGCACCTCCACCTCCTGGGTGCAGCGCGACCGGGACGGCGGGCTGCACGCCTTCTCCGTCCTCGACGGACGCCTCGCGACCTGGCGGAAGGCGGCGGGCGCGAGTGCCTGGCAGGGACCGGTACTGCTGCCCGGCGGCGGCCTGGACAGCGGCGTCACCTCCACCCTGCTGTCCGACGGCCGCCTGGCCGTCTTCGGCACCCGGACCACGCTCGGCACCGGACCGGCGGACTACCGGCGCGAGGTGGTGACGGCCGAGCAGACGACGAGGGGCGGCTCCTTCAGCCCGTGGCGCTCGCTCGGCACGCCCGAGCTGGACGACGTCAGCGGCACCTCCGACATCAGCGCGCCCGCCGTGACCGTGGGCCCCGACGGCCGGGTGACCCTGGTCCTGCGGGACAGCGGTCACCGGCTCGCGGCGCGCGAGCAGGGCGCGGACGGCCGCTGGGGCCCGTGGCGGACGCTCGGCGGGGCCGACGTGCACGGCGACCCGGTGGCGGCGACCGACTCGGCGGGCCGCGGATACGTCTTCGCGAGCACCCCGAACACCGTCCTGGCGTGGGCGGCGCAGCGCCCCGGCGGCCCGCTGACGGGTCCGGTCCGGACGGGCCTGCCGGCGACGACGCTGGCGCTGAGCGCGAGCCCGATGCCGGGCGGCGAGGGCGTACGGCTCTGGTTCCGCAAGCCGTCCTCCAACGACCTGCGGTCCGCCGACTTCTCGGGTGCCGGCCTGGTCTCCCCCATGCGGGAGCTGGTGGGCGGCGTCGCGGGCTTCGGCCCGGTGAGCGGGGCGGTGGGCGGCTCCACCGGCGGCTCGGTGGGCGGGTCCCGGGGCAGCGCCTCGGTGAGCGGCGAGGGCATGCTCGCGGTCCGCTCCCGTACGGGCGTCCTGGCGACGGCCCCGCTGGGGCGGGGCGCGACCCGGCCGACATGGACGCTGGAGCGGTTCCTGTTCTCCGGGGCGCCCGACGCGGGGACGGACGGAGTCGCGGCGATCGGCCTGAACGGCAGGCTGCACTGGACGCCCGCGGGCCGATGAGTTCGGGCGGGTGTGTGGGCCGACCGAGGGATCCCCACGGACGCGCGGGCCGGCGACCGATGAGTTCGGGCGGGCGGACCGGTCTCCTTTTCGTGGCCCCTTCCCGGGCGCAGCGACTTCCCGGGAGCCGCGAACGAAAGGACGGCCGGTCATGGACCCGCGTACTTCCCTCGACCCCCGCTACAGCGATCCCCGGGCGGCCCCGCTGCCCTGGTCCGACGCGGCCGCCCGGCTCGCGGCGGCCGAGGTCTTCTGGCTGACGACCGTCCGCCCGGAGGGCCGCCCCCATGTCACGCCGCTCATCGCGGTCTGGTCGGCGGGGGCCCTGCACTTCTGCACCGGGCCGGACGAGCGGAAGGCCCGCAATCTCGCCGAGAACGCGTCGGTGGTCCTCACCACCGGCTCCGGCGCGCTCGACGAGGGCCTCGACCTGGTGGTCGAGGGCGAGGCGGCCCGGGTGACGGACGAGGACCGGCTGCGGGCCCTGGCGGCGGCGTACACGGAGAAGTACGGCCCGGATTGGCGGTTCGGCGTGCGGGACGGGGCGTTCGTGGGCGACGGTGGTACGGCCCTGGTGTTCGCGGTCGCGCCTCGTACGGTCTTCGGCTTCGCCAAGGGCGAGCCGTTCGGCCAGACCCGCTGGCGTTTCCGAGGAGCAGAGGAGCAGACGTGAACTGGACCCTGGAGGTCGTCCCGGTCCCCGTGACCGACATGGACCGGGCCAAGAAGTTCTACGGCGACAAGTGCGGCTTCACGATCGACCTGGACGACGAGGTGGCACCGGGCATGCGGATCGTCCAGGCGACACCGCCGGGCTCGCGATGTTCGATCGCGATGCTGAGCGGCATGCCGACGATGCCGGGCACCAAGGAGATGGCCCCCGGCAGCCTGCACGGCCTCCAGCTCTGCGTCACGGACATCGAGGCGGCGCGGGCGGAGCTGGTCGAGCGGGGCGTCGACGTCTCGCCCGTGATGCACGTCGGCGAGAAGGGCTGGGAGGACGGGAAGGGCGACACCTGGAACTCGTTCATGACCTTCGAGGATCCGGACGGCAACGGCTGGGTGGTCCAGGAGGCCCCGTCGGAGCTGTCGGAGCGCTGAGGGCGGTCACGGCCTCCGGGGTCCAGTGCCCGGCCGCGCCGGGGCAGCCGGCGAGATAGGCGGCGGTGTCGGCGGGGCTCCAGGCCCCGGCCAGGTTCAGCCCGGCCGCCAGCTGCCGCAGGTACGCGGCGGAGGGCGGCCGCAGCTCGCCGGAGTCCGCCGGCACCGGCATCGGCCACGGCGCGGTGAAGGTGAGGACGGGCAGGCCGTCGAGGAGGCCGGGAGAGACGAGGGTCTCGTACCGGCCCGGCCCGAGCGAGCGGCGCCCGGTGGCGAGCACCTCGGCGAGATCGAGGTCGGTCCCGGGCGGCCGGTACATCTCCTGCGCGGCGATGTCGGAGAACTGTCCGACGGTGAGCAGGTGGGCGACGCCGCGGGCGGTGCCGTCCGCCGACGGGTCGTAGAAGGCCCGGCCGCCTCCCCACACGGGCGACTCGGTCGCGAAGTAGACGCGCCCGGGCATCAGCAGGGCCACCGACCGCTCCGGCGGGCTCGGGTCCCGGCACCCCGGAAACGTCCGCGCGGCTCCGGGCGGACGGCCGCCGGCGAGGTAGTACCCGAGGCGCTCGGCATGCGTGTTGGAGCCGTAGGCGGCGTACCAGACGCGGGAACGGGATGATTCCGGCATACGGCCAGACGGTAGCGGCTGGAGCCGGTCTGGAACCCCACGGAGAGCCGGTCTAGAACCCTACGTAGAAGTGGACGAGCTTCTCGTCCGCGGCGACGCGTGCCATCCCGGCCGCCTCCATCACCCGGTGGGAGGGCGGGTTGTCGACGTCGGCGTCGCCCTTGACCCCTTCGGCGCCGGCCTGCCGGGCGAGCTCCAGGACCGCCCGCAGGGCCTCGGAGGCGTACCCGTTCCCGCGCACTCCGGGCGTGAGCCCGTACCCGATGGTGGCGACCCCCAGCTCGTCCGGCGGCCCGTGGAACCCGATGCCGCCGACGGCGACACCGCTGTCCCGGAGCCGTATCTCGTAGAGCCGGAACGCCCCCGGGTCCCCCCGCTCGGCGACCCCGCGCAGGAACCCGGTGCTCGCGCGGACGTCCCCGGCCCCGGGATACCCGTCGCCCCACAGGTCCTGGTCCCCGGGCTCCCCAGCGAGGATGCGCTCGGCCTCGGCCACGCTCAACGGGTGCAAAAGAAGCCGCTCGGTGGCGACAGCACTGATCTTCACCGGGGCAGTGTGAGCCGCTCCCCGTCCGCCGGGCAACGCATTTCCTCCGGCAACGGCCGGGCCGGTGGCTGCCCGCCACCGGCCCGGATCGTCAAGTCCCCTACAGGACCGGCAGGTTCTTGCGGAGCTCGAAGGCGGTGACCTCGCTCCGGTACTCCTCCCACTCCTGCTTCTTGTTGCGCAGGAAGAAATCGAAGACGTGCTCGCCGAGGGTCTCCGCGACCAGTTCGCTCTTCTCCATGAGGGCGATCGCCTCGCCCAGGTTCTGCGGGAGCGGCTCGATGCCCATCGCGCGGCGTTCCGCGTCGGAGAGGGCCCAGACGTCGTCGTCGGCGCCGGCCGGGAGTTCGTAGCCCTCTTCGATGCCCTTGAGGCCGGCCGCGAGGAGGACCGCGTACGTCAGGTAGGGGTTGGCGCCCGAGTCGATGGAGCGGACCTCGACGCGGGACGAGCCCGTCTTGCCCGGCTTGTACATGGGGACGCGGATGAGGGCCGAGCGGTTGTTGTGGCCCCAGCAGATGTACGAGGGGGCCTCGCCGCCCGAGCCGGCCGTGCGGGAGGAGCCGCCCCAGATGCGCTTGTACGAGTTGACCCACTGGTTGGTGACGGCGGAGATCTCGCCCGCGTGCTTCAGGAGGCCCGCGATGAAGGAGCGGCCCACCTTGGAGAGCTGGTACTCGGCACCCGACTCGTAGAAGGCGTTCCGGTCGCCCTCGAAGAGCGACAGGTGGGTGTGCATGCCCGAGCCGGGGTAGTCGGAGAACGGCTTCGGCATGAAGGTGGCCTGGACGCCCTGTTCGAGCGCGACCTGCTTCATGACCAGGCGGAACGTCATGATGTTGTCCGCGGTGGAGAGGGCGTCCGCGTAGCGGAGGTCGATCTCCTGCTGGCCCGGCGCGCCCTCGTGGTGGGAGAACTCCACCGAGATGCCCATCGATTCGAGCATCGTGATCGCCTGGCGGCGGAAGTCCATGCCGACGTTCTGCGGGGTGTGGTCGAAGTAGCCCGAGTTGTCGGCCGGGGTGGGCCGCGTGCCGTCGAGCGGCTTGTCCTTCAGGAGGAAGAACTCGATCTCGGGGTGGGTGTAGAAGGTGAAGCCGAGGTCGGAGGTCTTGGCCAGGGCCCGCTTGAGGACGTACCGCGGGTCCGCGAAGGACGGCGAGCCGTCCGGCATCAGGATGTCGCAGAACATCCGGGCCGTGCCCGGGGCCTCGGCGCGCCACGGCAGGATCTGGAAGGTGCCCGGATCCGGCTTGGCGATCATGTCCGATTCGTATACGCGGGCGAAACCCTCGATCGCCGAGCCGTCGAAGCCGATGCCCTCGTCGAAGGCCTGCTCAAGCTCGGCGGGCGCCACGGCCACCGACTTGAGGAAGCCCAGCACATCGGTGAACCACAGGCGCACGAAGCGGATGTCGCGCTCCTCGAGCGTACGGAGCACGAATTCCTGCTGCTTGTCCATTTCCACACCCATCCTCGCTGGTCAGGCCGCCTGCTCCCACCGCCTCCGATGCATCGGGGGGCACCTGAGCATCCCACCACATGGTTTCGCGCACGTTGCACACCCATAGTGCCTGCTCGGGTGTGACGCAGGTAACGGGAGGAGGCGGATTCGGGGGTGTCGTGATCGTTCGCCGGTACCGAGTGGTACCCCGTTCGGCCCACGGAGGGCTCGCGCCCACTACGATCTGCGCCCATGGGGGCCACGCGGCTCGTACGCCTGTTCCGACACGCGCGTCCCATGGCACTGGTGAGTGCCGTGGCGACGCTCCTTGCCGCGCTCTTCGTCTGTCTGGGGACCGGGCCCGGGCCCGACCCCCATCACGAGGCGGCCCCGGAGGCGTACGGCGCACACGCGTCGGTGGCCGTGGCCGAGTACATCTGCCCGTACGAACGCGACGGCTGCTCCCTCGTCCCCTCCCTCTCCCCCGCGGTGCTCAGCGCGGCGCCGGTCGACCCCCCGCTCCACGCGGAGGGCCGGCTCCCGCGCCTCGACCCGCCCTCCGGTGACGGCCCGGCCCGCCGGTCCGGCGTCCGGCCGCGCGCGCCGGACCTGCACGTCCTTCAAGTTCTCCGGACATAGCGGCGGCGGGCCTGCCGCCCGCTCCCCGCGTGTCCCGCTCCGAACTCCACCCCATCCCTGAAGAAGGACGACATCACCATGGCCGCCAACCGCTCCGCCAACGCCGACCGCCGCGCCCGAATAGAGGAGATGCGCCGCGCCGAGCAGTCCCGCGAGCGCCGCAACCGTCTGATCACCATCGGCGTCTCCGGAGTCGTCGTCCTCGGCCTCGTCGGCTTCGGCACCTTCGTGCTGCTGAAGAAGTCCGACGAGCAGGACGCGAAGGAGGCCGCCGCCAAGGCCCCCATCAAGGCCGAGCAGACCTGGGACGCGAAGAAGCTCGGCCGCAACCACGTCGAGACCCCGGTGAAGTACGACATGAAGCCGCCGGTCGGCGGTGACCACCACCCGGTCTGGATGAACTGCGACGGCGTGGTCTACGACAAGGCGATCAACGACGTGAACGCCGTGCACTCGCTGGAGCACGGCGCCGTCTGGGTGACGTACAACAAGAAGGCCGACAAGGCCGACGTCGAGAAGCTGGCCGAGAAGGTCGGCAAGACCAAGTACACGCTGATGAGCCCGGTGGAC
Organism: Streptomyces sp. NPDC042346; assembly: GCF_055581845.1. Lineage (NCBI taxonomy): Bacteria > Bacillati > Actinomycetota > Actinomycetes > Kitasatosporales > Streptomycetaceae > Streptomyces > Streptomyces sp. NPDC042346. The sequence continues at coordinate 798,775 of NZ_JBVJEH010000003.1, read as the reverse complement.
GACCAGACCGGATCGATCATGCTGTCCGCCTGGGGCAAGCAGGTGACCGTGGACAGCGCCACCGACCCGCGGATCGACGCCTTCTTCACGAAGTACGTCCAGGGCCCGCAGACCCCCGAGCCGGGTGCCGCCTGCACCGGCGGGGTCGACCAGTGAGCAGGTCGGTGAGCCGGTCGGCGAGCGAGGGGACCGGGGCGGACGAGGAGTTCGCGCCCGCCGCGCGGCGCCGGGGCGGGCGGACGCAGTGGGCGGCCGTCACCGCCGTCGCGCTCGCGCTGCTCTTCGCCGGGGGCGCCGTCACCGTCGCCTCCGCCGAGCGCGACGAGGCGCCGCGTACCCCCGCGACCGACTCCGCGGACGCCGGCTTCGCCCGGGACATGTCCGTCCACCACCAGCAGGCCGTCGAGATGTCGTTCATCGTCCGGGACCGCACCCGGGACGAGGCGGTGCGCCGTCTCGCGTACGACATCGCCAACACCCAGGCCAACCAGCGGGGCATGATGCTCGGCTGGCTTGACATGTGGGGGCTGCCGAAGCTCCAGTCCGGTGTCGAGCCGATGGCCTGGATGGGCATGGGCGGCATGGGCGGCAGCGGTGACCAGGACGGCGCGCTGATGCCGGGCATGGCGACCAACGCGCAGATGGACGCCTTGCGCAAGGCGAGCGGCCGGGAGGCCGAGGTCCTGTACCTGAAGCTCATGACCGAGCACCACAAGGGCGGGGTCCACATGGCCGAGGGCTGCGTGGCCAAGTGCGCCCCGGGCGTCGAGCGCGACCTCGCGCAGGGCATGGTCGACGCGCAGCGGTCCGAGATCCTGCTGATGGCCGACATGCTGAAGCAGCGCGGGGCCTGAGCCGCGCGGGGCCTGAGCCGCGCGGCGGCCCGATCCCGCAAGGCCTTGACGGCCCCCGTGACCCCTTGCGGTCGCGGGGGCCGTGTCGCGCGCCGACAATGGGTGGGCTCGGGGACGTTCGTGCGACGACGTCGACGAAAGGTACGCAGCTCATGACCACGGCGAAGGACATCATGCATCCCGGGGCCCAGTGGATCCCCGCACACGAGACGCTCGACCGTGCCGCGCAGATGATGCGCAACCTGAACGTGGGCGCGCTGCCCATCGCCGACGAGAACGAACGGCTCTGCGGCATCCTCACGGACCGCGACATCGTGATCGGCTGTGTGGCCATGGGCCACGATCCGGCCAAGATCACCTGTGGCGAGATGGCCAAGGGCACCCCGCGCTGGGTCGAGGCGGGCGCCGACGTGGGCGCGGTCCTGGAGGAGATGCAGAGCCACCAGATCCGGCGGCTCCCCGTCATCGAGGGCAAGCGGCTCGTCGGCATGATCAGCGAGGCGGATCTGGCCCAGCATCTGTCGGACGAGCAGATCAAGGGCTTCTGCGCGAGCGTCTACGCCGCGACCTGACCCGGGTGCAGCACGGCTCGGGCCACCGCGTCCGGGCGGTCCAGCATGACCAGATGGCCCGACGGCACGGCCGCCTCGTAGGAGGCGCCGAGCCGTCGGGCCAGCGCGCGTTGCCGGCGCTCCCAGCGGGCGGAGCCGTCGGGGGCGGCGAGGACGGTGACGGGCAGGCCGGGCGGGAGGGGGAACCGCTCCCGCAGGTCGAGGAGTTCGGCGGCGACGGCGCCGTAGTGGGCGTTCTCCAGGAGGGTGCCGCGCAGGACCCGTGAGGTCCCGTAGACGCGGCGGATCAGCTCCGTGGGCGCCGGGTCCCGCCGTACGGATGCCCGGCGGAGGGCCGGGCCGAGCGCGGCGGGGACGCCGGCGGCGGAGAGCGCCCTGCCGAGGACCCGGGAGACGGCGGTCGTACGGGAGGGGCGGGGGTGCTCCTCCACCGAGGAGTCGACGAGGACAAGTGCGGCGGTACGGGTGGGGTGGAGGCGGGCGAAGGCCTCCGCGTGGAACCCGGCGAGGGAGTGGCCCACGACGGTGACGGGGACCTGGTGGCCGCCCGGCACGTCCAGCCCGCCCAGCGCGTCCGATGCGTCCAGCGCGTCGAGGAGCGACGCGATCCGGGCCGCCTCGCCCGCCGCCGTCGGCGGCGCGGACGCGGGGGCGGAGAGGCCGTGGCCGGGGCGGTCGAAGCGGACCACGGTGCGGTAGGGGGCGAGCAGCGGCACGACCGGGTCCCAGTCGAACCAGCTCAGGCCGAGACCGGCGCTCAGGACGCAGACGGGTCCCGAGCCCTCGACGACCACGTGGTGGGCCACTCCCCCGATCCGTACGAAGGTCATCGCGCCCGCCTCCGCACGAGGGAGCCGGCGAGGACGGCGAGCCACACGGCCACCAGGAGGACCTGGAGCCGCTGGCCCGCGCCCAGCGACCACGTGCCCTTGCCGGCCTCGAAGGCGGCGACGGCCGCCAGGGTCCAGGCGGTGGCGGCGAGCTCCAGGACGACGAGGGCCGGGCCGGTACGGGCGAGGGGGCGCCAGTGGCCGTACCGGCAGGCGGCCACGGTCAGGGCGACCATCGCGGCGAGGGCGCCGGTCATGGCGAGGCTCGAACTGACGGCGTGGGCCGTATGGGTGGCGGGCACGAGACCGGCGGTCTCGCGCGCCGCGCACTCCGGGTCGGCGGTGGGGGTGCAGCTGAGCGGGAGCCGGGAGTCGGCGACGGTGGCGGCCCCGAAGACGGCGAGGGCGATCCAGCCGCCGAGCGCCCAGGGGCCGTGCCGCCGGGGTCCTCGGGTCGCGGCGAGCCCGGCGAGCGCGCCGGCGAGGACGAGGAGGCCGGCCGCGAGGTCGGTGGCGCGGAAGAGGCCGCCGAGGGGCTGGTCGGCGGCGGCGAGCTCGGAGACGTACGTCCGGACCGGGTCGAGCCCGGTCCGGACGAGGACTTCGAGGAGCCAGGCGGTGTACGCGAGCGCGCCGAGGCCGAGCAGGACCGCTGCCGCTCTCGTCGCCTTCTCGGGCACCTTTCCGGGCATGGTGGTTCGAACGTCAGGGCGTACCGGAAGGTTCCCTGTGGTCGGGGTGGACCCAGCTGGGCTTGCGGTACTTGAGGAGCGCGGCCGGGATGGCGATGCCGAGGACGAACAGTCCGCCGCCGACGATGAGCAGGTAGCGCCAGAGCGGCTGGTCGCCGAACTGGTCGGGCGGGACGAAGCCGATGACGAGCGCGGCGACGGAGGAGACGAAGCCGATGCCGGCGACCCACTGGACAGCGGGGACGCGGAAGCCCCGTTCGACCTCCGGCCGGCTCCTGCGGAGCTTGACGACGGCGACGAACATCAGGAGGTACGCGATCAGGTAGATCTGCACGGTGATGACGGAGAACATCCAGTAGGCGCTGGAGACGTTGTCGCTGAAGGCGTACAGGACGCCGATCAGGGTGGTCACGACGCCCTGCGCGATCATGATGTTCTGCGGGACGCCGTTCCTGTTGAACTTCTGGAGCGCGGGCGGCAGGTAGCCCTCCTGCCGGGAGAGCAGGACGAGGCCCTTCGCGGGTCCGGCGAGCCAGGTGAGCATGCCGCCGAGGGCGGCGCAGACCAGCATGAGGCCGACGACCTTGGTCATCCAGCCGATGGAGAAGTGGTCGAAGAAGGCCTGGAAGGCCTGCATGAGTCCGGCGGTGAGGCTGAGCTGCGCCGAGGGCATGACCCAGGCGATGGCGAGGGCCGGAAGGATGAAGATCAGCAGGACGAGGCCGGTCGCCAGGAACATCGACTTCGGGTACTCGCGCTTGGGCTCGCGCAGCGAGGAGACGTGCACGCCGTTCATCTCCATGCCCGCGTAGGACAGGAAGTTGTTGACGATGAGGACCAGGCTGGCGAGGCCGGTCCACGGCGGGAGCCAGTGGTCGGCGCTCATGGGCTGCGCGGAGGGGTTGCCCTGGCCGAGGAAGACCAGGCCGAGGACGACGAGCAGGACGCCGGGGATGAGGGTGCCGATGATCAGGCCGAAGGAGGAGAGCCCGGCGATCGCCTTCGTCCCGCGCGAGGAGATCCAGACCCCGCTCCAGTAGACGACGACGATGACGATCGCGACGTAGAGACCGTTCTCGGCGAGGGAGGGGTCGATGACGTACGCGAAGGTCGAGGCGACGTACGCGAGCAGGCTCGGGTAGTACGCGATGGTCATGGCGAACTGGCACCAGACCGCGAGGAATCCCAGCGGCTTGCCGAGGGCCTCGCCGACCCAGCGGTAGATGCCGCCGGACCAGCCGGAGGCGAGCTCGGCGCCGACGAGGGCGGTGGGGAGCAGGAAGACGATGGCCGGGAGCAGGTAGAGGAAGATCGCGGCGAGGCCGTAGATGGCCATCGACGGCGAGGGCCGCAGGCTCGCGACGGACGCGGTGGTCATGAAGGCGAGCGTCAGCCAGGAGATGCTGTTCATTCCCGGGGGACGCCCCCGGACCCCCTGCCTCTTCGTGCCGTCGTCCTGGACCGTCGCCGCGTCACCGGCGGTGGGACGTGCCGACTCTGCCGGGTCGTCAGTGGTCGTCATGGGCCCATGATCAGCGGGGCGGGGGCGGGCCGCATGTCGAGAGCGCGGGCGGATCGCAGGTCGGGCGCGAGGCGGACCGCAGGTCGGGCGTGGGGCGGGCGTGGGACCTGCCGGGGCGTTTTCCGGGACATCGCGTCGGTGTGACGATTACACTGGCCGGGTGCCTCAACTACGCCTCGCCCTGAATCAGATCGACTCGACCGTCGGAGACATCGCCGGGAACGCCGAGGCGATCGTCCACTGGACCCGGCACGCCGCCGGACAGGGCGCGCATCTCGTCGCGTTCCCCGAGATGGCGCTGACCGGCTACCCCGTCGAGGACCTGGCCCTGCGGCCCTCCTTCGTCGAGGCGTCCCGGGAGGCCCTGCGCGGGCTCGCCCGGCGGCTCGCGGACGAGGGCTTCGGCGAGCTGCCGGTCGTCGTCGGCTACCTGGACCGTTCCGAGCGGGCCGCGCCGAGGCTCGGCAGGCCCGCCGGCTCACCGGAGAACGCCGCCGCCGTGCTGTACCGCGGCGAGGTGGCGCTGCGCTTCGCCAAGCACCACCTCCCCAACTACGGCGTCTTCGACGAGTACCGCTACTTCGTCCAGGGCGACACCCTGCCGGTCGTCCGCGTCCACGGCGTCGACGTGGCCCTGGCGATCTGCGAGGACCTCTGGCAGGAGGGCGGCCGGGTCCCGGCGGCGCGCGCCGCGCGGGCGGGGCTGCTCCTGTCGGTCAACGCCTCGCCGTACGAGCTGAACAAGGACGACACGCGGCTCGAACTGGTCCGCAGGCGGGCCCGGGAGGCCGGTTGCGTCACGGCGTACCTGGCGTCGACGGGCGGTCAGGACGAGCTGGTCTTCGACGGCGACTCGATCGTCGTGGACGCGGCGGGCGAAGTGATCGCGCGCGCCCCGCAGTTCGTCGAGGGCAGCGTGATCGTCGACCTGGAGCTGCCGGCGGCCGACCCGGAGGCCCCGGAGGGGGTCGTGGGCGAGGGCACCGGCGACGGGCTGCGGATCGACCGGGTGGTGCTTTCCGGGAAGCCGCTGCCCGCGTACGAGCCGGAGCTCGCGGGCGGGTACGCGCACCGGCTCGACGACGACGAGGAGGTCTACTCGGCCCTGGTCGTGGGACTGCGGGCGTATGTCGCGAAGAACGGTTTCCGCTCGGTCCTGATCGGGCTCTCCGGCGGCATCGACTCGGCGCTCGTCGCGGCGATCGCCTGCGACGCGGTCGGCGCGGGGAACGTGTACGGGGTGTCGATGCCCTCCAAGTACTCCTCCGACCACTCGCGCGGCGACGCGGCCGAGCTGGCCCGCCGCACCGGTCTCCACTACCGGACGGTGTCGATCGAGCCGATGTTCGACGCGTACATGGCGTCGCTGGGACTCACCGGCCTCGCCGAGGAGAACCTCCAGTCCCGGCTGCGCGGCACGACGCTGATGGCCCTCTCCAACCAGGAGGGCCACATCGTCCTCGCGCCGGGCAACAAGTCCGAGCTGGCGGTGGGCTACTCGACGCTGTACGGCGACTCCGTCGGCGCGTTCGGGCCCATCAAGGACGTCTACAAGTCGACCGTCTTCCGGCTCGCGCGCTGGCGCAACCGGGCCGCCGAGGACCGCGGGATGACCCCGCCGATCCCGGAGGACTCGATCACGAAGCCGCCCAGCGCCGAGCTGCGCCCGGGCCAGGTGGACACGGACTCGCTGCCGGACTACGACGTCCTCGACGGGATCCTCGCGCTGTACGTGGACGCGGACCGCGGCAAGGACGAGATCGTGGCGGCCGGCTTCGACGAGGAGGTCGTCGCGCGGACGCTGCGGATGGTGGACGCGGCGGAGTACAAGCGACGGCAGTACCCGCCGGGCACCAAGATCTCTGCGAAGGGCTTCGGCAAGGACCGCCGGCTCCCGATCACGAACCGCTGGCGGGAGACGACGACGTCCCCCTGACCGTCCCGGCCCTCCTGTCGTCGGGGTCGAAGGGGCTTCCCGCCACGACGCGGGAGGCCCCCTCCGCCGTCGCGGGGGCCCGGTCGAGCAGGCCCGCGAGCGCCGCGATCGCGAGGCCGACGACCGTGAGGGCCGCGCCGACGAGGGCCGGGGAGGTCCAGCCCCAGCCGGCGGCGACGGCGGCGCCGCCCGCCCAGGCGCCGCCGGCGTTGGCGAGGTTGAAGGCGGAGTGGTTGGAGGCGGAGGCGAGCGTCGGGGCGTCCTTGGCCTTGCGCATGACCAGCATCTGGAGCGGGGTGGTGGTCATGAAGCCGACCGCGCCGAGCACGACGACCGTGACGAGGGCCAGCCACGGCACGTGGACGGTGAAGCGGAAGGCGACCAGGGCGAGGACGAGGGCCGCCAGGGAGCCGTACAGCGTCGGGCGGAGCGCGCGGTCGGTCAGCGGGCCCGCGGCGAGCGCCCCGCCCGTCATGCCGAGGCCGAAGAGGGCGAGGACGATCGTGACGGTGGACTCGCCGAAGCCCATCACCTCGGTCGTCATCGAGGCGAGGTAGGAGTACACGGCGAAGACGCCCGCGAAGCCGAAGACCGCGGTGAGCAGGCCGAGGAGCACCTGCGGGCGGCCGAGGGCCCGGATCTCGCGGCCCAGGCCCTGCCGCTCGTCCAGGGGGACGTACGGCACGAGGCGGGCGAGCGCCACCATGGCCAGGAGGCCGATGACCGTGACGACGAGGAAGGTGGCCCGCCAGCCGAGGTGCTGGCCGAGGAGGGTCGCGGCCGGTACGCCGAGGATGTTGGCGACGGTGAGGCCGAGGAACATCGTGGCCACCGCCCGCGCCTGCCGGTCCTCGGGCACGAGCCGGGCGGCGACGACCGCGCCGACGCCGAAGAACGCCCCGTGCGGGAGTCCGGCGAGGACCCGCCCGGCGACGAGCCAGCCGAAGCCGGGGGCGAACGCGGAGGCGAGGTTGCCGACGACGAACAGGGCCATCAGCAGGAGCAGCATCCGCTTGCGCGGGATCCGCGAGCCGAGGGCCGTGAGCAACGGGGCGCCGACGACCACGCCGATCGCGTACGCGGAGACGAGGTACCCGGCGGTGGGGACGGAGGTGCCGAGGTCGTCGGCGACGTTGGGCAGGAGGCCCATCATCACGAACTCGGTCGTGCCGATGCCGAAGGCGGAGACGGCGAGCGCGAGCAGCGCCAGGGGCATGGGGAGAGCCTTTCCGGAATGTCCCGAAGATAGTTCTTCGTCGGAACAAAGACTCTCAGGTGGATTCTTCCCCGCGGCTTCCGGGGGATGAAGGGAAGGTTTCGCCCCGACCCTCAGAGCTTCACGCGGGCGGCGATCGGGAGGTGGTCGCTCTTCGTCTCCGGCAGCGCCCAGGACGACATCGGTTCGACGCCCTTCACCATGATCTGGTCGATCCGGGCCATCGGGAACGAGGCCGGCCAGCTGAAGCCGAAGCCGTCGCCCGCCGCGCCCTGGGTGGAGCGCAGCTGCGAGGTGACCGCGTTGAGCGAGCGGTCGTTCATGGTGCCGTTGAGGTCGCCGAGGAGGACGATCCGCTCGTGCTTGTCGTGGGAGATGGCCTCGCCGAGGGCGTTGGCGCTGTTGTCGCGCTGGTTGGCGGTGAAGCCCGCGTTCAGCTTGACCCGGACGGACGGCAGGTGGGCGACGTACACCGCGACCTCGCCCTGGGGGGTCACCACGGTGGCGCGCATGGCGCGGGTCCAGCCCATCCGGATGTCGACGGGCTGCGCGGCGCGCAGGGGCAGCTTGCTCCAGAGGCCGACCGTGCCCTGGACGGAGTGGTACGGGTACGCCTCGGCCAGGCCCCGCTCGTACGTCGGGACCATGTCGCCCTTGAGCTCCTCCAGGGCCAGCACGTCGGCGCCGGACGCGGCGAGCCCGCGGGCGGTGCCCTCGGGGTCCGGGTTGTCGGCGTTGACGTTGTGGGTGGCGACGGTCAGGTCGCCGCCGGAGGCCGACTTGTCGGCGACGAGGCCGCCGAAGAGGTTGAGCCAGACCACGGACGGCAGCAGCAGGGCGATCAGGGCGGTGGCGGAGCGGCGTACCAGGGCGAGTACGAGCAGCAGGGGGACGAAGAGGCCCAGCCAGGGCAGGAAGGTCTCGGTCAGGCTGCCGAGGTTGCCGATCTTGTTGGGGATCTCGGCGTGGAACACCATCAGGAGGGTCAGCGCCACCGCCGCGGCGGCGATCAGGATGCCCCGGCGCCAGATGCCGCGGTCGCGGCGGAGGCCGTCGAGGGCGGTCCGGAACCGGGATCCGGAACCGGTGGGCCCGTTCCCGTCGCCGCCGTACTCGGTCTCCGTCATGTCCACCCGCGCCATCGCACTGTCCTCACTGCTGCCTTGCCGTCTTGCGTGACCCGGTGCCGACACTAGGCGATCCCGGGTCCGTCGTACTCCCCCAGGGACGACACTCGCGCGTGGCGGGTTCCTGCAGGTGGCGCGGGCGGGGGCCCTGTGACAGAACGCGCACATTCGTCCGGGCCGCCGACCGGGGCGGCGGGCGGATCGGGCACGGGGCGGATCGGGTGCGCGGGCGAATCAGGCACGGGGCGGATCGGGTGCGCGGGCGGATCAGGTGCGGGGGCGGAGGCCTTCCATGACGGTGTCGACGATCCGCTCGGCGAGGCCGGGCTCCAGGGTGCCGCCGGGGCGGATGACGGTACGGAGGAGCAGGGGGCCGGTGAAGAGGTCGTTGACGAGCTCGACGTCGAGGTCGTCGCGGAGCTCGCCGCGCTCCATCCCGCGCCGCACCGCGTCCAGGCCGAGGCGGCGGCGCGGCTCGATCACGGTGTGGTGGTACGTGTCCCACAGCTTGGGATAGAGCTGCATCTGCGAGAACACGTTGTGGAGGAGGGCGGAGGTCCGCTTGGCGAGGCCCCGCTGCCGGATCGACTCCAGGAGCGTCACGAGGTCGTCCCGGACCGAGGTGCCGGGCAGCACCGGGTCCGGGAGCTCCACGGAGCGGAGCAGGTCGACGAAGAGCTCTTCCTTGCCGGGCCAGCGCCGGTAGATGGTGGCCTTGCCGACGCCGGCGGTGCGGGCGAGCTTCTCGATGGACAGCTCGGCGAGCGGGGTGCCGCCCTCCAGGAGCGTGATGGCCGCGTCGAAGATCGCCTGCTCGGCCGCCTCGCTCCGCGGCCGCCCCCGCCGGGCGGGCCCGGCCTCGGGACCCGCCTCGGGGCCCGGACCCCCGCAGCCCACGGGCCGCGGCCCGTCGTCGTGGGGTTCCGGGGTCCCGCCGTCCTGCAGCGACACGTGCGCTCCGCCTCTCCTCCGGTGGCCGGCCGTCGGCCTATCGACGGGCCGATTCTCCCGCCTCGGCGCCGGGCCCGGGTACGGCGGCCCGCCGGGCGGCACCGTCCGGAGCGGTGGCGTCCGGTGCGGTGGCGTCGGAAGTGGCACCGTCCGGAGTGGCACCGTCCGGAGCGGTGGCGTCGGGACCGGCGCCCTGCGGCGTACGGCCCGGGAGGAAGCCGGCCACCACGGCCGCGCCGATCAGGGCGATCACGGCGGAGGCGACCGCCGTGACGTGCATGGCGCCGAGGAAGGCGTCGTACGCGGGGGCCACGAGGTCCCGGCCGGCCGGACCGAGCTTCTCCGCGACCGCGAGCGTCGCCTCGATGGACTCGCCCGCCGTGTCGCGCAGGGCCGCCGGGACGCCGCCGAGGTGTCCCTCGATCTCCCCGCGGTACGTGGAGGACAGCACCGACCCGAGGACGGCCACGCCCATCGCGCCGCCGACCTGCCGGAAGGTGTTGTTGACCGCCGAGCCGGAGCCCGCCTTCTCCCGGGGCAGCGCCTGCATGATCGAGACCGTGACCGGCGGCATGATGTGCGCCATTCCGGCGCCCTGGACGAAGAAGACGACCTCCATCGCCCAGATCGGCGTCGAGGCGTCGAAGAAGGCGAAGGCGGCGAGGCCCGCGGCGACGAGCAGCATGCCGACGGTGCACACGGCCTTCGCGCCGAAGCGGTCGACGACGAGCCGCGCCCGGGGCGAGAACACCATCTGGGCGACGGCGAGCGGCAGGATCAGCAGCCCGGACTGGAGCGCGCTGTAGCCGCGCACGCTCTGGAGGTAGAAGGCGGAGAAGAAGGTCACGCCCATGAGGGCGAAGAAGACGAGGGCGATCGCGGCGACGGCCGCCGAGAACGCGGGCTTCCTGAAGTACGCCATGTCGATGGCCGGGTGGTCGCTGCGCCGCTCGTGCAGGACGAAGAGGACGAGGACCGCGAGGCCGCCGAGGACCGGGGCGAGGACGGTGACGTCGGTGAAGCTCGCGAGCTCGCCGCCGCGGATGATCCCGTACACGAGGAGGACGAGTCCGAGGACGGAGAGCAGTACGCCGGGTACGTCGATCCGGCCCGGCTTCGGGTCACGGGAGTCGGGGACCAGCCAGATCATCAGGGCGAGGGCGAGGAGCACGACGGGGACGTTGACGAGGAAGATCGATCCCCACCAGAAGTGTTCGAGCAGGATGCCGCCGGCGATCGGTCCGATCGCGATGCCCAGGCCGACGCCGCCGGCCCAGATGCCGATGGCCTTGGGCTGCTCGTCCCGCTCGAAGACGTTCATGAGGACGGAGAGGGTCGCGGGCATGACGAACGCGGCGCCGAGGCCCATGACGGCCCGGTAGGCGATGAGCTCGTCCGGGGAGCCGGAGAGGGCGGCGAGGGCGGAGCCGATGCCGAAGACGGTGATGCCGAAGAGCAGCACCTTCTTGCGGCCGAGGCGGTCGCCGAGCAGACCTGAGGTGAAGAGGAGGCCGGCGAAGACGAGCGTGTAGGAGTTGATCGCCCACTCCAGCTCGCTCTGGGTGGCGCCGATGCCGGTGGGCGCGGGGGCGGCGATCGTCCTGACCGCGACGTTCAGGATCGAGTTGTCGAGGACGACGATCAGCAGGCTGAGCATGAGGACGCCGAGGACGGCCCAGCGGCGCCGGTGGACGGCCTCGGGTATCCGGGGCGGGGCAGGGGCAGGGGCGGGAGCAGGGGACGGCTGCGACATGCCGATCACCCTAACCCTATTTCGATACGAGACCGTCTCGTATCGAAAAACCTGGCGGAGTCTTTACGCGACGTCCTTACGCGACGTCTTTACGCGACGCGGGACGTTGCACCGGTGTGAACAGCGCCACTCCGGCCCACTTCCCCGCCCGCCCGGCGAAGTGCCACCATGGATGTGGTCCGGGGACGCCGTCAGGGCGCCTCGAGATGACGAAGGAGCCGTTCCCCATGACGCTTCAGGCTGCCCAGAAATCACCCGCCGACAGCAGCAAGTCGCTGTACGGCGGCCAGGGCACGCGCCGCATCACCGTCCACGACATCGCCGCCGCCAAGGCCCGCGGCGAGAAGTGGCCCATGCTCACCGCCTACGACGCGATGACCGCGTCCGTCTTCGACGAGGCCGGCATCCCCGTGATCCTCGTCGGCGACTCGATGGGCAACTGTCACCTCGGCTACGAGACCACCGTGCCGGTCACGATGGACGAGATGACGATCCTCTCCGCCGCCGTCGTCCGGGGCACCAAGCGCGCCCTCGTCGTCGGCGACCTCCCCTTCGGCTCGTACCAGGAAGGGCCCGTCCAGGCCCTGCGCAACGCCACCCGGCTGATCAAGGACGCGGGGGTCAACGCGGTCAAGCTGGAGGGCGGCGAGCGCTCCCTGGCCCAGACCGAGCTGCTCGTCCAGGCCGGCATCCCCGTCATGTCCCACCTGGGCCTCACCCCGCAGTCCGTCAACACGATGGGCTACCGGGTGCAGGGCCGTACCGACGAGGCCGCCCACCGGCTGCTCAGCGATGCCAAGGCGGCGCAGGACGCGGGCGCCTTCGCGGTCGTCCTCGAACTCGTACCGGCCGAACTGGCCGCCGAGGTCACCCGCTCGCTGCACATCCCGACCATCGGCATCGGCGCGGGCGCCGGCACCGACGCGCAGGTCCTCGTCTGGACCGACATGGCCGGTCTGACCGGCGGCAAGGTCCCGCGCTTCACCAAGCAGTACGCCAACCTCCGCGAGACGCTCGGCGACGCCGCGCGCGCCTTCGCCGAGGACGTCTCCGGCGGGGCGTTCCCCGCCGAGGAGCACACCTTCCACTAGTTCGACGGAGAGTCCCCCGAAGCCACTGCGGCACCTCCGACAGCCCGCCGACATCCCCCATCGGCGGGCTGTCGGTCGTCTGTCGGGGGATTGTCGGTGGCGGCTGGTGTAGTGGCTGCCATGACGCGATCACACACCAACGCCGTCGAGGTCCGGGGCCTCGTGAAGCACTTCGGCGCGACGAAGGCCCTCGACGGGGTCGACCTGGACGTCCGGGAGGGCACCGTCCTCGGGGTCCTCGGGCCGAACGGCGCCGGGAAGACCACCCTCGTCCGCTGCCTGTCCACCCTCCTCGTCCCGGACTCCGGGACCGCCACCGTCGCCGGCTACGACGTGGTGAAGCACCCCCGCCAACTGCGCCGCACCATAGGCCTCACCGGCCAGTACGCCTCCGTCGACGAGAAGCTCTCCGGCTGGGAGAACCTCTACATGATCGGGCGGCTGCTCGACCTGTCCCGGCAGGACGCCCGACGCCGGTCCGACGAGATGCTGGAGCGCTTCTCCCTCACCGACGCCGCCAAGCGCGCCGCGATGACCTACTCCGGCGGCATGCGCCGCCGGCTCGACCTCGCCGCCTCGATGATCGGGCAGCCCTCCGTCCTCTACCTGGACGAGCCGACGACCGGTCTCGACCCGCGCACCCGCAACGAGGTGTGGGACGAGGTCCAGCGGATGGTCTCCGAGGGCGTCACCGTCCTCCTCACCACCCAGTACATGGAGGAGGCGGAGCAGCTCGCGAGCGAGCTGACCGTCATCGACAAGGGCAAGGTCATCGCCAAGGGCGGCGTCGACGAGCTCAAGGCGAAGGTCGGCGGCCGGACCCTGAAGATCCGCCCGGTCGACCCGGACCAGCTGTCCGCGATGGCCGCCGCGCTCCGCGAGACCGGTCTCGACGGCATCGCCGGCTCGACCGTCGTGCCCGACGAGGGCGCCCTGTACGTGCCGATCCTCACCGACCAGCAGCTGACCGCCGTCGTGGCGCTGCTCGGGGCGCGCGGCTTCGGCATCGCCCACATCGGGACCCATCTGCCCAGCCTGGACGAGGTGTTCCTCGCGATCACCGGCCAGAAGACCGACGTGTCCGACGCGATCAGCGAGGAGGTCGCCGCGTGAGCACGACCACGACCACCACGACCACTGCCACCAAGGCCCCCGGCGACACCCCGAGGACGGCTCCGGCGCGCCCCGCGCCGTCCGCCGAGGGCCGGATCGGGCTGCGGGCCAATCTCCGCCACATCGGCGCCCTGGCCCGCCGCAACGCCCTCCAGATCAAGCAGGACCCGGAGTCGATGTTCGACGCCGTCCTGATGCCGATCATCTTCATCCTGCTGTTCGTGTACGTCTTCGGCGGCGCGATCTCCGGCAAGGGCAACAACGACGTCTACGTCAACTACGTGACGCCCGGCCTGATGGCGATGATGGGCATGAACATCGCCATGGCCGTCGGCGTGGGCATCAACGACGACTTCAAGAAGGGGGTCATGGACCGGTTCCGGACGATGCCGATCGCCCGGTCCTCCGTCCTGATCGCGAAGATCGTCGTCGAGGTCGGCCGGATGCTGATCGCCACCGCGATCCTGCTCGGCATGGGCTTCCTGCTCGGCCTGGAGATCCACACCTCGGTGCTCCACCTCTTCGCCGCCATCGGTCTGTCGATGGTCTTCGGCGCCTCGCTGATGTGGATCTTCATCCTGCTCGGGCTCACCCTCAAGACGGCCCAGGCCGTCCAGGGCATGGCGATGCTCGTCCTGATGCCGCTCCAGTTCGGCTCCTCGATCTTCGCCCCGACGACGTCGATGCCGGGCTGGCTGGAGACCTTCACCGACTACAACCCGCTGTCGAACCTCGCCGACGCCGCCCGGAACCTGATCAACGGCGGTCCGGTCGCCCACTCCGTGTGGATGACCCTCGGCTGGGCGCTGGTGATCACGGTCGTCACGGCGCCGCTCGCGGTCACCAAGTTCCGCAAGAAGACCTGACCGGAAAGACGGGGTTCAGGACTCGGCGCGCTCACTGATCGCGTCGGCGGCGCGGCCGAGCAGGGCGGCGGTCTCTTCCAAGGAGAGGCCGCCGCCTTCGGCGTACGCCGCGGCGAACTCCTCCTCGCCGAGGACGGACCGGGTCAGCTCCGTGGCCGTGGCCAGGTTCTCCCGCTCCAGCGGCGGCGGCAGGTGCCCGGGCGGAACGAGACCCGCCCCGGCCCCGAGGAGCGTCGCCGCGAACCGCGCGGAGGGACCACCGAGGCCGGAAAGCGCCCAGGCGGCGACGACGACGTGGACCGCCGGCATCTGCGGGGCGACCATCATCGACAGGGAGCCGAGGGAGCGCTCGTACGCCTCCCCCGCGAGGGCGAGCGCGGAGCCGTACCGCCCGTCCACGGCGTCCAGCCAGGCCAGGCTGCCGAGCGTGAAGCCCTCGAAGATGGACAGGGTCTCGGAGCCGAACTCCCCCCGCAGCGCGTGCAAATGCTCGCGGGCCTCGGCGGTACGACCGCTGCGGCCGAGCGCCAGGGCGAGGAAGATGCGGGCACCGAGCAGGGGTTCGTGGCCCCAGCCGTGGCCGCCTGCCACGATCTCGCGCAGGATCGCCTCCCCCTCGTCGACCCGCCCGGTCTCGACGAGCGTCCCGGCGTACCGGGCCCGCAGGAGCGCCATCTGCGACTGGGCGCCGATACGCTCCGCGCAGTCGATGGCGGCGGCGAAGTCCTCGGCCGCCTCCTCGAACTCGAGCCGCCGCTCGTGGGCCTCCGCGCGGGAGGAGAGCGCCTCGGCCGCACCCCAGGCGTCACCGAGCCGGAGGAAGAGCTCCAGGCTCTCGTCGGCGTCGGCGATCGCCTCGACGGCCAGGTCGCCCCGGTTGGCGAACATGTTGGCACGCAGCTGGAGGGCGTTGGCGAGCTCCCAGTCGTAGCCGTGGCGCCGGCAGGCCCCGACCGTCATGTCGAGGAGCTCGCGGAGCCGGCCAGCCTCGCCGATGAGGAGGACGGCGAAGACGGCGAAGGAGCCGGGCAGCCGACAGGTCTGCGGCAGGCCGGGCTCGTAGACGGCGGTCATCTCACGGAGCCGGCGCACGCCTTCGGGGCTGGTCCAGCGCCCGGTCTCGTGGTCCATGTTGAGGAGCTCCACCAGCCGCACCCCGCGCCGGGCCTCCCAGCGCTGCTCCTCGGAGAGCGGCGGCGGGGCGGCCGTGCACGGCTCGTGCAGGGGGACGACGGGGGCGGCGGGCGGCGTGAACGGGTCGGGCCCGAGGGCGGCGGCGGCCCGGGCCCAGTGCAGGGCGTCGGTGCGGAGGTCGCGCATCTGCCAGTACCAGAGCAGGGAGTGGACGAGGACGAGCGCCTCGTCCTCGTCGCGGGCGGCGACGGCCCGGCGCAGGGCGGTGCGGAGGTTGCCGTACTCGGTGCCGAAGCGGGTGATGGCGGCGACCTGTCCGGAGCCGCGGAGCTCGGGGTCGGTGCGGCGGGCCAGCTCGCGGTAGTACGCGAGATGCCGCCGCTCGGTCGCCGGCCGCTCCCCGGCCTCGTCGAGGCGCTCCCCCGCGTACTCGGCGACGGTCTCCAGGAGCCGGTAGCGCATGCCGGTCTCGCCGGGTGCGGAGACGACGAGGGACTTGTCGACGAGGGAGCCGAGCGCTTCGAGGACGTCGGCGTGAGCGTGAGCGTGGACGGGGGCGTCGGGGTGGGCCGGGGCGTCGGCGTGGGCCCGGGCGTCGGCGTGGGTGTCGGTGCCCGCGCACACCGCCTCCGCCGCCTCCAGGTCGCTGCCGCCGGTGAACACCGACAGACGGCGCAGGACGGCCCGTTCGGGGTCGTCGAGGAGGTCCCAGGACCAGTCGACGACCGCGCGCAGCGTCTGCTGGCGGGGCAGTACGGTCCGGGCGCCCGAGGTCAGCAACCGGAAGCGGTCGTCGAGCCGGTCCGCGATCTGGCGCAGGGTCAGCATCCTCAGCCGGGCCGCGGCCAGTTCGATCGCCAGCGGCAGCCCGTCCAGGCGGCGGACGATCTCCGCCGCCGCCTCCGGGTCCTCCGCGGTGCGGAAACCGGGGCGGACCGCCGTGCCCCGCTCCCCGAAGAGGCGCAGCGCGGTCTCCGTGGGCAGCGGTCCCAGCGGGCGCACCACCTCGCCCGGCACGCCCAGCGGCTCCCGGCTCGTCGCGAGGACCCGGAGCCCGGGGCAGCGGGCGAGCAGGGTCTCGGCCAGGTCGGCGGCGGCCGCCACGAGGTGCTCGCAGTTGTCGAGGAGCAGCAGCATCCGGCGCCCGGCGCAGTGCTCGACGAGCCGGGCGAGCGGGTCGTCCCCGGCGCGCAGCTCCTCGGCTCCTGCGCCGCGCAGCACGGTCTCGCGGGCGCCGACGGCGGCGAGGACGGCCTCGGGCACGGCCTCCGGGTCGCGTACGGACGCGAGCTCGGCCACCCAGACGCCGTCGGGCCATGCCCCGGCGCCCCGCTCGGCGGCCTCCTGCGACAGCCGGGTCTTGCCCGCCCCGCCGGTCCCGAGCAGGGTGACGAGCCGCGCGCCCCGCAGGTCCTCCTGGAGGGCGACGATCTCCTCGTCCCGCCCGACGAAGCTCGTCAGCCGGGCGCGGAGGTTCCCGGGACGGCCGGGGGCCGGCGTCGGCTCCGGCCTCGTCGCCGGCTTCGGCCGCGGCTTCGGCTCCGGGGCCAGCAGCTCCGTGTGGAGGGCGCGCAGGGTCGGGGAGGGGTCCGTGCCGAGGCGGTTGGCGAGGGCGCGGCGGACCGACTCGTACGCGGCGAGCGCCTCGGCGGCGCGGCCGGTGTCCCGCAGGGCGCGGATCCGCAGGGCCTGGAGGGGCTCGTCCAGGGGGTGGGCGGCGCAGAGCGCGGTCAGCTCGGGGAGGGCCGCGGTGGCCTCGCCGAGCGCGAGGGCCGCGTCGAGTCTGGCGCGGCGGGCGTCGAGGCGGCGGGCCTCCCAGCGGGCGGCCTCCGTGTCCCGGTCCGGGAGGTCGGCGAGGGCGGGCCCGCGCCAGAGCCCGAGGGCCTCGTCGAGGAGGGCGGCGGCCCGCGCGGCGCCCCCGCCGGCGAGTGCGGCGACGCCCTCGGCGGTGAGGTGCTCGAAGCGGTGGGCGTCGACGTCCTCGGGCCGGGCGTCGAGCCGGTAGCCGCCGTCGGCCGAGATCACCTCGGTCCGCCCGAGGGCCCGGCGCAGCCGCCCGACGAGGGCCTGGAGCGCGGCGACCGCGTCGGCGGGCGGCTCGTCGCCGTACCAGACCTCGTCGACGAGGGCCGGTACGGGCACGGTCCGGCCGGCCCGCAGGGCGAGCACGGTCAGCAGCGCCCGCACGCGCGGACCGCCGACGTTCACGGCGGCACCGTCGGGCGCATGGGCGAGGGTCGGGCCGAGCAGGGAGTAACGCACGCCCCCATTCTCCGCGAGAAGCCACCCACCCCCGGAAGCGGGGCGCGCGGACGGGGGCATCCGATGCGGGGAGGGAGCGACGCAGGGCAGGAGGGACGGCCCGTACGTCGGCGGCGCCCCCGCCCCGGAACTTCGTCCGCCACCCGGTACGTTTCCCGCACACCAGCCCTTCGTCCCCTGGGAGTTCCCGCGATGAGCACGGCCACCACCCGGCGTCACGAGCGGCGGATCAGCCCCGTCTTCCTGGCGATCCTCGCCGTCATGGCCGTCACCGGCTGGGCGGTGTGGACGGACTTCGCCGCCTTGCCCGGGCTCGCGGTGTTCCTCTTCGTGACCTCGGCGTGGGTGGTGTCGCTCTGTCTCCACGAGTACGCGCACGCCCGCACCGCCCTGCACGGCGGGGACATCACGGTCGGGGCGAAGGGCTATCTGACCCTGAACCCGCTCGCGTACACCCACGCGTGGCTGAGCATCATCCTGCCCGTGCTGTTCGTGATCATGGGCGGGATCGGTCTGCCGGGCGGGGCGGTCTTCATCGAGCAGGGCCGGATCAAGGGGCGCTGGAAGCACAGCCTGATCTCGGCGGCGGGCCCGCTGGCGAACGTCCTCTTCGCGCTGGTCTGCACCGCGCCGTTCTGGCTGGACGCGCTGGACGGCGTGCCCGTCGCCTTCCGGTACGCGCTGGCGTTCCTGGCGTTCCTCCAGGTGACCGCCGCGCTCCTGAACTTCCTGCCGGTGCCGGGCCTCGACGGCTACGGCGTCGTGGAGCCCTGGCTGTCGTACAAGGTGAAGCGGCAGATCGAGCCGTACGCGCCGTACGGCTTCTTCATCGTGATCGCGCTGCTGTTCGTGCCGGCGGTCAACGGCGCCTTCTTCGACGCGATCGACGCGCTGATGCAGACCCTCGGGGTGTCGGAGGACAGCCGGTACTGCGGTGCGCAGCTGTTCCGGTTCTGGCAGGAGACGCCGGAGTTCTGCCGGGTCTAGGGCCGGGTAGGCCCTAGCTCTGCGGTGCGGCGGCGGTCTGCTTTTCGATCTTCGCTCGGCGGACGTAGTACCACGCCATGTTCGAGGAGAGGCCCGCGAGGAGGACCCAGATCACGCCCAGGAAGCTGCCCTGGACGAAGGAGACGACGGCCGCGGCGACGGCCAGGGCGCAGACCACGAGGGCGTAGAGGGCGAGGCGGGGCATGGGGGACGGCTCCTGTCCGGGTACGGCTGCTGGTGCCCGTCCAGTGTCCCCCATGCCGCGCGCCCGGCCGGGACCGGCTCAGATGTCGGTGACCCGGAGGCCCGCGTGGGCCTTGTAGCGCCGGTTCACCGAGATCAGGTTCGCGACGAGCGACTCGACCTGGTGGGCGTTGCGCAGGCGGCCGGCGAAGACGCCGCGCATGCCGGGAATGCGGCCGGCGAGCGCCTGGACGAGCTCGACGTCGGCGCGCTCCTCGCCGAGGACCATCACGTCCGTGTCGATCTCCTCCAGGGAGGCGTCCTGGAGGAGGACGGCGGAGAGGTGGTGGAAGGCGGCGGCCACCCGCGAGTCCGGGAGGAGCGCGGCGGCCTGCTCGGCGGCGGAGCCCTCCTCGGGCTTCAGGGCGTAGGCGCCCTTCTTGTCGAAGCCGAGCGGGTTGACGCAGTCGACGACGAGCTTCCCGACGAGCTCGTCGCGCAGCGACTCCAGGGTCTTGGCGTGTCCGTCCCACGGCACGGCGACGATCACGATGTCGCTGCGCCGGGCGCACTCGGCGTTGTCGGCGCCCTCGACGCCGTGGCCGAGCTCCTCGGCCACGGCCTGCGCGCGGTCGGCGGCCCGGGAGCCGATGATCACCTTCTGGCCGGCCTTGGCGAGCCGGTAGGCGAGGCCGCGGCCCTGCTCGCCGGTGCCGCCGAGGACGCCGACGACGAGCCCGGAGACGTCGGGGAGGTCCCACGGGTCCTTGGGGGCGGGCTTGGGGGTGGCGGTGGAGTCGGTGGAGGTGGAGGCAGTCGAGGAAGTCATGGGCCGACATTACCGAGCGGTCGGGGCGCCGGGGCCCGTCCCGTACGGGTGGAACCGACCACAACCGGCCACGCCCGGGGCGCCGCTGCGGCAGGATGCCACCCCATGGATGCCGTACGGGTCGCGTTGCTGCGGGAAGTGCTCGCCGGGACGGAGTGGCCGCGGGCGGCCCGCCGCTTCGCGGGGGCGCTCCGCTCCTCGGTCGTGCCGCACCGGGGCGGTCTGCTGCTCGTCGGCACGGAGGAGTACGAGCCCTGGCACCTGGCGGCGCACCTCGTCGACGAGGCGGCCTGGTCGGGGCTGCCGGAGCTGGCGCCCACGCTCGTACGGCACCGGGTGCGGCCGGGTGACCCGGCGCATCTGGCGGTCGGTCTCGGCCGTCTGGAGGCGGCGGGGCGCGGGGCGACGCTGCTGATGGTGGCGCCGGAGCGGCCGGACGCGGGGCTGCTCCAGCGGGTGCACGACGCCCGGCGGGCGGGGGCGACGGTGCTCTCGCTCGACGGCGGCGACGCGGAGGTGCGGGGCCTCGCCCACGAGACGCTCACGGTGGCGGAGGGCGCGGAGGTCGACCTGGACACGGTGCAGCACCTGGTGAGCGCGGCGGCCGGGGAGAACAGCCTGCCGTCGCCGCGCGGGAGCCGTCGCTTCCGGGACCGGCTCTCGGACCTCGCCGACCGGCTGACGGCACCGCCACCGGCCCGCTGGTAGGCGAGGGGACCCGGCTCGCTGGTAGACGAGGGGAACCGGCTCGCTGGGAGAAGAGGGGAACCGGCCCGCCTGCCGGCATATTCGGTTGCCCGGGCGTTCTCCTGGCCGGAACATGACCCCTCGTGTCCTCTGCCTCCCCCGAACCCTCCGCCAAACGCTCCTCCAAGCTCTCCGCCCTCCTGCCCGATCTGGCTCCCTGGCGCGCGTCCCGCGACTTCCGGCTCCTGTGGATCCAGGGGCTCGTGACCTACTTCGCCAGCGCGATGGCGATGATCGCCCTGCCGCTCCAGATCAAGGAGCTGACGAACTCGCCGCTCGCGGTCGGTGCGATGGGCGCGGTCGAGCTGGTGCCGCTGGTCGTCTTCGGGCTGTACGGCGGCGCGCTCGCCGACGCCGTCGACCGGCGGAAGGTGATCGTGGGGACGGAGGCGGGTCTCGGCGTGCTCGCCCTGCTCCTGCTGCTCAACGCGCTGCTGCCGGAGCCGATGCTCTGGCCGCTGTACGTGGTCGCGGCCGGTGTCTCCGCGCTCGCGGGGCTCCAGCGTCCCGCGCTCGACTCGCTGCTCGCCCGGATCGTGCCGCACGAGCAGCAGACGGCCGCGGCGGCCCTCAACTCCCTGCGCTGGCAGATCGGCTCCATCGCGGGACCGTCGGTCGCGGGGCTCGTCGTCGCGCTGGCGGGGCACGCCCCGGCGTACGCGGTGACGATCGTCGGCTTCGCCGCCTCGGTGCTCATGTGCCGCCGGCTCTCCCCCGCGCCGCCCGCGCACGACGCGGAGAAGCCCTCGCTGCGGGGCATCGCGGAGGGCGCGCGGTACGCCTGGTCGCGGCCGGTGCTGCTCGGCACGTACGCGATCGACCTCGCGGCGATGTTCTTCGCCTTCCCGAACACGATCTTCCCGTTCCTCGCGGACGAGCTGGACGCGGACTGGTCCCTCGGCCTGATGTACGCGGCGGGCTCGGTCGGCTCGCTGGTGCTCGGTCTGACCAGCGGCTGGACGTCGAGGGTGCGGCGGCACGGGCTGCTCGTGGTGGGCGGCGCCGCCGGCTGGGGTCTGGCGATCGCGGCGGCCGGCTGGTTCGGGAACATCTGGCTCGTCCTGCTCTGCCTGGCCTTCGCGGGCGCCGGCGACATGCTGAGCGGGCTCGGCCGGGCCACGATCTGGAACCAGACGATCCCGGAGGAGCTGCGCGGGCGGCTGGCCGGCATCGAGGTGCTGTCCTACAGCGTCGGCCCTCAGCTGGGTCAGGTCCGGGCGGGCGTGATGGCCGGCTGGACGGGCACCAGGGCGGCCGTCTGGTCGGGCGGCGTGGCCTGTGTCGCCTCGGTGGGGCTGCTCTGCCTGGCGCTGCCGAAGCTGCTCACGTACGACTCCGAGACGGACGAGGACTCGCTGCGCCGCAAGGCCCAGCAGGAGGCCGCCGCGGCCCGGGAGGCGGCCGGGGCCGTGTGAACGGTCCCGGCCGGCCCCCCGTCCCGGGTCAGGCCGTCAGGCCGTCAGGCCGGGGGGTTCTCGTCCGGCCGCCCGCCCTCGTGCCAGCGCGGGTCGGTCTCCCACTCCAGGTTCCGCTCGCGGGCGGTCTCCATCGCGTGGGAGGCCTCCTCACGGCTGGCGTACGGGCCGAATCGGTTCTTCGCCGGGCACTCCGGGCCCTCCTCGACCTTCTTGTGCTCCAGGCAGTAGTACCACTCGCCGGGTTTGCCCACGGTCTTCTTCTTGAACAGGGCCATCGTCGTCGGCTCCTTCCTCCGAGACCATGCTGCCCCAGACGCGGTCGTTAGACTCGCTGACATGTCTGGCCAGTCGCTTCTCGTTCCGGGGGAGCTCTCCCCCCACCGCTCCGTCCCGGGCTCCATCCGCCGCCCCGAGTACGTCGGGAAGCCCGCCCCGGCCCCGTACAGCGGGCCCGAGGTGCAGGATTCCGACACCATCGAGCGGATGCGGATCGCCGGCCGCATCGCCGCGCAGGCGATGGAGGAGGCCGCCAAGCACATCGCTCCGGGGGTCACCACCGACGAGCTCGACCGGGTCGCCCATGAGTACATGTGCGACCACGGCGCCTACCCCTCGACCCTCGGCTACCGCGGGTTCCCGAAGTCTCTCTGCGCCTCGGTCAACGAGGTCATCTGCCACGGCATCCCGGACTCCACGGTGCTGCGGGACGGCGACATCGTGAACCTGGACGTCACCGCGTACATCAACGGCGTCCACGGCGACAACAACGCCACCTACCTCTGCGGCGACGTCGACGAGGAGTCGCGGCTGCTCGTGGAGCGGACCCGGGAGTCGCTGAACCGGGCCATCAAGGCCGTGCGGCCGGGCCGCCAGATCAACATCATCGGGCGGGTCATCGAGTCGTACGCCAAGCGCTTCGGGTACGGAGTCGTCCGCGACTTCACCGGGCACGGCATCAACTCGTCGTTCCACTCCGGCCTGATCGTCCCGCACTACGACTCCCCCCACCACACCACCGAGATCAAGACCGGCATGACCTTCACGATCGAGCCGATGCTGACGCTCGGCACGCACGACTACGACATGTGGGACGACGGCTGGACCGTGGTCACCAAGGACCGGAAGCGGACCGCGCAGTTCGAGCACACGCTCGTCGTGACCGAGAACGGGGCCGAAATTCTTACGTTGCCCTGACCTCTCGAACGGGTACGTTTTTACCGACAGGACGTCGGGAACCAGTTGACTTAGGTATGCCTAACTTGGCAGGATCAGCACTGGTTCCCGTCCCATCGGTCCCGGAGGCACGCCTTGGACACGCCCTTCTCCACGCTCATCCGTACGGCCTCGCACGAGCAGCACACGGAGGCGGAGACGTCGTCCTTCATGGGCGACCTCCTGGGCGGACGCCTCGCCGTCGACGCCTACGCCCGCTACACGGAGCAGCTCTGGTTCGTCTACCGCGCCCTGGAGGAGGGGGCGGAGGCGCTGCGCGAGGACCCGGTCGCCGGGCCCTTCATACAGACCGAGCTGTTCCGCACGACCGCCCTGGAGCAGGACCTCGCCCATCTGCGCGGCTCCGACTGGCGCGCCGGGGTCTCCCCGCTGCCCGCCACCGTCGCGTACGCCGAGCGGGTCGCGGAGTGCGCCCGTGACTGGCCCGCCGGTTACGTGGCCCACCACTACACGCGCTACCTGGGCGACCTGTCGGGCGGCCAGATCATCCGCGACAAGGCGGAGCGGACCTGGGGCTTCGCGCGCAAGGGCGACGGCGTGCGGTTCTACGTCTTCGACGAGATCGGCAACCCCGCCGCGTTCAAGCGGACCTACCGGGAGCTGCTCGACGCGGTGAACGCGGACGACCTGGAGAAGCAGCGGATCGTCGACGAGTGCAAGCGCGCCTTCGCCTTCAACAGCGCGGTCTTCCACCAGCTGGGAGGCGAGTTCCCGCTCAGCGCGTGAGCGACCAGCGCGTGAGCGACCAGCGCGTGAGTGACCAGCCCGCGAGTGACTAGCGCGTGAGCGTTCCCTCCAGGCGGACGCGTCCGCCCAACTCCACGATGCCGTCAGGGCCGGGGGCAGTGAGCAGCTGCGAACCCCGGCCCTGCGTGATGTTCAGGGCCCGTCCCAGCTGTGCCGTCAGGAGCAGCGCCGCCGCACCGGTCGCCTCGTCCTCGTCGATGCCGTCGCCGCGCCCCGGGAACCCGCGCGCCCTGACCCGGCCCGCGGCCTCCTCCTGCCAGGCCCAGGCGTAGATCCACTCGCCGGGCTCGGGCACCTCCAAGGCCTCCACCTCGGCGACGGAGCCGTACTGGCGCAGCGTCCGCGGCGGGGCCCACTCGGCGCGCGCCGCGATCCAGGTGAACTCCCCGTCCCCACGCACCCACACCTCACCGGCGGGCGGGCAGACGACCTCCAGGTCGAGCAGCCAGGCGGCACCTATGAGCGGGTGCCCGGCGAACGGCAGCCGCACGCCGGGGGTGTAGATGTCGACGTGCCCGCGCTCCGGGTCGTCCACGAACACCGTCTCGCTGAAGCCGAGCTCCTTGGCAAGCGCCTGCCGGGAGGCCTCGTCGGGCTGGTGCCGGGGGTCCCGTACGACCCCGAGAGCGTTGCCGTGGCCTCCGTCGCCCGCACAGAAGACCCGGAGGACGTCGATGTCAGTGGCAGTCGTGTTCATGGCGGAATTCAACCACTAGGAGGTCTCGCTTCACCGGCGATCGAAGCGGCAGGGCCGCACCCGGGGATCGGGGACGGCCCTGCCTGTTGGGGGGTGGCGGTAGAGGGGGTGTCGGTCAGGACTCCGTCGCGCGGCGGCGGACGGTGATGACGACGGCCGCGCCCGCGCCGGCGATCAGGCCGGAGGCGGCGAGGAGGAGGCCCGTCGGGGTGCCCGAGCCGGTGGCGGCGAGGGCCCCGGAGCCGCCGACGGAACCGGAGCCGCCGACCGTGCCCGCTCCCCCGGCCGCGCCCGTGCCGCCGACGGTGCCGGAACCGCCGACGGCCCCGGCGCCGCCCGTGGTGGACGAGCCGCCGGTGGTGCCGGTGGTGCCTGTGCCGCCCGTGGTGGACGAGCCGCCGCCGGAGGTCGACGGGAGCGAGGCGTCCTCGTCGGCCGCGAGGGTCACGGTCACCGGGTCCATCTCGGTGCCCGCGGGGTAGCCGCCCTGGCCGCCGGGGGCGTGGAACGTCGCGGAGCCGGCCGCCGTCAGCTTCGCCGGGAGGTCGGCGAGGGTGACGAGCCCCTTGTTCACGGTCCAGTCGGCCCGGGAGAGGTCCAGATCGACCAGCGCCACGTCGTTCTTCGTGCCCGCGGCGCTCGCGATGTCGGCGGTCAGGGTGCCGGTGGTGCCCGTCGCCTTCACCTTCAGGTCCGTGACGGTCCAGTCGATGCCGTGCGCGGCGCAGACGAAGGCGAGCTTGCCGGAGAAGGCGGCCTCGGCCTTGCGGGCGTCGGCGTCGAGGTCGGCCTTGACGAAGCCGAAGTCGTAGGCGGAGCCCCGCTTCACGGCGCCGCCGGAGGCGGTGACGGAGCCGCCGCACATCTCGCCGACGTACCGCTGCCAGCTCTGCTTGACGCCCCAGGTGAGCCTGCCGTCGACGACGCCGGACGGGTCGGTCGGCGGCTGCGTCGTGGGGGCGGTGGTGGTCGGGGCCGGAGAGGTCGGGGAGGTCGGGGCCGTGGTGGTGGGCGCGGGGGACGTGGGGGCCGTCGTGGTGGGCGCCGGGGACGTCGGGGCCGTGGTCGTCGGCGTGACGGGCGGGGTGGTCGGGGGCTCGGTGGTCACGGGCGGCGTGGTCGGCGGCTCCGTGGTCGGGGGCGCGGTCGTCGGCCGGGCGCCCGCCTTCACGGTGAGCGTGGCCGCGTCGAGCTGGTCGCCCTCCTTGTAGAAGCCCGCGAACGCCGCGGCGCCGTCCTTCGTCAGCTTCGCCGGTATGTCCCTGAACACCATGGCGCCGCCCGCACCCTGGCCCGGCCTGACGCCCGTCATGTCGAGCGCGGCGAAGGCGATGTCGTCACGCGTGCTGAAGCTGCCGTCCTTCTCCTTGGTGACGACGTCCGCGACGATCTCGCCGGTCGGCGCCGCCGTTCCCTTCGTCGTCAGCCTGACGTCCGAGATGCGGATGTCGAGGGCGCCCGAGTGGGCCTCGAAGTGGACGCCGCCGCGGAAGGAGTTGGCCGTGGCGTGGGTGCCCGTGTCGTACGTACCGGTGCCCTCGACGAAGGTGAAGACGCCGTTGTTCGCGGCCTGCCGGGCGCCGCCCTCGACAGTGGTCTTCCCGTGGGCGAAGGGCTGCGCCAGGTACGAGCGGAAGGACTGCTTGACGCCCCAGTCCAGGGTGCCGTCGCTCAGCGCCATCGGGGGCGCGGCGTCGGCGGCCGAGGCGGGCAGGGCGAGGGCGACGGCGCCCGTGCCGAGGGCGGCGGCCGTGGCGACGGCGGCGGCCAGGGTGACGGATCGGCGCAAGCGGAAGGGGGTGGCCATGGCGGGGGTTCTCCTAGGTGGTGCGGGGGGGGCGGCGCAGGGGGGTGCGCGCGGGGGCGTGGCGTAAGGCGGGGCGTGGGGGCGTGGCGTGAGGCGGCGCGTCGGGGCGGCGCGTCCGGGCGGTACGGGTGAGGGGGCGGTGTGCGGCAGGGGTAAGCCCATGGGGGTCAGTCCGTGGGGGTGCCGGTGCGGCGGCGGCGTACGGCGACGAAGACCCCGAGCGCGGCGGCGAGGAGCACACCCGCGCCGATCGCGACGTACGTGCCGGTGGAGGAGTCGGAGGTCCCGGCCGCCGCGACGGACGGAGCGGCGGGGGCGGCCGGGGCGGCCGGCTTCGTCGGGGCGGCGGAGGACGTGCCCCCGCTGCCGAGGTCCGGGAGCGCCGGCAGTTTCGCCGTGGCGTCGACGGTGACGGCGAGCGACACCGGGTCCATCGCGGTCCCCGCCTTGTACATCCCGCCGAAGGCCTTGGCGCCGCCCTCGGTGAGGGTGGCGGGTGCCTCGGTGACGGCGGCGAGGCCGTTCTCCGGGGCGAAGTCCCGGGCGGGGAAGGTGACCAGGGGTACGGCCTTCGTGGTCGTCCCGGCGCTGGTGACGTCGGCGCTGAGCGTGCCCGTTCCGCCGGTCACCTTCGCGGTGACCCCGGAGAGCGTGAGGTCGAGGTGGGCGCCGGTGAAGCGGACGCTGCCCGCGAAGGCCGCGTCGAGGGTCTGCT
Source organism: Streptomyces sp. NPDC042346 (assembly GCF_055581845.1). NCBI lineage: Bacteria > Bacillati > Actinomycetota > Actinomycetes > Kitasatosporales > Streptomycetaceae > Streptomyces > Streptomyces sp. NPDC042346. Next base: position 771,493 of record NZ_JBVJEH010000003.1, on the reverse strand, counting down.
TCCTCGCGTCGTACGCGCCCTTGCCGCTCGGGAAGCGGAAGAGCGCGCCGCCGTCCTGGGCGCCGTCGGCGAGGGTCCACCTGCCCTGGGCGATGGCTCCGGTGACGTACTCGCGGAAGGTGCGGCGGACACCCCAGTCGACCGCCGCGGTCCTGATCGGGCTGGTGCTCGCGGGCGCATTGGGGGAACTCGCCGTGGGCGACGGACTCGTGGGGGGCTTCGCCGTCGACTCGGTGGCCGGCGGGGTGGCCCGCACGGTGGTGGGTGCGGTGGTCGGCGCGGCCTGCTTCGGGGTCTGGACGTCGACGGTGAGGCTGACGGGGTCGAGCTGCGTGCCGGCCGGGTAGTAGCCGGCGAAGGCCGCGGCGCCCTGCGCGGTGAGCGTGGCCGGGACGCCGTTGAGGGCGAGGGGGCTGCCGCCGCCGCGCATGTCGATGCCGCCGAGGTTCAGGGTGGCCATCGGCACCTGCGCCGTGACGCTCATGCGCCCGCTGCCCTTGGCCTTGCTCGCCATGTCGGCGTAGAGGGTGCCGTGTCCGCCCCGGACGACGACACGGGGGCGGCTGACGGTGAGGTCGAGCTCGTTCGTGCCGTCCGCCTTCCGGTGGCCGGTGAAGTGGACGCCGCCGGCGAAGGCGGCCTCGAAGGTGCCGGTCCCGGGGTCGTACGAGCCCTGCGCGGAGTGGAAGCGGAACTGGCTGCCGCCGACGGTGGCGGCTCCGCCGGTGAGGCTCCAACTGCCTTGCGCGATGGGCCCGGTGACGTAGCTCTGGAAGGAGGTCTTGATGCCCCAGTCGAGCCGCCCGCCCTGCACCGTGCGGTCCTCCGCGTGGGCGGCGGAGGCCGGGATCAGGGCGGCGAGCAGGGCCGTGAACAGGGTCACGGCGAGCGCGCGGGCGGGTCTGGACAGCAGCATGGAACCCCTCCGAGGACTGGCTAGTGAGGTAAGGCTAACCTAAGCTGCATCGAGCCCCGGCCGGAACCCCTCCGGCCCGTACACGGCAGAACGAACGACGACAGGACGGTGTCCGGTGCGCAGAACTCGCCTCGCGGGAGCGCTGACAGCAGCGCTCGCCCTCGCCCTCGCGGCGACCGGCTGCGGTGACGGAAGCGGCGGCGGAAACGGCGGCGGGACCGCCCCGGGCGGGTCGTCGGCCAAGAGCGCCGCCACCGCCCCCGACCGGGTCGAGCCGCTCGCCGCCCCGGCCGCGCCCCGACTCCCCGTCACCGTCCCCTCGGCGGACGGGCGCGCGGTCGCCGTCACCTCCACCGACCGGATCGTGCCGCTCAGCGGCTCCCTCAACGAGATCGTCTTCACGCTCGGTCTCGGCGGGAAGGTCGTCGCCCGCGACATCACCGCGACCTTCGAACAGGCCGCGGAACTCCCGGTGGTGACCCGCGCCCACGACGTCTCCGCCGAGAGCGTGCTCTCGCTGCGGCCCACCGTCGTCCTCGCCGAGTCCACCACCGGACCTGCCGAGGCCATCGCCCAGATCCGGGACGCGGGCATCCCCCTCGTCGTCGTGAAGCCCGCCAAGGAGCTCGCCGACGTCGGCACCCGCATCGACGCGGTCGCCGCCGCCCTCGGCGTGCGCGACTCCGGCACGGCGCTCAAGGAGCGCACCCAGGAGCGGATCGACGCCGTACGGAAGGGGATCCCGGCCCGCGAGGAGAAGCCACGGGTGGCCTTCCTCTACGTCCGCGGCTCGGCCGCCGTCTATCTGCTCGGCGGCGCCGAGTCCGGTGCGAGCTCCCTGCTCGAAGCGGCCGGAGCGGTCGACGCGGGCAAGGAGTCCGGGCTGAGGAAGGACTTCACCCCCCTCACCAGCGAGGCCCTCGCGCAGGCCGCGCCCGACGCGATCCTCGTCATGAGCAAGGGGCTCGACTCGGTCGGCGGGATCGACGGCCTGGTGAAGATCCCGGGTGTCGCCCAGACCCCGGCCGGCGCGGGCAAGCGGGTCGTCACCGTCGACGACGGCGTGCTCCTCAACTACGGCCCGCGCACCGACCAGGTCCTGAAGTCCCTGGTCGGCCAGTTGTACGGGGAGGAGAAGTGACGGCACTCCAGGATTCCCCGCAGCGCACCGCCGGCACGAAAGCCACGGACGCCACGGACGCCACAGACGCCACGGACAGCACGGAAGGCGCCAAGAGCGCGGCGGCCCCGCCCGCCCCCCGACCCCGGCGCGCCCGCTCCACCGTCCTCACCGTCACCCTCCTCGCCGTCCTGCTCCTCCTCTCCCTCCTCTCCGCCGGGATCGGGGCGTACGAGATCCCGCTCGGCGACGTCCTCGCCTCCGTCCAGCACCGGATCGGACTCGGCGGGCACGCCCTGGACCGCACGGCCGAGAGCGTCCTGTGGAACATCCGGCTCCCCCGGGTCGTCCTCGCCGTCCTCGTCGGCGCCTCGCTCGGCTGCGCGGGCGCCCTCATGCAGGGCGTGTTCGGCAACCCCCTCGCCGAGCCGGGCGTCATCGGCATCTCGGCGGGCGCGGCCGTCGGCGCGGTCGGCGCGATCGCGCTCGGGCTCACCTTCCTCGGGAACTGGACGGTGACCGTCTGCGCCTTCGTCGCCGGTCTGGCGACCGTGCTGCTCGTGTACGCGATGTCCCGTTCGGGCGGCCGTACGGAGGTGGTGACCCTGATCCTCACCGGCATCGCGGTCAACGCCTTCGCGGGCGCGCTGATCGGCCTCTTCCTCTTCTTCGCCGACAACGCGCAGGTCACCCAGATCACCTTCTGGCAGCTCGGCTCGCTCGCCCAGGCCACCTGGCCCAAGGTCCTCGCCGTGCTGCCCTGCGCGCTCCTCGGTCTGGCCGTCGCCCCCTTCCACTCCCGCCGGCTCGACCTCCTCGCGCTCGGCGAACGGCCCGCCCGGCACCTGGGCGTGGACGTGGAGCGGCTGCGGGTCGCGCTGATCCTGGTGGTGGCGCTGCTCACCGCGGCGGCGGTCGCGGTCGCCGGGATCATCACCTTCGTCGGTCTGCTCGTCCCGCACCTGCTGCGGATGGCGAACGGCCCCGGCCACCGCTTCCTGGTGCCGGGCAGCGCGCTGGGCGGCGCGGTCGTCCTCGCGGCCGGCGATCTGGCGGCCCGTACGGTCGCGGCCCCGGCCGAACTCCCCCTGGGCGTCCTCACCGCCCTCCTCGGCAGCCCCTTCTTCTTCTGGCTGCTGCGCAGGACCCGTCGCAAGCAAGGTGGTTGGGCATGACATCCGCGGCACCCACGACGTCCGGGGCTTCCGTACGGCTCCGAGGACTGCTCCCCCGGCGGCGCACCCGGGCGCTCCCCTCCCCCGCCGCGCGCGGCGAACTCGTCGCCGAGGCGGTCGGGCTGTGCGTCGCGCTCGGCGGCCGTGCCGTGCTCGACGGCGTCGGGATCGGGGTGCGGGCCGGGGAGGTGCTGGCCCTGGTGGGGCCCAACGGCGCCGGGAAGTCGACGCTGCTCGCCGCGCTCGCCGCCGACCTCGCCCCGAGCGCGGGGGAGGTACGGATCGGGGGGCGGCCCGCCGGGGACTGGCCGGCCGGTGAACTCGCCCTGCGCCGGGCGGTGCTGCCGCAGGCCGCCGCGCTCTCCTTCCCGTTCCCCGTCGCCGAGGTCGTCCGGATGGGCCGGGCGCCCTGGGCCGGGACCGGGCGGGAGGACGAGGACGAGGCGGCCGTCGCCCTCGCGATGGCGGCGACCGAGGTCGAGGCCTTCGCCGGGCGGCCGTTCTCCGCGCTGTCGGGCGGCGAGCGGGCCCGGGTCGCGCTGGCCCGGGTGCTGGCCCAACGGGCCGGGCTCCTGCTGCTCGACGAGCCGACCGCCGCGCTCGACCTGCGCCACCAGGAACTGGTGCTGCGGGTCTGCCGGGAGCGCGCGGCGGCCGGGGACGCGGTGGTGGTCGTGCTGCACGACCTGGGGCTCGCCGCCGCCCACGCGGACCGGGTCGCGGTGCTGCACGGCGGCCGGATCGCGGCGGACGGCCCGCCCTCCGAGGTCCTCGACGCGGAGCTCCTGAGCCGGGTCTACCGGCAGCCCGTGGAGGTCTTCCCGCACCCGCGGACCGGGGTCCCCCTCGTCGTACCGATCCGTACCAACGAGTAGTAACAAACGGACAATTCACCTCTCTTGACCTTTCCTTGACCATGCCATGAGGACTCCATGAGGACCCTGTGACCCGCCCGTGTCCGCCCCGCCGGAGCTGAGAGCTGAATCACCGGACGCATGGGTATGGCTGAGGTAAGCCTCGGTTAAGTTAGGTCCGCCTCACTCCCTGTCCCCGCGTTCCTGGAGTCCCCATGCGAGCCGTCCGCCTCTCCGTCGTCACCGCAGCCGCGACCGCGGCCGCCCTGACCGCCGTCACGGGCTGCGCCGAGAAGAGCGACGCCAAGGGCGCGGACGGCGCGGTCACCGTCGTCGCCAAGGACGACTCCTGCGAGGTCTCGAAGAAGGAGTTCCCGGCCGGTCACGTGACGCTCGCCGTCGAGAACCGCGGCTCCAAGGTGACCGAGGTCTACGTCCTCTACCCGGACGACCGGATCGTCGCCGAGCGCGAGAACATCGGCCCCGGCACCAAGGCCTCCCTCACCGCCGAGATCAAGGCCGGCGACTACGCCATCGCCTGCAAGCCCGGCATGAAGGGCGACGGCATCCGCCAGCAGGTCAAGGTCACCGGCGCGGGCACCGCCACCGCGAAGCGCTCCCCGGAGATGGACGCCGCCGTCGCCGCGTACCGCCAGTACGTCCAGGCGCAGGCCGACGCGACCCTGCCCAAGGTGAAGGTCTTCACCGACGCCGTCCGCGCCGGTGACATCGAGGCCGCCAAGAAGGCCTACGCCGAGTCCCGCATCGGCTGGGAGCGCACCGAGCCGGTCGCCGAGTCCTTCGGCGACATCGACCCGAAGGTCGACGTCCGCGAGGACGGTCTGGAGGAGGGCCAGGACCCGGCGAAGGACTGGACCGGCTGGCACCGCCTGGAGAAGGCGCTCTGGAAGGACAAGAAGCTCGGCGCCGCCGAGAAGCAGCTCGCGGACACCCTCGACAAGGACCTCGCGGACTGGGTGAAGCGCGTCGGCAAGGCCGAGATCACCCCGACCTCGATGGCCAACGGCGCCAAGGAGCTCCTCGACGAGGTCGCCTCCGGCAAGGTCACCGGCGAGGAGGAGCGTTACTCCCACACCGACCTCGTCGACTTCAAGGCGAACGTCGAGGGCGCGCAGAAGTCCTTCGAGCTGCTCAAGCCGGTCGCCACCAAGAACGACGCGAAGCTCGTCGCCGAGCTCGACAAGCAGTTCGCCGCGCTGAACACGCTGCTCGACAAGTACCGCACGGACAAGAGCAGCTACGTCTTCACCTCCTACGAGAAGGTCGGCAAGCCCGAGCGCAAGGAGCTCTCGGACGGCGTCAACGCGCTGGCCGAGCCGCTCTCCAAGCTCGCCGCCGCCGTCGTCAAGTAGTCGTCAACACCAGGAGGGACGGGGCCATGTCCGAGGAAACCCAGGAGCAGACCGAGGGCACGGCGCCCTCCCGCCGCAAGGTCATCGGCTGGGGCGGTGCCGGGCTCGCGCTCGGTGCCGCGGCGGCCGGCGGCGCAGTCGCCCTGACCCGGGACGGGGACGCCACGGCGCCCGTCGCGGACAGCGGCTCGGCCGTGCCCTTCCACGGCGCGCACCAGGCCGGCATCGCCACCGCCGTACAGGACCGGCTGCACTTCGCCGCCTTCGACGTGAAGACGAAGGACCGCGCGGAGCTGATCCAGCTCCTCAAGGACTGGACGCGGGCCGCCGAGCGGATGACGGCCGGCGCCGAGGTCGGCGAGGGCGCGTACGGCGGTCTCGCGGAGGCCCCGCCGGACGACACCGGCGAGGCCCTCGGCCTCAAGCCGTCCCGTCTCACCCTCACGATCGGCTTCGGCCCCTCGCTCTTCGACGGGCGTTTCGGGCTGAAGGACAAGCGGCCCGGGGCCTTGGTGGCGCTGCCCAAGTTCCCGGGCGACAACCTGGATCCGGCGCGCAGCGGCGGCGACCTCTGCGTCCAGGCCTGCGCGGACGACCCGCAGGTCGCCGTGCACGCCATCCGGAACCTCGCGCGGATCGGCTTCGGCAAGGTCGCGGTGCGCTGGTCGCAGCTGGGCTTCGGCAAGACGTCCTCGACGACCCCGGACGCCCAGACCCCGCGCAACCTCTTCGGCTTCAAGGACGGCACCCGCAACATCGCGGGCACCGAGACCGAGCGGCTCGCGAAGCACGTGTGGGTCTCCGGCAAGGACGCCGAGGGCCCGGCGGCGTGGATGGACGGCGGTTCGTACCTCGTCGCCCGCCGCATCCGCATGAACGTCGAGACCTGGGACCGCACCCCGCTCGGCGAGCAGGAGGACATCTTCGGCCGCGACAAGCGCGAGGGCGCGCCGGTCGGCAAGGCCAAGGAGCACGACGAGCCGTTCCTGAAGGCGATGAAGCCGGACTCGCACGTCCGGCTCGCCCACCCGGACAGCAACGGCGGGGCGACGATCCTGCGCCGCGGCTACTCGTTCACCGACGGCACGGACGGCCTCGGCCGGCTGGAGGCGGGCCTGTTCTTCCTGGCGTACCAGAAGGACGTCCGCAAGGGCTTCATCCCCGTCCAGACCTCGCTGGCCTCGGACGCCCTCAACGAATACATCCAGCACGTGGGTTCGGCACTGTTCGCCGTCCCGCCGGGCGTCCGGGACAAGGGCGACTGGTGGGGCCGGGCACTGTTCTCCTGACGGGACTGACGGACAAGGAGCACCGACGTGTTCGGTAACTACCTGATCGGACTGCGCGAGGGCCTGGAGGCCAGCCTCGTCGTCTGCATCCTCATCGCGTACCTGGTGAAGACCGGGCGCAGGGACGCGCTGAGGCCGATCTGGATCGGCATCGGCGTGGCCGTCGGCGTGGCCCTGGCCTTCGGCGCGGGCCTCGAATTCGGCTCGCAGGAGCTGACGTTCGAGGCGCAGGAGCTGCTCGGCGGCTCGCTGTCGATCGTCGCCGTCGTGCTGGTGACCTGGATGGTCTTCTGGATGCGGCGCACGGCCCGGCACCTGAGGACGGAGCTGCACGGCCGGCTGGACGCGGCCCTCCAGATGGGGACGGGCGCGCTGGTCGCGACCGCCTTCCTGGCGGTGGGGCGCGAGGGCCTGGAGACGGCGCTCTTCGTGTGGGCGTCGGTACGTGCCTCCTCGGACGGCTCGTACGCGCCGCTGGCCGGGGTCGTCCTCGGCCTCCTCACGGCGGTCCTGCTGGGCTGGCTGTTCTACCGGGGCGCGTTGAAGATCAACCTGGCGAAGTTCTTCACCTGGACCGGCGGGATGCTGGTCGTGGTGGCGGCGGGCGTCCTCGCGTACGGCGTGCACGACCTCCAGGAGGCGCGCTTCCTCGGCGGCCTCGCGGACAAGGCCTTCGACGTCTCGGCGACGATCCCGCCGGACAGCTGGTACGGCACGCTCCTCAAGGGCGTCTTCAACTTCCAGCCGGACCCGACGGTCCTTCAGGTCACGGTGTGGGCGCTGTATCTGATCCCGACGCTCGCGCTGTTCCTGGCCCCGATAGGGTCGGGTCCGTCCGTGCGGGTGGAGAAGCAGAAGGCGACCGATGAGAAGGTTGACGCTGAGGCGAGCGCCGAGACGGCCGGTTGAGCGGAGTGCGGCGCGACCGGTCGAGCGGCTTTCACCGCGACCGGCGCGACCGGTGAGGGCGCTGGCCGCCACCGCGGCGGTCACCGTCCTCGCGCTGGCCGCGAGCGGCTGCGTGACGGTCCACGGTGAGACGGCGCTGCTTCCGGCGGTGACGAAGAGCGAGGCCGCGCAGGCACTCGCCGACTTCACCGCCGCCTACAACCGGGCCGACAAGGCCCACGATCCCGCCCTGGACGCGGGCCGGGTCACCGGTCCGCTCGGGGCGATCAACCAGGCGGGCCTGCGCTCGCGGGCGATCACGAGCCCCGGCGGAAACCCGAACCACACGCCCCTGGAACTGACCGACGCGCGGTTCGTCGTGCCCCGCAAGGCGGGCTGGCCGCGCTGGTTCGTCGCGGACACCGACTCGAACCGGGACGTCGACCAGGGCAGCTCCGACCAGCGCTGGGTCCTCGCCTTCGTCCGCAACGGGCCCGAGCAGCCGTGGGAGGTCGCCCACCTGGTGGTCCTCAGCCCGCAGGCGGTGCCCGAGTTCGCCGAGGAGGAGGGGTACGCGGTGCCGGTCGCCGCGGACACCGACGCCCTCGCCGTCGCGCCCGAGGACCTCGGGGCGGGGTACGTGGCCTACCTCCAGGACGGGAAGCCGGGGCCGTACGCGGCGGGGCCGCACACCTCGCTGTGGCGCGAGGGGCGGCAGAAGACCGCGAAGCGGCCGGGGCTCGCCACGCAGTACATCGACCGCACCGCGGACCAGGGGGACTTCGCCCCGCTGGGGCTGCGGACGAAGGACGGCGGCGCGTTCGTCTTCTTCGCGACCCGGTACTTCGAGCGGCAGACGGCGGCCAAGGGCTACCGGCCGAAGGTCACCCCGGACATCAAGGCGCTGCTCAACGGCGAGGTGAAGAACACCGTCACCAAGGAGTGGGTGTCGAACCAGGTGGCCCTGGTGAAGCCGGCGGGCACGGACCGGGACGGCGTCACGATCGCGGGCCGGCTCCAGGGCGTGGTGGGCGCGGAGGGCTCGTAGCGGGACGCCGCGGCGGACCGACCGGGGGCTCGTGGCACGACCCCGCGGCGGACCGACGGCTCGCGGCGGACCGGCGGCTCGTGGCGGATCCACGGGCCGGCGGATCGACGGGGCAGCGGGCCGGCGGATCGACAGGCCAGCGGGCCAGCGGGCCAGCGGGTCAGCGGGTCAGCGGCCAGGCGATCTCGTGGGCGGTGTGTTCCCCGTCCCCCTCGGCCTCCCGCGCGGCCGCGTGGCGCGCACAGGCCTCGGTGAGGGTCTCCAGGAGGTTCAGCGGGTCCGGCAGCGGGTGCTCGGGTCCGCGGACCCAGGCGACCACCGGGTGGGCCTCCTCGTCCCCGGGCAGCCGGGCCGGCGGGACGAGGACGTAGCTGCCGCGGCAGTGCCAGCGCAGCCCCGGGTGCTCGTCCATCGTCTCCGGGTGGCAGTCGAGCTCACAGGGCCACCACTCGTCCTCGTCCTCGGGGGTGCCGCGGGTGGCGGTGAAGAAGAGCATGCGCCCGCCGACCGGGTCGACGTCGGCGGACTCGGCGACCGGTCCGACCTCGACGCCCTCGGCCAGCAGACGCTCCAGGGCGGCGCGGCCGGCGGCCAGCGGCACGTCGAGGACGTCGTGGACCATGCCGGTGGCGGTGATGAAGTTCGCCCCGGGCTCGTTCCGCGCCCAGCGCTCGATCTGGCCCCGGTCGGTGGTCGACTGGGTCTGCCACGCGAAGGAGACGGGGTGCCGGGCGGGGGTGGGACAGCCGATCCGCTCACAGGAACAGCTGTAGCCGACGGGATACGCGGCGGGGGCCAGGGGCAGCCCGGCGGCGGCAATGGCCAGGAGCAGCTTCTCGCGGTCGTTCTCGTCGTCGGCCGCGGTGCGTTTCGGGCGCCTGCGCAGCCACTGTGCGAGTTTGCTCTCCGTGCCGCGGTAGCGGCCGATGCCGTCGCCCATCTATCCCCTCACAGCTCATGCTCGCCCGTTCGGCTCTGCCCATGGTCCCACCATCCTGCGCCTCGGGTGACCGGAGTGCGGAACCGGGGTGCCGAACAGGGGTGCGTACGGTGCGGGGGCGGGCGGGGACGCGAACCACCCGAACGGTCCACAGCGCGCGGGGCGCCCAGGGCGGACCATGGGTCCACCGATCTTCGGTTCTTCCGTCCGCCCGTTCGTGAGGAGCCCTCATTGCGCCCCACTCCGCGCACGTCCTCGCCCCGCCGTTACCTGATGTGCCCACCCACGCACTTCACGGTGACGTACTCGATCAACCCCTGGATGGACCCCACGAAACCGGTCGACCTGCCGCTGGCCCTCGCCCAGTGGGAGGACCTGCGCGACCGCTACCGCTCGCTGGGCCACACCGTGGAGCTCCTGACGCCCGACCCGGCGCTGCCGGACATGGTCTTCGCGGCGAACGGCGCCACCGTCGTCGACGGCCGGGTCCTCGGCGCGAAGTTCGCCTACCCGGAGCGGGCGGACGAGGCCGCCGCCCACCTGTCCTGGTTCCGCAGGAACGGTTGGCCGGGTGACGCGGTGCGGCTCCCGGAGCACGTGAACGAGGGCGAGGGCGACTTCGCCGTCACGGCCTCGTGGATCCTCGCGGGGCGCGGTTTCCGCGCCAGCCCGCTCTCCCACGGGGAGGCGCAGGAGTTCTTCGGCCGGCCCGTGATCGGTCTGGATCTCGTGGATCCGCGCTACTACCACCTGGACACGGCACTGTGCGTCCTGGACGAGGCCGGGGACGAGGTCATGTACTACCCGCCCGCCTTCTCCCCGGGCAGCAGGGAGGTGCTCGCCCGGCTCTTCCCGGACGCGCTGATCGCGACGGACGCGGACGCGGCGGCGCTCGGGCTGAACGCAGTGAGCGACGGTCTGCACGTGCTGCTGCCGCAGGCGGCGGTGGGACTGTTCGAGCCGCTGCGGCAGCGCGGCTTCGAGCCGGTCGGGATGGACCTGGGCGAGCTCCTCAAGGGCGGCGGCAGCGTGAAGTGCTGCACCCAGGAGCTCCGGCTGCCCTGAGTCCCGTCCGGCGGATCATGGCCGGACACGGCCTAGGCGTCGGTCTCCGGCGGCCAGGAGTCGCCCCACTCGGTGTCGCGGGCCTGCTTGTACAGGGGCCCGTGGCGCTTCGTGACCGTCTCGCGGGCGAGGCCGTCGGGGCCGCACAGGTCGAGCTGGACCAGGCCCTTGCGGATCTGCGGCCTGCGGGTGACGCGGGAGACCGTCGGGGTCACGGGGAACCTGGTGGCGGCGACGTAGCTGTACTTCTCGTCCTCGTACGGCAGGGAGCCGCCCTTCACCTGGCGGTGCAGCGAGGAGCGGCTCACGCGGGCCGAGAAGTGGCACCAGTCGGTGCCCGGCACGATCGGGCAGGCCCCGCTGTGCGGGCAGGGCGCGGCGACGGTGAATCCGGCGTCGACGAGCAGGGTGCGGGCGGCGATGATCCGCTCGTAGCCGTCGGGGGTGCCGGGCTCGACGATCACGACCGCCCGCGCGGCGCGTGCCGCCTCGGTGACGAGCGCCGTGCGGTCGGCTCCGGTGAGCTCCTTGAGGACGTACGAGACGGTGACGAGGTCCGTGTCCGCGAGCTTCAGGGCGGTGCCGATGCGTTCGCGCCGCCACTCGGCGTCCAGGGCGCCGTCGGCCAGCTCGCGGCCGAGCGCGAGGGCGGGCTCGGCCCAGTCGAGGACGGTGGTCCGGGGCGGCGCCTCCTCCCAGGCCTCGGCGACGGCCCAGCTCGCCGCTCCGGTGCCGCCGCCGACGTCGGTGTGCGTGCCCGGCACCCACTCGGGCGCGGCGTCGCGCAGGGCGTCGAGGACGCCCCGTACCGCCTCGAAGGTCGCCGGCATCCGGTACGCGGCGTAGGCGGCGACGTCGGAGCGGTCGCGCAGCACGGGGGCGTCCGTGGGGGTGGTGCCCCGGTAGCTGGCGATCAGCCGCTCGACGGCCTTGGCCGCCTGGGTGGGCGGCAGCCCGTCGAGGAGCCCGGCGAGGGCGGCGCGCAGGGACTCGGCGGAGGGAGGGGTGACGGCGTTCACCGCGACAGTCTAGGCGGCCGGGTCCCGGTCCTCCGCCGCCCTGAGGCGCTGGTCACGAGCGTCGGGGCGGGGGCGGGAGTTGGTCACCGCACCGTTGATGATGTTGAGTGTCCATGCCAAATCGTGAGATCGCAGGAGGAGTTCGGGTGAGGTCTGTCGTACGGGGGACTGCCGTGGCGGCGGCGCTGGTGCTGGCGCTGACGGGATGCGAGGAGGGCGGGAGCCCGGCGGCAGGGGGCGACAAGGCTCCGGGGGTTCCCGGGGAGGCGCACGGCGGGGCGGACGCGCCGAAGGTCGTCTGGCTGGACCCGACCGGTCTGATGAACGCGCTGCCGATCGAGTCCGCCGTGGGCGGGTGGTTCGTCGGTGGCGATCCCTTCATGGTCCAGGGGCCCGAGGCCGTCAAGCACTGCGCCGAGGAGACGGGCGTGGCGTGTGACGGGCTCGTCGCCGTCGGCGGGAAGGACATGGAGACCGCGGGTAGCTCGGACGGCACGCGCGTGGAGTTCCGGCTCTACTCGTTCGGGAGGGAGGAGCAGGCGCGCGCCGCCATGAAGGGTCTGGCCGCCGAGCAGCGGAAGAAGTCCGCCGAGTACGGAGAGCCCTCGAAGCCGGTGACCCTGGCCACCGTGGCCGACGAGACCGACGCGTTCGCGGACGACTCGACCGCCGATGTGGTCATGCGGATCGGCACCGTCGTCGCGCACGTCGACGCCAACGAGACCGAGCCCGCCGGCCTGGAGCACGTCTCGAACGTCCAGGTCGAGCGGGTCAGGACCGTCGCCGCGGGCAAGAACCCGGGGTACTGACCCGCCCGGCGCCGCCGTTCGCCGGGCGCCACCGTTCGCCGGGCGCCGTCCCGTCAGGGGGCCCGTGGCCGTCCCGTCAGGGGGCCCGTGGCCGTCCTGTCAGAGGCCCGTGGCCGTCCTGCCCGACTGCCACGGGCGGCACAGGCCCAGGAAGCAGGCCAGGGACAGGGCGGCGCAGGTGAGCTGGACGACCGCCATCGGGACGGCCGTGTGCTCGCCCGCGATGCCGACGAGCGGGGAGGCGACGGCGCCGACGAGGAACGACGAGGTGCCGAGGAGCGCGGAGGCGGAGCCTGCCGCGTGCGGGGTGCGCATCAGGGCCTGTGCGTTCGTGTTCGGCATCGCCAGGCCCATCGCGGACATCAGGACGAACAGTCCGGCGGCGATCGGGACGAGCCCGACCTCGCCGAAGACGCCGCTGGTCATGAGGAGCAGCGCGAGCGCGGCGAGCAGGATGATCCCGAGGCCCCAGCCGAGCGCCTTGTCGAGGCTGACGCGGCCGACGAGGAGCTTGCCGTTGATCTGGCCGACGACGACGAGGCCGATCGAGTTGAGGCCGAAGAGCAGGCTGAAGGTCTGCGGCGAGGCGCCGTAGATCTCCTGGACGACGAACGGCGAGGCCGAGATGTAGGCGAAGAGGGCCGCGAAGGCGAGCCCGCCGGCGAGCATGTAGCCGGTGAAGACGCGGTCGGCGAGGAGTCCGCGCATGGTGCGCAGGGCGTCGCCGACGCCGCCTTCGTGGCGCCGCTCGGGCGGCAGCGTCTCGCCGAGGAAGCGCCAGACGACGAGGGTGAGCAGGATGCCGATGACGGTGAGGACGTAGAAGACGCCCCGCCAGTCGGTGATCCGCAGGATCTGGCCGCCGATGAGGGGCGCGATGATCGGGGCGACGCCGGAGATCAGCATCAGGGTGGAGAAGAAGCGGGCCATCTCGACGCCGTCGTAGAGGTCGCGGACGACGGCGCGGGCGATGACGATGCCGGCGGCGCCCGCGAGGCCCTGGAGCAGCCGGAAGCCGATGAGGAGTTCGGCGGTGGGCGCGAGGGCGCAGACGGCGGTGGCGAGGACGTACACGACCATGCCGATGAGCAGCGGGCGGCGGCGGCCCCACTTGTCGCTCATGGGGCCGACGACGAGCTGGCCGAGGGCCATGCCGGCGAGGCAGGCGGTGAGGGTGAGCTGGACGGTGGCGGCGGGCGCGTGGAGCGCGCCGGTGACCTCCGGCAGTGCCGGCAGGTACATGTCCATGGAGAGCGGGGGCAGGGCGGTGAGTCCGCCCAGGACGAGGGTGACGAGCAGCCCCACGCTCCGGGCGGCGGGGGTTCCGCCGGTGGCCGGGGCGACGGGGGCGCTCTCGGTTATGTGCCCTTGTGTTGTTTTCTGGCCGCTCTCCGGCATCGACTGCTCCATTTCGTTGAATCCTTGCCTATGCTCTCAGCTCGATCGGCATGGTCGAGGGACGGGTGGGACAGGTGGGGAACATGGGAGACACGGTTCGCTGGGGAATCCTGGCGACGGGCGGCATAGCGGAGCGGTTCACGACGGACCTGCAGACGCTCGACGGCGCCGAGGTCGTGGCGGTGGCGTCCCGCACGGAGGCGTCCGCGAAGGCCTTCGCGGACCGGTTCGAGATCCCGCGGGCGTACGGGGAGTGGGCCGGGCTCTTCGCCGACGAGGACGTCGACGTGGTGTACGTGGCGACACCGCACCACGCGCACCGGGAGGCGGCCGGGCTGGCCCTGGAAGCGGGGAAGGCGGTGCTCTGCGAGAAGGCTCTCACGCTCAACGCCCGCGAGGCGGAGGAATTGGTCACCCTCTCCCGGGACCGCGGCCTCTTCCTGATGGAAGCCATGTGGATGTACTGCAACCCGCTGGTCCGGCGGCTCGCGGAGCTCGTACGGGACGGGGCCGTCGGCGAGGTCAGGACCGTCCAGGCGGACTTCGGGCTCCAGGGCCCCTTCGCGCCCGACCACCGGCTGCGGGACCCGGCGGTGGGCGGCGGGGCGCTGCTCGACCTGGGGGTGTACCCGGTGTCGTTCGCGCAGCTGCTGCTCGGCGAGCCGGACACCGTCCAGGCGCACGCGCTGCTCTCGCCGGAGGGCGTCGACCTGAACACGGCGATGCTGCTGGGCTGGGACACGGGCGCCTCGGCGCTGCTGTCCTGCTCGCTCGTCGCGGACACGCCGCTCACGGCGTCCGTGACGGGCACGCTCGGCCGGATCGACGTGCCGCGCGGCTTCTTCTTCCCGGAGCGGTTCACGCTGCACCGGGACGGCCGGGAGCCGGAGGAGTTCGTGTCGACGGACGACCCGCACTCCTTCCGGCACGAGGCCGCCGAGGTGATGCGCTGCCTGCGGGCGGGCGCGACGGAGTCGCCGCTCGTGCCGCTGGGCGGTTCGCTCGCGGTGATGCGGACGCTCGACGCCGTACGGCAGCGCGTCGGCGTCCGCTATCCCTCCGAGCGGGGCGCTACGCGGGCGTGAGGCCCGGGTTGCCCGCCTCGGTGACGTAGGAGGCGGCGGTGGTGACGGGGGCGCCCGGGGTCGTCACGTACGGGACCGTACGGAAGTCGGCGCGGGCGCCGTCCTCGTCGAGCGCCACCGTCACGTAGCCGCGCCGGCCGTTGTAGAACTTCAGGTGCGGGTTGGCCTGGGTGAGCTTGTCGTAGTTGGCCGGCCGGTCGGCGCCGTCCTTGCCGCTGCTGATCGAGGTGGCGACGATCTCGGTGCCCAGCGTCCGGGAGGCCGGGTCGCGGAAGTCGGCCTTGAGGTCGAGGCCGTAGCCGACGTGGACGTCGCCGGTGAGCACCATGAGGTTCTCGACCCCGGCGGCCTCCGCGCCCGCGAGGATCCGCTGCCGGGAGGCCGGGTAGCCGTCCCAGGAGTCCATGGAGAGCTTGAAGTCGGCGGTGGAGCGGTCGCGGCGCTCGCCGAACACGACCTGCTGCGGCAGGACGTTCCAGCGGGTGCGGGAGGAGCGCCAGCCGTCGATCAGCCACCGCTCCTGCGCGGCACCGGTCATCGTGCGGGCCGGGTCCTCGGACTCGGGGCCCGGGACCTGCCAGCCGTCCCCGTACGCCTGGTCCGAGCGGTACTGGCGGGTGTCGAGGATGTCGAACTGGGCGAGGCGCCCGAACCGCAGCCGCCGGTAGAGCCGCATGTCCGGGCCTTCCGGCTGCTGGGGGCGGCGCAGCGGCTGGTGCTCCCAGTAGGCGCGGTAGGCGGCGGCGCGGCGGAGCAGGAACTCCTCCGGCGGGACGTCGTTCTCGGGGGTGCCGCCCGCGTAGTTGTTCTCGGTCTCGTGGTCGTCCCAGGTGACGACGAAGGGGTGGGCGGCGTGCGCGGCGCGCAGGTCGGGGTCCGACTTGTAGAGGCCGTAGCGCAGCCGGTAGTCCTCCAGGGTGATCGTCTCGCGGTTGAAGACGGCGGGGAGGGTGCGGTCGGTGTAGGCGCGGGCGCCGCCGGTGGCGTTGACGGCGTACTCGTACAGGTAGTCGCCGAGGTGGAAGACGACGTCGACGTCCTCCTGCGCGAGGTGGCGGTAGGGCGTGAAGTACCCGTCGTGGTACGCCTGGCAGGAGACGGCGGCGAGCTTCAGCCCGGAGTTGCGGGCGCCGGGCGACGGGGCGGTGCGGGTGCGGCCGACGGGGCTGGTCCAGTCGCCGACGCGGAAGCGGTAGAAGAAGACCCGGTCGGGGTCGAGGTGGTCGACCTCGACGTGGACGGTGTGGCTGAACTCCGGGTGCGCGGTGGCCCGGCCGCGCCGCACGGTCCGGGTGAAGCGCTCGTCGCGGGCGAGCTCCCAGTGGACGGAGACGCGGGACGCGGGCAGGCCGCCGCCGGGCTCGAAGGGGCGGGGGGCGAGCCGGGTCCAGAGCAGGACGGAGCCGGGCAGCGGGTCGCCGGACGCCACCCCCAGGGTGAACGGGTCCTCGGTGACGCGCCGGCCGTCGAGCTCGGCGGCGGCCGCGACGCCGGCGGCGGGCAGCTGGGTCGCGAAGGCGAGCGCGGCGGCGGCGCCGGTGACGGTGAGGAACCGGCGGCGGCCGAAGTGGCGTGCTGCGGCGCGGAGTTCCTCGGAATGGCCCTGCGTGCGGCCCTGTACGTGGTCCATGTGCCCCTCCCCGGACGGATGGTGTGCTTCCGCCATTCGAGGAGGGCAGGACGACCTCACGTTGTCGGGTACAGAACATCCACGTGTCGGACGGATGAGTTCATGGGGCACGCGTCTCGCGTACGCTCCGCGCCCATGAGCATCGCAGTGGTGACGGGAGCGGGATCGGGCATCGGCCGGAGCGTGGCACTGGCCCTCGCGGAGGCCGGCTGGTCGGTGGCCCTCGCCGGGCGCAGGGCCGCGGCCCTGGAGGAGACGGCCGCGGCCCTCCCGGCCGGCGACTTCCTGACGGTCCCGACGGACGTGACCTCGGCCGGGGAGGTCCGGGCGCTCTTCGCGGCGGTACAGGACCGCTACGGCCGCGTCGACCTGCTCTTCAACAACGCCGGTACGTTCGCGGGCGGCGGCGTCCCCGTCGAGGACCTGGACCCGGAGACCTGGCGGGCGGTCGTCGACGTCAACCTGACGGGCGCGTTCCTCTGCGCCCAGGCGGCCTTCCGGACCATGAAGGAGCAGGACCCGCAGGGCGGCCGGATCATCAACAACGGCTCGATCTCCGCGCACGTGCCGCGCCCGCACTCGATCGCGTACACGGCGACGAAGCACGCCATGACGGGCCTCACCAAGTCGCTGTCGCTCGACGGCCGCCCGTACCGGATCGCCTGCGGCCAGCTCGACATCGGCAACGCGGCGACCGAGATGACGGCCCGCATGCAGACCGGCATCCTCCAGGCCAACGGGCAGCTCGCGGCGGAGCCGGTGATGGACGCATCGGACGTGGCGGCGACGGTGGTGCACATGGCGGCGCTGCCGCTGGAGGCGAACGTCCAGTTCGCGACGGTGATGGCGACGGCGATGCCGTACATCGGCAGGGGCTAGCACCCCGGCCGATGCACGGGGGCGGTTACGCCTGGCCGGTCTCGAAGCGGGCGATCTTCCCGCCCTCGACGGTGAACCGCCAGCGCGTCTTCATCTCGCCCCAGGCGTCGTTGCGGTAGCGGGCCACGAGGTCGAGTCCGTCGTGCTTCTCGGACTCGATCTCCATGTGCCCGTTCGAGGCGAAGACCTCCTTCTCCGTCCACTCGTCGAGGTCACGCTCCGAGCCGTCGTCGGACATGGTCGCGCCGGACGTGAGGGCCTCGGTGAAGGCCTGCCGGTCGTTGGCGTTGAGCGCCGTGACGAAAGCACGCACGGCGGGGTCGGTGAGCTGGTTCGCGGGGATCGTCATGCCCTAGCCGTACACCGCGCCGCCCGTTCTCCCCGAGCACCACGGCCGTGCGCGCGGGCCGGGTGTCGCCCGTACGCACCCGCGTGTTCACTGGCCCGCGCCAGGCCGGGGCGGGCAGGATCGGGACAACTGCCGCACTCAGCACAGGAGGCTCGATGTCGGACAACGTCAAGGTCGTCAAGCTGTACGCGAAGGAAGCCCCGGTCGGGGTCCTGGACGGGCGGCTGGTGGGCCTGCTCGTGCAGCAGGAGCAGGCGGCGGAGTGGGCGGTCGGCCCGGCGGGCGACGGGTTCCGGTTCACCGTGAAGGGCACGGAGGACACCGTCGTCGCGGAGGGCAGCGAGCGGGCCCCGGTCGCCGTCCGGCCCGACGACTCCCCCGCCTCCGTCTGGCGCCTCCAGCGCATCGACGAGCACGGCGCCACCACGGTCACCGGCCTCGAAGACCTCCGGGACGGGATCTACGCCATCGACCAGAACGGGCTCGCGCTCGGCCGCGACCTCTTCGAGGACCGCTCGCTCCTCCCCAAGCGCGTCTTCGTCCGGACGGACGACCGCGACCCCCAGTGGCGGATCGAGGTCCTCGCCTGAGACCGACTCGCCCGCGCCTCGGGCCAGTTCACCCGCCGTGCCGCTCCTGGGCGGCCATGACCTCGTCGCCGTGCTCGAACGCCCAGACCCCGAAGGCCTCGATCGGGCCGAGCAACGACCGCCCCAGCTCGGTGAGTTCGTACTCGACCCGGGGCGGCGCCTCGGCGTAGGCCTTCCGTTCCACCAGCCCGTTGAACTCCAGCCGCCGCAGCGTCTCGGTGAGGACCTTGGGACTGATGCCGCCGATGCGCTCGCGCAGGTGGGCGGGGCGCCTGGGACCGTCCCGCAGGACCCAGATCAGCACGGCGTTCCAGGTGTTGGAGAGAAGGTCGAAGGCGAGGCGGGCACGGCAGTCGGCGAGATACGCGTCGGTCGTCACGTACCGAATGGTGCCTGACGGGCTTCCTAGTGTCGTCCCGAAAGCGGTAGGGGCGGACACGGAGAGGACCGGATCGATGAGGATCGGCGTACTGGGAACCGGGAACATGGCGGACGCGCTGGCCACGCACTGGGTGCGCGCCGGGCACGAGGTGCTGGTCGGAGGCCGGGACGAGCGGAAGGCCCGGCACCTCGCGGCGCGCATCGGGGGCGGCGCGGAGCACGGCAGCCCGCGGGCGGCGGCCGGCTTCGGCGAAGTGGTGCTGGCCGCGCTGCCGTACGCGGCGGGCGCGGACGTCGTCGGGGAGCTCCGGGAGCCGCTCGCCGGGAAGGTGCTGCTCGACTGCGCCAACCCGGTCGGGCCCGGCTTCCGCCTCCTGACGGACGGCGGGCCCTCGGCGGCGCTCCGACTGGCCTCGGCGGCACCGAGCGCCCACGTCGTCAAGGCGTTCAACCTCTGCCACGAGGACGTCTGGCGGATGACCCCGCCGGTCTTCGACGGCCGGCCCTTGGCCGTGCCGGTCTGCGGGGACGACGAGGCGGCGCTCGCGCGGGTCCACGAACTGGTGCGGGACGCGGGCTGCGAGCCGTTGGCCGCGGGCGGCCTCGAACGGGCCGGGCTGCTTGAGGCGACCGCCGCGCTGTTCATCGGACTGTGGGTGGCGGAGCAGGCGGACGTCCAGGCGATCGCGCCGCCGCTGGCCTACGCGTCGGGTCCGCGAGCCGGGAGCGCGTGAGGCGTGCGGGCCCCGTCTCTCCGACGGAGAGGCGGGGCCGGCCGGCCTACCACGGTTCCTAGAAGGCGTCGGTGGCGACGTACGTGCCCCAGACTTCGCGGAGGGCGTTGCAGACTTCGCCGACGGTGGCACGGGCCTTGAGGGCGTCCTTCATCGGGTAGAGGACGTTGTCCGTGCCCTCGGCCGCCTTCTTCAGTTCGATGAGGGCGACGTCGACGGCCGTCTGGTCGCGTTCGGCCCTCAACTTCGCCAGGCGGGCCGCCTGTTCCTCTTCGATGACGGGGTCGACGCGGAGGGGTTCGTAGGGCTCTTCGACGTCGATCGTGTAGCGGTTGACGCCGACGACGACCCGCTCGCCGCTGTCGGTCTCCTGCGCGATCCGGTAGGCCGAGCGCTCGATCTCGCTCTTCTGGAAACCACGCTCGATCGCCGCGACCGCGCCGCCCATGTCCTCGACCTTGGCCATCAGCTCAAGGGCCGCGGCCTCGACGTCGTCGGTCATCTTCTCGACGACGTACGAGCCTGCGAACGGGTCGACCGTGGCCGTCACGTCCGTCTCGTACGCCAGGACCTGCTGCGTGCGCAGAGCCAGGCGCGCCGACTTGTCCGTCGGGAGCGCGATCGCTTCATCGAAGGAGTTCGTGTGGAGCGACTGCGTGCCGCCGAGGACCGCCGCCAGACCCTGGATCGCCACCCGGACCAGGTTCACTTCCGGCTGCTGGGCCGTGAGGGCCACGCCCGCCGTCTGGGTGTGGAAACGGAGCATCAGCGACTTGGGGTTCTTCGCGCCGAACTCCTCCTTCATCACCCGCGCCCAGATCCGGCGGGCCGCACGGAACTTCGCGACCTCTTCCAGGATCGTCGTGCGCGCCACGAAGAAGAACGAGAGGCGCGGGGCGAAGTCGTCGACGTCCATGCCGGCCGCGACGGCCGTACGCACGTACTCGATGCCGTCCGCGAGGGTGAACGCGATCTCCTGCGCGGGCGAGGCCCCCGCCTCGGCCATGTGGTAGCCGGAGATCGAGATGGTGTTCCACTTCGGGATCTCGGCCCGGCAGTACTTGAAGATGTCCGCGATCAGACGCAGCGACGGCTTCGGCGGGAAGATGTACGTCCCCCGCGCGATGTACTCCTTCAGCACGTCGTTCTGGATCGTGCCCGTCAGCTTGTCCGCCGGAACACCCTGCTCCTCACCCACCAACTGGTACAGCAGGAGGAGAAGCGAACCGGGGGCGTTGATCGTCATCGACGTCGAGACCTTGTCCAACGGGATCCCGTCGAACAGGACCCGCATGTCGTCGATCGAATCGATCGCGACACCCACCTTGCCGACCTCACCCGAGGAGATCGCCGCATCGCTGTCGTGACCCATCTGCGTCGGCAGGTCGAACGCCACCGACAGACCCATCGTGCCGTTCGCGATCAGCTGCTTGTAACGGGCGTTCGACTCGACCGCCGTACCGAAACCC
The DNA here is from genome assembly GCF_055581845.1 of Streptomyces sp. NPDC042346. Lineage (NCBI taxonomy): Bacteria > Bacillati > Actinomycetota > Actinomycetes > Kitasatosporales > Streptomycetaceae > Streptomyces > Streptomyces sp. NPDC042346. The sequence goes on along the minus strand of NZ_JBVJEH010000003.1, from coordinate 750,482 downwards.
GCGTACTGCCGCATCGTCCAGGGACGGCCCGTGTACATCGACGGATACACACCACGCGTGAACGGGTACGAACCCGGCTCGCCCAGCTTCCCGGCGGGATCCCACCCCTCCAGAGCCCCCGGCCCGTAGACCGGCTCGATCGGTAACCCCGACTCCGACTCGCGCGCCATGTGTGGTGCCTCCCCTGTGCTCAGTTCGACTGGTGGACGTGCCCGTTCAGGCCCAGGTGATGAGCCGCTTCGGTTGCTCCAGGATCGCGGCGGTGTCCGCGAGGAACTTCGAGCCGAGCTCGCCGTCGACGAGTCGGTGGTCGAAGGAGAGTGCCAGGGTGGTGACCTGACGCGCCTTCACCTTGCCCTTGTGGAGCCAGGGTTGGAGCTTGATCGTACCGACGGCCAAGATCGCGGCCTCGCCCGGGTTGAGGATCGGCGTACCGGTGTCGACGCCGAAGACGCCGACGTTGGTGATGGTGAAGGTGCCGCCCTGCATGGCCGCCGGGGTGGTCTTGCCCTCGCGGGCGGTGGCGACGAGCTCGCTCAGGGACTTCGAGAGCTCGGGCAGGGTCCGGTCGTGCGCGTCCTTGATGTTCGGCACGATCAGGCCGCGCGGGGTGGCCGCGGCGATGCCCAGGTTCACGTACTGCTTGAGCACGATCTCCTGCGCCGCCTCGTCCCAGGCCGCGTTGATGTCCGGGTTCCGCTTCACCGCGACCAGCACGGCCTTGGCGATGAGGAGCAGCGGGTTCACCCGCAGGCCCGCCATGTCCTTGTCGGACTTCAGCTCCTCGACCAGCTTCATCGTCCGCGTGATGTCGAAGGTCACGAACTCGGTGACGTGCGGCGCGGTGAAGGCCGAGCCGACCATCGCCGCCGCCGTCGCCTTCCGCACACCCTTGATGGGGATACGGGTCTCCCGGGCGTCCGGCAGCGCTGCGGCGGGGGTCGCAGCCGGACGGTCCACGATCTCCCGGGTGCCGATGTCGACCACGGCGGCGGCGTGCACGTCGGCGCGCGTGATCGTGCCTCCGCCGCCGGAGGGGCGGACGACGGTCAGGTCGACCCCGAGGTCCTTGGCCAGCTTGCGCACGGGGGGCTTGGCCAGCGGGCGCGGGCCGGCGGCGGGGCCGCGGGCGCCGGGGGACGTGCCGTGGGCCGGCTTGCGGGGGCGGCGCTTCGCGGAGGACTCCACGACGCCGTAGCCGACCAGGACCGGCCGGCGTTCCGGCCGTACGGGCTCGTCCCCGACGGGCTCGTCCCCGACGGACTTGTCCCCGACGGGCTCGTACGCGGCGGGCTCCGCGACGGCCGGGGCCGTCGTGACGACCGGGGCCACCGGTTCCGACGTGCCCGCCGCGCCCTCCGTGTCGACCGAGATGATCACGGCGCCGACGTCCACCGTCGTGCCCTCCGGGAAGCCGATCTCCCGTACGACCCCGTCGAAGGGGACGGGGAGTTCCACCGCCGCCTTCGCCGTCTCGATCTCGCACACGACCTGCCCGTCCACGACGGGGTCACCCGGCTTGACGTACCAGGTGAGGATGTCGGCCTCGGTCAGCCCCTCCCCCACGTCGGGCATCCTGAATTCGCGAATCGCCATGATCTCTATTCCCTAGTACGCCTAGTACGCCAGCGAGCGGTCGACGGCGTCGAGCACCCTGTCGAGGCCCGGCAGGTACTCCTCCTCCAGGCGCGCCGGCGGATACGGCGCGTGGTAGCCGCCGACCCGCAGGACAGGGGCTTCCAGATGGTGGAAGCTGCGCTCCGTGATCCGGGCGGCGATCTCCGCGCCCGAACCGTAGAAGACCGGAGCCTCGTGGACGACGACCAGACGGCCGGTCTTCTCGACCGAGGTCTGGATCGTGTCGAAGTCGATCGGGGACATCGAGCGGAGGTCGAGGACCTCGATCGACGTGCCCTCCTCCTCGGCCGCGGCGGCGGCCTGAAGGCAGACCTTCACCATCGGGCCGTAGGCGGCGAGGGTGAGGTCGGTGCCGGCGCGGGCGACCCGCGCCTTGTGGAGTTCGCCGGGCAGCGCCTCCGTGTCGACCTCGCCCTTGTCCCAGTAGCGGCGCTTCGGCTCGAAGAAGATGACCGGGTCGTCGGACTCGATGGCCTGCCGCAGCATCCAGTACGCGTCGGCCGAGGTCGAGGGCGACACGATCCGCAGGCCCGCGACGTGCGCGAACAGCGCCTCCGGGGACTCGGAGTGGTGCTCGACGGCGCCGATGCCGCCGCCGTACGGGATGCGGATGACGACCGGCAGGCGCACCTTCCCCTGCGAGCGGGCGTGCATCTTCGCGAGCTGCGTGACGATCTGGTCGTACGCGGGGAAGACGAAGCCGTCGAACTGGATCTCCACGACCGGGCGGTAGCCGCTCAGGGCCAGACCGATCGCGGTGCCGACGATGCCGGACTCGGCGAGCGGCGAGTCCATGACGCGGCTCTCGCCGAAGTCCTTCTGCAGGCCGTCGGTGACCCGGAAGACACCGCCGAGCTTTCCGATGTCCTCGCCCATGAGCAGGACCTTGGGGTCGGCCTCCAGCGCCGCGCGCAGGGCCTCGTTGAGCGCCTTCGCCACGGGAAGGCTCTTCGTGACCATGACTAGTTGCTCCGTCCGGCGTCCGCGAAGGACGCCTGGTAGGCGGCGAACCGGGCACGTTCCTCGTCGACGAGCGTGTGCGCGTCCGCGTACACGTGGTCGAACATCGTCGTCGGATCGGGGTCGGGCATGGTCCTGACGATCTCGCGGACGCGCCGCGCGAGCGCCTCCGCCTCCTCGTCGAGGGCGGCGAACCACGCCTCGTCGGCGTGGCCCTCGCGCTCCAGGAGCCGGCGGAGCCGCAGGATCGGGTCCTTGGCGCGCCACTCCTCGACCTCCGCCTCGTCGCGGTAGCGGGTCGGGTCGTCGGAGGTGGTGTGGGCGCCCATGCGGTACGTGAACGCCTCGACGAACATCGGTCCTGAGCCGGTCCGTACGTGGTCGAGGGCGGCGCGGGTGACGGCCAGGCACGCGAGGACGTCGTTGCCGTCGACCCGGACGCCGGGGAAGCCGAAGCCCGGGGCGCGCCGGTAGAGCGGGGCCCGCATCTGGCGCTCGGTGGGCTCGGAGATGGCCCACTGGTTGTTCTGGCAGAAGAAGACGACCGGGGCGTCGTAGACCGCTCCGAAGGTGAAGGCCTCCGCCACGTCGCCCTGGCTGGAGGCGCCGTCGCCGAAGTAGGCGATGACGGCGGTGTCGGCGCCGTCCTTGGCCATGCCCATCGCGTAGCCGGTGGCGTGCAGGGCCTGGGAGCCGATGACGAGGGTGTAGAGGTGGAAGTTGCGTTCGGCGGGGTCCCAGCTGCCGTTGCTGGCGCCGCGGAACAGCGCGAGGAGGTGGGCCGGGTCGACGTCCCTGACCAGGGCCACGCCGTGCTCGCGGTAGCTGGGGAAGGCGTGGTCCCGGGGCCGCAGGGCGCGGGCGGAGCCGATCTGGGCGGCCTCCTGGCCGAGCAGCGAGGGCCACAGGGCCAGCTCTCCCTGGCGTTGCAGGGTGACGGCCTCGGCGTCGAGGCGGCGGGCCAGCACCATGTCACGGTGGAGGCCGCGCAGTTCCTCCGCGCTCGGGTCGACGGCGTACTCGGGGTGGTCGATCCGACGGCCCTCGGGAGTGAGCAGCTGGACGAGCTCGGTGGTCATTCGGGGTCTCCGGCTCTCGTTCGGTCGGTCTCAGTCGGTGCCACGGCATATGTGGGGCTCCGCCGCCGCTCCCTCGGGCTCGCCCGCGAGAAGGACGAACGGGGGCACTGCCGGGGCGGTGGGCGGCTGGGTGGCCGGGGCGAGGGGCGGCGCCGGGAGGGCCGTCGTACGGCCCAGGGCGTCGTCGTACACGAGGTTGAAGAGCTCGACGCAGGGCAGCGTCCGGGCCAGGTGGGCCTGGAGGCCGGGGGCTTCGAGGGTGAGGCGGACGTCCGAGACGGCGATGCCCCGTTCGGTGGCGCGCAGGTCCACCCGGAAGACGCCGAAGCAGAGTCCGAGGTGGAGGACGGCCGCGGCGGCCTCGGCGGCGGCGTCCTGGGGGGACCGGTCCCCCTCGGTGACCGGGGACCAGCCGTCCTCGGTGGGCGTGGCGAGGAGGAAGACGTGGGGCCGGCCGGAGACGAAGGCGCCGACGGCGGTGAGGGCGGTGCCCTCGGGTGCCCGGTCGGGGTCCTCGTCGACGAGGAATCCGCCGGCGGCGAGGGCGGCGAGCCGGGCTCCGGTGTCCTGCACGCGGCGGACGGCGTCCGGGTGGTTGCCGGGCAGGTGGAGGGCGGCCGCGAGGACGGCGGCGGCGAGCTGGACGTCCTCGCGCAGTCCGAGGACGAGGTCGAAGCGGTGGCCAGCAGCCTTCCGCTCGCGGGCCCAGGCCACGCAGGCGTCGGCGTGGACGCTGTCGAGGCCGGTCGCCTCGTCGGAGAGGATCCGGGCCTCGGGGCCGCGGGCGGCGAGCAGCTCCGCGCGGTCGAGGACCCAGGTGCGTACCCCGCTCGACCAGGTCTCCAGGAGCGTGGAGTTGGCGGCGGCCTCGCCGGGGTGCCGGTGGGGTGCCGCCGCTCCGAGGAGGAGGGCGACGGGGCCGCCCTGGGCGGGGGCGGCGGTGACGGTGGCGTCCGGGGCGGCGTGCCGTGCGGCGGACCGGTGGCGTTGCTGGAGCATCTGTCTGCCTCTCTGCGCGGAGAGAGCGGGCTGGGGATCTCCTGTCCGGGTTCCCTCGCGGGTGGGAGAGGAGGACGGGGCCGCCGGGCGGGTGGGGGGCCGCCCGGCGGCGCTGGTCAGGACTTCGGCTGGTCGGCTTCGGCGGCCGGGCGGCCGGCGAACCCGAGGAGGCCGATGGCCAGGTTGGCGGCGATCCAGACGAAGAGGACCAGGAAGCCGCGCTGGAGCGCCTCGGTGAACGCCTCGGCGGTGCCGACTCCCTGGGCGGTGAGTTCGGCGAGGCGGGAGCCGACGACGGTCGCCGTGACGGCGAGGGCGAGGGCGCCGCCGACCTCGGTGGAGGCGTTGAGGATGGCGGAGGTGGTGCCCGCGTCCTGCTCCGAGGCGTCCTGCGTGCCGACGACCGGGGCCGTCATCATGCAGAGCACCAGGCCGACGCCGAGCAGTGCGGTGACGGGCAGCAGCAGCGACCAGTAGCCGCTGGTGGTCTCGGCGCCGAGCATCAGGACCAGCATGACGGCGAGGAGGACGGTGCCGATGACGTACGGGACGCGGGGCCCGAACTTGGCGATGAGCACCGGGACGGCGCCGGAGACGCCGAGCATCGCGAGACAGGTCGGGATGTAGGCGAGGCCGACCTCCATCGGGGTGTAGCCGAGGCCGAGCTGCATGTACTGCGGCAGCATGAAGAACGCCGGCAGCATGAGACCGGCGGTGATCAGCTGGGCGACGGTGCCGGTCGCGACGGAGCGGCGGCGCAGCAGGTGCAGGGGCAGCAGCGGCGCCTTGGCGGTGGCCTCCACCCGGACGAACACGGCGAGCAGGACGACGGCGGCGGCGAGCGAGCCGAGGGCGGTCGCGTCGGTCCAGCCGTCGGTGCCGGCGGTGACGATGCCGAAGACCAGCGCGAGGAGGCCGAGGGTGCCGGTGAGGGCGCCCAGGACGTCGGCCGGCGGGCGGGCGCCGGTGCGGACGATCTTCGGGACGTACACGAACGCGGCGGCGATCAGCAGCACCCCGATGGGGACGTTGATGAGGAACGCCCAGCGCCAGTCGACGTCGGTGACGGCGCCGCCCAGGAGGGTGCCGAGGCTGGCGCCGACGCCCATGACGGTGCCCCAGATGCCGAGGGCCTTGGCGCGCTCGGCGGGCTCCGGGTAGGTCGTGACGAGGATGGAGAGGGCGGCCGGGGAGAGGACCGCGGCGCCGATGCCCTGGAGGCCGCGGCCGGTCAGCAGCATGCCGCCGGTGTCGGCGGTGGCCGCGGCGAGCGAGCCGAGGGTGAACAGGGCGATGCCGCTGACCAGGACGGTGCGGCGGGCGAAGACGTCGGTGAGGCGGCCGCCCAGCAGCATGAGGCCGCCGAAGAGCAGCACGTAGATGTTCATCACCCACTGCAGGCCCGTCGTGCCGAGCCCGAGGTCGCCGCGGAGCTGGGGCAGCATCACGTTGGCGATGGTCGCGTCCAGGACGCAGACGAGCTGGGCGACGGCGACCACGGCGAGGATCAGTCCGCGCTTGCCGGGGGCGGGGGCCTCCGGGCCGGCGGCGGACGGACCGGCCGGGCCGGCCTTCGCCTCGGGGGACGCGGGCCGGGCGGCCCTGGTGGTGTCCCGGGTGGTGTCCCGAGCGGTGTCCCGGGCGTCGATGCTCATGGGGTTCTCTCCTGCCTCTGCGGGATTCCTCGGCGGTTCACGCCGCGCTGATGCGCTCGTAGATGGCGGCGAGGCTGCGGTCGGCCAGCAGCTTGCCGACGGGGACGCGGGAGCCGGTCTCGCGCTCGACGGCGGCGACGAGCCGCAGCATGTGCATCGAGTCCCAGCTCACGACGTGGTCGAAGTCCGCGGAGAGGTCGTCGACGCCCAGGGGCAGGTCGAGCTCGTCGCGTACCAGGTGGATGAAGTCCTCTTTGGTCATGACGCGGTGCCTTCCAGGGTGGAGTCGAGCAGGATGTGGGAGGGGACGACCGGGAGGTTCTCCAGGTCGTGGCGGAAGTGGAGCTCGTCGTCCGCCGTGGAGGTGGGGGTGAAGCCCATGGAGGGCCAGAAATCCCGGACGTTCTTGTTCTTGGCGGTCGGCCGGTAGCTCGCGAGGACCGCGCGGGCGCCGGTGGCGGCGGCGTGGGCGAGGAGGCTCGCGACGGCGGTCTGCTCGATGCCGCGGGCGAAGACCCGGCAGGAGAGCAGCATGTTGTCGATGTGGAGTTCCTCGCCCGTACGGCGGGCGAAGACGGCGCCGACGACGCCGTTGTCGCCGAAGCGGTCGCCGGAGCGGATCGCGAGGACGAGGTGGTCGGGGTCGTCGACCCGGGCGGTCACGTCCGCCGGCTGGAGCCGTACCGTCGTCAGGTTGAACTGGTTGGTGCGCAGGGAGAGTTGCGCGACCCGGTCGATGTCCCCCGGGCCGGCCTCGGCGAGCTTGACGCGGACGCCGAGCCCTTCGAGGTACTCCTCCATGGAGCCGGCGTTCTCGAGGAGTTCGGCGCGCTCGGACTCGGTGCGGTAGAGCGCGGCCCGCGCGCGGTCCTCGTCGGTGAGGCGGGCGGTGTCGAACCAGCCGTCGGCGAGGAGCTTCTCGATGTGCAGGGCGGGCTCTTCGTCGAGGCGGACGACGGCGACCTGCGGGAGGCTGTCGGCGACCAGGCCGCACTCGAAGGGCGAGTCGTCGGCGAAGACGAAGCTGTCGACGCCGAGGTTGAGCTTCTCGGCGATGTCGAGCAGATTCGCGTCCTTGGGCTGCCAGTTGGCGTTGACGCGGGCGAAGTCGGCCTCGCGGAGCACCATGTCGGGGTGGTCCTTGAGGACCTGGACGACGGGCTCGTGGTCGTTCTTGCTGCTGACCGCGAGCAGGATGCCCTGGGTGCCGATCTGCTTGACGACCCGCTGGAAGTTGCCGAAGGCCTCGCCCCGGAAGGTGGTGGCGGCGGCGATGCCGTCGGGGCCGTCGTCGCCGAGGATCCCGTCCCAGAGGGTGTTGTCGGCGTCGACGACGAGGACCTTCTTGGTGCGGCCGCGCAGCATGCGGGAGAGGTGGGCGACCTCCCGGGCGTAGCGGGCGAGCAGGTCGTCGCCGAGGTTGGCCTTGGCGTAGGCGGCCATGCGGGGCTCGTCGAGCGGGACGCCGGAGGCGACGACCGGGTCGAGGTCGACGACGTGGATGCGCGGGTTGCCGAGGGCGAGGCGCAGGAGGCCGCTGTTGAAGTCGCGCCAGGCGATGCCGGCGCGGGCCCGGGACTCGTGGTCGATGAGCTGGTGGGTGACGCTGCGGGGCAGCGGCACGGTGTTGAGGACCAGCGTGGCCGTGGCGTTCCCGGTGAAGGCGGTGGCGAGGCTCTCGATCTGGGCGAGCTTGCGCTCGGCGGTCCGTACGAGGTCGTCGGCCTGCCAGGGCGTGCCCATCTCGTCGAGGAGGGTCTGCGGGTCGATGATCCACAGGGCCAGGTCGACGTCGGGGGCGTGCAGGGCGCTCGTCGGGTCGCGCAGGTCGCGCAGGTAGGCGTCGAAGTCGCCGAGGCGGTCCTCGACGAGGACGCCGTGGCGGGCGAACTCGGCGGTCAGCGGGGCTCGTACGCCGCCGATCGTGGAGTGTCCGGTGAGGGTGACGACCGCGGTCTCGGTGTCCGGGCGGGCCGCGAGGACGGCCTGCCGGTCGAGCTGGACGAGGAGGTTGCCGGCCCGCCGGAAGTCGGCGTCCGCTCCGCCGGACACCATGGCGGCGAGGAGCGGGGCGACGGACGGGTAGTTCTCGGCCAGAGTGCCGTCGGCGCGCAGCGCGCGCAGTGATTCCAGCGGGGACTTCCGGGTTTCGCGATCCGCCGGGCTGGATACCGTGGTCAATGATCTCTCCTCACGCGCGCGCCTCCGTCGGCCGGGCCCTGTCCTCGTTGTGCGGACAGTTCGCCGGTACGGGCAGATCGTCCGTACGGGCATTCGGTACGGGCCGATCGTGGGCGGCGGCGCTTGAGCCGGACTCGCACTCCCGTCCAGCGGCCCCGTACGGACCATGGATTTCTCATGGATCGGCACGTTCGGGGTTCATGGGAGGCCGGTGACCTGGGCACTGTCGTCACAACAGGCGGGCGGGCCAGACTCGGTAGCACCATGAGAGCTGGCGAGTGGAGGGGTGGAGCTGCATGGACATCAAGGTCCTGGGGTCCTTCGAGGCTTCGGAGAACGGGGTGGCGCTCCTGCCGACCGCGGGGAAGCCCCGGCAGATCCTCGCGCTGCTTGCCTTGCAGGCCGGCCAGATAGTGCCGGTGCCCACGCTCATGGAGGAGCTGTGGGACATGGAGCCGCCGCGGAGTGCGCAGACGACGCTGCAGACGTACATCCTCCAGCTGCGCAAGCGCATCGAGGCGGCGCTGCCGCCGGAGGGTCCGCGCCGGGCGAAGGACGTGCTGGCGACCCGGTACGGCGGATATCTCCTCGACATCACGCCGGAGGAGGTCGACGTGCACGCCTTCGAGCGGCTCGCGGCCGCCGGGCGGCGGGCGCTGGACCTCGGCGACCGGGAGACGGGCTCGCGGCTGTTGCGGCAGTCGCTCGCGGTGTGGCGCGGCCGGGCGCTGGTGGACGTGCACCACGGGCTGCGGCTCGGCGTGGAGGTGACGCGTCTGGAGGAAAGTCACCTGTGCGTCGTGGAGTCGCGGGTCGAGGCCGATCTGGCGCTCGGCCGGCACCACGCGCTGCTGTCGGAGCTGGCGGTGCTGACCGCCCGCCACCCGATGCACGAGAACCTGTGCGCCCAGTACATGACGGCGCTCTACCGGTCCGGTCAGCAGTGGCGGGCCCTGGAGGCGTTCACCGGGCTCCGCGGCTTCCTCGTGGAGGAGCTGGGCGTGGAGCCGTCGCCGCGGCTCCAGGAGCTCCAGCGCGCCATCCTCAGCTCCGACCCCCGGCTGACCCGTTTCACGCTCCGTACCGATCTGACGGTCTGATCTGCCCACCCGCGCGGAACCCCCGCACCGCGGAAGCCCGCACCCGCACGTTCTAGGAGTCGTTCATGCTCTCGTCCCTCAAGGCCTTCAACCTCCTTGTGATGTTCCTGCTGGAACTCTCGGTGTACGCGGCGGTCGCCCTGTGGGGGTTCACCACGACCGACAAGTGGCCGCTGAAGCTGCTGCTCGGTGTGGGTGTGCCGGTCGGTCTGATCGCCGTGTGGGCGCTGTTCGGGGCGCCGCGTGCCACGTACGCGGTGCACGGCGGCGGCCGGGTGCTGCTCGAGGTGCTGTGGTTCGGAAGCGGCGCCGCCGCCCTGGCCGCCTCGGGGAGGCAGGGCTGGGCGGCGGCATTCGCGGGGATCTTCCTGGTCAACGCGGCGCTGCGGCTCCTCTGGAACCAGTGAGCGCGCCGCGCCGGCGGGGGTGGACCGTCACCACTGGGGGGACTCGGTGAACTCCAGGACGGCGACGGTCCACATGAAGCCGACGCCGACGCCCATGGTGATCAGCAGGTCGCCCGGCTGCGGGTTCCTGGCCTCCACGACGTGGTTCATGCCGATGAGCTGGTCGCCGGCGCCCATGTGGCCGAAGTCCTGGCCCCAGTCGTACGTGGTGGTGGCGCGGTCCACGCCGAGCAGCGAGTAGAACGAGAACTGAGCGATCGTCTCCGCGATGTTGGCGTGGACGAAGAAGCGGGCGTCGGACAGCTTGGCGTCCGCGTCGTCGAGCGCCTCCTGGAGCACCTGGGAGGCGTTCTTCGTCATCTGCTGGATGACGTGGTCGTAGGCGCCTTCCTCCTTGAGGAGGTAGTCGGACTTGCGGGTGCGCAGGTCGACCGGCTTGCCGTCGAGGAACGGGCCGTCGGTCCAGCCCGTCGTGCCGCGGTAGATGGGCTCCAGGGAGGAGTCCGTGTAGGTCGCGGTGGACTTGAGGCGGGCGAAGCCGCCCTGGTTGGAGAGGACGAGGGCGCCGGCGCCGTCGCCGTACGCCTGCTGGCTGTCGGAGCCCCAGCGGTCGAAGTACGGCAGCCGGAAGGCGTCGCCGGTGGTGACGAGGGCGGCGGCGGGCTTGCTGCGGCTCGCGAGGTGCGAGGCGGCGATCTCCAGGCCGGCGAGGCCGCCGTTGGAGCCCTGCCGGATCTCCAGGGAGAGGCCGGTGCCGCCGACCGTCTCGTTCTGTACGTAGTTGACCGGGGTCCAGAAGTCCTGGCCCTGGTGGCCGACGCAGCCGTGGAGGACGATGTCGTACTCCTCGTGGGGGCGGCCGGCGCGCTCGACGGCCTGGCGGCCGGCGTGGGCGGCCATGACCGGGCCGGGCTCGTCGGCGCGGGCCACGCGGACGGCGCGGATGCCGTTGGAGGTGGCCTCCTCGGCGTCGTAGCGGCCGGCGGCGACGGCCTCGGCGGCGGTCTCGACCTGCTCCGGAAGGTAGGCCCCGAGTCCGGCGACGTACAGGTTGTCCCAGCGCATGTGCGTTCTCCCTCTGATGTGATGCGTGTGTGTGACGGGCTGTGCGACTGCTGTGTCGTGCGGTGCGCGCTTACGCGACCTGTACGTCGTCCGCCAGGTCGAGGCAGGCCTCGATCTGGCCGACCACCTGGTCCGCCAGGGCCGGGAAGCCGGAGTCCAGGAAGTAGAAGTGGCCGCCGGGGAAGAACCGCTGGGCGAACCGCGCCCCGGTCTCGCGGCGCCACAGGTGCATGGCGGAGGCCGGGGCCCAGGCGTCCTGGGTGCCGCCGAACACCGTGAGCGGCGAGCTCAGCGGTGAACGGCCCGGCGCGGGGCGGTAGTTGTCCACGGCCTTCAGGTCGGCGCGGACGGTCCGCAGGAACCGGTCGAGGAATTCACTGGCCTCGGTGACCCGTTCGGGCATGCCGCCGAGGTTCAGCATCACGTCGAGGAGCGCGGCGTCGTCGAGGGCGTGCAGCGGTACGGCTCCGACGCCCGGGTGCACGGGCGCGACCCGCCCCGACACCCCGGTCCACACCGGGTACCGGCCGAGGGCCTCCAGGGCCCGGGCGGTCTCCAGGGCGACGACCGAGCCCATGCTGTGGCCGAAGAGTGCGAACGGCGCGTCGTCGTCCGCCCACGGCAGGACGTCGGCGACGACGGTCTCCACCACCTCGGCCATGTCGTCCAGTTGGGGCGCCGCCGCCCGCCTGCCGCGGCCCGGCAGGTCGAGCAGGAGCAGGTCCCAGTCGGCCGGCAGATGCCGGACGAAGGGGTAGTAGACGGCGGCGGAACCGCCCGCGTGGTGGAAGCCGATCAGCCGGACCGCGGGCTCGTCGACCGGGCGGGGCCGCAGGAACGGGCTCCTCACGACGGTCACGTGTCCACCCCCATGGCGACGCAGACCTGCTCGCTGAGGTGGGCGAGGAGATCGGCGACCGGCATCTCCACCGGGCAGTCCAGGGTGGGCAGTTCCACCCCGTACTGCTGCTCGACGCTCTTGGTGAGGAGCATCGCGGTGAAGGAGTCGCCGCCGACCTCGCAGAACGGCACGTCCGGGGCGAGCGCCCCGTCCGCCTTGAGGACGGCGGCGAGCTCGGTGGTCAGATAGGCGCCGATCTCGGCCCGGTCGAGCGGGGCGGTACGGGTGGGGGCGACCGGGACCGGCACGGCGTGCGCCGGCTCGGGGGCCGTCTCCTCGATCCAGAACCGCTTGCGCTGGAACGGGTAGGTCGGGGCGTCGACGAACACCGCGCCGGGCGCGCCGAGGTGGTCGAGCCGCAGGGGGGCGCCGCCCCGGTAGAGCGTGGCGAGCGCCTCGGCGAGGAGGCGGGGCGCGTCCTCGGGGGCGGCGCCGGTGAGCGGCAGGGTCTGCCCGCCGGCCGTGATCCGGGCGGCGCCCGGGGCCGACGCGTCGGCCCCGGTGGCGAGGGTCGTCTTGACGCCGAGGAGCGTCAGGACGGCCCGCAGCCGGGCGGCGGGCGTGCCCTCCGCGCCGATGGTTCCGGCCAACCCCGGGTAGTGGCGGGCCAGTTCGGCCAGCGCGCCTTCCAGGGCGGCGGTGTCGGGGCCGGTCGTCAGGACGACGCGGTCGGCGGAGCGCGCGCCGTCCGCCGGCTGCCCGGCGGCGAGGGCGTCGGCCAGGGCCGCCGCGTCGGTGCCGACGACGGCGAGCCGGTGGCCGAAGTGGACCCGGCCGGCGCGCAGGGTGTGGCAGAGGGAGGCGACACCGGCGGCGTCGAGGCCCGTCAGCGCCTCCTGCACCCGCTCGGACAGCTCGGCGAGCGCCCGGGGGTCCTTGGCGGACAGGGTGAGCAGCTCCGGGTGGTGCGCCGGTACGTCCGCGGGGGCGGCGGGTGCCGGGTGGTATGCGGAGAGCACGGCGTGCGCGTTGGTCCCGGAGAGACCGAAGGCGCTGATGCCGGCGGTGCGGTCCTCGGGGGCGCCCGCCCACGGGGCCGCCTCCCGGGGCACGGTGAGGGCGATCCGGTCCCAGGGGATGAGCGGGTTGAGGCGTCCGTCGCCGGGCTGGGCGCCCGCCGGGACGGTCCCGTCGCCGAGCATCAGGACCAGCTTCAGGACGCCGGCGATGCCGGCCGCGGCCTCCAGGTGCCCGATCCGGGCCTTGACGCTGCCGAGGGCGACGGGGGCGGTCCGCTCCCCCGCGCCGGTGCCGAGGACGGCGTCCAGGGCGCCGACCTCGATGGGGTCGCCGAGGGCGGTGCCGGTGCCGTGCGCCTCGACGTAGCCGACCGAGCCGGGGGCGACCCGGGCGTCGGCCAGGGCCGCGCGGATCACCTCCTGCTGGGCGGGGCCGCTCGGCACGGTGAAGCCGGAGGAGGCCCCGTCGTGGTTGACGGCGCTGCCCCGGACGACGGCGAGCACCGGGTGGCCCTGTGCGAGGGCGTCGTCGAGCCGCATCAGGGCGACCATGCCGACGCCCTCGCCCCGGCCGTAGCCGTCGGCGTCGGCGAGGAAGCTCCGGGACCTGCCGCCGGGCGAGAGGGCCTCGCCCTGGCACAGGGAGACCATCAGGTCGGGGCCGAGGATCAGGTTGGCGCCGCCGGCGAGCGCGTAGTCGCACTCGCCGCCGCGCAGCGCCCTGACCGCCTGGTGGATCGCCACCAGCGAGGAGGAGCAGGCGGTGTCGACGCTGGTCGCCGGGCCGGAGAGGCCGAGCGCGTAGCTGATCCGGCCGGCGACGAAGCAGTGGCCGCTGCCGGTGGAGTGGTACGGGTCGATGCGGCTGTAGTCGCCGTCGTGGACGAACCTGCGGCCGTACTCGGAGGCCATGACGCCGACGAACACGCCGATCGGCAGCCGGTCCTGGCGGCGGGCGGCGATGCCGCCGCGCTCCAGGGCCTCCCAGGCCACTTCGAGCAGCAGGCGCTGCTGCGGGTCCATGGTCTCGGCCTCGCGCTGCGAGATCCCGAAGAACGCCGCGTCGAAGGAGGCGATGTCGTCCAGGAACCCGGCGCGGTCGACGTAGGAGTGGCCCTCCTTGCCGCGCTCGGGGTGGTAGACGGACCGCAGGCCGGTGCGGTCCTCGGGGATCGGGCCGACGGCCCGGGTGTCGGGGTCGGCCGCGTACAGGAAGTCCCGGTACGCGTCGGGGGTGTCGATGCCGCCGGGCAGCCGCATCGCGGTGCCGACCACGGCGACGGGGGCGTGGGTGCGGGCCTCCAGCTCGGCCACGCGGTCCTTGAGGCGGCGGGACAGCTTGAGCTGGTCCTGGATGACCTGCCGCAGTGCTGCGGTGTCGGGGCCGGTCGCCATCACTCTGCTCCTGCGGGGGTGGGTGTCGCCGTGTGCGCGGGTATCGGGGTCGGTATCGCCTTCATCGCCTGCTCACCGCTCCTGGGAGAGGTCGTCGTGGACGGCCTGGAGCAGATCGTCGAGGGACAGCTCGTCGAGCTCCTCGGACGACGGCCCGGCCTGCGGGGTGTCGGCGGTGCTGGGCACCAGGGCGGACACCGGCTTCGTCGCCGGTGCGGGGGTGGTGGTGGCGAGGGCGGCCGGCGACGCGGCGTCCTCGGCCAGGAGGAACTCGCTCATCGACAGCACGCTCGGGTGGTCGATGGCGACGGTGGCGGGCAGGTCCTTGCCCATCGCGTGGGCGAGGGCGGCCCGCAGGTCGATCGCCATGATCGAGTCGAGGCCGAGCTCGGAGAAGCCCTCCGCGTCGGCGGAGCCGTCGGCGGGGAGTCCGTCGTCGGAGCCGAGCATCCGCGCGACGAGCGAGCGGACGGCGGCGCGCAGGACGTGCTCGCGCTCCTCCTCGTCCGTGCCGCGCAGCCGCTCGGTGATCCAGCCCGCCGGTTCGGCGGTGGCGTCGGCGCCGGAGCGCTCGGCGGCCGGGGCCGGGCCGGTGAGTTCGGCGACCAGGGCGGCGCGGGCGTGGCCGGCGTTCTGCTCGGCGTACCGGGCGGGGTCGAGGCCGACGACGACGAGCCGGGCCAGGGGCGCGTCCGTCGCGAGGGCGAGCGGGGCGGCCGCGTCGGCGTCGGACAGGGCGCGGATGCCGAGCCGGCCCGCGGCGCGTTCGACGGCCGCTGCGGCGGCCATGCCGCCCTTGGCCTCCGGGACCCAGGGGCCCCAGTTGACGCTGACGGCGGGGACGCCCCGGTCGCGGAGCCGTTCGGCGAGTCCGTCCAGGTAGCCGTTGGCGGCGGCGTAGTTGGCCTGTCCGGCGGCGCCGAGGACGGCCGAGACCGAGGAGAACAGCACCAGGGCCTGCGGGTCGTGTCCGGTGATCGCCTCGGCGAGGACGTCCGCGCCGCGTGCCTTGGCGTGGAAGACCTTCTCGTACGAGGCATCGGTGAGGGAGCCGAAGGCCGCGTCGGCGTTGACGCCGGCCAGGTGGTAGACGGTGCCGAGCGGTCCGTCGGCGGTGGCGGCCGCGACGGCGGCGGCCACGTCGGCGGGGTCGGTGACGTCGCCGCGGACGACGGTGACGCGGACGCCCGAGGCGCGCAGTCCGTCGATGACGCCCTGCTCGGTCTCGCCGGGAGCGGACCTGGCCATCAGGGTGAGGCGGTCGCCGCCCCGGGCCGCGTGGGCGGTGGCGACGGCGAGGCCGAGGGCCCCGAGTCCGCCGGTGACGAGCGCGCCGCCGGCGGGCCGGTCCCCGTCGGGTTCGGCCGCGACCTTGACGAGCCGGGCGGCCCGTACGCCGTCGTCGGTCAGCGCGAGCCGGGTCTCTCCGGGCAGCGCGCCGATCAGCTCGGCGAGGGGCCGGGCCGAGTGGGCGGCGTCGAGCCGGACCCGGGTGAGGCGGCGGTCGGCCTGCTCGGCTTCCAGGGCGGTCGCCATGCCGAAGAGGGCTTCGCGGAGCGGGGCCCGCCCGGCGGAGCCGTCGACGGCCAGGAGGTACGGCTGGGTCTGCGGGAGGGTCCGCAGGCCGGCGGCGAGGGTCTGGGCCGCGTGCAGGGCGTCGGGCGCGTCACCGGTGCCGGGGACGGCCCAGCGGGCGTCGAGGACGAGGTCCGCGTCGGGGTGGGCGGGCAGGTCGCCGGTGTGGACGACGGCCCGGTGTCCGGCGGCGGTCAGCGCGGCGAGGAGCTCGGGGGCTCCGCCCTTGGAGGCATCGTCCGCGAGGACCAGGACGCCGAGCTTCGCGCCGGCCTCCGGGGTCTCGGGGAGCGGCGCCCAGTCCAGGGTGTGGACGAGGCCGTCGCCGCGGAGGCTGGCCTCCAGGACGGCCCGGGAGGCGTGCCGGATGCGGAACTCGTCGGCGGTGAAGACGCTGTGCTCGGCGCCGGTGACGGCGTCCCTGGCGTACAGGTGGAGGTCGGCGGTCTCGACGCGCAGCCGGTCGTTCGGGAGGGGTTCGGCGCGCAGGACGCGCACCCGGCCCCACAGCTCGCCGCCTTCGGCGAGCGGGCGGCCGTGGAAGGAGAGCTCCTTCGCGGCGAACGGGATGGCGAGCGAGGGCGCCTCGACGGCTCCGTCGTCGACGAGGAAGACGGCGATGCTCTGGAAGCAGGAGTCGATCAGGCCCGGGTACAGCTCGTATCCGGCCGGGTCGTCGGGGAGTTCGGGCATCGTGTAGCGGACGAGTGCCTCGTCGCCCCGGATCCACACCTCGTCGATCCACTGGAAGGACGGGCCGAGGGTGTAGCCGAGCTCCCGGAAGTAGTCGTAGAACTCGGCCCTGGTCAGGTGCCGGTCGCTGGAGTCGATGAACGCGGTCCGGCTCTCGGCGGGCGGGCGGTGGGCCTCGGGGCTGCTGGAGTACCGGCCGCCGATGTGCTTCTGCCAGACGCCGCGCTCGGGGTCGAGCAGGCTCTGTACGGAGAGTTCGGCGCCGCCGTCGGCGGTGGGCCGGTCGACGACGATCTGGGCCTCGTACTCCTCGCCGTCCTTGATGACCAGGGCCCGCGGGCAGATCAGGTCGCGGACGACGACGGGGCTGCCGTCGTTGCCGAGGGCGGAGAGCACGGTGGCGAGGTGGGACGCGGCCGGGGTGACGACCGTGCCGTAGAGGCGGTGGTCGGTGAGGTACGCGGGGAAGCCGGAGCTGCGCTCGAAGGAGAAGGCGCGGCCGGTGAGGCCGGGCGAGCGGAGTTCGGCGCCCCAGTGGCGTCCGGCGCCGGCGCGGGCGGCCGGGGAGCCGGAGGCCCCGGTGGCCGCGGAGCCGGTGGCGGTGCCGCCGCGGGTGCCCGCCGTGGTCCAGTACGCGGTGTCGGCGAAGGGGTAGCGGGGGGCGGCGGCGCGGTCGGTGCGGGTCCCGGTGATCTTCGTCCAGTCGAGGCTCTGGCCGCGCTCGTAGAGCGTCTTGGCGGCGCCCAGCAGGACGGCGCGGTCCTGGCCGCCGCGGCGCAGCGAGGGCGTGGAGCCGCCGTCGGGGGTGAGTCCGGCGGCCCGGACGAGGTTGACGAGGGTGCGGTCGGGGCCGACTTCCAGGAGCACGTCGACGTCGAGGGTGCTCAGCGCGCGGGCGCCTTCGACGAACCGGACGGGCCGGCGGATGTGGTCGGCGAAGTAGGCGGGGGTGAAGGTGTCGGGGCCGGCCTCGGTGCCGGTGACGTTGGCGATGACGGGGAGCTTCGGGGCGCCGAACTCCAGGCCCGCGAGGGCCTGCTGGAACTCGTCGAGGACCGGGTCCATCAGCCGGGAGTGGAAGGCGTGCGAGACGGTCAGCGGACGGCACCGTACGCCCTGGTTCCGCAGGCGTTCGGCGAGCGCGTCGAGCCGGTCGGAGGGGCCGGCCACGACGACGGACTGCGGTCCGTTGACGGCGGCGACGTCGACTCCGGCCTCGGCGGCCCAGGCGGCCACGGTCTCCGGGTCCTCCGGGACGGACAGCATCCCGCCGGGTGCGGTGGACTGCATGAGCCGGGCGCGGTGGGCGATCAGCGTCATGCCGTCGTCGAGGCTCATCACCCCGGCGTGGACGGCCGCGGCGATCTCGCCGACGCTGTGGCCCATGACGGCCACGGCGCGGACGCCCCAGGACTCCCAGAGCGCGGCGAGTGCCAGCTCCAGGGCGACGAGGGCGGGCTGGGTGATCCGGGTCTGGTTGACGACGGTCGGGTCGTCGCCGTAGAAGACCAGGTTGAGGAGCGAGTCGCCGAGGTGCGGGGCGAGGGCCCGGTCGCAGGCGTCGAAGACCGCGCTGAACACCGGTTCCGTCTCGTACAGTTCGCGTCCCATGCCGAAGTACTGGGCGCCCTGGCCGGAGAAGAGGAACGCCACCCTGGGCGCCTTGACCGGGCCGGCGGCCGGGGTCGCCGAGGCGAGCGCGGCGAGCAGCTGCTCGCGGTCGCGGCCGAACACGGCGCGGCGCACCGGGAGATGGGCACGGCCCGCGCCGGCCGTGGCCGTGAGCTGGGCGAGCGCCTCCTCGGGGGTCTCCTCCAGGGTCCGCCGCCACTGCTCGGTGAGCCGGTCGAGACCGGCCGCGTCGGGGGCGGAGAGCGGCAGGAGGAGTCCGTCGGCGGCGTCGCGCGGCGGGGTCTGCGCGGCGGGGGCGGGTGCCTCGCCGATGACGACGTGGGCGTTGGTGCCGGAGAAGCCGAAGCCGGAGACGCCGGCGAGGCGCGGGGCGTCGCCGCGGGCCCAGGTGGCGCGGGAGTCGACGACGCGGACGTTCATGTCGCGCCACGGCACGTGCGGGTTGGGGTTCTCGAAGTGCAGGTCGCCGGGGATGCGGCCGTTGCGCAGGGCGAGGACCGTCTTGAAGACGGAGGCCATGCCGGAGGCGGACTCGCAGTGGCCGATGTTGCTCTTCACGGAGCCGATGAGCAGCGGTTCGCCGGGTCGGCGGCCGGGGCCGAACACGTCCCAGGCGGCTTCGAGTTCGATCGGGTCGCCGAGCGAGGTGCCGGTGCCGTGCGCCTCCAGGTAGCCGATCTCGGCGCCTTCGACGCCCGCGTCGGCGAGTGCGGCGCGGATGACCTGGCGCTGCGCGGTGCCGTTGGGGGCGGTGAAGCCGGAGGAGGCCCCGTCCTGGTTGACGGCGCTGCCGTGGATGACGGCGAGGACCTGCTCGCCGTCGCGGAGGGCGTCGGAGAGGCGGCGCAGGACGAGGACTCCGCAGCCCTCGGCGCGGACGAAGCCGTCGGCGGAGGCGTCGAAGGTCTTGCAGCGTCCGTCGGGGGCGAGCATGTGGGCGCGGCTGACGGCGACGGAGCAGGAGGGTGCGGCGATGACGTTGACGCCGCCGGTGAGGGCCCGGTCGGTCTCGCCGGAGCGCAGGGAGCGCACGGCGAGGTGGAGGGCGACGAGCGAGGACGAGCAGGCGGTGTCGACGGCGAGGGCGGGGCCCTGGGCGCCGAGGTAGTAGGAGAGGCGTCCGGCGGCGGCGTTCAGCGCGGTGCCGGTCGCGAAGTAGGCGTCGAGGGGTTCGAGGCCGCCGCTCTCCAGGACGCGGGCGTAGTCGGAGTTGGAGATGCCGACGAAGACTCCGGTGCGGCTGCCGGCGAGGGACTTCGGGTCGGTGCCCGCGTCCTCCAGGGCGTGCCAGGCGGCTTCGAGGAGGAGGCGCTGCTGCGGGTCGAGGCTCTCGGCCTCGCGGGCCGGGACGTCGAAGAACGCGGCGTCGAAGCGGCGGATGTCGCGGAGGAAGCCGCCCTGGTCGGTGGAGATGGAGCCGGGTCGGGCGCCCGCCGGGTCGTGGAGGGTGCCGGTGTCCCAGCGGTCGGCGGGGACGGGTCCGACGCCGTCGCGGCCCTCGTCGAGCAGGGACCAGAACTCCTCGACGGAGTCGGCGCCGGGGAAGCGGCCGGCCATGCCGACGATGGCGATGGGCTCCTGGTCGGTCGACCGGTGCTGTCCGGCGGCCGGGGTGACCTCGGCGGCCGGGGCCGGTGCGGGGCGGGCGGCGGCCGGGGCCTTGCGCGGCGCGGGGGCCGTGGTGCGGCCGGCGAGGCGGCCGGTCAGTTCGGCGGAGAGCCGCTCGACGGTCGGGTGGCCGAAGATGTCGCCGATGCCGACGTCGACGCCGAGCGTCTCGGTGAGCGCGGCGGCCGCGTCGACGGCCATGATCGAGTCGAGGCCGAGGTCGAGGAAGCCGGTGGTCTCGGGCAGGGCGGTGGCGTCGTCGTGGCCGAGGATGCCGGCGAGGACCTCGCGGGTGCGGCGGGTGACGAGGGTGGGGCGGCGGTGCTCGGGGGCCTCGGCGAGTTCCCTGGCGAAGGCGGCGGCCGGGGTTTCGGTCGGGGTGTCGGGCGTGGCGTCGGTGGCCGGGTCCGCCCCGGTGAGGCCGTCGAACAGGGGCCGGGCTCGTACGGAGTTCATGACCGTGCGGAAGCGCTCGGCGTCCAGGCGGCAGGCGACGGTGTGCGCGCCCGTGCCGTTTCCGGCGAGTCCGGCGAAGCCCTCGGCGGGGGCGACGGGGCTGACGCCCATGCGGGCGAGGAGCGCGCGGGCCTCGGGGCTCGCCATGCCGTCGAGGTCCCAGGGGCCGAAGGCGACGCTGGTCGCCGGGATGCCCTCGGCGGCGCAGAGCGCGGCGACGGCGTCGAGGCCGCCGTTGGCCGCGGCGTAGGCGCCGTAGCCGTCGGTGCCCCAGACCGCCGAGACGGAGGAGAGGTGGACGAGGAAGTCGAGCGGCCAGTCGGCGGCGAGCAGGCGCAGCCAGGCGGCGCCGGTGAACTTGCCGGCGAGGGCGGTCGCGAAGGTGTCCGCGTCGGCCTCGGCGAGCGGCAGCCGGTCGATGCTGCCGGCGGCGTGCACCACTCCGCGGACGGGCGGCAGGCCGTCGAGGACGGCGAGGGCCTCGGTGAGGCGGGCCGCGTCGCCGGTGTCGGCGGAGGCGTAGACGGCTTGGACGCCGGAGGCCGTGAGCTCGGCAAGCAACTCGCGGGCTTCTGCGGGCAGTTCGTCCTGGGGCCGGCGGCCGAGGAGGACGAGGTGCCGGGCGCCGCGGGCGGCGAGGTCGCGGACGAGTCCGGTGCCGATGGCGCCGAGCCCGCCGGTGAGGAGGTACGTGGCGTCGGGGCGGACGGGCAGCGGGCGCAGCGCTTCGGCGGCGGGCCGCAGGCGCCCGGCGTGGGCGGCGCCGGCGCGGACGGCGATCAGGTCCTCGGCGGAACCGTCGGCGAGCGCCGCCAGGGCGGCGGTGGCGTCGGCGGCGGTCGGGACGGCCGGCAGGTCGACGATCCCGCCCCAGGTGTCGGGGAACTCCAGGGCGAGGACCGGCGCGAGGCCGTGCAGGACGCCGTGGTCGGCGGCGGCGATCGGGTCGGAGCCGGTCACCTGGCGGACGCCCGCCGTGACGAGGTGGACCCGGCCGGTGCCGGCGGGCAGGGCGCGGACGGCGGTGGTCGCGGCGGCGCAGAGGGCCGCGGCGTGCGCGGTGGGCGCGGCGGCGTCGAGCGTGCCGGGCAGCGGGGCGGCGGCGAGCGCGAGCAGCAGGTCGCCGCCGTGCTCGCCCCGGACCCGGGCCCACTCCTCGGTGGTGGCGGGGAGGGTGTCGAGGGCGGTGACGGTACGGCCGGCGGTGCGGGCCGCCTCGGCGAGCAGGGCGACGGCGGCGCTGTCGTCCCCGGCCACGACCAGCGGGGTGTTGGGGGCGGTCGCGGCCGGGGTGTACGGGATCCACTCGACGGCGAGCGCGGGCAGCGGCTCCACGGCGGTGGCGGAGTCGGCGGTGGCGGAGTCGGCGGCGGTGTCGGCAGCGGCGGCCGAACGGAGCGTCGCCGGGGCGGCCGTCTCCGGTGCGTACCGGACCCGCTCCCACGGGTAGGCCGGCAGGTCGGCGACCTGGCGCGGGAGGGCATCGGCCGGGGAAGCGGTGCCGTCGAGGCGTACGGCCTCGTCGGTGGTGTCGCCGGCGGCGAGGGCGCGCAGGGCGCGGGCCGCGTCGGCCGGGCCTCCGGCGGTGATCGCGGCGCGGACGGCGTGGCGGGCGCGGCCCTCGGTGACGGTGTACGCGAACGCCGGGTAGGCGTCCTCGGGGAGTTCGGCGACGCGTTCGGCGAGCCGGCCGGCCCAGGCGCGGAGGGCGTCCTCGCTGCGGGCGGTGATCTCGAACCCGGTGACGGGGGCGGAGCCGGTCGCGGGGGCGGCGAGTTCCTCGGCGGTGAGCGGGCCGAGGACCACGTGGGCGTTGGTGCCGCTCATGCCGAAGGAGCTGATGCCGAGGCAGTCGCCCGCGCCGTCCTCGCCGGTCCACGGGGTCTCGCCGCGCGGGAACTCGATGCCGGTGTCGGCGATGTCGATGCGGGGGTTGAGGGTGTCCAGGTGGACGACGGGCGGGACCGCGCGCCGCTTGACGGACGCGACGCCCCTGATGAGTCCGGCGATGCCGGAGGCGGCCTCCAGGTGGCCGATGCTCGTCTTGACGGAGCCGATGCGCAGCGGGGCGCCGCCGTCGCGGCGGCCGAGGGCCTCGACGATCGCCTCGACCTCGATGGGGTCGCCGAGCGCGGTGCCGGTGCCGTGGGCCTCCAGGGCGCCGATCGCGGCGGGCGTCAGGCCCGCGTCGTCGAGCGCGGCCTGGATGAGGGCGATCTGGGCGCGGACGTTGGGGGCGGTGAAGCCGGAGGAGCGGCCGTCCTGGTTGACGGCGCTGCCGCGGATCACGGCGTGCACCCGGTCGCCGTCGCGCAGGGCCTCGGAGAGCCGCTTGAGGACGACGACGCCGCAGCCCTCGCCACGGGTGAAGCCGTTGGCGCGGGCGTCGAAGGTCTTGCAGAGACCGTCCGGGGAGAGGGAGTTGGTCTGCTGGATGAGGCGGGTGGAGCGCGGCGACAGGATCAGGTTGACGCCGGCGGCGATGGCGACGTCGCACTCGTCGCGGCGCAGGGCCTGCCCCGCCAGGTGGACGGCGGTGAGCGAGGACGAGCAGGCGGTGTCGACGGCGACGGCCGGGCCCATCAGGCCCATGGTGTAGGCGATGCGGCCGGCGGCGAAGCAGTGGCCGTTGCCGGTGAGCCAGTACGCGTCCTCCTGGCCCGCGGGCTGCCAGTCGCGGTAGTCCTGGCCGGTGACGCCGACGTAGAGGCCGGTCCGGAGGCCGGAGAGGTACTCCGGCGCGAAGGCCGCGTCCTCCAGGGCCTCCCAGGCCACTTCGAGGAGCAGGCGGTGCTGGGGGTCGAGGCTGCGGGCCTCGCGGGGGCTGATGCCGAAGAACCCGGCGTCGAACTCCAGTACTTCGTCGAGGTAGCCGCCCCGGCGCGGGAGGGTGTCCCACTCCGCGGCAAACGGGCCCTTGCGGTGTTCGGGCATCGGGGCGACCAGGTCGCGGCCCTCGGAGAGTGCCTCCCAGTAGCCGTCGAGGTCGACGATGCCGCCGGGCAGGCGGAGTCCGACGCCGACGACGGCGAGCGGTCCGCTCTGCCCGGAACGGGCCTCTTCGAGCTCTCCGCGCAGCCGCTTGATGGTGTCCATCGCGCGGCTGAGCGGGGTGGTGGTGCTTCGCCCGGCACCGGTCTTCCGGTCTGCCGAATCCTCATGGGTCGGTTGCGTCGTCACAAGAAGGTCCCTCGCGGTCGGCATGTCGTACTGACGTGGTTTGCAGGAGCCGGGCGGAGCTCCACTCGTCCTACGGGTGGGCGTCGTCCGTTCCGCCGAGGCGTCCGGTCAGCATTCCCGCGAGGGCCGCCGTGGTGCCGTAGGTCCACAGCAGCGTGGGCGACAGCTTCATCCCGAAGGCCATTTCGAGGCGGTTGCGCAGCTCCAGGCTCATCAGTGAGTCCAACCCAAGTGACTTGAAAGGAGCTTCACGGTCGATGGAGCCCGCCTCGAGCCGCAGTACACGGCCCGCGAGTTCACGGATCTTGCCCTCGACGAGGACGGGCCGCTCCGTGTCGGAGGAGCCGCGCAGCCGGCCGAGGAACTCCTCGGCGCCGCCGCCCGCACCGCTGGCGCCGTCCTTGGCGAGCTCGGCGATGACACGCCAGCTGGGCTGTGCGGCCGTCTCCGGGTACGCGTCGAACCAGTGCCGGGCGTCCAGCGGGACGTACGACACGACCTGCCCCGGGGCGTCCAGGAGGTGGAACAGCGCCTGCCAGCCCTCGGCGGCCGTGAAGCCGGTCATGCCGTGGTCGGCGAGGCGTTCGCCGCGGATCGCCTCGTCGGCGGCGAGGCCGATGTCGGCGAACGGGCCCCATTGGACGGCGAGCGCGGGCCTGCCGCGGTGCCGTCGGGCCTGGGCGAGGGCGTCCATGTAGACGTTGCCGGCCGCGTAGCCCGCCTGTCCGGGGTTGCCGACGAGGCCGGCGACCGAGGAGAAGAGGACGAACAGGTCGAGCGGATCGTCCTCGGTGAGGGCGTCCAGGTGCCGGGCGCCGTCCACCTTGGGGGCGAGGACCTTGTCGAGCCGGGCGCCCGTGAGGTTGGCGAGGACCGCGTCGTCGAGGACACCGGCGGCGTGGAACACGCCTCGCAGCGGGGGCAGTTCGGCCCGTACGCGGGCGAGGACGGCGGCGAGGCCGTCCCGGTCGGCGACGTCCACCGGGAAGGTGGTGACGGTGGCGCCGCGCTCCCGCAGCGCCCCGATCCGGGCCAGGGCCGTGTCGCCGGGTGCGGAGCGCCCGAGGAGCACGAGGCTGCGGGCGCCGTGGTCCACGAGGTGTTCGGCCAGGGAGAGGCCGAGCGCGCCGAGACCGCCGCTGAGGAGGTAGCTCGCGTCGGGGCGCAGCCGCCCCTCGGGGAGCGGTTCCGGTACGACGGCGGTGACCCCGCCGGGCTCGGTGAGGACCAGTTTGCCGGTGTGCTCGCCGCGCGCCATGGTGCGGAGCACCTCGGCGGCCCGGTCGAAGGCGTACGGGGTGACGGGCAGCGGCGGCAGGGTGCCGTCGGTGACCTTCTGCCACACGGCGTCCAGGAGCTTCGCGAAGCGCTCCGGGCGGCGGGTGATGAGCCCCGCGACGTCGACGGCGGCGAAGCTGATGCCCTTGGCGAAGTCGCGGAGGCCGATGGTGCGGGAGGCGTAGATGTCCCGCTTGCCGACCTCGACGAACCGGCCGTCCTCGGCGAGCGCGGCGAGACCGAGGTCGATGGCGGCGCCGGAGAGGGAGTTGAGGACGACGTCCACGCCCCGGCCGCCGGTGACCCAGGCGACGTCCTCGGCCCAGGACAGGTCCCGGGAGTCGAAGACGTGGTCGATGCCGAGGGCGCGCAGTCCGGCGCGCTTGGACTCGGTGCCGGCGGTGGCGATGACGGTGGCGCCGAGCGCCTTCGCGACGCCGACCGCGGCGAGCCCGAGGCCGCCGGCCGCCGAGTGGATCAGTACGGTCTCGCCGGACTCCAGCCGGGCCTGCTCGGCGAGCGCGTACCAGGCGGTGGCGGTGACGAGGGGCAGTCCCGCCGCCTCGGCGTCGGTCAGGGTCTCGGGGACGGGCCTGACGTGCCCGGCGGGCACGGTCAGGTGGGAGGCGACGGCGCCGAAGCCGCAGGCGACGACCCGGTCGCCGACGGCGAGGCCGGTGACGCCGGGGCCGACGGCGGCGACCGTGCCGGCGCACTCGCCGCCGATGAGGCCCGCTCCGGCGGAGGTGTCGGGGTAGGTGCCCATCGCCTTCATCACGTCGATGAAGTTGAGGGCGGCGGCGGTGACCTCGACCTCGACCTGTCCGGCGGCGGGCGCCGTCCTGGCGTGCGGGCGGAAGGCGAGGCCCTCCCAGAGTCCGGTGCCGTCGGGGCTCAGCCGGAACGGCTGGGCGGGACCGGCCCAGGGCGCGGTGACGGTGCCCTCGGTGTCTCCGGTCTCCTCGCCGCGCACGACCCGGCCGACGTGGCGGTCGGTGCCGCGCAGGACGACCTGGTCCTCCGCGTCGGCGACGAGCAGCTGCCGTGCGGCGGTCTCGGCCCAGTCGTCGGCGGTGGTGCGGACGTCGAGGAGGGTGGCGGCGAGCTCGGGGTGCTCGCGGCGCAGGACGCGGCCGAAGCCCCAGTAGAGGGCGGCGCCCGGGTCGGGTGCCGTGTCCTCCGGTACGGACTGGGCGCCGTCGGTGACGACGAACGTCCGGGGCGGCACGGGCAGTGCCGTGACGGCCTTGACCGTGGCGGCGAGGGTGAGCAGGCCGGCGCGCTGGGCGTCGAGGCCCCGGTCGGCGCCGGGCGCGAGGAAGACGAGGCCGGTGGCGCGGTCGCTCTCGCGGAGCGCGGCGGCGAGGGTGTCGGCTTCGGCTCCGTCGGCCTTCAGGACGTCGATGCTGGCGCCCGCGGCGGTGAGCGCGGCGGCGAGCCGGGCTCCCTGCCCCGAGGCGTCGCAGACGACCCAGTGGCCGGGGACGCGGTCGGCGGCGCCGGGGGCTTCGGGAGCCTCCTCGGCGGGCCGGAACGCGAAGCGGTGCAGGCGCGCCGGGTCGACGCCCTCGGCGGTGGCCGTGTCGATGGTCTGGAAGGCGAGGCCGGCCATCCGCAGCAGCGGCCGGGCGTCCTCGTCGTAGCAGACCAGGTCGAAGGTGTCGTCGTCGTTGCGGACGGCGTGCGCCAGGAGCGCGGAGACGTGGGCCTCGCGCGGCAGGGCGTAGTCGACGCGCCGGACGGCGGTGGGGACGACGGTGGCGTCGCCGGGCAGCAGGGCCAGGGTGACCTGGAGCGCCGCGTCCCACAGGGCGGGGTGCAGCTCGCCCGGGCGGACCCCGGCGAGGCAGCGGTCCGGCAGCCGTACCTCGGCGAGCGCCTCGCGTTCGGCGACGCTCAGCGTGCGCAGGCCCTGGAACGCGGGACCGTAGTTGAGGCCCCGCTCGCCGCAGGACGCGTAGAAGGCGTCCGGTGCGACGTCCCGGGCGTCCGCCGGGGTGCCGGGGAAGGCGGGCAGGTCGGGGGCGGTGTCGCCGCCGACGCGGGCGGTGGCGTGCCGGGTCCAGCCGTCGGACCCGGAGGCGAGCGAGCTGAGGGTGAAGCCCGCCGACGCGGCCCCGTCCTCGCGCCAGACGGCGCCGATGCGGACCGGCTCGTCGGTGAGGGTGAGGTCGCTGCGGAACCGGACGGAGTGCAGGGCGCCGGGGTTCTCGCCGGTACGGGCCCGGGCGGCGGCGACGGCGAGCGCCAGCATGGCGGCGCCGGGCAGCACGACGGCGTCGTACACCTGGTGGTCGCGCAGCCACGGCAGGTCGTTCAGGGACAGCTCGGTGCGGCCCTCGTGGACGTCCTGCTCGGTGGTGGCCGGTGAGAACTCGAAGGCGAGGCCGCCGGGTCCCGCGGTACGGCGGACGGCGTCCGGCAGCCAGAAGCGGGAGCGCTGCCAGGGGTAGGCGGGCACGGGGGCGCCCGCCCGGGCGGGCAGCCCGCCGAAGGGCGCGAGGCCCTGGACGTACGCGCGGGCGAGCGCCTGCGTGAAGTCGCCGAGGGAGCCCTCCTGGCGGCGCAGGCTGCCGAGGACGGCCACCGGCTCCTGCCGGGTGGCGGCCAGCTGCTCCACGGCCGGGGAGAGCACCGGGTGGGGGCTGATCTCGACGACGTGGGTGACGCCGGCGTCGAGGAGCTTGCCCATGGCGTCCGCGAAGAGCACGGGCTGCCGCAGGTTCGACGCCCAGTAGGCGGGGTCGAGGGAGTCGCCGTCGAGCTCGCGGCCGACGACGGTCGACATCAGGGGGACGGCGCCGCGCCGGGGGCGGATCGGCGCGAGTGCCTCGATCAGCTCGTCGGTGAGCTCGTCCATGTGGTGGCAGTGCGAGGCGTAGTCCACGTTGACCAGGCGGCAGAAGGTGCCGTCGGCCTCCAGGAGTTCGCGGAGCATGAGGACGGAGTCGGTGTCGCCGGACAGCACGCAGGACGAGGGTCCGTTGTTGACGGCGAGCGAGACGGTGTCCTCGAAGCCGTCGAGCGCCTTGAGGGCGCCCTCGACGTCGAGGTCGACGGCGAGCATCCGGCCGCGGCCCGCGGTGCGCTTGGCGAGCGCGCTGCGCAGGGCGATGATGCGCGCCCCGTCCTCGTACGAGAGGTGGCCCGCGATGGTGGCGGCGGTCACCTCGCCCTGGCTGTGTCCGACGACGACGTCGGGCTCGACGCCGGCGGCCCGCCACAGCGCGGCGATGCCGATGGACATGGCCCAGAGGGTGGGCTGCACCTGGTCGTTGTGCTGGAGCCACTCGTCGCCGGCGGCGCCGGAGAGGACGGCCTCCAGGTCCCAGGCGATGTACGGGCGCAGGGCCTCGGCGCAGCGCCGTACGGTCTCGGCGAAGACCGGCGACCGCCGGTACAGGTCCTGGCCCATGCCGGCCCACTGGGAGCCCTGGCCGGGCAGGACGAAGGCGACCTTGCCGCGCTCCTTGGCGCGCCCGGTGAAGGTGCCGGGCAGCTCGGCCTCCGGCTGCTCGGTGAACGCCCGGAGCCGGTCGAGGAGTTCGCTCGCGTCCTCGGCGACGACGGCCGTGCGGGCGGCGAAGTGGTCGCGCTCCCGGCCGAGGGTCGCGGCGAGGCGGACGACCTCGGCGGCCGCGCCGGGCGCGGCCGGGTCCTCGGGCAGGGCGGCGAGGAGGTCGGCGGCCCGCTGCCGCAGGGCCGCGTCGCTGTGTCCGGTGAGCGGCAGGAGCAGCGGGCCGGGGTCGGCGGGCTCCGGCTCGTGGGCGGCGGGCTCCGGGGGCGTGCGGAGGACGACGTGGGCGTTGGTGCCGCCCCAGCCGAAGGAGTTGACGCCCGCGAACCAGGTGCCGTCGGCGGGGAGTTCGGCGGCCTCGTTGGCGACCGCGAGGTTCAGCTCGCCGAAGGGGATGTTCGGGTTGAGCTCCTCGGCGTGGAGGGTGCGCGGGATCGTGCGGTGCTTGAGGGCGAGGACGGTCTTGACGATGCCGGCGAGCCCGGCCGCCGCCTCCAGGTGGCCGATGTTCGACTTGGCGGAGCCGATGAGGAGGGGGCCTGCCTCGGCGCCGCGGGCGGTGCCGAGCGCGGTGCCGAGGGCCTCGGCCTCGATCGGGTCGCCGCGCAGGGTGCCGGTGCCGTGCGCCTCGACGTAGCGGAGGCGGTCGGGGTGGACGCCCGCGTCGGCGTAGACCCGGCGGAGCAGTTCGGTCTGGGCCTCGACGTTCGGGGAGACGAGGCTGTGGCCGCCGCCGTCGTTGTTGACGGCGCTGTTGACGATGACGCCGTGGATCCGGTCGCCGTCCGCGAGGGCGGTGTCGAGCCGCTTGAGGTAGAGGCTGATGGCGCCCTCGCCGCGGACGAAGCCGTTGGCCTGGGCGGAGAACGCCCGGCAGTGGCCGTCCGGCGAGAGGCCGCCGAAGTGGGTGAGGCCGATGGAGTTGTCGGGCATCAGGATCAGGTTGACGCCGCCGACGAGGGCGCCTTCGAGGTCGCCGGAGCGCAGGGCGGCGACGGCGAGGTCCAGGGCGACGAGACCGGAGGAGCAGCCCGTCTGGACGACGAGGCTGGGGCCGCTCAGGCCGAGGAAGTACGAGAGGCGGGCGGCGACGATGTCGAGGCCGTTGCCGACGGCGCTGTGCTGGGTGGTCCGGACCCCGCGCTCCTTGCGGGCCAGCTCGTAGTCGTGCCAGAGGGCGCCGACGTAGACGCCGGTACGGGTGCCGCGGACCCGGGAGGCGGGGATGCCCGCGTCCTCCAGGGTCTGCCAGCCGACCTCCAGCATGAGGCGCTGCTGCGGGTCGAGCTCCTCGGCCTCGCGCGGGGAGATGCCGAAGAACCCGGGGTCGAACTGGTCGACGTCGTCGACGAGTCCGGCGATGCCGGGGATCTTCTTGACGGGGTCGAGCTGGGCGGAGGTGTCCCAGCGCTCGGGCGGTACGGGGCGTACCGCCTCCTCCCCCGCCAGCAGGAGCTGCCAGTAGCGGTCGACGTCGGGGGCGCCGGGGAACCGGCCGGCCATGCCGACGATCGCGATGTCCCGCGCGGGGTCGACGTTCCCGTCGCCGTTCCCGTCGCTGTTCTGTGGCAGGTCGGTCACGTCAGTCACGGCTCGCCTCCTGGAGGATCGGGCTCGCGGACGCGGGGGCGGGCGCCGGGGCGTTCCGGGCGGCGGCGAGGTCGACGGGGTCGATGTCGTGCCGGGCGTTGATGACCTTGTTGAAGATCCGGTACTTGCCGGGGAGCGAGTTGAGCAGCCGGAAGCGGAGGCGGCGGAGCCGGATGCCGCGCGGGTCGCCGATGGCGAGGAGGCGCTCCTGCATCCGCTGGAAGCCGGTGACGTGGATCTTGTGGGCGCGGCGCTTGGCGACGAAGTCGGCGAGCTCGGCCTTGGTGACGACCCGGTCCTGACCGCCCTTGGCGAGCGACGCGGCGATCACCGGGACGATGGTGATGGCGTCCTGCATCGCGAGGTTGACGCCCTGGCCGAGGATGGGGGTCGCGGTGTGCGAGGCGTCGCCGATGAGCAGCAGGCCGTCGCGGGCCCACTCCTCCAGCTCGGCGGTGAAGATCTCCAGGAAGCCGGTGTCGTCCCAGGTGTGCAGGTGCTCGTCGACGAGCGGGGCGAGCTGCGGGGAGATCGCCATGATGCCGCGCTTGAAGGACTCGAAGCCGGCGGCCCGCAGGTCGCCGAGACCGCGCTTGGGCAGGTTGTGCCCGATGCGCAGGGAGTCGGGGAAGGTCGGCAGGACCACCAGGTGGCGGTCGCCCTCGATGACGAGCTGGGCCTCGCTGCCCCACTCGGGCGGGCGGGGCACGAGGAAGGAGAGGAAGTCGCGGGCCATCGGCTGGACGTCGGCGACGAGACCGGACGCCTTGCGGACCTTGGAGAAGCGGCCGTCGGCGCCGATCACGATGCGGGAGCGGACGGAGACCTTCTCGCCGCGCCGGGTCAGGACGGCACCGCGGACGGTGCCGGCCTCCTCGATGAGGGTGGCGAAGGACCAGCCGGAGAGGTAGGTGTGGCCGGGCAGTTCGGCGGTGTGCCGGTTGAAGATGCGGATCAGCGCGGGCTGCGGGATGTCGATGGGCAGCGGCAGGCCGTCGAACTTGGAGTAGTCGACGCGCAGGACGGGTCGCTGCTCGGCGATCGTGGTGACGGCGGTGGTCTCCAGGAAGCCGTGCTCGCGCAGGGCCGGGCCGAAGCCCAGCTGGTTGAGCGAGGCCACCGACGGCGCGGCGATCGTCTCGCCGCGGAAGCTGCGCTCCAGGCTGGTCTGCTTCTCCACGAGGACGGTACGGATGCCTCGGCGGGCCAGCAGGCAGGCGAGCAGGGAGCCGGCCGGGCCTCCTCCGACGATCAGTACGTCGGTCTCGTCCGGTATTCCGGCGGAGCTGTCCCGGCGGTCGGATTCGGTCATGCCAACTCCCAGTTGTCCAGGCGGTTCTTGATGCCCGCGAGGATTTCGGCGGCCATCGCGCCGTCGAGCACGCGGTGGTCGAAGACGAGCGAGAGGGTGAAGACGGGGGCGACGGCGACGGCGCCGTCGCGCACCACGGGGGCGTCGGCGATGTGGCCGACGCCCAGGCCGAGCGTTCCGGTGATGAGCGGCAGGATCGCGCCGACCTGCTCGTGGCCGATGGAGGTCACGGCGAAGGTGCCCTGGAGGGCGGCCCGGCGGACCGGGTTGCGCATCATCGTCCGGTAGACGGCGCGGAAGGCCGGCAGGGGCAGGCGCTGGAGCCGCTTGATGTTCGCGAAGGGGCCCTGGTCGTCGACGTCGGCCGTCTTGTAGTGGTCGATGCCGGACTGGACGGCGGTCACGTCGAGGGCCTGGACGTCCCGCACGATGCCGGAGACGACGCACCGCTGGCCGTCGACGGTCTTGTCGAAGAGGACCTTGGCGTGGACCTCGGGCGAGGTGGTCAGCTTCGGCGAGCGGCCGCCGAGGAGGACGGCGCGGGCGTCCGGGTAGTCGGCGAGGACGTCGGCGGTGGCCTTGACGACGTAGCTGACGTAGCTGACCGGGGTGGCGGCGCGGTTCCGGGCGGCGCGCAGCGCGGTGGCGTCGACCTCGGTCATCAGATAGACGTGCGAGGTGCGCCGGGCGTCTTCGAGGAAGACGTACGTCTGCTTGCGGGCGGCGGGGAGCGGCGAGGTGACGGCGCTCATGCCCGGGCTCCGGCGGCGGCCCGGGTGTCGGCGACGAGGGACGCCAGGTCGGCGAGGGTCTCGGCGGCGGTGAACCGGTCGTAGTCGAGCGGGGCGCCGAGTTCGCGCTCCAGGTAGACGAGGATCCGCAGTTCGTTGACCGAGTCCCAGCCCTCGACGGACTGGAGCGGGGCGTCGAGGGCGAGGGTGTCCTCGTCGACGTCGAGCAGCTGCGCGACGGCCTCGACGACGGTCGCCACGGCGGCGTCCAGCTGGTCGGAGGTCGTGTCGTCGGTGTTCGCCTCAGGGGGCATGGAACTTCCCTTCGCCGGTGCCGACCGCCACCCAGTCGGGCAGTTCGGCGAGTTGAGTGAGGTCGTGGCGGAAGTCGCCGTCCTGCCCGGTGAATCCGAGGGCGGGGTAGAAGTCCGCGAAGCGGCCGTTCTTGGCCGTGGGCACGTGCCGGCCGCGGACGCCGGGGGCCCCGGCGTCGCGTGCGGCGCGGAGCACCAGGCCGACGACGGTCTGCTCGATGGAGCGGGAGAAGACCCGGCAGGACAGGACGAAGTTCTCGATCGTCCAGTCGCCGTCGGTCTCCGGTACGAGGGCCAGGGCGCCGACGAGTCCGTTGTCGCCGAAGGCGTCGGTGGCGCGGACGCCGAAGAAGGCGGCCCGGCCGGTCTCGACGCGCCGGGCGACGTCGTCGGCGCCGTAGCGGATGCCGGTCAGGTTGAACTGGTTGGTCTTGCCGAAGAGCTGGGTGATGCGGCCGCCGTTGAGCGCCCCGTACTCCTCGACGGTGATCTCGGTGGCCAGCTCACGGAGGTAGTCCTCGACGCTGACGGCGGTCTGCCGCAGCTCGTCGCGCTGGGCGCGGGCCCGGTAGAGGGAGCCGCGGACGCGGTCCTCGTCGGTGAGGGCGAACTGGTTGAACAGGCCGGCGCGGGCGACGGCGGAGGCGTACCCCGCGGGGTCGTCCGGCAGGGCGACGACCGCGACCTCGGGGCGCTGGGCCTCCATGAGGCCGCGTTCGGCCGGGTTGTCGTCGACGAACACCATCGCGTCGCTGCCGATGTTGAGTTCGGCGGCGAGCGACGCGATGTTGCCGGGCTTCGGGTCCCAGTTGGCGCGGAAGGCGGAGAAGTCGTCCGGGCCGAGGACCATGTCGGGGTGGGTGGCCACGGCCTCCCGCGCGACGGCGTCGTCGTTCTTCGAGCAGACCGTGAGCAGGACGCCCTGCCGGGACAGGTCCTTGGCGAGGGACTGGAGTTCGGCGTGGGCGGAGCCCGGGAAGGAGCCGCCGATCTTCAGGGCGGGGATCCCGTCGTCGCCGACGACGCCGCCCCACAGGGTGTGGTCGAGGTCGAGGACGAGGCACTTCCTGGCGCGGCCGAGGCGGGCCAGGACGACCCGGGCGACCTCGTGGGCGTACGCGTCGAGGAACTCCTCGCTCCAGGCGTGGCCCGCGATGTGCCGCATCCGGTCGGTGGCGGCGAGCGAGCCCGCGCGCTCCGCGATGCCGTCCGTGGCGAGCACCACGACGTTGGCCCGGCCGGCGAGGTCGAGGATGCCGGCGTTCATCCGGTGCCAGGCCGCTTCGACGCGGGCCTTGGTGGCGTAGTCGACGTACCGGTCGCGGCGCAGCGCCGACAGCGGCAGCGTGTTGAGTACGGCGACGCCGCCGGGCGCGCCCTCGAAGGCCGTCAGCCAGGCGTCGAGCTCGGCGGGGAGCGCGGCGCACCGGGCCTCCACCTCGGCGGCGTCCAGCGGGTCGGCGACCTTCTCGAAGACGGCGGTGTCGTCGAGGAGGCAGGCGGTGACGGCGGGGGCGGGCTCCTTGAGGTTGGGGGCGCCGGAGAGGATCTCGAACCGCCACTGGTTGAAGCCGGTGGCGGCGGTCTCGGGCTGGACGCCCTCGGCGAGGAGCGCGGCGGTCAGCAGGTGGGGCAGCGCGTCCACGGTGGCGCTCGCCAGCAGCCCGAGGGCCACGGGCGTGTACCGGCCGGTGGAGGCGAGCGCGGCCCGGACGGCCTTGCCGCCGAGGAGCAGTCCGGCGGCCTCGCGGTCGAGGGCGTCGTCGAGGGAGCGGAGGAGCCCGGGGACCCGGTCGGCGGAGTCCGCGATGCCGGCGCGCTTGAGGGCGCGGAGTGCGGTGAGGGCGTCGCCGGACATCACCGGGCTCCGTTCTGGTGGCGCAGTGCGAGGCCCGAGGTGATCCACTTCGAGGACTCGACGTTGGCGACGAGGAGCCGTCCTTCGACGCCGAGGCCGGAGCGGATGCGCCGCATCGCCCGGTTGAGCTGGATGAAGGGGACGGCGTTGCCGTTGTTGCCGGTGTCGGCGACGCAGTTGACGGCCTGCTCGGGGCGGACGCCGAGGCGCTTGCGGATGGAGTCCGTCATCACGCCGTTGAGCTGCGGGAGGAGGACGTGCTCGACCTCGTCGAGCTGCCAGCCGGTCTCGGCGGTGAGCTCCTTGAAGATGGACTCGGCGTGCTCGGGCACGTGGTGCTCGATCGCCTTGTAGTCCTCCTCGCCCCAGGACTCGCGGTGCGGTCCTTCGGGCCCGTCGAGGAGCGGGGCGCCCTCGACGCCGAACCAGCGGGCGATCTGCGCGGGCTTGCGCCCCATGCCGGTGGTCCGCAGGAAGAGGTGCTCGACGAGGAGGCCGGGGCCGTCCGGGTCGGCGTCGACGACGGCCGCGCCGGCGCCGTCGCCGAAGAGCGCGAAGTTGATGAGCTCGGCCGGCGACATGGCCTCGATCTGCCCGCTGGAGGGGAAGAAGTTGAGGCAGGTGTCGGCGCCGATGACGAGGCCGCGGCGGAGTCCGGAGGCGAGGAGCGCCCGGGCCGTGTAGAGGCCGGTGAGGGCTCCGGCGCAGCCCGACATGAGCTGGAAGGTGGGGACGTCGTTGAGCCCGATGCGGTCGGCGACCAGGTTGACGGTGGCCGGCATCAGGTGGTCGGGGGACGCGGTCGTCAGGACGAGGAAGTCGAGGGACGCGACGTCCACGTCGGCGTCCGCGAGGGCCGCGGTGGCCGCGGCGACGGCGAGGTCGCCGGTGCTCTTGGGTACGGAGGGTGGGGAGTCGGCCGCGCAGAAGTAGCGGGTCCGGTTCCCCGTCATCATGTCCAGCCACTTCTCGTGCAGGCCGAACCGCTCGGCCATGTCCCGATTGGTGACGGGATCGCCCGGCAGCACTTCGCTGAATCCGGTGAGCCTCATGCCGTCGCTCCAGTCAATGTGGTGTTGACCAGGTCGAGCAGCGCGCGCGGCGTCTCCGCCGAGGCCACCCCGTCCCGGTCCAGTTCGACGCCGTACTCGCGTTGGATACGGCCGGTGGTCTGGAGCAGCGCCAGCGAGTCGTACCCCAGATCCTGGAAGACGACGTCGAGGCTGCCGGTGTCGAGGACTCCCGGCGACTCCCGGTCCTGGAACTCGAGAAGGATCTCGCCCAGCTCCCGCAGGGTGAGTTGTGCCATCGTCAATTACCCCTTCACCACGGCAGATTCATCCGCTCCGGCGCGTCGGGGGCGGGGCAGCGGGCTTGTGGCCGGCTGCCCCGACCCGGGCGCCTGCGGTGTGAAACCCCCTCGGATCCCGAGGAGGCCCCACCGGCTCGTCCACCTTGACTGGGGTGACTCGATGGCCCCTTGAGTGCAGGTAGATCCAGGTCAGGCGGGCCTGGACCGCTTGATGGCGGCCAGGATCTGGCGGTTGAGCGCGGTGCTGGCCCGGGTGTCGGGCCGGCCGGAGCGGCGGGTGTCCTGGAGGGCGACGGCGGCGACGTGACCTCCGGGAACGGGGCAGGTGGCGAACCGCCAGGTGTGGTCCTCGACGAGGGTGCCGTCGGCGCGTTCGAGCCGCGCACGCCCCGCCACGGCCCCTTCGCCGGCCCCGTAACCGGCCCACTGGCCGGACCCTTCGCCGGGCCCCTCCCCCGCCCTCTCCCCGCCTTCCATGCGGAAGCCGAACTCGGTGAAGGGGAAGCGCAGTCCCTGCCCGAGCGCCTTGCTGTAGGCCTCCTTCAGCGTCCAGAGGCCGAGGAGCTGCCCGTTGCGCTCCGCCTCGGGGGCGCGGGCGATCCTCCGGCGTTCCGGTTCGGTGCACATCAGCCGTTCGACGTCCTGGCCGCTGAGCCGGCGGGTGGCCGGTTCGGTGTCGATGCCGACGACGCCGAGGGAGGTGATGCCGCAGAGGAGCAGGTCGGCGGTGTGGCTGAGGCTCACGTCGATCTGGTCGTAGCCGCGGAGGTGGACGCGGCCGTTGAGCCCGTACCGCAGCTCCAGGGAGTACGGTTCCGTGCCCAGGGCGACGGCTGCGGTGTGCCGGATGAGCATGCGGGTGGCGAAGAATCGTTCCCTCA
Source organism: Streptomyces sp. NPDC042346 (assembly GCF_055581845.1). Classification (NCBI taxonomy): domain Bacteria; kingdom Bacillati; phylum Actinomycetota; class Actinomycetes; order Kitasatosporales; family Streptomycetaceae; genus Streptomyces; species Streptomyces sp. NPDC042346. The sequence goes on along the minus strand of NZ_JBVJEH010000003.1, from coordinate 714,206 downwards.
GGTGGGTGCCGGCGAGCTTGCTGTACCGCTCCCAGTCCCGGCCGAGGAGCTCCCTGCGCTCCTCCTCCGGCGGCAGCTGGGTGCGCCACTCGCCGAGCGAGGCGTGCACCATGCCGAAGCCGGTGCCCTCCAGGTCGCGCAGCAGGTTCCCCCAGGGCCCGGCCGGACCGCCGACGCGGCTCGGCGCGGGCGGGAAGTCGCGGTCGACGACGGCCGTGCTCGTCCCCCGTGTGCTCATCCCGCGAGTCCGGTACGGAACAGGTCGAGGCTCTGCGGTACGCGCACCCGCGCCAGGACCTCCTCGCAGAGGCGGGTCTCGATCTCGCGGGGCAGCGGCGGTACGGACCGCCCGACCCGGCGCAGCAGCCGGTGCAGGGCGAGGACGAGCCAGGTGGGTTCGTCGAGGAACTCGTCGGGGCCGACGCCGGCGTTGAGCCAGACCCCGACACAGGCGGAGGCGGCGAGCAGCAGCGCGTACCGCTCGCTGAGGGGGAAGGTCCGCGTGTCGAAGAGCAGCCCGTCCTCGTCGCCGGCGAGCCCGGCGGCCTCGCGCCGGATCTCGGCGGCCTCCGCGCACAGGCCGGCCACGAGACCGGTGAGCAGTTCGCCGTGCGGGTGGCCGGTGAGCGCGTCGGGCAACCGGCGGGCGGCGTGCCCGAGGTAGTCGAGGAGCCCGTCGCCGCCGCCGAAGCCGGAGAGCCGCTCGCCGTCGAGCGGCGGCAGCGGCGCCTCCAGGCGGAACAGCTCGGCGGGGGTCGCGGCGGCCTCCGGGTCGACGACCGCGAGCGCCGGCAGGTAGGGGGCGATCACGGACTGGCAGATGGCGCTGCTGACGTGCCCGAAGGTGATGGTGGACAGGTCGCGCAGCTGCTTGCGGAAGACGGCGTCGTGCCCGCTCTCCGCGTGGAAGGCGTCGCCCATCACCGCCGACAGGTCGTAGAGCGCCTCGCCGACGATCTTCGGGACGATGTACTTGGTGACCGCGGCCAGCACGTCGCACTGCTCGGGCAGCAGATGGGTGGAGCGGCCCGCCGTCAGGGACAGGCAGTCCGCGATCAGCAGGTCCGCGAACGTACCGGCGAGCGCGGAGCGCGCCGAGGCGTCGCCCACCACGCCCTGGGTGCCGAGGTCGCGCTCCTGGGCGGCGCGCACGGCGGCCCGCAGCGCGGTGTCGGCGAGGCCGATGGCCATGGAGGGGAAGGCCGCGTGCACGGCCGGGTAGGCGCGCAGGCTGAGCGCCACCCCGTCGCCCCAGGTGCCGACGAGGGACTCGCCGGGCAGCGGGCAGTTCACGAACTCGAGACCGGCGGCCTGGAGTCCGCGGACCCCGGTCGTACGGTGCCGGGGCAGCGCGCGGACGTGCGCGGGCGGTACGGACGCCGGGTCGAACATCAGGATCGAGTAGTCGGTGGCGCCGTCCCCGGTCGAGACGAAGCCGACGATCAGCTCGGCGTTGTGGGCGTTGTTGATGGCACCCTTGCGGCCGTTCAGCCGCAGCATGCCGTCCTCGGCCCAGGCGGCGGTGAACTCCTGGGCGTGGAACTCGCTCTCGTGCTCGAAGCGCTGGCAGGCCACGCCCACCGTGCCGCCGCGCAGGATGACGTTGGCCATCCGGGAACGCTGGCGCGCGTCGCCGTTCAGCCACACCATCTGCGCGCCCAGGAACGGCGTGAAGCCGTGGCTGAAGGCGAGGGCCGGGTCGCGGCGGAAGAACGGCCGCATGAGCAGGCCGAGGAGGTCGACGCCGGCCATCCGGCCGCCGAGTTCCACCGGCACCGTCTCGGCCGGCATGCCGAGGCTCTGGAACCGCCGTACGCCGATGACGGAGCTCTCCCCCGCGTCGTCGGCGGCGAGGACGGCGGCGAGGCCGACGGGGTTGTCGGGGCTCCACGGGTCGCCGAGACCGTCTTCGATCTCGGCCACCCGGGCGCGGGTGCGCGTCAGCCGGTCGGGCTGCCACTGCGGATCGGCGCCTAGCGCGGCGGCGATCAGTTCATCGGGTTCGTACATGGTCACCCCAGGGCGTCAGAGGGGGCATCAAAGGACAATCCCTCGCACCCTGTCGACAGACGCTGGAGACAGCCTTGACCGGGAGTCGACCCGGACGAGGTCAGCGCGCCGGCGAACCCGCTCGGCGTACCCCGTCGACCAGCCAGCGATGCACGGACCCGCCGCGCGGTGACGTCCCCCCGGTCGGACCGAAGGCATGGAACACGGAGCTCTCCAGGGTCAGTTTGAGCAGGGCCAGGTCCTGCGGCGCGGTGAGCGGGTCGTCGGGGGCGTGGCCGACCCACACCGTCCCGCGGATCTCGTACAGCTGCTCCGGGAGGAGCGCCAGTCCGCCCATGAGGTACGGGAGTTGCTCGCCGCCGGCCGCCCCGGTCGCGTCCACCAGCGCGTCGACCGTCACCGGCGGAAGTGCCAGCATCCGGTCGGGCTCCTCGAAGAGCCGGGAGACCGGGGCGCCGACGAGATGGACGGAGGCGATCCGGCGGTCGGTCGCGGCGGCGGCCAGCGCGGGGCGTCCGCCGAGGTCGAAGCCGATGACGCGGGTCCGCCGGGTGTCCGTGGTGCGGACGTGGCGGTCGATCAGCCGGGAGACGGAGGCCGCGGTGCACTCGGCGCACGGCACGGGCCGGGGCAGGTGCAGGGCGACCACCGCGTGGCCGTGGGCCACGAGCCGGCCGAGGAGCCGGGCGCACTCCGGGCCGCCGCCCAGGGCCCCGCCGACGACGACCACGAGCGGGCGTGCGGGATCGAGTCCACCGCTCCACCAGACCGGGTCCCGACCGCTCGCGGGCACCGCCCCCCGACGGGCGTCGCGCAGAGCCATCCCTCACTCCTCTCGGCGGCCACGGCCTGTCCTGAAGGTGTCCGGCGGCTCACGGCAGGACGACCCCTGAGGGGCATGCTGACACCGCCCGCTCGAATCTCGTCGGAGCCCTCGGTCACTCCTGCTGAAGCGGCGCCGATTCGCCGCCGTTCCACCGGCGTTCGAGCGGGACGTGAGCGGCCGGGACGACGCTCCGGGGACGGCGGCGGCCCGAGGGACCCCCCGGCCCCGGCCGCCGCCCACGAACGGAGGACGAGCGGTGGACGGAGTACCGAACCGCGCCCTGGGACACCTCGTACGGGTGGCCCTGGGCTGCTACCGGGCCCTGGTGGCCTTCGGATCGTGCTGGCTGCCGCTCCCCGAGGACCAGGTGCGGCGGATCGTGTACGGGGAGGTCGAGGAACCCGGCCCGGAGGCCGCGGGAACCACGCCCCCGGACGCCACCACGCCCGCACCCGGACCCGGGCCCGCACCCCTGCCCGCACCCGGACCGGCGTCCTGGCCCGCCCGCAGGCCCGCCCGCTGGACCTCGCCCGTCCCCTTGCCCGCGTCCCGGACGCCCGGCCCGCCGCCCGGACACCCGGAGCGGCTCCGCTTCGACGTGCCGCTCAGCGAGCTTGAGGCCCGGCTGGCCCGGGAGTTGCGGGGCGTGTGACGCGACCACCCCGGCGGACCCGGCCTCGCCCGCGCCCCGGTCAGGCGCTGCGCCGGGCCTCCATGGCGGAGCGCCGCTCGGCCGCCGACGGCTCGGGGCAGCACTCCGCCGCTCCGGGATCCTCCGTCAGGAGGGCTAAACCGTCCTTCACGGCGGCCGCGTCGGCCGGGACGGCGACGAGGAGCCGGAAGGTGGCGCCCTCGGGGTCCACGCCGCTGCGCAGCCGGCCGCCCACGGCGGCGGCCCGCGCCGCCAGGTTGGTCAGTCCGGTGCCGGTGCTGTCGGAGGCGACGAGGCCCCGCTGCCCCACCCCGTCGTTGACGATCTCCAGCCGGATGAATCCCTTCCGCTCGGGATCCACGCTGGTCGTGATGGTGCAGGTACGGGGCTGGCTGTGGCGCAGGACGTTGGTGACGCCCTCCCGCAGCACGGTCGCCAGGATCGTGTTCGCGATCGACGAGAGCCCGGTGCAGTCCACCTCGATCTCGGACCTGATGCCGGCCGCCTTCAGCACCGAGCCGGCGGACTCGGCCTCGACGAGGAGGGACATGTCCCGGTAGCCGCGCGCCACTTCGCGGACGTCGGCCAGGGCCTGCCGGGAGATGACGAGGACCTCGGTGACCTCCTCGCAGGCGCGCTGCGGGTTGCTGATGATCAGCCGCTGGATCAGCTCGTTCTTCAGCGTGATGGACGAGAGGCTGTAGCCGAGCAGGTCGTGCAGGTCCCGGGCGAACCGGAGCCGCTCCCTGGCGACGGCCATGCGGGCGAGCTCTCCGCGCGAGTCGTGGATGGCGGTGGCCAGCATCGCGAGCCGGGCCATCGAGTACAGGACCAGGCCGGTGAGGGCGGTCGAGACGCCCATGTAGGCGATGTCGACGGGGCGCAGCTGCTCGGTCGCCGAGATCGCCATCACGCCGGCCACGGTGAGCCCGTAGAGCACCCAGCCCAGGACCGGCGACAGTCGGAGGAGGAACGATCCGGCAAGGAAGCCGGCCATGCCTCCCCAGTGCCATCCGAAGAGGGCGAACGGCACGAAGGTGACCAGCGCCTGGAGGATCAGGGACCACGGGTGCAGCCGCTGCCTGAGGCGCGTGAGGTGCGGTGCGAAGTGCACGTACTGGAGAGCCGCGAGCACCGGCGGAATGGTGAGACACGCGGTCAGCTCCGACCTCCCCGGCTCGGCTTCGAGGACGTTGACGGCCTGCATCAGCAAGTAGCCGAGGAATACCACCGCGACCAGGACGTTGGCGATGCCCGGCGCGGGTGCGGCTGAACTGATGGCCGACAACTCCCTTTTGCCGCCGGACCGTTCCGTGACACCCGGCCGAAGCGAGGTGAGTCTGAGGCGAGAGGTGCCTTGTGCTGTCATCGGATCCAGCCCCCTGTCGGCCCCTCCCCCGGGGCCACCCATGGCCGGATCATAACCACACGGATCCGGTCCATGTCGCTCTGTGGCCGGATTATGGTCGCCCGCCTGCCCGTATAGCGGACTGATCGACCGACTGGGGCTTTTATCCCCGTGGTGAAAATCTCATGCCAGTGAGGGTGAAGTGATCACTTGTGGAGAAGTCGCGAAGTTTCGTCTACTCCTATCGAGCCTCACGGCCTCACCAACCGCTGACATCACGGGAGTTGCCATGAACAAGTCTGTCATCACGGCCCTGGAGATCGGCTCGATCGAGCAGGAGCTGGCCTTCGCCGAGCTCATGCTCCACACCTTCGTGGACCCGGCCTTCGCCGCCCGCTACGCCAGCGACCCGGACGCCGTGCTGAAGGAGTCCGGCATCGCCCTCGACGAGGGCGTCAGCGCCCCGGCCATCCCGGCCACCACCGGGCTCGGCGCCGTCGTGGAGGAGTACGCCGCGATAAACCCCGACGGCACCACCCTGCTGACGCTCTGCATCCGCGCGCTGCCCGCCGCCGCCCTGGCGCCGCTGTCCCCGGCCGGCCACTGAATCCGTACGTCCGACACGTAGGGGGAGGGGCACACGCATGCGCATGGGGTTCAAGGAACATCTGCGGGCCGAGGTCGTGCCCGGCGAAGCGACGTACGTCATCTCCGAACGGGGCATCACCGCCTTCGACGACGCGCGGGTCGCGGTCGTCGCACCGCTCCTCGACGGCACCAGGGACTTCCGGTCCCTCGTCGCCGACGCCTCTCCCCACTGCTCGCCCCGGGACGTCGCCCTGGCGATCGGCCGTCTCAACGAGGCCGATCTCCTGAACCGCGACCCGGCGCCGGCGACCCCCACGGCGGCGGCCGCCGCCGCGTACTGGGAACTGGCGGGCGCTCCCGGCCCGTTATCCCTCTCGACCGTACGGGTCCGGGCGGTCGGCGGCGCCGACGCCCGGTCCGCCGAGCAGGCCTGCACCGCGTCGGGCCTGCTGGTGCGGGACAGCGGCGACGACCCCTCCGCCGCCCCCGCCGAGCTCACCCTGGTCGTCTGCGACAACTACCTCGACCCCGAGCTCGCCGAGGTCGACGCGGAACAGCGCGCCGCGGGCACGCCCTGGCTGCTCGCGAAGCCGCACGGCACCACCCCCTGGATCGGGCCGCTGTTCCGGCCCGGCGAAGGCCCCTGCTGGCACTGCCTGTCCCACCGGCTCTCGGGCCACCGGGGCGCCGAGACGCATCTGCGCCGCGCCCTGGGCCGCCCGGTCGCGCATCCGCCGGCCGAGACGCCCGCGAGCCTCCTCCTCGGCAACCAGCTCGCCGTCGCGGAGTGCGTCAAGTGGCTGGGCGGGCACCGCCACCCCGGCCAGGACGGCGTCCTCACCTTCGACACCTTCAGCCTCACGACCCGGGTGCACCCGCTGCGGGCCCGCGCGCAGTGCGCCGGGTGCGGCGACCCCGGCCTGGTCGCGCGGCAGGTCCTCGCCCCCGTCACCGTGCGCTCCCGCCCCAAGGCCGACCTCACCGGCTCGGGCCACCGCTCCGCCACCGCCGAACAGACCCTCCGGCGGTACGAGCACCTCATCAGCCCCATCACCGGCGTCGTCAAGGCCGTGCAGCGCGACACCCGCGGCCCCGCCGGGCTCAACTCCTTCCGCGCCGGCCACAACCACGCCCGGGGACCGCGCGGCCTGACCGGCCCCGCCTCCGAGCTGCGCAGCGAGAGCGGCGGCAAGGGCATGACCGAGCTCGACGCCCGGGTCGGCGCCCTGTGCGAGTCCCTGGAGCGGCACTCCGGGATGTACGAGGGCGACGAGCCGACCGTACGGGCGAGCTGGCGCGAGGTCGCGGACCGGGCCGTCCACCCCGCCGACTGCCTGCTGTACGACCCCCGCCAGGGCATGGAGCCCTTCGACGACGACGCGCCCGTCGACTGGACCCCGGTCTGGTCGCTGACCCGCGGCGAGCACCGGCTGCTGCCCACCGCGCTGCTCTACTTCGACGCCCCGCGCACCCCGGGCCTCGGCCACGTCCGGGCCGACTCCAACGGCAACGCCGCCGGCAGCAGCCCGGAGGACGCGATCGTCCAGGGATTCCTGGAACTGGTCGAGCGGGACGCGGTCGCCCTCTGGTGGTACAACCGCACCCGGCACGCAGCCGTCGACCTCGACGCCTTCGACGAGCCCTGGATCGGCCGGATGCGGGAGCTGCACGCCTCGCTCGGCCGCGAGGTGTGGGTCCTCGACGTGACCGCCGACTTCGGGATCCCGACCTTCGCCGCCGTCACCCGGCGCACCGACAAGCCCGCCGAGGACATGCTCTTCGGCTTCGGCGCGCACTTCGACCCGAAGGTCGCGCTGTGCCGCGCGCTCGCCGAGGCCAACCAGATGATGCCGGCCGTCGCCGAGGTCCGGGCCGACGGCACCGGATACGGCTGCCGGGACGAGCGGCTGCTGCGCTGGTGGCGGACGGCCACCGCGGCGGCCCACCCCTACCTGCTGCCGGATCCGGAGGCCCCGCTGCGCGGCCCCGCGGACTTCGCGTACACGCCGCGCACCGACCTCCGCGACGACATCGCCGCGGTCGGGGCGGCGGTGCGCGAACGCGGCCTGGAGCTCCTCGTCCTCGACCAGACCCGCCCCGACGTCGGGCTGCCGGTGGTCAAGGTGATCGTGCCGGGCATGCGCCACTTCTGGGACCGCTTCGCCCCCGGGCGTCTCTTCGACGTGCCGGTGAGCCTCGGCAGGCTGGCCGCGCCGACCGCGTACGAGGAACTCAACCCGGTCCCGCTGTTCCTCTGACCTCCCCTTGACCTGCGCTTGACTCCCCTCTGACGCCCCTCTGACCTCCCGCTTACTCGCGTCCGAGAGGGCTACTCCCCAGTACTTCCTGAAGATCTCGTGAACGCACGACGACGACGGAGGCGGCTGTTCCACGGCCGCCTCCGTCGTCGTACGATTTCGGCCTCCCCACCCCGCGCGGGGATCGAAAATAGCCAGTACGCTCCATCCGCGCCGTGCGAGTACGCACGGAGTCGACGGAGTCCGCGGGGGTGGAACGAAGCTTGATCAGAATCCTGATCGCCGAAGACATGCGCATGCTGCGCCGTGCTCTGGTGGAACTGATTTCCCTGGAGCCCGACATCGAGGTGGTCGCCGAACTGGAGACCGGCACCGAGATCGTGCCGCGCGTCGAGGAGTTGCAGCCCGACGTGGCCGTTCTCGACATCGAGCTGCCCGGTGTCGACGGCATCGCGGCGGCCGAGGCCCTGCACCGGCGGGGGGCCGGGGCCAAGGTGCTGATCCTCACCAGCCTGGGCAGGCCCGGCAATCTGCGCCGGGCGCTCGACGCGCAGGTGTGCGGCTTCCTCCTGAAGGACGCGGAGCCCGGCCGGCTCGCCGAGGCGATCCGCGCCATCGCCAAGGGCGAGCGCGTCTTCGACCCGCAGCTGATGCTCGCCGCGCTGGGGGCCGCCGAGTCCCCGCTGACGCCGCGCGAGGCGGACGTCCTGCGGCTCGCGGCCGAGGGAGACGACGTCGACGAGATCGCCGGCGCGCTCTACCTCTCGGCCGGCACCGTCCGGAACTACCTCACCGCCGTCGTCTACAAGCTCGGCGCGCGCAACCGGGTGGACGCCATCCGGATCGCGCAGACCTCCGGCTGGCTGTGAGCCCCTCGCCGGGGCCGTGAGCTCCTTGCCGGGGCTGCGAGCTCCTCGCCGGGGCCGTGAGCCGGGACGGTGAGCTCCTCGCCGGGACGGTGAGCCCCTCGCCGGGGCCGCGAGCCCCTCGCCGGGCCGTGAGCCCGGACCGTGAATTCGTCATGGTGTGGCCGGGCACGGTTCATCCTTGGCCTGTTTCCGTCTCACTGGTCCACCGGCACACGCGCGTGCGACGGTGGAGCCCACGACCAGGAGGAGGCACCGATGAGGATCGACATGCTGGGCCCGTTCTCCGCTGCCATCGCCGGCGTGCCGATCACCCCGAGCGCGCGCAAGCCCCGCCGGATCCTGGCGCTGCTCGCCCTCCACGCCGGCCAGGCCGTCCCGGTCTCCGCCGTCGTCGACGAGGTGTGGGGGGCGGCCGCCGCCCCCAAGGCGCACATCACGGTCCAGACGTACGTGCTCCAGCTCCGCAACTTCATCGGCCAGGCCCTCAAGGACCCGCGCGCCGCCCGGGACGTCCTCGTGACCCGCCCCGGCAGCTACGCCCTGCTGGTCGGTGAGGGCACGGTGGACGTCCACACCTACGACCGGCTGTGCGCCCAGGGGCAGTCGGCCTTCGAGACCGGCGACGACGCGGCCGCGGCCGCCCTGTTCCGGGAGGCCCTCGCCCTGTGGAAGGGGCGCGCGCTCGACGGCGTCCAGGACGGTCCCGCCCTCGGCCTCGAAGCGATGAGGCTGGAGCAGAGCCGTAGCGACGTACTGGAGCGGTGCCTGACCGCCGAGGTGCGGCTCGGCGCCGGGGAGCGGCTGCTGCCCGAGCTGTCCGCCCTCGTCGAGGAGCACCCGCACCACGAGGCGCTGCACGGTCTGTTGATGACCGCGCTCGCGCGCTCCGGCCGCGTCGCCGGCGCGCTCACCGTGTACGAGACGGTCGCGGCCCGCCTCGACGAGCGCTTCGGGCTGCTTCCCTCGCCCGACCTCCGGCGCCTCGGACAGGAGCTGCGGGAGCGGGCCGGGCAGGCCTCCCACCACGCCTGACGTCCGGACTCCAGCGTCCCCCTAACGAGGCTGGACCGCCTGGGGGTCCCCTGGTCGCAAGAGCGTGCGCGAAGGTGCGCACGGCGCGGCCGGAGGGGGAACCCATGCGTGTCCTGTTCACCGCGCGGCACTCCGTCTCGCACCTGCTCGCGATGACGGCCGCCGCGCAGGCCTGCGCGGCCGCGGGCCACGAGGTCCGCACGGCCGGGCCGCCCGGCGCCCCGCTCTCCGCCGCGCTGCGCGGCACGTCGCCGCCCGGCCCCGGCTGGCACCCCGACCTGGTGGTGTCGGCGGAGGACGGCGACGCGACGGCCGGGGTGCTCCCCGGTGCGCGGGTCGTACGGTGGACGCCGCTCGACCACCGGAGCGCCGACGGGCCGGCGCCGGTCCGCATCGACCCCTGCCCGCCCGGGCTGCGCGACGGCGCCGACGCGGGTGCCGGGTCGGACGCGCTTTCCGTACGTCAACCCACCTGCCACGCCGGGCAGTTGCCGTACGCGCTGCGCGATCCGCACCATCTGCTGCGGGTGTGTCTGCGCCCCGGCCCGCCCGGTTCCCCGCGGAGCTGGTCGCCCGAGCGGCTGCAGCTCGTCGCCCGGGCCGCGCTCGGCCTGGACGTCGAGCTGATCGTCCTGGTGCCCGCCGCCGAGCGGGCCCGCATGGGCGGCACGCTCGGGCCCCAGGTCCGGTTCGCGGAACCGGAGTTGCTCGGCCCGGTCCTGGCCACCTGCGTGGCCGTCGCCCATGAGGGCGGCCCCGACGTGACCCTGGAGGCCGCCGCCCACGGCGTCACGCAACTGGTGATCTCCGACGCCCGTCCGGCGGGCGACCGGCTGGACCGGATCGGCGCCGGGCGGCGGCTCGTCGCCGCCGAGGAGCCCGGGGAGACCGGGAGTCCGCTGCGGCTGCGCCGCCATCTCGCCGACCTCCTCTACGGGGGCCGGGCCCTGGCGACCGCCCAGCGGCTGCGCTCCGCGATCGCCGCCCTGCCCTCGCCCGAGGCCTTCGCCGGCCGCCTTGAGGACCTCGCCGCCCTGCCGGACAGGCCCTAGAAGGCGTCCGGCCCCACCCCGTACACCTGCCGTCCGGCCGGGCCCCGTACACCTGGGCCCAGGTCCGCCTCACCCACCGTCCGTCCGCCCGAGGGGCCCGCCCCTCCCCCGCAGGAGGCCACCGCCATGAGCGCATCGACCCCGTTCCCGCTTCCGCCGCACCCGGCGGACTCCACCGCCACGCCGGTCCGCCCCCTGCGGATCCTGAACGGCAACCCCACGCCGGAGGAGGTCGCCGCCGTGACCGCCGCCCTGCTCGCGACGCTGCACCGCGAGCCGCCCCGCCCGCAGAGCACCGGGTCCGACCGCGCGGCGCGCTGGAGCAGGTCGCACACCTCGCAGGCGGCGGGCTCCTGGCGCTCGGTGCCCCGAGGCCGCTGACGGATCGGGCGACCGGTCTTCCAGAGCGACCGGCCCCACATACGCGGACGCGCCGGACGGGATGCCCTCACATCCCGTCCGGCGCGTCCGGCTCGAACGGCTCATACGGCGCGTACGGCTCGACTCCTACGGCCCCGGCGGCGGCAGCGACCGCCCCTCGCCGACCGCCAGCGGCCACAGGTCCGCCGGGTCGCGGCCGGTCTCCCGCCAGGCGGCGCGGGCCCGTTCGAGCGGGTCGAGCAGCGGCTCGCCCGACAGCGCGAACGTGCCCCAGTGCATCGTCGCCATCCTGGCTGCGCCGGCGTCGAGGCAGCCGCGCACGGCCTCCTCCGGGCTGACGTGCGCGTGGGAGAGGAGCTCGCGCGGTTCGTACGCGCCGATCGGCATCAGCGCCAGGTCGATGCCGGGGAAGGCCTCCCCGATCTGCCCGAAGTGCGGCCCGTACGCCGTGTCCCCGGCGAAGTAGACGCGGTGTCCTGGGCCGGACAGCACCCACCCCGACCAGAGCGTGCGGCACAGGTCGAAGGGGCCTCGACGGCTCCAGTGGCGGGCCGGGACGCAGCCGAACCGGACGCCGCCGAGCTCCGCCTCCTCCCACCAGTCCAGCTCGGTGACCTCGCCGAACCCGCGATTCCTGAACCACCGTCCGAGCCCGGCGGGCACGAACACCGGTGTCGTCCGCGGCAGCCGGCCGATCGTGGCGGCGTCGAGGTGGTCGTAGTGGCTGTGGCTGATCACGACGGCGTCGACCGGCCCGACCGCGTCCCACTCCACTCCCGGCGGGGTGAGCCTGCTGCCCGCCCCGAGGATGGCGTCCGACCACACGGGGTCGGTGAGCACGGTGAGCCCGCCGATCCGTACGACGTAGGTGGCGTGCCCCACCCAGGTGGCCGACGTCGTGTCCGGCGCGGAGCCGAACCCGGCGTGCCGCTCGGGGTGTACGGGGATGAGCGCGGCCTGCGACTTGTCCGGCCGGAGCTTCCCCGCGACGACGGCGGCCAGCATGTCCCGGGGGCTCGGCAGCGGATCGGCGAGCCGGTGCCGGTACCCGTCGGCGCGGTCGCGGGTCGCCCCGAGCGGCCGCCGCACGATCTCGGGCCGGACCTCGGTCATCCGGAGACCGCCGCCTCTGCGGGGCGGGTGCCGAGTGCGCGCAGGGCCGCCTTGTCCAGCTTGCCGTTGGGCAGGCGCGGCAGGGCGCCGACGCGGACCACGCGGTGCACCCGGTCGGTCTCGGGGCCGTCCTCGGCGGCGAGTCGCTCCTCCCACGTGTCCTCGGCCCCGTCCCGTACCGCCACGAACGCCGTGGTCAGCAGCGGCCCGTCGGTGCCCGGTCCGGGGAGGCCGAGCACCGCGCACTCCCGGACGGCGGGGTGCGCCGCGAGGCGGCGCTCCACCCGGCCGGGCGAGACGAGGGCGCCCGCGTGGTGGTAGAGGTCGACGACCCGGTCGAGGACGTACAGGTCGCCCTCGGGCGAGAGCCGGCCCGCGTCGCCCGTGGCGAACCAGCCGTCCGGCCCGGCGGCCGGGGCCACCGCGAGCCGCCCCTCGGCGTCCGGCGAGACGTAGCCGAGCGCGACGTGCGGGCCGGAGATCTCGATCTCGCCGAGACCGCCGTCCGTGACCGGCTCCCGGGTCGTCAGGTCGACGATCCGGGTCGCGGCCTCCGGCAGGGCGGGGCCGACCGAGCCCTCGGGAGCGCCCGCGGCACCGGCGGAGTGGGCGAGGCCCGCCGTCTCCGTCAGCCCGTACCCCTGGACGAGGGGCGCGCCGAAGGACGCGCTCAGCCGGTCGGCGGTGGCGGGCGGCAGCGGGAGCCCGCCCGTGCCGACGAGCCGGACGTCCGGCAGGGCCAGGGCCGCCGGCTCGGGGTGCTCGGCGAGGCCGGCCAGTTGGAACGGCAGGGCGTAGAAGTGGGTGGCGCGCCGCTCCCGGGCCAGCCGGACCGCGCCGGCCGGGTCCGGGCCCGCCGCGAGGAGCTGGGTGGCACCGGCGGTGACGGCGGCGTTGAGGTGCATCGGGTGATAGAGCGGCAGCGCGTTGAGGACGACGGCGTCCGCGCCGACGCCGTGCGCCGCGCCGATCTGCCGGGCGCCGGTGAGCAGGTTGCGGTGGGTGAGGGCGACGCTCTTGGGCCGACCGGTGCTGCCGCTGGTGAACATGATCGCGGCGATGTCGTCGGGTGTGGTCGGGGCGCTTTCGTACGCCGGCACGTCGCTCCCCGGCGCGTCGCTCTCCGCCGCGTCGTTCTCCGCCGCCTCTTCCGCTCCCGGCAGCTCCTCGAAGGTCACCACGGCCCGCAGCGACGGCACCGCCGCCAGCGCCGGGCCGACCTTGGCCCGTACGTCCGCCGCGAGCACCACGGCCGCCGCCCCGACGGAGCCGAGCAGCCCCTGCCAGACGGGCGGCGGGAGGAAGGGGTTGACGGGCGCGACGATGTGACCGGCGCGGGCCACCGCGTAGTAGACGGCGGGGAAGTCGGCTCCGAGGACCGAGGACACCGCGACGACCTCGCGCCGCCCGGTGCCGAGCAGGGCGACGAGCCGGGCGGCGATCGCGTCGACGCGCGCGTCGAGCTCCGCGTACGTCAGGGCGGTGCCGGCGGCCTCCACGGCGACGTGCCGCCCGGACCGGCGTGCGGCCTCGCGCGGCAGCTCGCCCAGCAGGACCGGCGCCCCCTCCGAGAACCCAAGACGCTGTACGACCACGACGACTCCCCCATTTCCCTTCACCCGGCAGATCCCGGAAGCCTCTCCAGCCGTCCTTGAGCGGGCGTCGAGCGGTGGTGAACAAGGGCCGCCCGAGCGCCCGCCGAGCCGCCGGGGCCAGCCTGCACCCCCACGCCCCGCGCACCCGGCGCGCCGCGCCCGGCGCCCAGCACTCGGCGCCCGACGCCCGACGCCCGACGCCCGACGCCCGACGCCCCGACCGAGGAGCCTTCGTGTCCGCTACCGCCGCCGCCCGCCGCCAGTCCCTCCTGGACTTCTACGCCCGCCAGATGCACGCCGCCGACGGCGACGACGTCGACGCGTACGCGGGCACGTTCACCGACGACACCGTCTTCCGGAGCAACGCGCTGCCCGGCCCGGTCCAGGGCCGGGAGAAGATCCGCGCGGCGACCCGCAGGCTGGGCGAGGCGCGCCGCGCCGACGGGGTCGTACGGCGGCACCTGCTGACCTCCCTGGCCGTGACCGAGCTTGCGGACGGCGCGCTGGCCACCCGCGCGTACGTGCTCCTGGTGGAGACGGCCCGGGAGGGCGCCCCGCAGGCGTACCTGAGCACCGTCATGGAGGACGAGGTGGTCGCGGCGGACGGCGGGTGGCAGGTGCGCCGGCGCGACGTGCTCCGCGACGACCTCCCGCCGCTGGGGGATGTCGCCGCGGCCTGACGGCGGAAGCGGGAACGGCAAGAGAAACGGGGCGGAACCCTTACTCCAGGGTTCCGCCCCGCTCCGCGTCCCGCGTCTCCGGTCACTCGGGGACGTGCGCCACCGCCCGGGTCCAGCCCGCCCCGGCCCGGGCGATCTTGACGGGGAAGCAGGTGACGGTGAAGCCGAACGGGCGGGGCAGGCTCTCCAGGCCGGCGAGCCGCTCGATCTGGCAGTACTCGACCTCCCGGCCGGCGAAGTGCGCGGGCCACAGCACGTCGCGGTCGCCGGTCTCCTGGAACGTCTTGATGATGTGCCCGAAGGGGGCGTCCAGGCTGAAGGCGTCGGTGCCGATGACGCGGATGCCCAGGTCGAGCAGGTAGCGCACGGCCGAGCCGTCGAGTCCGGTGAAGTCGGTGAAGTAGCTCTGGGTGCCGACGCGGGCGGCGGCGCCGGTGTCGAGCAGCACGATGTCCAGCGGCTGCGGCTCGTACCCGATGTCGGCCACGGCCTTCCGCAGCCGGTCGGCGCCGACCGTGCCGGTGCCCGCGTCCCGCAGGTCGAGGACGAAGGCCGGGCGGTGGAACCAGTCGAGCGGCATCTGGTCGATGGTGCGGGGCACCCCGTAGGTGCCGCGCGACCCGTAGTGGGCGGGGGCGTCGACGTGGGTGCCGGTGTGCGCGGTGAGGGTGAGGAAGTCGTTGGTGAGGAACTCCCCGTCGGGCAGCACCGAGGTGTCGAAGTCGATGCCGAACACCCGCTTCATGCCCTCGGCCATGTGCCGGGCGCCCTCCTCGGCGGACATGATCGTGTGGGTCACGGTGTCCGGCTCCCAGAACTCGCCGTCCACCGGCGAGGAGAGATCGATCAGAGGCATGGGCATGCTCCTTGGCAGTGGGCGGGCGGAGGCCGGGCGGCGGAGGCCGCCGAATCCCGCGATCAGGGCTCGGGCGGCCGCTCGCCATCGTCGGACGGCGTCCTCGTACGCCCCTGGAGGGACTGTGAACCGGCCGCTCTTCAGCAGCGGCCGAGCCCTCTTCGAGGCGCCCCGGCGACCGTGGTGGCGGGGCACGGGCCGACCGCGTCCGCCGACCGCCCCACCACCGGAGGGAACACCATGCCGACCGTCCAGTCCGACGCCCCCGCCACCGGAGCGCAGACCGAACTCCGCCACGAGGTCGAGGAGTTCTACGCCCGGCACTTCCAGGCCGGGGACGGGGGCGACGCGGTCGCCTGGGCCGAGGGCTTCGCCGTGAACGGCTCCTTCAGCTCCAACGCCCGCCCCGAGCCGGTGGTCTCGCGCGCCGTCATCCTGCCCGCCGTCACCGCGATGTTCGCGGCCCGTACGGCGGAGGGCGTGCAGCACCGGCACATGCTGACCCAGCTGACCGCCGAGCCGCGCGAGGACGGCACCGTGCTCACCCGCTCGTACGTCCTCGTGACCTCGACGGCCCGCGAGGGCGGTCCCACCCTGCTGGCCAGCACCCTCGTCACCGACGTCCTGAACCGCGAGGACGGCGCGCTGCGCATCCTCAGCCGGCACGTCGACCGCGACGACCTGCCGCCGACGTCCGCGCTCTGATTCGCCGGCCGCACCGCGCGCTCACCCGCACACCCACCCGACTCCGTGCCCCGGTCCCATCCCCCGTGACCGGGGCACGGTCATGCCCGCGAAGGCGCACGGCGGACGGCGAAAAGGGGCGGGGCCCGGCCACCTTCCGGTGGTCGGGCCCCGCCCCTCTACCGCCCCGTTCAGGCGGCGACCGCCACGGCCTCCGCGCCGTTGACCAGGTCGAGCAGGAGCGCCGGCGTCTCCGCCTCGGCCACGACGTCGTCGGGGAGGGCCACTCCGAAGTCGCGCTCGATCCGGCCGGTCGCCTGGAGCAGGGCCAGCGAGTCGTAACCGAGCTCCACGAAGGGGGTGTCGAGGATGTCGCCCCCGAGGTCCACGCCCTCCTCCTCGCCCGCGCTCTCGCGGAGGATCTGCAACAGGGTGTCAAGCGTCAGCCGGGCCATGGTGGAAGTCCCTTCCCTACAGGCTCTGTTGAGCCACTTGATAAGCTTTTTGATTTCCTACAAGGAGATTCTCGGCCGTCTTCCTCGACGACCGATCGAGCGGATCTGAACACTCCGCATCTCCCTCCTGCCGGGTGTCGCGCACCGCGAGACCCACGAGGTGGGTGCCGCCCAGCGGCTGGGTCGTGAACCGCCAGGCCGGGTCGGCCACGGGCGTCCCGTCGAACCGCAGCAATTCCGCCTCTCCCCCGTCCGCCTTGCCTCCGTCCGCCCCCTCTCCCCCGTCCGGCCGGAAGCCGAAGGACGTGAAGGGGAGCAGCCGCCCCTGGGCCAGGGCCTTGGTGTACGCCTCCTTGAGCACCCAGAGCCGCAGCAGCCGGGCGTCGCGCTCCGCCTCCGGCAGCCGGGCGAGCGCGTCCCGTTCGGAGGGTGCGCACATCCGGGGCTCCAGGCCCGTGTCGTACAGCCGGCGGCCCGCGTCCTCCACGTCGACGCCGACGCCTCCGACGACGGTGACCGCGACGCACAGCAGGTCGCCGGTGTGGCTGAGGCTGAGCGCGACCCCGGGCCTGCCGCGTACGAGGGGGCGGCCGGTGAGTCCGTAGGCGAGTTCGAGGCCGTCCGGTGCCGTCCGCAGGGCCTGCGCCGCCGTGTACTTGAGCAGCAGCCGGCCGGCGGCGAACCGCTCGGCGTCGGCGCCGTGCCGGGCCTCGTACCGTGCCCGGTCGTCGCCGAGCAGCGCCCGCAGCCGCGCGGGGTCGGTCAGGCCGGGGTGCCACGGCGCCACCCGGGACCACGCGACGGCGGTGCCGCAGCGCGCCAGGTCCCGGGCGACCGGCGCCCACGGCCCGCGGGGCCCCGGTACGTGCCGGGGTACGGGCGCGGCGGCGAGCCCTGGTGCCGGGCTCATCCCGCGAGCACCCGGTCGTCGAGGTCGTAGCTGCGGGCCTCGGCGGCCCGGCGCAGGACCTCCTCGCAGAGGCCGGCCTCGACCCCGGGCGGGAGCGGCGGGGCGGACCTGCCGAGGCGGCGCAGGATCCGGTGGAGGGCGACGGCGAGCCAGCCGGGGTCTGCGGCGCGGGTGTCCGGGGGGCTCTCCCGCCAGACGCCGAAGCCGGCGGCGGCGGCGAGCAGCAGGGCGTACCTGTCGGTGAGCGGGAACACCCGGGACGGGTAGGGGCCCGCGCCGAACCTGCCGAGGCCGGCGCAGGCCTCCTGGAGACGGACGGTCTCGGCGGCGAGCAGCCGGAGCTGGGCCCGGAGCGAGCGGAGTACGGGATCGTCGCCGGCGAGCCGGTGCTCGCCGGGCGCCTCGGCGAGGAGGGCGCAGAGCCCGTCCCGGCCGTCGGCGGCGGTGAACACGGCGGGGTCCAGGGGCGGCAGCACGGGCCCCGGGCGGAAGAGCGCGGCGGGCGGGGGCGCTTCGCCGGTCCAGCGACCGCTGCCGATCCATCCCAGGTGCTGGGCCATGACGGTCTGGCAGACAACGTTGCCGACGTGGCCGAAAGTGACCGTGGGGAAGTCCCGTACGTGCTTCTGGAGGATGGCGTAGGCGCCGTCCCGTGCGTGGAAGGCGCCGCCCAGGATCACGGAGAGGGCGTTGAGGTTCTCCTCGACCCCCGCCGGGACCAGGTACTTGGCGGCGGCGGCCAGCACCGGGGAGCCGCCCGGCAGCAGGTGGAGGGCGCGGGCGGCCGTGCGGGCCAGGGCGTCGGCGAGCAGGAGGTCGGCGAAGGCGCCCGCGACGGCGGTCCGCGCGTACGAGACCTGCGGCAGCGGACGGCTGAAGGGCCGCTGCTCCGTCGCGTAGAGGGCGGCGGTGCGCAGGGCGGTGTCGGAGACCCCGATGACCATGGACGGGACGGCCGCGTGGATGAGCGGGAAGACGGAGAGGCTGTGGCGCACGCCGCCGCCCCAGCTGCCGAGCAGCGCGGTGCGGGGCAGCGGGCGCTCGGTGAACTCCAGGCTGCCGACGCGCAGTCCGCGCATCCCGGCGGCCGGGCGGGTCTCGCCGCGGCGCACCCGCGGGCCGGTGAGGGCGGCCGCGTCGAGCAGGAAGAGCGAATGCCCGCGTCCGGTGTCGTCGCCCTCGTCGGTACGGGCGAAGGCGACGACCAGCCGGGCGTCCTGGGCGTTGTGGACGGCGCGCTTGCGGCCGTCGAGCCGGTAGCCGTCGGCGGTGCGCCGGGCGTGCAGTTCGTCGCTGACGAAGTCGTTGCCGTGGGCGAACCGGTGGTACGCGATGGTGGCGCGGCCCCCGTCGAGCAGGGCCTCGGCGGTCCTGGCCCGCTGGGCGTCGTCGCCGAAGGCCCAGACCGCGGTGGCGGCCATGAAGGAGGTGAGCGCGCTGCCGACGCCCAGTGCGGCGTCGCGGCGGAACAGGGCGCGCAGGACGGGCCCGAGCTCGTCGGTGCCGTGCAGCCGGCCTCCGAGGGAGGCCGGCACGAACTCGGCATTCAGACCGAGGCGGTCGTAGAGCGCGACGCCCGCCGGGGGCAGGACGCGCTCCTCGTCGGCGGCGAGCACCGCGGCCCAGCCGACCGGGTTGGCCGGGTCGCGGGGATCGCCGAGCGCGGCCTCGACGGCGTCGATCCGCACGCCGACCGGGACCGCCGGCCCGGTCCCGCCCAGCGTGCTCATGGGGTCACGCCCGGGCGGCCTCGGCGTACGCCTTGGCGTGCCGAAGCGTGGTGGAGCTGTTCGTGCCGAGGGCGTGGCGCACGAGGGACCGGGCCTCGGCGAGCGTCGCGCTCTCGCCGAGGGCCTGCCGGACACCGGCCGGGTCCAGGGTCACGGTGTGCCAGGAGGTGGCCGTGACCTCGTCGCCGTGCTGGACGATGGTCCAGCGCCCGGTGTGG
Source organism: Streptomyces sp. NPDC042346 (assembly GCF_055581845.1). Classification (NCBI taxonomy): domain Bacteria; kingdom Bacillati; phylum Actinomycetota; class Actinomycetes; order Kitasatosporales; family Streptomycetaceae; genus Streptomyces; species Streptomyces sp. NPDC042346. Next base: position 694,949 of record NZ_JBVJEH010000003.1, on the reverse strand, counting down.
CCGGCCATGACCGGCGGCACCTTCAGCTGCTTGTAGACGAGCAGGCCCCGCTCGGGGAAGCTCACGCGGACGGACCGGGTGTTGTGGAGGGAGCCGTCGGGGCTGCGGGTGTCCATGTCGAGGACCTGGATGCCGCCGTCCTCCTCGGTGAAGCGGGTGGCGGCGACGTGCGGCAGCCGGTCGGGCCACTGGTCGGCGCGGTCGAGGAACGCGTACACGTCGCGGGCGGAGCCCTGGATCCGCTCGCTGTCGCTGAAGGTGAAGGTCAGCTCCTCCCCCTCGCCGCCCGCGGCGGCCTGCTCGGCGGTGTCCCGCAGGGCGGCCAGCTCCTTCACGCTGTTGGTCTCGACGGCCCTGGCCACCCACTCGGCGGCCTCGGGGTCGTCGTCGACGACGGCGTAGTCGTGCAGCAGGACCACCCGGCAGCCGCCGGCCCGGTCCTCCTCCACGCGCCATTCGCCGCCCATCGTGGCCACCGGCGCCGAGGAGACGACCTGGCGGAAGACGATCGTGCGCGCGGTGCGGTCCAGGGTGCGCCGCGAGGCCCAGGAGCGGACCTCGCCGTTGGCGAAGGCCCAGATGCGCAGGTCCTGGTCGGTGCCGTCGTCCTGGGTGACCTCGGCGTACACGGTGGGGCCGAAGACCTGGGGCCACCGGGTCACGTCCGCCACCAGGGCGAAGACCTCCTCGGGCGGGGCTGCGACGACGGTCTCGTGCCGGGTGACGTGGACGGTCGGGGCGGTCGGGGCGGTGGTGGTCAAGGCGGACTTCCTTCCGGGGGCGAGGGCCGGCGCCACCGCAGGGGGCGGCGCCGGGAGAGGGTGCGGGCGGCCGGGGCCGCCGCGTGCGGGTCAGTAGTTGCCCAGGCCGCCGCAGACGTTGAGGGCCTGCGCGGTGATCGACGCGGCGGTGTCGGAGGCGAGGTAGCCGACGAGGCCCGCGACCTCTTCCGGGGTGGAGTAGCGGCCGAGCGGGATCTTCGCCTGGAACTTCTCCAGGACCTGCTCCTCGGTGGTGCCCCAGTGGTCGGCGTACCCCTGGCGCACCCGGCCCGCCATGGGCGTCTCGACGTAGCCGGGGCAGACCGCGTTGACGGTGATGCCGGCGCGGGCCTGGGCGAGCTCCAGGCCGAGGGCCTTGGAGAAGCCGACGACGCCGTGCTTGGAGGCGGAGTACGGGGCGGCGAGGACGACGCCCTGCTTGCCGCCGGTGGAGGCGATGCTGATGATCCGGCCCGCCTTGCGCTCCAGCATGCCGCCGGTGGTGAGCGCCTCGCGGGTCAGGCGGAAGACGGCGTTGAGATTGGTCTCGATGACGTCCTCCCACAGCTCGTCGGAGAGTTCGGCGGTGATGCCGCCGCCGCCCCGGCCCGCGTTGTTGACGAGGACGTGCAGGGGGCCGAAGCGGTCGACGGCGGCCCGGACGACGTCCTTGGCGTCCTGCTTGGAGGTGACGTCGGCGCGGATGCCGTCGGCCTCGTGGCCGGCGCTCCGCAGCTTGTCGACGACGGCGCGGACGTCGTCCTCGTTGCGGGAGCAGACGAAGACGGCGTGCCCCTGCTCGGCGAGGAGTTCGGCACAGGCGAGACCGATTCCGCTGGTGCCGCCGGTGATGAGGGCTACGCGGCGCCCGCTGTTGCTGTCCATCTCTGGTCCTCTCGCTCTCGCGTGGAAGGGGTGGTGGGGTCGACGGGGACTACGGGGGCCACGGGGGCTCCGGGATCGGCGAGGCCGTCCGTGGGGGCGCGGTGCCCGAGCCGATGCCCGTGCTCCCGCAACTTCCGTGCCACGGCCGCCAGTTGCTTGATGTCGAGCGGGGCTCCCGCCCGTACCGGGGAGAGGGGTACGACGGCCGATCCGTTCCGCGTGACGGCGGGGTGGCGGCGGGCGAGCATGGAGAGCCCCTGCCCCGGGCCCGCCTCGACGAGGAGGAAGGGGCCGCCGCCGACGGGCCCTTCGCCGTCGAGGAGGTGGCTGAGCGCCGGTCCGAAGAGCACGGTCCTGGCCGGCTGCATCGCCCAGAACCCCGGGTCGCTCAGCTGTGGTTCGGCCAGGGCTCGCGTGGTGTATCCGGAGACGACGACGGTCCGCGGCGCCTTGTAGGCGATCCGCTCGTACGCGGGCCGGGTGCTCGCGCAGGCCGCCTCGACGGAGGGGCTGTGGAAGCCGGTGGTGGCCTTGGCCCGCATCCAGGTCAGCTTGCCCGCGTCGAGGGCGTCGGTGACGGCGGACAGGTGGGGCTCGGGTCCGGCGATCATCACCTGGGAGGGCGCGTTGACGGCGCCGACGACGACCTGCGAGGTGAGCCAGGGCGTGAGCAGCGCCGGGCTCGCGGCCACGGCGGCCATGCCGCCGCGCGGGGCGGTGGCGAGCGCCCGTACGCGGGCGTCGAGCGCGGCCACCGCGTCGGGCAGGTTCATGATCCCGGCGAGGACGGCGGCCGCGTACTCGCCGGCGCTGTGCCCGACGAGCGCGACGGGCCGGACGCCCCAGGAGGCGAGGAGGGTGCCGTAGGCGACGTCGAGGGCGAAGAGGAGGGGCTGGGCGCGGGTGACGTCGTCGATGTCGACGAGCGGCCGCTCGGCCAGCCAGTCGTCCCGCACCCGCCGCCCCTCGGCCCCGAGCAGCCCGAGGACCTCGTCGACGACCCGGGTGAAGACCCCTTCGGTGCCGTAGAGGCCGTGGGCCATGCCGGGGTGCTGGGACCCCTGCCCCGGCAGCATGAGGATGACGGGGGTGGGCGCCGGCGCACCGGCCGGGATGGGCGCCGCCGCGTCCACCGAGGTCGACGCCGCCGCACCCACCGAGGTGGGCGCCGCGCCGTTCACCGGTTGCTCCCGCTCCCGCGCAGGACGACGGCGCTGTTGAAGCCGCCGTGGCCGCGGGCGACGACCAGGGCCGTGCGGAGCCGGGCCTCGCGGGCGGCGCCGGTGACCAGGTCGAGGCCGTACGCGGGGTCGGCGGCGTCGACGTACGGGGTCGGCGGGATCACGCCGTCGCGCAGGGCGAGCAGCGCGGTCGCCGTGTCGAGGGAGCCGCCGCCGGCGAAGAGCCGGCCGGTGCCGGCCTTCGGCGCGGTGACGGGCACGCCGCGGGCGCCGAAGACGGCGACGAGCGCGTCGGCCTCGGCCCGGTCCCGGTCGGGCACGCCGGCCGCGTCGGCGAAGACGACGTCCACGTCGGCGGGGGCGGCCCCGGCCTCGGCGAGGGCCGCGCGGATCGCCCGCTCCAGGCCGGGGGGCCGTCCGGAGCCGGGCTTCGGGTCGAGGGTGGCCGCGTATCCGGCGATCTCCCCGTACACCTGGTGGGCACCGCGGGCGCGGGCCGCCTCGGCCTCCTCGACGACGAGGAGCGCCCCGCCCTCGCCGGGCACGTAGCCGGACGCCTCGGCGGAGAACGGCAGGTAGGCGCGCTCGGGGTCGTCGACGCGGCTCAGCTCGCCGGTGGCGATCTGGGCGACCCAGCCCCACGGGCAGAGCGCCCCGTCGACGCCGCCGGAGACGACGAGGCCGGTGCCGCGGCGCAGCTGGCGCCGGGCGTGGCCGAGGGCGTCGATGCCGCTGGCCTGGTCGGTGACGAGGACGCCGCTGGGGCCGCGCAGGCCGTGCCGGATGGATATCTGGCCGGTGTTGACGGCGTAGAACCAGGCGAAGGACTGGTAGGCGGAGACGTACTCCTTGCCCTTGCTCCACAGGTTCTGGAGCTCGCGGTGGCCGAACTCGACGCCGCCGCCGGAGGCGCCGGTGATGACGCCCATGCCGTACTCGTCGAGCGCGGCGGTGTCGACGGCCGCGTCGGCGAGCGCCTCGTCGGCGGCCTTCAGGGCGAGCCGCGTCATGTGGTCGGTCTGCGGGATGAGCCTGCTGGGCAGGTGCTCGGCGGCGTCGAAGCCGTCGACCTCGCCGGCGATCCGCGTGGGGTACTGCGTGGCGTCGAAGCGGGTGAGGGGGCCGAGACCGCCCTGCCCGTCGAGCGCGGCCTTCCAATAGGCCTCGACGCCCAGGCCGTTGGGCGCGGTGACGCCGATGCCGGTCACTACCGCGGTCACGGGTTCCTCCTGTCGGGGTCGGCGAGGACCATCGCGGTCTGGAAGCCGCCGAAGCCGCTGCCGACGCTCAGGACGACGTCGGTGCGGTGGTCGCGCGCGGTCAGCGGCACGTAGTCCAGGTCGCAGTCGGGGTCGGGGTTGTGGAGGTTGGCGGTGGGCGGGACCACGTTGTGCTCGATGGCGAGCGCGCAGGCCGCGATCTCCAGGGCGCCGATCGCGCCGAGCGAGTGCCCGATCATCGACTTGATGGAGCTGACGGGTACGTCGTAGGCGTGGGCGCCGAGGCTCCGCTTGAAGGCGGCGGTCTCGTGGCGGTCGTTCATCTTGGTGCTGGAGCCGTGCGCGTTGACGTAGTCCACGGCGTCCGGGGAGATCCGGGCCTCGCCGAGGGCGCGGTCGATGGCCTCGGCCATCTCCCGTCCGTCGGGCTTGAGTCCGGTCATGTGGTACGCGTTGCAGCGCGAGGCGTAGCCCGCGATCTCGGCGTAGATGTGGGCGTTCCGGCGCCGGGCGCTCTCCAGCTCCTCCAGGACGAGGACGGCGGCGCCCTCGCCGAGCACGAGGCCGTTGCGGGTGAGGTCGAAGGGCCGGGAGGCGGCGTTCGGCTCGTCGTTGCGCGGGGTGGTGGCGTGAATGGCGTCGAAGCAGGCGGAGGTGATCGGGGAGATCGGGGCCTCCGTCGCTCCGGCGATCATCACGTCGGCGCTGCCCTCGCGGATGAGTTCGGCGGCGTGCCCGAGGGCGTCGAGGCCGGAGGTGCAGCCGGTGGAGACGACGGCGGAGGGGCCTTCGGCGCCGGCCTGCCAGGCGAGTTCGGCCACCATGGAGCTGGGCACGAAGTGGCGGTAGAGGTCGGCGACCGCGTACTCGTGGTCGACCTCCCACTTGCGTCCGCCGTCGCTGACGACGACGTACTCGCGCTCCAGGCTGGTGGTGCAGCCGACGGCGTTGCCGAGGGTGGAGCCGATCCGGCCGGGGTCGTGGGCGGAGAGGTCGAGCCCGCTGTCGGCGAGGGCCTCCCGGGCGCTGACGACGGCGAACTGGGCGGCCCGGTCGAGGCGCCGGATCTCCTGGGGGCTGAGCCCCGCGGCGCGCGGGTCGAAGTCGACCTCGGCGGCGAGCCGGGAGCGGAACGGCGAGGCGTCGAAGTGGGTGATGGTCCGGGTGGCGGAGCGGCCCGCGGTCAGCAGCTCCCAGTAGGCCTTGACGCCCACGCCGCCCGGGGCGACGGCCCCGATGCCGGTGATGACGACTCTGCGGGTCACGGGCGCACCCCCGCTCGGCTGCGGAGCGCCTCGGCGGCGGCTCCTCGCACGACTCGTACGACTCGGGTCACTTCTGTGGTCCTTCCACGTGGGTGGATATGAGCGGGGCGGCGGGAACGGGAGGGGCGGCGGGCGGCACCGACGGGACGACGGCACCACCGGAGGCGACGGCGCCACCGGGTACGGCGGCACCACCGGGAAGGGCGGCACCACCGGAGACGGCGACGGCACCACCGGGAACGGCGGCGTCACCGGGAACAGGCACCGGCGGCGGCACCGGCGGGGTGTCGAGGACGCGGACGACGGCACAGGACCAGGTGAATCCGGCCCCGATGCCGGCGAGCAGGCAGAGCTCGCCGGGCCGGAGTCCGCCGGTGGCGGCGAGGTGGGCGAGGGCCGCGAACTGGTCGGCGGCGCCCAGGTGGCCCACCGTGCGGCCCCAGTCGAAGACGGTGCGCTCCTCGGGGATGCCGTAGGGCTGGAAGAAGGCGGCGTCGAGGCGGCGCCATCCCAGGTTCGGCAGGACGAAGCGGTCGATCCGGTCCAGGGTCACGTCGGCCTCGGCGAGCGCCCTCTTGAGGGCGGCGCGCTGGCCGGCGGCGACGCGGGCGACGGTGAACGACATGCCCGCCCCGCCGACGTAGGCCCGCTTGTGGCGTTCCATGTCGACGACGGGGTGCCGGACGAACGGCGCCGTACCGAACGGGTCGTCGCCCCGGTGCATGCCCTCCAGGTCGGAGTCGGCGACGGTGGCGAGGCTGAGCAGCCGGGCGAACCCGGCGCGCCGGGAGAGTACGAGCGCGGCCCCGGCGTCGCCGTAGAGGGTGCCCGGGTCGGAGCGCCACCGGTCGAAGGCCGGTTCGCAGAACCGGTCTCCGGCCGTGAGCAGCGCCGCCGACCTGCTGTCGCCGCCGAGGAGGTATCCGGCGGCGAGGTCGAGCGCGGCCATGCCGCCGTTGGACATCTGCCGCACTTCCAGGGCGGGCCCGTCGCCGCACGGCACCTCGCGCTGGATGTACGAGGCGGGCGGCCACAGGTCGTGGCCCTGGTAGTGCACGGTGGCGTGGAGCAGCAGGTCGATGTCCGCGGGGCCGAGCCCGGCGTGGGCCATGGCCTGGCGGCCGGCCGCGGCGGCGAGCACCGGTCCGGGTTCGGACGCGGACACCGCGACGCTGTCCATCCGCATCTGCCGGGCGGTGCGCTCGTCGATCCGCCCTTCGGCGACGGCGTCGCGCACCCGGCGGGTTGCCGGGACGCGGCTGCCGACCCCGGCGATGAAGATGTCGCGTTCGTACCTCAACTGGGTCCCTCCACAGGGATGGTCGGGCTGTGTACGGGGGCGGAAGGTCAGCCCCGCGCGCCCACCGGCTCCTTGACGGGGCGCTCGGCACCGGCGCCGGAGGCCTTGACCTCGCTCACGCCCTGCTCACCGGAGCCGGCCACCTCCTTGCGTCCGTCGAGCCACAGCGACCAGACGGCCGCGGCGGCGACGGCGCCGGCACCGATCCAGAGGGCGGTGACCATGCCGTCGACGAAGGTGTGGGCGTCGGTGTAGCCGCCGTAGGAGGCGAAGACCGCGGCGAGCGCGGCCACACCGAAGACGCCGCCGAGCTCCCTGATGGTGTTGTTGACGCCGGAGGCGATGCCCTCGTCCTCGCGGCGTACCGCGCCGAGCGCCAGGTTGGCGGCGGGGCCGAAGTAGAGCCCCATGCCGAGCCCGTTGAGCACGAAGGCGGGGAGCAGCGTCAGGAACCCGGAGGTCTCGGTGACGGTGGCGGCGATGAGCGCGAGGCCGGCGGCCTGGAGCACCATGCCGGCGATCACGATCGGCCGGCCGCCGATCTTGTCGGAGAGGACGCCGCCGATGGGCGCGGCGATGAGCGTCATGCCGGTCCAGGCGAGCAGCCGGACACCGGCGCCGAGCGGCGAGGCGCCCTGCACGGTCTGCACGTACTGGGTGACCAGGAAGATCGAACCGAACATGCCGAAGTACATGAGGAGCGAGACGCCGTTGATGGCGTTGAAGCCGCGGTTGCGGAAGAGGGAGAGCGGCATCATCGGGTGCGTGGTCCGGCTCTCCCACACGAGGAAGGCCACGAGCGAGAGGACGCCGACGGCGAAGCTCCCGAGGACCCGAAGGCTGGTCCAGCCGGCCGCGTTGCCCTCGACGAGACCGAAGACGAGACCGAGGATGCCGACGCTGGCGAGGACGGTGCCGGCCAGGTCGAGCGGCTTGCGCTCGCCGTGGCTCTCGGCGAGCCAGCTGGGCGCGAGGGCCAGCAGGGCGATGCCGATCGGCACGTTGATCCAGAAGATCCACTGCCAGGTCAGGTAGTTGATGACCACGCCGCCGACGACGGGCCCGAGCGCGACGGCGAGTCCGCCGACCGCGCCCCAGATGCCGAGCGCGGCTCCGCGCTTCTCCGGCGGGTACGCGGCCGAGAGCAGCGTCAGCGTGAGCGGCAGGACGATCGCGGCGCCGACGCCCTGCACACCGCGCCCGGCGATGAGCATCCCCATGCCGGGGGCGAGCGCGGACATCACGGAGCCGACGGTGAAGACGGCGATGCCGAGGGTGAAGAGCCGCTTGCGCCCGAACCGGTCGGCGACGACCGCGGCGGACAGCAGGAGCACGGCGAAGACCAGGGTGAACGAGTTGACCGTCCACTCCAGGGCGCTGAGGCTGGCGTGGAGGCTGTCCCGGAGCTCGGGAAGCGCGGTGGTGACGACCAGGTTGTCCAGGGACACCATGAACACGGCCACCGCGGCGACGGCGGCGGTCCGTCCCGGATGGCCGTGTGTCACCCCGGAACCTGTGGGCGGTACGTCGATGGAGGCCATCGTGGGAACCCTCTCCTTCTTCACAACGTCGACTGCTGCCGTGAAGAAAGGTCACCCCGGGCGATAGCGCACCACTGGAGCACTTCTGAAGCGGCCCGGTGGCCGGATTCAGCAGGAAACGACACCACCCCCCGGAGTGCACGAGAGCCGCCCCTCCGGTCCCCCGGGGTGGGGAATCAGAGGGGCGGCTCCGGTACGAGTCCCGACGACGTTCCGGGGCTCAGCCGGCGAACCCCGGGACCACCAGGCCGGATTCGTACGCGATCACCACCGCGTGGGTCCGGTTCTGTGCACCGAGCTTGGTCAGCACGTTCCCGACGTGCGTCTTCACCGTCTCCAGGCTCACCGTGAGCGACTCCGCGATCTCCGGGTTGGACAGGCCGGTGGCCATCAGCCGCAGCACCTCCTCCTCCCGCCCCGTCAGCGCCGCCCTCGGCAGGGCCTCGGCGGAGTGCAGCGGTCGGGGTGCGACCATCCGGCGCAGGGTCGCCGGGAAGAGGATCGCCTCCCCCGCCGCCACCACCCGCACCGCCTCCGCGATCTGCCGGACCGGAAGCCGCTTCAGCACGAACCCGCTGGCGCCCGCGCTGAGCGCGGCGGTGACGTGGTCGTCGTTCTCGAAAGTGGTGATCACCACGACCTTCGGCGGTTCGGCCGACCCGGCGAGGAGGTGCCGGGTGGCCTCGATCCCGTTGCGGCGCGGCATCCGTACGTCCATCAGGACCACGTCCGGACGCAGCCGCCGTGCCTGTTCGACCGCCTCGACGCCGTCGGCGGCCTCGCCGACCACCGCGAGCCCCGGCTGTGCCGCGAGCAAGGTGCGCAGACCGCTGCGGGTCACCTCGTCGTCGTCCGCGATCAGGAGGGTGACGGGTGTGCTGCCGGTGCCGGTCATGGCGACAACCGTACGGGGAGCCGGACGGCCAACCGCCAGTGCCGCGGCCCGTCCGGGCCCGCGTCGATCTCGCCGTGCAGCAGTCGCACGCGCTCGGCGAGGCCGGGCAGGCCGTGCCCGGACGTGGGGAAGGCGCCCGGCCCCGTGCTCGTACGCGGCCCGTCCCCGGTCCGGTTGACCACACCGAGCTCCAGCCGGTCCGGCGCGGCCGCCACGCGGACCTCGATCGGACCGCCCGCTCCGTGCCGCATCGCGTTCGTCAGCCCCTCCTGAAGGATCCGGTAGGCCGCGCGGGAGAGCGTCCCCCGCACCTGCGCCGGGTCCCCCGACAGCTCCAGCTCCACCACCGCGCCCGTGTGCCGCAACCGGTCGAGCAGCTCGGGCAGATCGGCCAGGGTGCGGGTCGGCGCCGTCTCGGCCTCTCGTTCGCGCAGGACGCCGAGGACGTAGTCCAGGTCCTCCAGCGCGGCCCGGGACGACTCCTCGATGCTGCGCAGGGCGGCCCGCGCCGCCACCGGGTCGGCGGAGAGCGCCTCGCCCGCCACCGCCGCCTGGATCGTGGTCGTCGTGAGCGTGTGCCCGATCGAGTCGTGCAGTTCGTGGGCCAGTCGGTTGCGTTCGGCCAGCCGCAGTTCCCGCTCGGCCGCCAGCGCGAGCCGCTCGGCCGAGGACGGCCCGAGCAGCCGGGGCGCCGACCAGCGCAGGGCCTTCGTCACCACCACGCACACGCTCGCCGCGAGCAGCAGGCAGCCGAGCGCGACCGCCCAGCTCTGCCAGCCGCCCTCCACACGTACCGTCCGGCCGAACAGGCTCAGCCCCACCTCGGCGTCGAGCCAACCCCCCGGAAGGGTCAGGCCCGCGAAGAGCAGCACGCCGCTCGCCAGTGCTCCCGTCCATCCGAGCGCCACGTGCAGCAGCAGCCAGAGAGGAGTCCGCCAGCGGTCGACGCGGGACGGCACGGCGGCAGCGGCAGCCGTCCCGTCGCCGGGCCGGCTCGTGGGCGTACGTACGGCGACGGGATCGGGCAACGACACCCTCAGCAGCCGGCGGGCGGACACGACCAGCACCCGCCGCGTGGTGCGCGCGAGACCGACCAGGCCGATCAGTGCCGCCCAGCCGAGCAGGACCACGACGATCTGCACGCCCTCGGGAGCCGAGCGCCACGCCAGCGCCGGCAGCAGCGCGAAGGAGAGAAGGGGAAGGCTCGCCAGGACGGCGCCGTAGGCGAACAGCGCACCCGAGTACGTGGAGCGGCGCAGCAGCGGCCGAAGTCCCTTGATCATGATCGGCCAGTATCCACGGGCGGCTCACGCGCGGCCTCCCCCGATCGGGGGAGCACGCTCTCCCGCTTTCCCGCGATGTGCGCCGGAGCCCCGGAATCCATGATCGTGCCCTGCCCGGTCGACGGGCGGCTCAGCCGACAGCACCCCACGATTCCCCTGGAGTTGACTCATGCGTGAGCAGACCTGGCACGGGCCCCGTACCTCCACGACGCGGCGCCGCGGAGTGCTGGCGGCCGCGGCCGCGGTGGCCGTCGCCGTCATGACCACGGGCGCCCTGGCTCCGGCCACGGCATCCGCCGCCCGGCCGGACACCGTCCAGCAGGGCCTGAACGAACTGGTGCGCGACGGCCGACCCGCCGCGCTGGCGACCGTCCAGGGCCCTGACGGCCGCACCCGTACCTACACCGCGGGCGTCGGCGACCTGGCCACCGGTGCGAAGGTGCCGAGGGACGGCCAGGTGCGGATGGGCAGCAACACCAAGACGTTCGTCGCGGTCGTCGTGCTGCAACTGGTCGGCGAGGGGAAGATCGCCCTCGACGCCTCCGTCGACACCTACCTCCCGGGCCTCGTACGCGGGAAGGGCAACGACGGCCGCCGCATCACCGTCCGTCAGCTCCTGCAGCACACCAGCGGGCTTCCCGAGTACGGGGACCGGATCAGCGACGACGAGATCGCGTACCGGTACTTCGAGCCTCGCGACCTCGTCGACATCGCCCTCAAGCACAAGGCCGAGTTCCGGCCCGGGACGAAGTGGAGCTACAGCAACACGAACTACGTCCTGGCCGGCCTCATCGTCCAGAAGGTCACCGGCCGCCCCCTCGCCGAGGAGATCGACCGGCGCGTCGTCCAGCACATCGGGCTGCGCCACACCTACTTCCCCGCCCCCGGCGACAGGACCATCAGGGAACCCCACCCGAAGGGCTACCGCGTGATGCCGGCGGGCGAGCCGCTGCGCGAGTACACCGAGATCGACCCGTCGGCAGGCTGGGCGGCGGGCCAGATGATCTCCACCAACTCCGACCTCAACCGCTTCTTCACCGCGCTCCTCGACGGCGACCTCCTCCCGGCCGCCCAGCTCGCCCAGATGCGCACCACCGTCCCGGTCGGCGACACCGGCGCCCACTACGGCCTGGGCCTCATGAGCAGGAAACTGTCGTGCGGCGGCGTCTACTGGGGCCACGGCGGCGACATCGTGGGATACGAGACCCGAGGTGGAGCGACCGACGACGGCTACGCCGCGAACATCGCGGTGACGAGCATCCCGGCCGACATCTCGGGCACGAGGCGCGTCGAAACCGTCGTGGACACGGCCCTCTGCCGCCGCTGACGCCGCCTCGCGCCGGGGATCGGCTCGCCGGCGGCCGACACACGAGAAGGGCCCCTGACCAGGCATCAACCTGATCAGGGGCCCTCCCCACGTGGGCCGACAGACGAGTCGGGCTGTACGCCGGGGATAGTCACCGCAACGCTATGAACTGCACAAGCGTGCAGGGGTGGTGCTTCCGTGGCTACGTCGATGGCTACGTAACAGGAGGCCCCCGCCCGGATCGGCCCGGACGGGGACGTCGTCGCTCCCGAGATCAGACGGTCCTCTCGATGCGTTCGAAGATGTCCGCGTCCGTCTCCCGCTGCCAGACCGGCAGGTCGGACCAGTCGGCAACATATCCGGGCTTCGGGTCTTCGAAGTGCCTGAACATCTGGGCGGTCCAGCAGATCGCGACAAATCGGCCCTTCTGCTCGCGGGTGAGCCGGGCCGCGTGCCCGCCGCTGACCTCGATGAAGTCGCGCACCTGCCCGTACACGGCGGTGGCGGCTTCGCGCTCCCACGCGGGCGTCTCGTCCCACGGCGTGACGTAGCCGGGCTTCGGCTCGCCGGGATAGTGCTTGTTCACACCGTCGATCCACGCCTCGCGGAAGATCCGGCCGTCATTCATGCGCGTGTCCCTCTCGTCATGCGGTGCGCGGAAGCGCCGCGATTCGGTGATCAAGAGTCGAGACTCGGTCATCGGACATGAGCGGGGCAAGACGCCCCCGAAGCCCGTCCAGCTTCTTGCCGACGAATCCCGAATTCGACCGGTCGGCCAGTCCGAGTGCTTGCTCCGCGTAGTGCACGACCTGGTCGATGTCCCGCCTGTGCGCCCCGAGCACGGCGAGGTCGCTCAGAACAGCAGCGCGGCGACGCAGGGACAGAGGCTGGGCAAGGGCTGCGGTGAGCGCTTCCTCGGCGAGATCAGGTCGGCCCAGTTGGAGGTAGCAGGCCCCTCTCTCCTCTGCCAGGCGGGAGCCGTCGAAGCGGAGCCAGCCGCCGTTGTGGGAGTGAGCGCCTTCGAGGGCGTGCACTTTCTCAGCTTCGTCCAGAGCCCGGTTGCACGCGTCAAGATCGCCCACGGCCGCATACGCCTGCGCCTGGACGGCCGCGACCCAGTGACGGGTGGACAGAGTGTCGTCGCCCCTTCGGGCGATGCGGAAAGCTGCCGCGAGCAGGGGTTGGGCAGCGTGCGCGCGGCGCGCGTACAGCTCGACGTACGCGTGGCGGGTCATGGCACAGGCCCACAGGTCGTGGTCGCCACCGGCGTAGGCCGCGTTGGCGGCCAATGTGTAGCACTGCGCGGCGTCGGTGTACCGGTTGGCGTCGAAGAACAGCTCGCCGACGAGCTGGTAGAGGTCGGCCGTCATCCGACACAGTCGGGACCGATCCACAGCAGTACGGGTCTCGGTCAGTCCCTTCGCCATCACATGGAGCTGTGCGCGCACCGCAGGGAAGACGACCTGCTTGGCATCCGATAGCGCGTAGACCTGCCAGAGGCTGCGATGCAGGGCGTCCCCCGTCTCCAAGAGCGTCGATGCTGCCCGCCCTCGGGCGGCCTCACCGGAATCGGGAAGAGCGACCAGCGCACCCGTAACGGCGAGCAGACCCAGGACTTCGCGGCGCTTCATGTCGTCATCATCACCATGGAGGAGGGGTCGAGCAGCGGAGAGCCCGGCTGTTTCGGCTGGCTGTTCGTCGGAGAGAAGGGCTCCCAGCTCGGGGAGGTTCACTCCCAACAGCTCTGCGATCTTCGGCCGTTGGTGAGGACGCGGGGTGGCACGACCACTTTCCCAACGGACCACGGTGGACGCGGCCACCGAGAGCGCTTCTGCGAATTCCTCCTGAGAGTACCCCCGGGCCGCGCGCCGTTCCGCAAAGTGCTTACGCCTCGACGTCATAGGTCTCCCCTCACGAGAACCCTTTCACGCACTCATACCCGCCATGCGCCAACGCCTGGAAAACGCCCGGGTATTGCGCGACGTCCGCTCTGGGAGAAGGTAACGGATCGTCGTTCACTGGTCACACGCCACTCGGAGGTCGAAGGACCCTCCGGGTGCCCCCACGGAGAGGAGCGACCGCGTGACAACCTCCGGACTGCCCCGCAGGAACCCTGGCGCCAGTGGCCGTACGTACACGCCGCCGGAGCCCCGGCCGGGTGCGCCGAGCCGGGCTCTGCGGGTACGGGCGGCCGGCGGTTGGGAGAGATTCATGCGCCGCATCGAGGCCCGGCAGGAGCCGGAGGAGTGAACCCGGTCAGTTCCGACGGCTACGAGCACCACCCGCTCCTGGACACGCAAGTCCGTGACATCGCCTCGCGTGGGGAGGGTGTGCTCGTCGCCGTCACACACGAGCTCCACAGCCACGGCACGGTCCGCATCGCGCACATCCGGCCCGCGTCCGGAGTCGAGTGGACGGCAGCAGCCGACAACATCCAGGCCGCTCGCTCCTGAGTCGCGGCCCGCAAATCGCCGTCCGCGCCCCTTGGCGCAGGCGGATTCCCGCACCACACCATTCAAGCCAAGGAGTCTCATGACCGCCTCTGTCGCACTCCCCTCCCCCACGCGGCCGTGGGGTGCGGGTCGACTCGCGCCCTACCCGACGGTCATCCGCCGACCCTACGCCACGGTCGCCATCGACCCCACGACGCAGCTCGGGGTGTTCCGCGACCGCATCGGGCAGGTGGTCGAGATGGGCAAGCACGGCACCAGCTCCGGTACCGAGACCTCCACGACGACGAACTCGGACTCCCGGAACGACCAGGGTCACGATCAGGACAGCACTCAGGACTGATGGCCATGACCGAGGAGAGGCCGGTTCTGGTGGCCACCGAGGCGGACGACATCACCGCCGACATGGTGATCACCGGACTCAACCGGCGCGATGTGCCGGTGGTCCGGTTCAACCCCGCCGACATCGGCGAGGACCTCACGGTCTCGGCTCGGTTCGGCACCTGCCCGGCCCCGGTGATCGGGCAGGTGCGCACCCCGTCGAGAACCGCTGATGTATCCCAGGTCCGGTCGGTGTACTGGCGCCGCCCGGAATGGCACTCGGCGGCACCCTCTACGCCCTGGGCGGCCCGCTCTGGGTCAACCACCCTCTGCGCGTTGCCGCAGCCGACTACAAACCCGCGCAGCTCGTTCTCGCCCAGCAACTCGGCTTCACCATCCCTCCCACCCTTGTCACCAACGACCCGGACGAGGCCCGCGAGTTCGTCCGGGCTCAGAGGCAGACGATCTTCAAGACGCTGCGATGGACCCCCTACACGCGTGACAGCGTGCCGGTGACGGGATGGGCTGCCCCTGTCACCCCCGACGAGATCGACGACAGCGTTCGGGTCGCGCCCCACTTGTTCCAGGCCCGCGTGGACAAGGTCGCCGACGTTCGCGCACTGCTCGTAGGCCGGCATACGTTCGCCGTACGCATCGACTCCGATCTCCTGGACTGGCGCAAGGACTACAGCGCCCTGACCTACACCGTGGAGCACCTACCCGACCGGGTGGACCAGGCGCTGCACGCCTACCTGGACCGAGTGGATCTGGTGTCGGGAAGCTTCGACCTCGCGGTCGACCGGGCGGGGGACTACTGGTGGCTGGAACTGAATCCCAATGGCCAGTGGGGATGGCTGGAGACCGAGACCGGCCTCCCGATGTCCGCCGCCTTCGCCGACCTACTCGCACAAGGAGACCGCCGATGACCGACCCGGCATCCGCGCGACGCCGCATGGCGTCCGTGCTCGCGAACGAAGGCGTCCTGAAGTCCCCCTGGCTGCGTGCAGCCGTCGAGACCGTCTCCCGCGAGCGGTTCCTCCACCCGGGAGTGTTCCTGGACGAGGGGCGGACCTGGCGGCCCGTCACCGCCGCAGGCACGGACCCGGACGAGTGGCTGAAGATCGCGTACAGCATCGACACCCTCACCACCCAGCTCGACGGCCACCTCACCGCCGACCAGGCCGGCGAACCCGTCGTGGGCGTGCCCACCTCCTCCTCGACCGACCCGGCCACCGTCGTCGGCATGATCGAGACCCTGGACCTCACGACGGGCCGCCGAGTCCTGGAGATCGGCACAGGAACCGGCTACTCCTCGGCCCTGATGTGCCACTACCTCGGCGAGGACAACGTCACCACGGTCGAAGTCGATGCACAGGTGGCCGCACGCGCCGATGCGGCTCTCGAAGCCGTCGGCTTCTCGACGTGGACGGTGGCGGGCGACGGCCTCCTCGGCCACCCTTACCGGGCACCGTACGACCGCGTCATCGCCACCTGCGCGGTCCGCCGCATCCCGTACGCCTGGATCAGGCAGACGAGGCCCGGAGGCGTTGTCCTCGGCACGGTCGGCTCGTGGCCATGGGGAACCGGCCTCGCGAAGCTGACCGTCGGCGGTGACGGCACCGCCGAGGGCTCGATCGTCGGGCGCTCCTCCTTCATGCAGGCGCGAGCCCAGGCAGTGGCCCCCGTGGCCGGCGATCTCTCCGCCCGGACCGCGTACACGGACAGCGAGCGACGCACTCAGGTGTCTCCTCTCGTCCTGGAGGAGTGGATACCCGCCTTCCTTGCGCAGTTGGCGGCGCCCGGCGCTCAGTTCGTCCGCGCGACGGGCGGCGACGGCTCGCCCTTGCGGTACCTGTTCGATCCGGAGAGGGAGTCGTTCGCCGAGTTCCTCGTCGACGGCGAGAACTGGACCGTCCGCCAAGGCGGTCCGGTGGCCCTGTGGGACGACGTGGAACGTTCCCTCGTCGCCTGGCAGGACGCCGGGGCGCCGGAGATCGACTCCGTATGCCTCCGCGTGACGCCCGCGTCCCATCGGTACTGGATCGACCAGGCCCCCTCCCTGCGCTGGGAGCACCGGATCACCTGACCCACTACGCTCCGGACATCGACGACGAACCGCTCTCCCAGTCACGGGACGGGGTGAGGCGACGCCCGCGATTCCACGAGAAAAGGCCCCTGACCTGCGATGTCGCAGCTCAGGGGCCTGTGGGGCAGACGAGTCGGGCTGTACGCCGGGTTCTGTGCCCCGGGACCTCGCGGTCGTCGGGGCGACGGCCATCCATCTAGGACCGGCGT
The DNA here is from genome assembly GCF_055581845.1 of Streptomyces sp. NPDC042346. Taxonomy (NCBI): domain Bacteria; kingdom Bacillati; phylum Actinomycetota; class Actinomycetes; order Kitasatosporales; family Streptomycetaceae; genus Streptomyces; species Streptomyces sp. NPDC042346. The sequence continues at coordinate 678,246 of NZ_JBVJEH010000003.1, read as the reverse complement.
TGCCGCCGGCCTCCTGCGGTCTACCCGCGGACTCGGGCGAGCAGCCCTCGAACATCCGCGCAGGGACACCGGGGTGTCCCCTCTTGACCTTGCTCCGAGTGGGGTTTACCTAGCCGCCTGAGTCACCTCAGGCGCTGGTGGTCTCTTACACCACCGTTTCACCCTTACCGAGGGCCGAAGCCCCCGGCGGTCTGTTTTCTGTGGCACTGTCCCGCGGGTCACCCCGGGTGGCCGTTAGCCACCACCCTGCTCTGTGGAGCCCGGACGTTCCTCGGGAAGATCCGAGGATCTCCACGCGGCCGTCCGCCCGGCTCGTCTGCCGTGCCGACCATGCTACCCGCCGTTTCACAGGAAGTCGGCCGTCTCCAGATCGAAGCCGAAGGGCTCGGGGAGCGGCAGCCGCTTGCCGAAGGCCACCATGTGCGACTCCTGGTAGTCGCCGCCTTCAGGCTCCCTGAAGAGGGTCAGACATCCGGTGTCCCGGTCCACCAGAAGGTAGAGCGGGATACCTCCCCGGGCGTAGCAGCGACGTTTGGTCTCACGGTCCGCCTGCGGACGCGTCGAAGTGACCTCGAGCACCATGGCGACTCCCTCGCAGGGCATCCACGAGTCGGCGGCCCGGTACAGGCGCAGCTCTCGCGGCGCGAAGGTGCCGTCCGGGATGACATGGTCCCGCGGACTGTCGGGCACGTCCTTCAGCGTCAGCCCCTTGTTCCCGGAGAATTGCATCCGCTGCCGGGAGCGCCCGTACACCTGCTCCACGATCAGTGCGATGTAGTCCTCGTGCTCCCCGTCCGGCGGCGGTGTCACGACGATCTCCCCCTCGATCAGTTCCGCGCGGAAGCCCTCCGGCGTCCCCAGCGCCAGGAAGCCCTCCAGCAGGAACTCCGCCTGCGTGAGCGGTTCGTGCGGCATGGCAGTCATGTCGTGATCGTCGGACATCGAGGCACCCGCCGTCCCTGTGATCGGGGTCGTTCCCTCGATCGTGGCACATGATCGACGAGCCGTACCGGAGCACGCTTGACCTTGTCGCAGCGTCAGGGTTTCTACTGGGGGCCATGCGTATCGGCGAGATCGCCGCGCTCGTCGGGGTCACCCCGCGGGCCGTGCGGCACTACCACCAGTCGGGGCTGCTGCCCGAGCCCCCGCGGCGGGGCAACGGGTACCGGGAGTACGGGATCCGGGATGCCGTGCTGCTCGCCCGGATCCGGCGGCTGACCGAGCTGGGGCTGGGGCTCGACGAGGTGCGCGGGGTGCTCGCGGACGACGAGGGGCGCGGGCTGGTGGAGGTGCTCCGGGAGCTGGAGGAGGACCTCGCCCGGCAGGAGGCGGTCATCCGGGAGCGGCGGGAGCGGCTCGCCGCGCTGCTCGACCGGGCGCGGGGCGGGCTGCTGCCCGCCGAGGGGCCCGTGTCGGCGGAGCTCGGCGAGCTGCTGGCGGGGCTCGGCCCGGTGTCCGACTCGCCCATGGCGGCGAAGGACCGCGAGATCCTCGCCCTGCTCGACACCGTCGTCCCGGAGGAGGACCGGGCCAGGCTGATGGGCCTGCTGCACGGGACCGCGGAGTACGCGCACGAGGTGTACGCGCGGCTCGACGCCCTCGCCGGGGCGGAGCCCGACGACCCCCGGGTGGCCGAGGCCGCCCGGGTGCTCGCCGACTGTCTGCCGGACGAGGCGGGCGTGGAGCTGCCGGCCGAGGGGGCGGGCGCGCTCGCGGACGCCTTCCTCGGCGACCTCGCCCCCGCCCAGTCCGCCGCCGTCCGCCTGGCGATGTCCTTGGTGCGGGAGCGACAGGAGGGGAACCGATGACCGGCCGCCTCCGGGGCGTCGAGACGGGGCTCCTCCGGGGCCTGCGGCTCGTCGCGTACACCGCGCTGCCCGCCGAGCTCGTCCTCGCCGTGTGTCTGGTCGCCGGGGTGCGGATCCCGGGGGCCGTCCTCGCCGCCGCCGAACTCGTGGTCGTGGCGCTCGTCGTCGGCGAGGTGCTTCTCTTCCTCCGGCTGCGGCGGCGCGGGCTGTCGGCCCGGGAGGCCGTGGCGGAGCTCGTGCCCGAGCCCGTGCTGCGGCTCGTCGGGCACGAGCTGCGGCTGATGACGAGCCTGGTGCGGTGGGTCGCGCGCCGGCCGCACGGGGTCGCCGGCGCGGACGGGGTCTTCCCGCACGCCCGTGACCAGGCCGCGCTGATGTACGGCTTCGCGTTCGTCTGCCTCGTCGAGACGGTCGGCATGTCGTACCTGCTCGCCGACTGGCCCGTCGTCCACGCGGTCGTCCTCGTCCTCGACGTGTACACCGTGCTCTTCGTGCTGGGGCTGCACGCCGCCTCGGCGACCCGCCCGCACGTCCTGACCGGCGACGTCCTGCGGCTGCGGCAGGCCGCGCACGTCGACGTACCCGTACCGCTCGGCCTGATCGCCGCCGTCCGGCGCGAGTCGCTGTTCTCGCACGAGAAGACCGAGGGCGAGCTGAACCTCGCCGTCGGCTCGCAGACCTCCGTCACCATCGAGCTGACGGAGCCGGTCGACGCGCCGCGGCTGCTCGGCGCGCCCCGGCCCGTACGGATCGTCCGGGTCCACGCCGACGACCCGAAGGCGCTGGCCGACGCGCTCACACGGGCGCGAACAGCACCTTCGCCGACCCCGGGTCCGCCTCCGCGAGTCTGACCCGCAGCCACTCCCCCAGCGGCAGGTGGGACGTGCCGCCCGCGATCCGGGCGACGACCGCCGGGTCCTCCAGGTGGACGGTGCCGACGGCCGGTTCGCGTTCCTTCACGTCGATCACGTACGCGTCGAAGACCTCGCCGATCCGCTCGCTCAGGAGCGCCGCCTCGACGATGTCGACGCTCTCGCGCTCGACGGTGTTGGCGCGGCGCGAGCCGGTGGCCATCTCGTCGGGGAGCCCGGGCAGGGCGGCCCGTACCCACTCGGGCGGTTCGTTCCCCGCCACCGCCGCCACGCACAGTTCGCCCGCGTACCGGTCGACGAGCCGGCGCAGCGGCGCGGTGCAGTGCGTGTACTCGTCGGCGACGGCGGCGTGCACGGCCGGGGTGGGGATGTGACCGTCGGTGAAGACGGTGTACCCGGCGCCGCGCAGGAGGGTGGTGCACTCCTGGAGGAAGGCGGCGTGGCGCGGGTTCGTGGGATCGGCGGAGCGGACGACGTCCGCGTACGAGACGTGGTGCGGCCAGTCGACGCCGAGGGCCCGCGCGGAGCGGCGCAGCCGGGCGACCGCACCGTCGGGGGCCGTGGGCAGCGTGCGGAGGATGCCGGTGCCGGCGGCGGTCATGAGGTCGGCGGCGGCCATGCCGGTGAGCAGCGAGATCTGGGCGTTCCAGCCGTCGGCGGGGAGCGGCGCCCGGTAGGCGAGGGAGTACGTGTGGTCGGTCTCGACGATCTCCTGCTCGGGGACGCTGAGGGAGATCCCGCCGCGTTCCTCTTCGAGGGCTTCGCGGAGCCGTCCGATCTCGCGGAGGAGGGCGAGGGGTTCCTCGGCCGTACCGGAGTCGATCTGCCGCTGCACGCCCGCGTAGTCGAGTTTGGCGCGGCTGCGGACGAGGGCGCGGCGGACGTCGGTGGCGACCCTGCGCCCCTCGGCGTCGAGGTCGATCCGCCAGAGCAGGGCGGGGCGGGGCTCGCCGGGGAGGAGGCTGGCGGCGCCCTCGGAGAGGACGGCGGGGTGGAGGGGGACCTTGCCGTCGGGGAAGTAGAGGGTGAGGACCCGCCGGTGGGCCTCGGCGTCGAGCGCGGAGCCGGGTGCGACGAACGCGGCGACGTCGGCGATGGCGTAGTGGACGCGGTAGCCGCCGTCGGCCCTGCGGGCCAGGTGCATGGCCTGGTCGAGGTCGGTGGAGGTCGGCGGGTCGATCGTGAGGAACGGCAGGTCGGTGGCGTCGTACGCGGGGAGCCGGGGGGCCTTCGCGACGGCCTCGGCCTCGGCGAGGACGGCGGGCGGGAAGGCGTCGGGGATCGCGAGCTCGGTACGGAGTGCGCGCAGGGCGGCCCGCAGCGGAGCCTCGGCTGCGCCGGTCACGTGGATGTGGCGGCGTGGCATGGGTCGAGCCTATGGCGAGGGGTGGGGCGCGGCACTTTGTAGGCTGGACAGCCGGGGCCGCACCCCCATCCCCGTCCGTACGAAGGAGAACCACCGTGCTCGTGCTGTTGCCGCCCTCCGAAGGCAAGGCCTCCTCGGGGCGCGGGGCGCCGCTCAAGCCGGAGTCGCTGTCCCTGCCGGGGCTCGCGGAGGCGCGGGCGGCGGTCCTGGACGAGCTGGTCGAGCTGTGCGCCGCCGACGAGGAGAAGGCGCGGGAGGTCCTCGGGCTGAGCGAGGGGCTGCGCGGCGAGGTCGCGAAGAACGTCGAGCTGCGGACGGCGGGCGCGCGCCCGGCCGGGGAGGTCTACACGGGCGTCCTGTACGACGCGCTGGGTCTGGCGACGCTGGACGCGGGCGCCCGGAAGCGCGCGGGGCGGTCCCTGCTGGTGTTCTCGGGGCTGTGGGGCGCGGTGAAGGTGACGGACCGGATTCCGTCGTACCGCTGCTCGATGGGGGTCAAGCTGCCGGGGCTCGGCGCGCTGGGCGCGCACTGGCGGGGCGCGATGGCGTCCGTGCTGCCGGAGGCGGCCGGGGACGGGCTCGTCCTGGACCTGCGCTCGTCGGCGTACGCGTCGGCGTGGAAGCCGAAGGGCGACGTGGCGGCGCGGACGGCGACGGTGCGGGTGCTGCACGCGCCGACCCGGAAGGTGGTCAGTCACTTCAACAAGGCGACGAAGGGCCGGATCGTCCGGAGCCTCCTGGAGGCGGGCGCGGAGCCGGGGTCGCCGGAGGAGCTGGCCGTGGCGCTGCGGGATCTGAAGTACGTGGTGGAGGAGGGCGGCAAGGCGGGGGCGCTCGACGTGCTGGTGGACGAGATCCACTAGCTCCTGTTGCACCCTGCGCAACGCTCGTTGCGCGTCACGCTCGCCATGGGCACGATGAGGCCCATGACGAGCGTGACGAGCGTGTTCGACCTTGCCCCGGAACCGTCGGGAGCCCCCTCCGTCCCTGTCGTCCCCGTCGTGGTGATCGAGGACGCCGCCGACGCCGTCCCGCTCGCCCGCGCCCTCGTCGCCGGCGGGCTGCCGCTGATCGAGGTCACCCTCCGCACCCCCGCCGCGCTCGACGCCGTCCGGGCGATCGCGGCCGAGGTGCCGGAGGCGGTCGTCGGCGCGGGCACGGTCGTCTCCCCGGCCGGGGTCGCGGACGCGGTCGGCGCCGGGGCCCGGTTCCTGGTGAGCCCGGGGTGGACCGAGCGGCTCCTCGACGCGATGCGGGAGTCGGGCGTGCCCTTCCTGCCGGGTGTCTCGACGACCTCGGAGGTCGTGGCGCTGCTGGAGCGCGGGGTGCGGGACATGAAGTTCTTCCCGGCCGAGGCGGCGGGCGGCGTCCCGTATCTGAAGTCCCTCGCGGGCCCCCTCCCGCAGGCCCGGTTCTGCCCGACGGGCGGCATCTCCCTCGCCTCCGCCCCCGCCTACCTGTCCCTCCCGAACGTCGGCTGCGTCGGCGGTACGTGGATGCTGCCGCCCGACGCCCTCGCGGCCCGCGACTGGGCCCGGGTCGAGGCCCTCGCGCGCGGCGCGGCGGGGCTCAGGACCGCTCTCGGCGGGTGAGGCCGGTGAACTCGACCCCCAGGTGGTCGGTCACCGGGCGGTAGCCGAGCCGCTGGTAGAGGGCGTTGCTGGTGGGGTTGGCGAGGTCCGTGAAGAGGAGGACCTGCGCGGTGCCGCCGTCGCGCGCGGCCCGGCTGACCGCCGCGGTGGCACCGGCCGCGTAGCCGCGTCCGCGCTCGGCGGGCGGGGTGTAGACGAGGTGGACGCGGGCCTGGCCCTCGATCGTGCGCGAGACGGCCGCCATCGACACGGGGCGGCCGTCGGGCGTCTCCCAGAGGACGAGACGGCCGTCGGCGACCCGTTCCGTGACGTGCCCGGTGAAGTCCTTGCCCGTGACGTCCTCCCCGATGTCCCGGGCGAACTCGCGCGCCCAGGCGGCGACGAACGGGATGTCGGCCTCGTATGCGACCCGGGGGCGGCCGGCGGGGGCGGGGTCCGGCGGGACGAGCTCGCCGAGCCGGAAGAGCCGCATCCGGGCGATGGGAGTCCAGGGGCGCCCGCTGGCCTCCGCGAACGCCTCGACGGCCGCCGTCTCCCCCCGTACGGTCGTCGGCTCCTCGCCCGCGGGGAAGGCGAGGGCGCGGGCCGCCTCCACCGTCACGGTCCCGAAGGAGGGCTCGCGGGGCGGGGACACCGCGAGCACCCCGGTGACCCGGCCGTCCGGCTCGGCCCACCAGCCGAGCCGCCCGGCGGAGTCCATGAGGGTGAGCACGGCGGTGTTACGGGCCGCCTCGGCGGCCAGCAGGTCGGCCGCGGCGGCCCGGAAGGCGGCGGCGTCCTCGGTGAAGTACCACGTCATGAACGGTGATGGTGGTACGCCCCCGGGGACGGGGTCCAGCCGTTTACCGCCCGCCCTTTACCGCCTGCCGCTCCCGCCTGCCCACTCCCGCCCGCTGCGGCTCAGCGCAGGTGCGAGGTGTCGTTGAGGAGCCGTACGGACGCGTTGCCGTCGGCGTAGTAGGCCACCGCCGAGATCGAGGCCGCCGACAGCTCCATCCGGAACAGCGACTCCGGCGGCGCGCCGAGCGCGAGCCGGACGAGGGTCTTGATCGGGGTGACGTGGGTGACGAGGAGGACGGTACGGCCCGCGTGGTCGGCGGTCAGCCGGTCCCGGGTGGCGGCGACGCGCCGGGCGACGGCCGCGAAGCTCTCGCCGCCGCCGGTCGGCGCGGCCTTCGGGGAGGCCAGCCAGGCGTCGAGGTCGTCGCCGTACCGCTCGCGGACCTCGCCGAAGGTCAGCCCCTCCCAGGCCCCGAAGTCGGTCTCGCGCAGCCCCCGCTCGACCCGCACGTCGAGCCCGAGGCGGGCGGCGACGGCGGCGGCGGTCTGGCGGCAGCGGGTGAGGGGCGAGCTGACGATCTCCTGGACGGTGCCGCGCGCGGCGAGCGTCTCGGCGACGGCCTCGGCCTGGCGCAGTCCGGCCGCCGACAGCTCGGGGTCGGTGCCGCCGCTCCCGGAGAACCGCTTCTCGGGCGTGAGCGCGGTCTCGCCGTGGCGCAGCAGTACGAACGTCGCCGGGGCGCCCATGTCGGGCCCGGCCCACCCCTGCCGGGGCGCGGCGGGGGCTGCCGTCGACGGCTGGGCCTCCGGCGTCCCGCCCTGCGCGGGTGCGGCCGGCTCCGTGTGGAGTACGGCGGCGGCCTCGGCCTCGAAGTCGCCGGTCGCCTCCGCGTGCGCGGCGGCCGGCGCGTGCGTGGCCGAGGCGAGGGAGGCGCGGGCCTGGGCCGCGAGGGCCTCGTCGTGGGCGAACAAGCCGTCGTCGGGCTGTCCGGCGGAAGAACCGGAAGTCCCGAAAGAACCAGAAGTCCCGGAAGAACCGGAAGAACCGGAAGAACCGGAAGAACCGGAAGTCCCGGTCACGGCGGACCCTGCCCCGGAGGTCGCGCCTCCGGCGGGCGGCTGCGTCCCGCCCGGCCGCGTCGCCAGGGCCGCGCGGGCACGGGCCGCGCCCGCGGTCGCGTCGCCAGGGGGACCCGACGGGGGCGGGGCGGCGGCGTTGCGGGCGGCCGAGGCGTCCAGGCCGGCCGTGGAGGCCGACGGCTCCCACCGGCGGCCCTGCTTGCCGGCGTCCATCGCCTCGTTGGCGAGCCGGTCCGCGTGCTTGTTGAGCTCGCGCGGGATCCACTCGTAGCGGACCCGGCCCGCCGGGAAGACCCGGCCGGCCTCGGCCGCCAGCGGCTTCATGTCCGGGTGCTTGATCTTCCAGCGGCCGGACATCTGCTCGACGACCAGCTTGGAGTCCATGCGGACGTGGACGGTGGCGTCCGGGAAGAGCTCCCGGGCCGCCGTGAGCCCCGCCACCAGGCCCTTGTACTCGGCGACGTTGTTCGTCGCCACGCCGATGTACTCGGCCGCCTCCGCGAGCGTCTCGCCCGTCACCGGGTCCAGGACCACGGCCCCGTAACCGGCGGGCCCCGGGTTGCCCCGGGAGCCCCCGTCCGCCTCGACGATCACCTCACGAGCAGGCGTCATTACAGACCGGACTCCGAGGTGCGGACCAGGATGCGGCGGCAGTTCTCGCACCTGACGACGGTGTCGCGGGCGGCGGCGCGGACCTCGTTGAGCTCGGTGATGTTGAGCTCGATGTGGCAGCCCTCGCACTTGCGCTGGTACAGCCGCGCCGCGCCGACGCCGCCCTGCTGCTCGCGCAGCTTCTCGTACAGCTTGAGCAGGTCGGCCGGGACGGAGCCCGCGACGAGCTGGCGCTCCTTGGTGACGGAGGCGGACTCGGCGTCCAGCTCGCCCTGGGCGGCGTCGCGCCGGGCGGTGGCGTCGTCGGTCTTGGCCTGGACGGCAGAAGACCGCTCGGTCAGCTCGGCGACGCGCTCCTGCGCGGACTCGCGGCGCTCCATGACCTCCAGGACGATCTCCTCGAGGTCGCCCTGACGCTTGGCGAGGGAGACGATCTCGCGCTGGAGGTTCTCCAGGTCCCTCGGGGAGGCCGCGCCGGAGTCGAGCCGCTGCTGGTCGCGCGCGGCGCGCTGGCGGACCTGGTCGACGTCCTGCTCGGACTTGGTCTGCTCGCGTCCGCAGTCGCTCTCCTCGGTCTGCGCGGCGACGAGCAGGTCGCGCAGCTGCGTGAGGTCCTTGGTCAGCGACTCGATCTCGGCGTGCTCGGGCAGCGACTTGCGCCGGTGGGCGAGCTGCTGGAGTCGGACGTCCAGGGCCTGGACGTCGAGGAGGCGGATCTGGTCGGCGGGCTCGGCGTTCAGTTGGGGGCTCCAGGAGAGGTGTGGTGGGAGGACCAGGGGTCGGTGACCGTCTTCGAGACGTGGACGCGGAGGTCCCAGCCGTGGCGGTCGGAAATCTCGTCGAGCTGGGCGGCGGCCTGCTCGCACCAGGGCCATTCGGTGGCCCAGTGGGCGGCGTCGACCAGCCCCAAGGGGGACTGTTGGGTGGCCTCGGAGACCGGGTGGTGGCGCAGGTCGGCGGTGAGGAAGGCGTCCACGCCCGCGGCCCGTACGGCGTCGAAGAGGCTGTCGCCGGAGCCGCCGCTGACGGCGACGCGGCGGACGATCATGTCGGGGTCGCCGGCGACCCGGATGCCCTGCGCGGTGGCGGGCAGCCGCTTCGCGGCGCGGGCCGCGAACTCGGCGAGGGTCTCGGGGTGGTCGAGTTCGCAGATCCGGCCGAGGTTGTTCTCGGGCACGAGGGGGCCGGTGACCCGGAGGTCGAGCGCGCCGGCGAGGGCGTCGGAGACGCCGGGTTCGGCGGTGTCGGCGTTGGTGTGCGCGACGTGGAGGGCGATGTCGTGCTTGATGAGGCCGTGCACGACGCGGCCCTTGAAGTGGCCGGCCGAGACCGTCGTCGTCCCGCGCAGATAGAGCGGGTGGTGGGTGACGAGCAGGTCGGCGCCGAGGGCGATCGCCTCGTCGGCGATCTCCTGGACGGGGTCGACGGCGAAGAGGACGCGGCCGACCTCGGCGTCGGGGTCGCCGCAGACGGTGCCGACGGCGTCCCACTGCTCGGCGCGCCGGGGCGGCCAGAGGGCGTCGAGCGCGGCGATGACTTCAGACAGACGGGGCACAGGGGAAAGGCTACCTGTCCCCCGTGCCCCGCAGTCCGGGCGTACCTGCGTACTCCCTCTTCCGTCTACTTCTTCACGAGGTCGGCGCGCAGGTCGTCGAGGACGCTGTTCGCGGCGGTCACGCCGAGGCCGAGGTACCAGGTCTCGTCCGGGACGTCCTTCGCCCGGCCGGCCTTGACGGCCTTGAGGTTCTTCCAGAGCGGGTTGGCCTGGGCGGCGTCCTTCTTGGTGGCCTTGGCGTCGCCGTAGACGCCGGTGAAGATCCAGTCGGCGTCGGCCTCGTCGATCTTCTCGGGGCTGATCTCGGCGGCGAGCTCGTCGATCTGCTGGTTCTTGGGCCGGGGCAGACCGGTGTCCTCCAGGATCGTGCCGATGAAGGAGGCCTTCGCGTAGAGGCGGATCTTGCCCGGGAGGTAGCGGACCATGGAGATCGTCGGCTTGTTCGCGCCGATGTCCTCGCCGAGCTGCTTCGCCTTCGTCTCGTACGCGGAGAGCTTCGTCTTCGCCTCGGCGGTCTTGTCGAGCGCGGCGGCGTTGAGGAGGTAGTTCTCCTTCCAGGTGAAGCCCGGACGGATGGAGAAGACGGTCGGCGCGATCTTCGACAGCTCGTCGTACTTGTCGGCGGCGCGCAGCTGGCTGCCGAGGATGAGGTCGGGCTGGAGGTTGGCGATGGCCTCCAGGTTGAGGTTGTTGATGGTGCCGACGGACTTCGGGGCGCCGGCGTCCTTCTCGAGGTAGGCGGGGATGCCGTCGTCGCCCTCGGAGGGGGCATAGCCGACGGGCTGGATGCCGAGGGAGACGACGTTGTCGAGCTCGCCGACGTCGAGGACGACGACCCGCTTGGGGGCGGCCTTCAGTTCGGTCGTGCCGAGGGCGTGGGTGAGCGTGCGCGGGAACTGGCCCGGCTTCGCGTCGGTGCCCATGGCCGCGGTCTTGGCGGCGGCGTCGCCGAAGTCCTTGCCGCCGGTGGCGACGTCCTTCTTCTTGGTCGCGTCCTCCTTCGCGGAGGTGTCGGAGCCTCCGTCCCCTCCTCCGCAGGCCGCGAGGGAGAGCGCGGCGGCGAGGGCGACGACGGTGGCGGTGCCGCGACGGCGGAAGGACATGAGAAGGCTCCTGTACGGGCTGCTTGAGGCGCTGCTGCGTGGTGCCGTGCGCGCTTCTGTACGGGGATACGGGTACGACCGGCCGGAGTCACAGACTCCGCTTAGGCTCGCCTTACCTTACTCATCACGGGTCACTCCAGCACAGCCACCCCCTCCCCCTCAGCCGAACCGCCGGACGACCACCCTTATGTGTGAAGTGACCGGGCTCGTGTTGTTCGGCAGGAAGTGCGAAAACTAGCTTCGTGGCCGGAGGTGACGAGTCGATGACAGCGTGTGCCATCGAGACCGCGGCCGAGGACGACGACCGCGACAAGGACCCCACCGGGTCGGCCGGCTTCACGATCACGGCCAACGGCGCGTACGCGGCCAGGCTCGCGGGCGCCGGTGACGCCCTGTACGTGGAGCGGTGGACGCTCGACGGCCCCGAGCCGTACGCCGTCCCGCTCCCCCTCGGCCAGCCGGAGGAGCCGCACACCCGGCTGCTGCCCCTCGCGGACGGCCGGGTCCTCGCCGCCCGGCGCGTGGACGGGCGGCGGAACACGTTCTCGCTGCTCTATCCCACCGGCCCGGCCACCGGGGAGCTCCAGCTCGGCGCCGTGGAGGCACCCGGATCGGAGCGGCTGGTCCTGCTGCCGCCTTCGCCGGACGGCATCTGCGCGTACGCGATGTGCGTCGGCCCCGACACGACGACGCTGTGGCTCGTCGCGGGCGGCGCCTTCGGCCCCGAGCAGGTCGCGGAGGTCAGGGGCCGCTGCACGGGCGGGGTGTGGCTCGACCGCACGGGCCGGATGCTCGCGCTCGACCGCCGGCTCGACGGCGGGCCGGTGAAGGCCGTCGCCGTCGACCTGGAGCGGGGCGGCGAGGTGACGCCGCTGCTCCAGATCACCGAGGAGAGCGACGACCGGCTGCTCCTCGCCGACCCGGACAGCGGGCTGCTCCTCATCCGCTCCGACGCGCCGTCGCCGGGGCACGAGCGGCTCGGCTGGGGCGTGCTCGGCAGCCTGCTGCCCGTGCGGTTCCCGGAGTGCCTGCGGCTCGACGACGCGGCGGTGACGCCGTTCGCGGTGCAGCCCGGGCAGGTCCTGATGCCGGAGAGCTGCTCGGTGGCGCTCCGGATCGACGCGGCGGGCGGGAGCTGGGTGGGGAGCTGGCAGCCCTCGTCCCGCCGGATGGCCCAGTCGGCCGCGCCCGCGGGCTGGCTGGCCGGCGCGGGGCTGTGGACGGCCGAGGGCGTCCTGCGCCTGCCGTACGCGACGGCCGAGGCGCCGTGCGGGCTCGCGGACCTGGAGACGCCGCCCGAGCCGGAGCCGGTCCCGGTGGTGGTGGCCGTCGACGAGCCCCGGATCTGCCGCCCGGTGCCGTTGCAGCAGGCTCCTCTGACGGACCGTAGGCCCGCTGGCTAGACTCGCTGGCCGCACAGCAAGACCGATTTCTACGGGGTGAGTTCCAGCATGTCGGATGCAAGCACGGAGGGTCAGGAGCCGAACGGCTCCGGAAGGCATCGTGGTGAGGCGTCGCCGGCGGAGGACTCCACGTCCTCCCCGCACGGTCGCCACCGCCGCGAACCCGACGGGCAGTGACCGAGTAGTCCAGCACGCGGTTCCATGAGCGGTTCAACACGGTGAAGGGCCCCGGGTCTCCCCGGGGCCCTTCACCGTTCCCCCACCCCCATGGGGTCCCCGCCTCAGCCCTTCTTCAGGCCGAGCACCTCCGCCGCGGCGAACGTCTCGCCCGCCGGGCGGGACGCGTAGTGCGGGGTCAGTACGGAGTCCAGTTCCTCGTACGTGAAGGCCTCCTTGGCCGTGTCGAACTTGGCCGACACCCTGGGCCGGTCCACGACCGCCACCATCCCGCCGTGGACGACGAGCAGCTGGCCGTTGACGCCGGCCGCCGCCGGGGAGGCGAGGTAGCCGACGAGCGGCGCCACGTGCTCCGGGGACAGCGGGTCGAGGTCCCCCTCGGCCGTCGGCTCCGCGAAGCCCGCGAAGACGTCCTCCGTCATCCGGGTCCTGGCCCGCGGGCAGATCGCGTTGGCCGTCACGCCGTACCGGGCGAGCGCGAGCGCCGACGAGGTCGTCAGGCCCACGATGCCGCCCTTGGCCGCCGCGTAGTTGGGCTGGCCGGCCGAGCCGGCGAGGAAGGCCTCGGAGGAGGTGTTGACGATCCGGCCGTAGACGCCGGTCTCCCCCGCCTTGGAGCGGCCCCGCCAGTGCACCGCGGCGAAGTGGGTGGTGTTGAAGTGGCCCTTGAGGTGGACCCGTACGACGGAGTCCCACTCGTCCTCGCTCATCGAGAAGACCATCCGGTCGCGCAGGATGCCCGCGTTGTTGACCAGGACGTCCAGCTTCCCGAACTCGGCGACCGCCAGGTCGATCAGGCCCCGCGCCGTCTCGAAGTCGGAGACGTCGCCGAGGTGCGCGACCGCCCGGCCGCCCGCCGCGCGGATCTCCGCGGCGACCTCCTCCGCGGGCGCGGCGGAGGCCTCTCCGGAGCCGTCGCGGCCGGCCTGCCCGTAGTCGTTGACGACGACGGCCGCGCCGAGCCTGGCCAGTTCGAGCGCCTCGGCGCGGCCGAGGCCCCGTCCGGCGCCGGTGACGATCGCGCTCAAGCCCTCAAGGGGGAGTGACATCTCGCGGAAGTCCTCTCAGATCTCGCAGATCTCGATGCGGGTTCGGATCCGATGCACGTTCGGATCTCTGTGCGGGGTCAGGCCTCTGTGCGGGGTCAGATCCCTGTGCGGGTTCAGATCTCTATGCAGGTGCGGAGGGCCGTGCCCGTCCGCATCTGCTCCAGTGCCTCGTTGATCCCGGCCAGCGGCACCCGGTGGGTGATGAGCGACTCCAGGTCGATGCGGCCGGCCCGCCAGAGCGCGATGGTCCGCTCGTACGACGTGAGGACGTCCCCGCCGCCGTACATGGACGGCAGGATCCGCTTCTCGTCGAAGAACAGCTCGAACATGTTGAGCTGGAGGAAGTCGTCGAGGGCGCCCGCGCCGACGATGCAGAGGGTGCCGCCGCGCCGGGTCGTCTCGTAGGCGGTTCGGGCGGTGGCGGACCTGCCGACGACCTCGAAGACGTAGTCGAAGCCCTCCCCCGCGGTGATCCGCTGCTTGGCGTCGGCGAGCGCGTCCGGGGCGACCGCCTCGGTGGCGCCGAAGCGCAGCGCGGCCTCGCGCCGGGACGCGACGGGGTCGACGGCGATGATCTGGGCGGCGCCCTGGAGCTTGGCGCCCTGGATCGCGGAGATGCCGACGCCGCCGCAGCCGATGACGGCGACCGACGAACCGGCCTCCACCTTCGCGGTGTTGATGGCCGAGCCGAGGCCCGTGGTGACGCCGCAGCCGATGAGGGCCGCGATGTCGAAGGGCACGTCGTCGGGGATGGGGACGGCGCAGCCCGCATCGACGACGACCTCCTCGGTGAAGGTGCCGGTGCCGGCGAAGCCGAAGACGTCCCCGCCGGGGCGCTTGAAGTTGGGCGTGCCGGCGTTCATGAAGCCGGCGAGGCAGAGCTGCGTCTGGCCGCGCTTGCAGGCGGGACAGGTGCCGCAGGCGGGCAGCCAGCAGAGCAGGACGCGCTGGCCCGGGGTCAGGTGGGTGACGCCGTCGCCGACGTCGAGGATCTCGCCCGCGCCCTCGTGGCCGGGGATGAAGGGGGCGGGCTGCGGGAGCACGCCGCTCATCGCGGAGACGTCGGAGTGGCAGAGACCGGTGGCCCGGACGCGGATCCGCACCTTGCCGGGCCCAAAGCCCACCGCCTCGACGTCGTCGAGGACTTCGAGTTTGTCCTGGCCGATCTCGTGCAGTACGGCTGCGCGCATGGTGCGGCTCCCTTCAGGAGTACGGGACGGGGTGGGAGGTCTCAGGAGTGTTCGACGACGGTGTCGGCGAGTACGGGGGCGTCGTCGCGCTCCACGGCGGTGACCGTCACCTGCACGCTGCCCTCGCCCGACCACATCCGGACGCGCAGGGTCTCGCCGGGGAAGACGATCCCGGCGAAGCGCGTGCGGTACGCGCGGACCCGGGTGACGTCTCCGTCGAGCAGGGTGTCGACGACGGCCTTGAGGGTCATGCCGTACGAGCAGAGTCCGTGCAGGATCGGCCGGTCGAAGCCGGCGAGCTTGGCGAACTCGGGGTCGGCGTGGAGCGGGTTCCAGTCGCCGGAGAGCCGGTAGAGCAGGGCCTGTTCCTCGCGGATCGGCCGCTCGACGGTGGCGTCGGGGGCCCGGTCCGGGAGCGCGAGGCGCTCGGAGGGGCCGCGGTCGCCGCCCCAGCCGCCCTCGCCGCGGACGAAGATCTGGGCGTCGTTGGTCCAGAGGGGGCCGTCGGCGTCGGAGGCCTCGGAGCGCAGGACGAGGACGGCGGCCTTGCCCTTGTCGTAGACGGCGGCGACGCGGGAGGTGGAGACGGCCCGGCCGCTGACGGGGACGGGCCGGTGGAGCGTGACCGACTGGCCGCCGTGCAGGACGGCGGCGAGGTCGATGTCGATGCCGGGGGCGGAGAGCCCGCCGACGACGCCCATGCCGGCGCCCGCGACGGTGGCGAAGCTGGGGAGGACGTGGAGTCTGGACTCCAGGGTGTAGCGGAGCTCGTCGGGGTCCGTGGCGGGGCTGTGCTTGCCTTGGAACGAGCCGGCGCCGAGTCCCAGGTGGTAGAGCTGGACGTCCTTGTGGTCCCAGGAGATCTCGGCGCTGCGGGGTTCGGCGGCGACGGCCTTGGCGGGGTCGATCGGCATCGGGCTGCTGCTCCTCGTGGGCGAGGTGGCGGGGAAAGACCTCGGTGCGACCGTCCGCACCGTCGGTCGCACCGAGGCCGTGCGGGACCGTCCCGGAACGCGGCCGTTCTAGAACGCGTTCTAGGTCGGTGGATCTCATGTATAGCCGAGGCGAAAGGAGTTGGGAACCCTCCCCGCACCCCTCACCTGACGGCGCGTCAGAAATCCCTCGGGTGGCCTCCCGGGGCCTCCCGGGACATTTGTCACGGCCAGGTCCGTACATTCACGCCTGCCGGGCCGGGGCCCCCGCTCCGTAGCGTCGTCCCCATGACGAACGAACCCGCGGTCGCCTTCGAGGCCGCCTCCAAGGCGTACGGACCGGTCCGCGCCGTCGACCGCCTCGACCTCGCCGTCCCGCCCGGCGAGACCGTGGCCCTGCTCGGCCGGAACGGCGCCGGCAAGTCCACGGCCATCGGCCTGCTCCTCGGCCTCGACACGCCCGACAGCGGCCGGGTCCGGCTCCTCGGCGGGACCCCGGCCCGCGCCGTCGCGGCGGGCCGGGTGGGCGCGATGCTCCAGGAGGGCCGGCCGATCCCCCGGGTCACGGTCCGCGAGCTCGTCGCCTTCGTCGCCCGGACGTACCCCTCGCCGATGCCGGTGCCGGAGGCCCTGGCGCTCGCCGGCCTCACCGACCTGGCGGACCGCCGGGTCGAGCGGCTCTCCGGCGGCCAGGTCCAGCGGGTCCGCTTCGCCGTCGCCCTCGCCGGGAACCCGGAGCTGATCGTCCTGGACGAGCCGACGAACGCCCTCGACGTCGAGGCCCGCCAGGAGTTCTGGGACGCCATGCGCGGCTACGCGCGCCGGGGCAACACCGTCCTGTTCTCCACCCACTACCTGGAGGAGGCCGACGCGCACGCCGACCGGATCGTCGTCCTCGACTCCGGCCGGCTCCTCGCCGACGGCACGGGCGAGGAGCTCAAGCGGGCGGCCGGCGGCAGCCTCGTCGCCTTCGACCTGGCGGGCGGCCCGACGGAGTGGCTCGGGGCGCTGCCCGGGGTGGCCTCCGTCGAGATCCGCGGCGACCGCGCCCGGCTGCGTACCGACGACCCCGACGCCACGGTCCGCGCCCTGGCCGCGCGGGACGCGATCCGGGCCCTGGAGGTCGCCCCGGTCTCGCTGAACGACGCGTTCCTGGCCCTCACGCACAGAGCCGCCGCCCACGCGCACACCCATGAAGCCGCACCCGCAGACCTGGAGCCGTCCCGATGATCACCGCATACGTAGGCCTGGAAGTCCGCCGCACCCTGCGCGACACCGGTTTCGCGATCTCCACGATCGGCGTCCCGGTGATGATGTACCTCCTCTTCACCAACCTCGGTGCGGACGACGGCTCGTTCAAGACGGCCTCGATGGTCGGCATGGCGGCGTACGGGGCGCTCGGCGCCGCGCTCTCCCTGGGCACCGGGGTCGCCGAGGACAAGTCCACGGGCTGGCTGCGGCAGCTGCGCGTCACGCCCATGACCCCGCGCCAGGTGGTGACGGGCCGCGCCCTGACCGGCTCGGTGGTCGTCCTCCCGGCGATCGCGGGCGTCCTCCTCGCGGGCGGTCTGGCCAACGGCGTACGGCTGGAGGCCTGGCAGTGGCCGGCGCTCACCCTCGTCCTCTGGCTGGGCTCCCTCCCCTTCACCCTCCTCGGCATCGGCAACGGCTACCGCCTCTCCGCCCAGACGACGGGAGTCGTCAACGTGGCCTGCAACCTCGGCCTCGCGGTGGTCGGCGGCCTCTGGTTCCCGACGGTCCTCTTCCCGTCCTGGCTCCGCACGGTCTCCGAGTACACCCCGACGAACCGCTTCGCGGAGCTGGGCGTGGCGGTGACGGAGGGCACGGCGCCGGGGGCGGCGGCCCTGGCCGTCGTGGCCGTGTGGACGGCACTCTTCGGCGTGTACGCGGCGGTCTCGTACCGTCGTTCCGCACGGACGGCGTGAAAGGCGGGCGGGGATGGGAACCTGGCGACGGTGGCGACGGACGGCACGGGCCCACGCGGACCGGGGCCCGAACGGGCTGAGCCTCCTCCCCTGGCTCCTGATGGGGATGGGCGCGCTCTCCCACCTCCTCGGGGGCGAGGCCGCGAACCCCTGGATCGGCGGCCTCGGCCTGATCACCTTCAACACCCTCTACATCGCGATCGTCTTCCGCGCGTTCGTACCGGAGCTCCGCGAATCCCGCCTGACCTGGACGCTCCTGGGCTGCCTCGGTCTCCTCACCTTCGCCCTGGCCATCGGCTACGGCCGGGAGTGGCTGCTCCTGTTCCCGCTCCTGGGCCTGGCGGTGGGGGCGGTGGTACGCCGGGGCAGGAAGCTGACCCTGATCACCGTCCCCGTGGTCCTGGGGGCCGGGGTGGTGACGTTGTGGCGGGACGAGTGGGACTCGATCAGCGTGGTGTACGGAACGTTCATCTCCATCATGGTGACGGCGGCGATCCTCGCCCTGGACGAGACGGTCCGGCAGCTGCGGACGACCCGCGAGGAACTGGCGAGGTCGGCGGTGGAGAAGGAGCGGCTCCGCTTCTCCCGCGACCTGCACGACCTCCTCGGCCACACGCTCTCGGTGGTCGTGGTGAAGTCGGAGGCGGTACGCCGCCTGGCGCCGCACGACCTCGACGGCGCCCTGACCCAGCTCGCGGACATCGAGTCGGTGGGCCGCCAGGCGCTCACCGAGATCAGGGAGGCGGTCACCGGCTACCGCGAGGGCAGCCTCTCCACGGAGCTGGACCGGGCGCGCGACGCGCTCTCCTCCGCCGGCATCGAGCCGGTCGTCCGCCGCTCGGGCCCGCTCCTGGAGCCGCAGGCGGAGGCCCTCCTCGGCTGGGTCGTCCGGGAGTCCGTGACGAACGCGGTACGGCACAGCGGCGCGACCCGCTGCGAGATCGCCCTCGACGGCACGGCCGACCGGGTCCGCCTCACGGTCACGGACGACGGCCGGGGCCCCACCGAAGGCCCCCCGGGAACCGGCCTCCGGGGCCTGCGCGAGCGCGTCGCGACGGCCGGCGGCACCCTGGACTCGGGACCGACGCCCCGGGGCGGCTTCCGGGTCACCGCGGAACTCCCCACGGAGACCGCGGATCCGGACGGCACTCCGCCCCGGCCCGAATGCTGAGCACCTCCCCACCGCGCCCGGACCGGCCCCGCCGGCCGCGATCCGCCGGACAGGCCCTGGTGGTTCGACCACCACGTCACGGGCCGCCGGGCGGGCCCCGACGAGCAGTCCGTCCTACTCTGTCTCCCGTGACCGAGATGCCGCAGGACCACCGCCCGGTAAGGGGTATCAGGGTTCTCCTCGCCGAGGACCAGGGCATGATGCGCGGGGCGCTGGCCCTGTTGCTCGGGATGGAGCACGACATCGAGGTCGTGGCGCAGGTCGGGCGGGGGGACGAGATCGTGGACGCCGCGCTGCTGGCGCGGCCCGATGTGGCGCTTCTCGACATCGAGCTGCCGGGGCGCAGCGGTCTCGACGCCGCCGCCGATCTTCGGGACGAGGTTCCGGACTGCCGGGTGCTGATCCTCACGACCTTCGGCCGGCCGGGGTATCTGCGCCGGGCGATGGAGGCCGGTGCGGTGGGGTTCCTGGTGAAGGACGGGCCCGTGGAGGAGCTGGCCGAGGCGATCCGGAAGGCCCTGCGCGGGGAGACGGTCGTCGACCCGGCGCTGGCGGCCGCCGCTCTCGGCGCGGGTCCGAACCCGCTGACGGGGCGGGAGCGGGAGGCGCTGGCGGCCTCCGTGGACGGCGCGACGATCGCGGACATCGCGCTCAAGCTCCGTCTGTCGGAGTCGACCGTCCGGAACTACCTGTCCTCCGCCATCGGCAAGACGTCCACCCGCAACCGCATGGAGGCGGTGCGGGCGGCGCGTCAGCAGGGGTGGCTGTAGGAGCCGCGGCCCCCTAGAGGCCCTCGGTCAGTGCCGCCGTCCGCTGGGACTCGAAGTTCCGTACGTACGCGTCGAAGACCGTCGCGTCCTCGTACTTGAGCAGCGTCTCGTCGTTGTACCTGAGGGCCGTCTGCGTGTAGGTGTGGCTGCCCGTGAAGACGATCTTCTTGTTCGCGCCGCCGTAGTACGTGCCCTCGATCAGCAGGTACTTGGTGTGGGAGTCGGAGCCGCCGCGCTTGTCGTTGTCGAGCTGGTGGAGGGTGATGCGGCCCTTGCCGGTCACCGGCCTGGTGAGCCAGTTGGCCACCTCCGACATGGGCTTGCCGGTCGCGTCGCTCCAGTTGTCCAGGGAGCGGTAGACGATCTCGATCTGGCAGCCCGCGTTGGCGAGTTCCCAGAGCTTCTTGGCGACGTCGGTGCGGGTGATGTGGCCCTGCGCGATGCGGATCTTCGTACGGCCGTCGGTCGTGCCGAAGCCCGGGGAGTTGCCGCCGCAGGAGTCCGCGGTGCCGACCGGGGCCACCGTGGAGAGGATGTTGACGACGGGGTCGATGGTCGCCCGCGGGAAGAAGTAGACCTTGGCCTTGCCCGCCTGGGTGTCGTGCGCGTAGTCGGCGACCTGCGGCGTCTGTCCGACGGCGGCGGCGGCCTGGTCGGCGAAGTACTGGGTGTACGCGTCGAACAGGGCCGTGTTGCCGACGACCGTCAGCGCGTCGTTCCACCAGTCGTCGGTGTCCTGCGCGGTGAGGTTCCCGGAGGCCTGCACGACCACGTCGTCGGCGTAGGTGTCGCCCTTGCCCTTGGCGCGGGAGAACAGGAAGAACTTGTTGTGGTTGACGTTGTCGTACGTGCCCTTCGGGTCCTGCTCCGTGGTGCCCGGGTCCAGGGCCAGGCAGGCCTCCTCCTGCTTGCAGCCGCGGACCCAGGAGTCGGGGCTGCCCGCCGGGTCCGCCAGCCGGGTCTTCAGGGTGTCGAGCCCCGTCGACCTGCTGTCGTCGTCGACGACGACCTGGACGGTGACGCCCCTCTTGTGGGCGTCGCCCAGCTTGTTGGCCAGGTACACCGACTGGAAGAGGTAGAGGGAGATCCGGATGGACGACCCCGCCTCCGCGCCGTCGACGAGGTCCGCCAGGTGGAAGAGGATCCGTCCCCGGGCGGCGGCTTCGGTGCTGTTCGGGTCGTTGAACAGGGCGCCGGTCGTCACGGTCAGGACCGGCTCCGCCGACGCCGACGTCGACGGCGCGACGGTCAGGGCGGCGCCGACGGCGAGCGCGGTCACGGCCGTTCTGAACTTGCTCTTGATCGATATCACCGGGGCATTGTCGCCCCGGGCCTGGTCACCCGATGCGCCGGACCGGCTTCGGGAGCCACAGGAGCATCAGGACCGACGCCACCACGAGGACGCAGGCCGAGACGCGGAAGGCCATGGCGTAGCCGGGGACCAGGTAGTCCTGGGAGACGGTGAGGGCCAGGAGCGGGGCGTCGCCTTCCAGGGGGACGTAGCCGCTCGCGGGCGTGGCGGCCGCCGCCGCGGCGACCGTCGAGAGGACGGAGAGCCCGAGGGCGCCGCCCATCGTGCGGGAGGTGTTGACGAGCCCGGAGACGAGACCCGCGTCGCCCGGTTCCGCGTGCGAGGTGGCGAGCGTGGCCAGCGGGGTGGTGGCCAGGCCGAGGCCCACCATCATCACGACGCCGGGGCCCAGGATCGTCCCGAGGAAGGTGCCGTCGGCGGTCAGCGTCGACTGCCAGGCGAAGCCCGCCGCCCCAATGAGGGCGCCGGCCACGGCGACGTTCCGGGCGCCGAGGGCCGGCATAAGGCGCGGGGCGAGCTTGGAGCCCAGGATGACGCTGAGGGAGCTGGGGACGAGGGCGAGGCCGGCCTGGAGCGGGGTGTAGCCGAGGACGTTCTGCGCGTACACCGTCATGAAGAACCACATGCCGAAGGAGCTCGAACCGCACAGCAGGATCGACGCGTTGGCCGCCGACACGGCCCGGTTGCGGAAGATCTTCAGCGGCATCAGGGGGGCCGCCGTGCGCGCCTCGACGGCGACGAAGACGGCGAGGAGGGCGAGGCCGCCGAGGAGCGTCAGGAGGGTCGACGGGGCGCCCCATCCGGCCTCCTCGGTCTGGACGATGCCGTACGCGAGGGTGGCGAGCCCGCCGGTGACGAGGACGGCGCCCGGCAGGTCGAGGCGGCGGCCGGTGCCGGTGGGGCCCTCGCGGAGCCAGAGGAGCGCGGCGGCGAGGACGAGGATGCCGATGGGGACGTTGATGAGGAGGACCCAGCGCCAGGACAGCAGGTCGACGAGGACGCCGCCGACGAAGCCGCCCGCCGCGCCGCCGGCCGCGCCGACCGCCGTCCAGGTGCCGATGGCCCGGGTGCGGGCGGGTCCGGCCGCGACGGCGCCGGTGACGAGGGTCAGGGTGGCGGGCGAGAGGAGGGCGGCGCCGAGGCCCTGCACGGCGCGGGCGCCGATCAGGTACTGGCCCTCGGGTGCGAGGCCGCCGACGACGGACGCGGCGGTGAAGAGCCCGAGCCCGAGCAGGAACATCGCCTTCCGCCCGTAGAGGTCGGCGGCGCGTCCGCCGAGGAGCATGAAGCCGGCGAAGGCGATCGAGTACGCGCTGAGCACCCATTGCAGCCCGAAGGCGGAGAGTCCGAGGTCGGTCCGCATCGACGGCAGTGCGACGTTCACGACGGAGACGTCGAGGACGACGAGGAACTGGCCGGCACAGGCGGTCAGGACGACCAGCCACGGGCGGGGGGTGCGTATCGAGGGGGCGAGGGAAGCGCTCGTGGCGGAGTCGGTCTGCGGCATGAATGTCATGGTCGCAGACCGACTCCGCCCCGTACATGGGGATTCGGTCCTACGCCTCCCGCGGCCCGGCGCCCCCGAAGCCCTACGCCCTGCGGTCCGTGCCGCCGAGGCCTTGCGCCCCCTCGCCCCGTGCCCCGAACCCTGCGCCCCCTCGCCCCGTGCCCCCGAAGCCCTACGCCTTCCGCAGCAGGGTCACGACCGCCGCCCCGCCCAGGCCGATGTTGTGCGCGAGCCCGACCCGCGCCCCGACGACCTGCCGCGGGCCCGCCTCGCCGCGGAGCTGCCACACCAGCTCGGCCGCCTGCGCGAGGCCGGTCGCGCCCAGGGGGTGGCCCTTGGAGATGAGCCCGCCGGAGGGGTTCACGACCCAGCGCCCGCCGTACGTGGTGGCGCCGGACTCGACGAGCTTGCCGGAGGCGCCCTCCTCGCACATGCCGAGCGCCTCGTACGTGAGGAGTTCGTTGATCGAGAAGCAGTCGTGGAGCTCGATGACGTCGACGTCCTCGATGCCGAGCCCGGAGCGCTCGTACACCTGGCGGGCGGCGGCCCGGGACATGGGGCGGCCGACGGCGTCGATGCAGGACCCTGAGGCGAACGACTCCTCGGTGTCGGTGGTCATCGCCTGGGCGGTGATCTCCACCGCCCGCCCGCGCAGCCCGTGTTCCTCGACGAACCGCTCGGAGACGACGACGGCCGCCGCCGCGCCGTCGGAGGTGGGCGAGCACTGGAGCTTGGTGAGCGGCCGGTGGACGGTCCTGGCGGCGAGGATCTCGTCGACGGTGTAGACGTCCTGGAACTGCGCGTTCGGGTTGTTCGCGGAGTGCTGGTGGTTCTTGGCGCCGACGGCCGCGAGCTGCACCTCGGTCGTCCCGTACCGCTCCATGTGTTCCCGGGCCGCGTTGCCGAAGATCTGCGCGGTGGGCGGGGACATCTCGAAGCCGTGGCCGGCGGCCATGATGCCGTAGTGCCGGGCGACGGGCGAGGTCTTGAAGTCCTCGGCGCCCGCCGAGCCTCCCCCGCCCAGCGAGCCGCGTGCCATCTTCTCGAAGCCGAGGGCGAGGACGCAGTCGGCGACGCCGCCCTCGACGAACTGGCGGGCGGTCATGAGGGCGGTGGAGCCGGTCGCGCAGTTGTTGTTGAGGTTGTAGACGGGGATGCCGGAGAGGCCCAGTTCGTACACGGCCCGCTGTCCGGCGGTGGAGGCCTGGAAGCAGTAGCCGACGGCGGCCTGTTCCACGCTCGCGTACGGGATTCCGGCGTCGGCGAGGGCGGCCGTGCCCGCCTCCTTGGCCATGTCCCAGTACTGCCAGTCCCGGCTCTCCGGCTTCTCGAACTTCGTCATCCCGACGCCGACGACGTATGCCTTGCCCATGAGCTGTTCCCCCTCAGTCCCTCGGTAGGCCGAGCAGGCGCTCGGCGACGACATTGAGCTGTACTTGGGTGGTGCCGCCCGCGATGGTGAGGCAGCGGGACATGAGCATTCCGTGCAGCGCCCGTTCACCGGGGCCCTCGCGCAACGCGCCCTCGGGGCCGAGCAGTTCGAGGGTGAGTTCGGCGAGCTTCTGCTGGTGGAGGGTCTGGACGAGCTTGCGGACGCTGGCGCCCGCGCCCGGTTCGAGCCCGGAGACCTGGAGCAGGGTGGTGCGCAGGCCGATGCAGGCGAGGGCGTGCGCCTCGGCGACGAGCGCCCCGATCCGCGCGCGGACGGAGCTGTCGGCCTGCTCGGCCCGCTCGATGAGGGCTTCGAGGCCGGTGTCGAAGGCGACCTGGTCGGCCATGTGGACGCGTTCGTTGCCGAGGGTGTTGCGGGCGACCCGCCAGCCGTCGTTGACCTCGCCGACGACGGCGTCGGCGGGGAGGATCGCGTCGTCGAACCACACCTCGTTGAAGAGGGAGTCCCCGGTGATCTCCTTGAGCGGCCGGATGTCGATGCCGGGGGTGTTCCGCATGTCGACGAGGAAGTAGGTCAGCCCCTGGTGCTTGGGGGCGGCGGGGTCGGTGCGGGCGAGCAGGATGCCGTGGTGGGCCCATTGCGCGGCGCTCGTCCACACCTTCTGTCCGGTGATCCGCCAGCCGCCGTCCTCGGTGCGCTCGGCGCGGGTGCGGAGGGAGGCGAGGTCGGAGCCGGCGCCGGGTTCGGAGAAGAGCTGGCACCAGAGCCGTTCGCCGCGCAGGGTCGGCCCGAGGTGCGTCTCCTGCTGCTCCGGGGTGCCGTGGGCGAGGAGGGAGGGCACGACCCAGGCGCCGATCCCGAGCCCGGGGAGGGTGATCCCGGCATCATCCAACTCCCTCTGCACGGAGAGCTGTTGGAGCGGGTCCGCGCCGAGTCCGTACGGCTCCGGGAGGTGCGGGGCCGCGTAGCCGGTGGGGGCGAGGGCGCGCCGGGCGGCGGCCGGGTCGAGCCCGGCGGCGGGGGCGACGGCCTCGCGGGCGGCGGCGCGGTACGCGTCGGCCTCGGGCGGCAGGTCGAGGCGGAGGCCGCGCCGGACACCGTCGGCGGCCTGCCGCAGGGCGGCGAGGCGGTGGTGGTCGCCGCTGCCGAGGAGCTGGCGGGCGACGACGGCGCGGCGGAGCAGCAGGTGGGCGTCGTGCTCCCAGGTGAAGCCGATGCCGCCGAGGATCTGGATGCAGTCCTTGGCGCAGGTGTAGGCCGCGTCGAGGGCGGTGGCGGCGGCGAGCGCGGCGGTGAGGGAGCGGGCCTCGTCGTGGCCGGCGCGGGCGGCGTCCCAGGTGAGGGCGCGGGCCTGTTCGAGCCGGACGAGCATGTCGGCGCAGAGGTGCTTCACGCCCTGGAACTGCCCGATGGGCCGCCCGAACTGTTCGCGGGTGCGGGCGTGTTCGGCGGCGGTCTCGACGGCGCGGGCGGCGGTTCCGCAGGCGTCGGCGGCGAGGAGGACGGCGGCGAGGTCCCGTACGAGACCGGCGTCGAGGGTGAGTTCGCGGACGGCGGGGACGTGGGCGGCGCGCGCGGTGACCTCGCCGGTGGGCCGGGTCGGGTCGGCGCTCTCGTGGGCCCGTACGGCGAGCCCTTCGGTGTCGACGGCGAGCCAGACGGAGCCGTCGGCGGTGGCGGCCCGGAGGAGGACGAGGTCGGCCTGCGCCCCGCCGAGGACCGGGGGCGCGGCGCCGTCGAGGAGCCAGCCGCTCGCGGTGCGGACGGCGGTGAGGCTCCCCGTGCCGCCGAGGGCGACGGCGGCGATGCGCTCGCCGCGTGCGATCGAGGCGGCCAGCTCCCCCTGTCCGGCGCGGTGGAGGACCTCGGCGGCGAGTACGGAGGGGAGGTACGGCCCCGGCAGCAGCGCCCGGGCCGCCTCCTCGACG
This sequence comes from Streptomyces sp. NPDC042346, assembly GCF_055581845.1. Classification (NCBI taxonomy): domain Bacteria; kingdom Bacillati; phylum Actinomycetota; class Actinomycetes; order Kitasatosporales; family Streptomycetaceae; genus Streptomyces; species Streptomyces sp. NPDC042346. Next base: position 652,700 of record NZ_JBVJEH010000003.1, on the reverse strand, counting down.
ACGACGGCGAGGTCCACGAGGTCGCCGCCCCCGCCGTCGTACTCCTCGGGGAGGTGGAGCCCGAGGAGGCCCTGCTCGGCGGCGGCGTCCCAGTACGCGGGCCGTCCGGCGGCGGCGTCGGGGACGTCCAGGTGCTTGCGGACCTCTTCGGGCGGTACGGCGCGGGCGAGCCAGCCCCGGACGGATCGGCCGAGCTCCCGCTGTTCGTGCGTGATGGCGATGCCCATGCGCCGCAGACTAGAACACGTTCCATTCTGACGGAAGGTCAGAAAGTATTTCGGCTCGGGGAATCCGGGCCGAACCTCCTGCCCTGGACCCGGGAGGGGTTACTTCTCCCAGGCCGCCGCGCCGCGCAGGGGGTGGTGGTCGGACATCCCCGGCGGGCAGGGCAGCGCGTCTCCCTGCACGGTCTTGAACCACTCGTAGCTCAGGAAGACGTAGTCGATCTTGCTGGTCACGGTGGTGTGCTCCGAGCAGGTCGGGCTGGCGGTCGCCTCACCGCTGCGGCAGCGGTCCGCCGTCTGCGGGCAGTCGACCCCCGCGAACTGCTCCTTGTCGTTCTCGTCGACCTCCTGGAACCGGCCGGTCGAACCCGCCCCGTGGTTGTAGAGGGAGTTCATGTCGCGGTGGTCGGGAACCTGGTTGAAGTCCCCCGCGAGGACCGCCGGCTCGCCGCCCTCCCTGGCGGCCTCGACGAGATTCGCCACCGCCGGGACCTGAAGGGCCGTGGTCGCGTCGTGGAAGTCGATGTGGGTGTTGCAGGCGCGGGCCGACCGGCCGTCCAACTGCGCCTGGGCGCAGAGGAGGATGCGGTCCTCCGTCGGGACCGTGGGCTCCTCGGGGAGGAACGTGACGGTCCGCGTCCCGGCCACGATCGACCCCTGCCCCTTCGAGAAGATCGCCAGCCCGAAGCGCCGGTCGGCCGGGTCCCACTGACCGCAGCCGGAGGCGGACGGCAGTGCCGCGCCCCACACCGTGTCGTAGCTGACCTGCCCGACGCGCGACTGCGGCGACAGGGCGTCACGGATCAGCTTCCACTGCCCGTAGCAGAGCTCCTGGAGCATGACGAGGTCGGAGTCCCAGGTGTCGATCTCCTTCACCAGGTTGTTCACCCACGCGGACCTGCCCCCGTCCGTCGGGTCCGCGAGGGGACAGTTCGCCCCGCACACGTTGTACGAGAGGAAGCGCACCGGCTTCGCGGTCTGCGGGGTGACCTCGTCGGCCTGGGCGGGCCCCGTCCCGGCGGTGAGGAGCAGTCCTATCGAGAAGAGCGCGGCGAGCAGCGCTCTGAACGACGCGCGCATGGGCACGTCCTTTCATGATCGGCAACGGACGGCGCATCGTCGCACGGCCGCCCGCGCCAGGGGGCGTTGTCAGTGGGGCCTGTCACGATCCCCAGAGAACGCGAACAGAACGCGCACAGAGGAGCGAACGCACCATGGGCACCTGGGACATCGGACCTTTCGACAACGACACCGCCGCCGACTTCTCGTACCGCGTGGACGAGGCCCCGCCGGAGAAGCGGGCGGAGGTGCTGCGCGCGGCCTTCCACGAGGTGACCGCGACCGGTGACGGCTACCTGGATTCGTACGAGGCGGTGCAGGCGATCGCGTCGGCGGCACTGGTCGCGGCGCAGTGCCCGGGCGGCGACCCCGTCACGACGGCGTACGGCCCGAAGCAGCCCCTGCCCGAACTCCCGGCGGATCTGCGCCCGCTGGCCGTAGCGGCGCTCGACCGGGTCCTCACCCCGGAGTCGGAGCTCCTGGAGCTGTGGGAGGAGTCGGACGGCGAGGAGTGGAAGGCGGGCGTACGGCAGCTGCGGGCGGTCCTGGCGGGGGCCTGACCAGGCACTCAGTCCCGGCCGAAGACCCGCCGCAGTGCGTCTCGACCAGGACTCACCATCCCCCGCCGCCGCTCATGTCAGCGGAACCGCCCCTTGACGGCGGCGCTCACGAAGGCGGTGAAGGCGGCGGGGGTGGCGAGGAAGGCGGGCCCTTCGGGGTTCTTGGAGTCCCGGACGGCGACGTGAGCGGTGAGGTCGGCGACCTCGATGCATTCGCCGCCGTTGTCGCCGCTGTACGAGGACTTCTGCCAGGCGGCGGTGCCGAGCGGGGCGCACTCGATGCACTGACCGCCGTTGTCACCGCTGTACGAGGACTTACGCCAGCGCGCGCCCGCCAGGTTCCGGTTGGTCTCCATAGTGCTCCTTCATGACGCGGGTGATCAGCGCGGTCGAGTCCTCCACTGAAAGAGCGGCCGCTCGGAGGTGATCGTAACGGAGCAACCCCTCCCTGAACGCGGCCGAATCCACGGTCAAATGCCCCTGGACGAAGTCCTCGGTATAGACGAGGTCGGGGTCGTCGTCGAAGCGGAGGAGAGTGAAGGAACCCAGCGATCCCGTGTGCGCTCCGACCTCGAACGGGAGGATCTGGATCTTCACCCACTCGCGCTCCTGCATCTCCAACAGGTGAGCCAGTTGCTCCCGCATCACCTCCCGCCCACCGATCTCCTGGCGCAATGCCGCCTCGCTCATGACGACCCAGAACAGCGGCGGGTGTTCGCGGTCCAGGATCCGCTGGCGCTCGATCCGGGCGGCGACCAGAACGTCGAGGTCGTTCTCGAATCTGGCCCCCATAAGAGCCTGGGCGTAGTTCTTCGTCTGAAGCAGGCCGTCGACCAGCTGCACCTGGAAGGAGCAGATGTACGTCGCCTTCGCCTCCATGTCCGCGTACGGCCTGAACCACGACGGCAGTTGGCTCTTCAGCACCAGCCCCACCAGGCGTGTGAAGAACCCGCCCGTCATCAGCGCCGCGTCGAGCCGCTCCGAGAACTCCCTGGTCGGGACCTTTCTCGCCGTCTCGATCTGACCGACGAGCGAGCCGGTGCAGAAGAGGATGTCGCCGAGCTGCGACTGACTGAGCCCGGCCCCCTCTCTCAGGCGGCGGAGTTCGAATCCGTAGTAGTCCAGCGGCGAGGCGCTGGGATCCAAGGCACGGATGTTGACCACGGCGAGGTCACCCCCAAGCTCACGCGGTGAGGCGTTGCGTTCAGTCCGTAGCCGAGCGTAACGAAACGAGCCCACTCTGGTGGCATGAATCAGGCAACAGACCCCTATCCTGCGGTACTTGCGACGAGCTACCGCATGGGGTTCACCGTCGGTGACCACTCCGCCGGTCACATGCGCCGCATCCTCCGCGTCTTCCTCACGCGGTGGGAGCTCGACCACCTCGCCGACTCCGGCACGCTCGCGCTCACCGAGCTCATCGCCAACGTCGTCCGGCACGTGCCCGGCCGGCGGTGCTCCGTCCTGATGCTGCGGGAGCCGTACGGGCTGCGGGTGGAGGTCGCGGATGCCGTCCCCGAGACGGTGATCGCGAAGCTGGCCGGTCCGCTGGAGGAGAGCGGGCGGGGGCTCGCGCTCGTGGAGGCCGTGACGGACCGGTGGGGGGCCGACGAGAGGGCCGACGGGAAGACGGTGTGGTTCGAGTGCGACGCGTAGGGCACGATGGGCGGCCGTAGCCGCGTACTCGCCAGTAGGAGACCACCATGTCCGTGCCCGCGCCCGAGATCCTTGCCGCCTTCGAGGCCGCGAAGGGCTTCATGCCCGTCGGGGAGGGCCTCGCGCTGTACGAGGCGGCCACGGAGGCCGCCAAGCTCGGGCTGCCGCTGCTTGAGGTCGGGACCTACTGCGGGCGGTCCACGATCCTGCTCGCCGACGTGGCCCGGCAGGCGGGGACGGTCGCGGTGACCGTGGACCACCACCGGGGCAGCGAGGAGCAGCAGCCGGGCTGGGAGTACCACGACCCGACCGTCGTCGACCCGGAGGTGGGGCTGATGGACACCCTCCCCACCTTCCGCCGGACCCTGCACAAGGCGGGGCTTGAGGAGCACGTCGTCGCGGTCGTCGGCCGGTCGCCGCTGGTCGCGAAGGCGTGGGGCGGGCAGCTCGGCCTCGTGTTCGTCGACGGCGGGCACACCGACGAGCACGCCACGAACGACTACGAGGGCTGGGCCCCCAAGGTCGCCCCCGGGGGCCTGCTCGTCATCCACGACGTCTTCCCGAACCCGGAGGACGGCGGCCAGGCTCCGTACCGGATCTACCTCCGTGCTCTGGAGTCGGGCGACTTCGACGAGGTCTCGGTCACCGACTCGCTGCGGGTCCTGCGCCGCCGGGGCTGAACGGACTCAGAACCTCGACGTCACGTACAGGCAGTTGGTGTAGCTGTAGCCCGGTTCGATCTTCACCTTGCTCGTCTTGGTGTCCCCGGCGGAGGAGGTGCTCCCGCCCCGCTTCTGGAGGAAGTGGTAGTCGCCGGCGGGCAGCAGCAGGGTCGCCTTCGGGTACTTCGAGGACGGACCGGTGCAGGCCTTGACCTTCTTGCCCTGGGAGAGGATCGGGCCCGGGTACTCGGTGCAGGTCGCGCAGGTCTTGAGCGTGACCCTGCCGCTCGTCGGACCGGTGTAGAGCACGTCGACGGCGCCCGGCCCGTCGTTGCTGATGACCAGGATCATCCGGCTGCCGCCGGGGTCCTTCGCCGGCGGCAGGTTCTTGCCGGCCGCGGGCTCCTCCTCGGCGATCTCGGCCGCGATGGCGATGGAGCGGGCGTGCGCGGCCTGGGGGCTGTCCGGGTACTCCTTGGCGTACTCGGTCATGGTCTTGATCGCGTTCGCGTAGTCCTTGTCCTTGAACTGGTCGGTCCCGCAGGCGAAGTCGCCCCGCTGGACGGCTTCCTTGGCCTCGCGCGTGGCCCCTTCGAGGGAGGGGTCCGACAAGGCCTGGAGGGATCTCTTGAGCGTGCGCAGCTCGTTGGTGGTGTCGCAGGGCGCGGAGCCGCCGTCGAGCGCGGTCGTACGCGTCTTGATGGCCGCCCGGACCGCCGGCTCGACGCGGGTGGTGTGGGACGACTTCGGGAAGGTCTTGTAGAGCTCGTTGAGGTTGTCCTCGGCGGCCGGGGTGGCGGTGTACACGCCGAGCGCGGCCGTCCCGCACTCGTAGAGGGAGTGGGCGAGCGGCTCGTCGGTCTTGTCGGGCCGCGCGCCCAGGAGGTCCTTGTCGACGGTCCCGCCGAGCCCCCGCAGGTGCTTGAGCGGGGCGATCGCCTCGCAGTACGACTTGTCCTCGTACGGGCCGGAGACCGTCTCGTAGTACGCGTCGAGGCGCGCGGGGACCAGCTTCCCGGCCCGCGAGCCCGCGTGCTTCGTGCCGAGGTCCTGGTACACGGCGAGCGCCTTGCCGAGGATCGGCTCGGCCTTGTCGAAGGCGAGGCCGTCGGCCGACTTCACCTGCGCGTCCGCCGCGGAGAGCCGGTCGAGCAGCGCCTGCTCCTTCGCCTCGTCGCGGGCCGCGCCGTAGGCGAGCGAGCCGCCCGCAGGGACGGCGAGGAGCACGACGGCGAGCGGGAGCGCGAGGCGCCGGAAGGAGGCGCCGATGCTGAGGGTCGCGCGCAGGCCGCGCCGGGCCCCGTCGGCGGCGGCGGCGAGCAGGAAGACGCCGTAGCCGACGAGGAGGCCCGCGGGCACGCCGTCGACGTCGGCGGGGAGCGCCATCACGAGCAGCGCCGCGGTGGCGACCCAGCACACGGCGGCGCCGATCCAGTTGCGCAGGAAGACGTAGCCGAGGCCCAGGCAGGAGAGGTTGAGCAGGCCTATCAGGGCGGCCTGGGCCGGGTTCGCCTCGCCGCGCGGCCCGGGGCCCGAGCCGGGCGGCGGACCGTATCCCGGCGGTGCGGCGGGCGGCGGGGGCAAGGTGCCCGCTCCCGCCCAGCCGGGCGCGGTCGCGGGTCCGGTGCCGGGGGCGGGCGCGGGGGCGGAGCCGTATCCGTGCCCCTGTCCTGCTCCGGTCCCGGGCGGCGGACCGAAGCCGGGGGCCGGGGCGCCGGAAGCGCCCGGGGCCGATGCGCCCGATGCGCTCGAAGTGCCTGGAGCGCCTGGAGCCGGTGCGCCGGGCGCCGGGGCCTCCCAGGGCGCCGGAGCGCCGAAGCCCCCGCCCGTATCCCCACCGCCGGCGCCGGTGCCCGCTCCGCTGCCGGTGCCGTTACCGGCGCCGTTCTGGCCGCCGGGCGTGCCCTGCGGCGGTCTGTTTAACGATCCGTCCCCCGGAATCCGGTCGGACGGCTCGGGACGTGCGTCGTTCGGTTCTTCCCCCACCACGGTTCCCCTCGTGGGTCCATGCGCGGTGACACCCCACCGTCGCCTCTTTCCACCTACCCTTCACCGTCCACGCACACGCGTCCACGGTTTCCCGAACCCGGTGACCAAGCTGCGACCTACCCGCTACCGGCATTCGCCCCGCGAAGGGCCTAAAGTCGCGGAGTGCCGTACGACCACCGGAAGACCGCCCCCCGTACCCTCGCCCTCGCGCTGGCCCTCACCGGCTGCTGCGCCGCGCTCGCCGGCTGCGGTGCCTCCGAGGCCTCCGAGGCGTCGCCGACGGCCGGGAAGGGCGGGACGCAGACCCCGCCGCCCGCCCTCGCCTCCACGACCGGCCCCCCGAGCTCCGCCGGGCAGTCGAGCCGCACCCCGCTCCCGGCCTCCTCCGGGACGCCGGGGGCCCGCTCCCTCGCCGGCCGGACCGTCGTCGTCGACCCCGGCCACAACCCCGGGAACTTCCGGCACTCCCGGGAGATCAACGCGAAGGTGAACATCGGCACGGGCCGCAAGGAGTGCGACACGACCGGCACCTCCACGAACGGCACGGCCACGGAGGCCGCCTACACGGAGGCCGCCTTCACCCTGGACGTCTCCCACCGGCTGCGGGACCTCCTCACCGCGCGCGGCGCGAAGGTGGTCCTCACCCACGACGCCGACCGCCCCTGGGGCCCCTGCATCGACGAGCGGGCCGAGACCGGCAACAAGGCCGGTGCCGACGCCGTCGTCTCCGTCCACGCGGACGGCTCGGCCGTCGGACACCGCGGCTTCCATGTGATCCTCCCGGCCCGGGTGAGCTCCGGCGCGGCGGACACGGCCCCGATCGTGGGCCCCTCCCGTGAACTCGGGGAGAACATCGCGGACCGCTTCGCGCGCGCGACGGGCACGGCCCCCTCCAACTACCTGGGGTCCGGTACGGGGTTGGACGTCCGCGACGATCTCGGCGGGCTGAATCTCTCAACCGTCCCCAAGGTCTTCGTCGAATGCGGCAATATGCGTGATCCCAAGGACGCCGCACTGCTGACGTCGGCGGCCTGGCGGCAGAAGGCCGCCCAGGGCATCGCGGACGGCATCGCCACCTACCTCAACGGGTAGAACCGGCGAGCGATAGATTCGCTCCGTAATATGGGGCCGCCCCCGTGCCACGACCTTGAGCGCCACCCCGACGCGACGACGACGCGACGACGACCCGACGAAGGATTCTTACGTGAATATCCGCTCCCTCACCCGAGGCGATGGCGTGCTGATCGGAGCAGCGGTGGTGCTGTTCATCGCCTCGTTCCTGGGCGTCGCCGGCTGCGACGGCCCCGACGCGATCTGCGACCAGTACGAGACCCCCAACTCGTGGGAGGTGTCCTACCTCGGCTGGGGCACGTTCTTCCTCGGCATCGTCGGCGCCGCACTGATCGTCGTCTCCCGCGGGCTGCCGCAGCAGCGCAAGGTGGCCGGTCTGGAGCTTCCCCAGGTCGGTGCCGGCTTCACCATCGCGGCCGCCTGGTCCCTGCTCATGTGGATCTTCGAGGCGAACAACGCCGGTGCCGGTCTGATCCTCGGTCTGATCGCCGCGCTCGTGCTCGCCGGTGCCGCCGTCGCCGGTCCGCTGGTGCCCGCCCTGAAGGCCCCGCTCGTGGGCGCGCCGCGTCCGCAGACCCCGCAGCCGTACGGCATGCAGCCCGGCCAGCCGGGTCAGCCGGGCGTCCCCGGCGGCTACGGCTACCCGGGTGCGCAGCAGCAGTTCGGCACCCCGCAGGACCCGTCGCAGGGTGCGGGCCAGCCGTTCGGCGCGCAGGCGGCCCCGCAGCAGCACGCCCCGCAGCCGCACGCCCCGCAGCAGCCGGAGCCGCAGGCCGCGCAGGCCCCGGCCCCGCAGCCGCAGGCCTCGGCGCAGCCGGGTGCGGACTTCACGCCGTTCTGGTTCGCGGTGCCGGTCGCCCGCCAGCTGTACGCGGAGGACGGCTCGCAGGCGCCGATCGCCGAACTGGCCCCCGGTACCTGGTACCTGGCGGTCGAGCAGCGCGGTCCGGCCCTGGTGGCCCAGACCCAGGACGGCCGCCGCGGTGTCCTCCAGGACACGACGGGCATCCAGCGCGGCTGACACCGCGCGCGTACCACGTAGCACGTAGCACTCGACGGCCCCTCGTCCGGAATCCCTTCCGGGCGGGGGGCCGTTGGCGTACAGTCCGGGAAACTGACCTGACGGACCGTCAGAAAGGTGGCTCGTCGTGCGCCTCGGACTCGCCCTCGGCTACTGGGGCCGCGGCCCCTCCCCCGGCCACCTCGACCTCGCCCGCGAGGCCGAGCGGCTCGGGTACGACTCCGTGTGGACGGCGGAGGCCTGGGGCTCAGACGCGTTCACCGCGCTGACCTGGATCGCCGCGCACACCTCCCGCATCAGGCTCGGGACGGCCGTCGCGCAGATGGCCGCGCGCACCCCGACCGCGACCGCGATGCACGCGCTCACGCTCGACCACCTCTCCGGCGGGCGCGTGATGCTCGGACTCGGCCTGTCCGGACCGCAGGTCGTCGAGGGCTGGTACGGCCGCCCCTTCCCCCGCTCCCCGCTGACCGCGACCCGCGAGTACGTGGACGTGATCCGCCAGGTGCTGCGCCGGGAGGGGCCCGTCGCGCTCGACGGCCGCTTCCACGCGCACCCGTACGCGGGCGAGGACGGCACCGGGCTCGGCAAGGCGCTCAAGCCGATCACCCACCCCCTCCGCGCCGACCTCCCGATCCTCCTCGGCGCCGAGGGCCCCAAGAACATCGCCCAGACCCTCGCGATCGCCGACGGCTGGCTGCCCCTCTACTGGTCCCCGGACCGCTGGGCCGAGGTGTACGCGCTCCCCGAGAAGCTCCCCGAGGGCTTCACCGTCGCCCCGATGGTCCGCGCGCAGCTCTGCGAGGACGTGGCCGCCGGGCTGCTGCCCGTCAAGGCGATGCTCGGCTTCTACATCGGCGGCATGGGGCACGCCGCCCGGAACTTCCACGCCGACCTCATGGGGCGGATGGGGTACGCGAAGGAGGCCGGCCGCATCCAGGAGCTGTTCGCGGCGGGGCGGCGCGAGGAGGCGGTGCTCGCCGTGCCGGACGCCTTCGCCGACGAGATCTCGCTCGTCGGCCCCCGGAAGCGGATCGCCGCGCGTCTCGACACATGGCGGCGGGGCCCGGTGACGGACCTGCTGGCCACCTCACCGGACCCCGCCACACTCCGCGTGCTCGCGGAGCTCAACTCCTAGTACTACCCGCCGAGTTGCGAGGCGCTCGGCACCTTCTCGACCACCACGGCACCGGCGCTCTTGCCGGCGTCCTTGACGCTGTTGATGACGGACTCGAAGGCGCCGATGTCCGCGGCGCCCACCTCGCCCTTGCGGAGCTTCGTGCCGAGCTCCTTGAGCGACTCGATCCCCGCGGAGAGCGGCGCGACCGCCTTCGAGAGCAGCGGGTCGCCCTTGGCGTTCTCGACCGCCGCCTTGAGCCGGTTGTACGTGAACGCGCCCGCGAGCCCGGCCTTCACGAGGGCGAAGGTCCGCCCGTCCGCGCCCTTCGCGAACTTGCCCGCGCGATACGGCTTCACGATCCACTGGTACGTGGCACCCGCGGCGAGACCCGCGTTGGCCACGAACCGGGTCTTGGCCAGCTTCTGCTTCTCGAAGGTGCTCGTACTCGTCGGGGTCGCGGCACCGCTCGCGCTCTGCTCGTCGTCGCCGTTGCAGGCAGCGGTGGTCATGAGCAGGACGCAGGACAGCAACAGCGCCACGACACCGCGCGAAGGACTTCTGGGCACGACGGAACCTCCCTGGGGCTTGTGGCGCCAGCCTCACCCCGCCCCCGCACGCCCGCCACCGGGACGGCTCCGTACGGGTCCGTACCCCGCGTACGGACGTCCCGGGGCGTCCGTACCCCACGTACGGACGTCCCTGGGCGGCCCCGGGCGTCCCTAGGCGTCCCCGGACGTCCCCGGGCGTCCCCGGACGTCCCCGGGCGTCCCTGAGATGCCGCCATCCCTGGTCCTGCCGCCGACGGGCGTCCGATAGTGATGCCGCCTGTTCGGCTTCACAGACTGGGGAATCTCATGAACAAGTCTCTGGCCACGCTCGCGGCTGCCGGAGTCGCCGCCGCGTCGCTGCTCGCCTTCGCCCCCACGGCCTCGGCCGCCGGGTGCGTGACCTCCGGGATCACGACGGGCTTCGACGGCCCGGGCACGGTGGCGTACAAGGCCGCCGGCCCCTGCAACGACGTGAACCTGACCTACGCCTACTCGGCCAGCTGGACCGGCCCCATCCCCTACGCCGGCTACTACAAGAACGCCTCCGGTACGTGGGTCCAGGCCTCGGCCGGCTGGATCAAGGTGAAGAACGGCGCGTACGCGGTCGACCAGATCGTCCTGATCTCCGACCTCATCCCCGGCACACCGTTCAGCGTCGGCACCTTCCTCCAGGGCGGCGAATGGACCGTGGTCACCCACTGATCACGACGGGGGCCCGCCGGGCGAGGCAGGCCCCCGCTCCCCCCGTCGCCGAACCCGAGGAAGCAGCATCAGCCATGTCCCGCCCCGCCCGTCCCACACGTCGCACCCACCGCCGCGGCGCCGCCGCGCTGTGTGCCGTCCTGCTCCCCCTCGTCGGCGCATGCGCGAGCGGCCCGGACACGGCCGCCCCTCACCAGCGGTCCGCCGATGCGCCCGCCACATCCACGACGTCCGCCACCGTCTCGTACGGCATGCCGGCGGACGTCACCGCCATGGTGCTGCCGACGACGGGAGAGGCCGGCCGGCAGGCGCAGGGCCTGGACGCCTTCGGCGCGCTGGCAGCCGCCTGGGCCGTCGACGGCTGTGCGCGCCGACAAGGCGAAACCGTGCCGGACTCCCCTCCCCCGATGTTCACCCGGTACTCCGACCTGCCCGACCTGGACTTCCTGCGGGAGTACGGCTTCGGCGGGAACACCCGGGTTCCCGGTGCGCCACACGTGGCACCGGCCCAGGCGGACGCGGCTGCCACGCCGAGCCCAGCCCTTCGGCGGTGTCTGACCGAGGGAGGTTCCGTGATCCAGGAACTCCGGCAGATCTACGGCCCGTTGCGGTCAGGGTGGTTCACGGAGATGGACTCGGTCAACCGGGCGCCCGAGGCGCAGCGGGCCTGGCGCGGCTTCGGGGAGTGCCTCGCCGGGCAGGGGGTGGACGCCAAGGACGAAGCGGCCTTCTTCGCCCTCGCCGACCGGACCATGCAGGCCGCCGACACCGCCGGCAGTCGCCGGCTCGGGGGCTTCTACGCGACCTGCATGAAGCCCGTGGAGGCCGCGCGGGAGCCGCTGCGCGAGCGGGCGGCCAGGAGGTTCCTGGCCGCCAACTCCGCCGACATCGCCCGCTTGCGCACCGAACTCCCGAAGAAGGTCGGCGAGTTGGAGAAGCGCTACCGGATCCGGATCTCGTTCCCGAAGATCTGAGCCGCCCCGGCCCGCGGCCCGGACGGCTCCGTGCGCGTCAGGCCCCGCAGCAGTCCGGTTCGAGGCCCTTCGGGAGGCGTTCGCCGCCGAAGACGGCGACGGTGGCCTCCTCGCCGCCGAGGGCCGCCACCGCGAGCAGCAGGGACCCGGCGGTCCAACTGGTCTGCTCCTCGGGCCACATGGCCTTGTCGCTCTCCGTGTCGCCCTCGAAGACGTACCCCGTCCAGTACATGCCGTTCGCGGCCCGCAGGTGCTGGATGTCCTGGAGGATCGTGAGGGCCCGGTCGGACTCCCCCATCGCCCAGAGGGCGAGGGCGAGTTCGCAGCTCTCGCCGCCGGTGACCCACGGGTTGGGGATCACGCACCGCACGCCGAGGCCGGGCACGACGAACGCGTCCCAGTCGGCGTTGATGCGGGCCAGGGCTTCTGGCCCGGTGACCGCGCCGCCGAGGACCGGGTAGTACCAGTCCATCGAGTAGCGGGACTTGTCGAGGAAGCGCTCGGGGTGCCGGCGGATCGCATGGCCGAGCGCACCCGCCGCCAGCTCCCAGTCGGGCTGCGGCTCCTCGCGGGCCTCGGCGATGGCGAGGGCGCAGCGCAGCGCCTGGTGGACGGAGGACGAGCCGGTGAGGAGCGCGTCGTTCACCGGCGTGCCGTCGGCCTCGCGCTTCCAGCCGATCTGGCCGCCGGGCCGCTGGAGCCCGAGGACGAACTCGACGGCCGCGAAGACGACGGGCCACATCCGGTCGAGGAAGGCGTCGTCGCCGGTGGCGAGGTAGTGGTGCCAGACGCCGACCGCGATGTACGCGACGAAGTTGGACTCCCGGCTCCGGTCGCTGACGTCGTCCGGGTCGCCGTCGTGGTAGGCCGCGTACCAGGAGCCGTCCGCGTTCTGGTGGCGGGCGAGCCACGCGTAGGCGCGGTCCGCGGCGGCGTGCTCGCCGGCCGCGTCGAGGGCCATGGCCGCCTCGGTGTGGTCCCACGGGTCGAGGTGGTGGCCCCGGAACCACGGTATGGCCCCGTCCTCGCGCTGGACGGCGAGTATCCCGGTGACCGTCTCGGCGGCCTGCTCGGCGGTGAGCACCCCGGGCAGGACGAGGTGCTCCGCGATCCGCTCGGGACTCGTCACTTGGCCGCGTCCGAGGAGTCCGCCTTCGGCAGGTGGGGCTTGGTCGCGTACGCCACGAAGCTCTTGCCGACGACCGGGTTGAGCAGCTGCTCGGTGACCCGGGTCAGGGCGGGCTTCTTCATGATGTCCCAGACCAGGAGCTTGTGGTAGGCGCGGACCGGCAGGGCCTTGTCGTTGTCGACGCCGAAGGCGCACTTCAGCCACCAGTACGGCGCGTGCAGGGCGTGCGCGTGGTGGGTGCCGTACGGCTTGAGGCCGGCCTGCCGGATCTTGCCGAGGAGCTCGTCGGCCTTGTAGATGCGGATGTGGCCGCCCTCGACCTCGTGGTACGCGTCGGAGAGCGCCCAGCAGATCTTCTCGGGGCCGTAGCGGGGGACGGTGATCGCGATCCGGCCGCCCGGCTTGAGGACGCGGACCATCTCGGCGAGCACGCCCTTGTCGTCCGGGATGTGCTCCATGACCTCGGAGATGATCACGACGTCGAAGGAGTCGTCGGGGAAGGGGAGGTTGAGGGCGTCGCCCTCCATCGCGGTGGCGGTCGCCCCGGCGGGGGCCTCCCCGGCCTCCTTCATCGCCGCGAACCACTTGGCGACCTCGCGGATCTCGTCGCCGTTCTGGTCGAGCGCCACGACCTGGGCGCCGCGCCGGTAGCACTCGAAGGCGTGCCGGCCCGCACCACAGCCCAGGTCGAGCACGCGGTCGCCGGGGGCGAGCGGGAAGCGGGTGAAGTCGACGGTCAGCACGAGGGCCTGCCTTCGCGGTCGGGACGGGGGTGGTGCGGGTGCATGTGGTGCGGATGCGTGAGGTGCGGGTGCACGTGGTGCGGATGCACCCGGTGCGGATGTCGCGTGGGCGGGGCGGTCACCGGCGGACGCCCTGCCGGGCGCCCTGTCCGGCCACGGCCTCGCGGTAGAGGTCGGCCGTCCCCTGCGCCGCGCGGGCCCAGGTGAAGCGCTCCAGGACCCGGGCCCGACCCGCCGCACCGAGGCGGGCGCGGAGCTCCGCGTCGCCGAGGACCCGCCCGAGCGCTGCCGCCAGCGCCCCCGCGTCGCCCGGCGGCACCGCGAGGCAGGTCTCGCCGTCGGCTCCCGCGACCTCGGGGATCGCTCCGCCGGTGGTGGCGACGAGCGGCGTCCCGGTGGCCATGGCCTCGGCGGCGGGCAGCGAGAAGCCCTCGTACAGCGAGGGCACGCAGGAGACCTGGGCGGAGCGCACGAGGTCGACGAGCTCGGCGTCGCTGATGCCCTTGACGAACTCGACGGCGCCCCCGAGCCCGTACCGCTCGATGGCCTGGGCGACGGGCCCGTCCTCGGCGCGCTTGCCGACGACGACGAGGTGGGCGTCCGGGTTCTCGGTGCGGAGCTTGGCGAGCGCCTCGATCAGGTGGATCAGGCCCTTGAGGGGCACGTCGGCGCTGGAGGTGGTGACGATCCGGCCGGGGACCTCGGCGACGGCCTGGTCCGGGGACCAGAGCGTGGTGTCGGCGCCGATGTGGACGACCCGGATGCGGTCCTCGCGTACGCCGAGGTGCTCGACGATCTCCTGGCGGGAGGTGCCGGAGACGGTGAGGACGGACGGCATCCGGCGCGCGACCCGCTTCTGCATGCGGGTGAAGGCGTACCAGCGGCGGACGGAGGCGCGGCGCTTCCAGTCGGCGGCGGCGTCGAGTTCGAGCTGCCGGTCGACGGTGATGGGGTGGTGGATCGTGGTGACGAGCGGCGCGCCCAGGGCCCGGGGGCCGCCGAGGAGGCCGTAGCCGAGGGTCTGGTTGTCGTGGACGACGTCGAAGTCGCCGCGGCGGGCGGCGAGCATGCGCCGGGCCCGCAGGGAGAAGGTGAGCGGCTCGGGGAAGCCGCCGGTCCACATGGTGGCGACTTCGAGGCCGTCGATCCAGTCCCGGTACTCGTCGCGCTTCGGCGTCCGGAAGGGGTCCGGCGAGCGGTAGAGGTCGAGGCTGGCGATCTCGGTGAGCGGCACGCCGTCGTCGAGCGTCGGGTACGGCTGGGAGCCGATGACCTCGACGTGGTGGCCGAGGCGGGCCAGCTCACGGGAGAGATGGCGGACGTAGACGCCCTGGCCGCCGCAGAACGGGTTCCCCTTGTACGTGAGGAGAGCGATCCGCAAGGGACCGGCACCGTCCGCGGTGACGCCCTGTCGGGGGCTTGCCGGGCTTGCCTCTATGGCTTCCGCGGTCATGCGCGACCCCCTTCGAGCGTGTTTCGCCGGAGCGTAACCGCTCGCGCTAATCTAGAACAAGTTACAGACTTGATCGTTCTCGATCTTCTTGCATGATCTTCTTGAGCGTTCAAGGAGGACAGAATCTACCGGCAGGTAGCTCCGCGGTGAGAGCCGGAACAGGTGATTCGCGCCACGACGGCCGGACCGCGATACTGTCGCTCCCCACCTCCGCTCCCACCGCACGGAACGGGACCTCATGACCGCAGACAACAGAGCGGACCTCAGCCCCTCGGCACCGGCCCTCACGGAGCGCCAGGAGGCGCGGCGCCGTCGCATCCTGGACGCCAGCGCCCAGCTCGCGGCGCGGGGCGGCTTCGACGCCGTACAGATGCGTGAGGTCGCCGAGGCGGCCGGGGTGGCCCTCGGCACGCTGTACCGCTACTTCCCGTCCAAGATCCACCTGCTGGTCGCGACGATGCAGGACCAGCTCCAGCACATGCACACCACGCTGCGGAAGCGGCCGCCCGCGGGCACGGACCCGGCGGAGCGGGTCGCAGAGACCCTCATGCGGGCCTTCCGGGCACTCCAGCGGGAACCGCAGCTCGCCGACGCGATGGTGCGGGCGCTGACCTTCGCGGACCGGGGGGTGAGCCCCGAGGTCGACACGGTCTCGCGGCTGACGACCGCGATCATCCTGGACGCGATGGGGGCGGAGCACCCGAGCCCGGAGCAGCTGTCGGCGGTGCGGGTGATCGAGCACACCTGGCACTCGGCGCTGATCACCTGGCTGTCCGGGCGCGCCTCGATCGCGCAGGTGAAGATCGACATCGAGACGGTCTGCCGACTGATCGACCTGACGGCGCCGACACCGGGCCAGGCTGCGCGCTGAGGCGTCAGGCTGCGCGCTGAGACGTCAGGCTGCGCGCTGGGGCATCCGGCTGCGCGCTGGGGCGTCCGGCTCACGCCGGATCGTGAGGCGCGCCGAGGTCCCGCCCTCACCGCCGCCCGCGCCGCTGCTCACACCGCCGCTCACGCCGCCGCCCGCACCGCCCGCGCCCCCGGCGTTCCCGCACGGGGGCACGAGCGGCACAAGGTCAGGACTTGGCCTTGGCGTTCTCCTCGGCGATGGCCGCCGCGCACTCCGGGCCGCTGTCGACGGCGACGAACATGACCAGCTTCAGCGGGCCCTGGGAGTGGTTGCTGGCCTGGAGCTGCCAGCTGCTCTTCTTCAGGGACTTGATGACCGAGCCGCCCTGACCGGAGCTGCGCTCCTCCGTCCAGCCGCCCTTGGTCAGGGTCGCCACGGTGTCCGTGTAGGACTTCGCCGGGTCGGCGGCCTTCTCGGCGTCGGCCGTCCAGCTGACCATGCAGTCCTTGACCTCGGCCGGCACCTGCTCGCCCGAGGCGTCCTGCGTGAAGCCGGCCCCCGTCGCCGCGTCGGTCAGCTCCTTGGTGACCGCGGCCCCGTCGAGCCGCTCGCCGCCCGAACCGCCCGAACCGCCCGAGCCGCCCGTCGCCGCCGAGCCGGCCGAGGACGAACCCGCGGACGACGAACCGCCCTTGTCCGCACCGCCCTCGCTGCCACAACCCGCGACCAGCAGCACCACACCGGCGGCCGCGGCCACCCACTTCGCCTTGCGCACAACACTCCCAAAGACGTGCGCACGAAGGCCCCTTGCCCCCGTGACCAAGGGCCTAGTTTTGCACAAGGGAACGACAACGGGCCGTGATGCGCCAGCCGTTCCCGTCGAGCGTCCGGTCCTGCCGCTTCCCGGCCGGCCGGCCCTCCAGCCGCTGCGCCTCCGTGGCCCTCTCCGACGCCGTGCCGAGGGAGTGTCGCACGGTGGCCGGGCCCCCCGTCGCCCGAGGAATAGGGGGACGGGGGACGGGCCCCCGTCCCCCTATTCCTCGGGCGGGAACACCGGCTCCCCTCCGTCCGCGAGGGCGATCAGGATGGCCTCCACCGGGCAGCCCTCGGCCGCCGCGAGCAGCGTCTCCCCCGCGTCCACCTCCGGTTCCACCGGATGGGACTGGCGGGCCGTGTCGAGACGGAAGGCGGCCGGGGCATGGTTGACGCACATGCCGGAGCCGATGCAGACGCTCCGGTCGACCTCGACGTGCCAGCGGTCGCCCATCACTCCGCCGCCGGGGACTCGTAGCCGCCGGGCAGGTGGATCATCTTGTGCTCCAGGTACTCGCCGAAGCCCTCGGGGCCGAACTCCCGTCCCAGACCGGAGTTCTTGTAGCCGCCGAAGGGGCCGAGCATGTCCAGGCTGAAGGTGTTGACGTTGAACGTGCCCGTCCGCACGCCCCGGGCGAAGTCGATGCCGTGCTCCACGTCGCCGGTCCAGACGCTGCCGCTGAGGCCGAAGTCGGAGTCGTTCGCGATCCGGAGGGCCTCGGCCTCGTCCCCGTACGGCAGGAGGCAGATGACGGGGCCGAAGATCTCCTCGCGGGCGATCCGCATGGAGTTGTCGACGCCGCCGAAGAGCGTCGGCTCGACGTACCAGCCGCGGTCGAGGGAGGCCGGGCGGCCGCCGCCCGCGAGGACCTTGGCGCCCTCGGCCTGGCCGATGCCGATGTAGTCGAGGGAGCGCTGCTGCTGGCGCCGGGCGACCAGCGGGCCGACCTGGGTGGCCGGGTCGAGCGGGTCACCGACGACGAGCGCGCCGGCCGCCGCGGCGAAGGCCTCGGCGATCTCCTCGTAGCGGGAGCGCGGGGCGAGGATACGGGTCTGGGCCACACAGGCCTGACCGTTGTTCATCCAGGCGGCGGGGACGATCCCGGCGACGGCGGTGTCCAGGTCCGCGTCGGGCAGGATCACGGCGGCCGACTTCCCGCCGAGCTCCAGGGTGACGCGGGTGAGGTTGCGCGAGGCGACCTCCATGACCCGCTTGCCGGCCGCGACCGAGCCGGTGAAGGAGACCTTGTCGACGCCGGGGTGGCCGACGAGGTACTCGCTGACCTCGCGGTCGGCGGGCAGGATGCTGAGCACGCCCTCGGGCAGCCCGGCCTCGGTGGCGATCTCGGCGAGGATGTACGAGTCGAGGGGCGACTCCGGCGAGGGCTTGAGGACCACCGTGCAGCCGGCGAGCAGCGCGGGCCCCAGCTTGGCGGCGGCGGTGAACTGCGGCACGTTCCACGGGATGACGGCCGCGACCACGCCCACCGGCTCGCGCCGGACGAGCAGCGGGCCGAGGACACCGCCGCGCCGCTCCTCGTACGCGAAGTCCCTGGCGACGGTGATCGCCGCGTCCCAGACCATCATCGCGCCGAGCGCCTGGGCGAGGACGGACCAGGAGTACGGGGAGCCGTTCTGCGAGCTGATGGAGCGGGCGATCTCCTCGTAACGGACGGCGATCGCGTCCTTGATGCGGGTCACGACCGCGATCCGCTCCTCGACCGCCATCCGCGGCCAGGGCCCCTCGTCGAAGGCCCGGCGAGCGGCGGCGACGGCCCGGTCGACATCGGCCGCGGAGGCGTGCGGGACGCGCCCGATGACCTCCTCGGTGTGCGGCGAGATCACCTCGATGACCGCATCGCCGAGCGGATCGGTCAACTCCCCGCCGATGAACAGCTTTCCGTGCTCCACAAGCTCGGTCATGACCGCGGCCTCCCGAGGAGATGAAATTCTCTGACGATGCCTCAGAACTGATACCAGTTCTAGTTATGATGGGCAACGGAACGAGCAGCGGTACGGACAGAAGTACGGACAGCAGCACCCGGCAAGGTCGAGCAAGCTCCGCGAGGTCTTGGAGAGATGAGGGCACATGACCCAGGTGACCGAGCACGGCGGAGGCGTCTGGTCCTTGCGGGTGCCCATCCCGGACAATCCGCTCGGCCACACCCTCGTGCACGTCGTCGATACCGACCGCGGTCCCGTCCTCGTCGACACCGGCTGGGACGACCCGGACTCCTGGGCCGAACTCACCGGCGGACTCGACGCGTTGGGGCTCTCCGTCCAGGAGATCCACGGGGTCGTCATCACCCACCACCACCCCGACCACCACGGTCTCTCCGGCCGCGTCCGCGAGGAGTCCGGGGCCTGGATCGCGATGCACGCCGCCGACACCGCCGTCGTCCGCCGCACCCGCGAGGCCGAACCCGGCACCTGGCTCGACTACATGGTCCAGAAGCTGACCGCCGTCGGCGCCCCCGAGGAGCACGTCGCCCCGCTGCGGGCCGCCCGGGCCGCCGGCCACCTGCGGACCCTTCCCGGTCTGCGCTCCGCCGTCCCCGACCGCGAGATCGTCCCCGGCGAGCTCCTCGACCTCGCCGGCCGGCGGCTGCGCGCGATCTGGACGCCCGGCCACACCCCGGGCCACGTCTGCCTCCACCTGGAGGAGGAGCACCCCGCCGGGCTGCCGGGCCACGGCCGGCTCTTCTCCGGCGACCACCTGCTGCCCGGGATCTCCCCGCACATCGGGCTGTACGAGCACCCGGGCGACGCCCACGAGACCGACCCCCTCGGCGACTACCTCGACTCGCTCGAACGCATCGGCCGCCTCGGCGTCGCCGAGGTCCTCCCCGCCCACCAGTACGCGTTCGCCGACGCCGCCGGCCGGGTCGACGAGCTCCTCGCCCACCACGAGGAACGGCTCACCGGGCTCCTCGCCCTCCTCGCCACCCCGCTCACCCCCTGGCAGCTCGCCGAGCGGATGGAGTGGAACCGGCCCTGGGCGGAGATCCCCCACGGCTCCCGGAACATCGCCGTCAGCGAGGCCGAGGCCCACGTCCGCCGCCTGGTGAAACTGGGCCGCGCGGAGGCGACGGGGGACACGGACCCCGTCACGTACGTCGCGGTGTGAGGCGCCTCGCACCCCCGGGGCGGCGGGCGTACGGGCCGGTAGAGTGAGCGGGTCGTCATCATGCCCGTACGGGGGGAAGCCGGTGCGAATCCGGCACTGACCCGCAACCGTGAGCCGCCCCGTCCAAGGGCGGCGAGTCGGAATGCCCCGCCCGGGACGTGACCGCCGGCACCGTCGAGGAATACGGAGCCGGAGCCTGGTGCCCCTGAGGCGTGCCGGTGCCCGGCCGCAGGAGAGGGCCCCATGAACACCGTCCGCCGCGGCGCCGCCGCGCTCGCCGCCGCAGCAGTCGTACTCGGCACCGGAGCGGCCCTTCCGGCCGCCGCCGCGCCGTCTCCGTCCGCATCCGCATCCGCCTCCGCCTCCGCCGATACGGCCTCCCCGTCGGCATCCGCATCCGGCGGCACCGCCTCCAGCGGTCTGTACGGCACGACGGACCCGACGTACGACGGTGTGTGGCGCCAGTCGCTCGCCTTCCTCGCCCAGCGCGGCACCGGCTATCAGCCCGCCGACCAGGCCGTGGACTGGCTCCTCGGCCAGCAGTGCGCCGACGGTTCCTTCAGCTCCTACCGCGCCGACACGACGCAGCCCTGCGACGCGAAGACGATGCGGGACACCAACGCCACCGCCCTCGCCGTCCAGGCGCTCGGCGCCGTCCGCCGCCAGGCCGCCGAACCGGAGAAGGTCAACACGGCCGTCACCGCCGGCGCCGACTGGCTGCGGTCCGTGCAGAACAAGGACGGCGGCTGGAGCTACACCCCCGGCGGCCCCAGCGACGCCAACTCCACCTCGGTGATCGTCGGCGCCCTCGCCGCGGTCGGCGTCAAGCCCGGCTCCTTCACCTCCCCCGAGGGCCGCACCCCCTACGACACGCTCCTCACCTTCGCCGTGCCCTGCTCCGACAAGGCCGGCGCCGGCGCGTTCGCGTACCAGCCCGACAAGACCGGCAAGCTGCTCGCCAACGCGGACGCCACCGCCGCGGCCACCCTCGCCGGGCTCGGCAAGAGCATCGTCTCCACCAAGGCCTCCCCGGACCAGGCCCCGACCTGCCAGGACCTGACGAAGCCGACCATCGAGCGGGCCGCCCTCAACGGCGCCTCCTACCTGACGAAGGCCCTCGCGAAGACCGGCCACCTCACCGCCCCGCCGATGCCCGGCTCCACCGACACGACGGAGAAGCCGGACATCGGCAACACCGCCGACGCGGTCGTGGCGCTCGCCGCCGCCGGTGCCGCCAAGGAAGCCCAGCCCGCGCTGGAATGGCTGGAGAAGAACTCCGCCGCCTGGGCGAAGGAGAGCGGCCCCGCCGCCTACGCGCAGCTGATCCTGGCCGCCCGCGCGACGGAGACCGACCCCCGCGAGTTCGGCACGACCGACCTGGTCGAGCAGCTCAACGCCCTGGGCCCCGCGCCCAAGAGCCCGGACACCTCCGCCGCCGCCACGAGCGACGACGAGGAATCCGGCTTCGACATCTGGTGGATCATCGGCATCGGCATGGTCGTCGGCGTCGGCATCGGCTTCCTCGTGAGCGGCCGCAAGAAGTGACGACCGCCATCACCGGACGTACGGCCCGGATCGCGGGCGCCGCGGCCGGGGCGCTCCTGACGCTCACCGCCGTCGCGGCGGCCCCGGCGCAGGCCGCCGGGTACCGCTACTGGTCGTTCTGGGAGAGCGACGGCGGGACGTCCTGGACCTACGCCACCCAGGGCCCGGCGACCGCCCGCCCCGCCGACGGCGACGCGATCGGCTTCCGCTTCGCGATCAGCCAGGGCACGAGCGACACGTCCAAGCCCTCCGCCGCCCCCGACTTCGCGGAGATCTGCGCGGGCGTGGAGAAGGAGGACGGCAGCAAGCGGATCGCGGTCGTCGTCGACTCCGGCGGCCCGAAGGACGCCCCGACCGGCGAGAAGCTCCCGGCGAAGCGGGTCGAGGTCGGCTGCGCGCAGGTCCGCGAGGACGCGACGGCCGCGGAGGCCCTGGCCGAGGTGGCGAAGCCGCTGCGGTACGACGGCGCGGCGATGCTGTGCGGGATCGCCGGGTATCCGGCGCGGGGCTGTGGCGAGCAGGTCGCGGAGAACGGTGAGAACACGGGAAGCGGAGAGCAGTCGGCGGCGCCGACCTCCACTCCCGCTGTCTCCGCTTCCTCCTCCGCCTCCGCCTCCGACGAGGGGAACGGCAGCCCGTCGATCGGCGTGCTCGCCGGCGGGGCGGCCGTGCTCGCCCTCGGCGGCGCCGCGATCTGGAAGGCCCGCCGTCGCGGATGAGCCCCACCCGTAGCAGCAGCAACAAGAACGACAACAGGAACACCAGCAGCAGGTTCACGGCCCCGGTGGCGAACCGGTCGAACGCCCTCCACGCCGGAGCCTGGTGGCTGTGGGCGCTCGGCCTGGCCGTCGCCGCCTCGCGCACGACCAACCCGCTGCTGCTCGGCCTGCTCGTCGGGGTCGCCGGGTACGTCGTGGCGGCCCGCCGCACGGACGCGCCCTGGGCGCGCTCGTACGGGGCGTTCGTGAAGCTCGGCCTGTTCGTCGTCTTCCTGCGGGTGGTCTTCTCGCTGCTGCTCGGCTCCCCCATCCCGGGGACCCACGTCCTGTTCACGCTGCCCGAGGTGCCGCTGCCCGAGTGGGTGCAAGGGGTACGGATCGGGGGCCGGGTCACCGCCGAGCAGCTGGTCTTCGCCCTCTACGACGGGGCGAAGCTGGCGACCCTGCTGATCTGCGTGGGCGCGGCGAACGCGCTGGCCAACCCGGCGCGGCTGCTGAAGTCGCTGCCGGGGGCCCTGTACGAGGCCGGGGTCGCCGTCGTCGTGGCGATGACCTTCGCGCCGAACATGGTCGCCGACGTGGTGCGCCTGCGGACCGCCCGCCGCCTCCGGGGCCGCCCCACGGGCGGGGTCCGGGCGGTGCTCCAGATCGGTCTTCCGGTGCTCGAAGGCGCGCTGGAGCGGTCGATCGCGGTGGCGGCCTCGATGGACGCGCGGGGTTACGGCCGGACGGCCCAGGTCCCCGCGTCCGTACGCCGTACGACGAACGCGCTGACCCTGGGCGGGCTGCTCGGGGTCTGCGCCGGTTCGTACGGGCTGCTCGCGGCGGAGGGCGCCGGGTACGGGCTGCCGCTGCTCGCCGCGGGGCTCCTCGCGGCCATGGCGGGGCTCCGGCTGGGCGGGCTGCGGACCGTACGGACCCGGTACCGGCCCGACCGCTGGGGCGTGCGGGCCTGGCTGGTCGCGGGCTCCGGGGTGGCGGTCGCGGTCCTGATGATCTGGGCGAACGCGTACGCACCGGAGGCGCTGCACCCCGGGGTCGTCCCCCTGGAGGCGCCGGAGCTGCCGCTGTGGCCGGCCGTGTCGATCCTGGTGGGCCTGGTCCCGGCGTTCGTGGCCCCCGTACCGCAGGAGTCCGCACCGCGGGAGTCCGTCCCCCGGGACACCGTCGCCAAGGAGAGCTCGTGATCCGCTTCGAGAACGTCTCGGTGAGGTACGAGGAGGGTGCCGAGCCCACCCTGCGCGACGTGAACCTCACCGTCCCCGAGGGAGAGCTCGTCCTGCTCGTCGGCCCGTCCGGCGTCGGCAAGTCGACCCTCCTCGGCGCGGTCTCCGGCCTCGTCCCGCACTTCACGGGCGGCACCCTGACCGGCCGGGTGACCGTCGACGGCCGGGACACCCGCGCGCATCCGCCGCGCGAGCTGGCGGACGTGGTGGGCACGGTCGGGCAGGACCCGTCGGCACACTTCGTGACGGACACGGTCGAGGACGAGCTCGCGTACGGGATGGAGTCCCTGGGGCTCGCCCCGGCCGTCATGCGGCGCCGGGTCGAGGAGACCCTCGACCTCCTGGGCCTCGCGGAACTCCGCGACCGCCCGATCGCCACGCTCTCCGGCGGGCAGCGGCAGCGCGTCGCGATCGGCTCGGTCCTGACGCCGCACCCCAAGGTCCTCGTCCTCGACGAGCCGACCTCGGCGCTGGATCCGTCGGCGGCGGAGGACGTCCTGGCGGTGCTCCAGCGCCTGGTCCACGACCTGGGCACGACGGTCCTCCTGGCCGAGCACCGCCTGGAGCGGGTCGTCCAGTACGCGGACCAGGTCATCCTCCTGCCGGACGGCGTCATGGGCCCGCCGGCCGAGATCATGGCGGCCTCACCGGTCCACCCGCCGGTGGTGGCGCTGGGCCGCCTGGCGGGCTGGGACCCGCTGCCGCTGACGGTGCGGGACGCGCGGCGGAGGTCGGGCGAGCTGAAGGAGCGGTTGGCGGGCCGGCTGGAAGGGCGGGACCCTGCGGGGCTGCTCCCCCACCCCGCCCCTTCCCGAAACCGGGGCTCCGCCCCGGACCCCGGTCCTCAGACTCCGGACGGGCTGGATCACTCAGGCGCGAGCGCGGCTCCGCCGCAGGGGGATTTTCCGGCCCCCACAGCGCCTTCCCGGCAGGGAGCCGTTTCAGCCCCGCCGGCGTTTGAGGCGCGGGGGTCCGGGGGCGGCGCCCCCGGTTTCGGGAAGGGGCGGGGTGGGGGAATCCTCCCGTTCCTACGCCGCCGCACCCGCACGACCGACCCGGCCACCGGCCCGGCCACCGACCCCACCCTCACCACACCCGCCACTCCCACCACTCCCCTCCTCCTCGCGGACGCGCTCGGCGTGCGGCGCGGCCGCGTCGAAGCCCTCCGCAGGGTGGACCTCCAGGTCCGGGCCGGTGAGACCGTCGCGCTCATGGGGCGGAACGGCGCGGGCAAGTCCACCTTCCTCTCCACCGTCGTCGGCATGATCCCGCCGACCTCCGGCACCGTCCACGTCGCCGGCCGCACCCCCCACACCACCGCCCCCCGCGAGCTGATCCGCCAGGTCGGCCTCGTCCCGCAGGAGCCGAGGGATCTGCTGTACGCGGACACCGTCGCCGCCGAGTGCGCGGCGGCCGACGCGGACGCGGGCGCGGCGCCCGGGACCTGCCGGGACCTGGTCTCCGAGCTGCTTCCGGGCGTCGCGGACGACACCCACCCCCGGGACCTCTCCGAGGGACAGCGCCTCGCGCTCGCGCTGGCCGTGGTCCTGACCGGCCGCCCGCCCCTCCTCCTGCTCGACGAGCCGACGCGCGGCCTGGACTACGCGGCCAAGGCCCGGCTGGTCGCGCATCTGCGGGCGCTCGCGGCGGACGGTCACGCGATCGTGCTGGCCACGCACGACGTGGAGCTCGCGGCGGAGCTGGCGCACCGGGTGGTGATCATCGCGGACGGCGAGGTGGTCGCCGACGGCCCGACGGCCGAGGTCGTCGTGTCGTCCCCCGCGTTCTCCCCGCAGGTCGCCAAGATCCTCGCGCCGCAGCCCTGGCTCACGGTCGAACAGGTGGAGGCGGCGCTGTGAAGCACTCCGGCACCGGCACCGGCACCCGCCCCGTCCGGCTCGGCCCGCGCTCGATCACCGCGCTCGCCCTGGTCTCCTTCATCGGGATCGTCGGCATCTGCTGGCCGCTCTTCGCGGACGCGTCCTCGGCCGTCACCACGCACTCGGCGGATGCGCCGTGGCTCTTCGCCGCTCTGCTGCCGCTGCTGATCGCGGTCGTGATCGCGACGATCTCCGACTGCGGGATGGACGCCAAGGCGATCGCGATGCTGGGCGTGCTCGCCGCCGTGGGGGCCGCGCTCCGCCCGCTGGGGGCGGGGACGGCCGGCCTGGAGCCGATGTTCTTCCTGATGGTGCTGAGTGGCCGGGTCCTCGGGCCGGGCTTCGGTTTCGTCCTCGGCTCGGTGACGATGTTCGCGTCCGCGCTGCTCACGGGCGGGGTGGGCCCCTGGATGCCGACGCAGATGCTCGCGATGGGCTGGTTCACGATGGGGGCCGGGCTGCTGCCGGCTCCTGAGCGGCTCCGGGGCCGGGGTGAGCGGCTGATGCTCGCCGCGTACGGCTTCGTGGCGGCGTTCGCGTACGGCACGATCACCAATCTCTACGGCTGGGTGACGATCGGTGGCGCAGAGGTAGCGGCGGGCGACGGAAGCGGTGGAATCTACTTCGTGCCCGGCGATTCGACCCACGAGAACCTGGTCCGCTTCCTCGCCTACGTCGTCGCGACCTCCCTCGGCTGGGACCTCGGCCGCGCCGCCCTCACCGTCGTCCTCACCCTCACCATCGGATCCACGCTCCTGAAGGCCCTCCGACGTGCCACACGAAGGGCGAACTTCGAGGCCCAGGTCACATTCGAAGGCCCGGAAAAGGCCGCTGCGGGTGAGCCGCCCCACAGGACCTACGTCACGTACGAGCGGAAATAGTAGCCAGGCGTACCCGCCCAAATCGCCCCACAGCAGGGCATGACCTGCGGAAATCCCCCACACCCACCCTGCACTCACCCCCCGGGACCTTCCGCCCGGGTCCGAACCTTCCTCGTACAAGGGGTCGTTGCGTCGGCGCTCCGGCCCTGGTTCTGTAGAGGACGTCGCCAGGCAGCCGGTGTTCATCACGGCGCTTCGGACGGCCGGTTCCCCCCAGTTCCCGGGTCTCCCGGGCTCTGGTTCCGGCATGCCGAAATCGCCCGGCGCGGCCCTTGTTCCCGACGTTAGGTAGATACGTTGTTCCGCTCGCTCACCACTCGTGCCTCTGCCCGCAACAAGAAGATCGCCGCCACCGCAGCTGTGCTGCTGGGTGCGTCGGGTGCGGTGCTCGGTACGACCGGCTCGGCTTCGGCCGCCAGCCCGCAGGAGCTCGCTCGCGACATCGTCCCCTCCTCGCAGTACGCGTCCTTCAGCAAGATCGTCGAGCACGAGTCGCACTGGAACCACACCGCGACCAACTCGTCCAGCGGCGCGTACGGCCTGGTCCAGGCCCTCCCGGCCTCGAAGATGTCCTCGGCCGGTTCCGACTGGAAGACCAACCCGGCCACGCAGATCAAGTGGGGCCTGAACTACATGAACGAGCGCTACGGCTCCCCGAACGCCGCCTGGGCGTTCTGGCAGGCCAACGGCTGGTACTAAGAGTCCCTGCCGCCGCACAGCGCACCCGCAAGGCCCCGCCCTCCTCTCGGAGGGGCGGGGCCTGCGGCGTTTTCGGCTCTGGATTTTTAGTAGACCGGTCGTCTAGTGTTCGGGGCACCGGCGGGCACCGCACCCGGAAGACCCCGCCGCGACCGACCCCGGAGGCCACCCCATGTCCGCACCCGCACCCGCACCCGCGCCCACGCCCAGACCCACACCCACTCCCCTCCCGCCCGGCCGGTTCGGCGAGCTCGTCGGCATCGCGCTCCCGATCGTGCAGGGACCCTTCGGCGGCGGCCTGTCCTCCGTCGAGCTCGCCGCGACGGTGTCCGAAGGCGGCGGCCTCGGCTCGTACGGGGCCCACATCCACACCCCGGAGGAGATCACCGCCCTGGTGGCCCGGCTCCGCGCGGCCACCGACCGCCCGTTCGCGGTGAACCTCTGGGTGCCACAGGAGGGCGAGGCACGCGGACTCCCGGCGGCCGCGCCGGCCGAGCACGCCGCCCCGGCCGAGCACGCCGAGCACATCGCACCGGCGGAGCACGCCGAGCTCGCCGAGCACGTCGAGCGGCTGCGGCCGTACTACGAGGAGCTCGGCGTACGGGCTCCGAGCGCCGAGGACGTACGGGCCCGGCCGGACTTCGACGAGCAGCTCGACGCCCTGCTCGCCGCGGCCCCGCCCGTGATCAGCCTGGTCATGGGCCTGCCGCCGCGCCGTCTCGTCGCCGAGGCCCGGCGGCGCGGGATCGTCGTGGTGGGCACGGCGACCACGGTCGACGAGGCCGTGGCCCTGGAGGAGGCCGGGGTGGACGCGGTCGTCGCGTCCGGCAGCGACGCCGGCGGGCACCGGGGCGCTTTTCTCCGGCCGGTACGGGAGTCCCTGGTCGGCACCTTCTCGCTCGTCCCGCAGGTGGCGGACGCGGTGTCCGTCCCCGTCGTCGCGGCGGGCGGGATCGCCGACGGGCGCGGGATCGCCGCAGCGCTCGCGCTCGGCGCGGACGCGGTCCAGATCGGCACGGGCTTCCTCGCCGCCCGCGAGTCCGGGGCGAGCGAGGCGCACCGGCGGACCCTCGGCACCCCGGAGTCGCGGACGACCGTACTGACCCGGCTCTTCTCCGGGCGTACGGCGCGGGGCATCCCGAACGACTTCGTCCGGGACATGGCGGCCCACGAGGAGCTCGTCCCCCCGTACCCCGTGCAGAACGCGCTGATGGCGCCGATCCGCCGGGCCGCCGCCGAGCAGGGCCGGCCCGAGTACGTGAACCTCTGGGCCGGCCAGGCCGCCGCGCTCGCGCAGGAGTCGCCCTCGGCCGCCGCGTACCTCTCCGCGCTCGTGGAACAGACGGTCAGAGCCGCTGGATGATCGTCCCGGTGGCGACCGCGCCGCCCGCGCACATGGTGATGAGCGCGAACTCCTTGTCGGTGCGCTCCAGTTCGTGCAAGGCGGTGGTGATGAGCCGGGCTCCGGTCGCGCCGACGGGGTGGCCGATGGCGATGGCGCCGCCGTTGACGTTGACCTTCTCCAGGTCCTGGTCGAAGACCTGCGCCCAGCTCAACACCACCGACGCGAAGGCCTCGTTGATCTCGACGAGGTCGATGTCCTTCAGGCTCATCCCGGCCTTGCCGAGGACCGCGCGGGTCGCGTCGATCGGCCCGTCGAGGTGGTAGTGCGGGTCGGCGCCGACGAGGGCCTGGGCGACGATCCGGGCGCGCGGACGGAGCTTGAGGGCCCGGGCCATGCGTTTGGAGGCCCACATGATCGCGGAGGCGCCGTCGGAGATCTGGGAGGAGTTCCCGGCGGTGTGGACGGCGGTCGGCATGACGGGCTTGAGCCGCCCGAGGCCCTCCATGGTGGTGTCGCGGAGGCCTTCGTCGCGGTCGACGAGCCGCCACATGCCCTGGCCCGCGGCCTGTTCGGCCTCGGTGGTGGGGACCTGGACGGCGAAGGTCTCGCGCTTGTACCGCTCCTCGGCCCAGGCGACGGCGGCCCGTTCCTGGGAGAGGAGGCCGAGGGAGTCGACGCGCTCGCGGGTGAGGCCGCGGCGGCGGGCGATGCGCTCGGCGGCCTCGAACTGGTTGGGCAGGTCGACGTTCCACTCGTCGGGGAACGGCTTGCCGGGGCCGTGCTTGGAGCCGGAGCCGAGCGGGACGCGGGACATGGCCTCGACGCCGCAGCTGATCCCGATGTCGATGACGCCGGCCGCGACCATGTTGGCGACCATGTGGCTGGCCTGCTGCGAGGAGCCGCACTGACAGTCCACCGTCGTGGCGGCCGTCTCGTAGGGCAGCCCCATGGTGAGCCAGGCGGTGCGCGCCGGGTTCATGGACTGCTCGCCGGCGTGGGTGACCGTACCGCCGACGATCTGTTCGACGCAGTCGGCGTGGATGCCGGTGCGGCCGAGGAGTTCACGGTAGGTCTCGCCCAGGAGGTAGGCGGGATGGAGGTTGGCGAGCGCGCCTCCGCGCTTGCCGATGGGGGTGCGTACGGCTTCGACGATGACGGGTTCCGCGGCCATGAGCTCGTCCTCTCCTCGACCGGTCGGGGTGTCCCGGCACCTCGTCCGGTCGGCGTCCCGGGGGAACTAGTACGCGTTCTAGTTCTGAGTGCAGTCTTATGACTGCTACCTCGGGTACGCAAGGGTCCGGGACGCAACAGTTCTCGCTCCGCCTCTTGCTACTTGGCGAACTCGTTACTAACTTTCCCGGCAGTTTCTGATGGGCCATCAGATAATCATCGGATAATGGAGCGTGTTGCCGATGCCCTGCCCTCACCTCCCCGAAGGGTTCGACGCCACGGACCCCGACCTCCTCCGTACCCGCGTACCCCTGCCGGAGTTCGCCGAACTGCGGCAGACCGCCCCCGTGTGGT
The DNA here is from genome assembly GCF_055581845.1 of Streptomyces sp. NPDC042346. Lineage (NCBI taxonomy): Bacteria > Bacillati > Actinomycetota > Actinomycetes > Kitasatosporales > Streptomycetaceae > Streptomyces > Streptomyces sp. NPDC042346. The sequence goes on along the minus strand of NZ_JBVJEH010000003.1, from coordinate 623,180 downwards.
GGTGCCCCCAGCCGGCCGGCGTCACGGGCTTCCAGGACGAGGGGTACTGGGCCGTCACGCGTCACGCGGACGTCAAGTACGTGTCCACGCACCCGGAGTTGTTCTCCTCGAACCTCAACACCGCCGTGATCCGCTTCAACGAGAGCATCGCCCAGGAGCAGATCGACGTCCAGAAGCTGATCATGCTCAACATGGACCCGCCCGAGCACACCCGGGTCCGCCAGATCGTCCAGCGCGGCTTCACCCCCCGGGCGATCCGCAGCCTGGAGACGGTCCTGCGCGACCGCGCCCGCGCCATCGCCGAGGAGGCCCGGCAGGGCGCCGGACCCGACGGCACCTTCGACTTCGTGACCCAGGTCGCCGTCGAACTGCCCCTCCAGGCAATCGCCGAACTCATCGGCGTCCCCCAGGAGGACCGCTCCCGGATCTTCGACTGGTCGAACAAGATGATCGCGTACGACGATCCCGAGTACGCCATCACCGAAGAGGTCGGCGCCGAGGCCGCCATGGAGCTCATCGGCTACGCGATGACCATGGCCGCGGCCCGCAAGGAGTGCCCGGCCGCCGACATCGTCAGTCAGCTCGTCGCCGCCGAGGGCCAGGGCAACCTCTCCTCCGACGAGTTCGGCCTCTTCGTCCTCCTCCTCGCCGTCGCCGGCAACGAGACCACGCGCAACGCCATCAGCCACGGCATGCACGCCTTCCTCACCCACCCCGACCAGTGGGAGCTCTTCAAGCGGGAACGGCCCGCGACCACCGCCGAGGAGATCGTGCGCTGGGCGACCCCGGTGGTCTCCTTCCAGCGGACCGCGACCCAGGACACCGAGATCGGCGGGCAGAAGATCAGCGCGGGCGACCGCGTCGGCATCTTCTACTCCTCCGCCAACAACGACCCCGAGGTCTTCACCGACCCCGAGCGCTTCGACATCACCCGCGACCCCAACCCGCACCTCGGCTTCGGCGGCGGCGGACCGCACTTCTGCCTCGGCAAGTCGCTCGCCGTCAAGGAGATCGACCTGATCTTCAACGCGATCGCGGACGTCCTGCCCGACCTCACGCTCGCGGGCGAACCCCGCAGGCTGCGGGCGGCCTGGCTGAACGGCGTGAAGGAACTCAGGGTCCGCACGGCATGAGCCGTGCGCCCGGCGGAACCGGATCACCACGGGCGGCGTCCGACCCCACATGCGGGGGACACACGGAACAAGCCCGACCACCGGACTCCTGGCCACCAGACTCCTGGCCACCGGCCGGGCCCTGGCCACCAGCCTGACCGGCCGGGCCCTGGCCGGCAGAGTCGTCACCATCGTCATCGCGCTGCTCGCGCTCCAACTCGGCCAGCTCGTCGCACCGGCGTACGCCTGCGGCTGCGGCGCCATGATCCCGGACAAGGCCGAACGCATCGGCGTCGACCGCGAGGAGTCGGCCGTCCACTGGGACGGCGACACCGAGACCGTCGTCATGCGCTTCCGCGTCCACGGGAACGCCCGGCGGGCCGCCTGGATCATGCCGGTGCCCGCCCGGGCCGACGTGTCCCTCGGCGACCCGGCGCTCTTCGACGCGCTCGACCGGCTCACGGAGCCCGAGCAGCGCGACCGCCACTACTTCTGGCCGCGCGAGGACGACTGGCCGTTCGACGACGACTACGGCGACGGAGCCGGGGTCGGAGCCCCGCCCCCCGGCGCGGACGCCGGCGTCGGGCTCGTCGGCCGCGAGCGGCTCGGCCCCTTCGACGTCGCCCGGCTGACCGCCACCGACCCCGACGCCCTCGGCGACTGGCTCCGCACCAACGGCTTCGAACTCCCCGAACGGCTCACCGGCGCGCTGCGCCCGTACGTGGACCGGAAGTGGGAGTACGTCGCGGTCCGCCTCGCGCCCGAGGAGAAGGACGCGGTCCTCTCCGGCGAGCTCACCCCGCTGCGGATCGCCTTCGCCTCCCCCGAACTCGTCTACCCCATGCGGCTGTCGCGGCTCGCGAAGAACGCCCAGACGCTCGGCCTCCACATCCTCGCCGACCACCGGATGGAGCCGCGCTCCCCCATCGGAGGCGAAAGCCCCGAGGTCACCTTCGCGGGCCGGATCGACACCCCGGAGGGCGCGGTCGCCGGACTCGCGGGCTCGGGACCGACCTACCTCACCGCCCTGGAGCAGCGGTTCCCGCAGCCCGACCGCATCGACGACGACCACCACCTCCGCGCGGTCGCGGACACTCCGTACCGCGAAGTCGTCTACCACGACCGCCTGTTGATGTTCGGCGGCGGAATCCCCGCCTGGCTCGCGACGGTCGGCGGCGGCGCGCTGCTCGCGACGGCGGCGACGCTCCTCGCCGTACGCGCGTCGAGGCGCCGTCCGGACCCCACCCCAGGTGTACGTTCGCCCGCATGACGAACCCTCAGTGGAGCGAAGTCGACCGATACGTCACCGAGCTGCTCGCCCCGGCCGACGAGGCGCTGACCGGCGCGCTCGCCGCGTCCACGGCGGCCGGCCTGCCCGAGATCGCGGTCGCCCCGAACCAGGGCAAGCTGCTGCACCTGCTCGCCGCGATGCAGGGCGCCCGGAACATCCTGGAGATCGGCACCCTCGGCGGCTACAGCACGATCTGGCTGGCGCGCGCCCTGCCCGCCGACGGCCGGCTGATCACCCTGGAGTACGACCCCGCCCACGCGGACGTCGCCCGCGCCAACATCGCCCGCGCCGGCCTCGACAAGCTCGTCGAGGTCCGCACGGGCGCGGCCCTGGACAGCCTGCCGCAGCTGGAGGCGGAAGGCGCGGGCCCGTTCGACCTGGTCTTCATCGACGCGGACAAGGTCAACAACCCGCGGTACGTGGAGTGGGCGCTGAAGCTCTCCCGCCCGGGCACGGTGATCGTCGTCGACAACGTGGTGCGCGGCGGGAAGGTCGCCACCGCGCACCCGGACGACCCGGCGATCACGGGCACGCGCGAGATGTTCGAACTGGTGGCACGCGAACCCCGGCTGGACGCGACCGCGTTCCAGACGGTCGGCACGAAGGGCCACGACGGCCTGCTGCTGGCCCGCGTCGTCGGCTAGGGCCTGTCGGCCAGGGGGCGTCAGCCAGGGGTGGCGGACAGGCCCTAGGGGGCGTCCTGCCGCCATCCCACGAACAGCGGCACCTCCCCGTCGCCGTCGAGGACGACGACGCCGAAGGGCCGGTCGAAGGCGATCCGCTCCACCACGGTGGGGCGGGGCGCGGCCCCAGTCCGGGTCATCGTCACCTGGGTGACGGCCGCGGCCTCGACCCCCTCCTCGGCGACCTCCACGACGGCCTCCTGGAGGACCTTGTCGATGTACATGTCGGCCGCGGAGATCCCGGAGAAGTCGGCCTCGGGCCCCAGCGCGAGCCGGACGCCGAGGGCGTCGAGGTGCGGGCGGACGTCGGTCTTCGTCCGCAGCGTGAAACGCGGCAGCAAGAGGTCGACCGAGTCGGCCGCGAGCGGCGTCCGCTCCCGGGGCCCAGCCCCGCCCCCGTCCCCGTCCCCGGCCCAGGCGGCCGGCAGTACGTCACGGGGTCCGGCGCCCTCCGCCCCCAGCGCGAACCGCACCCGGGCCCCGCCCTCGCACGGCAGCTCGACGACGGCGACCCCGTCCACGTACCGGACCCACGCGGCGGGAATCCGCTGCCGCATGGTCGGTACGGGCCGGGTGACGCCGCTCCCGTCGGTGAAGGGCTCGTCGCGGGTCAGGTGCGCGGGGAAGGCGGTCCGCCAGGAGGCCTTCAGGGCGAGGGCGTTGAGCAGAACGAGGTCCTCGGACCCTTCGAGGTCGAGCGGCAGGGACGACATCCGCCCGCCGGTGACCCGCCGCACCCACGCGTCGAGCTCCTCCTGGGCGTCGGGGATCTCCCCCGACGACATGTCGTCCGTCGCTCCGAAGACCGAGTCGGGCAGGGCCTGGTAGGCCGCGCCGGGCAGCACCCCGAAGCCGACCCCGGGCAGCCCGCGCCGGAAGCCGTCCAGGATCGGCATCGTGCTCCACACCCCGGTCGCCACCGCGACCCCGTCCGTCCCCCCGAGCCACCGCCCGACCTCGGTCACGGCCCGCGCCGCCGCCTCCCCCTCGACCCCGAGCAGCCCCGCCAGCTCCTCCCCGGTCCGCCCCCGCGCCCCGGAGGCGACGGCCCCGAGGGCCAGCCACAACCCGACGGGCGACACGACGAAGTCACCGCGGTCGCCGCTCTCGCTGATCTCGCCGATCTCGCCGTCGAGCCGGCTCAACCAGCGCGCGGCCAGGCTCCGTACCGCGTCCGCCCCACCCGCCACCTCGAACCCGACCATGCCGTGCCCCCTGTCTCGTCCGTCGTACCTCGTACCTCGTGCCTCATGAGCATGATGACCGCTCACGCCGTCCCGACGGCCGGTGTAGGAGACTGCAGACACATGATCAAGGCCCGGCACGGCGCCCGGCCTGCAGGTACGTACTGAGAGGTGTCGTGTGCCCAGTGTGGTGAAGATCAACGTCCTGACCGTTCCGGCCGAGCAGCGTGAGGTCCTGGAGCAGCGCTTCGCCTCCCGCGCCGGGTCCGTGGAGGGATCCGACGGCTTCGAGTGGTTCGAGCTGCTGCGCCCGCTGGAGGGCACCGACCAGTACCTCGTCTACACCCGCTGGCGCAGCGAGGAGGACTTCCAGAACTGGATGAACGGCTCCATGAAGGCCGCGCACGGCGGCGGCGGTGGCGGCGAGGGCGGCGGCGAGCGTCCGAAGCCGGCCGCTTCCGGGTCCACCCTCTGGTCGTTCGAGGTCGTGCAGCAGGCGTCCCCGAAGAACTGAGCTGCGCCCCAGGCCGTGCGCGCCGCACAATGGCGCGCATGACCTGGACCTTCTCCACCGAGCGCGTCGACACCCCGGACGCGTCCGCCCTCCGCCGTGACTACTACGACGACGTCGCCAGCCGCTACTGGAAGCGCCCCGCGACCGGGGCCGAGATCGACGAGGGGCTGACCAACGACGGGGTCGAGCTCCTCACCCCGCCGACCGGGCAGTTCTTCGTCGCGCGGTACGAGGGCAAGGCGGCCGGCTGCGGCGGGGTCCTCATGCTCGACGGCGAGCGCGGCGAGCGCGCCGAGCTGACCCGGGTCTTCCTGCGTCACGCCTTCCGCGGCCTGGGCGGGGCCGGGGCCCTGCTCGGCGAGCTGGAGGACGCGGCGCGCGGCCTCGGCGCCCGCCGGATGGTCCTCAACACCCGCCTGGACCTGGTCGAGGCACGCGCCCTGTACACACGGCACGGGTACGAGGAGATCCCGGCGTACTGCACAGGGCCGTACATGGACATCTGGTACGGCAAGCAGCTCTGACCGTGCTCTGACCGCGCTCTGACCGAGGGGTCAGCCGCTCCAGACGACGACGTCGAAGACGCCGCTCGTGTCGGAGCCCTGCCCGGTCACTTCCTTGACGGTCAGCCGGGCGAGCCTGCCGTCGTTCGTGCGGGCGCAGACGACCAGGCCCGTCTTCATCTTCATGTCCGTCGACGTCCCCAGGGTGTCGACGACACCGGCGCAGTCCGCGTGCGTCGGCACCTTCGCCGTGTCCTTCCACACCAGCGACTTGGCCCCGGCCTCGGGCCGCAGCATGGGGGTCGTGCCGAAGGGATAGACGGAGAAGTCGTTCTCCTCGTTGATCTCGGACTCCACGGGGGGCGCGGAGTCCAGATCCTTGTCCTCATCGAACGTGATCGCCAGGGCGCCCTGCCACTCGACCGTCCCGGCCGGCTTCGCGGGCGGGGTGGCGGGCGGGGTCGTGGGCGGGGTCGCCGAAGCCGACGACTCCGGGGACTGCGTGGAGTCCGTACCGCCCGTGGAGTCCGTGCCGGCCGTGGCGCCCTGGCTCTGCGACGCGTCCGAGGGAGCGTCGTCGCCGCCCCGGACTTCCTCGCCGGGCGTGGTGGTCGAGGTCGCCGGTGCCTGTGCGGCGGGCGGTGCGGGGTCCGCGTTGGTTTTGCCGCTGCTCACCAGGTACGTGCCGACGACACCGATGACCGCCGCCACGAGAGTGGCGCCCGCGCCGATCCAGGCCCCTCGGTGCGAGGCCGCGCGTGCCGGAGCGGCCGGTATCTGTGTGCCGTAGGCGCCGTTCGCGACGTACCCGCCGTTTCCGTCGTTCGACCAGCCCTGACGTGGCTCTCCGCTGTTCATCCTGCCCATCCCCCCTGTGATGCGATCTTGAAGGGGACAGCCTACTGAGGGGCCCTGAACAGCCGTCATACAGGGTTCACCGTCATGGAGTTCGCCCCTACGCGTGGTGGTCGCGCGGCGGTTCGGGGGTGTTCGGGCGCTCCCCGTCCGAGCCGTTCAGCTCCGCCGTCAGCTCCTCCACCAGCTGCACGAGGTCGGTCGGCCGGTCGGGTCCCCACCAGTCGCCGAGCAGCTCGGCGAGCGACTCCTCGCGCGCATGGGCGAGCTTCGTCGCCACCTCGACGCCCTCCTCGGTGAGGATGAGCTGGACTCCCTCACGGGTGGCCAGCCGTCCCTCCTCCACCTGCCGGGCGGCTTCCGTGATCACCCGCAGGGGTACGGGGGTGGTCTCGGCGAGCCGGGCGGGTTCGACGGTGCCGTGGCGGCGGATCCGCAGCAGCAGCCAGCTCGCGGCGGGCTGCAGGTCGAGCCCGGCGCGGGCGGTGATCTTCACGTAGATCTCCCTGCGGCCCTCCCGGGAGCCGAGGAGGGAGAGCGCCCGGGCGCATTCCTCGTACGAGGAGCGCTCGACGGGGTTCGAGGCGAGGGTCTGGCTCGTGTCCGGGGCCGTGACCGCGCCGCGCAGCTTGTCCTCCTTGAGGAACCAGGCGACGACGAAGGCGACGAGGACGACCGGCGCCGCGTACAGGAAGACGTCGGTGATGGACGTGGCGTACGCGTGGAGGACGGAGGGGCGGAGGTCGGCCGGGAGCTCGCCGATGGCGCGCGGGTCGGCGGCGACCTGTTCGGGGCCGATGCCGGGCGGGATCTCCTCTCCGGCGCCCGCCGCACTCGCGAAGACGTCGTCGAGTTTGCTGGTGAGCCGGCTGGTGAAGACGGTGCCGAAGACGGCGACGCCGAAGGACGCGCCGATGGAGCGGAAGAAGGTCGCTCCGGAGGTGGCGACGCCGAGGTCCTCGTAGGAGACGGCGTTCTGCACGACCAGGACGAGGACCTGCATGACGAGGCCGAGCCCGGCGCCGAAGACGAAGAAGTAGATGCTCATCTCCCACGTGGAGGTGTTCTCCGTCAGCTCGTTGAGGAGGAGCAGCCCGAGTGCGGTGAGGGCCGTGCCGGCGATCGGGAAGACCTTCCAGCGGCCGGTGCGGGAGACGATCTGGCCGGAGGCGGTCGTGGTGATCAGCATGCCGAGGACCATGGGCAGCATGTGAACGCCGGACATGGTCGGGGTGACGCCCTGCACCACCTGGAGGAAGGTGGGGAGGTAGGTCATCGCGCCGAACATCGCGAAGCCGACGATGAAGCTGATGACCGAGACCAGGGTGAAGGTCCGAATCCGGAACAGCTTCAGCGGCAGGACTGGTTCGGCGGCGCGCCGCTCGACGTGCACGAACCAGACGAGGAGTACGGCTCCGAGGACGGCGAGGCCGATGATCTGCGCCGAGCCCCAGTCCCAGGTGGTGCCGCCGAGGGAGGCGACCAGGACGAGGCAGGTGGCGACCGAGGCGATGAGGAAGGTGCCGAGGTAGTCGATGGAGTGCCGGGTGGAGCGCACCGGGATGTGGAGCACGGCGGCGATGACGAAGAGGGCGACGATCCCGATCGGCAGGTTGATGTAGAAGACCCAGCGCCAGGAGAGGTGCTCGGTGAAGAGGCCGCCGAGCAGCGGTCCGAGGACGCTGGTGGCGCCGAAGACGGCGCCGAAGAGCCCCTGGTACTTGCCGCGCTCGCGCGGGGACACGAGGTCGCCGACGATCGCCATCGACAGGACCATGAGGCCGCCGCCGCCGAGGCCCTGGAGGGCGCGGAAGCCGATGAGCTGCGGCATGTTCTGGGCGATGCCGCAGAGGGCGGAGCCGATGAGGAAGAGGACGATGGCGGCCTGGAAGAGCTTCTTGCGGCCGTACTGGTCACCGAGCTTGCCCCAGAGCGGGGTGGCCGCCGTGGACGCCAGCATGTAGGCGGTGACCACCCAGGAGAGGTGTTCCATGCCGCCGAGTTCGCTGACGATGGTCGGCAGGGCGGTGGAGACGATCGTCTGGTCGAGGGCGGCGAGCAGCATGCCGAGCAGCAGCGCGCCGATCGCGACGAGGACCGTGCGGTGGCTCTGCCCCTCTCCGGGCAGGGGATCGCCACCGAGCTGGGACGGGCTCGTTTCCTGGGCCATGGGCATGTCTCCTCGGGCCGCTCCTCGGACAACTCCTCCATCCTGATCCGAATGTCCCTATATGGCCTGCTGGGGGGTGCTACCGGCCCCCTCCGGCCGGAGCGCCGAACAGGGGCAAGCTGCATAATCGCTCGCAGTTGTCTCGGGGAGGGGACCCATCATGACCGGACATGCCTGTCCTGAATGCGGTGGACAAAGACCTGGCTGCACCTGCGCCCAGGCGGAGATAGCGGCGGCCGAGGACTTCGATCCGCTCCGGATCCGTCCGTACGTGACGCTGGACGCGACGGAGCCGACGGGGGGTATGGGGCCTGTCGGGCCTGCGGGGTCTGTCGGGCCTGCGGGGCTTATGGGGTCTGCCGGGCCCGCCGGGCCTGCGGGGCCTGCCGGGAGCTACGCGGCGGAGGACCCGCCGACGGCCCAGCTGGCGGCGATCCGCCCGGAGGGCCCGGGGGCGGCGCCAGGGCCGGCCTCGTACGCCGACCCGCACTCCGACCCGTACGCCGACCCGTACGCCGACCCGTACGCCGAAGGCGACCCCTCCGAGACCATGCCGCTGTTGCTGCACGGCGTCGGCCGCGTCGTCGACCCGGCGGCCGAGCGGGAGCCGACAGGGGGGCGCAGGCGCGGCATGGTGGTCGCGGCGGTGGCCGCCGTCGCCGTGGCGGGCACCGCGGCCTTCGCGGCGGCCGTCCTCGGCGGCACGGACGCGTCCGACGACCGGGCCTCCGGGCTCGAAGTGACCACGAGCGCGTCCCTCAACGTCGCCGTGTCGGAGGCCCCGTCCCCCTCCGCGTCGTCCGAGACCCCGGAGCCGAGCTCGACGCCCCCGTCCGTACGCCCGACCACCACCTCGGCCTCCGCCTCACCGTCCGCCACACCCACGCCCACCCCTTCCGGCTCCCGGACCACCCCGGCCCCCGGCGCCACGACCGGCGCGGCGGCCCCTCCGGCCGCCACCACCACGGCCACCCCGACGACCGCGACGCCGTCGACCGCGACCACGGCCCCGCCCACCTCGCAGGCCCCCGAGGAGACCGAGGAGCCCACGACCACCCTGGACTACGGCTCCACCGGCCCCGAGGTGGTGGAGCTCCAGGAGCGCCTGACCCTCGCGGGGGCGTACCACGGCAGCATCGACGGGGAGTACAGCCAGGAGGTCTGGCGCGCGGTGAAGAGCTACCAGTCCTGGATGTTCATCGAGGGAGATCCGAAGGGCGTGTACGGCCCCCACACGCGCGAGGCACTGGAGCGGAGCACCTGGCTCTGAGGCACCTCCGGGACGGCCGCGGGACCACGGAACGCGGACCGGTTGGCCAAGACGCCCTCCGGTTTTGTATCGTAGAAAAACAAAGTGGCCCCGCCCGTACACCCTGACCGGCGGGCGGGACCGCTTCGTTCTCCGTACCCCTCTCGGGAGACCCGATGCCTGCCACCACCCCGGCACAGCTCACCGCCCGCGCCCTCCTCCTCGACATGGACGGCACCCTCGTCAACTCGGACGCCGTCGTCGAGCGCTGCTGGCGCCGCTGGGCCGAGCGGCAGGGTCTCGACGCGGACGCCGTCCTCAAGGTCGTCCACGGCCGCCAGGGCTACGCGACGATGGCCGTCCTCCTCCCGGACCGCCCGATGGACGAGAACTACGCCGACAACCGGCTGATGCTCGCCGAGGAGACCGCCGACCTGGACGGCGTCGTACCCGTCCCCGGCGCCCCCGCCTTCCTGGCCGCGATCGCCGAGGTGCCGTACGCCCTGGTGACCTCGGCCGACGAGGCCCTCGCGCAGGCACGGATGGGGGCGGCGGCCCTGCCGATGCCCGGGATCCGGGTCACCGCCGAGTCCGTCGGGGCCAGCAAGCCGGACCCCGAGGGCTTCCTCAAGGGCGCGGCCGAGCTGGGCTTCGCCCCGGCGGACTGCGTCGTCTTCGAGGACTCCGAGGCCGGTATCCAGGCGGGCCGCGCGGCCGGCATGCGGATCGTGGGCGTGGGCCCGCGCGCGGCGGCCTTCGCTCCCGACCTCCACGTCGAGGACCTCACCCGACTGCGGGTCGAAACGGCGACCGACGGCACGATCACCCTCACCGCCCTGGCGTAGGGCTCCGCCACCACCCTGGCGCAGGCTCGCGCCAGGGCCCTGACGCGAGCCCTCGCCACGGCCCTGGCACAGGGGCCCCACCACGTCGGCGCGGGAACCCCCTCACGCCCCGGCGGGCAGGGCTCCCCTCAGCGCCCCGCCCCAGGCCTCTCCCCCCACCGCCCCGCCGCAGGGCTCTCCGCGCCCGCCTCCCGGGGCCGGGTGATCCGGCCGCGCGCGACCAGCTCCAGGGTGGTCGCGGCGGCCACCGCCTGCACCGCGAGCAGCGCGATGAGCACGAAGAGCTGGACGGCGCCCGCGTGCAGCGGTGACGCGCCGCCGAGCAGCATGCCGACGAAGGCCCCCGGCAGCGTCACGAGCCCCACCGTGCGCGTCTGGTCCATGCCGGGGAGCAGCGCGTCCGCCGCGGCCTTCCGCGCCACTTCGAGCCGCGCGTCCCGCTCGATCAGCCCGATCGCGAGACCCGCCTCCACCTCGCCCCGCCGCGTCTCCAGCTCGTCGAGCGCGCGCCGCCCCGCGAGGACGGTGGCCGTGAGCGCCCCGCCGACGAGGATGCCGGTCACGGGGACGAGCGTGATCCCCTTGACCGGTACGAGTCCGGTCACGACGAGCGCGAGGACGACGGGCGCCACGGCGGCGGCGATCGGCACGCCCGCCCACCACCAGCCGCGCCCCGGGGCGGGCACGACCCGCCGCCCCGCCGTCCGTACCGCCACCGCGTACATCAGGAGCAGGAAGCAGAGCAGCAGCGGTACGGAGCGGACGACCCACCCGATCACGAGCGAGACGGCGATCAGCTGGACGGCGGCGCGCACGCCGGCGAGCAGGGTGTCGCGGGCCCGGCCGAGGTGCGCGAGGGCGACGACGCCGGCGGCGAGGGCGAGCAGGACGGCGAGTACCGCCCCAAAGGTGACGTTCACGTCCAGAAGCACACGACCACAGTAGAGCTCTCGCGCAACGCGGGGACGCCGGGCGGAATCTGGCGCTCCATCAGTCACGCCGCACCCCTTGATGTGACGTGCTCATGTCGCCACCCTGTTACCTGGCGCACCCCCCAACGAAACCTGGCGCCGCCACGATGACCGGGCCAGCGCCCGGCACCCCCGCGGGGACGGCACCCAGCCAAGGTCCCCCCACCTCAAGGGAGTTCCCATGCCCGTCGGCATGATCTACGCGCGTCGACTCGCCGTACTCGCCACCTCCGCCACCCTCACCGTCACCGGCCTCCTCGCCACGGCACCGGCCGCCCAGGCCGCCATGCCGACCCCCGTCAGCGCGGCCACCGCCCGCACCTACCTCGCCGCCCTCACGGTCAAGGCGGAAGGTTCCTCCTCCGGCTACAGCCGGGATCTCTTCCCGCACTGGATCACCCAGTCCGGGGCCTGCAACACCCGCGAGACGGTCCTCAAGCGCGACGGCGTGAACGTCGTCACCGACTCCAGCTGCGCCTCGGTCAGCGGCAGCTGGTACTCCGAGTACGACGGCGCCACCTGGACCGTCGCCTCCGACCTCGACATCGACCACATGGTCCCCCTCGCCGAGGCCTGGCGCTCGGGCGCCAACGCGTGGACCACCGCGCAGCGCCAGTCCTTCGCGAACGACCTCACCCGGCCGCAGCTGATAGCCGTGACGGACAACGTCAACCAGTCGAAGGGCGACCAGGACCCGGCGGAGTGGCTGCCCTCGCGCACGTCGTACCGCTGCACGTACGCCCGGGCGTGGGTGCACGTGAAGTACTACTGGAACCTCAGCGTCGACTCGGCGGAGAAGAGCGCCCTGCAGTCCGTCCTCAACGGCTGCTGACCACACACCCCCTGAACCACCGTCACCACGGCGGCCCCGGGGAGTGAACCGCACCACACACTCCCCGGTGGCCGAATGTTGAACTTGCAAGTACTAGTGAGGGGTGCCTAACCTTACGGCTTCGTCGGTTTCCGTCCCCCGCACCCCGTCCTCCCCACGGACGGGGTCAGGCCGAAGGAGTTCCCCCCATGAGCACCACCAGCCAGAACAGCCTCACAGCCCGCCTGAACCAGGCCCAGCCCTACGCGCTCGGCCTGTTCCGCATAGTCGTCGGCCTGCTCTTCGCCTGCCACGGCGCCGCCTCGCTCTTCGGCGTCCTCGGCGGCACGATGGGCGGCGGCACCGTCCCGGCCGGCACCTGGCCGGGCTGGTACGCGGCCGTGATCCAGCTCGTCGGCGGCGTCCTGGTCCTGGCCGGACTCGGCACCCGGAGCGCCGCGTTCATCGCCTCGGGCTCGATGGCGTACGCGTACTTCAAGGTCCACCAGCCGGAGGCCCTCTTCCCGCTCCAGAACGGCGGCGACACCGCGGCCCTGTTCTGCTGGGCCCTCGTCCTGCTCGTCTTCACGGGCCCGGGCGCGCTGGCCCTCGACGGACTCTTCGGCGCCGGGAGCGGCGCGGCCACGAGGACCGGCGAGGAGCACGAGAAGCAGGGCGCGCCGATCGCGGCCTGAACCACGCCCTGACGGAAGGCGCCGGAAACCGGAGGGCGGTTTCCGGCCTTTTCCGTGCGCGGCACCCGGCCCGCCGCGCACCACACCCCAGCCCCACCCCCAGCCCCACCCCCAGCCCCACCCCACACCACCCCAGCCCAGCCCAACCCCGCCCCGCCCCGGCCCGGCAGGGGCTTCCCCCCACACCCGCACCCATCCGCACGCACATCCCGGCACCCGCCCGGAAGGGGCTCCCGGACCCCCGCGTAGGCTCTGGCCCGTGAATCTGCTCGACAGCCTCGGCTCGCTGCGGTCGTTGACCGCCGGCCCGTGGATCTACCCGGTGGTGGCGGCGTCGATCCTGCTCGACGTCTTCCTGCCCGTGCTGCCGAGCGGTTTCCTGGTGATCACCGCCGCCACGGCCGCGGCGACGGCCACCGCGGCCTCCCCCGACGTGCCGTCGGTCCTCCCGCTGCTCCTCTGCGCGGCCACCGCTTCCGTACTCGGCGACTTCCTGGCGTACCGACTGGCCCGGCGGGGCGGCGCCAGGCTGGACAGGGCGATCGCCCGCTCGCGCCGCCTCTCCCTGGCGCAGGAACGTCTCGGCACCGCACTGGCCCGGGGCGGCGGGCTGCTCGTCGTGCTCGCGCGCTTCGCCCCGGCGGGCCGCTCCGTGGTCTCGCTGGGCGCGGGCGCGGCCAAGCGGAGGATCAAGGACTTCCTGCCGTGGTCGGCGCTCGCGGGCGTGACCTGGGCGTCCTACAGCGTCGGGCTCGGCTGGCTGGGCGGGCAGTGGCTGGGCGCGACCTGGTTCAGCGCGGGGGTGTCGACCCTCGCGCTCTTCCTGGCGGGCGGCCTCGCCGCGTACCTCATACGGCGTCCGGCTGCGGCTCCGGCTCCGGTCTCCTGACGGCGGCGGGGTGCGCCCCGCGCACCTCCAGGCCGGCGAGGAGCCTCGCGGTCGCCTCGGTGATCTCGTCCACGGCGCGGTCGAAGACCTCGCGGTTGTGGGCGGCGGGCGCGCGGAAGCCGGAGACCTTGCGGACGTACTGCAGGGCGGCGGCCCGGAAGTCCTCCTCGGTCGCCTCCTCGGGCAGCGCGGGCGGTCGGAGCGTCTTGATGCTGCGGCACATGCTTCCAGTGTGGCGCGCCCCACTGACAATCGCCCCGAATCAGCACCTCACCGCACAACACGGCACCCACCCGCCCCCTCCCTCACCTCACCTCACCTCACCTCACGAGAGGCCACGCCTGCTGCGCGCGTTGATCTCGGCGGCGCGGGCCCGCAGCTCGCGCAGGGGCGTGGCGAGCTGTACGTCGGCGGGGTCGGCCTCCCACTCGGCTCCGCCGTGGACGGTCCGGATCAGAAAGCGCCCGGAGACGCTCTCCACATAGAAGCCGACCCGCCCGGTGGCGGCGTCGCGGACGAGGTCACCGACCTCCGGCAGTGGCTGCACGCATCCCCTCCGTCCCGAATTCCTGAAGCCTGGGGACCACAAGAGAAGCGGCGCCACCCCGCCCTGTCAACGTATCTCTAGAGATGTCCCCCGATGGATGGATCGACCCGGCGGGACGGCGCACACGTGTGCACCCTGGCCCGGGGGTGCGCCTAGGGTGTCCCGCAGATGAAGGGAGTGGTCCACCCGTGACTGACCAGGACAGTGTTCGCCGGCCCAAGTACCAGCGCATCGCCGATGAGTTGAGAACCGCGATCCAGTCGGGCGCCTTCGCGCCGGGCGACCGGCTCCCCGGCGAGAACGACCTCATGTCGACGTACGACGTGGCCCGGATGACGGCGCGCCAAGCCCTCTCCGTCCTGCGCACCGAGGGTCTCGCCGAGGCCCGCAAGGGTGCGGGGGTCTTCGTCCGGGTCTTCCGCCCGCTGCGCCGCCGGGGCATCCCGCGCCTCGCCGGGGACCACTGGGGCAGCGGGCGCTCGGTCTGGTCGGCGGACGTGGAGGACCGGACCCTGGTGGTCGACCAGATCGAGGTGGCGGAGGCGGAGGCCGGCGTGAGGGTGGCGGGGGCGCTGAACCTCGCGCCGGGCGCGCCGGTGTGCGTCCGCAGCCGCCGTTTCGTCCTGGACGCCAAGCCGGTGCTGCTGTCGGTCTCGTACCTCTCCGCGGAGCTGGTGCGCGGGACGGCGATCACGGAGCCGGACACGGGTCCGGGCGGCACGTACGCCCGGCTGACCGAGCTGGGGCACGGGCCGGTGAGGTTCCGTGAGGAGATCCGCTGCCGGATGCCTACGGCGGACGAGTCGGAGCGGCTGGCCCTGGAGTTCGGCACGCCGGTGGTCCTGATCGGGCGTACGGCGTACACGGGCCCCGGGGTCGCGGTGGAGCTCAACGAGATGACGCTCGACTCGTCGTCGTACGTGCTGGAGTACGACTTCGACGCGTGACCTCGAAGCGGGCGCCGGGGTCGGCGTGGGCGACGTCGCCGGGGAACTCGGCGGCGGCCATCGCGACGGCCTCGCCGGGCTCGACGCCGGACCCGACATGGGTCACGACGAGCCGCCCGGCACCGGCTTCGGCGGCGCTCCGCCCCGCCTGTGCGGCGGAGTGGTGCCCGGCCACGTCCCCATCGGCCTCGCAGACGAACAGGTCGCACTCGCGGGCGAGTTCGACAAGGGAGGGGCAGGGCCGGCAATCGCCGGAGTAGACCAGGGAACGCCCGTCCTGGTCCTCGACGCGCAGCGCGAAGGCGTCGAGGCCGCCATGGTCGACGGCCCGGGCCGAAAGGCTGAGACCACCGATCCTCGCCACATGCCCGTCGCACAACTCCTCTATGGCGAAGGCGCTTTCGACGGGACTGCGCTCGGCCCCGTTGGTCAGGAACCCGGCGAGCCGGTCGGCGATGCCGGCGGGCCCGAAGAGGGCCACCGGTACCGAGACGTCCAGCCCCGCGTACAACAAGGCGTAATAGGCGGTGAGCAGGTCGGCGCTGTGGTCGGCGTGCAGGTGGGAGATCCAGACGGCGTCGATGTCGCCGAGGGCGGCGTACCGCTGGAGCTCGGCGAGGGTACCGGTGCCGGCGTCCACCCAGACACGGACGCCGCCGCCCTCGACGAGGTACCCGGAGCAGGGATTGCCGGGCCGGGGAAAGGGGGTGGCGGACCCGAGAACGGTGATCCGCAGTACGTCACGATCCATGACCCCAAACTAGGCGAACGCCACACCGCCCTCCCCTTCCTCCTCCCCCTCCCTCCCCCTTGGCCGAACTTGTGCGGAAGGGGTGAAGGACGTGCGTATCCTGTGTGCTCGCCGGGCCCCATCGGCGGGTGCCCGGCAGAAACTGAGGGACATTCATGCTTCGTGCACGCACGCTCGCGGCGCTGACCGCGGCCGCCGCTTCCGGCGTCCTGCTGCTGCCTTCGCCGGCCCAGGCCGCCGGCTCGGTCCACCTGTACAAGATCTACTACGACAGCCCGGGCTCGGACCTGCGCTCGAACACGAGCCTCAACGGCGAGTACGTGCAGATACGCAACACGACCGGTGCCGCGGTGAACCTGCGGGGCTGGACGGTCACGGACGCCGCGAACCACAAGTACACCTTCGGGTCCTTCACCCTGGGCAAGGGCAAGATCGTGACGGTCCGCACGGGCCGCGGCACGAACACGTCCGCGAACGTCTACCAGAACCGCGGCGCGTACGTCTGGAACAACGACAAGGACACGGCGACGCTGCGCAAGAGCAACGGCACGTGGGTCGACAACTGCTCGTACAACTCGACGCGGGTCGACTACAAGTGGTGCTGACCCCGCACCGCACCTGACGAACCGCGGGCCCCGGCGCACCCGGGGCCCGCGGCCGCCTCAGGAAGGCTCCGACTCCTGCCGGGCGGCGGGAACCCCATGCTGCGCCACATCGGCATTGACCTGCCCACCAAGCGTCATCACATTCAACGTCGCCGAATTCTCACCGGCGATGGCCCGCTCGACCCGGGCGACGAGCGCGGAGAAGGCCTCGCGCCTCGACAGGCCGTGGTAGGGCCCCACTTTGGTCTCGAAGTACACGCGCTCGTGCCCGAGCAGCTGCTCGGTCGACCGGTAGTTCTTCCACTGCTCCCGGTACCGGTACACGCTCTCCAGCGACACGGCGGCGACGACCACGACGCTCAGCACCGTGGCTGTGACCCGCGCGAACGCGAGGTCCACGTTCACGAACACCGGCACGAGCGCCCCACCGACGACGGACACGGTCCGCATCCGCAGATGCATCGCCTTCATCCGGGTCGCCTTGGTGTCGTACCACTCCTGGTACTGCACGAGCCTGGTCTCGATGTACCGCTGCGGCGTCATCTCACCGCTCTGCACCGCGGATTCGGGCGCGTCCCCCACCTCAGCCATGCCCCGGAGTACACCCGCCCGATCAGGCCCACGTCAACTCTCCCCATTCCCCCACGCCCCACCCCGCCCCAAGGTACGTTCATCCCACCTTCGACCAGTGACCCTCAGGGAGGACACCATGGCCCACCCCCTCCGCACGACGAAGACGACCGAGTCCGCCATCGCCCTCGCCCTCCTCGCGGCCGCCGCGGCAGCCCTGGCCCTCCCGGCAGCGACAGCCACCACGGCCAGCGACCGGGAGACCGGCACGGTCAAGCCGCTCGTCGAGGCAAGCGCCGGGGACAAGAAGGTCGAAGTCATCAAGGCCTGACCCCGACCACGCCGTCACCGGCCGATGTCAGCGCTCAGGGCTGTCCCGGCACTGCTCGCGCCGGCAGTCGTCGCCTCGCCGGCTTCCATCTCCGGCATCGCCACCGTTCGGACGCACGGAATCCTCCCAGCGCTCGCCGCGCCAGGGGAGGCGCAAGCGCAGCGGACCGGAGCACGGAGGCACACCGCTCCGAACGGCCTACTCCCCACGTGTGTCGCCCGAACTCAGACCTCCCGCGACGCCTCCGGGAACCCGTCATCCCCAGCCACCCGCGCAGAACCCCGCAGCGCATCCGCATCACGTTCTGCGCGTTCCAAGGCGGCGATCGCCTTGCGCCGCCACCGAACGACCAGGAGCGAGCCGAGCACCGTCACCAGCAGCGCGGCGATCGCGGCGCCCCAGACCAGGCCGCCGACGAGATATCCGAGCGACTCCATCGCTTCCCCCTCAATCGAGACACGAACTCGTGCACGGTACGGACGCACAGATCGCGCTGCGGGCAGGGGCAGGGGCAGGTAGCTACGCCTAGGATCCGCGTTCGGCGGTGAAGATCGGTGCGAGGGAGCGATCGTGGAACAAGCGTTGTATGTCCGGTTCCAGGGAACGGTAAGGCATTCACGAGGACACTTCCCCGGCGTCTTCATTCTTGCCAATGAGCTCGCGGCACAGGGCAAGTTGACTGACGAGCAGTACCGGTTCTGGAGGTCCAACAACGACTGGTACGACGTCAATTACACAAATCCGAGCACAATCGACCCGGATGTGTACGACCCCGAGGTGAACCCCGGCGCCGTGGCCTGGTTCAAGTCGTCCGCTGAAGGTCTCATCAAGCGTGTGGACGGATACCTGGAGCTTCTCGCCGCACATGGTGTCGAGTGCCGTCGCTTGGCGTCTTCGAACCCCGGCCGGGTCATCTACGAGGACGAGAATCAGATCGTGGTTGTCCCGACAGCAAAGTCGGGCGTCTGACCCACCCCGCCCACCACTCACCAAGCCTCGTTGCAGCGCTTCCGGGATTTCCGAGGACTCCTCGTCCGGCGTCTCGGGGTCCAGTAGGTGTTGGACGAGGGAGATCGCCGTCGTGGCTTCGGACGTGGGGCCGTTCCCAACGACTGCGCCCAGGAGGCGGATCGCGTAAACCGCGGACATCCGGCCCTCAGCCTCTGCCGGTGTGTGGCCAGTCGACCGCGATCGACTCCGGCGAGACCCTCCGAGCCGGACGGGCGACTTCCTCACCACCTCCCCGCGACTTTCCTCACCGCCGCCGGCGTCGCTCCCCGCGTCGTCATGGAGATCCTCGGGCACTGCCAGATCGTGGATGTCAAAGGCCCCGGACCATGATCGGTCCGGGGCCTTTGTACTGGTGGGCGCGGACGGTTTCGAACCGCCGACATCTACTTTGTAAGAGCAGGTGGCCGCTCGCGAGCATCGCCGCCCTCACTGCGAGCGCTGGCGTCCTAGTCGCCCTCTGACAACTCGCCGCCCGCTGAAGCACCACGCCCCCTTCGCCTTTGGGCGGAGGGGGCCGAGACCGAGCGTTTCTCCAGTGAGTGTGATCACCCAGACGGCTGACGCCAGCACAGTCGCACGCGGGCACGAGACAGGCACCCCCCTGCATCTCGTCGGCGCGGCCGCCCCTTCCTCACCCTCGCCGACAATAGTTGGCCACCACATCAAACATGGCCGATTTCACGCCTACCCCAGACCCTGGCAATACATAGGATCGACAGGTTCGCTTGATGATCGAGGACGAAAAGGGACTTTCGTGAGACTTGGTATAGGTGCAGCCGTCGTCGGTACAACCGCAGCCGCAATGCTTGGCCTCGGCGCCATTCCGGCTGCAGCAGCTGGCGCAACTTCGTGCCCCAGCGACGGAAAGATCACCACCTTTGACCGATGCACCAAGCTGGACAACGGCATTCTTTCTATGGGCACGAACCCTTCCGGGAATTACGTGAGCGTCAACTACTACCGCACCCGCAGTGGCCCCCTCGACGCAAAGCTCGGCTACGAGCGTCTTTCCATCACCAACTGGTGGGCAATGCAAAACATGACCGCCGCCCCCGCCCACTACAACAGGAGCGCTGGCATCAGCGCGAGCTGCTCCGCGATCATCGGCAAGCTCTACACCAGCGGCGGAACCACCTACACCACGCCGGCGTCAGACCCCTGCTAGACCTCGCCAACAGATACCAGGGCCCGTCCGTACCTCACTAGAGGGTATGGACGGGCCTTCTCCTGCGAACAGGCCCTCACGTGATCAAAGCCGTTTTTCAACACGATCTCGACTTTCTCGGGTTCGCCATCACAGCCACCCTCGTAACCGGCGCCGTCGTTTATCTCGTGGCCGCACGGCGCATCGATCGCCCTCAAGCTGCGTTTTACGGACTGTGGGCATCCTCGACCGTTGGGCCAGCCTTCCTCACCACGTGGGGCGGCAGTGGGATCCTGACCTACGAATGCACGATCAACCCCGCCGTTGCCGAGACATTCACGACGACGCAGGGGCAACTCAACGTTCTGCTGTTCGCTCCATTCGGCCTGTTCGCCGTACTTGCCACCAGGCGCCCCCTCTTCAGTTCGGCGGTCGGAGTCTTGTTCACTGCGGCGGTGGAGACCGCGCAGGCCACGATGCCTTTCATCACCCGCCTCTGCGACACCGACGATCTTGCTGCCAACAGCGTTGGGGTTCTGGCAGGAGCCGCCATCGGCACCGTCATCTGCCGCGGAATCCATCAAGGCACCCCGCTTGCTCAGACGGCGGTCCGGCGCGGCACCATCGCAGGTACCGCCGCATTGCTGCTCATCACCGTGGCGTGGGCAACGGCCATCGAGCCGGTACGCGCTGTCCTGCCCACCGCGACCCCCACCGCAAGTCCTGAACAACTTCGGGCCCTCAACGCAGCGCTTGAGAATACTTTCGGTGACGCCCACATCGTCGACAAGGCGAATTTCCACAACAACATCGAAGGCCCCAGCACCATCAACGCGCCTCTTCCCGGGGGCTTCGTCGAACTGACCTGGCCCGACCGCGAGAAGCTCACGGTCCACTTCACCCCTACCAGCCAGGGAGAAGGGACGTATGCATACAAAATTCCGGAGGCCAGTCGCCCAGTAGGCACGGCAGAACAGGCTCAGCAGGTCGCGACGCTCTTTGCCCAGCGCACCGCTCCCTGGGCACTTCGCGGCTCGAAGGTCAAGGTCTGGCCGGTCGACGCAAGCAGTACAAGTCTCGGCTGGGTAGTCGAATGGCGCCGGTGGCAGGGCAAACTCCTCATGCCCATGCGCCTGGACATCCTGATCGAACCCTCCGGCCGCCTGACCGACCTCATCGCCCGACATGTCGATGACCCCAAGCTGCCGCAGATCGACATCAGCGAGAGCGACGCCTGGAAGAGATTCGAATCCCACCACAAGCTCAAGCCCGGCACAGGCAAGCGTGAAGAGCCCATCTACCTGGTCGAGCGACAGGACGACAAGTGGCGCGTCCACTGGCGCCTGGCGGCACGTCAGGCAGACCTATTGCTGTCAGCCACCGTGGACGCCACCACCGGTGACATCCGGAACGCCTCTGCAATCCCAGCACCGGAAGGCGACCAGCCTCTGCCAGGCGTAGAGGGGGCAGTGGGCCCTGAACCCGGGCAGTAGACAGTGGGGCCGTCCACACCCTTGACTTGGATTGCGGAAGTCGAGCTCTAGCGCGGGCGCGCCTCGGTCGGCAGGCTTGCCGACCGAGGCGAGGTCGACGCTCTGAAGCGTGTACGCGGAAGCGGTTGAGACCACCGTCGTCCACTACACGCCCGCCGCATAGGTCCACGCCCCCTCTGCCTCCGGGCGGAGGGGGCGGCTTCGTCGCGTCCGGGGTCAGTCGAGCGGAAGAGCCTGGTGCGCTGCGACGATCGCGTCGATCCGCTGTGCGAGGTCGAAGTCCGCAGCCGTCAACCGGTAGCCCGCGTCGTACGTCGTGATGGCCGCCCGCAGGTGGTCCATCCGCAGGTCCAGGTCCGCATGATGCTGAACCCGCCGCGACCGGTCCGCGATCGTCACGATCGCAGCCACCGCCGCGTGATACCGGATCGGGTACGTACGGCTGATCGTGTCTCCCTCGCGCTCCCACCCCGGCACGCCAGCCAGCGCGGCCGTAATCTCCGTCTCGGTCAGCGGCTCAGGCACACCCATGCCAGATCCCCTCGGTCACGGGCGTCAGAGCCTCGGCGATGCCCCGCCCGACCGGGGCATCCTGCCACGGCCTCATCGCCCTCTCCAGGGCGGCTAGTTCGCGCAGCATCCGCGCAGATCCCGTCTCGACGGCGATCACTGCAACGTCCCGGGCGATCTCTACGGCCTGCTCTGGCTCGCGCGCGGTCGCGGCCGCCGTCGCATACCGCGCCATGTAGACCCCGCGGTCCCGCCGGGCGGTGGCCGGGACGACGTCGAGCACCTGCGACCACAGGTCGCTCGCCTCGGCGCCGAGCCCAAGTCGGCCGTAACAAGTCGCCCGCTGCACCTTCAGATACCCAGGGGTCCGGCGACAGGCGTTACCCCAGGGAAGGTCATCGTCGACCCGGGGCAGGATCCGGCCGGCCTCATCGATGAGCCGGTCCACCGTGTCGCGGTCACGCAGGAGGCTGGCACCGTGGGCCTGCTGCTGCATGGCCATGACCCGGATCTTCGGGACGACCTGGTCATCGTCGAGGGCGGCCTCGCACAGATCGACCACACCAGCCCCGTCGCCGAGGTCGGTGCGGACCTGCGCGCTGTTGACCATGGCGTAGCCGATGAGGTGCGGGTCGCGGGCCCGGAGTGCTATCTCCTGCGTGATGCCCCGCCAGAACGCCGCGGCACTCAAGTCACCGGCGTCCTGGTAGAGCCAGCCGACGAGCGCGGCGTACGCGGCCCCGACCCGGAGCAGGCCGCGGCGGGTCTCGCCGGTCGCGCTGCGGGTGAGCTTGTCGATGAGCTGGAATTGCGGTCCGAGGGTGCCGATGAGGTCGTGGGGGCCGAGGAGCATGTCGGCCCGGTAGTGGCCTTCGAGCTGGGACTGAAAGTAGTCGACGAGCGCGGGATCCACCTGTTGCGCCGCGAGCGGCCCGGGAACGAGCGCGGCGGCGGTGACGGTGAGGAAGGACTGCTGCTGCACGGTGGTCTCTTCGTGGTGCTCGGGCCGGATCCAGCCCGGCGGTGCGGTGAACCCGAGGTCCTCCGGCCGCCGCCCGAGGGCGTCGTGGAAGACGAGCGCCGTCTCTTCCGACGGCCACCCGGGGCGGGGCCCTTCCCACCGGCGCCATGTCCGAGGGGACACGGTGAAATGCAGGTCGTCGAGGAGGGCCTGGCCGCGCACGGTGAGCGCGGCCGCTGCCGCGTCGGCCGACCTCCATCCGACCCGGAGGCGGGCGGCGCGGAGGGCGTCGTTGCGGCTCATGCCGCCAGTGTGGGGTGTCATCGCGGTGCCTCTGGGCCGTGGCCGCGACGTGGCCATGCGTGGCCACTCGATGGCCTATCTGCTCGGTGCCGTGCTCACACATCATCGACCCGTAGCCGAAGGGGCGTACAGCTAACGACGGAGATGCCCCTCCAACTTGATGGACGGGAGCAGCCGATGCCGGAGCAGATCAAGCACGAGAGGCCGCCCGAGCAGACGGTCGAGGTGCACCTCGGCGCCCTCCTCCTTCAGGTCGCGGACGCCGTGGAAGACCACGTCGAGGAAGCAGCCGAGGCCGACATTCGGCAGGCCATGAGCATGCGGCACCACCCGGACGCGCTGTCTCTCGCAGCCCTCACGAACAGGCTGCTGACGCACTGCATCACGCTCGCCGCCGGCGTCACGGAGATCCCCGAGGCCGAGCGGCCCCTGTGCGGAAGGGCAGTCCTCGAGACCTGGGCCAAGCTCAAGGCGGACGGGCCCGCGGACGGCCCGCTCGGCCCGTGGTCGTACGCCAAGCACCTGGCCCTCGCCGCCCGCGACATGTTCCAGGCGATCCACGATCGCCGCCATCAGACACAGAGCCACGCGTTGTTCGTGGGCCGCCCCGGCATGCCCCCGCTCGCTCACAAGGCCCGATGAGCGAGTGGAAGCGTCAGGCCCTCTTCTGCCTGATCGCTCTCGGCATCCTCGCCGCCCTTGTCGTCGGCGTCACTACTGACTCCCGTCCCACATGAGGCGGGTCCACGCACCATCGGAAATCCACCAGCCTGGAGGAACCATGGCCTGCACGACCGGCAACCCGACGCCCTGCTCGTCCAGTCCCGAGCCCGGCAACCCGCCCGGTGTCCGAGACTTGCTGGGCGACGCCTACTTCACCGGCACGGTCCTCACGGTCCTCGACGACAACCCCGGCATGGACTCCGCGACGGCTGAGAGGGTCGTCACCGAGGCCACGAAGTTCGTGCACGCCGCCAGCTTGTTCCCGACGGCGCGTATCCCACCCACCAGCGAGGTGGACGCCGGCTGGCACGCCCTCATCCTCCACACGCACCCGTACGCAACCCTGTGTAGCCGCCTTGGCCGCTTCGTCCACCACTACCCCGAGCGCCCCGACGCGGCCCGCCACGACCCGGACGTCATCACGCGCACCATCGCCCTCATCGAACAGGCCGGCTACACCCCCGACGCCGAGCTCTGGACGGGTCGCGTCGGGGAACTGGTCGGGGTAGTCCGGCACACCCCGCCCGGCGGCTGCGGCCCGATCAACCCCGGCAGCTGCGCCTCGCTCCCTCCCGAGGAATAGGCTCGACGCCTGCCGACGGACGGAGAGTCATGGACGCACGCAACGTTTCTTCACTGCACGACTCGATGCGCAAGTACGGGATCCCCGGGGCCTTCGAACCGGTGGACCCTAAGAACCGGGCGGGTGAGTGGAGAGTGATCGACCCGGTCGACCGGCGGGACATCACTGAGGCCGTGCTCGCCCGCGTGGCAGCTGCCGACCGCCACCGGCCCACCCGCGGTTTCATCATCGCGGGATAGCAGTTCGAGGACCGCCCCGGCCGGACCGTCCCCCGGGCCGGGGCTACCTCACCAGCTCCGCGAGGGGCACGTCGAGCGCGTCAGCGATGAGCAGCAGGGTGTCGAGAAGCGGGCTGGACTGGCCCTGCTCGATGCGAACGTACGTGGCCCGGTCCATCGGGATCGCGTGGGCTACCTGCTCCTGGCTCAAGTTTGCGTGGAGGCGTGCCGCTCTGATCTGGGCGCCGATGGTTCACCGGCGCGCGGCGACCCAGTCGGGGGATTCCGTAGAGCGTGGCACGCGGCGAACGATGCTGCCTACATCCCCTTTCGCCACATCCATCAGGTCCGACTCCATGGGGATGTGGCATCTATGTGGCATCCGAACGCAGAACAGCCCCTCAGTCGATTTCGACTGAGGGGCCGCAACAGGCTTTCACCTGCTGTTTCTCCTGGTGGGCGCGGACGGTTTCGAACCGCCGACATCTGCTTTGTAAGTTCGCTTGGGCCCGCCACACAGAGCCCTCGACCGCATGTCACCACACCGTCGGCGACCGCCTGACACCGCCCACGTCCGGGCCCGTTGATGTCAGCTGGTGATGTCAGAAATCGAGACTGCTCCGGCACTGCTCGCACTCGTCGTCTCGCTGGTGAAGTCGCCGTAGGTCTTGCAGCGCAGCGACAGGGAACGGGTACCGATGCCATTTCGCTAGGTAGCCGGCCTCGCCATGGAGGCTGCGTACAGCCTGGGCGGCTTCCATGACTGCGTGGCTGAACACACGGCGGGGTTGTGTGGAGCTCCAGGACAGGGTGCCCTCCCCGTCGGGTGCGTCCCAGCTCGTGCTCACGTCCGGAAACGAGTAGATAGCGATGTACACGTCTGCCCCGCGGCGCCGGAGCCGCCACCTCACCTCGGCCGGTTCGAGGTCGAAGGAAACCCGCTGCACGGACGAAGTCCCGTACAGACCCGTCACCCCGAACAGCAAGTCGGCCAAAGCGTCCGTGCAGTAGCTGACGATGTACTTCCGCTCCGCAGCAGTGTCGGCGATTCGACACGCGGCCCATCCAGATCCGCCCAGCTCCCAGCTGAACTGGAGATCACCTGTCACGCCCACCCCTCCCGCGTCGACTGGCGCTGCCTGTCAACGACTGACTGGTACCTCATAGACGATCTCGCACAAAGCGGCAGGCACGACGATGTCAGCGGTCTCCACGGGCCGCCCCTGCTCGCTGTAGTACGTCCGCCGGATGTGCGTCACGAGAGAGGCCTTCTGGATCCCCAGGAGCGACGCCTCCTCGGCGGTGGCCTGCCGCGGCTCCGGCTGCTCCACTGCATGGCTGACCGTGATGCCGATCTCAGCCATGCGATTCGCGACGCCCACCCCAGCGTGCGGCCCTCCCTCGGGAAGAACGACGACGGTGCCGGCCGTGAGGTCGTATGGCTCCCAGCTCGTAGACAGCTGTACGGGCCGACCGTCGGCAAGGAACTCGTACATGGTGCGGACGCACAGGTCCCCTTCGGCGATACCGAGACGCGCCGCGATCTCCGCCGGCGCAGAAACCTTGGCCTCGGTCCGGCTCTCCCAGTCCCCCAGCTTCCCCACGGCGTTCATGTCGGCGCGGAACGGAGAACCTCCCCGCTGCTCGCGCGCCGACGACCGGACCACGCGCACACGCTGACGGGGTTCGGCCACGTACGTACCGGAGCCCGCACGGCCTTCCAGGACCCCCTGCGAGATCAGTAGCTCCTGAGCCCGGCGCACGACGTTCGACGT